>JAWKTE010000001.1:0-426988 GCA_041401985.1 Phycisphaerales bacterium
CCCCGGTTGTTGATGTCCACCGGCATCAGGAACCCCGTCCAGCCCTCGGGGTACGCCCCGCCCAGCAGTTCCCGGAACGAGTAGCCGGTCCCCGCCGTCCACAGCATCGAGTCGGGGATGTACACCCCCGGCGTCACGCCCGCGCCCACCACATCCCCCAGGTCGTTCATCGCACGCCCCATCGTCATGATCCGCCACGACGCCGGGTCGGCCAGCAACTCGAACTCCCCGTCGGTCCCCACCGCGTCCGCGTGCCAGATGAACTGGCGCAGCCCGCCCGACTCGGCGCACGACACCAGCAGATCGCCGTGCGCATTGGCCTCGATCGCCTCGTTCCAGATGGTCGAGTCCGTCGCCGGGGCCGAGACCAGGCGACCGCTCAGCGGCGCCAGCACGCCCTGGCCGCGGTACATGCCCAGGACCATGTTGTCGTTGGTGATGCCGCGCATCGACCTGCTCACCGCCGCCAGCGACCCCGTCTTCCACACCCGCGTGCCCGTCGCCCACGTCGACGCCACATCCCCATCGCCCCACACCACACGCCCCGAGTCGTTCAGGAACGGCCCCGTCGTCACCGCCTCGAACACCCGCGGCAAGTTGTTCCGCTTGCCCTCGGGCGTCCATTGCACGATGTACCGCGCGCCCGACGAATACCCGACATACCCCGCGACGAATCCCGTGTCGGTGATGTCCGTCAGGGCCACGTCGTGCATCGCGACGGTCAGGGCCCGGAACACGCCGGTGGACAGGTCCAGCACGCCGCCGACCTCGCGGCTCGCGTCGTACGCCACGACCAGCGTCACCTCGTCGTTGTTGTTGATCGCCCCGGAAGCCCCCGGCAACGCCTCGATCGTGAAGCGCGGCACCGGCTGGGCCATCGCCAGACCCGCGGCCAGCGCGATCGCCCCGGCCGCACCCGCGATCCGGTTCACGCCGGCCGCGCCCGCGGTATTCGGACCCGCCCCCTCGCCGCCCCCAGCCACGCCCACACGACCATCACGCATCATCGCTCCCTCCGGGTTCCCCCGAGCAGGGATCGGGCCACGGCGGATCGGACGTGAGCGACAACCGGCGCGTCGAGACACCCGCCACGCGCGACCAACCGTCGATCCGATGGCTCCCGCCCGGTCGGCACAGCCCGACCCGTGCGCTCGAACTTCAACCGAGTTCGCTTGCCACGCTCGAATCAGCCCGGCTCCGCCGCCACCGGCGTCAGCGACGCGATCCACGCCTCGATCGCCTCGATGTCCTCCGCCGTCGGCTGAACCTCGTCGCGCGGCGGCATGTGCCCGCGCGCCTCAAGAGGCAGCCGCATCCGCTCCACCAGCAGGCTCGCCGCGTGGTCCCCCGGCACGATCGCCGGCCCGCGACGCCCGCCCCCGAGCAGCCCCTCGATCGAGTCCACACGCAGGCTGTTCCGGGCCCGGGCCGGGCCGTGGCACGACTCGCAGTTCGCCGCGAGGACCTGCCGGGCGCGGACGCCCAGCGCGTCGGCGCTCACGCTCGGAACCGGCGTCACGGGCACGCCGACGGGCACATCGACGGGCGCGGGCGCGTCGCTCGCAAGCAGCCGCTCGAACAGATACCCCTCCCCATGCGTGATCGTCCCGCCAAGGTGCCCGGCGGGGATCAGCCCCGCGACGGTGATAAGCAACACCACGCGGTACGCCGTCGCGATCGGCCCGACACCGCTCCGCGCCAGCGTCGCGGCCACCGCCGTCACCAGCGCCCCGACACCCGCGCCAATGCCTAGCCACTTGTGCAGGTCCGTGGTCGCATCGTCGCCGACCTCACGCTCGTGCAGCAGGCCGGTGCCGATCGCCCCCGCCGCCCCCAGCACCGCCAGCCAGCACAGGAACACGGGAACCTGCATGGATGCGTGCGGCCGCGTCTCCGGAGCCTCGCCGACGCGAGCGCCCGCGCGCCGCAGCACCACCGCCCGCCAGCACTCCCACGCCGCCAGCGCGACCAGCAGGCCAACCGGCAAATGCACCGCCATCGGATGAAAGCGGCCGATCGTGTCCAGCAGGGCGTCGAGCATGGCCCGAGTGTAACGGGGGGAAGAGAGAAAGAAGGAGAGAGAAAGAGACGAAGAGACAAAGCGCCAAACCCGAAGCAGCGTCACCGCCCGACCACGACGCCCCAACACCCCACCCCTATGCCTTCCCCAGTGCCCTCCGTGTCTCCGTGGTTCACCAATGCCTCACGCCCCGCCTACGCCGCAACCAGCCCCACGCTCGGGAAGCAGTACGCCGCGATGTTCAAACACAGCCGATCCGCCACAAGCGCGGCCCGCTGATAGTGGTCATCCGCCTGCGACTCCAGCGTCTTGAGCGACTGCCCCTGCTCCTTGGCCCACGCCTCGCTCGACCTGAGCAGCGAACTCACCATCGGCCGATCCGCCTCGAAGTGGAACTGGAACCCGTACGTCCGCAGCCCCACCTTGAACGCCTGCACCTTGCACGCCTCATTGCCCGCAAGCACCGTCGCCCCCGCCGGCGGCGTCGTCACCTGCTGCCCGTGCGTCTGGAACGCCATGAAGTCCCACGGCACGCCCGCCATGATCGTGTCGGTCTGCCCCGGCACCGTCACGCTCGTCCGCGTGAAACCCAGTTCCGGCGTCGCCATCGCCCCGACCTGCCCGCCCAGCGCCGCCGCGATCAACTGGTGCCCCAGGCACACCCCCACGATCGGCAGCGACCGCTCGTGCGCCCCGCGGATGTACGCCATCGACTCGTTCAGCCACGGCTCCGGATCACCCACGTTCTGCGGCCCGCCCAGCACCACCAGCCCGTGCACGTTGTCGTAGTCCGGCGGCACGCCCTTGCCCCGCTCGCGGTGCAGGTCGAGCCGCCGGACATCGAGCCGGAACCCGTGGTCGCGCAGGGTCGCCCCAAGCCGCCCGGGCCCGCCGTGAGGAGAGTGCTGGAAGACGATGATGGTGGCCATGAGAAGAGCGTAGAAGGGGCAAAGGGGCGAAGGGGGAGAAGGGCCGGGTCACCGAGAGGAGGGGCTGAGCTGCAGGCCGCGAAACGGCCGCCTTTCCAATCCCTTTGACCCTCTGCCCCTCTGCCCCTCTGACCCTCAACCCCTTCTCGATTCACGCCCCCACCGCCTCCGTGTGCAACTCCGCCAGCAGGCTCGCGTACGCGTCCGTCGGCTCGACGTGCCGCCGCGCCATCACCGTCCGGGCGATCTCCATGAACTTGTCGAACCGGAACGCCTGCATCCCCCGGTCGGTCGCCCACGTGAACGGGCCGACCGTCCCCGCGACCGCCGCGGTCTGGGCGAACATGCACCCCGTGTGCAGCACCGCCCCGGTCATGATCCGCGTCCCGATCGCCGTCTTGACGTGGTCGCCGATGATCGCGCCCAGGAACGTCTCGCCCGTCCGCTCGCGCTGGCTGCCGGGGACCGCCTGCGCGATCACCTGCGAGTACGTGTTCAGCAGGTTCGAGTTGGTCGTGCCGGCCCCGAGGTTGGCCCACTCGCCGACCCACGAATCGCCCAGGAACCCGTCGTGGGCCTTGTTGGCGTGCCCCTGGAACACCACGCCCGAGACCTCGCCAGCCACTTTGCAGCCCGGGCCGATCGCGGTGTAGTTCTTGATGTGGGCGTGCTCCAGCACGCTCGCGTTCTCCATTACAATGCACGGCCCGCTCAGGATCGCCCCCGGGCGGATCACCGCATTCGGCCCGATATAGATCCCCCCCGCCTCGGCGTTGAGCACGACCGACGGGTACACATTGGCCGACGGATCGATGATCACCGGGTGCCCGCCCAACTGGAACGTCCCGGGCCCGGCCGCCTTGCCGGGAATCGTGTGCAGCAGCGTGAGATCGACCTTGATCGCCGCGTCGCGGCTGGTGCGGACGTTCCACGGCCGCCGCAGCAGCACGTTGGCATCGAACTCGCGGACCTCGAGGCCCGAGTTGTCCCCCTCGACAATCCGCCGCGCCCCCGCGCCGTTGACCATCGAGGCGATCGTGTGCCCGGAGGACTTCTCCACCAGGCGCTGGCCGAGCGTGAGTTCCGTGATCTGCGCCAGCGGCAGCGGGCACCGCCCGTTGATCAGCAGCACCGCCCCCATCGCCCCCTCGGGGATGTCGTTCACCGGCACCGCGTACCGCTGCCGCGTGACCGCCTTCAACCGCTCCGGCACGAACAGGGCGATCACGTTCAGGTCCAGCGCCCGCTTGAGCCGCCCCAGCGTCGTGAACCCCCCGGTGCGGATGTCGAACGAGGCCCGGGTGTCGGTCAAGGGCGCGAGAGCCGCGGCCTCATCGTCGAAGAAGATCGTGGGCGTGGACATGCGGGGGAGTGTACGGAACGGGAAGGGGCGGAGGGGCCGAGGGGCAGAGGGGCAAAGGGAACTCGTAGCGGAAGCGCGTCGCACACCGCGATCGAGCCGACGTACCAACCGCGGCGCACACCGCTCGAATCGTCAGCGCGTCTCCATCGCGCCCCTTCGCCCCTTGGCCCCTCTGTCCCTCCGCCCCTTCTCACTCCAGATCCTCCCCCATCGCCCCCAGCAGCCGCTCCCACGCCGTCTGGAAGTACTGCTCGACCTCGCCCCAGCGTCCGCCCTCGCCGAAGCCGACGTGGCGGAGGCGAAGGGCGGTGGTGCCGTCGTCGCCGGGCGTGAGGGTGATCACGACCCAAGTGTGCATCGCCCGCTCCTCGAACGACGGCGGAGCGTTCCACGAGAACGCCAGCACCTCGCCCGGCACATACGCCAGGACCTGGCACGTCTCCGACCCCTGCTGGCCCTCCGGCGCCACCCCCGCGCCGAACAGGTACTCGTACCGCCCGCCGATGGCCAGGTCGATCCGGGCCTCGAGCGCAAAGCGCTCGCGCAGCGCTCCAGCATCCGTCAGCAGATCGAACGCCTCATCGGGGCCCACGGGCCACACGGCCTCGACGGTCACGCCCTCACCAACGCGCCCATGCGCGGCGAACCGCTCCGCGGCGATGTCCGTGCCGGGTGTCGAGACAAACGTGGACCGAGCCAACGGCCCCAACGCCCCGACCAGCGCCACCACCGCAACCCCCGCGGCAAGCAAGGCACCGACGCGCGGCACCCCCCCGCGAGGGGCCGCGGAAACCAAGGGGGCGACGGGCGTCTTGGCGGCAACGGGTGTCACGGGCGTCCTGGACATCGCTGGCTCCTGAGTTGAATGATCGTTCAACGACACCAGCATATCGTTCCCCCACGGCATGTCAACCCCGCGCCCGCCCCCATCGGCGGCCCGCCGGCGGTCCCGGCCCGAACCGCACGCGAGTGCAAGGAACACGCCATGGCACGCATCTCGCGCAACGCCAACTCCCGCACCACCCGGCCCGCGCGACCCAACTGGCTCGCCTCCTCGCTGCTCGCCCTGCTCTCTCCGCCCGCCCAGGGCCGCGTCGATCGGCCCCGCCCCGGCCTGGCGGGCCTTGCCTTTAACATCATCCTGGTCAACTTCTGCGACGACCTGGGCTACGCCGAACTCGGCTGCGCACGAGGCGGGAGCGGATCCACCACGCCCAACATCGATCGCCTCGCCGAGGAGGACTCCCGCCTCACCCGCTTCTACTCCGCCAGCACCGTGTGCGCCCCGGCCCGATGCGCCCATCATGACCGGCTACCACCGGGCGCGCACCATCCACGCGGCAACCGCGAGGTCGGCGGCTGGGGGCCGAAGCCCGAGGGCCGGTGGCCGCTGCCGGATGCCGGGTCGCTCGCCGAGGTGCTGCGGCGTGGTCGGCTATTCCACCGCCTGCATCGGCAAGTGGGGCCTGGGCGGGCCGGGATCGGAGGGGCACCCGCGCAGCCAGGGCTTCGACCACTTCTGCGGCTACCTCTGCCAGCGCGTGGCCCACAACCTCTATCCCACGCACCGTGGCGGAACCACGACGTCGACGTCCTGCGCTGACTTCGCGGCCGCAACGCCTCGACGCATTGCGAGGGTTGGACCAACGCCGACTGGAACCAATACCGCGGCGGACTTCGCCCCCGCCGAGATGCTCGACGGGCCGGTGCGGTGGATCGAACGGCAGCGGCGGACCGACTCGACCGGCGTCCGCACGAACGTCGCGAGGGTCCCGGCGTTCTTCCTCTACTTCCCCACCATCCTCCCCACGCGGCCCTGCAGGCCGCAGGACTTCATCGACCGATACCCGCGCCGAGTGGGACCGGCCCGCCAGGCGGGCCATACCTGGGCCAGCAGGGCTACACCGCCTGCGAGCGCTACCGCGACATGCGCCGTATGATGTACATCGATCATTCGGTCGGACGCGCCTGCGGACGGTCGAGGCCGCAGGCCTGGGCGACAACACGCCATCATCGTCACGTCGACAGCGGCACGACCTTCAACGGCGAGGTGGACCGGGCGTTCTTCGATTCGCTGGGCAGGCTGCGGGACTTCAAGTTGCTCTATGAGGGGCGGGATCCGCGTGCCGTTCGTGGCGTGGTGGCCCGGGCGGATCGCCCCGGCACGACGCGGGCGAGGTGGTCGCGGCCGACCTGATGCCAACATTCGCTGCTCGGCGGGGCAGCCCGCCGATCGGATCGACGGCGTGTCGCTGGCCGGGCTGCTGGGCGGGCGGGCGTTGGACGGCCACCGGGAGGTTCGTATACATCGAGTACCCGAGGGGTCCAGCAGCAGTGCGTGATCGTGGACATCAAGGGATTCGGCCGCGCCCCTGCGCGGACGCGCGGGCAGGTTGACCAGGCGGGCCGGCGGCGTCGATCCACCATCAGCGACCTGTCCACCGACCCGTTCCGGAACCCGCGACCTGGCGACGGATCGGCCCGACCTCGTGGAACTGTGCGAAGTCGATCATGGACCGCGAGCATCGCGTCGGACCTGTTCCCGATCCCGGCGATCGACTGACGGGGCGCATCACCGCCACGGGCCCCCTCTGTGCCACCGAGACCGCCGGCTCGGCGGCGTTTCTCGGTACGGCGCGGATCGGCGTCCGATCTGTGGTGGGTCCGGCAGCTCTGCCTGGATGTGGTGGTGTGTGGTGCGTTGCCGGCGGTGGTGATGATGTGGGAAGGCATCGGGCAGGAGGCATTGAGGCATCGAGTTGTGTGGGCGTGTGGCGCAACTGCGCTCGCTTGCGCGTCGCGTTCGTGGGGTGGGGGCGTGTGGTTGTTCGTGCCCCCTCCGCCCACATCGCCGCGCCTCGCAGGCGCGCCTTCACGCCGCACGCCTTGGGGGAGGGGGAGTGCGGAGGCGGACGGTGATGTTAGTGCGTAGGAGGAGCAGGCGGCTTTGCGGGCGGATTCGGTGTTGGTGTTGGCGGCGAGGATGGTGACAGGCGTTCGACGGCAGCAGGCGGCGCGCGGGCGGCCGTCGCGGGCGTTGTTCTTCGAATGTCCTGATCTGGTCGATGGCCTCGCGGGCCTGCGGGGAGTTCCGCCAGGTGGCGAGTTGTCGGAGGAGAGGCCGGTGGCGTGGGCGAGTTCGAGCGTTGGCAGTGTCGTGGAAGTAGGCGGCCAGGAGTTCGGCGAAGAGGAGGAGTCGCGGTCGTGGGTTCGGGCCAGAGGTCTTCGGGTGGGAGGAAGCAAGGGCATGATGGGATCATGCGGTGCCGAAGTTGGGATTCAAGGGTGGGTGGGTTATGGGCAGGAATTGTGCGGTGTGTTGTGAAATGCGATTGCGCGCACAATCGTGATCGTGGCGATGGCTGTTGATCGGCACCGAGAAACGCCGCGGAGCCGGCGTGTCTCGGTGGCACAGTTGGTCGGAAGCGCGAGGTTGCAGTCGACGCCTTGGTTCCCTAGAGCCCGTACACCGGCTTGAGTTTGCCCTCGAGGTAGCGCATGAGCGGGTCGGCCGAGAGGGGTTTGCCGGTGATGCGCTGGCAGAGATCGGCGGCGAGGTAGCGGCGGCCGTGCTGGTGGATGTTGGTGCGGAGCCACTCGCGCAAGGGGGCGAACTGGCCGCGGGCGATCTGGGCTTTGAGGTCGGGGATCTGCTGGCTGACGGTCTCCCAGAACTGGGCGGCGTAGAGGTTGCCCAGGCAGTAGGTGGGGAAGTAGCCGATGAGCCCGGCGGACCAGTGGATGTCCTGCAGGCAGCCGCGCCGGTCGTCGGGGACTTTCTGGCCGAGCATGGACTCGAACGCGTCGTTCCATGCGCCGGGCACATCGCGGGCCTCGAGGTCGCCGCGGAGCAGGGCCCGCTCGATGGAGAAGCGGAGCATGATGTGCAGGTTGTACGTGGCCTCGTCGGCCTCGACGCGGATGAACGATGGCTTGGCGGTGTTGACGGCCCGGAACATGGCGTCGGGCGTGAAGGCGGCGAGCGCGCCGTTGAAGGTCTGGTTGGCGATGGGGTGGAGCCACTGCCAGAACTCCGGGCTGCGGCCCACGAAGTTCTCCCACAGGCGGGACTGCGACTCGTGGATGCCGAGGCTGATCGCATCGCCCAGGGGCTCGCCGAAGCGGGCGGGCTGATCGCCCCGCGCGAGTTTGGGCAGGCCCTGCTCGTAGAGCCCGTGCCCGCACTCGTGCATGGTGCCGTAGAGGGCGTCGGTGAAGCGCTCGTCGCGGTATCGGGTGGTGAGGCGGGTGTCGCCGGGGGCCATGCCGGAGCAGAACGGGTGGGTCGTGACGTCAAGCCGTCCGGCGGAGAGATCGAAGCACAGGGCCTTCAGGACCGCCAGGCCGAGTTTGTGCTGGGCGTCGTCGGGCACACGGACGTTGATGGGGGACTCGTCGGGGGGCGTGCCGTTGTCGGCGATGTCCTTGATGAGGGCGGCGAGGCGCTCGCGCAAGGGGTTGAAGATCGACTCGATCTGCTTGGCGGTGGCGCCGGGCTCGTACTCGTTGAGCAGGGCGTCGTACGGCTCGCCGCCGGTGGGCCAGCCATAGCACTCGGCCTTGCGCCGGGCCAGGGCGATCATCTTGGTGAGGTAGGGCTCGAAGGCCTTGAAGTCGGCCGCGGCCCGGGCCTTCTTCCAGACTTCGGAGGCCAGGGCGCTGGTGCGGGCCCATTCCTCGACGAGGTCGGCGGGGAGCTTGGTGGCCAGGTCGTAGTCGCGCCGGAACTCGCGGAGATTCGCGGCGGTCTGGGGGTCGGCGGTGAGGGCGTTGTCCTGCTCGCAGGCGGCGATGAGGTCGCCGAACTGTTTGGAGGTGGCCCGTTCGTGGGCGAGGGAGGCGAGCAGGGCCTCCTGCTCGGCCCGGTGGTCGGCGGCGGCCTCGGGCATGTAGGTCTCGTGGTCCCACTGCACGAGGCTGCCGATGGAGCGGAGGGTGCCGAGCTGGCGGGCGTGGCGGAGGAGGTCGGCGTAGGCGTCGGTGGCGGGCATGGGCTTCTCCGGGGGTTGAGCGATGCTAGGGGGCGGGCGGGGCGGCGCGCGGGCGTGTGGGTGTGCGGGCGATTCCTAGGATTGTTCCATGCGGATCATTGCGGGTGATTTCAAGCGTCGGCGGTTGCAGGGGCCGGCGGATGCGAGCGTGACGCGTCCGATCCCGGACCTTGTCAAGCAGTCGCTGTTCAACATTCTGCGGGGGCACTGCGCGGATGGGGCGGTGTTCGACTGTTTCGCGGGGACGGGGTCGATCGGGCTGGAGGCGCTGAGCCGCGGGGCGACGCGGTGCGTGTTCGTGGAGCGGGACCGGAAGATCGCGGAGATTCTGCGGCAGAACATCGAGACGTGCGGGGCGGGGGACCGGGCCGAGGTGGTGGTGGGCGATGTGCTGGGGGCGGGGGCGCTGTCGCGGTGCCCGCGGCCGGTGCACCTGGTGTTCTTCGATCCGCCGTATCCGATGGTGCGGGACAAGGCGTCGTGGCTGCGCGTGCGTGAGCAGTTTGCCAAGGCGGTGCAGTTGCTGGACGAGACGGGGTACGCGGTGCTGCGGACGCCGTGGCCTTGCTTCCATGCCTCGGCGGAGGAGGCGCCGGACGAGGGGTCGTACGCGGCCCACGGTCGGCGGGAGCACATGCGGAAGCGCGGGGAGGACGCGGACGGGCGCGGCGGGCGGTGGCGCGGGGGGGATGAGGCCGAGCGGCCTGGGAGCGCGGGCAAGCGCGGGCGCGGGGCGGGGAGCGGTGCGCGGCGGACGCCGGTGGCGCCCGAGGGGCCGGTGGAGGTCGATGGAGAGGATGTCGAGATCGATCTGGACTCGGCGGAGGGGATGGCGCTGCTGGAGGAGTTGGAGGCGGCGGGGTTTGTGGTGGCGCGGGAGGATGGCGGAGAGGTGGGGACGGGCAGCGCAGAGCCCGACGCGCAAGCGTCGGGTTCGGAGGCGGGCGCGGTCGACGCCGCGGGGAAGCCTGCGCACGAGATGACGGACCTGGCGATCCCGGGCGCGATCGGGCCGGAGACGCACGCGTACTCGGGAATGGCGGTGCATCTGTATATGAAGGAGCGGGCGTGATGGGTGCGTCGGCGTCGCTGCGGCGGTCGGTGGCGGCGTCTATCGATGCGCCGGTGGCGGCGTTGCCTTGGACCGGGGAGGTGTTCGCGGATCTGGGGTCGCTGGGGAGTTCGCCGCGGCGGGTGGCGGGGTGGCTGGTGGCGGCGGGGATCGGGGCGGGTTCGCGGGTGCTGGACCTTGGGTGCGGGAAGGGGGCGGTGGCGGTCGAGGTGGCGGCGCGGTGCGGGTGCGAGGTCGTGGGGGTCGATGGGTTCGGGGCGTTTGTTGAGTCGGCGCGGGAGGCGGCGGCGCGGCGGGGGGTGGCCGATCTGTGCCGGTTCGAGGTGGGCGATGCGCGGGATGTCGGTGCGAGATGGGGCGGGGGTCGGAGGAAGACGTTCGACGCGGCGATGATGATCGCGCTGTTTGCGATGGAGGAGGCGTCGGCGATTCTGCGGCGGGTGGTGCGGGCGGGCGGTGTGTCTGTGATTGATGACTGCGTGAGCGCGGGGGCCGCGGCCAGCGAGGATGCGCCGTACACGCGTGAGGAGGCGCGGCTGGTGCTGGAGGAGCATGGGGATCGGGTGGAGCGGGAGCACGTGTGGACGCCTTCGGAGGTGCGGCGTGCGGAGGGGACGCTGCAGCGGCGGATCGCGAGGCGTGTGGAGGAGGTTTCGGCTCGGGAGGCGAGGTCACGCGGGCCGCTGGGGGAGTTGATGCGTCGGCAGACGGCGGCGGCGGCGGAGTTGGAGCGGGATGTCCGGCCGGCGATGTGGCTGGTGCGGCGCGGTTCGGGAGGCGGTCGCTAGGGCAGCGAGTTCTGGAGTTGCTGGTATCTTGTCGGGCCCGTGCCGGCCGGTCAGCCGCGCGGGCGACGGCCACTCTCCAGAGGTTCCGCGATGGCTACCCCTCCGCCCGACAACCAGACGCCTCCGACCGAGCCCGTTGGGCTGCCCGGCCAGGTCCACCCGGACGGTTCCGGGGTGTACGGCGAGGGAGGGGCGGGCGAGCGCGAGGTTCCGGCGCTGCCCGAGGACGCGACGCCGGATCAGATCGACGAGCACTGGTACCGGCATGTGTACCAGGGCGACAAGATGCCGCAGTTGACGGTGCGGGCGGTGCTGATGGGCGGCGTGCTGGGCATGCTGATGTCGGCGTCGAACCTGTACACGACGCTGACGATCGGCTGGGCGTTCGGGGTGGCGATCACGGCGGTGGTGATGTCGTACGTGATCTGGACGCTGGTGCGGGCCGTGACCTTCGGGCGGGTGTCGCGGATGTCGGTGCTCGAGAACGTGTGCATGGCGTCGACGGCGTCGGCGGCGGGGTACTCCACGGGGTCGAGCATCGCGACGATGTTCGGGGCGCTGTTGATGATGGCGCCGGTGCCTGAGGGGGCGACGCCTGCGGATGTGAAGTCGTGGGACGTGCATCCGTTCTGGCTGCTGGCGTCGTTCACGTTCGTGACGGGGGCGCTGGGGTGCTTCCTGGCGATCCCGATGAAGCGGCAGATGATCAACCACGAGCGTCTGCCGTTCCCGACGGGGATCGCGGCGGCGGAGACGCTGAAGAGCCTGTACAGCCAGAGCCGCGATGCGCTCCACAAGGCGTATGTGCTGGTGGCGGGGCTGATCGCGGGCGGGATCGTGGCGGTGCTGAACACGGGGTCGATGCTGGGGTTCCTGAACGACGCGTTCGACTGGATCCGTCGCACGATCGGGCTGGAGCTGCGCCTGCCGGGGCAGGTGCCGGCGACGGGGTTCCTGCGGGCGGGCTCGGACGGGCTGACGTCGGCGGCGGTGGGCGCGGACGGCGGGCGGGTGCGCGAACTGATCGGGTTCGGGTTCAACCCGAGCGTGCTTCTCATCGCGGCGGGGATGATCGTCGGGCTGCGGGTGAGCCTGTCGATGCTGGTGGGCGGGGCGCTGCTGTACTTCTTCGTCGCGCCGGGGCTGATCGTGCAGGACGCGGCCCACCTGTTGCCCGACGGCTCGGGGTTCGCGGAGGAGTACATCGAGTCGATCGAGATCGTGGGCGGGGGCACGGTGTTCCACGTGTACCGCTGGGGGTTGTGGGGCGGGACGGCGCTGATGGTGATGGCGAGCCTGACGGCGCTGGCGCTGCAGTGGAAGACGATCGCGCGGGCGTTCGTGCGCAAGGGCGGGGCGGGCGGTGCGCGGGAGTGGGACCGCATCGAGGTGCCGGTGTCGTGGATGATCGCCGGGATGGTGCCGCTGGGGATCGTGCTGGTCGGGCTGCAGGTGGTGGCGTTCCAGATCGCGTGGTGGGCGGGGATCATCGCGGTGCTGATGTCGTTCGTGCTGTCGCTGGTGGCGAGCCGCGCGACGGGCGAGACGGACACGACGCCGACGGGCGCGATGGGCAAGGTGATGCAGTTGCTGTTCGCGGTGCTGCAGCCGGGGCACGTCGTGCCGAACCTGGCGTCGGCGGGCGCGGCGGCGAACAGCGCGACGTCGTCGGCGGACCTGCTGATGGACCTCAAGAGCGGGTACCTGCTGGGGGCGAATCCGCGGAAGCAGTTCCTGGCGCAGTTCATCGGGGTGTTCTTCGGGACGCTGGTGATCGTGCCGGTGTGGTACCTGCTGGTGCCGCACCAGGGGAAGTTCGTGGGCGTGGACGCGTACGCGGCTCCCGCGACGAACCAGTGGTTCAAGGTGGCGGAGGTGCTCACGAAGGGGATCGACCAGTTGCCGGCCTCGGCGCAGTGGTCGATCTTCATCGGGGCGATGGTGGGGATCCTGCTGCCGCTGGTCGAGCGTTTCGCGGTGCCGGCGAGGTTCCGGAAGTTCATGCCTTCGGCGATGGGGCTCGGGCTGTCGTGGATGCTGCCGTTCGCCAACGCGCTGGCGTTCGCGATCGGGGCGGTGATCGCGTGGGTGTGGTCGCTGGTGCACAAGCGTTCGGCGGAGAAGTTCAACGTGCCGCTGGCGTCGGGGCTTGTGGCGGGCGAGGCGCTGATCGCTTCGATCATCATCATGGCGGTGACGGCGACGGGGCTGCTGTTCGGATGAGCCGGTCTGGAGCGGGGCGTTGGCGGCTATGCTGGGCGGAGCGGCCTGCTGCGGGCCGCGGGCGACCATGGAGGGCGCGATGGGCGAGCCAGCATCCGCACGGAGTCGGCGTGGGCGGGGGTTCTTCGGGCTGATCGGGGCCGGGTGGTCGCGGGCGCTGGTGGCGATCGCGCTGCTGGCGTGCGCGAGCGTCGCGCTGACGATGCAGTACCAGTCGATGCGGGCGGGGATCGAGTCGGACATCTACCGCCAGCGGCTCGAGACGCTGGCGCGGGACTACGAGAGTCTGCGGTCGACGTTCAACGAGGCCGTGCGCCGGACGGCGGTGACGGAGCTGGTGGTGCGGGATGGGGCGTTGTCGGTGCGGATCCGCACGGCCGCGGGCGTGGAGCGGGAGATCCCGACGGCGTTCGATCCGTCGACCGAGGTGTATGTGAACTACATCGTGTCGGGCGGGCGGCTGTGGGTGCGGAGCATCTATGACCGGGCGAGCGGGCCGCAGGGGGAGATGGTGATCGACCCGGCGATGGGGGACCTGGAGTGGCCGGAGGACGATTACGGGATCTCGATCTTTCGCCCGCTGGACGAGGGACGTTGGGTGATCTCGGTGACGGGTGGCGGGTCGCTGGGGCTGAAGCGGCTTGAGTTGGATGATGAGCCTGCGGAACTGGCGTCGGCGCCGGAGGTGCGGTCGTACGAGCAGATGCAGGAGGAGATCGATGCGCAGGTGGGGACGATTTCGGTGCGGGATATATGGGATCGGATCATGAGTGGGAAGTCGCCGTGAGGGGTGCCGAGTGCCGAGTGCTGAGTGCTGAGTGCTGAGTGCTGAGAGATTGTGGTGGGCTTGAATGGAATGGTCGTTGGCGGGGGTGAGGCGGCGGGGGCTGTTCCTACACTTGCGTCCTTTTTGGGAGACGCCGCGTGAGCAAGTCGATGGACGCGATCATGGCCCTGTGCAAGCGCCGGGGTTTTATCTACCAGGCGAGCGAGATCTACGGGGGGATCAACGGGTTCTGGGATTACGGGCCGCTGGGGGCCCAGATGAAGAAGAACCTGCGGGACGCGTGGTGGCAGGACATGGTGATGCGCCCGGCGTGGGGGCGGCGCGGGCCGGGGGACCAGGCGGTGCGGTGCGTGCCGGTCGAGACGTGCATCATCCAGCACCCGAGGGTGTGGGAGGCGAGCGGGCATGTCGGCGGGTTCAACGATCCGATGGTCGACTGTCGGGAGTCCAAGCGTCGGTATAGGGCGGATCACGTTCGCGTCGTCACCTTCGGCCCGGGGGACCTGGGCTTCGCGTTCATCGAGAACGATGCGGACTCTCTTCGCGCAGCTCTAAAGAGGGCAAAGCGGAAGCCGCCGGAAGCAATCACAACTGAGTGGCTCGAGCAAGAGAACGCGGCAACGTCTGCCCTGGATGACTGGATCAACTCGCTGGACCGGGTTATTGGTCCGGATGCCAAAGAGCGAGGGACGCTGACGCCCCCTCGCCAGTTCAACTTGATGTTCTACTCCTACACCGGCGCTACCGCGACGGAGGACGACAAGGTCTACCTGCGGCCGGAGACGGCCCAGGGGATCTTCGTGCAGTTCAAGAACGTGGTGGACACGACGCGGGTGAAGGTGCCGTTCGGGATCGGGAATGTGGGCAAGTCGTTCCGGAACGAGGTGACGCCGCGGAACTTCACGTTCCGGTCGCGCGAGTTCGAGCAGGCGGAACTGGAGTTCTTCTGCCATCCGTCGGAGTCGTTCGAGTGGTACACGTTCTGGCGTGACTTCCGGATGGAGTGGTGGAAGGCGATCGGGCTGGCGGGGGAGAACCTGATCCTGCGCGAGCATGAGAAGGACGAGTTGTCGCACTACTCGCAGGGCACGAGCGATGTGGAGTACCGGTTCCCATTCACGGCCCCGGGGTTCGGGGAACTCGAGGGGATCGCGCACCGGGGCGACTACGACCTGCGCCAGCACCAGCAGCACTCGAAGGCCAAACTGGAATATCTGGACACGACGCGCGGGGAGCTGGCGCCCAACGGGCAGCCGAAGGGCGAGCGGTACCTGCCGCACTGCATCGAGCCGGCGGCGGGGCTGGACCGGGGCGTGCTGGCGCTGCTCTGCGAGGCGTACACGAAGGACGAGTCGCGGGCCAGCCCGGAGTTCCTGAAGCTGCACCCGCGGGTGGCGCCGGTGAAGGCGGCGGTGTTCCCGCTGGTGGCCAAGGACGGCATGCCGGAGATCGGCGAGCGGCTGCACCAGGAACTGAGCGAGCGGTTCTGGCGGCTTGGGCCAGTGGAGTTCGACGAGAAGCAGTCGATCGGCAAGCGGTACGCGCGGATGGACGAGGCGGGGTGCCCGTTCTGCTTCACGATCGATGGGGAGACGGCGACGGACCAGACGGTGACGATGCGGGACCGGGACTCGGGCAAGCAGGAGCGGATGGGGATCGATAAGGTTGGCGGGTTTTTGGCGGAGCGGCTGGGGGCGGGGTGAGGCGCGGCGGCGTTGGGCGCGTTGGAGGCGAGGGCGTCAGCGTCGGCCGAGCAGTTCCCAGGCGGCGATGATTGCCAGGGCGGCGGCCGCGCCGACGAGCATTCCCCACGCGCTGCCGATGGCGGTCATGAGGACCAGTCCGACGGCCACACCGACGCCGAGGCGTTCCCAGCGGAGCCGGCGCGGGGCGGCGGCGTCTGGCGATGGTGTTGCGGGTGGCCGCGGCGATGTGTGTTCCATGGCGTGCTCCCACGGCGTCGGCGGGTCCGATCGCCGGATCGGCAAAGAGGACTTTGATATCCGATTCTTGGGCGTCGGGGGGCTCGGGTTTCGCGGGTCGGGCTCGGCGGCTGGCCCGGGGGGGCCAGAGGGCCCCGGTTTGGGCGTGGGCGGGGCGGGTTGATCGGCCTGCGGCCTACCCTCCCCCCGCTATGCCCAGCATCACCATCAACGGCACGCGCTGCGAGTTCACGCCCGGGCAGACGATCCTGCAGGTGGCCAACGCCGGGCGGATCGACATCCCGCAGTACTGCTACCACGACGGGCTGTCGATCGTGGCCTCGTGCCGCATCTGCCTTGTCGAGGTGCACGCCCCGAACCCCAAGAGCGGGAAGCTCGAGCCCTTCATGGGGGGGAAACTCGTGCCGTCGTGCCAGCAGACTGCCTCGGACGGGATGGTGGTGTATTCCAACTCGCCCAAGGCGGTGGCGAACCAGAAGTCGGTGATGGAGTACCTGCTGATAAACCACCCGCTGGACTGCCCGGTGTGCGACCAGGCGGGCGAGTGCTTCCTGCAGGACTACTCGTACCAGTATGGGCGGGGGGTGTCGCGGTTTGAGGAGTCGAAGGTCAAGCAGCCCAAGAAGGACCTGGGGCCGCACGTGTACCTGTACGCGGACCGGTGCATCATGTGCACGCGGTGCGTCCGGTTCACGCGCGAGGTGGCCGGAACCGGGGAACTGCTGGTGGCGGGTCGGGGCAACAAGGAGGAGATCGACGTCTTCCCCGGCGTGCCGATCGACAACCCGCTGTCGGGCAACGTGATCGACCTGTGCCCTGTCGGCGCGCTGCTGGACAAGGACTTTCTGTTCGCCCAGCGTGTGTGGTTCCTCAAGTCGACGCCGTCGATCGACGGGATCACGGCCAGCGGGGACAACATCCTGTTCGAGCACAACGAGGGGAAGGTCTACCGGATCAAGCCGCGGGAGAACGGGGCGATCAACCGGTGGTGGATCACGGATGAGGTTCGGTACGGGTGGAAGCACATCCACTCGAGCCGGCGTCTGGCGACGCCGATGCGCCGGCAGTACGGGGCGCTGGTCGAGAGCGACCTGGCGCGGGCCCACGACGCGGCCATCGACGGCGTGCGCGACTTCATGGCGCTGGGGCGGCTTGCGAAGCCCGATGAGACGCGACCGATCCTGCAGAAGGGCCAGACGCGCCCGAAGCGGCTGGCGGTGCTGGTAAGCCCCATGCTCTCGTGCGAGGACGCGTTTTTGCTGGCGGAACTGGCCCGGTTCCTGGACCCGAAGGCGATCCTGGGCGTCGGGCCGGTGCCGACGAGCGGGCAGGACCAGGTGCTGCCGGCGGGTGCGAAGGAGGGCGACAAGAACGCGTTCGTGGTCAGTGCGGAGAAGGCGCCCAACGCGCGGGGCGTCCGCCGCGTGCTGGAGGGGTTCGGCGGGAGCAAGCCGCTGGAGTTCGACGCGTTCGTCAAGGCGCTCAAGTCCGGCAAGGGCGAGGGCGAGATCGCGGCGGTTGTGCTGACGGGCAACTACCCGGCGGCGGACGGGCGCGGCTGGGCCAGCGGCGAGCTGATCGAGGCGCTGGCGGGCAGGTTCACGGTGCTGCTCGACACGCTGGAGAGCCCGCTGGTGGACGATGCGGACGTGGTGCTGCCCTCGTGCACGTGGGCGGAGAAGGCCGGGACGTTCGAGAACCGGACTGGCGTCTTGCAGGCGTTCGAGCAGGCGATCCCGGCGCTGGAGGGCTCGCGGGCCGAGGCGCAGATCGCGCTGGACTTGTTGGCGCACGCGACGGGTCAGGATCGGTACGCGAGCGCGGACGGCACGCCGGTGCGGGCGAGGGACATTTACGGGGCGGTGGTCGAGGTGATCGACGAGGGGCCGGGCCAGGTGCCGGCGGCGTTCACGGTCGCGGTGCCCAAGGCCCCGCGGTACAACGCGGCGGCGGTGCGGGAGCGGATGGCGCGGGAGTTCAAGGGGCTCGGCGCGTTCGGGACCGAGGTGCGGATGCCGGCGATGGCGGCGGCGCACACGGCGGCGGTGGAGATGGTGGAGTTGTAAGGCGGAGCGGGCGCGGCGGTCGGGTCTGCAAGCGTGCCAAGACGCCGGACCTGAGGCTCGGCGAAGGTCCGGGTCGAACGCTCGGTCGGCTCCGTTCCGCGCCTTCGTTGAGCAAAGGCGTGCGCGCTGGGTCGCTCGATCCGGACCTTCGTCGCGGAGCCTCCTCGGGTCCGGCGTCCGTCACGCCCCCCAGTTGCCCGGGCGTGCTGGCCCGTTCGTTCCGACCGGTCGGCGTCTTGGTGACGCGGTGGGGCTACCCCTCGCGCGCGTGCCACGCTTCGAGCACGCGGGCTTCCATCTCGGGGGGGACGCCCGCGCCGCCGCGTTCGGTGAGGCCGGCGTCGAGGCGGGCGATGGCTTCGGGGGAGAGGGTGTCGAGCCAGTCGAGCGTGGCCTGGATGGTGTCTTCGAGGGGGCGGTGGGTCAGGCCGCTCGCGATGGAGCGCTCGACGGACATCTGGCCGAAGCCTTCGTAGCCTGGGGCCGTGGGCGGGATCCAGGCCGGGAGGTGGCCCCAGGCCGAGAGGCCCTGCTCTTCGAGGAAGTCGGCGTCGATCCAGGTGACGCGTGCGTCGGAGGCGCTGATGCGTTTGCAGGTGTCGAGCATGCCGCCCATGGTGATGGCGCGTGCGGGGGTGACGGCGTTGTAGGAGCCGTGGAGGCTGCGTTCGGCGGCGGTGACGCAGAACTCGCCGCAGTCGCGGACGTCGATGATCTGGGTGTAGTGGCCGGGCTGGCCGGGACCGATCATCTCGCCGCCCTTGCGGACGCGGTAGGGCCACCAGGTCCAGCGGTTGGTCGGGTCGCGCGGCCCGACGATGAGGCCGGGGCGGATGTTGCAGGAGCGTCCGCCCATCACCTCTTCGACGGTCTGCTCGCAGAGTGCTTTGAGGGCGCCGTAGTGGGCGCCGATCTCTCGGTTGGTGCGGATGGTGTCGACGAGTTCGTCGGGCATGGTGGCCAGCGGGGCGTCCTCGTCCATGTCGATGGTGCCGCGCTGGCCGTAGACGGAGATGGTGGAGACGACGATGTAGTTCTTGACGCTGTCGCGGAGGGCCTCGGCGGAGCGGCGGACGATGTAGGGCAGGTAGGTCCAGGTGTCGATGGCGACGTCCCACCCGCGGCCTTTGAGGGGTTCGAGGGCGTCTTCTTCGTAGCGGTCGCCCTGGAGTTGTTCCAGATCGGGAAACATCTCGTCGCGGCTCCCGCGGTTGAAGAGGGTGACCTCGTGCCCGCGGTCGAGGGCGTAGCGGACGATGATGGGTCCGAGGAACCCGGTGCCGCCGAGCATGAGGATCTTCAGGGGGCGGTCTGCACGGGGGACGGCGGCGTCGGCCACGGGCTGGGGGCGGCGGCGGAGGGCGGCCGAGGCGAGGGGCGTCAGGCCGAGGGCGGCGATCGCGCCGGAGGCGGCGGCGGTGGAGAGGAAGTCGCGGCGGGTGGTGGTCATCGGTGTCCTCGTCGTGGTGCCGGGCGTGCGGCTGCGGCGAGCCCGGCAGGCCATCAGGCGTCGCATGTGTTCGGTACAGGCCAGATCAACCCCCGATGCACGTCTCGCGACTCGGGGCTGTCACGTTCGTGCGTCGGTGGACGCCGGAGGCGGTGCGATGAGCGGGGAATCGGCGCCGCATTCCGGGCATCGCGCGAGCGGCAGGCCCGCCAGGTTGTATCCGCAAGACCGGCAGTGCCCGGGGGGGTGCCCGTCGCCCGCCATCGCCCTTTGGCGTCGCCCGAGCCAGAGGCCGACGAGCGACCAGGCGATCGCCAGCGGCACGACGACGCCCGCGACGGCCGCGAGGGTCGCGGCCAGCAGGGCGTAGATGAGGAGCCCGGCAACGTCGCCGGCGCGGTAGACGAACGTGTCGAGGGCGGCCTTGGAGACGTACTTCTCTTCGGGCGAGACGACGGTGAAGAGCGACTCGCGGGCGGGGGTGGCGATGGCGTAGCGCGAGGCGCGGAAGGCGGCCTGGAAGAGGGCGAGGACCGCGTAGACCGGGGCCACGGCCAGGGCGGCGTAGCCCAGCACGAGCAGCGCGGGGATGACCAGCAGCATCCGTCCGACGCCCAGGACGCGGAAGAGACGGGCAGCAATCGTGAGCTGGATGAGCAGCGTCGCGCCCTGGGTGAGCAGGTCGATCTGGGCGAAGAGGAAGATCTTGTCGCGCAGGCCGGCGCCGGTGTCGGTGATGATGCGGGCCTGGGTGAAGTAGAGCAGGGACGAGGCGATGGCCAGGGCGAACATCCACGCGCTGATGCCGAGCAGGTAGGGCGACGCGACGACGCGGGCCAGGGCCCGCCACGAGTTCAAGGGGCCGGTGTGGGTGCCAGCGTTCGCGGTTCGGGGCGATGGGTGCGAGGGTGCGGCGGTCGGCGAATCCGGTGGCGTCACGCGGGCGGGCGACCTGGTGTCGGCGTCTGGCTTCGATCCGAACGCCCACTGGCTGGCGGCGATCGCGCCGCGCCAGAGCACCAGCGACAGGCCCATGAGGAACACGGGTTCGACGTGCCCGGCGAGGCTGGTCGTGATCGTCGAGCCGGCCAGCGCGCCGAGCGTGCCGCCCGCGCCGAGCAGCGGGAAGAGGCGCTTGGCCTGCTCCAGGCTGAACCGGTCCACGCTCTGGGCCCAGAACAGCGAGACGGCGAACAGATTGAACACGCTGAGCCAGACGTAGAAGACGTGCCCGACCGTGAGCGGCTGGTCGACGAAGGGGATGGTGGTGAAGGGGCGCTCGGCCAGGTGCGGGGCGAAGGTGAGCACGAGCACGAACGCCGCGATGCTCAGGGCGAAGACGCGGTATGTGCAGGTTGCGAGGAGGCGTTTGGCGATGGTGGAGGCGAGGGTGGCGTAGAGCGCGTTGGCGGCGACCATGCCCAGCAGCGTG
This sequence comes from Phycisphaerales bacterium, assembly GCA_041401985.1. Taxonomy (GTDB): domain Bacteria; phylum Planctomycetota; class Phycisphaerae; order Phycisphaerales; family UBA1924; genus JACKHA01. The sequence goes on from JAWKTE010000001.1 coordinate 21,065, forward strand.
ACGATCCAGAGCCAGTAGAGGTCGCCGAAGTCGCGGTGGACGCCCATGGCCTCGCGGACGGGGCGGAGGACGAAGTAGGAGCAGAGGATCAGGAAGAACGCGAGCCCGCCGAGCGCGACCGTCCGGGCCTCGCCGCGGCGGAGCGAGAAGACGGCGGCGAGCGGGGACTGCTGCATGCCGAGCGTTCTACCACACCCTTCCGGGCGCGTTGCGGGCTGTCCCCGCTCGGCTCACACCCCACGCCCGATCGCAGGAGCGTGCAAGCCGGGCTTGCCGGACTCTCTTCGTCGCTTCGTCGCTGCGTCGCTGCGTCGCTTCGTCGCTGCGTCGCTGCGTCGCTGCGTCGCTTCCGCCCCCCCCCACTGGTTCGCACGCGGCGAGCGGGCAATGATCCTGCCCGGGCCGGGTGGCGGCCTGGGCAAGAAACCGACGCCGGCCCCAGGAGCCAGACCGATGCCGATGGTCCGCAAGAAGATCAAGTGGGCGACCCGCAAGCGCAAGGGCAGCAGCCGCAAGTGGAAGAGCAAGTGGGTCGAGGTGTGGAAGGACGACAAGAAGGGGTCGTGAGCGCCGGCGGCTTGGCGGTCGGCGGGTGCTGGCCGGGCGGTGGTCTGTTGGCCCGCCGCGATCCGCGCGAATCTGGAGTTCGGTGATTTTTTGGATAATGTGGACGGATCGGTGCTGCCCTGTGCGGGCGTTCAAGCCCGATCGGCCCGCCATCCGATGACCCTCCGACGGTGCGCCGCGTCTTCGCGGCGTGGTCCCGCGCCCACCCGGAGGCTGGCCCATCGACATTCTCGATCAAAGCGAGGTCGACGCGCTGCTTGCCGCGGCGGACATGGGCACCGCGACGGTGGAGCACAAGTCCGCGCGGATCTTTTCGGCCCAGCGCCGGGCGGACGAGCTCGAGAGTCTTGAGATCCGGCCGTACGACTTCAAGCGTCCGGAGCGTGTCTCGAAGGACCAGATGCGGGCGCTCCAGACGCTGCACGAGGGCTTCGCCCGGAACTTCGGGGCGTCGCTGTCCGGGTTCCTGCGGACGATCGTGGAGGTGAAGGTCGCGACGTGCGAGCAGATGACGTACTCGGAGTTCATCTCCGGGCTGCCGAATCCGACGTCGTTCAACCTGCTGGAGGCGACGGGGCTGGACGGGCAGATGTGCCTGGAGATCTCGCCGCTGATCATCTATCCGATCATCGACCGGCTGCTGGGGGGCTCGTCGTCGGAGCTGTTCATCCCGCAGCGTCCGATGACGCTGATCGAGTCGCGGCTGATCAGCAACGTGACGCGTCGGGGCCTGCAGGCGATGAGCGAGGCCTGGGCGGGGATGCGGGAGATGACGTTCTCGATCGTGGCGACCGAGAGCAACCCGCAACTGGTGCAGATCGTGCCGCCGAACGAGGTGGTGGTGGTGATCGGGTTCGAGCTGAAGATGACGAACCGGGCGGGCACGATGAACCTGTGCATCCCGTACAACGTGATCGAGCCGCTGATGGAGGCGCTCTCGGCCCAGTCGTGGTTCGCGGTGAGCAAGCAGCAGAAGAGCCCGCAGACGCGGAAGCGGATCTCGACGAACCTGTCTTCGGCGACGATGGGGCTGTCGGTGGAGCTGGCGCGGACGACGATCACGCTCCGGGACCTGATCGAGATGCGGATCGGCGACGTGATCGTGACGGAGAAGCCCAAGGACGAGCCGCTGGACGTGTGCGTGGAGAGCGAGCGGAAGTACACGGCGAGCATGGGCCAGTACCGCGGGCAGCGGGCGGTTCGGATCGTCGAGGCGGTCGAGGGCGTGGGCGGGGGCGATGAGCCCCCGGCGGCCCCAACGGGGCCCGGTCGGCGTGGGTAGGGGAGCCGGCGGGGGCGGTCAGGCCCTGCGCCGGCCCGGTTGATCGGTCCTCTCTCAACCTCTACAGTTGGACGCGACGGTTCGGGATGGACCCGGGCCGGCGTTCGGAGTGCGCGCATGAAGACGGCCAAGGCCCATGTTCGCTAGGCGGCCCAACCACGAGGGCGCGATCGCGCCGGTTGGCCCCGCCCGAGCCATTGACGGCTCGGGAGCGGATGCGGAGATGCCGCGGAGGGCGTGAGGATCCACCACAACTGGGCGGATCCACGCCAGCCGTGGGTCCGGTCGTCGGGCCGCCTTGGGGTTTGTTGCACCCCGGAGCGGCTTCGGTGTTTTTGGCGTCTCTGCTCCCGTGGACTCGTCGCCCCGCTGGCCTCTTGACTCGGCTCTCCGCGCTCGGCACTCGGCACTTGGCACTCGCTCCCACATCTTGACAACCAGACAACCCGGACTCGAACGGACCACACCATGAACACCGCCGAAATGCTCCGCATCCTTGAGTCGATCGCCCGCGATCGCAACATCGACCGCTCGCTGCTGCTGGCCGATCTGGAGCAGGCGATGGTGTCGGCGGCCCGGAAGTACTTCAACACGATCGACGTGGACGAGTTCACGTGCACGGTCGACCCGATGTCGGGCGAGATGGCCCTGTTCCGGCGTGGCGAGCCGGTGAACATGAAGCCCAACGACTTCGGGCGGATCGCGGCCCAGACGTTCAAGCAGGTGATGATCCAGCGGTTCCGCGACGACGAGCGGAACAGCATCCTCGACGAGTTCTCCAAGCGCGTGGGCGAGATTGTGACGGGCACGGCCCAGCGGTACGAGGGCGGCGCCCTGGTGGTCACGATCGACCGGGCCGAGGCCTTCATGCCGCGCTCGGAGCAGATCCCGGGCGAGCAGTTCGCGGCGGGGGACCGGGTGCGGTGCCTGATCCTGGACGTGCGTGAGGTGGGCAATCAGGTGAAGATTGTGCTCAGCCGAGGGCACGAGGACTTCATCAAGCGGCTGTTCGAGGTCGAGGTGCCGGAGGTCGCGGAGCGGATCATCGAGGTCAAGGCGATGGCCCGCGAGGCGGGGTTCCGCACGAAACTGGCGGTGTCGTCGGTGGACTCGAAGGTGGACGCGGTCGGGGCGTGCGTGGGCGTTCGCGGGTCGCGGATCAAGAACATCGTGGACGAGCTCAACGGCGAGAAGATCGACATCGTGCGGTGGAACGAGTCGAGCCAGATCCTGATCCAGAACTCGCTCAAGCCGGCGGAGGTCGAGGAGATCTCGCTGTGCTTCGAGCTGGGGCGGGCGACGGTGGTGGTCCGCGACGACCAGTTGTCGCTGGCGATCGGCAAGCGGGGCCAGAACGTGCGTCTGGCGGCCCGGCTGACCGGGTGGGACATCGACATCCTCACGCCCGAGGAGTTCAACAAGGGCCTGGAGATCATGTCCGCCACGCTGCAGGAGGAAGAGGGCATCACCGAGGAGATGGTCGGACGCCTGGCGGCCCTTGGCATGGTCAGCGTGTTCGACATCGAGGAAGTCGGGATGGAGGTGCTGCGCGAGGAGCTCGAACTCGACGAGGAGGCCGCCCAGCGGGTCATGGCCCGGGCGGGCGTCCGCGCGAAGGAGGTCGCCGAGCAGCAGCAGCGTGAGAAGGAAGAGAAGGAGCGCCTGCGTCGGGAGCAGGAGGAACTGGCCCGCCGGATGCTGGAGGAGGGCGTGGCGCCCGAGGCGGGCGACGAGGCCGCGGCCGCGATTCTGGGGGCGTCGAGCGTCGAGGCTCCGGCTGGCGGGGGCGGCGACGGGGCCGTCGTGCCGACCTCTGCCGACGACGAGCAGCGGGCGGCCGACATCCTGGGCGGGGGCGCTGGAGAAAGCACTGCATCGTGACCGGAGGCCCATTGAGGTGCCGGGCACGGCGATGGGCGGGGATTGCTTCGAGGCCGACGCCGGTCGGCCGCCTACCTGAGCAACGGGACGGCTGATTGACGCAACGGGACTGAAGGACGGACTCGACCGACACACGGCGACGGGACACGCGGGGCACGCCCCGCTCGGCGCCGGGAACCGCTGGAGAATCGCTTGGCCAAGAGGGTGTTCGAGTTGGCGAAGGAACTGGGCGTGGACTCCAAGGCGATCATCGCCAAGTGCCGCGCCGAGGGCATCCCCGAAGAGGGGAAGTTCGGGGTCAAGAACCACATGTCTCCGGTGGGCGTTGGCCTGCAGGCGACGATCACGGAGTGGTTCACGGGCCAGGGCGGGACCGCCGTGGAGACCGCCGCGCCCGTCGAGGTAGAGGCGGCGAAGCCGACGCGCGCGCGCCCGAGCCGCGCCAAGGCCAGGCCGACCAAGGCCCGGAAGGCGTCGGACGGCGACGCGCCGGACGCTTCGGACGAGGGTGGCGACGCCACCGCCGACGTGGCTGCGAACGGCACGCCGACGGCGACCCCGGCGGCCAGCCCGTCGACCGGCCCGATCACCGAAGAGGTCAAGCCGTCGCAGCCCGCCCGCGCTGGCGTGGTCGAGCCCGATGCGGCCCCCGAGGGACGAGCGATCGCTCCTGAGCAGCCGGCCGGCGAGGCCGAGACGCCGCGTGCGGCGGCTCGCACGCAGCCGACGCGCCGGGATGGAGCCGAAGCGACCGAATCCGACGAACCCGCCGCGCCTTCGCGCGCGGCCGCGAGCGTCGATCGCGCTGGGGAGACGGATCGTGCGGCCCGCAAGGATCGGGACGCGGATCGGGACGCGGATCGGGATGCGGGTCGGGGCGACGCCTCGCAAGGCCCGGCTCGCCCCGGCGCGCCCGCCGAGCCTGCGGCACCGAAGCCGGTGATGAACGTGCCGGAGCGGCCGAAGGTCGTCAAGCCGGCGGGCCAGCAGTTGAAGGTCAAGACGCCGGTCAAGTTGTCCGGCCCGAAGATCGTGCGTGTCGAGGCTCCGGAGCAGATCGAGGCCCCGCGTCCCCGGCGCGCCCCCGGCCCGGGCGGCCCCGGCTTTGCGCCGCGTGGCCCAGGCGGCGGACCGGGCGGCGACGACCGCTCGCGCAGCCCGCGCCGCACCAAGGGCGGTCCGGGCGGTGGTCCGGGCGGCGGCGGCGGCGCGGACACGGCGCGCCGGCGCGGGCGGTCGGGTCGGGACGAGCCGGCCTGGTCGAATGCCGATCTGGCCGAGCTGCAGAACCGCCTGGACACCTCCGGCGGGTATCTCAAGATGCGCCGCCAGCAGGCCAAGAACAAGGCCCAGGGCGTCGGCGGCACCGCGGGCCGAGCCCACGGCGGCAAGGTCTCGATCCAGGCGCCGTTCACGATCAAGGACCTGTCGGCGGCGACTGGCGTGAAGGCGGCCGACATCGTCAAGGCGTTGTTCCTGCAGGGCACGATGGCGACGATCAACTCGGGCATCGAGCCGGAGAAGGCCCAGGAACTGATGCTCGACCACGACATCGAGCTCGAGGTCCAGGCGTTCCAGACGGCCGAGCAGGTGGTGTCGGCCGAGTTCGAGGATCGCGAGGCGACCGACGAGAGACCTCGCGGCCCGGTGGTGACGATCCTCGGGCACGTGGACCATGGCAAGACGTCGCTGCTGGACAAGATCCGCAACGCGAACGTGGCCGCGGGCGAGGCCGGCGGCATCACGCAGGCGACCAGCGCGTTCCGCGTGCCTGTCAAGATCGGCAGCGACGAGAAGCAGGTGGTGTTCCTGGACACGCCGGGGCACCAGGCGTTCACGGCGATGCGTGCGCGTGGGGCGACGATGACCGACATCGTGGTGCTGGTGGTCTCCGCGCCCGAGGGCGTGATGCCGCAGACGATCGAGTCGATCAACCACGCGAAGGCGGCCGAGGTGCCGATCGTGGTCGCGCTGAACAAGATCGACCGCCCGGACGCGACCGAGGCGATCATCCAGCGGACGCTGAGCGTGCTGGCCGAGAACGGGCTGAACCCGGTGGAGTGGGGCGGCGACACGGAGGTTGTGCGCACCAGCGCGACGACGGGCGAGGGCATCCCCGCGCTGCTCGAGGTGCTGGATCTGCAGTCGCAGATCATGGAACTCAAGGCCGACTTCGGCGGGCCCGCGGTCGGCACGGTGATCGAGTCGCGGACGCAGGAGGGCCGCGGCGCGGTTGCAAACATCCTGCTGCAGCAGGGCGAGCTGAAGGTGGGCGACTTCGTGGTGATGGGGCGCGGGTTCGGGCGGATCCGCGACATCACGGACGACCGCGGGAACCGGCTCAAGTCGGCCACGCCGCCGATGCCGGTGCAGATCTCGGGCATCGACGAGGTGCCGGACGCGGGCGACAAGTTCTACGTGGTGGACACGCTGAAGAAGGCCCAGGAGGCCGCCGAGCAGCGTCGCCACCGCGAGCGAGAGGCGCAGCTGGCCCAGCCGAAACTGACGCTCGACTCGATGTTCTCGAAGATCGCCGAGGGGGAGGTCAAGGAGATCCGCGTCGTGCTCAAGGCCGACGTGCAGGGCTCGGTGGACGTGCTGCGTCACGAGATCGAGGCGGTCTCGACGCCGGAGGTCCGGCTGCGGGTGCTGCACTCGGCGGTGGGCGGCATCACCGAGAGCGACGTGGGGCTGGCGGAGGCGAGCCAGGCGATCATCGTCGGGTTCAACGTCATCGCCTCCGGGCGGGCCCGGTCGATCGCCGAGACCAAGGGCATCGAGATCCGCAACTACCAGGTGATCTACGACATCACGGACGACATGCGCAAGGCCGCCGAGGGCATGCTCGCTCCCGAGATCCGCGAGGAGGTGCTCGGGCACGCGGAGGTCCGCGAGGTGTTCAAGATCACGAAGGTCGGCGCGGTGGCGGGCTGCTACGTCACGGACGGCACGGTGGTCCGGGACGCGCTCATCCGCGTCACGCGTCAGGACATCATCGTCGAGGACAACCGTCGCCTGGCCCAGCTCAAGCGGTTCAAGGACGACGCCAAGGAGGTCCGGGCCGGCATGGAGTGCGGCATGAAGATCGACGGCTACGACGACATCAAGGCCGGCGACATCCTGGAGTGCTTCAAGAAGATCGAGGTGAAGAGGACGCTGTGAGAGCAGCGACGGAGCGATCGAGCGACGGAGCGACGAAGGGCCCCGTCGCCGGCGGCCTGTGCGTGACAGCAGGCATCCGAGGTGTCGATCGCCCGGCCCTTCGTCCGCTGGCGCCTTCGGAAGTTCCTTCCCTTCGTCGCTTCGTCGCTCACGCCCTTCGTCGCTTCCCCGAATGATCATCGCCATTCTCCAGTTCGAGATGCTCATCCCCGATCCGGAGTCGCTCAAGGACAAGCGGCGGGTGGTGCGGTCGGTCAAGGACCGGTTGCACCGCGACTTCCAGTGCGCGGTGGCCGAGGTGGCGGCGCTGGAGAACCCGAACGTCGCGCGGATGGGGCTGGCGATCGTCTCGAACGACGGGAAGCACGCGGCCCAGGTGCTCGACCGCATCACCGAGCGCCTCCGCGCCTGGCCCGACGCCCATCTTGGCGACTGCCGACGCGAGATCGTCCACGGGCACGGGGCCAGCGACGAGGTGTTCGACGGGCCGGACGCGTCCGAGGACGAGATTGCGGGCGAACTGCTCCGGCGTTCGCTGGACGACCCGGAACTGGCGGCCCTCGAACGCGCCGCCCAGCGGGCCGGGGTGGCGGACGCGACCGACACCCTGAGCGCCGATCGACCGTCCCGCGGGGGCCGCCCATGAACCCGCGCCGCCAGGATCGACTCTCCCACGCGCTGCGCACCGCCGTCCAGGAGGTGCTGGGTCGCGGCCTGGCCGACCCGCGGGCCCGGGGCCTGATCACGGTGACGGAGGTGGAGGTCAGCCCGGACGCCCGGAACGCGACGGTCTACGTTTCGGTGTTCCCGGAGGACCGCGTGACGCTGACGATGCACGCCCTGCGGGACGCGGAGGGCTTCGTCCGGCGTGAGGCGGCCGATCTCGTTCGGACCAGGACCATGCCCGTGCTGACGTTCAAGTTCGACGACCGGATCAAGAAGGAAGCGGCGGTGCTGCGGGCGATCAACCAGGCGTGCGGCGAGCGGCCCGCCGACGAGCAGGCGACCGACGCGCGGGCAGCGGGGGACGCCGGCGACGATTCCGGGCAGCCCAAGGAGCCCGCGCCGTGAGCCCCTCGACGCAGATCGGCGACGAGGGCGCGGCCCGGCTGCAGGCGCTGCTCGAGAAGGCCAGGGCCAAGTCGAAGGGCGAGGCTCCGGCTGCGCCCCAGGTGTTCGTCGGAGAGGACCGGGTTGCCGTCGAACTGGTCCGGTCGATGCTGTGGTGGGAGTCGGGGCGTGCGGGCGCCGACGCGGCGATGGCCGCGCTGGGCGGGCACGTGGTGGACCTGAACGAGCTGCGTGTGTGCCTTCCGGACGAGATCACGGGGATGCTCGGGCCCGGCGACCCCCGGGCCCAGGAACGGGCCGAACGCCTCCGTGCCTGCCTGAACGACGTGTTCGCGCGCGAGCACGACGTGCGTCTGGCGCACCTGGCTGAGGAGGGCAAGCGCGACGTGCGTGCGTACCTTGAGTCGCTGGACGGCATGCACCCGTTCGTGGCGGCCCGGGTGGTGCTGCTGTGCTTCGGGGGGCACGCGTTCCCGATCGACGCCCGCCTGCGGGACTGCCTGGCGAAGCACAAGGTGGTTCCGCCCGAGACGCCGGCGGGCGACGCCGGGTCGTGGATGGAACGCCAGTTCCGCGCGGGCGAGGCGGCCGAGGCGTACCTGCTCCTTGAGGCCTGCGCCGAGCAGTCGGCGGGCAAGCCCGGGGGCAAGCGGGGCGGCACGGCGAAGCCCGCGGGGGACACGCGCACGAAGAAGAAGTCGCCGGCCAAGCCACGCAAACGCTCCAACGCGGAGAAGTGAGTGCTCGCATCCCGATCCATCGCCCTGGGCCTGGTCGCACCCATCGCGGCGTGCCTGATGCTGGCGCCGGCGGCGGCGAGCGCGTCGGTGCACGCGTCGGCTGGCCGCGAGCAGCCGCAGACGGGCCGTGGTGAACGGCGCGAGTCGGCCCGAGAGCGTCTCGAGGCCCTGCGGATCGCCCAGCGGCGTGAGCCGGTCGAGCGTGTGCGGACCGCCCCACCGCCGCCGGGGTTTGAGTACGCGCTGCTCGCGCTGCCGGCGTTCTCGACGCCTGAGTCCAACGAGGCGCTGGAGCCGGTGCTCGAGCGGTTCGGCGAGCAGGGCGTCGGGCCGGCCCCGATCGATCCGCCGGCGCGGGCGACGGGCGACGACCTGACGAGCGCGATGCGGCTGTACGTCCGCGCCCATGCCCGTTTCATCGAGGACGACGCGTTCGGGGCGATCACCGATCTGGACCAGGCGATCACGCTGGACCCGGCATCGCCCGAGTTGCACCTGGCGCTGGCCGAGGCGCTGCTGCGCGTGGGCAACGAAGTGCGGGCGCGGCAGATGGTCGAGCGAGCGGTTGCGTTGGGGCTCGAGCACCCGCGGCCGCGTCTGCTGCTGTCGGTGTGGTCGCTGCGGGACGGGCGGCTCGAGAACGCGGTGGCCCACGCGGCCAAGGGGGTCCGCGCGATCGCGCCGGGCCAGGACCCGGCCCTGCGGTACATGGCCTGGGCCACGCTGGCCGACGCGCTGGCGGCGGCGGGGTACACGCGGGCGTCGGCCTCGGCGTACGCGACGGCGTTCGACCTGCCGGCGGCGTTCCCATCGGGCACGCTGTTCGTCGGCGAACTGTCGAGCATGTACCGCAGCGCGTGGGACGCCCTGCACAAGGCGGCGTCGCTGGGGGCGGCCACGGGGCGCTGGGACATGGTCGATCGGACGCTCCGGGCCGCGAGGCGGTTCCAGGCGTTCGACGACGGGCGGGTGCTGCCGGCGCAGGTGCTGGCGGCGATGCGTCTGGGCCATCCGGCGGAGGCGGCCCTGGCGGTGCTCGACGCGGTGGAGCAGCACGGGGCCGCGACCGACGAGCGGGCGCGGCGGTGCGTCGCGTACCTGCGCGAGCACTCCGACGTCGGGCCGCTGCTGCGCGGGGGCGCTGGCGGACCTGGCCGATCTGGCGGCCGGCGAGTCGGCAACGGTCGACGCAAGCATGGCCCGCCTGATCGCGGCGTGCGAGCGCCGGAGCAGGCCCGCGCGACGCTGCACGCGGCGCTGGACGCACCCCTACGACCCGCGTCTGATCCGACACCTGATCGGCGTGTACGGCACGGGCGATCGCGCCGGTGCGACGCGGGGGCGCTGGCCGCGCACGCCGGTGCGCACCCCGCGATGGCCCAGGGTGTGGCGGACATGATGATCGAGGGCGGGCTGCGGGATGCCGGGGTGCTGGAGACGCTGCGGTCGCTGGAACCGGAAGCGGGTGCGGCGTTGCTGCTGGCTCGTCTGCTGGCCGAGGATGCCCGTTTCGACGACGCCGAGGCGGTGCTGCTCGCGGTCCGGCCCGACGCTGGCGACGCGGAGACGCTTGCGGCCGTCCGCTTCCTTCGAATCAGTCTCGCGTCGATGCGGGGCGAGGCGGATGCGGCACGGGGGCTGCTGGATGAGTGGCCGCGCCATGAGGCGACGTCGGACGCCGAGCGGTACATGCTCGTGCGGGCGCTGCAGGCGGTCGGCGATCAGCAGGCCGCGCTGGATGCCGCGCTCGCGTCGGCGTCGGTCGGCGCGGCGTTGCGAGACGATCCCGGCGCGGACGAGGGTTCCGGCGGGATCGACTTCGGCTCGGGCGCGTCGCTCGAAGGCCCGGCCCACGCGTTGCTGTTCCAGGCGTGCCAACTCACGCGGAACCTCGGCGACAACGAGCGGGCGGCGACGCTGGCCGAGGCGCTCGTCGCCGCCGATCCATACGCCGAGTCCGGGCACTCGGTGCTGGTGGCGTTGCACACGCCGAGCGCGCCGCTGGCCGATCAGGCGCGGCTGCAGAGCGCGGTGCAGGGGCTGCGTTCGCACATCCCGGCCAGCCCGCTGCTGCGGTTCCTTTCGGCGCGGGAACTGCTCCAGGTCGGACGCCTGGGCGAGGCCGACCGTCGCCTGCGCGGGCTCGCGGCCGATGTGCCGTGGGATCAGGACCCGCTGGGCGCGCTGGTGGAGACATGGTCTGTCCGGGCGGCCGGCGAATCGCCCGACGTGCTGGCCGACGCCGAGGGGTTCCTGCGGGGGCACATCGCGGCCAACCCGAGCCTGCTCGGCCCGCGCGCGACGCTGGCGCGCCTGCTGCTCATCCAGAACCGGTCGATCGACGCGGTGCGGCCTGTCGCCGAGTGGCTCGCGCTCGGGCTGATCTCCACGGGCGAGGACCGCAACCGCCTTCGGGCGATCGCCGACCCGCTGATGCGCCGCGCCGCATCGCCGACGGAGGGCGCGGCCCGCGACGCGCTGCTCGCGCTCATGGGTGCGATGGACGGCGCGTCGGTCGATCTCGACCCGCAGATGCACCAGGTCCGCATCGCGCTGCTCGGCGGCGCTCGCCCGATCGACGAGGCGGCCCTGCTCCGCGCCACGTCGCTGGCGGCGGACCAGGTGCCCGCGCTCAACCCGGGGGCGTTCCTGCTGGCCGCCCAGCACGCGGCGGCGGCCGATCAGCCCGCGATCGCGTTCGACCTGCTCCGCGCCGCGGCCGCTCGCCCCGCCGGGCTCTCGGCGCAGGACACCGCACGCTGGGCCGGGCTGATCGCACGCGAGGGCGACGCGGGGAACCTGCGGGACCTGCTGGGCATCACGACCGCGGCCGACGATCTGGCGGCAATCCTCCAGGTCATGCCGGGCGGGTCCGACGAGCCGCCCTCCGACCCGGCCCGTCTGCGGGCCGATGTTGCGTACGCCGTCGCGGGCGCGACGCGGATTCTGGACCGCCCGATCGAGGTGGCCGAGGGGTTCCTGTCGCTCGCGCTGGACCTGTTTCCCGAGCACGAGGGCGCCGCCAACGACCTGGGCTATCAGTGGGCCGACCGCGGCATCCGCCTGGATGAGGCCGAGCGTCTGCTCGAGATGGCCATCCGGGTCCAGCCGGACGAGGCCAACGTGCTCGACTCGCTGGGGTGGCTGCGATACAAGCAGGGGCGTCTGGCGGACCTTGTTGATGCCTCGGGCGCCCCGGTGCCCGGCGGGCAGGGTGCTGTTTCGCTTCTTGAACGGGCCGCGTCGCTGCTGGACGAGTCCGACGGCCCGGTCACGCTCGACCAGTTCGGCGACGCGCTCTGGCGCGCGGGGCGGACCGACGACGCGCTGGCGCGTTGGCGCGACGCGCTGCCGCGGGCTCGGCGAACGGTCGAGTCGTACGAGTCGGGCGGGGCGCCGGCGAGCATGCTGGAGGATGCCCGGGCGCGCGTGGCGACGATCGAGGCGAAGATCGCGGCCGCGGAGTCCGGGGGGGAGCCGCCCGTGGCGCCGCTGGGCGAGGGCGTGACCAACGCCCGGTAGGGGTCGGTCGCATGGCGCGCGGGCCGCCGAATCCGCGGGCGGCCACCACTACCATCCCCCCCGTGAACCCGACGGCCGAACTGCTCATCCCGGAGATCGAGGAACTCGTCCACGAGCGCCGGCTCGCGGAGTTGCGCCACTCGCTCGAGGACTTCGACGCGGCGGACGTTGCGAGCATCCTGCAGGCGCTCGAGCCCGCGGACGCGGCGGTGGCGTTCCGCATCCTGCCGCGCGACGAGGCCGCCGAGGCGTTCGCGTACCTGGACGCCGAGGACCAGGAACTCATCATCGGCAAACTGAGCGCGGACGCGGCGGTGCGCGTCGTGGAGGCGATGGACCCGGACGACCGGGCGGCCCTGCTCGACGAACTGCCGGCGGAGGTTGCGACGCGTCTGCTGGCCGCCCTTGGCCCCGACGACCGCCAGGTGACCGAGAAGATCCTGGGGTATCCGCCGGAGTCGGTCGGGCGACTGATGACGCCCAACTACGTGAAGGTCCGCCCGGAGTGGACGGTGCTGCGGGCCCTCGAGCAGGTGCGGCTGTACGGGCGCGACGCCGAGACCGTCGCGTGGGTGTTCGTGGTCGACGATCACACGCGCCTGATCGACGACATCCACATCTCGAAACTGCTGCTGGCCGAGCCGCGGACGACCATCGCGGCGCTCATGGACGAGCACCCGCTCTCGCTGCAGGCGACCGACGACCGCGAAGAGGCGGTCCGCGTGATGAACCGCTACGACCGCACGGCATTGCCCGTGCTGGACAAGCGGGGCACGCTGCTGGGCATCGTGACCAGCGACGACGTGGCGGACGTGGCGGAGATCGAGGCGACCGAGGACATCCAGCGACTGGCGGGCATGGGCGCGCTCGAGGAGTCGTACGCGAGCGCCGGGCTGGGGGCGATGCTGCTCAAGCGCGGCCCCTGGCTGGCGGCGCTGTTCGTCGGGCAGAGCCTGACGGTGCTGATCCTGTCGTCGTTCACGGAGCGGCTGGAGAAGGTCATCGCGCTGACGCTGTTCATCCCGCTGATCATCTCGTGCGGGGGCAACAGCGGGACGCAGACCGCCGCGCTGCTGGTGCGGGCCCTGGCGCTCGAAGAGGTCGAGCCCAAGGACTGGTGGCTCGTGCTGCGGCGTGAGATCGTCGCGGGGGCGGCGCTGGGCGTGGGTCTGGCGCTGGTCGGCGTCGTGGCGATGGCGGCGTGGTGGGCCACGGGCGTGCTGAGCGGGGAGCACCTGGGGCGGATCATCCTGGCGGTGTGCATCGCGATCGTGAGTGTGGTGGCGTGGGGCGCGGTGCTGGGCTCGTGCCTGCCGCTGCTGCTGCGCCGGCTGGGGCTGGACCCGGCGGCGTCGTCTTCGCCCCTCGTGGCGACGCTGATGGACGCCTCAGGGATGCTGGTGTACTTCGGCGTGGCGATCGCGATCCTGGGCGATGCGCTGCGGTAGCCGAGACCCCGAAGCCAGTTTCAACACAGAGACACAGAGACACGGAGGGGGACGCAGAGTTTGAAGAGGCGTTCGAGTGGACGCAACAGCGGCCCCCACCACTGCTTCTCTCTCTGTGCTCAAATCCGTGCTTCTGTGCCACTGTGTTGAAGCAGTGCCCACCAGTACCAGCAGCGCCGGCCGATCCCTCACCCCGCCATCAGCAGCCGGACCCGCTCCTCCAACGCCTGGATCGACTCGGGGTCGTCCGACTTGTACATGCCCAGGATCTCTCGGCGTGGCCCGACCAGGAAGAAGCGGATCGGGTGGCGGATGTTGGCCATGGACGTGCCGTCGCGCCCGGTGATCATGGTGGCGGCGTCGTCTTCGAGTTCGAACTTCAGGCCGTCGCGGACGATGCTCCAGACCGTGTCGCGGTCGCCCGTGAGCAGGGTCCAGGTCGCCGGGTCGCCTCCATAGTTCGACAGGTACTCGCGGAGCGCTTCGGGCGTGTCGCGCGCCGGATCGAGGCTGAACGAGGCGAACCGCACGCCCGTGCCGTCCAGGTTGTGCTGCACCTGGGCCATCCGCCCCATCATCGCGGGGCACGCGAACGGGCACGACGTGAAGATGAAGTCGACAACGGTGTAGCGGCCGTCGAGCATCGCGGCCGTCGCGGGCTGGCCCTGCTGGTCGATCAGATCGAAATCGGGGAACCGCAGGCTCTCGAGTCCCTGGTCGGGCTTGGCCGGATCGACACGCTCAGGACGCTGCATGCCGACGGCGACGGTGAGCGCGACGGTCACGAGCAGCCCGACCGTCGCGACGAGGATGGCGATGATGTGCAGCGAACGCATGGCGGATCGTATGGGGTTCGTCGCGTGGCCCCGCGCGGATGCCCGGCGTGGAGGGCGATGCCGGGCCGCGGCGATTCCGGTCCGAATCCCTACTCGCGCGGCAGACCCATCGCGGGATCGAGATCGATCCCGATCTGCATCTCCATCCGCTCGGGCGCGACCAGCCGCCCCTCCCACCGGATCCGGGAGACCCAGCGGACCGCGCCCATCGCGGGCGGCACCGGCGCGCCGACGGCCGCGAGCGTGCCGAGAAGTTCGGCGGGGCGTGCGACGCCCGCGCTCACCACAGGAGCGGCCGGGTCGTGCTGGCCCGGGACGGCATTTGCGAGCCCGGCCGCTGCTTGTTCGCCGAGCGCGTCGGCGACACGGCGGAGTTCCACCGCGGCGGCACTCTCGGGGTTCGCCCCAACGGGCGTCGCGCCGAGCCGCGTGATCCACCAGCCGGGCACGCCCCAGGGACGCTGGCCCTCCTGTGCCTTGACCAGCGGCCCGGCCGGCTCGAACTGCCAGGCGAGCACGGTCGAAGGCCCGAGCAGCCCGTTGAGCGAGGCCCCGGACTGGGCCGGCACGATGGCGACACGGGCCGCGGGCGGGTATGCGCCGGCGTAGTTCGGCCCGGCGGCTTCGTGCGATGGCTCGATCGCGCCGGTTGCCGGGTCCACCTCGACCGGTGTGAGGGCCCGGGCCATGACCGCGTCGACCGGGGTCGCCAGGCGTCCGATGTCGCTCGTTCGCGCGCCGATGGTGATGACCACCGGGTCCGTCGCGCGGCCCGCGCCGCGCACCACCACGAACGCCTCGCGCCCGAGCAGCGCCAGCCCATCGCTGGGCAGGCCGATGCTGCGGGCCAGCGGCGCGAGCATGGCGTCCAGCGAGCCGGCCGGGCCGAGACCCACGCCGACGCGGCGCGGGCGTTCCGGCGTGCGGGCGGGCTCGCCCGCGGGCCTGCCGGCCTCGGCGGCGCCGTCGGGCGGCGCATCGTCGCCGATGTCCCACACGTCCTGGCCCAGCCACTCGGCCAGCGCCAGCGGCGCATCGCCCGCGAGCCGCTCGACCTGCGCGAGCGTGAGCACGGAGCCGCCCTGCTCGTCGCGTTCGGGCACGCCGGGTCCGGTGCGGACGACCGTCGCGTCGAGCCCCGGGCCCGCCGTGGCGAGGCGCTCGCCACGACGCCACGACGCGCCGACGACGCTGACCGCCAGGCCCTCCGGCGTCGACCGGCGGGTGACCATCGCGATGTCTCGCTCCAGCAGGGCCGCGCTGGCGCGGATCGCGCTCTGGTCGCCCAGGGTCGGCCCATCGACTCGCTCGCCGAGGCGGGGCAGCATCTGCTTGAACAGGCCGGTGTGGGCCGCGGGCGCGAGCATGATGACGGCGCGGCGCTGTTGCTCTGGGCCGGCGGCGCGTCCGAGCAGGCGCGTCGTGAGCAGGTATCGCCCGTCTTCGAGCGAGAGGATCGCCTGGCCGGCCTCGACATCGCGCGGGGCGGGGCGGAGACGCTCTCGGATCAGGCGTTCGGTGCGTCCGTCGACCAGCGAGAGGATGACCCAGTCGGGCTCTTGTTCGATGCCCCGGTCGATGCTCCGGAGGGAGGCGGCCTCGGCTGGTTGGCGACGCCACGCGATCACGACGCGCTGCCCGAGCAGACGATCGATGGCCTCGTCGGCGGGCAGGTCGAGCGTCCGCCAGAGTTCGTTCCATGCCTCGGGCAAGCCGAGCAGGCGGGCCAGGTCCTCGCCCATGCGTCGCCCGGTGCCGCCGGAGGTCTGGCGTGAGGCGATCGCGGCGTCGCTGATGCAGATGGCCCCGTCGATGTCGGGGGGGAGGAGGCGGAGATCTGGCTGGCCCGGGCGGGCGGCGAGAGCGGGCGGCGCGATGAGCAGGAGCAACGCGAAGGCGGCGAAGGTGGCGAGGCGAGCGCAGGTGCTTAGTGCGGGGGTGCTGCGTGCGGGGCCGAGACCATCGCCGCGCCGCCCCGCGTGGTGATACTCGCTGCTCGCGTGCAGCGGGCGATTGGAATCGGTTTGGGCCGGATAGAAGCGCAGCATCAACGCTGATCCAACCACTCGGCGGCGCCACGGTTGCGGGCCGGACTGCTGCCGACGTGCGATCTGCCCGCTCGGAGGCTCCCCGCGCACGCCGGCGAGTCCTGCGGCCCGCCTACGCCACGCCCGCGAACAGCGAGCCGCTCGCGCCGGGCGTCCGATCACCATCGGATCGGCCGCTCCAGAAGCGGGCCTCGTGGTCCAGCAGCCACCGCTTGACCGCCAGCCCGCCCGCGTAGCCCGTCAGCGAGCCGTCGGAGCCGATCACCCGGTGGCACGGCACGAGCAACGCGATCGGGTTCGTCGCGTTGGCGCGGGCGACGGCCCGGAACGCGGTCGGGCGACCGAGCGACCGGGCCAGGTCGCCATACGAGCGGGTGACGCCGGCGGGGATGCGACGCAGCGCGGCCCAGACTTCGGCCTGGAACGGGGTGCCGGGCGCCGCGAGTGGGACCGTGAATCTGTCGGACCGACCGGCGAGGTACGCCGCGAGTTCGTCGCGCAGGTGCGCCTGGTGTTCGCGTGCGGGCGGCGGGATCGTGCCGGGCGATGCGAGTCGGACCGGTGCCGCGTCGCCCAGGAGCAACGAGACCGCGCGAACACCGTCTTCACCGATCTCGGCGACGATGCGCCCGAGCGGCCAGCCGCCCACGTCGACCACGCTCGCGGGCGAACGGTGTCCTTCGGAGGCCGGTCCACTGTGCCGATGTTGCGTCTGGTTCACTGCAGGCCCTCCTGGCTCAAACGGTTCGGGCCGATCGGCTGCCACCGATCCTAGATCTCCACGGCCTCGTTATACCGCGGCAGCGCGGCCCCGATGCCGAACCGCTCCTTCAGCCCCGACGCCAATCGCTCGCGCGGCCCGTCCTCGCCGTGGGTCAGGAACACCTTGGGGCGGTTCTCCAGGCGCGACATCCACCACAAGAGGTCGCTCCGCCCGGCGTGGGCCGAGAAGCCGTTGAGCGTGTGGACCCTGGCCCGCACGGGCATCAACTCCCCCAGCACGCGCACCTCGCTCGCGCCGTCCACGATCGCCCGCCCCGTCGTGCCCTGGGCCTGGAACCCCACGATCAGCACATGCGCCTCGGGCTTCGAGAGGTTGTGGCGGAGGTGGTGCACGATCCGCCCGCCATTGCACATCCCCGACGCGGAGATCACGACCAGCCCCTGGCGTGTGTTGAGCCACATCGACGTCTCGCGGTCTCGCGAGAAGTGCAGGCCGGGGAAGTGCAGGCACGAATCGCCCGCGTCGATGATGGCGCGGGCCTCGGCGTCGAAGTCGCCCCGGTTGCGCCGGTAGAGCTCCGTGGCCTTGATCGCCATCGGGCTGTCGATCCACACCTCCGGCTCGGGCACGCGCCGGTCGCGGCGCAGGATGCCCATGTGGTAGACCAGGTTCTGCGTCCGCCCGACCGCGAAGGCCGGGATGATCACGTTGCCCGGCGGCTTCGAGTTGTGGGCCATCGCGTCGGTGAGGATCGACGCCAGCTCGTCCAGCGTCGCCTCCGGCGCGCGATGGTCGCGGTCGCCGTACGTCGATTCGAGCACCACCACGTCGGCCCGTGTCGGCGGCGTGGGGTCGCGCAACAGCGGCGCGCCGCGCGGCCCGATGTCGCCCGAGAACACGATCGTCCGGTCGCTGGCCGCGTGCCCCTTCTCCGCTGGCTCGCGGACGCGCAGGTGGATCGACGCCGAGCCGAGGATGTGCCCCGCGTCGACCCACGTGGCCTCGATGCCGGGGGCGACCTCGGTCGGCGTCTGGTACTCGACCGGGCGGAGCAGCGGCAGCACGTCGTCGACGTCGTTGCCATCGAAGAGCGGGCGGACGGGCGGCTCGCCGCGGGCGACGCGTTTGCGCGACTCGCGCTGGGCGTCCATGCGTTGCAGGTAGGCCGCGTCGCGGAGCAGGATGGCCGCCAGGTCGATCGTCGCCGGGGTGGCGTAGATCGGGCGGGCGAACTCGTGCTGGGCCAGCATGGGCAAGCGCCCGGTGTGGTCGATGTGGGCGTGCGTGAGCAGCACGGCGTCGAGGCGTGCCGGCTCGATCGCGCCGGGGAACTCGCGGTTGCGGGCCTCGCTGGCGTCGCCGCCCTGGAACGCGCCGAAGTCGATCAGCACGCGGGCCCGGCGGGTCTCGAGCAGGTAGCACGAGCCGGTGACCTCGCCCGAAGCGCCTAGGAATCGCAGTCGCATGGGCGAGTGTACGGGAACGACGGGGCGAGCGCACCGCCGCTTGCGTGCGTCGGGGCAGATCGCCGCGTCAGACGTTCGCGCCCCGAAGCACGCCCGTGGCCGGCAGCGGCGAGTCGACCGGGGCCGACGCGGGCATCAGGGCCTGAAACTCCGCCTGCGCCAACTCGACGAGCATCCGGCACAGGCTCGGCATCGGGATTCCCGCGTGCCCCGCCGCCATCGGCAGCAGCGAGTGGCTTGTGAACCCCGGCATCGTGTTGAGTTCGAGCAGCTGGGCGTGCTCGGGCGGGCCGAGGGGGCCGATGAAATCGACGCGGCACAGGTGGCGCACGCCCACCGCCGCCGCGACGCGCAAGGCCCGATCCTGCAGCAGCGTCACGATCGGATCGCCCGCCGGCACGGGGTCGTATCGCGTGTCGTCGCGCAGGTACTTCGCGTCGTAGTCGTAGAACTCCGTCGCCGGGCTGATCCGGATCACGGGCAGGGCCAGACGCCCCGCGGGCGTGTCGATCACGCCGACGGTGAGCTCGCGGGGCTTGGCCGCGCTGCCGCTGGCGGTGCCGTCAGCCACGCCTACGACGATGCCGGGTGCCTGTTTCGGCGCGTCGGGCACCGGGCACACCAGCGACTCGACCATGTATGTGCGCCCGGGATGCTGCTCGATGTCCGCGCGAACCGCGGCCAGTGCTGCGGTCCACTGCTCCGGCGATCGCACGAGGTGCACGCCCACGGACGATCCGTCGTGGATGGGCTTGAGCACCACGCCGCGCCCGAGCGCGTGCTCGAACACCAGCGGGCAGCGGTCGTCGCTCGGGTTCAGCACCGCCGCGGGCGCGGTGGGCACCCCGAAGCGAGCCGCGGCCAGTTTGGTCGCCACCTTGTCCATCGCCAGCCGCGCGGCCTCCGGGCGGCACCCGACATACGCCCGCCCCGACGCCTCAAGCACATCCTGCAATGCCCCGCCCTCGCCGTACGAGCCGTGCAGCACGGGGAAGACCACATCGCCCGGCATCGACGCCAGTTCCGCGGGCGACACGCGGTCGATCGTCCGCTCGTGGACCGTCAGCCCGGACTCTCGGAGCGCCTGCGCGACGCCCGCCGCCGACCACAGCGAGACCTGCCGCTCGCGGTCCGGCCCGCCGCCGAGCACCAGAACCGATGCCACGCTCATCGGGCCATCTCCTCGATCGGGCACGACCGCTTCCACACGACGACCTCGGGTTCGAGGTGGACACCGAACGCGTCGAGCACGCGCTGCTGGACGACAGCCATCAGTTCGATGATGTCGCGGGCCCGCGCCCCGGCCCGCGTGACGATGAAGTTCGCGTGGTGCCGGCTCACCGTCGCACCGCCGACCTCGAGCCCCTTGCACCCGGCCCGGTCGATCAGCATCCCCGCCGACACACGCCGCCCGGCGTCGCCGATCCCGTCGATCGCACACGCGAGCGTCGGATTCTTGAAGCAGCACCCGGCCGAGTCTTCCTTGAGCGGCTGCGAGTTCTTCTTGTACTCCATCACCTCGTGCAGACGGGCGCGAAGCCCGACCGGATCGGCCGGTGTGAGTTGGAACTCCACAGCCGTGATGACCAGCCCGTGCAGGGCCGACGCGCGATAGCCGAACGCGCACTGCTCGGGCGACATCGCGACGACATTGCCGCTCCGATCCAGCCCGTGCACGCGCGCGATCGCCGGCCCGATCTCGCCGAACGCCCCGCCCGCGTTCATCACCGCCGCCCCCCCCACCGTCGCCGGGATGCCCCCGAGCGACTCGAGCCCGCCCAGCCCGGCCCGCGTCGTCTCGTTCAGCAGCCGCGGCAGCTTCGCCCCGGCCCCCGCGACCACCCGCCCCGACCGCTCATCCATCTGGATCGACGCGAACGCCGGGCGGTCCAGGCACACCACCAGTTCCGCCACGCCCGCATCGTCCACCAGCAGGTTGGCCCCGTCGCCCAGAACCCGCAGGTTGTGGTCCATGCGGAGGCACGTCCGCAGCTCGTCGAGGCTTTCCGGGCGGGCCAGCCGGTCGGCGGGGCCGCCGACGCCGAACCACGTCGGGATCGGCGCCCGCTCGGCGAGGCGTTTGGGGTCGAGATGGCGGAGGGTGGAGGGCAAGCGTGAGTGCCGAGTCCTGTGTCCTGTGTCCTGTGTCCTGAGTCCTCGTGTGCAGACGAGTGCCTCGTGCCTGGTGCCTTTTTCTCCTCACGTCCCCACGCCAACAACCTCCGCCCGCGCCCCGCCGCGCCTCCCCGCCCCCTCGCGCCGGCGCATCGCCGCGATGTAGCCGTGGGCCACCTCGTTCACAGGCCCAGCACCCATGACGCACAGCGTGTCGCCCGGGCGGCACAGGTTCTGGAGGTGCTCGACGATCGCCTCGAACGGGTACAGGTGCATCGCGTTCACGCCGCGCTGGCGGAGCCGATCCACCAGGTCCCCCGCCGACACCCGCGCCTTCTCCGCCTGCGAGTCGCGCACGAAGTAGATATGCGGCACAATCACGATGTCGGCCTGCTCGAACGACGTGGCGAACTCCTCCAGCAGGTGGCGCGTCCGCGAGTGCTGGTGCGGCTGGAACACGCAGATCAGGCGCCCCGGCAGGCCCGAAGCCCCGAAGCGCCGCTCCGGGCGATCCGCCAGGCGCAGGGCACGCAGCGTCGCGTCGATTTCCGTCGGGTGGTGCCCGTAGTCGTCGATGACGCGGACGCGGGTGGCGGGGAGGGGACCATCGCCGGTGCCGTCGCAAGCGGCGTCATGGGAACCGCCATCCAGAAGCGTGGCGTGGCTGTGGCTCGGCACAGCCATGTCCCCGCTCCGCGTTCGTTCGTTCGACGCCGGTTCATCGCATGGCTGTGCAACGCCACAGCCATGCCACCCGTTGCGAACAGCGAGTTCATCGGGCCACGCCGAATCCCGCACCTCGCCCAGGAGCTGCATCCGTCGATCGACCCCGCGAAACGCCGCCAGCGACGCCGCCAGCCGCGCCGGGTCGGCTCCAAGGATCGTGCCCAGCGCGAGCGCCGTCGCCGCGTTCATGGCGTTGTGCTGCCCGATGATCGGGCTCCGCCACTGCGCGACCGTCGCCCCGTGCCGCAGCACCTCGACGTCCCGCGTCCGCGGGTCCCACCGCACGACCCAGTCCGCCTCCGGCGCAAACCCGATGGTCTCGACCGCGCACTCCAGCCCCGCCGACACCTCCCGCCGGTGCGCCCCGTCGTGCGCGATCAGCAGATGGCCCCCCGCCCGCTGCGACGGCAGCAGGGCCGCGAAATCCCGGAACGCCCCGACCAGGTCCTCCAGCGACGCGTACACGTCCAGATGGTCCGCCTCCACCGACGTGATGCACGCCACGACGGGCCTCAGGTTGTGGAACGAGCGGTTGAACTCGCACGCCTCGGCCAGCAGCAGACCGGGCTGCTCCGCCCGCGGCCCCGCGGGGATCGCCGCCGCTCCCAGCCGAAACCCAGTCCCACCAGAGCCCCGACCGAAGCACCCACCCGCCAACTGCCCGCACGTCGCCCCGACAATCACCGACGGGTCCAGCCCCGCGTCCACGAGCGCGGCCCCGAGCATCGCGGTCGTCGTGCTCTTGCCGTGCGTCCCGGCGATCGCCACGCCCGTCTGCCCCGCCATGCACGCCCCGAGCGCCTCGGCGTACAGCATCACCCGGATGCCCCGCCCCTCGGCCCCCAGCCACTGCGGATGGTCCGGCCGGATCGCCGCCGACGCCACGATCAGGTCGCACGGCTCCGGGATCGCCTCCGCTGTCTGCTCGAACCCGACCGGGATGCCCTCGCCGATCAGGGCCGCGGTCGTCGCGCTGGCCGCCATGTCCGAGCCCGAGACGATCGCCCCGCGAGCCCGCATCAGCCGGGCCAGGCCCGACATCCCGCACCCGCCGATGCCCACCATGTACACATGACGCCCGCGCAGATCGATGTCCGCGGCGTGTCGGGCGGTCGGCGGCGTGGTGTCTCGGCGCATGGTGCTCATCGACAGGGTATCGGCCCGAAGCCGATCCGCTCGGGAGGCGACAACGTCCACGCGAGGCCGTAGCATCACATGTGCGCGGCACGCTGCACGCCGCGATCCATTCGCACGCCAGGCGCGGGGGAAGGAGCCACCATGAGCGAGAAGAAAAACGCCCCCGACCCGCGCAAAGCCGCCGGCGCCGCACCCGCCAAACTCCCCGCAAAGGGCGACAAGATCGCCGGCGACACCGGCGGCGGCAAATCCTCGGGCCGCCAGATCCAGGGGGGCCAGCCAGACACGGAGGGCTCGCGCGGCAGTTCCATGCAGGGGCCGAAGCAGGACGCCAAGGGCGGGCCCGCCGGCGCCAGCCAGGGCGGCGCCCCACGCGGCGCCAACCGCCTCGAACCGTCGCACCTGAAGGAACGCCAGAAAGAGGACCGCGCCAAGACGCCAAAGGGCGGCAAGCCCAAGGGCGAATAGGCCGAGCGCCCCGCTCCCCGTCTCCGACCGAATCGATCCGAGGCCGTGCCGCGCCTTGAATCGCCCATGCCCGACCTGACCCCCGACGAACGGCGCGTCCGCGATCTGCTCGAACAGCGCCGCGACGCCCTGCTCGAAGACCTCCGCCTCCACGTCGCGCTGCCCACCGGCCAGCGCAACACCACCGCCGTCGACGAAACCCGCGAGATCTTCGGGCTCCGCTGCGAGCGTCTCGGCGCCCGCCTCGACCTCATCCCCGGCGACCCCGCCCCGTGGTGGCTGTACGGCACAGACGCCGACGCCCCTGTGCCCCCCACTCTCGTCGCCCGGCGCACCCGCCCCGGCAGGCCCAACATCCTCATCGCCGGGCACCTCGACACGGTCCACGACCCCCACGGCCCGTTCCGCACCCTCACCCTGTCCGCCGACGGACAAACCGCCACCGGCCCCGGCTGCGTCGACATGAAAGGCGGGCTGGTCATCGCCATGGCCGCCCTGGAAGCCCTCGAAGAGGCCGGCGTCGAGGTCTCGTGGTCCTTCCTCATGAACTCCGACGAGGAAACCGGCTCGTACCACTCGTTCGGGGCGTTGCAGGCCGAAGCCAGACGCCACGACCTGGGCCTGGCCCTCGAGCCGGCCCTGCCCGGCGGCGCCCTGGCCACGGTCCGATCCGGCTCCGGGCAGTTCATGGTCGAGACGCGCGGGCGCTCGGCCCACGTCGGGCGCGAGTTCACCAAGGGCGTCTCGGCCGTCTCCGCCATGGCAGAGCGCCTGCTCGCCATCGCCTCCTTCCCGGAGCCAGACAAGGGCGTCGTGGCCAACGTCGGCCCACTCGAAGGCGGCGCGGCCACCAACGCCGTGCCCGACCGCGCCAGGGCCTGGGGCAACGTCCGCTTCCCCGATCCCGATGCCGCCAAGGCTCTTGAATCCCGCTTCCACACGCTCGCTACACCGCAAGACGCCATGCCCGCCTGCGACGTGCACACCTCCTTCAACCGCCCCGCCAAGCCGCTGACTCCCGAATCCGAACGCCTCGCCCTGGCCGCCCGCGACGCCGCCGAGGCCCTCGGCCAGGCCCTCCCCTTCGCCTCCACCGGCGGGGTCTGCGACGGCAACATCCTCCAGGACGCCGGCCTGCCCACGATCGACACCCTCGGCGTCCGCGGCGGCGGCCTCCACACCCCCGACGAGTGGATCGAGATCCCGTCGCTGGTCGAACGCAGCCAACTCCTGGCCGTGCTGATGATGCGCGTCGGCGCGTGACGTGCCCCGTTACGTCCCCATCACCCCATGCTCGCGCAGCGCCGCCCGGATCTGGGCCGCGGTGTCGGCGTGCGGGTCGATGTGGACCGCGTTCCAGCCGAGGCCCCGCGCGGTCTGGATATTCTCGGCCAGGTCGTCGAAGAACAGCGTTCGGCGCGGCTCGACCTCGGCGTGCTTCGTGAGCGCCTCGTAGAACGCCCGCCCCGGCTTGGAGTGCCCGACGCGGTTGCTGTAAAAACAGTGGTGCAGCGTGTGGGCGGTGGGGAAGTGCCCAAGCCCGCCCAGGGCTGGGGCAAGGCCCCGCGTGAGGTGGCGCTCGTTGGTGTTGCTGAGCAGGGCGGTCCTGACGCCGCGCGCGGCCGGGGCGTCGTGCAGCTGGGCGACCAGGTCGGCCACGCCGTCGTATTCGTGCAGGAGCCAGGCGTCGTGGACGCGGGCGATCTCGTCGGCGGTGTAGAGGTTGTCGAAGGCGTCGGCCAGCGCGCGGGTGTAGTCCTCGAACGCGATCCGCCCCTCCTGGTGGGCCTGGACGACCTCGCGCCGTCGCGGGGCTGATTCGCCGCCTTCGGAGCCGGGGCGGACCTCGATTCCCGCCGCCGCGCACGCCTCGCGCCAATCGCGGCAGATTCGCAGGATCACGCCGCCCCAGTCGAAGCAGACGAGGGCGATGTCGGGTGTGGGGGTGGGCATGGAAAGAGCGTAGTTCGCGAAAGAACGAGGGGGCGGGGCTTTCCAGCCCCGCCGGCGGCGAGTGGAACCGCCCAGTGAACCTCGCACCTCGTCGTCGCTGGCGTCCTGCACCGATCGGGCGATTCGCATTCGGTGCGCTGTTCCCGATGCGAGCGGGGCTGGAAAGCCCCGCCCCCTCATCGGAGGACAAAGGTTGTTCTCTCGCGTGCGGATCGACGGCGGTGGTCAATCCTCAAACTCGCGGGCCTTGATGCCCCCGCCTCGCCTCCGCAGCCGCTGCCACAGGTCGTACAGCGGGTTGATGCGTCCCTCGTCGCCGCCGAGGATGACCTCGAACGCCGCCGGGTCGCGGGCCATCGACAGTTCCGCCAGGGCCGCCTGGTTCGCGCGCATGGCCTTGGTGAACGCCCGGTGCCACGCGGTGGTCGACCCCCGTGCCACCGACCTCGGCTCTGCGAGGTCGGTGCCCTCGCCGGACGGACCTCCAATTGGCGGCACGACCTCCTCAAACCGCAG
Source organism: Phycisphaerales bacterium (assembly GCA_041401985.1). GTDB lineage: Bacteria > Planctomycetota > Phycisphaerae > Phycisphaerales > UBA1924 > JACKHA01. Next base: position 46,727 of record JAWKTE010000001.1, read on the forward strand.
CAGCAACTCCGGCTTGCGGTCCACCCACATGACGTACTCGATCGCCACTGACAGCGCCCGCGGGTTCAAGCCCTCGCACGCCGCGGCCACCATCGACACGCCAGGGCGGATCTGGACCTTGCGGCGCGGGTCCACGAACTGGGCCTGGGGCGTCACCCAAAGCGACGTCAGCGGCTGCTCGCGGAACAGGTGCAGGCAGTGGTCCACCAGCAGCGGGGCCGAGCGCGGGTCGTGCGGATCGATCCCGAACAGCCCGAGTTTGGACATGAACCCGAACCGCTTGAACTGCTCTGCCTCCACCGGGCCGGTCGGGAACCGCCCCGGCGTGAACCGCGCGTGCAGCACCAGCGACACCAGCGGGTCCCACCACGACGCGTGGTTGAGCACCACGATCACCGGCCCCGGATGGCCCTCCAGCGACGCGAGCAGCCCGGCATTCTGGCGGGCCAGGCGGACCGCGAAGAAGTCCTTTCGCATCATCTTCCGCACCCACCACGCGAACACGCGGGTGAAGCGCGGGTTGTAGCGTCCGGGGACGAGGGTGGGCGGTGCGGCGCCCGCGCTCGGCTCAGCCACGGCGCTGCCTTTCACTTCGCGTCGGACGCGGCTCGAAGAACCAGCCGTCGCGCTCGATGACCCCCAGCGCCGCCGCGGCCTCGGCGCTGATACGTCGCCACTCTTCGCGATCGAACAGGTCCGCCGGCCAGCGTCCCCGCTCTTTCTGCTCGGCCGCGATCAGTTCCGACTCCGATCCAAGCGTGTCGCAGATGATCGTGAGCGAGCGACGGATCTGGCCGCGCAAGCGACCCTGTCCCACCTCCAGCACCCTGACCATGTACCCGTCAAAGTCCGCGTACAGACCGATGGTCGACGCGATCAGCGACTCCCAGAACTCCGGGCCCGCGAATGCACCCTTCGCGCAGGTCGCGCGAACTTCGTCGCAGTCCGCGAGGAAGCGGAGCTTCTCCTCCGTACGGGCCAGGCAGACATCGAGCGGGACCTGCATGGATCGCTCCGACTCTCGAAGCCTGCCCCCTCCGGCCCAGTCGCAAAGCCTCCTGGGCCACCTCCCCCGCACGCGGGGGAGGGGTGCGAGGCGCGCTTACGCGTCACACCCCCGCCATCGCCCCATGCTCCACCGGCGTCGCGTCCTCGGTCACTCGGAGGAACTCGTTGCTCGGCGTGCCGCCCAGGTCCTCGATCACCGAACGGGCCGCGGTCACGCCGCTCATGAGCACCATCGGCACCCCCGGCCCCGGGTTGGCCGAGCCGCCCGCCAGGTACAGGCCCTTGACGGTCTTCGACCGGTTCCGCGGCTTGAACCCGCCGTGGAGTTTGCCGTGGCTGGCCAGGCCATAGATCGCCCCGCCCTCGGCGTTGTACATCCGCTCGATGCCCTGCGGCGTGAGGTGGCGCTCCACGACGATGTGGTCCTCGATGTCCTCCATGCCGAACCGCTTGAGCTTGTCCAGCACGACGCGCCGGTAGTCGCGCAGCGTCGGGCCGGGCGAGCCGTCGGGGTTCTCCCAGCGGTGCCCGTGGCGGAGGTGGGCGGTGTGGATGAGCACGTAGAGCGCCTCGCCGCCGGGCGGGGCCTGCGACGGGTCGGTGCGGCTCGGCACCGCCAGGTACAGCGTCGGGTCCCGCGCGGGGATGCCCAGCGTGTAGATGTCCTGGAACTCCGCGTGCGAGTCGGCGCTGAACAGGAAGTCGTGGTGGGCCAGGTGTCTGTACTGGCGGTCCAGCCCCAGGTACAGCACCAGCCCGCTGCACGCCGGGACGTACTTGGTCGCGATCGACCGCTGCTCCTGCACCGCCTCGGGCGTGCCGACCAGGTCGCGGTACGTCCGCTGCACGTCGCAGTTGGAGACCACGGCATCGGCCGAGACCTCGCGCCCGTCCTCCAGCACCACGCCGACCGCCGCGCGGTCCTTCGTGAGGATGCGGCTGACGCCCACGCCCGTGATGACGTTCACGCCGCGCTCGCGGGCCAGGCGCTCCAGCGTCCGCGCGACCATCCGCGTGCCGCCCATCGGATACCAGCAGCCCTGGTCGGTCTGGGCCGAGGCGATCAGCCCCAGGATCGCCGGGGCCAGGAACGGGCTGGAGCCGACGTACTGCAGGAAGTGCTCGCACAACTGGCGGACGTGCGGCTCCTTGATGAACTTGTGCACCGTGTCGCCCACGGTCGAGTGCATCCGCATCGCCATCACGTCGCCCATGATGCCCGGCTCCTTCGGGGGCGACTTCATCATGTCCGCGATGCCGCCGAGGTCCTTGTAGAAGAAGACCTTCTCGCTGAGGCGGTACATCCGCCGGCTCCAGTCCACGAACGCCTGGTAGCCCGCGCCGGGGCGGGCCTTGGGGAACTGGCGGTCCAGAGCCGCGGCCATCTGGGCCGGGTTCTCCAGCAGGTCCACGACCGTGCCGTCCTCGTACATGCACCGCCACTGCGGGTCGAGGCGGCGCAGGTCGATGTAGTCGCCCACGCGATCGGCCCCGGCGGCGCGGCGGATGATGCCGCGGAGCACCTGGGGCAGCGTGATGATCGTCGGCCCCATGTCGAACGAGAAGCCCTGCTCCTCGATCAGGTTCATTTTGCCGCCGAGGTGGTCGTTCTTCTCGACAAGCGTGACGTCGAGGCCGTGGGACGCGCACTCGACCGCCGCGGCCAGCCCTGCCAGCCCGCCGCCGACGATGATGACGCGATCCGTTGACTTGGATCCGCCGTGGGTCTGGGTGGAACCGTTTCCGCTGGACATGCCGACCTCCGCCGGCCCGTGGGGCCGCGTGTGTGGGTTCGCTGGGGGAGCGTAGCGGGGATGCGGACCGGCGTGCCGGAGTCGCTCAAAACGCCCGGTGCACAACCGCATCGGCCATCGTCCCCAGCATCGCCACCACCGCCGACTCCGGCAGGCCCCGAAGCACGCCCCGGGCCTGGTCCACCAGACGCTCGGCCGTCGCCTCCGCGTACCGCACCGAGCCCGTCTGGTCGAGGGCGGCCATCAGGTCTGCGTCCCCCGCCGCGTCCTCGTGCCCGGCTTGCGACGCCGCCTCCAGATACGCCAGCGTCGTCTCCCGCCTCTCCCCCTCGGCCGTCGCCAGGTGGTGGATCAGCGGGAGCGTGAGCTTGCCCTTCTCCAAATCCTTCCGCACGCTCTTGCCCACCGTCGCCTCGTCGCCGGTCAGGTCGAGCAGGTCGTCCTGGATCTGGAACGCCACGCCAAGGTCGCGCCCGAAGCCGAACAGCGCCTCCTGCACGCCCCGCTCGGACCCCATCGCGCGGGCCCCGAGTTCGCACGCCACCGCCACCAGCGCCCCGGTCTTGCGCGACACGATGTCGAAGTACGTCCGCTCGCTGAGCGCAAAGTCGCGTCGGCGGGACAACTGCAGAAGTTCACCCGAGCACACGTCCATGCTCACCCGCCCGATCCGGCGCGCGTAGTGCGGGTCGTCCAGCGTCGCGCACCAGTGGTACGCCGCGGCGATCAGGTAATCCCCCAGGATCACCGCGCTCTCGTTGCCGTGGAGGCTGTTGACCGTCGCCCCACGCCTCCGCGTGTCGGCCTCGTCGAGCACATCGTCGTGCACCAGCGTGGCCATGTGCACCATCTCGACCACGCCGGCGATGGCGATGAGCGTCTCGGGCAGGGCGTCGGCGTCGGGCACGCCCTCCTCGCTCCCCGCGCCCGCCGCGCACCCGCACAGGATCGCCAGCGTCGGGCGCAGCATCTTGCCCCGGTACGCTTCGACGTGCCGGCACAGGGCCGCGACCGGTTCCAGGTCCGCACTGAGCGCCTCATCGAACCGCTTCTCGACGCGCACGAGCGCACCGCCCAGCATCTCGCCAACCGGCCGCAGTTCGTCGGGGATGTCCAGCACGCCTCGCACGCCCGAGTGTAGCGCGAGGCCGCCCCTGCTCGGCCCGCCACACCCGCGACACCGGCCTCAGACCGCGGACTCTCGCCCGTCCAGATACCCCCACACGCTCGCCTCCGACGCGTCCTGGTACAGCACCCGCAGCATCTCCGCCGGCAGCCCCAGCCCCCGCAGCCGCGGCCCGCTCATCGCGTCGAACCGCTCCGGCTCCACCATCGCCAGGTCCGGGTCCGCGATCGGGCTCTCCCCGTCGTACCCCGTCTCCCACATCGTCCGCAGCGCGTAGTACCGGCTCGCGTACAGGTCGAACGCCTGCTCCGGGCTGCTGGCCAGATCGACGAAGAACTTCGCCGGGTTCGGCGAGTCCTTCGGGGCCAGGTGCTCGTCGGTCGTCACGATGTCCGAGCCGAAGAGGACCCGCCCGGACCAGCGCTCCAGGAACGCGACTACCCGCTCGCGCGGCTGCTTCGAGACCTCGCGCACGATCCACTTCGTCGCCGATGTGTCCAGCACCAGGCGCGCATGCCGCTCCAGCAAGGCGTCCAAGAAGTCCAGGTCCTCGGGATACCCCGCCAGGTGGGCCGCCATCCACAGCCCCGGGTAGTCGTCCAGCACACGCTCGAACGGCCCGTAGTGGTCGATCTTCCGCTTGAACAGCGACGCGTCGGCGTACTTGGTCCTGAACCACGTGTCCGGGTCGCCCACGTGCACCATCACCATCATGCCCAGCGACTGGGACAGCTCGATCGCCGCCCTTCGCTGCGGCGAATCCAGCCACGCGATCGACCGCGCCTCGGGCGGCATCAACTCGAGAAGCCGCGGTGCCGCCCACAACTTCACGATCCGCGACCCGAATTCCCCGTGCCACCGGCGGATCTCGTCCAGGAACCGCGCCCCGAGCGCCTCGGATCGCGGCTGCCTGTCGTAACTCGGGATCGCCACGAACCGCACGCGGTCGCCCAGCACCGCCCGAACCGCCGCGGCCTCCTCCCAGCGAGACTGGCTCACGACGCACCGCACGCCGTAGAGGTCCATCACGTCGCGATAGATCGCCGCCGCCCGCGCCCCGTTGATGTGGGCGTGGATATCGATGATCGGCACGACCGGCGCCCCCAGGCGCTCGGCCTCGCGCCGATAATCAAGCCCGAATCGGTTGGCGGCGGTCCGTGACCCCGCCCCGGCGCTCGGCGTCGTCGGAGGCTGCATCGAGCGATGGTAGACCAGGGCGACGCCACATCCCGACCCCTCCGCATCGCCCTGGCCCACGACTGGCTCGTCGGCATGCGCGGCGGCGAACGCGTTCTCGAAGCCATCGCCCGGACCCTCACCCCCCACCACCGCCTGACCGCCCTCTACACCATGTTCGACGACGGGCAACCGCTCTCGCCCCACCTCGACCCGATCCCGAAACGAGCCAGCCCCCTCGCCCGCCTGCCGCTGGCGAGCCGAGTCCGACGCTGGCTGCTGCCGCTCTATCCCTGGGGCGTCGGGCAACTCTCGAAGCGCCTCGCCCGCGACCACGCCCGCGAACCGATCGACCTGCTCATCTCAACATCCTCAGCCGCGATAAAGGGCCTCAAACCCCCGCCCGGTGTCCCGCACCTCTGCTACTGCCACACCCCCGCGCGATACCTGTGGTCCCAGACCGACCAGTACGCCGGCGGCCTCCGAGGCCTAGGCCTGGGCCTCTTCGCGCCGGCACTCAAACGATGGGACCGACGCACCGCCGCCAACGTCACGGCGTTCCTGGCCAACTCCACCCACACCCAGCGCGAGATCGAGCGTTGCTACGGTCGAGACGCAACCGTCTTGTTTCCGCCCGTCCGAACCGAGTTCTTCACGCCGAATGGCACCGAGGCCCAAACGGAGCCACGCACGCTCACCTCCCCGCGTGCGGGGAGGTGTCGGACGAGGCTCTGCGAGTCCGACGGAGGGGGCAGCCGAACAGCCCGCGGCCTCCAAACCCCTCCCCTCGTCCTTCTGGCTGGCCGTCGGCGCCCTCGAACCCTACAAGCGATTTGACCTAGCCATCGCCGCCGCCCGCCTCGCCAAAAAAGCCATCGTCATCGCCGGCACCGGCACCCAGGAGCCGACCCTCCGCCGCCTCGCCGCCCCCGACGCGATCTTCCTGGGCCGCGTCAGCGACGACCAACTCCGCGCCCTCTACCGCGCCGCCGACCTGCTCGTGTTCCCACAAATCGAAGACTTCGGCATCACCGCCGTCGAGGCCCAGGCCTGCGGCTGCCCGGTCCTGGCCCGCGCCGCCGGCGGCGCGCTCGACACCGTCATCGATGGCGTCACGGGTGCCCTCTTCGAGTGGAACGACGCCGACAATACCAGCCTGCGCAACGCGATCGACCGAGTCCCAAAGCGATCACCCGAGACGACCGCGGCGTGCCGCGCCGGCGCCGAGCGCTTCAGCGAGAGCCGCTTTGCCGATGGGATCCGACAGGCCGTCGATGATGCCGTCTCGAAGCCCGCATGACGCCGTGCCATCAGCCGCGGCTTGAAGCGGCTGATGCTCCGCACGCCACGGGCAACGGGCATCAGGCGTGCAAAGCCACGCCTGATGGCACGACCCCGAACGTGCCCCTCAGGTCGGCAGCCCCGCCGCCTCCCAAGCCCGCAGCATCCGGCGCGCCGCCGCGTCCTGGTCCTCCAGCCCGCGCACGTCGATCACCACCGGCGTGCCCGCCGGCGCCAGCGACAGGCACGCCCGGTACGCCGCCACGTCCAGGCGCCCATCGCCCGGCAGAACCCGCCCCGCGCTCGAGAGGTCGCACAGGCGCGCCGTCAGCAGGCGGTCCGCCACCCGGGCCGTCGCCTTGGCGACGCTCTCGCCCGCCAGCACCACCGCCGCCGGGTCCAGGCCGATGCCGATCGAAGGAGAGGCGACCCGCGCCTGTGCATCCTCGCCGCCGTCGGTCGTCTCTCCACCCGCGCGCTCGCCCCGCGCCGGCCAGGCGTGGTCCGCCACCCGCACCCCGACCCGATCCGCCGACGCCGCGATGTGCCCGACCACGTCCGCTGCGACCCGGTCCGGCAGCGTCAGGCTCACCAGCCGCCCGCCACCCCCCACAAGCGGGGAAAGGTCCGCCGCCAGCCCGATCGCCCCGTCGATCGCCGCCACCGCCCGATCCAGATGAATCGGGTCCACCAGGTGCTCGCCGGGGATCCACAGGTCCAGCCCCGCCAGCCCGAGTTCGTGCCGGCGAAGCAGGGCCGCGGCGTCTCGCCGCCCGGACCGATCCAGTTCCCGCGGCCTCATCCCCGGAGCCGCCGCGTCCAACTGAACCTGACGAACCCCAATCGACGCCGCCCACGCCACGCCCGCCCGAGGCCCCTCACTCCACGGGGCATCGGGAACGTCGCGACGCAGGCCGGCGAGCGAGATTGCCGCATGCGGTTCCATTCGTGTGTTGTACGCATGATCCCCCGCCGTCGCCGCGCGAGGACGCCTCCGCTCGCCGATTCCGGACGCAGGGCACGCCGCCCCACGGGCACGCCGGCGATCCCCAGGACCATCTGGTCGGATTGCACCAACTTTCTCGCGCGGATTTCTGGCACACCCCGATTCTCGGGGCACCTTGATGGCTGAAGAGATGCGCGACCGGCAGGATCCCCCGACGCACGGGGGGAGGCTCACGTCGCGCCCCGGAGAGGTGAAGAGATGAAGCTGAACCTTGTGCTTGCCGCGACGACGTTGGCCGCCTTTGCCGGCCTCGCCCAGGCCGCGACCTTCTCGTTCGCGTCCGATTCCAACCAGACGGACTTTACCTTCGGCGGCTTCGGCACGAACGTGAGCGACGCCAGCGACCCGACCGACCCGGTCACGCTTCTCGTTGACGACAGCAACGGCCCGCTGCCGGCCCTCGAGTTCGACGTCGAGTTCGACGCCGACTTCACCATCGGCTACGTCTCCTCGGCCATGGTGGCCCCCGGCATCTTCACCCACAACTACAGCCTCAACGGCACCTTCACGTTCAGCAACTTGAGCGGCACGCTCCTGACCGTGAACATCGCCGACGGCGCCCTGATCGCCCTCGGCGGCCAGAACACCTGGGGCTCGACCGACACCATCCTCGGCTCCGACAACCCCGGCAGCGTCGAGTACATCTGGGCCGGCGGCGACCTGCCGGCCTACGGCGTGTTCAACGGCACGTCCGTCGGGACCGACGACGCCGCCTTCACCCTCACGTTCCTCCAGACGGCGCTCGGTTCCGGCGTTTCGCTGGGCACCGACATGATGCCCAACAATGAGTGGCGCTCCGAGGGCTCCTACTCCGGCTCCGCGTTCTTCGTGCCCGCCCCGGGCGCGACCGCGCTCTTGGGCCTCTCGGCCCTGGTCGCCGGACGCCGCCGCCGCTGATCAGCACACCCGCCTCTCTCTTCAGCACATGAACGCAGGCCCGGCGTGACGCCGGGCCTGTTCGTTTTTCCGTTGTCCATTGAAACGACAACTGGACCGGCGCGGCGAGGAACCCCCGCGTCCAAGCCGGATCACTTCGCCCCGTCGAGCGGGCGCGGCCCCGCATCCGCCGCCGGCTCGTCCGCGTGCACCGACGTCAGCCCGTACCGGATCGCGAACCGCGCCAGTTCGACCCGGTTCGACGCGTCGAGCTTGTTGCCCAGCGACACCCGATGCCACTCGATCGTCTTCACGGATCGGTGCATCGCCTTGGCGATCTGCGCGGTCGTCAGCCCCCGACCGATGTGCCCCAGCACCTCGATCTCCCGGTCGGTCAGCCTCGCCAGCGGGCCCATGTCGTGCGTCTGCGCGCGCCTGGTCGGCAGCCCGCCGTTCTGCAGCCCAGGGCGGACGGGACGGCTCACGCACAGGATGTACGTCTCCCCGGACTCGACGCTGAACGGACGCAGGTTGCACTGGACCAGCACGCCGCCGATGTAGCCCTCGACGCACACCGGCTCACGCTCGCGTGCGCACTTGGCGTACAGGCCGACCCGCTCCTCGGCGATGCTCGCCGGCAGGAACGATGCCACCGGCTGCCCGATCGCCCGCTCGCGCGTGACGCCCAGCCACACCAGCGCGGCGTCGTTGGCGTCCACGAACACGCCATCCTCGTCGATCAGCGTGACGTAATCCGAGACGACCGTGAAGAGCAGGTCGCACGCGCGCTTCCACAGCGCCGGGTTCTCCGACAACATGGGCGGCCGCGCCGGGGGCGGTGATGCAGACTCACTGGGCATGGAACGTCAACCCTCTTCCGACTCGGCGTCGTGCCGTTGCGCCCCGGCCCTCCGGCCAAGGAACGGACCAGAGTATCGGCAATTGCGACTTTCGTGCAAGCCGGAATTGTGTGTGCGATCCACGGATTCGTGGCCCGGTGGTTCCATTGGAGAATGACGCCCGAGAACGCGTCGCGCCGCGTGAATCTGGGGGAAATCCTGCAAGGGCGCGTGTGTTCAGAAACACTTGCCGGGTCGGCGCGTCAACTCAACGCCAACCACCTCCTCCGGGTGTCGAGACGCGCAAACGCCCCCCGGACGGAATCGCGAACGCCCCGGCTTTGATGATGCGCCAACCGCCGTCCGGCTCCCATATTGACTGCGCACCCACCGCACCCGCACCGCCGCACCCGAGTCCGGGCGGCCCGCTGGGACGGCGCTGCGCGAGGATCGAGCACCGCACCGATTCCAGAAACTCGAACTCGCGAACGACACCGTCGCCGCCCCGGTGAGCCCCGTCGCCGCCGGACCCGCACCGGATCCCGAACCGACGCACCCGCACCGGGAGGCGTTGCTCGAGCACCTCGGCGTCGGTGATCCGCGTGTTGGTCATGTGCGTGTGCACGCCGGACGCGCCCGGGGCACGGGGCGTGGCTCCCGCGCCGCCGCAGATCGTCTCGTAGCAGCCCCACTCATCGTTCCCGAACGCGACGTTGTTCATGGTGCCCTGGCTGGCCGCGGCCAGCCCCATCGCAAGCAGCAGCACGTCGACGATCCGTTGGCTGGTCTCGACGTTGCCCGCGGCCACCGCCGGGCCGTCGCCGCCGGCCCACGCGTCGCCCGGGTCCAGCAGCGTGCCCGTCGGGATCCGCAGGTCGATCGCGCGCAGCAGCCCCTCGTTGAGCGGCATGTCCTCGCCGGCGAGGACGCGCAGCGTGTACAGAACCGCCGCGGTCGTGATCGCGCGCGTCGCGTTGTAGTTCGCGCCGTGGACACCGCCGGAGCCGCCCAGGTCGATCGTGGCGGCGGGCCCGGCCTCGCCCGTGCCGGTCGCGCTGTCGCAGCGCGCCTCGTGGACCGTGATCCTCGCCACGATCGGCGTCGCATCGTCGAGCCCGTCGGCGTGCTCGTACACCCCCGGCGCGATCCGCCCGAGCGCCGCCCGCATCCTTGACTCGGCCCGCGCCGTGAGCGCGCCGCAGAACTCGCCCGCGCGTTCCAGGCCGGTCCGGCTGAACAGGTCGCACACCGCGCGGTGCGCGTGCCGGTTCGCCGCCAGGGCCGCGCGGATGTCGGCCATGTTCTGCTCGACCGATCGCGACGGGTGAGGCCCGGCACGCAGCAGCCGCTCGATCGCATCGAACTGCGCCCGCCCGTCGCGGACCAGGTGCGTGGGGCGGATCACAACGCCCTCTTCCGAGAGGCGCGTCGCCCCGACCGGCATCGAGCCGGGCGACACGCCGCCGATCTCCGCGTGGTGGGCCCGGCTGGCCGCGAACGCGATCAAGCGCGGCCCGCCGGGCGTGTCGGCGTGGATCGGCGTCACCAGCGTCACATCCGGCAGGTGCGATCCGCCGAACGCCGGGTGGTTCGTGATGACCGTATCGCCGGGCGCAAGCTCGATCGCCCCCTGCAGCGCTCGCACACACAGCCCCATCGCCCCCAGGTGCACCGGGATGTGCGGAGCGTTGACCAGCAGTTGCCCATCCGGCGAGAGCAGGGCGCACGAGAAGTCGAGGCGCTCCCTCACGTTGACGGACAGGGCCGTCCGGCGCAGCATCTCGCCCATGTCCTCGGCGATGGCCGTGAGCGCGGCGACGAAGAGTTCAAGCGCGACCGGGGAGTCGGCGGACGCATCCGCCACGGCGGCAGCGTCGCCTGGCGAGCCATTGCGCTCAGGCCTGCTCGTATTGACCATGACCGCCGCGCCCGATGCGTCGGCCGACGCCGACCAGCCAACGGGCACGAACGTCGTCGCGTGCGGTTCGGAGATGATCGCCGGGCCGGGCACGAGCCTCCCCGGCCGCATCCGATCGCGCTCGACCCGTCGGCCCTCACGCCACGCGCCGTGGCAATACACACGGATCGGGGAGGTGCTGTCGCCGGTCCCCGCGTCGCCCGCCCTTGGAATGGTCCTCGCCTCGGGCGGGGCTTCGGTCGCCCACTTCCCCGGCGAAACGGCCCTTCCCGCCGCGACCACAAGCAGCGACTCGATCTCGATCGCCCCGGTCGCCGGCGTGTGCCCGAACGTCCGCTCGTACGCCGCGGCGAACAACGCCGGAATTGCGGCCGCGTCGGCGGCGTCAACGTCCAGCGTCGCCGACTGGCCCGGCACCCGCACGCGCGCTTCACGCCGCACGATGCTCGCGTGACTCGCGTCGACGCCCTTGCCAACCACACCGGCAATCGCTTCCGCCGCGAGTTCGTCGAGCAGCCCGACGAGCCACGCGGGCGGAGCCTCCATACCGACTTGTGCCGCGGCGGCCTCGTCGTCGGCATCGACCGAGTCCACCTCCCACGCCCGCAGCACCTGCCGCTGCACCGCGTGCTCCACCCGCGCCACCGCCAGCCCGCGCGCCGACAGCACGCCGGCCTCGGGCGGCACGACCACATCGCGGACTCCCAGCCGCTCGGCCAGCGCGCACGCGTGCAGCCCGCCGGCCCCGCCGAACGCCACGAGCGCGTACGACGCCGGGTCCTCGCCCTGGCGGATCGAGATCCGACGGATCGCATCGGCCATCCGCTCATCGGCCAGCGTCAGGAAGCCCTCGAGCAGCGCTTCGAGCGTCATGGACGCGCCGCCGGCGTCCGCCTGATGCGCGTTCACTTCTGCGAGCACACCGTCCGCTCGTCGCCGCGCCGCGTCCACATGAATCGGGATCCCGAACCGCTCCGGCGCCAACCGCCCCAGCAGCAGGTGGCAGTCCGTCACCGTCAGCGGCCCGCCCGCGCCGTAGCACGCCGGCCCGGGCGAAGCGCCGGCCGACTCCGGTCCCACCCGCAGTTCGCCGCTATCGAAGGAGCAGATCGACCCGCCCCCGGCCGCTACCGTCTCGACGCCCACCGCCGGCGCGACCACCCGCGCATCGCCCACGCGATGCTGGCGCAGCAGCGGGAACGCCCGCGTCGAGGTCGAGGCGCAGCGGGCCACGTCCGTGCTGGTGCCGCCCATGTCAAACGTAATGATCCGCTCGCGCCCGGCCCGCTGGCCCGCCCACGCCGCGCCCAGCAGCCCGCCCGCCGGGCCCGAGAGCAGCGAGTCCTTCGGGTGGAACTCGTCGGCACTGGCCAGCCCGCCAGCGCTGGTCATCACCCGCAGCCGTCCGCGCGGCCCGAGCCCGCGCCGCACCGCCGCGAGGTAGTCCCCCACCACCCGCGACAGATACGCATCGACCACCGCCGACTGCGTCCGCGCCAGGAACCCGATCAGCGGCGACAGGTCCGCCGAGGCGCACACATGCTCGAACCCGACCTCGCGCAGCATGGCCGCGAGAGCACGCTCGTGTATCGGGTTCGCCCACGAGTGCAGCAGCGCGACGGCGGCGGTCGTGTGCCCCGCCGCCAGCGCCGCCTCGGCCCCGGGACGCACCGACGCAAGATCCAGCGCTTCAAGCACTGCGCCCGACACATCCAGCCGCTCGGGCACCTCGATCACCATCGCGTGCAGCGGGGCCGGCTTGACGATGTCCAGCGCGAACAGGTCCGGACGCGACTGGTCGCCGATCTCGAGCAGGTCGCCGAAGCCAGCGGTGATGAACAGCACGGGCGGATGGCCGCGCCGTTCAAGAAGTGCGTTGGTGCCGCGCGTGGTGGCCAGGCGCATGTCGATCGCCGGCAGGTCGGCGTGAGCGGGCGTCCGTGTGGCGATCCGCGCCGCCAGGATCGGCGGCGACCACGGCGCCTGCACCTCGAACGACGCGCCGGGTGGCATCGAGTCGACGCCGAGCGGCGCGGCCAGCACGATGCGCTCGCTGTCGTGCGAAGCGATCACCGAGCGTGACTCGTCCTTTGGAGCGTCGCTCGGGCCGCTTGCGCCATCTGCAGGCCTCACGCGGAGTTCCGCTCCATCCAGCACGCCGCTAGGCACGCCCCACTCGACCACGGCGGTCGTCTCATCCGGCCGCCCCACCACCCGGCCCCGCACCGCCGACGACGAAAGCACCTTGTGCCGCGTCGTGACGCCCGTCGGCGAGGTCGCCAGGCAATCGGTGAACGTGCCGCCGGTGTCCACCGAGATGCGCCAGCGGTCGGATTCGGACATGCCGGCGAGCGTAGCGACCCGCGGCCGCGTTGCCCGCCGGCGGCACTCGCGGAGCGCCCGGATGGGGCTTCCCGAGCTGGCATCTGGCACCGGCTTGCGACTTGCCGATCAAAGTCCGTATTGCACTTGCCGATCGGACTTCATTCGGTATACTCCGGGCATGAGCACCACATTCCCCACCCCGGCCCCCACCGTGACCGACACCACCGCCGCCCGCTTCCACGAGATGCTGAGCGCGAACCAGTATCACGAGGCGATCGAGGAGCTGTACGCCGACAACGCCCGCCACGTCGAGGCCATGGAGATGCCCGGCAGCCCCTACAAGCGGATCACCGAGGGCAAGGCCAACCTGCTCAAGATGTCCGAGCACTGGAGCAAGACCACCACCGTCCACAGCGCCTCGTGCGGCAAGCCCATCGTCAACGGCGACCAGTTCGTCTGCGAGATGAAGATGGACTGCACCTCCAGCGAGGGCCCCATGGCCGGCCAACGCATGGAGATGCAGGAGACCTGCCTCTACACCGTCAACAAGGACGGCAAGATCAGCGAGGCCAAGTTCTTCTACTCCTGCGGCTGAGGCCGTCGGCCCGCGATCTCGTCATGGCTCGGTGATGCGGCCAACCGGGCGGCCCGAGAGGCGTTGCGCGTTGCCCGCGCCGCGGCCTCGGGAGACGCCGATCGGTTTGCGGTATCGTGCTCCTGCTCGGGCGAGAGCATCTCGCCGCAGCCCGAGCCAGGAGGCCGCGCCATGCCCGATCCGATCGATCGTCGCTCCTTCGTTGGTTCCGTGGCCTCGGCCGCGGCGGTCGTCGGCGGCGCGGGGCTGGGCGGCGTTTCGGTCGCCGCGGCCCGCGATCGTCGGAGCGGGACGCCGCAGCCGGACGCCGACGAGGCGGCCCGGACCGCCGCGTTCAACCTCGCCTACGCCCCCCACTTCGGCATGTTCCGCAACCTGGCGGGCGACGACCTTCTCGACCAACTCCGCTTCATGGCCGACCAGGGCTTCACGGCCCTGGAGGACAACGGGATGGCCGGTCGCCCCGTCGAGCAGCAGGAGGCCATCGCCCGCGAGATGGCGCGCCTGCGCATGCGCATGGGCGTGTTCGTGGTGAACCTCGGCACGGCCTGGAGCCCGACGCTCTCCACCGGGCGGGCCGACGCGCGCGATCAGTTTCTCGCCGAGTGCAGGGCCGCGGTCGAGGTCGCCCAGCGCGTGAACGCCACCTGGATGACCGTCGTGCCCGGCACGCTCGACTCGCGCCTCGAACTCGACTTCCAGAACGCCAACGTCATCGACGCCCTCCGGCGCGGGGCGGAGATCTTTGAGCCGCACGGCCTGGTCATGGTTCTGGAACCGCTCAACCACCGGCGCGACCACCCCGGCCTGTTCCTCACGCGCACCAGCCAGGCCCACATGCTCTGCCGCGCCGTGAACAGCCCGGCCTGCAGGATCCTGTTCGACGCCTACCACCAGCAGATCAGCGAGGGGAACCTGATCCCCAACATCGATCTGGCGTGGGACGAGATCGCGTACATCCAGGTCGGGGACAACCCTGGACGCAAAGAGCCGGGCACGGGCGAGATCAACTACCGCAACGTGTTTGCCCATCTTCACGCCAAGGGCTACACGGGCATCGTCGGCATGGAGCACGGCAACAGCCGCCCCGGCGCCGAGGGCGAGCGCGCGGTCATCGACGCGTATCGGACCGCCGACGCGTTCGACGCTCGCTAGCCCTTGGCCGGGTCGCACCGCCGGTTGGGTCCGAGATCGCCCGACGTGGCGCTGCAATCGACATGCGCCGCGCACAAAGCCGCAACCGGGGCGGTTTGGCCGCGTATCGCCCGCCTCTTGGCCGATCTCTGGCCGCTCGGGGCGGGGCGAGGGAATCTGCGAATGGATGTGTCGGGCGCTTGCGTTTCGGCCCTGGCCGCGATGTTCACAATCTGCATGGGCGACGCGGCGCTTGGCGACGCCCCGGCGAGCGATGGTCCGTCCGCGGGACGGGAAGGCGCCCGAATCGTCGCCTCGCCGCCCACCGAGCCGGCCGAGTGCGCGGCCCCCGGCGTCGCGCGCGATTCGGGCGAGTCCGAACGCGCGGGATCGGCCCCAGCCGCCCGAGACCTCGACCCGGCCCGGAATCTCGGCGCGGCCATCGACGCGATCCGCGCGTACGCGCCGCTGCTCAGCGACGACGCCGACTCAGTGGCCGATGCCGCCGACCGAGACGATTGGGGGCAACTCCTCCGCGAGCCGCTCGATCGCGTCGGGAGCGACGCCGACCTGTTCGCGGCGCTCGTCGATCTGCTCGAACCGCTCGGCGTGCACGGCTTCGTGTTCGTGCGCACGACCGACGGGCGTTCCTGGCGCCGCGGCGAGGCCCCGCACGCCGCGTCCGAAGGCGCGGCGATCGACCCGACCGACGCGATCGCCGCGACGTACCTGTCGAGCGACGGTGCCGCGACCGAGGGGATCGCCCTCGATTCCGGCACGCTCGTGTCGCGGCTCCGCGACGGCACGCTCTACGCGCGGCCTTCGGGCGCGACGCACGGCGGACGCGACACCGGGCTCGGCCCCGTGCTGCTGAGCCTCCATCGCGGCGAGCCGATCGTGCTCGACCTTCGCTTCGGCGACCTGGGCGCGCGCCCGTGGAGCGTCGCGTCGCTGCTGATCGACGAGCCGGTCAGGAGGCCGTGGATCGAGCGGTTCGATCCCGCCTCCGGCGCGTTCGCAGGCGACTCCGAGTCCGAGATCATGCCGGCGGATGCTCGCCCGACCGGGCCGGTCATCCTGCTGACCAACGACGCGACGCGCGGCGCGGCCGAGGCGCTCGTGCTCGCCTCGATGCCGAGCCTTCGCGTCACGCGGATCGGCGAGGCAACGTCGGGGCGATTCTCAAGACCGACGGTCGTCGAACTGCCCAACGGCTGGCGGATCGGGCTGCCGTCGCAGCGGCTCGTCGCGGGCAACGGAGACTCGTTCGATGGGCTGGGCGTGCCGCCGCACATCGTGGCGCTCGCCGCCCCGACCGATGCCCATCGGGGCCGGGATGCCGCCCTTGACGCGGCACTGGCGTATCTGGACCGCTTGCGCCAATCCGGCCTGCTGCCCGCGCGAGAACCGGCGGCGGCGTCCGCGCTCGAGTAACGGCGCCTGGTGCGGTCCGATGCGCTGCGGGCCGGAGGCCCGCAACCCCATAGCGGAGGGCCACCGTTGCGTTGGGCCATGTGGCCCGGCGTTCCGCACGGGGCGGTCAATCCTCGTCGGACCCCGCCTCTTCAACCGGCTCGGGCTCGGCCTGGGCCTGGACCCTGGGCTTCTCCGCACGCCCCGCGCCGACAGGCACCGGCACGCCCATGCCCACGGGCATCGGCTCGCCCCCGACTTCCTTGTAGATGGTCGTGTCCACGAAGCCGCGGAGTTTGCGGGCCCGCACGGGGTGCTGGAGTTTGCGGATGGCCTTGGCCTCGACCTGGCGGACCCGCTCGCGCGTGACCTTGAAGATCCGCCCGACCTCCTCGAGCGTGTAGGTGTACCCGTCGCCGATGCCGTAGCGGAGTTTGATGATCTCGCGCTCGCGGTAGGTCAGCGTCTTGAGCACGTCCTCGATCCGCTTGCGAAGCATCTCGGCCCCGGCGGTGTCGGCGGGGGCGCCCGCGGTCTCGTCCTCGATGAAGTCGCCGAAGTACGAGTCCTCGCTCTCGCCAACCGGGCGGTCCAGCGAGACCGGGTGCTTCGAGATCTTCATGACGCGGCGGACCTCGGCCAGCGGCATTTTCGCGGCCTCGGCCAGTTCCTCCATCGTCGGCTCGGTGCCCGTCGATTGCAGGATCGACTTCTGCAGGTTCCGCAGGCGGCTCATCTGCTCGATCATGTGCACCGGGATGCGGATCGTGCGGGCGTGGTCGGCGATGGCGCGGGTGATGGCTTGGCGGATCCACCACGTCGCGTAGGTGCTGAACTTGTAGCCGCGCTTGTACTCGTACTTGTCGACCGCGCGCATCAGGCCCGTGTTGCCCTCCTGGATCACGTCCAGGAACGACAGCCCCCGGTTGCGGTACTTCTTGGCGATCGAGACCACCAGGCGCAGGTTGCCGCCCGACAGGTCTCGTTTGGCCTGCTCGTACTCCCAGAACACCGTGGCGAGCACGCGGTTGCGGGCCTCAACTTCCGCTGGCTCTTCCAGCACGAGCGAGCGAAGCCCGTCGAGTTCCTCGCGCATCACCGCGACGTCCTCGGGATGGGCGCGGCTGCCCTTGGCCGAGGCCCG
Organism: Phycisphaerales bacterium; assembly: GCA_041401985.1. Lineage (GTDB taxonomy): Bacteria > Planctomycetota > Phycisphaerae > Phycisphaerales > UBA1924 > JACKHA01. Next base: position 64,322 of record JAWKTE010000001.1, read on the forward strand.
CGCGATCTCGCCCTGCAGGTCGGTCATCTTCTTGCCCAGCGACCGCAGTTTCCGCATCAGCGGCACGATCCGCCCGGTGCGCAGGCAGAGTTCCTCGGTCAGCGTCGCCATGCGCCGGCGACGCCCGGCGATACGGACCCTGAGTTCCGCCGCGCGCGCCTCGTCCTGCTGCGACTCGGCGTGCTGCAGCGCGTCCCAGTCGCGCCGGTTCAGGTCGAGCAGTTGCTCGACGGTCTTGAGGTTCGTGGGGATCCGCTTGGCGATCTTGTCCTTCGCGTTGGCCTCGAGCGTCGAGATCCGCATCGTGCGGTCGAACGGGAGTTCCCCGAGGTGGACCAGACGCAGCGTGTCGACCGCCTGCTGGACGATGTAGTCGCTCTCCAGGGCGCGACGCCGGAAGACCATCCGCGTGACCTCGATCTTCTTGGCCAGGCGGATCTCCTCCTCGCGCGTCAGCAGCGGGATCGAGCCCATCTGCGAGAGGTACATCCGCACCGGGTCGTCGATCCGGCGCGTGCCCGCCTCCTCGGCGACCTCCTCCAGGTTCATCTCCGCGGCCTCGCGCTCGATGTCCGCGTCGCCGTCGGTCTCGCCGTTCAGGGCCGCCTCGACGCCGATCCCGCGAACGATCGCGTCGGCCTCGCGCCGCGCCTTGGCCGCGGCCTCGGCGTGCGAGCCGTTGGCCGCGCCGTTCGACCCGGCCGAACCGTGCTGCCCCTCGCCGTCCTCGGCCTTGGCCGCGGCGATCTGATTGAGCGCGGCCGCCTCGGTCGCGCGCTCGCCGCCCGCGACGCTCATCGCCCGGAACGGGCGTCCGACGCCGACCGCGACCGTCCACACACCGTTGACCAGCGGGTTGGGCCCCTGCTCCTCGCCGCGGGCCAGGCGCTCGCGGTGCAGGCGGGCCTTGAACTCGAGTTCATCGACGAGTTCGATGCCCATGCGATCGATCAGGACGAGCAGCGCGTCGATCCGCTGGGGATCGACCATCTCGTCGGGGAGCGTGTTGTTGAGTTCCTCGTAGGCGAGCCAGCCGCGCTCGCGTCCGAGGGTCAGCAGGCCGGCCACCGCGGGGTGCAGTTCGTACGTCACATCACGCTCCTGTCGAACCCGGGCGTCCGCCGTGACGCCCCCACCTCTCGAAACCAGCGACCGGAGGCGCGCCACCCGCGCCGCCGCCCGCTCCCTCTCATCTCGCGTCGCCGCTGCGGGCAAGCCGCAACGCCGACCGTGTTCCACCGTCCACCCCACCGATCACACGATCCAACCCCGCGCGCATCCTCTCGGCGGCGCGCGTTCCGCTTGATTCACTCGCCGTACGGGCGAGGCAACGCCGCCGGGTCGCGCCCGAGGGCCTGCTTGAGTTTGACCTTGGCCCGCATGGCCGCGGCGATGGCGTCGGCCGAACCCGCCGCGGGACTTGGCAACCCGCCCGCCGGCTTGGCCTCAAGCGTCGCACCGCCGCCCCGCTCACGCCGGGCCCGCGCCACGGCCTCGCGCCACGCGTGCCCGAGGCGGGCCCGCGACTCGTCCTGCCCGCGCCCGTTGCGCCGCTCGACCTTGTGGATCCGCTCGACATGCGACGCCAGCGCGATGGCGGCCTCGCGGGCCGGCTCGTCGTCGCCGATCGCGCGAAGCACCGGATCGAGCCCGGGAGCGCCGCCCGAAGCCAGCACCGCCTCAACGCCTTGTGCCACCGTGCGCAGCAATGGATGAGAATAGGCGTCCGCCCGCAGCACGTCCCGATCCGAGGCCCCGATCGCCTGCGGGCACGCGATCGCGCAGCCCAAGAGCAACTCGCCAACCGACAGCGTGTCGCCCGGCGTGTACCACTCACGCCCGTCGCCGCCCGCACCGTCTGCGTCGTCGGAACCGCCGCCGCGCCGGGCCGCGCTCCGCCCCGTCGGCAGCATCCGCTCGACCTCGAACGCCGACAGCCCCAGCACGCCCGCGACCTGGTGCACCGCGTACCGCCGACGCACCGGCTCCACCTCGTTGATCCCGATCTCGACCAGCCGGCGCAGTTCCTCCTCGATCGCCGCGCCCGTCGCCGCCGGCCCAAGCCCGGCGACCCGATCGCGCAATGCCTCGAACCGCAGGCCCAGCACGTCGGTCGACCGCTCCAGCATCGCCTCGAGCACCTCGCCTCCGCCAGCCTCGGCCAGCAGTTCGTCCGGGTCCTTGGCCTCGGCCCCGACTGCCTCGGGCGTCGCCGCGACCCGCACGTCCAGCGGCTCGGGAAAGAACACCTCGCCCGCGCGGAACGCCGCCCGCCGCCCGGCCTCATCCGCGTCGAACAGCAGGATCACCTCGCGGGCCCGCCCGCGCAGCAGGCGGGCGTGGTCGCGCGTCAGGGCCGTGCCCAGCGTGCCAACCACGTTCGTGAACCCGTACTGGTGGCACGCGATGACGTCCACGTACCCTTCGACGACCACGACGCGCCCGGTGCGGATGATCTCGGGCATCGCCTGCGCGATGCCGTAGAGCGTCTTGCCCTTCTTGAACACCGGCGTCTCGGGCGTGTTGAGGTACTTGGGCTCGTCCTCGGGGTCGATCTTGCGTCCGCCGAACGCGACGGCCTTGCCATGCTGCCCGTGGATCGGAAAGACAAGCCTGTTCCGCAGCATGTCGTAGCAGCCCGACCGCCCCCCGCCGCCCTCGCGCGCCTTGGCCACGCCCGCGGCCACCAGCGCCGCCTCCGTGACGCCCTTGCCCCGCAGCGCCTTGCACAGGCGCTCCCAGTCGTCGGGCGCGGCCCCGATGGCGAACCGCTCCACCATCGCCGCGCTGATGCCGCGGCTGGCGATCATCTCACGCGCCGCCCGCCCGTGGTCGGGGTTGTGCAGCACGCTGCGGTAGAAGTCGCCGGCCAGCGCCAGCGCCTCGCGGACCTGCTCCAGCGGCACGGAGTCGTCGTCGCCGCGGCGCTCGGCAGGAGCCAGTCGCGTCAATTCGATCCCGGCCCGCTCGGCCAGCATCTCCAGGGCCTCGCGGAACTCGAGGCCCAGGTACTTCATCACGAACGTGAACACGTCGCCGGTCGCCCCGCAGGAGAAGCAGTGGTAGATCTGCTTGGCGGGCACGACGTACATCGACGGCTTGTGGTCGTCGTGGAACGGGCAGATGGCCTTGAACTCGCGCCCGCTCGGAACCAGGGCCAGGTGGTCGCGGATGACCTCGACGATGTCGGACGACTCGCGGACGCGGTCGCGATCGCTGCTGCGGTCGAGTTGGCGTCCGAGGCCGCCGGAGCGTCCAGAGCCCGATCCCGGGCCGGAGTTGCCCGCCGAACTGGATCCGCCACGGTCCATCGCGTGAGGCCCCCGATCGTCTCTGCCCCGCCGCCTGCGGGGCCAATGCCGGCGTCCGCTCTCCCGGCGACGCCGCCCGAACACCGTGCTGGCCGCGGTCCTCGCGGCCCGACGAGAAGGGGTCGCCGCCGACCCTTGCGAATCCTAGAAGTCGCCGCCCGCCGACCCATGCCGACCGACGCCCGGCGACAGCCTGTCTAGACGCTTGATAGCCCGAATCCCGTAGCCGCCGAGGCACGGGCGCGCACGCCCGGCGCGATCCGCCCTCGGCCAACCTGCACGGTACCACCGATCCGACGGCGAACCACCGTTTCTTCCGGACAGGCCGCACAGTCGCTGCAGAAGGACCGGTTCCGGGACGCGAGAGCCGGCTTATCCGGACGCCGACGCTCGATTCGCGGACGCCCGCTGTCCGCACCTACGTTCCGGTCGACCTCCGCCGCGTGGCATGCGTGCAGCCCTGGGCAGGCATGTCGATCAACCATGTGCCTCCGCAGCGTGCGCGGAGATGATGCGCAGGAAGGCACCAAGGAAGCAGGCATCCAGGCATCGAGTCAAAGCCAGACCCCTAAAATGACTACCACCCCCCACATGACCCCCGACGAGTTCCGCCGGCGCGGGCGCGAGATGGTCGAGTTCGTCGCCCGCTACTGGGAGTCGCTCGAATCGGTGCCACTCAACCCCGCCTCGACCGGCGCGATCGGGCCGGGCGATGTCGCCAAGTCCTTCCCCGCCAAAGCCCCCGAGTCCCCCGGCGGCACCCACGACTGGGACCGCCTGCTGGCCGACATCACCGAGAAGGTCATGCCGGGGCTGACGCACTGGCAGTCGCCGCAGTTCTACGGGTACTTCCCCTGCAACGCCTCGTTCCCGGCCATGCTCGCCGAGCTGCTGGCCGCGGGCCTCGGGCAGCAGGGCATGCTCTGGAGCACCAGCCCGGCGTGCACGGAACTCGAGACCCGCGTGCTCGACTGGATGGCCGAACTGCTCGACCTGCCGGCGGCCATGCGCTCGACCGGCACCGGCGGCGGGGTGATCCACACCACCGCCAGCGAAGCGACGCTGACCGCGATGGTCGCCGCCCGCGATCGGGCCCGGCGGGCCCTCAGGGCCGCCGGCGACCCCCGCGCCCCGGCCCCGCACTTCACGCTCTACACCTCGACCCAGGCCCACTCGTCGGTCATCAAAGCAGCGATGGTCGCCGGGCTGGCCGACAGCCCCGAGGATCGCACGCACCTGCGCCTCGTCGACGTGGACTCCAACCAGCGCCTCGACCCGGCCCATCTGGCCCGCCTCATCAACGACGACGTGCAGGCCGGGCGCGTGCCGTTCTTCGTCTCGGCCACAATGGGCACCACCGGCACCACCGCCATCGACCCGCTCGATGAGGTGGCTCAGGCTTGCAGCCTGAGTTCGGGGCGCAGCCCCGAGCCGAACAACCCTGTACCCCGCCCCTGGCTCCACTGCGACGCCGCCCACGCCGGCGCGTGCCTCATCTGCCCCGAGCACCGCTGGATGGCCCGCGGCCTGTCCCGCTTCGATTCCTTCTGCTTCAACCCCCACAAGTGGCTGCTGACCAACTTCGACTGCGACCTGTTCTACGTCGCCGACCGGCGTGCGCTGATCGACGCGATGTCGATCACGCCCGAGTACCTCCGCAACGCCGCGAGCGACGCGGGGCGGGTGTTCGACTACCGCGACTGGCAGGTGCCGCTGGGGCGGCGCTTCCGGGCCCTGAAACTCTGGTTCGTGCTGCGCCACTACGGGGCCGAGGGGCTGCGGGGCTATGTGCGCGAGCACATCCGCCTGGCGGCGCTTGTCGAGTCCTGGATCCGTGAGGATCCGCGCTTCGAACTCGCCGCGGAGCGCACCTGCAACCTAGTCTGCTTCCGCCTCCGCGCCGGCGACGAGGCCACCAAGCGCCTCATGGACACACTCAACGCCAGCGGGTGTTTGTTCCTCTCCCACACCGCGCTCGACACGCCAGATGGCAAACGCTTCGTGATCCGCATGGCCATCGGCGCGACGACGACACAGGAGCAGCACGTGCGTCAGGCGTGGGAGTGGGTCCGCGAGGCGGCGGACGGACTCGAATGAGCCGCGCGGCGTAAGCCCGCGGGTGCACGACGCTCGGAATCCCCTCCCGAACCAAACCGCGGGCTCGCGCCGCGCGGCTCGTGCATCGATCGCAACCGTTCAATAGGCAGGCCGGGGGTCGAACCCGGAACCTTTCGCGTGTAAGGCGAACGCTCTAGCCGATTGAGCTACCCGCCCGCAGACGCACGAACCGGGCGGAAACCCCGACTCCGTGCCGCGTCTCCATGCACTCCTCCCCCACCGCGTCCTTCGCGTCCTTCGCGTTCCATGAAACACCAGGACGGGCTCACGTCTCCCGCACCTCCCCGATCTGCCCCAGTTCATCCCGCAGGCGCGCCGCCCGCTCGTACTGCTCGCCCGCGACCGCCTCCTCCAGCGCCTTGCGCAGCGACGCCACCCGCTTGGCCCGCTCGATCGCGTCGCCCAGGATCGCCGACATCCCCGCCTCGCCGGCCCGCCTCGACCGGTCCAACGCCGCCCGCGGCACCTTGCCGACGTGGTGCACCCCTCCATCATGGGCCCGCTCGAGCAACGGCCCGATCAGGGCCTCGTACGTCCGGTAACAGTCCGGGCATCCCAGCATGCCGCTGGCCTTGAAGTCGCCGAACGTCGCCCCACACGACGCGCACGACGCGCTGGCCTGAACGATCGCCGCCGCCGGGGCGGGCTTGCCCTTGGGAGTGCCCTTGGTCGGCACGTTGCCCGGCCCCTTGCCCTGCTTGACCCCAGGCCCGGTGACGAGTTTTCCCAGCAGGTCGGCCATCTGCGTCGGCGCGGGCGGGGCCAGGCCCGCGGCCCGGGCGCACTGCTCGCACAGATGGCGCTCGGTCTTCTTTCCCTGGCGGATGACCACCTCGTGGACGGTGGCCTCGCGCTGGCCGCACTCGCAGAGCATCAACGACCTCCGAAGCCCAATCGTACGGGCAGATCGCCGGTCACGCCGCCACCCAGCCAGCCGACGGCTCTGCCGCCCGCTCCCACAAGCCAGCCGCAAAGGCACAAACCCCCGCCGGAGCGGGGGTATTCGAGATCGGTTCGGGATGGAAGCCGGCCCGCAGCAGGCCGCGGGCACTCAGTGGTGCTCGCCCTTCTGCTCGGCGGTGTACCCATACTTCCGCTTCAGCGGCTTGATGACCAGGCCCATGCGGATGGCCTTGGTCGAGACCTTGATTCGCTTGCGGACCATCTGGCCGTCGCCGTTGTCGACCATGGCGTCGACGTTCTGGAGGTTGGGGCGGAAGGTGCGCCGGGAGATGCCCGTGGGCTTGAGGCCGAAGCCGCCCTTGGAAATCTTCTGGCCGGCCCAGGCCCGCTTCTTGCCGAAAGTGGTCTTCTTGCCGGTAAAGTGGCAGACGTACGCCATAGCGTGCCTTCCGATCCGGAGCCCGCACCCGCCCCGAGGGGTCGAGCGAAGGGGGTTTCGCAGGAAATGACCCCGGCCAAAGGTCCACCGTGGGCCGGGCCGAGAGTTTAGGCGGGTCCCGGGCGAGGGTGAAGCCCCCGCGGGGCCGTGAGGGAGAACAGTATCCATGGTGGCGACCGCCCTCATCCAGACCGGCGTTCTCGCTCTGCTGCTGGGCGGCCCGCTGGCCTGTCCAGCCAACGCCTGCCCGCCGGACGCCAGCCAGCCCGACGCCAGCCAGCCCGAACCCGCGGCCCAAGTCGGAAGCCCCGCCGCCTCCCCGGCCCCGATGCCCGTCGCCGTCCCGCTTGCCGACTACAAGCCGATCGACCTGGCCGGATTCCCCGTGCTCGTCGAGCCCGACCTGCTCGCCGACCGCTCCTGGCCGCGCGTCCGGGCGGCCCTGCTGTTCGACCTGGAACTTGTCGCCGATCGACTGCCCGCGCCGGCCCTGGAAGTCGTTCGGCGGACGCCCGTCCTCGTCACCCTCCGCACGCCGCCCGCCCGGAGTGGGCCGGCTCGTCGGCGGCGTGCTGCCACGTTCGCCCGGTTGGCTCACGGCCAATGGCTACGACGCCGCTCGAGCCGGCACCGTCGAGATCCTCCACGCCGACAAGTACCTGCTGTGGCGGGCCGAGCAGCCCATGATGCTGCTGCACGAACTGGCCCACGCCTACCACCTGCGGTTCGGCTACCAAGAGCCGCTGGTGCTCGCGGCGTATCGGGCGGCCATCGACGCCGGGCGCTACGACGCCGTGGCCCACACGCTCCGCCCCCAGGGCGAGCCGCGCCGGGCCTACGCGGCCACCAACCAGCAGGAGTACTTCGCCGAACTCACCGAGGCATACTTCGGGCGCAACGACTACTTCCCGTTCACGCGCAAGGACCTGGTCCGCCACGACCCGGCCGGCACGGCGGCGGTGGTCGCCCTGTGGTTCGGCGAGCCGCCGGGCGAGCAACGCGACGGCGACGCCCGTGAGGATGGAGACAATGCCCGAGCACGGGCCGGCAAGACGCCACCCGCACGCGACTCGGATCCCGCCAACGATTAGCCCTCCATGCTCCTGGTCTGCCTCCTGCTGATCCCGCTCGCGGCCTGCCTCTCGCTCCCGCTCTGCGCGCTGCTCATCCGACTCGGACACCGCTACCAGACCCTCGACGGCCCCGGCGTCGCCGGCCAGGTCAAAGCCCAGGCGCGGCACATCCCCAACACCGGCGGCATCGCCATCGTCGCCGCGTTCGTGCTGCCGATCCTCGCCCCGCTGCTGGTGGTCGTGCTCGCCCCCGGCCTGATCGACGCGCTCATCGACGCCGTGCCCGCCCTCGAACCCGCCCGTGCCCACATCCCCGGCCTGCGCGACCGTGCCCCGCTCGCCGGCGTGTTCCTCGGCGCGATCCTCGTGCTGCACGTCCTGGGCGTGATCGACGACCGGCGCCCGCTCGGGCCCTGGCTCAAACTCGGTGCGATCCTCGCCGCCGCGACCGCGGTCGCGCTCACCGACCAATCCCGCCTGCTCACGCTGCTGGACCCCTACGTCGGCGGGGCGTGGCTCTCGGTCGCCATCACGGTTCTCTGGATCGGCGTGGTCACCAACGCGTTCAACTTCATGGACAACATGGACGGGCTAAGCGGCGGCACCGCCCTGTGGGCCGCGGCCTGCTTCCTGGCCGCCGCCATCCTCAGCCAGCAGTGGTTTATCGCCTCGTGCCTGGCCCTGCTGATCGGGGCCCTGCTCGGGTTCCTGTGGTTCAACTTCCCGCCGGCCCGCGTGTTCATGGGCGATGGCGGCTCGCTGGTCATCGGCTTCGTGCTGGCGGTGTTGACGGTGCGGACGACGTACTACGACCCGGCGATTCTCGATGGCGTGCGATTGGCCGAAACCGGGTTGATCGAGGCCGGCGCGGTCGCCAGTTCGCCGACCCGCTGGCACGCGGTCTTCATGCCGCTGGTGATCCTGGCCGTCCCGCTCTACGACTTCCTGAGCGTCACGATCATCCGGCTCTCGCAGGGGCGCAGCCCGTTCGTGGGCGACCTCCAGCACTTCTCGCACCGCCTGGTCAAGCGCGGCATCTCGAAGCGGGGCGCGGTGCTGGTCATCTGGGGCTTCACGCTCGTGACCGGCATCTCGGGCGTGACGCTGGCGTCGCTCGAGCCGTGGCAGGCGGTGCTCGTGGGCGTGCAGACCGCGCTGATCCTGGGCGTGATCGCGGCGTTCGAGTACGCCTCGAGCGACACGCACCGGAAGCGCCGCGGCAAACGCGGGGCCGCGTGAATAAAGAGGACTCACCGCAGAGACGCAGAGGGCGCAGAGGAAGGCCTGGGCTCGGGCCAGATTCGCGTGCGAGCACGCGTGGTCTGGCTTGATCCAGGGTTCCCTCTGCGCCCTCTGCGTCTCTACGGTGAGTCTTGGTTCTCTGCGGTGAGTCTTGGTCCTAGGCCTTCGGCGTCTCTTCGGCCGCCGCGCCGCCACGCCCGAACGGCATCTTCGGACGCATCGACATCATCTTGTTCAGGAACTTCACCATGCAGAACACGGTGAAGGCCACGATCAGGAAGTTGATGACCTCGTTGATGAACGCGCCGTAGCGGATCGCGACCTCGGGCACCTCCGCGACCGCCACGCCCTCGGGCGTCACCGTCGCCGGCACTTTCTCCTTGAGCACGACCGCCAGGTCCTTGAAGTCCACTCCGCCGATGAGCATGCCCACCGGCGGCATGATCACGTCGTTGACCAGCGACTGCACGATCTTGTTGAACGCCGCGCCGATGATGATGCCCACCGCCATGTCCAAGGCGTTGCCCTTGACGGCGAACTCTTTGAACTCCTGCAGGAAGCCCATGCGACACCCCTTTCGCTGCGCGCCCGGGGAGCGGCGCGGCCGTTAGGTTAGCACCAACCCACCCCCCATGCGACCCCGCTGCGGCCACCGACGAACACGCCCTGACCGCGACCCGGCACATCACACCAGCAAGCGAAACCCGATCGCCGCCGGGGTTTCCACGAGGCCTGGGGTCGTGCTTTCAAGGGACTTTCTAACCAAGCACCGCCGCGATCCGCCCCGCCACCGCCGCGTTCGACTTCACCAACGCCAGATTCGCCCGCAGCGTCGCCCCGCTCGACAACTCGTGCAGCCGCGCCAGCACCCGCGGCGTCACGTCGCGCCCCGCCGCCCCGCCCGCCTCTTGCTCAGCCTGCTCCAGCCACCCGGCGAACGCCGCGGCGTCGAGTTCAGCCTCGGGCGGGATCGGGTTGCACACCAGGATCGCCGACGCCCGCCGTGCCAGTTCCGTCCGCGCGAACGCCGCCAAATCCGCGGCGTCATCGAACCGCGCATCCACCCCGATCGCCCGCCCCGCGACCGACGCCGCCGATCGCAAGTAAAACGCCGGGAACTCGTCGGTTCGGTACCCCACCACGCACACGCCGAGCGTCTCGAGCACCTCGCGCGTGGCCGCGACATCCAGCAGGCTCTTGACCCCGCTGGACACCACGACCATCGGCACCCGGGCCAGGGCCGCCAGGTCCGCCGAGATGTCGAGGCGCTGCCCGTAGCCCTTGTGGACCCCGCCGATGCCGCCGGTGGCGAAGACCCGCACCCCCGCGCCGGCGGCGAGTTCCATCGTCGCGCTCACCGTCGTCGCGGCGTGCTCGCGCCGGTGCATGAACACGCCGAGGTTGGCCGCGTTGGCCTTGGGCACCTTCGGGGCCGCGAGCATCGCGCCGAGTTCCGCGGCGTTCATGCCGACCGTCGGCCGCCCAGCGACCACACCCACGAGGGCGGGATTGGCCCCTTCGGCGCGCACGATCGCATCGAGTTCCGCCGCCAGCCCCGGCGCGGCCTCGCGCGGCACGCCATGCACCAGCAGCGTGGTCTCAAGAGCGACCGCGCGGCCCCCAACCCGCTTGACTATCCCCATCTTTCCGGGCCGTTCGTCCGCCACGCACACGCTCCCACTCGCACACCCGCAACAACGCAGGACCGACGTTCCAGGGCTCACTTCCCTGAGCTCGCGCTCGGGGCTCCCTACTTCGTCACTCCGTCACTCCGTCACTTTTCTCTCCCCTTCGTCGCTCCGTCGCTCCGTCGCTTCGTCGCTCTTCCTACCCCACCAACCCCCGCCGCCGCAGCGTCCCCAGCAGCAGCGAACCCACATCCTCATCGTTGGTCACCCGCAGGTACGCCATCGATCGCGCCAGGCACTCCCGCTCGAGCCGCTCCAGATACGCCTCCAGCCGCCGCTTGTACGCCGCCACCGCGGGGCGGGTCAGCGTCACGTCCAGCCACCGCCCCGTTTCGGCGTCCTGCAGGCGCAGGTCGCCGACCAGCCCGGCGTCGGTCTGGCTCGCCGGGTCCAGCTCGCCGCGCGACAGCACCTGGATGCAGTGCGAGTCGTACCGCCCCGCCGCCGAGCCATAGGTCGTCCCGCCGGCCAGGAAGTTCAGCCCGCGCGTCACGCCGCCGGGGGCTAGGAAGTCCGACACGACGACCATGACCCCGCGGGCCGCGCGCGACAGCGCGATCGTCCGCATCGCCTCGTTCAGGTCCGCCCCCGACGCCGTCCGCGCCTCCAGCGGCTGGGCCAGGCTCGCCAGCAGGAACGCCGACGCCCGCGCCACTGCCCCACGCCCCCGCAGCGCGCCGACCGTCACAACCCCGCCCGGACGGCGCGGCCCCAGCCCCGAGCCCACCACCGACACCTCCACCCGGTTCTGGGCCACCAGCCCCAGATACGCCAGCGCCATCCCCAGACGATGGGCGAACACCAGTTTCGACGCCGCACCCGCCCCCCCGCCCACCCCTTCCCCGGAGCACATCGACGCCGAGCCATCCACCAGGATGTGGACCGCCAGATCCTCCTCTTCGCGGAACATCTTGAGCACGAAGCGGTCAAACCGTGCGTACACGTTCCAGTCGACGTGGCGCAGGTCGTCGCCTGGGATGTACTGGCGATAGTCGTCGAACTCGACGGACTGCCCGCGCCGTTTGGAGCGTCGCTCGCCGGGGAGTTTGCCCGACAGGATGCGGCGCGACAGCACGTCCAGCCCGTCGAGCCGGTCGCGGAGGGCCCGGGGCACAAGATCGTCCAAGGTGGCCGGCGGGGGCGAGCCCGCGGAGACGAGCATGAGCCATCGTTGGCCCGGTCTGGTGCGATCGCCCGGCTCGCCCCCGGGACACGTGCGGCCCGCACGCCCCTCCGAGCGTCAGCCCCGCGCCGCGGGGCACGGGTAGAGTGTGGAGGGCCATCGCCCGCGCCGACAGGCGACCGATGGATGACCAATGAGAACCGGCATGACAACAACCGCCCTCGCATACCGCCGCCTGCTCCCGATGCTCGCACTCGCGTTGGCCGTTCTGACGCCGCGCGCTCTGGCCCAGCCAGTCTCGCCGGCCGACCTGCGCCGCGAGATCGAGCGCCTCCAGAGCGAGAACCAGCGCCTGGCGACCCAGGCCCTCACCGCCGAGGAGCAGGCCCGCGAGGCCCTAGCCCGAGCCGAGGCCGCCGAGGCCCGCGCCGCTGAACTCGCGCGAACGGTCGACCGTCTCGAAGCCCGCCTGGCCGGTCTCGGCGGCCCGTTCGAGAGCACGCCGCAGCCGCCGACCACGGAACCCACCCCCGCCGATCCCGCACCCGAACCTGCCGACATCCCCGCCGAACCGTTGGCCTCCCCCGCCTCGCTGCTGCTCGAACTCCAGCGCCGCTTCGAGGGCGACATCGCCGCCGACATCGCCGACCCGGCCCGCCCGCTCACCACCGCCGACCGGCGCACCCTCACCGACTGGTGCGAGCGCCAGGCCCGCGAACTCCGCGGCTCCGTCGACTGGCGCGTCCGCCTCTGGGACCTCCGACCCCTCGGACGCAACGACCGCTCCGCCATGCTCGTCGTGCTCGACCCCGCGACCGACCAGCCCATCGGCGAGCCGCTCGAAGTCCTCGTCCCCCGGGCCCCGGCCGACCGCCTGGCCCGCGCCCTGGAGCATGCCGATGAGAACAACGGCGTCCCACCCGTCTGGACCCTCCGCGGCGCGATCGCCGCCGCCCCGCACGTCAACCCCGACCGCCCCACCGAGGGCGTGTTCAACCATCCCCTGCTGGTGGAGCGCTTCGTTGAGTTCGGCTTCGAGCTCCGCTGGAACGCGCTGGCCGAGGCCGAGCCGCTCGAGTCGCCGGAAGCCGGCAGCGAGTCCCCGAGCACCACAACCGCCTCGCCCGGCTTGAACCCGGGCGGGTGAGTCCCGACGACGACACGTTGCCGAACCGGGCGTGGCTCACCCGAACATCATGCCGACGCGCCCGATCAGGCCGCCGGCGAGGCGGAAGATCGAAACCCGCCTCCCACGGGCCGCCCCGTCGCGCGTCGAGGGGGCGTGTGCCAGGGCCCCTTCCCGGTTCTCGACCAGCCCTTCCATCTCGGCGTAGGAGCGGGCCGGGCGGACATACAGGTCCTGGCGGCACTGCGGGCAGACCAGGCGTTCGTGCCCACGCCGCCCCTGCAGTTCCCGCCCCCGATAGCCGCACGTCAGGCAGCAACGATCGGTGAGATACTCGCAGCCGTGGGCGGATCGCAACATCGGGATCATGGTACCCGAGCGAGGTTCCCATGCAATCTTCATGTTTGTGAAGCTGCGATCCCGCGACGCGGGCCGTCCGAGGAGCACCCTATGGCGTCAAGCCTGGCAGACTGGGAAAGACGCCTTGCCCAACTCGCCGAGCGCCGCCTCGCCGGTTCGCTGCCGGGCGACAGCGCCGCCGCCGCCGTGCTCGCCGACACCTTCCGCGACGACCTCGGGCATCGCCGCCCGGAGGACGGGGCCTTCCTGCGTGCCCACTTGGGCCTGCCACCGCCAGACGCCACGCCGCCCTCGCCCGAGGCCCGCCTCTGGGCGCTGGCCGGCACGCCCGACGCCGCTGACTCGCCCGAGCCAATCGTCGGTTCCGCCCGCGCCGAGGGCCCCCTCCTGCTCGGGCACGAGACCCGGGCCATCGAGGTCGCGACCGACGCCGAACTGTGCGCCATCCACGCCCTGTGGGCCATCGGCGAGCGGCACGAGCCCTGGCGCGACCGGGCCCTGGCCGCGGCCCGCTGGTGCGTCGACGAACTCCAGCCCGACAACGCCACAAACGAGCCCTGGGCCATCCACGCCTTCCTCATTCTCGAACACCTCGAACGCGACGCGGCCGCGGGGCTGTATGCTCAGACCCTGCTGCACAACGCCATGGTCGCCGGCGCGGGCAGCAGGGCTGGCAGCGCATCGGGCGATGCGCTGCCAGCACGCAGCGCGTGGATCATCCGCGACGCGGCCATGCGCCTCCGGCGCGAGATCGATCGCAACGAACGAGCATGATCGGGGAGGAACGGACCGTGACCCGAAATGAGACGACTCGAACCCGCACCTCGCTCCGACGAATCATCGCGGCAGGCATGCTGGTCGGCGCGACCGCGTGCCTCGCCGCCTGCTCGACCCAACCGGCTTCGGTCGATGGCTCTCCCACCACCGGCCGACTCGACTCGCCGCGGCTGCCCGAAGTCCAGCACGTCGTCCTGCTCCGCCTCAAAGACCCGCTCGACACGCCCGACCTGGTCCGCGCCTGCAACGCCCTGGCCGAGGATGTCCCCAGCGTCCGCAGCGCGTTCGCCGGCCTGCACGTCGAGATCGGGCGCAACAACGTCGACCGCGACTACGACCTGTGCTTCATCGTCGGCTTCGACACGGTCGGGGGCTACCGCGAGTACCTCGAACACCCCGCCCACCTGCAACTCCTGGCCGACTGGCGGGACCGGCTGGAGTGGATTCGCGTCGTGGACGCGCGCGACGTTCCGGGTTGAACGGGGAGACTCACCACAGAGACGCAGAGGGCGCTGAGGAAGGCGGGAAGGCGAGGGGCCGAGGCACGAGGCATCAGGCACTAGGCGTTGGGCGTTGGGCGTTGGGCGTTGGGCGTTGGGCGTTGGGCGTTGGGCGCGGGACTCTCGACGTGGGGCCAGGTTGTCGGTTCCCCCGGTCGCTCCGGTCGCTCCGGTCGCTCCGCCTCCGCGATCTCTGCGAATCTGCGGTGCGTCCGCGTTTCGAGTCACCTTGCCGCCCGCTCGTCCCGCACCAGGTCGCGCACCGCCCGCGCGCCCGTCACCGACAGTTCGCCCCGCTCCACCAGCGACGCGAGCAGTTCGGCCAGCGGGTCGGGTGCCCGCCCCTCCAGCACGCCGCGGAGGCGCTCGATCACCTTGTCGAGGCGCAGGCGGATCGTCGGGTACGACACGCCGTAGACCGTCGCCAGATCCTTCAGCGAGCCCGAGTGCAGCACGAGTTCGCCGATCAGGTCCAGGTCCTCGCGCGGCAGGTCCAGCAGCGGATGTTGGCGACCGGGCGACGCCGCCTGCTCGTCGCCCTTCGACTCGGCTCGCGATGGAGATCGACTCGGTGGCACGCCAGCAGAATACCCTGTGCTTTTGATTTGTCAAGATACACTTGATGATTATTCAATCGCTCCACGCCGCGCGCCGGATCACACCCCAACCGCATCCCCCGCTGAAGCCGCCGCGCCGACGCCAGCCGCTCGCCCCACGCTCGCATCGCCCGCCCCGCCGCTAGGAAGACCCAACACAACCTCCGCCGCCTTCGCCGATCCGTCCTCACCCCGCAGCCGCGCCCCCAACTCCATCGCGCGCGCCGCGATCGCCGGATCGTCGACGCACGCCCGGATCGCCTGCACCAGCCGTTCCACCGTCAGGCGCCGCCGCCCAAGCGTCCGCCCCACCCCCAGCCGCTCCACCCGCACGCCGTTGTTGAACTGATCGTGCGACACCGGCGCGACCAGCGTCGCCCGGCCCGCCGCCAGCGCCTGCGCCGTCGAACCGATCCCGCCGTGCACCACCGAGCACGCCGCCCGCGGCAGAACCGCCGAGAACGGCGCGTACTCCGCCGCGATCACCCCCGAGGGCAACCGCACCGGCACGTTCTCCGACCGCCCCACCAGCAGCAGCCCACGCCGCCCCAGCAGGCGGCACGCCTCGGCCGCGTGCCGATAGAACTCGCCCGCGACGTGGATCGCCGTCGTGCCCAGCGCGAACACGATCGGGCGGTCGCCCCGCGCCTCGCCCTCGTCCAGGAATCGCTCCACCGCCGGCGGGCACGCCCGCATCGGCGCGGCGTCATAGAACGGGAACCCCGTGATGCGCGCCCCCGCCGGATCGTCCGGCATCGGCGCGCGGAACTCGGGCGACCACAGCCCCAGCGCCACGTCCCCGCCGCGGAACTCGGCCAGCAACGCCCGCGGCACCTTCGGGAATCCGCAGCGCAGACGCAACCGGTTGATCGTCCACGACGAGATCGCCCCACCAATCGGCGCGAAAGCACGCCCCATCCGCCTGGCCGTCCGGGCCGCGCCCTCCCCCGGCTCCATCTGCATCGCCGGAACGGGATCATGCGCGGAGAACCAGATTGACGGCTGAAGCGCGGCGGCCGCGTGCGGCACGCCGCGCTTCTGGCAGACCCACCGCGTGCCCAGACAGATCGAGTGGTGCAGCACCGCGTCGGGGCGCAGGTCGGTGAGCGCCCGGTCGAACTCCTCGATCAGCCCGGGCGCGGCCCTGAACAGCCAGCGGAACACGTTCAGCGGCCCCAGCACCGGGTGCATGAGGTTCTTCTCGCGGATGAAGGTGGGCAGGTCGATGTGCTCGCCGTGCGGACGGAACTCCAGCCCCGCGCCCAGGACGTCGGGTTCAAAGTACGGGTTGGTCATCACGATCGCGTCGTGCCCGAGCGACCGGATCGCCCGCCCGATGCCCAGAAAGGGATGGACGTCGCCGTGGGAGCCGGCGGTGACGATCAGGATCCGCATGGGGCGATGGTATGGGAACCGGCACCCTGTCGCGGCTACGCACCGAGCCGCAATGCCTCGTCGCGGACGCGGTCGTTGTCCCGATATATGCCGAGGCCGACTTCAAGAAACGCGTCGCGATCTGGACCGCTCACCACGCCGATTGCCAGGAGCGCGTCGTTGATCGGTCCGGGGCGTCCCCACCGCCACGCGGGCGCGCCGAGCAGCCGCCCGTTGCCGAACGCCGCCGCGCCCTGCCCACCGGCCCCGCCGTCGTAGTTTGTCTCCACGTACACGAGTTCGCCGCCGACCGACGCTTCGCGAAGCACTTCCACGAGCCTCTCCTCCAGGAACCGAAATCCCTCGATCAACTTCCCGGACTTGAGACCCACAACCTCATCAAGGGATTCGGCGTCCAGCGGCAAAAACGCCCAGCCATCAGCCATCGCGAACCACGGCCGCCTCGCCAACGCTCCGCCCAGCCGCCGCAACGCGTCCCGACGGGCAACAACTCCGCACAGATCATGGCCCATCGCGTGCATCCTCTCCCGTCGCGCCCGCTCCCACCGCCCCGGCGTCGCCCTCCGGATCACCGTCGTCGCACGACGCAGGCACCGCCCCTCCCCAGCGTTCACCCGGCCACTTCCAGAGATCGCCCACGTGAACATCCCGGACTGGTCCGAACGTGGGTTTCTCCGCAATGCCGTTGATCGCGTACAAGACGTTCCACGTCCGCGTGCGAACCGTGATCACACCCGTGCAAATGTTGGACGTATCAATCACCTCCACATCACGCCGCACATCCGGCACGAGAAAGACTGAGATGGTTCGGCCCGGGCGATAACGGCGTCGCCAGTACCAGTTCCGAATGCGGAGTGCCACGGCTCGCAGCATGGGGATCGCGGTTGAGGTGATCGCTTGTCCGACAGACCCGCTGGGATCCTAGATCGTTGATCGGCATGAATGTGGGGCGAGCAGGCCGCTCAGAAACAGTGCTCCCCCTCCAACCCCGCCGCCTGCCTGATCCACCCCGTCACCACCGCCTCATCGATCGCATCCCCCTCGTGGATGTGCCAGTACCGCACGCCCGCCTTCTTCGACCCCACCGGCGGCCGCGGCTCCAGCGAGTCCCCGCGGAAGAACGCCACCTTCACATACCGCGTGATGCAGTGCATCGACAGGAACCAGCCCATCGACTCGTCCGCCGCCCCATAAAACGGCTGGTTCCACCGCACCGCCTTCCGCACCCCCGGCACCGCCGCGACGATCATCGCGTCCAGCCGCCGCCCCACATCCCGCTTCCACCCCGGCATCGCCTCGATGTAGGCCCGCACAGGCCCATCGCCATCGCCCTTGGGAATCTGCGGGTTGCCGCCGGAGAGCAGGCGGGGGGTGGGAGCGGCTGCGTCGGAAGCGTCGCGTTTCGATCCCGACGGCCGCTTCACCACCCTCTTCTTCGCCAACTTCTTCGCGACCTTCTTCGCCATCGCGATCGCTCCATGCGCCAGCCCGCCGCCATCGCCCACGCCCGTCCGACCTCCCCACGAGCATACCCAACCACAAAAACGACAACAGGGCCCGCGCACCGCGAGCCCCGCCGCCACAATCACAGCCAGTGTCAATGGAGCCGGGGGGATTCGAACCCCCGTGCCAAGCGGTCGGATCGACGCCTCTACGCGTGTATCCGATGGTTTGATCTCGGCCTCGGGTCGCGCATCGGCACGCTCCCCTTCGGCCCAGCACCCGGTGACCTCCTCGCCCCGGCGGCAGGGTGCGCCCCGCCGGAGCCAGCCTGAAAATCATCGGCCGACGCACTATCAGACATCGTGCGCCGGACGTCGCGGCCTAATCAGGCCGCGAGAGCATAACCGCGGTTGTTGGCAGTTATTGTGTGTGCGTGCTTTTTACGAGGCCAGCACGCCCCTCGACGCGCCACGCCGAACCTACCCCGCCCGGTCGAAACCATTCGGCCCCAGATGCCAAAGAACAACGATTCTACGCACGTTGGTGCCCAAGTATTCCGGAGGTAGACTGCGACCATGCGACACCACACGCCCGCGCTCACTGCGAGCCTCGCGATCCTCCTCACGGCAACCACCTGCTTCGCCCAGCCCGACGCGGAGCGGGCCCCGGCTCCGGACGCACCGCCCCCGCCGACGCACGAACGGCTGCTCGGTGCGCTCCCGCGCGATGCCGCGAGTTATCTGGTTGCCTCTCTCCCGGAGTTCTTCGCAGCGGGTTCCGCATACCTGCTGCTCGACCCGACATCTGCCAATGCGCGGCAGAGCGGCGGTGCCTTCCACCCCGTCACGGCCGCGGCCGTGCACTACGCGGCCAAAGCGGACGCCGTCGCGTTCGCCATCGCCGGCTCCGAGTTCGAACTCCCGAGCGACCTCGGCGTCGGAAACTTCAACGCCCGCATCATCATCCACACCACCGAGCCGGTCACGGCTCCGAGCGAGTGGCTCGACGAAGCCGGGGCCGCGATCGCGTTCGAGTCCGAGATCGTGCGCGACATCGAGGTGCTCGTCTCCGCACCCGCCCCGGCCGACGCTCCCGGCTGGAACTACGCCGGCCCGCCCTACGCCCTCGAACGGCGCTGCGTCGCACTCGCCGATGCGCACACCATCGTGCTCGCCGAGACCGCCGAGGACGCCGCCGAGATGGTGCTGGCCTGGAGAACCGAGCGTGCGTTCAACCCCCGCCGCTTCGCCCCGGCGCTCGACCCCACCCTCCTCGATGCGCCCCTCGTTGTGCTCCGCGATGGGTTGCCCGCCACGCGGTGGACCGAGGCGCCGGGCGACGCCGACGGGACGCTCATGTTCGCCATCACCGATGTCGCCGCGCCGACGTACACGCTCCGCTACCACGGCACGGAAGCCCGGGCCATCATCTCCGACGTCATCGGAGGCGCGGCCTTCGACAAGGCCTCCACCGGCGACGATGGCGTCGTATCGACCGAATGGACGCCAGAGGGCGACGAGGCGCGCGGCTGGCTGCTCTACACGCCCGGTCTCGTCTTCGGCGTCGTCTTCGTGATCTGACTCGCTCCCGAAGGGGTCGCCACGCGTGTTCCATCCACGTTGGCGCAAACCTGCGCGTGCACCCTTGTGCGCGCTTCTCACAGCTGATTCTTCCCCGCCTATTCCAGCCCCAACCCCACCTCCTCCAAAATCGTCGTTCACCGGCGCGCGCCCAAACCTGCCCGCAGGGGGGAGAGGTAGAGCCCCATGCACGCCCCCGCCCCAACCCAATCCCAATCCCCAGGCCCGCCCCGCCTCGAAGCCGCACTCCTCGCGGCCACCACCCCCGCCGCCCGCCACCGCGCGGCCACCGCCCTCCTGCTCGCCCTGGCCACCCTCCCCCAACTCGATGCCTCGATGCCGCGTGCCTCGATGCCTTCCCCAACATCATCCCCGCACGACCCACACGCACCGCCCGCGCCCGCCCACACACCCCCGCCACTCAACGAGCCCCGCGACTCAACCCCCGCCGGTCGCCGGGCGACGCCGCAGAATACCTCGCTCCGGCTCCAGCCCCATCCCCTCTACGACCTCGAGCACTTCCATCTCGTCCGGATCGACCGCCGACAACGCCAACTCGCCGCGCATCCGCATCCCATTCATGTCTGCCATAAATGGATGGGGTGGCTCGATGTTCCAGAAAAACGCGGTGTCATAGACCAACCGTTCGTTCTCGACCCGGACGTTGTTGTAGACCGTGGTGGCTTCCTCCTGATCGGGTGCCTCAAGTCGAATCCGGCCCTGGGACTCCGTGATCACAAGGCCATCTTCATCCGTCTCTTCGTAGTACCACACGCCCACAAACGCCCGGGCCTCGTCCGAAGCTGCAACAGTGGGGTCATTGCCCTCCCTCGACAACCGCGGCATGGCCTGCATGCGCCGCGCGACGTGCGCCTCGACCTCCGGCGGCAGCCCCGTGCCCGTCTGCGATCCTGCGCCGCCGGGCGGAACGGGCGGCGCGGAAGCGCGGCCGTCGCACCCCATCGGGCAAACGACCGCAGAGATAGAAAGCACGACGAAGACCACAACTCGCCACAGAGTTTGCATCACCCGAGCATACCCGATGCGCGTCGAGAGTCCGACGACATCTTCCCCCCTCCCCCCTCACCCATCAATCGCCACATCCAACTCCAGCCGCTGCGCCGCCAGGCACTCCCGCGCCGTGCACGCCTGGAACGACACCACCAGCAGCGGCCGCCCCAGCGCAGCCCCCGCCGGTCGCTCCAGCACCACCGGCAACTCGAACTCGCCCTCGTACACCCGCATCCCCGCCGCGGCCTCCGACGGCCTGAACTCCACGCCCTCCGGATAATCCGCGTACGCCGCGATCGCCGTGCCGCGCATGCCCCGCCCGCTCGCGTCCGCCTCGACAATCGCAACTCGGAACGGAACCAGCCCCAGCCCCGCGGCCTCCTCCCCCGGATCGGCCGCGACGATGTGGTACCCCGGCGCGATCCGCACCAGCAGCCGCAACTCCGCCGCCCCGCCCTCAGCCAGCGTCAGCCGCTCGTCGGGCGCGTAGACCTCGACGGGCGTGAAATCCGCGTGGGTGCCCCATAGGAAGCCGCGGGGTCCGACCCGCGGCTTCTTGAGCACCCGTCGATCCGCTCGCGCGCTCCATGCTCCCCGATGCACCAAACCCGAGCCGCCCCTCCGCCAACCCAGGCTCGCGGAGCATCGTCAGCAGCGCCCTCGTCCCGACCACCGACCCCACCGCGTTCTCCGCCACGCTCGCGCTGATCGCCCGCACCGCGCCCGATCGCCCGATCTACATCCACGGCCTCACGCGTCCGCATCGCCAGTTCCGCCAGCCCCAATGCCATCAGCGTCGCCCCGGCCGGCATCGCCCCGTCGTACGTCGCCCGAGTCCGCACGAACAGATCCGTTGCCCCCTCGCGCGTGTCGAAAAACCCGCCGGCCCCATCGCCGAACAGCGCCTCGGCCTGGCCGATCAGCCGGCGTGCCTCGCCCTCGGCCCAGGCGGGATCAACCGGTGACGACGCCGCTGATTCATCGACATGGCTGCCCAGAGCCGCAGCCATGCCACCCGTCGACGCATCCCCGGACTCCGCTCCCCGCCCGGAGGGCGCACGACGGTTGCCAGGGGCTTCAGCCCCTGGTTCGCCGCTTCCCGATCCCTCGCCCGGAGGGCGCGCGACCGAGGAGCCGTGCGCCCCTGATTCATCGACATGGCTGCCCAGAGCTGCAGCCATGCCACCCGTCGGACCCGCGCTGGCACCGGCCAGCGTCACCAGCGCCCGCACCATCGCCGCGTAGTCCTCCAGCAGCGCCGGCGTCTGCACCACGCCGTTCCTGGCCACGCGCATCAGCGTCCCATCCGCCCCCCGCATCGACCCCAGCAGCGACCTCGCCACCACGAACGCCGTCGCCAGATCATCACGCCGCGCCGGGTCCACCATCCCGCTCACCGCCAGCGCCCGCACCATCAGCGCGTTCCACGACAGCACCGCCTTGTCGTCCAGATGCGGCTGCTTCCGCTTCGACCGGGCCGCCAGCAACGCCCGGTTGATCCGCTCCATCCGGGCCGCGAACTCGCCCCGATCGACGCCCAGCCGATCGGCCATCTCGTCCGGCACGAGGTCCATCCGCAGCACGTGCTTAGCCGGCTCTTCGGGATGGTGCGGGTCGCGGAAGTTGGGCCCGCGATCCAGCCCGTATGCGCGGATCGCCAGGTCCGCATCGTCAGGAGCCACCGATGCACCGTGTCCCAGCGCCTCCCGCACCTCCTCCGGCGTCCACAGATAGTTCAGCCCCTCGCGATGATCGACCTCCGCATCCTGGGCCGTGTGGAACGCGATCGCCCGCCCGCTCCCGTCCCGCCGGGTCATCTCGCGCAGCACATAGCCGATCGTCGTCCGGGCCACATCCCGATAGAACGCGCTGCCATACACCGCCGCCGCCCGCGCATACACCTCCGCCAGCATCGCGTTGTCGTACAGCATCTTCTCGAAGTGCGGCACGGTCCAGTGCCCGTCCACGCTGTACCGGTGGAACCCGCCGCCCGCCTGGTCCCGCATCCCCCCCACCGCCATCCGGTCCAGCGTGTGGCGGACCACCTCATCGATCGCGGCCCGCGTCGCGTCGTCGCCCGCCCGGTCGCGAACATCCAGCAGCAGATCGAGGTACACCGGTTGCGGGAACTTGGGCGCGCCCCCGAACCCGCCGTGGGTCCTGTCGAACATCCGCAGCAGCGCGCCGACCGCCTCCTGCACCGTCTCGATACCAAGCGGCGCGGGCTCGGCCCCGCCCGCCAGGTGCCCGCGCACCGCCGACGCCAGCGACTCGGCCTGCTCCATCACCTCGTCGCGCTGCTCGCCCCAGGCCCGCGCGATGCCGTCGAGCACCTGCGGGAAGGTCGGCATCGAGCCCAGCCCCGGACGCGCCCCAGCCGGGAAGTACGTCCCGCACCAGAACGGGCGCAGCGAGCCCGGCTCCAGGAACACGCTCATCGGCCACCCGCCGTGACCGGTCATGATCTGGGTCGCCGCCATGTAGATGTCGTCGACGTCCGGTCGCTGCTCGCGGTCCACCTTCACGCACACGAACCGCTCGTTCATGATGGCGGCGATGGAGTCGCTCTCGAACGACTCCCGCTCCATCACATGGCACCAGTAGCACGTCGAATACCCGACCGAGAGGAAGATGGGCACATCCCGCCGGCGTGCCTCGGCGAACGCCTCCTCGCCCCACGGGAACCAGTCCACCGGGTTGTGGGCGTGCTGGAGCAGGTACGGGCTGGCCTCGCTGGCGAGGCGGTTCGTGTGCGCGGGCATCGAGTCAGGGTAGAGCCGGTCGCGCGAGCGATCGGTGGGAGTATTCCCGATACGTCACCCGCGACCGATGACCTTGAACACCAGCGTCACGACGGGCGCCACATCCGGGTCCCACACGCTTGGGAGCGTCGAGCCCTCGGCGACCGCCGCGTGCCCGTTTCCCGTCGCACGCCTCCGCGAGCCCATGCCGACCGCCCGCATGGCCGCCACGCTCGCGTCGAGCACCGCGCCGCCGGGCAGGCGCACGACGCTGACCGCCAGCGTGGCGGGGACCACACGCGGCTCGTCGGGATCGGCCAGGGCGCACAGGTCGTCGCGGAGGTCGTCGAAGGCGCGGGCGTAGGCCCGGGCCGCGATCTCGATGTCGCCCATCGGGCCGGTCATCGGCCCGCCCGTCGGGCCGGACAGCGAAGTCCCGCCCGACTCGGTCAGCGCGGCCACGGCCACGCGCAGGTCGTCGAGCACGTCGCCCAGTTCGTCGCGAAGGTCGAGGATCCGCTCGGCCGCGCCCTGGGCCAGGAACGGGACCGCGAACGCGCCGAGGCGTGTGCCCAGGCGCGCCTCGGCTTTCTGCGAGACGCTGCTCGGGAAGGCCCGAGCGACCGCCAGCCCGTGGCGCGCGGCGAAGCGGTCCATGCCCGCGGCGACGGGAACGCTGATGGCCGGGTCCGGGCCGCCCTTGAGCACGTCGCCCGCGATCGCCTGCAGGTAGTCGCGCTCGTGCTCGAACACGTGCGGCTTCATGAGCGGGCGCAGGTCGGCGTAGCGGGCATCGGCGCCGATGCGGTCAAAGGCCTCGCGGACATCCGCGGCCGCGTCGAGGCCGTCGACGTTCGGGGCCAGCACGCCCGCCTCCCACAGCGGGGCGGCCCAGCGCCAGGACTCCATGAACGCCATGTACTTCGGGGCGGCGGCCACCGCGCCCTCGACGTCGCGCTTGGTCGTGCCGGCGAAGGGCGTGGGCATCATCGTGACGACCCGATCGGCGAGTTGGAGCGCGGCCATGGCCGGCGCCTCGCGCGTCGTCAGGTGGTATGGGCTCACCACGATGTCCATCGACGCCCCTTCATCGGCCCCCGATCGGAGCACACGCTTGCGAAGACGTGTACCTGTCACGCGACGGGGTCGCTTCGCGATCGACGCCAACTGTATCGGCCCGGCGACGCGCGGCTCGTGGCGGGCCGGGTTTGTTGGTCACGCGATCAATCGCGGATCCGGGCGAATACCCACGACCCGAGGGCTGTTCCCGCCACGCCGATCCCCACCAGCACCGCCAGCGGCACCGCCTGCTCGCCCCACGTCGCGCCGCGGAACACGGCGTTCTCGACCGCCACGACCGTCCACTTCACAGGACTGACCATGCCGACGCGCTGCATCCACGCGGGCATCATGAAGTGCGGCATCATGCCCCCGCCCATGATCGCCATCGTCAGCAGCACCGCGTACCCGATCGGCCCCGCGGCCCTCGGCGTCTTGCCGACGACGGCCAGCACCATCATGATGCCCACGAACGCGATCGCGGCACACAGCAGGGCCGCGGCCAGCATCAGCGGCTGCTGGACGCGCAGCCCGAACGCTGCCTTGCCCAGGACGATCAGCAGCACGCACACGAGCAAGGTTGTGGCGACGCACGCGACGCCCTTGCCCGCCAGCACGTGCAGCGGCGCGAGCGGCGCGGCCCGGAGGCGGATCAGCGTGCCGCCGGCCCGCTCGGTGACGATCGACATGGAGAACGTCGCGGCGCAGCCGATGAGCCCCCAGACGACCCCCTGGGCGAACGTCACCGAGAAGGCCGAGGCGTGCCAGTCGGAGGCCTGCTCGCCGACGACCTCGGTCACGCCGATGTTGACGGGGGAAAAGGCGGGTGCCGGGTCGGGCACGTTCTCGGATGCCGCGGGAATGTTCGCGGAAGGCTCGCTCGGATCGTCGGATGCGTCTGGGCTTGGGGCGGGATCGGCACCGTCGCCATCGCCCTCCAACTCCTCGATCGTCCCGGCGAGTTCCTCGATCCGCGTCAGCATCGCCTCGGCGCCGAGGCGGTCCATGGGCGAGAAGCCCTCGGCGCTGCGCAGGCGCTCGCGGGCCGCGGCCACGAGGCTCCGCATGCGATCCGGATCGCGCATCGACGCGCCGAGTTGCTCGAACGCGGCCTGGCTGAGCAGGCCCTCGATCATGGCCCGCTCGTGCGTGCGCGAGGGGTCGATGCCCAGTTCGATCTCGGGCGTCCGCCCGGTCAGCAGCACGCCGGACATGTCGGCGTATCCCTCGGGCACGACGACGTACGCGCTGCGACGCCCGCGCCGGACCAGGTCGCGGGCGACGTCGAGGCTCTCGGCGACCTCGACCGCCAGCACCTCGCTGTCGTCGAGCCGCCGCAGCAGGGCGATCGACTCGGGCGTGCCGGCATTGTCGACCGCGACGATGCGGACATCGGCCCGCCGCCCGCCCATGCCCGAATACACCAAGCCGAAGACCGCCGCGAAGATGACCGGGAAGAAGATCGTGAAGAACACCCCGGCCCGGTCGCGGGCCAGCACGCGGGCGTCCTTGATGGCCATGGCGAGGATGGCGTGCATGGCGGAGCGGCCGGGCGCGTGGTCGGAACGACTGCTTCGCGACGAGGCCGCGACCACTGTACGGGCGGGCTCACCACGCCACGGGCGTCAGGCCGGGGCCGGGGCGGACCAGGATGGCGCGGGCGAACATGGGCGTGAAGCCGACGCGCCGGGCGTTGCGCTCGGTCGGGCCGTTGGGGTCGGAGGTGATGGTGGCGAAGGTGGCGCCGACGCGTCGGGCGTGGTCGAGGCGGGCGAGCTGCATGGCCCGCTGGATGCCGCGGCGTCGGAAGTCGGGCAGGACGCTGAGCCCGAAGAGGGTGGCGTAGGGGGCCGTGACCTCGACGATGCCGGCGGATGCGGGCACGCCGTCGACGCGGGCGAGCAGGGCGATGGTGCCGGGGCGTTCGAGGGCCCGGGCCCAGACGCCCAGGTCCAGGTCGGTGGACGGGCGACCGGGGCGGGCGAAGCCGGCGGTGCCGGTGCGGGCGTACGCCTCAACGGACGCGGCGTCGGCGGGATCGACCGCTTCGATGGTCAGGCCATCGACGGCCGCGATGGCCTCGGCGGCGAGCCGGCCCGCGTCGCCCAGCGGGCGGACGAGCACGTTGGCAAAACGCAGAACGCGGAAGCCGGCGTCGCCCAGGGCACGGACCCAGGCCATGTCGGCGTAGGCCGAGACCTCGACGCGGGGCTCGATCGCGGCGGACTCATAGAACTTGATGATGCGGGAGGTGGTGTCGGCGGGGCTGGGGCGGGGGCTCTCGGAACGCTGGTCCGCGGCCATCGCCTGCTGCATCGCGAAGCCCATGCTCTTGTTCATCCACGAGCCGGGCTCGCCGCGTGCCATCACGCCGCCGGCAAATCGTTCGACGACGGGGGCGATGTGGGCCAGGGCGTCGGTAAGGCGTGCTTCTTCGAAGCGGGCGATCTCGATCGGATCAGGCATCGCGCCCGCGGCGTCGCCTGCATCGAATCCGGCTGGGCGCGACCCGGGCTCCATCAGTCAACTCCCGCGCCAGCGCGCCTGGCGAAGCGCTCCTTGGCCCACTGCCTCGCCTTGGCCGCCAGCCCGCCCTCGGGCGGTAGGATGGACTCGTGCGGCCCGATGGAGAGGAAGCCGATCACGTTCGCGCCCGGCTCGATGAGGATGGTCTTGGCGTGGCAATCGCCCTTGAGCATGGCGTTCGGGGAGATGTGCACGGGGCCGTCGGTTTCGACGGCGGACTCGAGGTTGCCGCGGACCTCAACGGACTGGATGGCGAAGATGCGTTTGGCGACGATGCTCGCCTTGGCGTAGACGACGAGTTTGCCGCAGGTGCCCAGGATGGTGTTGCCCTGGGCGTGCTTGACGAGGATGTCCTCGATCTGGACGCGCTTGTAGCAGGACGGGCAGGACGTGGTGACGGCCCCCGAGGGGATCTCGAACTCCTTGCCGCAGTGGTAGCAGCGGACCTCGCGGGATGTTGCTTTGGGTTTGCGCGCCATGGGGCGACATCGGCGTGGTGACGCGCGGCGTGGTGGCGGCGCGCGCGGCCGCGGGGTTCATCGGTCGCGCTCGGGGACGACGCCGACGGGCTCCGGGCCTGCGGACGGCCCGGAGCCTGGCGGTGGTTCGTCGGCCCCGGAGGGCGGAAGGGGGCGTGCGGACCGGGGCGGGGACGCCCCGGCTCGCTCGCCCCAGTTCGCGTCTTCGGATCAGCGGCGACTGGCCTGCTGGCCCTGGGCCTTGGGCTCGGCGGCCTGCGCGCCGCTGCCCTGCTTGAGGGCCTCGGGCCCGACGCGGCAGTGCCCGACGAGCGTCGCGCCCTCGGCGATGGTGACGGCGTTGGCGACCAGGTCGCCGATGAGCGCGCCCTTGCTCGAGAGGTTGAGCGAGTTGCGGACCGTCACGCTGCCCTCGACGCGTCCGTCGATGGTCAGGCGCTCGGCCGTGATGGTGGCGTTGCAGCGCCCGCCCTCGGGGATCTCCAGCACGCCCTTGGCGGTGATGGTGCCCTCCACCGTGCCGAGGACTTTGGCCGATCCCTCCGTGGTGAACTCGCCCTTGAACGTGCTGTCCTTGCCGATGACGGTCGAAGCGCTGGCGTCGGCCATGAGAATCCTCCTTGCGGCCGGCGCAAACGGCGCGGCTGCGGTGCTCCCAACATCCCGTGTTGATGTTCCCGCCAGTCCCACCGGGCGGGAGGGCGGCATGGTACCGCCAGCGCGGGCGCGTGGCGAGCGGGTCGGGCCGCGCTGGCGGCCAGACGCGGGCGTCCGATGGAATCCCCGAATCTGGCGGGTGGGATCGGCGTTGGCGTTGCGCCAGCGGGCGTCGCGGGGGATGGGGTGTGGCGCGAGTGGTCGATTCCTGTCGGATGTAACAGAAAGGCGGGCGTTGGGGCTGGCTCGGCTCGGGCGGTGCGTGTCGATGGCGTTCGCGGTTGGGACGGGGCCGAGCCCGTACACTGGCTCCCACGATGGCAGACGGCCCCAACATTCCGCAGCAGCCGCCGGGCGGCGGGCATTCGGGTCAACCACCTGGTCAGGGTGGGCCCGGTCATCCGCCGGGGCAGTATCCGGGGCGTGGGGCTCCGCCGAACCAGCAGGGGTACCCACCGGGGTACCAGCAGGGCTACCCGCCGCCCGGGCCGGCGCAGGGATACCAGCCCGGGTATCAACAGGGGTATCCCCCTCCCGGATATCCGCAGGGGTATCCGCAGTATCAGCAGCCCTGGCCGCAGCAGCCGCAGGGGCCGAGCCGGGCGCAGGTGGCGGCCCAGCAGGTGGGCGCGGCGGCGATGAAGCACGGTCGGTCGTTCTGGGATGAGGCGTTGCTGTGCCTGCAGCGGGTGACGCGATCGGACTTCCAGACCGAGCGGGCGACGGAGGTGGAGCGGGCCAAACTGGGCGGGGCGCGGCACGCGATCGTGAACCCGATGGTGCAGGACTTCGTGGCCTGGCGTCGGAGCGTGCTGTGGGTGGCGGCGGTGCTGATCGCGATCTACGCGTTCTTCCAGATCGTGACGTTCACGACGTTCGAGGCGGCGATGGGGCCGCAGATCGACAAGTTGTACGAGGAGGCGGTGGCGCAGGCGCGGGCCCAGGGCTTTCCGGTGGAGATGTCGCTCGAGGAGTTCCGCGAGGCGAGCATGCAGCAGTTCGGTCGGAAGAACGCGGAGGTGGTGGACGCGATCAACGGGATCCTGGCCACGAGCGTGTTCCTGGCGGCGATCTGCATCGGGATCGCGGCCAAGTGGTGGAAGAGCGTGCCGGCGAGCCGGCTGTGGAGCCGGGTCGCGTGGGGGATCATGTTCTGCGTGCCGATGCTGCTGTCGTTCTTCCCGATCACGTGGTTCATGTCGTTCGACCATGTGCAGGAGGCGCACGCGCGGGAGGCCCAGCGTCAGGCGATGGGCACGGTGTTCGCCCTCGGCGTGTTCATGATGATCGCGCCGAAGGCGATCGCGCTGTTCCCCGGGATCATCCGGTCGGCGATCAGCCTGAAGACGCTGGTGCCCGAGTCGGTGGCGCCCGGCTGGGTGGCGGCGACCATGGCGCCGCTGTACGCGATCTTCCTGTTCACGCTGGTGAGCATGATCAACCAGTCGCAGGGGGACATCTTCCTGATCCTGGGCGTGCTGTGCTTCATGACCGGGCCGCTGGTGTACATCGTGTTCGCCAAGCGCCTGGTGCGCCCGCACGCGCCCAGCGAGGCCTCGACGGTGGTGCGGGGGCTGCGCCGGCTGGCGAGCGGGTTCACAGTTGTCGGCGCGGTGCTGATGTCGATCTTCGTGCTGCGCCTGCCGCACCTGTCGTTCTGGGATGCCGTGGGGTTCCTTTTCGGCGTGGGCGGGAACCTGCTGCTGATGACGGTGGTGTCGTCGGACCTTGTGCTGGCGCTGCTGTACCAGTCGTACCGCCAGGCGCGGGCGTTCGCGGGGACCGAACTCGAGGCGTCGCTGGACGAGAAGTTCGCGGCCCTCTCGCAGGTCGGGTTCACGGCGCTGGTGACCACGACGCCGGCACGCCTGATCGGGGCCGGCGTGGCGATGGGGCGCGCGATGACGGGCCAGCAGGGCGGGGTGCCGGGCGGCGTCGAGGCGGATCGCCCGGGGCCCCAGCAGCCGACATCATGACCCGGCGCGCCGGAGCAGCACGCAGGTGAAGTCCTGTGCTTTGCCCCAGGGCGTGGTGTGCGTCTCGGATTCGGCGCGCACGGGCGTGAACGCGGGGGCGAACTCGGCGGCGAGGGCGTCGGCGTCGTAGCGCTGCACGGGCAGCCCGCTGCACTTCTCGGGGCCGGTGGGGGCGAACGTGGCGATGACGGCGTGCCCGCCCGCGCGGACGGTGCGGGCCGCGGCCTGGGCGTAGCGTCGGCGATCGTCGGGGTTGGTCAGGAAGTGGAACACGGCGCGGTCGTGCCAGAGGTCGAACGTGCCGACGTCCGGCACGCTAGGGAGTTGCGTGTCGAGCACATCGGCGACGATCCAGCGGACGCGATCGGCGCTGTGGCCCAGGCGGGCCTTGGCGCGATCGATGGCCGCGACGGAGATGTCGAGCACGGCGACATGGGCGACGCCCTCGCGCAGGAGCGCAGCGGCGAGGGCCGACTGGCCGCCGCCGATGTCGATGGCACTGGCCGGGGCGGGCTGGATGGCGCGGATCAGCGCGAGCGAGGCGGTGGGCTGCTGCTGGAACCAGGAGAGCTGGTCGTCGGCCTTGGTCTCGTAGACGTGCTGCCAGTGCTGTTGGCGGTCCATGGAAGGGGATGGTAGAGGAGCGAGACCGAGCGCCCGTGCGGCGTCGACCGGGAGCGGCGCGTCACATTCGCCGGCGACGCGGGGCGAGCAGGAACAGCCCGAACAGGCCGCACGCCGGGGCGGGAATGATCTGGGCCGGCGTGCCGGGCGTGGTCTCGTAGGCCCAGGCGGTTGGCTCGTAGTGGCCGGCGGGGCCGAGGCTGGCGACCAGACCGAGCCTGATCCAGCCGTAGTGGACGGCGCCAGCGAGTTCGAAGCGGATGCCGGCGTAGGCCTCGGAACCCAAGAACGCGCCCTGGTAGGAGACGAACCCGTCGCTGTAGCCCATCGCACCGGACTGCCAGGTCTCGGCGGGGCCGACCGACCCGCCGAGAGGGAACGTCTCGACGGGAAAGAAGTCGGCGCTCGGGATGCCCACGGTGATGAGTTGGGACGAGCGGGCGACCCGGGACGTGGCGGCGACGCCGGTGAGGTCCTCGGCGTACTTCTCGGAGGAGGTGACCGGCTCGTAGCCGAGCCATCGGAAGGCGTGGTCGACGACAGCGCCGGTCTGCTGGGCGGCCGGGAGCGTGGGGTCGAGCACGCGCCCATCGACGATCGGGCCGAGCACGGGCAAGACCGAGCGGGACCAGGTGAAGGTCAGGTCGCTGTTGTCGTGGAAGACCAGCGCGGCCGGGGCCGAGCCGGCCAAGACGCCGAGCAGCGTGCAAGCGGCGAGTGCTGATCGGGCGAAGCGACGGGCGGGCATCGGTTCCTCCTCGGGCGGTCGCCCCTGGCCCCACGCGGCATGCGACGTGGCTTCAAGGTAGCCGATGCCCCGCACCATGCGAACCGAACTGGCGAGGAATCTTGGCGATCATCGCGGAGTTCACGAGAGTCTCACACGCCGCGGGGGCGTGCGTTTGGAATCTGGTGGATACCGTTCGGCCCGCGCGGCTCATCGCGCCGGCTCACAGAAAGGCTCGCCATGGAACACCGCACCCTCGGGGCCTCGGGCCTCAAGGTCCCCGTCCTGACCTTCGGCACCGGCACGTTCGGCGGCAAGGGCGAGTTCTTCCAGGCCTGGGGCAGCAGCGACGTGGCCGAGGCCACGCGACTGGTGGACGTGTGCCTCGAGCACGGCGTGACGATGTTCGACACGGCGGACATCTATTCGAAGGGCGCGTCGGAAGAGGTGCTCGGGGCGGCGATCAAGGGGCGCCGCGACAAGGTGCTGATCTCGACCAAGGGCACGTTCCGCTTCGGCGAGGGGCCGAACCAGGTCGGCTCGTCGCGGTTCCACCTGATCAACACGATCGACGCGAGCCTGAAGCGTCTGGGCACGGACTACATCGACCTCTACCAGCTGCACGGATTCGACGCGACCGCCCCGATCGAGGAAGCGCTCTCCACGCTCAACGACATGGTCCGCGCCGGCAAGATCCGGTACATCGGCTGCTCGAACTTCTCCGGCTGGCACCTCATGGAGTCGCTGGCGATCAGCCAGCGCTACGGCTGGGCGAGGCACGTGGCCCACCAGGCGTACTACTCGCTCATCGGACGCGACTACGAGTGGGAACTCATGCCGCTGGGGCTCAAGCACGGCGTGGGGTGCGTGGTGTGGAGCCCGCTGGGCTGGGGACGCCTCACGGGCAAGATCCGTCGCGGCCAGCCGCTGCCCGAGAAGAGCCGGCTGCAGAGCGAGCGGGTGGTCAACGCGGGGCCACCGGTGGACCCGGAGCACCTGTACACGGTGGTCGACGCGCTCGATGTGGTCGCGAAGGAGACGGGCAAGACCGTGCCGCAGGTCGCGCTGAACTGGCTGCTGCAGCGTCCGACGGTGGCGACGATCATCGTGGGGGCGCGGGACGAGAAGCAGTTGCGGGACAACCTGGGGTGCGTGGGCTGGAACCTGACGCCCGAGCAGGTGGCGACGCTGGACAAGGCCAGCGACCGGGCGCCGGCGTATCCATACTGGCACCAGCGGGGGTTCCAGGAGCGGAATCCGAAGGCGGTGTGAGGCTCGCCGCGGATCGCGGCTTTCCCTGGGCAGGCGTGTAGGGGTTTTCGTACCATTGGTCTGCCACAGGCCGCCGCGGGGCGGTGGAGGGCTTGATCGATGGGCGATGCCAACGCCGAGGCCATCACACGCCTGCTGGGCGAGATCAAGACGCGTCCCCAGGCCGCGGCCGAGTTGTTGCCATTGGTCTACGAGGAACTCCGCGGGCTGGCCAAGGCCCGGATGCGGGGCGAGCGGGGCGACCACACGCTCGCGGCGACGGCGCTCGTCCACGAGGCGTACATGCGGATCGCCGGGATCGACGATGCGCACTGGCAGGACCGGGCCCACTTCTTCAGGGCCGCGGCCGAGGCCATGCGCCGGGTGCTGATCGACCACGCCAGGGCCAAGGGGGCCGTCAAGCGGGGCGGGGGCGAGCGTCCGGTGCGGATCGACGCGGTGGACATCGGGATCGACAGCGACCCGGCCCAGGTGCTGGCCCTGGACGAGGTGCTGGAAAAACTGAAATCCGAGGACGAGCGGGCAGCGGAAGTGGTCCGCCTCCGCTTCTTCACGGGGCTGGGGTTCCCGGAGATCGCCACCGTGCTGGACTGCTCGGAGCGGACGGTGATGCGGGAGTGGGCGTTCGCGCGGGCGCGGCTGGTGGAACTGCTCCAGGACGGGCGGTAGTGGACAGGCAGGTTTGGGCGTGGGCAAGCGGGCCAAGGACATCTTTCTCGACCTGATCGACGTCTCGCGGGCGGACCGCCCGGACGCGATCGCGCGCGAGTGTGGGCAGGACGCGTCGCTGCGTGAGCGGGTCGAGGCGCTGCTGGCGGCCCACGACCGGGCCTCGGACGTCATCGTCGAGCCCACGG
The DNA here is from genome assembly GCA_041401985.1 of Phycisphaerales bacterium. GTDB lineage: Bacteria > Planctomycetota > Phycisphaerae > Phycisphaerales > UBA1924 > JACKHA01. Next base: position 97,925 of record JAWKTE010000001.1, read on the forward strand.
TGCTGTTTGCGCCGAGCCGCCCGAACGTGCTCGGGCCGATCGCCGGCGGGCCGGGTGGTGGTGGAACCGAGCCGGCGGCGGACCTCGCGCCGGGCGCCGTGGTCGGGGCGTACACGATCGAGCGCGTGCTGGGCGAGGGCGGGTTCGGCACCGTGTATCAGGCGCGCCAGGACGCGCCGGTGCGCCGGACGGTGGCGCTGAAGGTGATGCGTGCGGGGCTGGACTCGCGCGACATCATGGCGAGGTTCCAGGCCGAGCGCCAGGCGCTGGCGGTGATGGACCATCCGGGCATCGCGCGGGTGTACGACGCGGGGGCGACGCCCGACGGTCGGCCCTACTTCGCGATGGAGTTTGTGGACGGCCAAGGGATCGTGGAGTTCTGCGACGCCGAGCGCCTGCCGATCCGCGAGCGGATCCGCCTGTTCGAGCGGGTGTGCATGGCGGTGCAGCACGCCCACAGCAAGGGCGTGATCCACAGGGACATCAAGCCCTCGAACATCATGGTGTCGCGCGTCGATGGCAGGCCGTTCGCCAAGGTGATCGACTTCGGCATCGCCAAGGCGATGCACGCCCCGCTCGTGCGCGACGCGGCGGTGACGCTGCCGACCCAGGTCGTCGGCACGCCGTTGTACATGGCCCCGGAGCAGGCCTCGCCGGGCGCGACGGACATCGACGCGCGGGCCGACGTGTACAGCCTCGGCGTGGTGCTGTACGAGATGCTCGCGGGCGTGCCGCCCTTCGACCCCGAGCGATTCCGCGGCAAGTGGCTCAGCGAGATCGAGCGGATCATCCGCGAGGAGGACCCGCCGCGGCCCTCGGGGCGGGTGGCGGCGCTGGAAGAAGCCGTGCGGGCGCGCATCGCGGAGGTCCGTTCGATCGACGAGGGGCGTCTGGCCCGCGCGCTGGCCAGCGACCTGGACTGGATCGTGATGCGGGCCCTCGAGAAGGACCGCAACCGGCGCTACGGCGCGCCGCTGACGCTCGCGGCCGACCTGCGCCGGTACCTGGAGAACCAGCCGGTGGAGGCCGGGCCGCCGACGGCGTCGTATCGCATGGCCAAGTTCGCCAGGCGTCACCGCATCGAGTTTGCGGCCGGGGCGGCGGTGCTGGTGGCGATCGTGGCGCTGGCGGCGGGCAGCGTGTGGGCCGCGTGGCGCGAGCACCGGGCCGCCGACCAGGTGCGCCGGCAACTGGCCAAGTCCGAGGCGCTGTCCACGTTCTCGCGCGACATCCTCAGCGGCGTGGACCCCGCAGTGGCGCGGGATCGGGACACGACGCTGCTGCGCGAGATCCTGGGCGGCGCGGGCGAGCGCGTGGCGCGCGACCTGGGCGAGCACCCCGACGCGGCGGTCGAGATGCTGACCACGATCGGCTTCGCATTGCAACAGATCGGTGACATGGAACAGGCCGAGCGGTACTACCGCCGGGCCATGACGCTCGGCGAGCAGCGGCTGGGCGAGGACGCGCCGGAGACGGTCGAGGCGACGGGGAACCTGGGCGGAGTGCTCGCGTTCCTGCACCGGTTCGACGAGAGCGAGGCGTTGCTGCGCCGGGCCCTGGAGGCCCGCGAACGCGCGGGCGGGCCCGACCACCCGGAGACCCTGTCTACGCTCTCGAACCTGGCGTACCTGTACGACGCGGCGTCCAACAACGAGGCCGCCCGTCCCATCCTCGAGCGCCTGCTCGACGTGCGTCTGCGCACGCTCGGCCCGACGCACGAGCAGACGCTGCTCACGATGAACAACCTGGCCAACACGCTCGACAACGTCGGCGAACTCGACGCGGCGATCGAACTCTACGAGCGCGTGCTGGAGGCGCAGGTCCAGAGCGAGGGCGAGGACCACCCGCGGACGCTGGCGACGATGACGAACCTGGCGGGGGTCTACGTCAAGGCCGGGCGCGGCGACGAGGCGGCCGCGCTGTTCGAGCGGTCGCTGGCGGCCAAGCGCCGCGTGCTGCCCGCCGGGCACCCGAGCCTGCTGGTGACGCTCGTGAATCTCGGGAGTTTCTACCAGTTGCGCGGGAACCTCGACCGGGCCGCCGAACTGCTCGACGAGTGCGTCGGGCTGGCCCGGGCCGGAGGCGACTCCACGCGGATGGCGCTGGTCGGCTCGCTCAACGCCATGGCCCGGGTGCATCGGGCCCGTGGGAACGCGGCGGCAAGCGTGGACGCGTCGCGGGAGGCCTGCGCCACCGGCGAATCCCTGTTCGGTGCCCGCCATCCGACGATGGTCACGCTGCACGCGAACCTGGGGATCTCGCTGCTCGAAGCCGGGCAGGCGGCGGAGGCCGAGCGCGAGTGCCGCGCGGCGATTGCGCTGGCGGGCGAGACGATCGGGTCCAGCCACAACAGCACGTTCACGCCGCGATTGACGCTGGGAAGGGCGCTCTTGGCGTTGGACCGGGCGGAGGAAGCCCAGTCCATCCTGACCGACCTGGACCATGACGAGTCCGCGGCGGCGGGGGCCGGAGAGGCGAGTCTCGAGCAGTTGCGGTCGGCGCTGGAGGAAGCACGGCGTCGCGCGGAGTGACCGGCCCGCCAGGGTCGAACGAGCATGCTCTGCGGACTCCCGCGCGTCGCGCCGCGGGCCCCGGCGATGGGCGCCGGGGCCCGGGCCACGAACGGCGGATGGCGATCGGATTCGAATCGGTCGCAGGGGCTGTGACCCCTGGATCCGCGATGGCTCTCGGGCGATCCCCGCCCGCCTCTCTCTCGGTCCCAGGCCCGGGCGGCCGCACGTGGCCGCCCGGCGTGCCGGCTCACCGGGCCTGCGGGCCCCTGGCGTCGAACTCGCGGAAGATCAGCGAGTCGGCGGCCAGCCCGAGGCGCTCGGGCGTGTCGTACGTCCCGTCGGCGATCTCGCGACGGATCTGGTCGATGCGGGCGTTGGCCGCGGGCTGCTCGGCCCGCTGGGCGGCCCGGGCCTCGCGCGAGACCTCGACGCGGTCGGCATCCCGACGGATCGGGGCGTCGAGCGGGCGGGTGCGGGCGGTGGGTTCGCCCCGCCCGACGTTTGCGGGGGCGGCAGCGTGGGAGAGTCCTCCGATGGGGGAGATCTCGCTCATATTGGTTCCGGCTCCTTTCCAGAGTTCCGCCCGAAGGCGAGCGGGGGTGAACGGGCGGGACTCCGTCCCAAACCTACCCGGTTTGCGCGATCCGCGGGGCGGGGCGTGCGAAACCGTTGGACGCCGCCCTTGTCGGGGCATCGCGTCCGGGCTTGGATGTGGCCGCGGCACGGCGAGTGACGCGGACGGGGTGTTCGAAGCGGGCCGCCTTGCCGACGCCTAGCCATCATTGGGAGACGCCGGACGTTCTTGCGCGACCCGTCGTCGGCGGGCTCCGAGCACCCCCGACGCTTCAAGATATCGGAGGGACCGCGGCGAACGCTTCAATAGAGACTCTTCGATCCTCAATAGATCGAACCGGTTACACGACAGACAGTTACGAGGATAACGCGCATGGGACGCGACGGAAAAATTGGAACGCGCAAGGTTGGCATCCACTCACTTCGTCAAGAATCTGTCCGGTGTGCCGGCACCGGGCCGGGCGGCGGCCGGCGGGCGCTGGTTTGCGCGGCTGGGCGGGTGCTGTTCGCGTGCGCGGCGCTTGCGCTGGCGTCGTGCGCGGGCGATGGGGAATCGCGCGAGTCGCGGGCCGAGCGGGATCGGCGCCGGGCCGAGGGTGAGTCGATCTTCTCCCAGGACGGCGCGGCGATGGGCGGGCCGGTCGCGCCGTGGAGCACGTGGACGATCGCGCTGGGCGTGTACCCGCCCGAGCAGCAGGGGCGGGCGAACGAGAACCTGCAGTGGATCCGCACGGTCGGTGGGCTGAGCGAGGCGCGGCTCGAGCGGCGCTCGAGCGGGCTGGTGATCGCGTACGGCGTGTACGAGGGCGCGAGCGACCCGGTGGCCCAGCGCGATCTGGCCCGCCTGCGCGAGACGCGGGTCGATGGGCAGCGCCCGTACGCGGGGGCGGTGCTGACGCCGCCGACGCAGGAGGCGGCCGCGGGCGGGAACGCGGCGTGGGACCTGGCGCGAGTTCGGGCGGCCCGCGGGGCCGATGCGCTGTACACGCTGCAGATCGGCGTGTACGGGCGGCTGGAGAACGAGGCGGAGCCGACGGCGCAGGAGGTGGCCCAGTTCCGGCGTGCGGCGGAGGCCGCGGTGAAGGAACTGCGGGACGACGGCCAGGAGGCGTTCTACTTCCACGCGCCGCACCGCTCGACGGTGACGGTTGGCGTGTTCGGGCGGGCGGACTTCGACCCGATCAACCTGCCGGGGTATCGCGGGCCGGCGCTGGAGCGTGCGTGGGCGGCGCACCCGTACAACCTGCTGAACGGGCAGGCGATCCGCGAGCGCGTGCCGGGAACGGACCAGACGCGGCTGCAGGCGAGTTCGCTGGTGCGGATCCCGGAGTAGGGGGCGGATGGTTCGCGGGGTCTGAGGCGGTGGGCTCAGCAGCCGGCGGCAAAGAGGGTGAGGTAGTAGAAGAAGTCGTCGTTATTGAGGATGCCGTTGGGCGTGCCGTAGCCGGGGGCGCCGGGGACGGCTGTGGTGGTGAGGTCGGCGACGGCGAGGTTGCCGGCACCGAACTCAAGCAGGAAATAGAAAAAGTCGTCGTGGTTCAGGACGCCGTTGGGCTCGCCGTAGCCGGGCTGGGTCGACTGAGCGGTGGTGGTGAGGTCGGGTGGGCAGGTCGGTCCATAGCGGGCTACGAAGGGCTTCGTGGGTCGGTTGCCCGGCAACGGGTCCTCGCTGCCGATATCGCCGGAGACATAGACGAGCCCGTCCGAGTCGATCGCGACACCGGCTACCCAGTCCTCGGCCGCCGATCCGAGTTGGACGACCCACTCGACGGAACCATCAGCGCTCAACCGTGCCAGAAACGCGTCCGAGCCGCCCGCTGGCGTGGACCCAAGTTCACCGTAGGTGGCCCCGCCGACAATGTACCTGCCCTCGGCGTCGACGGCAATGTCATTGAGTCCATCGGAGAACGGGGTCGCGATCTCCTGCCTCCAGAGGAGATCTCCATCGCTCGAATACAGCGCCACCCAGGCGTCGTAGCCGTTCGGATCCGATGGCGTCTGTTCGCTCGATCCGCAGGTCACCACACGACCATCTGGCAGCACCACGAGTTTGGCGATTCGATCACGTCCAGCAAGGCCAAACTGGCGAATCCACAACGTGTTGCCCTGCGGGTCGAGCCGAGCCAACCAGGCGTCCCAGTATCCGGCGCTGGTGCCGGCAACGGCGCCGGCCGGTTCGCCTCCGACGTACAGCGAGCGATCAGGGCCGATCGCGACAGCGCGGGCCACGTCCAGCGTCGACGATCCGAACTGGAGGCTCCAGACTGGTTCGCCGTCGGTGTCGAAGGCGACGACCAACGCATCCGACGACCCCGCCTGGGGCCCGGGGAACGCACCATACGTCAGCCCCACGGCGACAGCGGTGGCGTTCGCCGGATCCGCGTCCACGCCGAAGAACCGATCGGCTTGGGGCGAGCCGTACTGGCGGACCCACAGGACGTCGCCAGCGGTTGTCAGGCGGGCAAGGAAGGCGTCGCTCGAACCGAAACTCGGCCCGGAGAGCCCGCTGTCGGTCCACCCCGCCACGAGCAGTTCGGAAGGCGAGATGAACGCGGCATCAAGGAAGTAGTCGGTTGAGTCCCCGCCGATCTGCGTGATCCACTCTCGTTCGCCGGATGGAGAGTGCTTGATGACGTAGGCATCGACGCCGCCGGCGAAAGGAGCGCCCAGATCGCCTTGCGTATAGCCGAGCGTGTAACTGTGTCCGACCGCGTCGACGACGAGTCCGCGGTGGCCTTCGGTGATTGACTCGGTCCCGAGCTGTCGGAACCAGTACTGGCGGAATGGATCCTCGGCCGCCGCCGTCTGGGCCAACAGGGCGGACGAGACAAACAGCGGCATTGCGGTGCGCATCAGGGAGTTGAGCACGGCGACCTCCACGAGCGCGGGCCACGCCGAGGCACGCTCTGAGTTCATTGGACGCCTGGCGTGGGCCTGGGTTCCCGACTCGACAAGAATTCTCAAAACCCGGGAGAAGACAACGGCCCGCCGATTGGGCGGGCCGTCGTTGCGCTGTGTGCGATGCCTTCGCGTGAGACCGGGGCGGCCGGCTTAACAGCCCGCTGCGAAGAGGGCCAGGTAGTAGAAGAAGTCGTCGTTGTTGATGATGCCGTTGGGCACGCCGTAACCGGGCTGGCCGGCGATGGCGCCGGTCGTCAGATCGGCGGCGGGGTCGTTGGCGGCGAAGAGGGCGAGGTAGTAGAAGAAGTCGTCGTTGTTGAGGATGCCGTTGGGGACGCCGTAGCCGGGCTGGCCGGCGATGGCGCCGGTGGTCAGGTCGGGGGCGCAGGTGGGGCCGCCGCCGCCGTCGAGGGTCATGTTGTCGACGGACTGGCGGAGGTTGCCGGGTGCGGTGAAGGGTCGGCGGATGCTGATGCCGACGGTGTGGGTGCCGCTGGCGGTGAAGGTGCCGGTGAGGTGTCCGAAGAACTCGGGGCCCTGCGTCGCAGACGCGCCGAGGTCGCCGACGGCGAAGTTGGCGATGCTGACGCCGTCGACGATGAGGTCGAAGATGCCGCCCTGGGAGTTCGACCCGGTGGCGTTCGTGTTGATGGCGGCGATGTCGGCGTCGAGGGTGTAGGCAGTGCCGGCCGTCAGGTTGAGGGTCTGGGTCATCTCGATGCCCTCGTCGCCGCCGTTGGCGAAGACGAGGCGGCCGACGCTGAAGCGGGCGGCGAAGTTGGTGCCGAGTGGGCCTGGGCCGTCGATGTCGAAGAGTTCGACGTTCTGGTAGGAGGCGTTGCCGTTGGGAATGGTGAAGGCGACGTTCCAGCCGGAGAAATCGCCGGTCTCGAAGTCACCATTGGTGAACTGGGCGAGCGACGCGGTGGCGCAACCCGCGACGACGGCGAGGCCGACGGCAAAGCGGTTCATGGTTGATCTCCCGTGTGTGTGCAACCGCACCGGGCAGACGCGCCCGGCGATCGCAACAACGTACCAAGGCCCGAGGGCCGGTACAAGGGATTCCCCACCCTAGGGTGCTCAGGACGGGCCTGGCCCTACCGAGGAATCCCCGCCGCTATGCTTGCCCCTCTTGCCTTCCCCACCCGGTCCCGAGCCAGTTTCGGAGGATGTATGGCCGTTCTCGTCAATAAGGACACGCGCGTCCTGTGCCAGGGCATCACCGGCTCGTTCGGCGGGGTGCACGCCAAGGGCTGTTTCCACTACGGCACGCGCCTGGTCGGGGGCGTCACGCCCGGCAAGGGCGGGCAGGCGTTTCAAATCGACGACGGGGCGTCGGTGCCGATCTTCGACACCGTGAGCAAGGCCGTGCGCGAGACCGGAGCGACGGCGACGATGATCTTCGTGCCGCCGGCGTTTGCCGCGGACGCGATCCTGGAGGCGGCCGACGCGGGGGTGTCGCTGATCTGCTGCATCACCGAGGGCGTGCCGGTGCAGGACATGGTGCGGGTGCGGGCGGTGCTTGACGAGAGGAACCGAGAGATCAGAGACGCAGAGACGAAGAGAGGGAGTTCGGCCTCCGCCCCGGTCTCTACGTCTCTCACTCTCTCCGTCTCTTCCCCCATCACCCTCATCGGCCCCAACTGCCCGGGCATCATCACGCCGGGGCCGAAGACGGGCGAGGGCACGTCGTCGCGCGAGGTGTACTCCGACCCTGCCAAGGGCGGCGGGGGCTGCAAGATCGGGATCATGCCGGGGTACATCAACACGCATCGCGCGGAGAAGAAGTGCACGACGGGCAAGGCCGTCGGCATCGTGTCGCGCTCGGGGACGCTGACGTACGAGGCGGTGTGGCAGACGTCGAACCTGGGGCTGGCCCAGTCGACGTGCATCGGCATCGGGGGCGATCCGGTGCGCGGGCTGAACCACATCGACTGCCTGCGTCTGTTCGAGCAGGACCCCGAGACCGACGCGATCCTGATGATCGGCGAGATCGGCGGGAGCGACGAGGAGGCCGCGGCGGCGTACATCAAGGATCACGTCCGCAAGCCGGTGGCGGCGTTCATCGCGGGGCGGACGGCGCCTCCGGGCAAGCGGATGGGGCACGCCGGGGCGATCATCTCGGGCGGCGAGGGGACGGCGGACTCGAAGATCAAGGCGCTGCAGGGCGCGGGGGTGGAGGTGGCGCTGTCGCCGGCGGATATGGGGCGGGCGATGGCGCGGGCGATGAAGATCGGGTGAGGGGCTCGCCCAATAAGAACGTGCGTTGAGGCGAGCCGCGGCGTCAGGGCGAGGCGCGTCGCGGCGGTGGAGTGATATCGACGCCGATTGGGTTCCATTCGTGCGGGCGATGTGGTAGATTGTCACTTCGACCGGGTCTCGACGGGGGATCGCCCATGTTCTGGCGTGTGGTCAAACGGATGATCGCTTCGCTCGGCTGCTTCATCTTCATGGGGCTGGGCGGTGCGATCTCGCTGGGGTTCATTCCCCGCTCGGCGGTCACGATCAACCATTACGACCGCTCCAAGGTCAAGACCATCAAATCGCTGATCCTGTGGGGGTACGACACGCTGGGGCCGATGGGCTGCGGCCTGGCGATGGGCGGGATCGGCCTGCTGCTGTTCATCTGGGCGTGGGCGTCGCTGGCGTTCCCGAAGGACAGGTACTGATCGCAGCGACATGGCGATCGTGGCGGCGCGGCTGTCACTCGGCTGGCAGGATGGGCTCGCCGGTCGGGCGATCCCGCCTCCGGGTCGGGCGTGCAAAGCCGTGCCTGATGGCACGCCCGGCGTGGTAGACTGCTTCCATGGCCGGTCCCCAGCCCACCCAGCCGTCCGACAAGGAACTCAGCGCCAAGGCCGCCGCGGGCGACGACGCGGCGTTCGCGGCCCTGCTCAAGCGCCACGGCCCGACCGTGCGCGAGCGGATCAAGCACGCCATCGGCCAGCACTGGAAGTCGGTGCTGGATGAGGACGACGTGATGCAGGTCACGTACCTGGAGGCCGCGCTGAAGATCTCGACGTTCACCGATCGCGGCGAGGGCTCGTTCGTGGCGTGGATCCAGCGGATCGCCGACAACAACATGCGGGACTCGATCCGCGGGCTGGAGCGGGCCAAACGTCCCGACCCGCGGAAACGCCTGGCGGACAAGCCGGCGGGCGAGTCGTACGCCGCGCTCGTGGAGGTGATGGGCTTCACGCTGACGACGCCGAGCGTGCAGGCGGCCCGGGGCGAGATGGTGACCGAACTGGACCGGGCCCTGGCCAAACTGCCGCCGGACTACGAGAAGGTGCTGAGGCTCTACGACCTGCAGGGCAAGGACATCGAGTCGGTCGCGGCCGATCTGGGCAAGAGCCAGGGGGCGGTGTACATGCTGCGGGCCCGGGCCCAGGAGCGTCTGGCCGAGGTGATCGGCAACGAGTCGAAGTTCTTCAGCCGGGTGCGGTAAGGACGGCGGGCACGACGGCTTCTGCGGGGCGGCCGCGGGGGCTCGCGAACAATCCGGCGGTTTGGCGTGAGTGGGCCGCCGCGTTCATCGCTTCGCGCCGGACATGCGTATGGCGAACCACGGCTCCAACTCGTCCAACGGCACGCCGCCCGATGTCGCCCCGCGGGGCAGCGCCGGCAGCGACGAGTCCCTGCTCATCGCCGGCGCCCTGGCCCAGGCCCGGCGCGGCTCGGACGCGGCCGACCCGCCCGAGCGCCTGCCGCCCCCCACCACGTTCCCGGGGTACGAATTGATCCGCGAGATCCATCGCGGCGGGCAGGGCGTGGTGTACCTCGCGCTGCAGAAAACGACCAAGCGCAAGGTGGCGGTCAAAGTGCTGCACCAGGGGCCGTTCGCGGGCGAGAAGGACCGCCAGCGGTTCGAGCGCGAGGTCGAGATCCTGGCGCAACTCAACCACCCGAACATCGTGGCGGTGATCGACAGCGGGATCACGCCGACGGTCGCAGCGCCGGGCCAACCCGCGGCGGGCGGCGACGCCTCCGGTGGTGATGACTCGGCCGGAGCCCACCTGGACAGCGCGACGCCGATCGCCGACGCCAGGCTCGCGCGCGAGCGATCGCGGCAGCAGGCCAAGGAGGCCACGCGGTACCAGGGCTCGTTCTACTGCGTGATGGAGTACATCTCCGGCTCGCCGCTGGACGTGTGGGTCAAGGAGAAGCAGCCGGGCATCGACCAGGTGCTGCACGTGTTCGTGCGGATCTGCGACGCGGTGAACGCGGCCCACCTCAAGGGCATCATCCACCGCGACCTCAAGCCCGCAAACATCCGCGTCGACCACGACGGGCACCCGCACGTCTTGGACTTCGGCCTGGCCCGCGTGGGCGTCGGCGCGACGACCGGCGGCGACACGCCCGAACTCATGACCGTCACGGGCCAGTTCATCGGCTCGCTGCCGTGGGCCAGCCCGGAGCAGGCCGAGGGCGCGCCGGAGAAACTCGACGTCCGCACGGATGTGTACTCGATGGGCGTGATGCTGTACCAGATGCTCACGGACCGGTTCCCGTACCAGGTCGTGGGCATGATGCGGGACATCCTGGACAACATCCTGCGGGCCGAGCCGGCCCGCCCGAGCACGGTGCGGCGCCAGATCAACAACGAGGTCGAGACGATCGTCCTCAAGTGCCTGAGCAAGGAGCGGGAGCGGCGCTACCAGAACGCGGGCGAGCTCGGGCGCGACCTGACGCGGTACCTGGCGGGCGAGCCGATCGAGGCCAAGCGCGACAGCGGGTGGTACATCATCACCAAGACGGCGCGGCGGCACAAAGTTGCCGTCGGCGTCGCGTCGGCGTTCCTGGTCCTCATCGTCGGGTTCGGGCTGGGCATGGGCGGGCTGTACCAGCGGGCCGAGGCCAAGCGCGTCGAGGCCGAGGAGGCAACAGGGCGTGCCGAGGCCGCGGCCCGGGAGGTCGAGGCCGCGCTCGAGCTCAGCGAGACCCAGCGTGCGACCGCCGAGGCGATCCGCTCGTTCTGGGAGGACATGCTCTCGAGCGTGGACCCGGACCGCCCGGTGTCGCTGGCCGACACGCTGGGGCCGACGGGGCGCGACGTGCGCGTGGCGGACGTGCTGCGTGCGTCGGCCGACGCGCGAGAGATCGAGGCGCGGTTCGGCCAGCAGCCCGAGGTCGAGGCCGCGGTGAAGCATCTGGCGGGCGCGACGTACGTTGGCCTGGGCCTGCCGTCCGAGGCCGAGCCGCTGCTGCGCTCGGCCTTCGACATCCGCACGCGCCTGCTTGGCGCGGAGGCGGACGAGACCTTGCTCACGCACGCGTTCCTGGCGATGGCGGTGGCCCAGCAGCGACGGTACGAGGATGCGCGGGCGCTGTTTGTTTCGCTGATCGACGCGACGGAGCGGGCCGCGGGCGAGGGCGACGCGCGGCCATACCGGGCGATGGCGAGTTACGCGGTGTTCCTGCGGAACACGGGGCGCGGGCGCGAGGCGTTGCAGATGATGGCCCAGGCCGCCGAGGGTTTCCGGGGCGTGCCGGGGGCCGAGGCGGACCTCGGGCGGGCCCTGCTCATGCGCGCGGAGATGACGCTTGGTTACGGCTCGCCCCAGGCGGCCGAGGTGGCCGGGCCGATCGCCGAGGAGGGCGCGGCCCTTCTCGGCGCGAGCGTCGGGCCCGACCATCCCAACACCGCGATGATGAACCTCATCCTCGCGCGGGTGCGGTTCTTCCAGGGCGATGTGCCCGAGGCCGAGCGTCTGTTCGCCGCGGGGCTGGCGGTGCTCGAGGCCCAGTTGCCCCCGACGCACCCCGACCGGCTCAAGGGCGAGGCGTGGTGGGCCGAGCACCTGCACCGGACCGACCGCCTGCGGGAGGCCGAGGCGGTGTACCGCAGCCTGGTCCAGCGGTGGACCGAGTCGTCCGGGGGCGAGAGCCTGGACACCGCGTGGGCCCGCGCGATGCTCGGAAGCAACCTGAATCGCCAGCAGCGCTGGGGCGAGGCCGAGGGCGAGCTGTTCTTCGCGCTCGGGATCTACCGGCGGGACGTGGGCGATGCGCACGAGCGGACGCGACTCATCGCGGCCAAGATCGCGCAGATGTTCCGCGAGTCGGGGCAGACCGATCGCCTACGTGAGTTGCCCTCGTCGCTGCGATGACACGCGACGAGAACGCCGCGGCGGAGCCGGGACTCACCGCAGAGACGCGGAGTTCGCTGAGGGACTCGGTATGGGTCGGAGGCGCGCCGGGGGCTTACTCGTCGCGCGGGGGCTGTCCGCCCTGGGGGCGACCGCCGCCGCGACGTGCGCCCTGATCGCCGCCCTGGCCCCCGCCCTGCCCGCCGCCTTGCGGGGCACCCTGCCCGCCGGCGCCCATGCCGGCGGGACGGCCACCGGGCGTGCCGCCCGGTGCGGCCTCGGGCATCGCCGCGCCGCCGATCGGCTGGGGTTCGCCCGCATCGTTGAGTTCCAGCCCGACGGCCCGCAACTGCTCGGCCCGCCACGCCTCGGCGATCACCTCGCCGGCCGCCGGCTCGCGCACGAGCACGGGCGTGCCCGCGTCGATGCCCGCCACGACCTCGGCGTACAGCTCGCTGCGTCGGCCGACCTGCACGGGCACGCGGACGAACTTGTTGCCGCGCGGCACATGGACGTATCGCACCAGACCCTCGGCGAAGATCGCCTGGATCGGCACGGCCAGCGCGTTGTCCACGCGGCCCAGGGCGATCGTCGCATCGGCCCGCATCGAGGGCTTGAGTTCCACGCCGTCGGGCGTGCGGATCGTCGTGCGGACGGTGTACTCGCGCCGGTTCGGGTCGCGCCAGTCGCTGCCCTCGGCCAGCACGCCGATCGACACCACCTCGCCCGTGAACGTGTGCCCGGCCAGCGCGTCGATCGCGATGTTCACCGACTGGCCCGGGCGCACGCGCCCGGCCAGACTCTCGTGCACGCGGACCTTGGCGATCATCTCCGTCGTGTCGGGCAGGATGATCAGCGACTCGTTCGGGCTCACATCACGCCCGATCTGAAGCGGGGTCTGACCGTTCTGGCCCCAGCGCGAGCCGCGGTCCACGCTCGTGGCGTAGACCACCAGCCCGGACGTCGGCGCGACGATGTCGCAGTTGATCAGTTGCCGCTCGTCCTCAGCCAACCGGGCCTCGCGGACCTGGAGTTGGCGGCGTGCGTTGATGCGCTGGGCGTTGCGGCTGACCAGTTCGATCTCGTTCTGACGCTCGACACGGTCGACTTCGGCCGTCGCCTGCTCCACGTCCGAACGAAGCTGCGTGAGTTCGCGCTCCCGTTCGTACTGCTGGTAGGACTCGAGCGCGAGTTCGGAACGGGCCAGTCCCGCCCGCGCCGCGATCAGGCGGATCTCCTCCTGCTTGAGTTCGTCCGACGACAGGAACCCGAGCCCCTGCAGGCGGACCTTCCGCTCGTACAGGTCTTCGATGCGGGCCAGATCGATCTGGGCCCGCTCCAGGTCGAGCTGCAGGTCCTGCATCCGCTGCTTGTCGTCGCCCTCGAGCCACTGCTGCAAGGACAACTCCGCCAGACGAAGACGCACCTGGGCCTGCTCGAGCCGCGACTCGTTCTGGCTGACCTGGATCTCGTACTGGTTCTCCGCCGCCACCAGGTCGGCCCGGGCCGACTCGGTCCGCAGCGTCTCCTCCTCGATGTCCGTGCGGATCTGGTCGCTCTTGAGGCGCACCAGCAGCGTGCCCGCCTGCACGAAGGTGCCCTCGGCCACGATCTCGACGATCGACGAGCGGTCGTCGAGTTGGCTCCGCAGTTCGACCTGGCGACGCGCCTCGAGTTCGCCGGTCGCGGTCGTGGTGATGTCGAACGACATCCGCTCGGCCAGCACGAGGTCGGCGGTCCGCGACGCCGGCTTGGCGTCGCTCGGGGTGGCCGCCTGGTACGCGACGACGGTGCCGCCCGCGAGCAGGGCCAGCGCCACGGCCACGATGATCGTCGTCCGCCCCGCGTTCTTGCGCGCCATCCGAACCTCCACGCCTCTCTGAGCCAACAAGCCGACCCCATCCAAACCCGAACCGGCGTCGTCCGGGACCGACCGCGCCCCTGAACAGGGTGCAACCGGCCGCCCGGCTCGCCTATTCCACCATCCACCAGTTCAACCGACCAGAATCCACAAGGTTACGCACCGAGGGGTTCGGCGTCGGCGGGTGATCCGATTCGGCCCCGACACGCCGCCGGCCCGACCGCCCCACCCCTCCCAGACACCGATCGGGCTCAGGGCACAACGACGGTCCGGTTCTCCCGGTGCCCGTTGTCCGTCTCGCGGATGCTGGCGGTGATGGCCTGCCCGGTCAGCAGGCGGGCCCCATCGGCGTAGAAGAACCGCCTGGCGACCTGGCTCCTCGGGGCGATCTGCCCGATCGTCCGACGCTCGCGCGGGAAGCCGGGGGCGAACACGACCGAGTCGAGCACCACCGGCGTGTCGCGGGTGTTGCTGATCGACAGTTCGACCCACAGGTCCGGGCCGCTGGTTCGGGTGGAGAGCCGCAGGTCGACGCCGTCGAGCCCGACCTCCATCGGGGCCGTGATCGTGATCCAGCCCAGGTCCTCGCGCCCGGCCAGGCGCACATCGATGATCCAGTCCTTCCGGCCGGCTTCCTCGAACTCGCGCATCAGCACGGTCAGCGGCATGCGGGCCTCCCCGCCGGCGGGGGCCTCGAAGTCGAAGGTCCGCGGCTCGATCCGCCACGAACGGTCGCGCTGCCCGCCCGCGCCCGCACCGCCGGGATCAACGATCAGCGCCCGCCCGGCCAGCGGCAGGTCCCAGGGATTCTGGAGGACCAGGGTCAGGTCGAGGGGCGCCGCCTGCGCGGTGATGGTTGCGGGCTCGACCCGGAGCGACGACTGCAGGCGGACAAGCGCGACGTCCACGCCCTCGATGATCACGGGCATGTCGGTGAGCGGGATGCGGTGGCGTCGGGCGATCAGGCCGCGGCGGGTCTGCTCCTCGGGATGGACGACCACCTCGTTGCCGAAGGGGTCGATCACGCGGACCGGCCCGGTGCTGAGCATCATGTCGAGGGCGGCGTCCTCCGGGCTGGCCCACTCGGCCCAGGCGACCAGCGCGCCGGCCTCGGTCGCCCGGTCGCGCGGGCTGAGCACGAAGCAACGCACACCGGGCGAGGTCGGCGCGGCGCCCAGCACCCGGCGTCCGCCGAGGTGATCCCGGAGCGTCCGCCACGCGGCCAGTTGCGGGCGGGGCATCAGCGTGGCGCGAGGGTCCCCGCCCCGGACCCAGGGGTCGACGAGCGAGAGGCGGGGCTGGCTCGCGCCTGCGCCGGCCCAGGCGTGCACGCCGCGCCGGACCGCGTCGATCACCGCGGCCCTGGCTCCGAACACGTCGGAGTCGATGGTCTCGATGACGAAGGTCGTGGGCGGGGGGGCGGCGGACGACCCCTGAGCCCCGCCGAGGCTGCCGGGGGCTGCGCCGGGCTCGGGCGGCGTCCACGAGCGGACGGCTTCTTCGACGCCCTCGGGCGCGAACGACGCGGGCACCAGCACGTTGAACTCGTGGTCGATCCCGCGGACGCTCGGCAGCGTCGCCGCCTGCCGGTCGGCCCGCCAGGGCACGACGAGCACCGGGCCGGGCACGAGCCTGGCGATCGCCGCGCCCGCGGCTCGGAGGTTGTCCTCGAACGAGGCCGACCCGGTGGCCGACTCGTCCCCGGCCGCGCCGACCTGCCAGCGCCGCACGGACTGGCCGAAGCGGTCCAGCAGCGGGTCGAGGTAGGCCGACCACGTCGCGCGATCCTGGGCCAGGGCCCGCATGACCTGCTCGCGCCGCAGCCCGAGCACGTCGCCGAGCGAATCGGGCACCATTGTGAGGGCGAACTCGACGTGCCCGCGGAGCGTGCCCGTGGAGGAGGTCAACTCGCCGAGCCCGTTCGCCAGCGCGTCGATCGATTCCGGTTCGAGCGACGCGGGCCAGATCGGCAGTGTCAAGTGGTCGACCGACGCGGCCTCGCCCGCGCTGGCGATCTGGCCCGGCGCGGCCAGCGACGGGTCGCGGATCAGCACGCCGAACCCGCCCGCGCCGGCGTGGCGCGGCTGGCGCGCGGGCAGCCACGCGAGGTCGAGCGTGCCCCATCCCAGCCGCTGCCCGTCGCCCCAGATCTCGACGACGACCCTGTACCAGCCCAGACGCGTCAGGCCGGGGTCCCAGCGCTCTTCCCAGCGCCCGCTCTGCATCGGGCGGCGCATCGACGCCACGAGCGATCCGTTGGCGTCGTACACGCGGCACACGCCCTCGAGCGTTTCGCCGGCCGCGTCGCGCGCGAGGATGGTCACGAGCGGCCTCGACGGCAGGTTCACCACGTTGCCGGGCGCACCGGTCGAGAGCGACACGCGTGGCTGCTGGACGACCGAGACGTTGTCGAACCAGGCGGCTCCAGTGACATCCGACTCCCACGCTCGCCCGTACCCCGGCGGGTCGGGCTCGAACTGCTCCGGCTGGAGCAGCATCAGTTCGATGCGGACGAACGCGGCGTTCGGGAAGTCGCCGTGGACCGTGACGCCCGACTCTTCCCACTCGCCGTCGGTCTGCAGCGGCATGCCGCGGGATCGGCTTCCGGGGATGACCTGGCCCCGATCGTCGAGCAGGCACGCCTCCACGAACGCGCGGGCGTGCTGCAGCCCCATGGTGCGGACCATGGCCGAGACGCGGTAGTCGGCCTCCGGGAACACGGGGAGCACGCCGGGCTCGACGAGAAGCGAGGTCGAGCCGCCGCGCGTGGGGAGCCGGACCGAGCCCTGCCCGGCGAACGCGACGGCGTAGTCCAGTTCGGGTGCGTTGAAGATCGGGAATCCGGGGCGGTCCTGCCCGAGGCCGTCCTGGGCGACGCGCCACCGCAGCGGGACCAGGCCGGGGTTGGTTGAGAACTCCTCGAAGTCGAAGAAACCGACCGTGCGCCGGGCGGCTTCGGGGCGGCGGTCGGGCGGCGGTTCGGGCTCGACCTCTGGTTGTGTCGACGCAACGCTCTGGGAAGGCCTCGTCGCCGCCAAGGCCGCCTCGCTCGCGGGCGCGATCAGTACTGCCAGCAATCCCGCGATGCCAAGAGTCCGGCGCATCGCACCGGATATCGGCCGGGTCGGGTCGGGGGGATGATCCGAACCGGGCCGCGGGCCGGGAGTCTCAAGCGACTCCACCTCGCTGGCACCACACCATCGTCTGGGCCGGCGCCGGTGCGAACCGGACCCGCCGGAACCCCGCGGCCCGGAGCGTGCGGCGAACCCAGGCTCGCTCGTAGGCCACCGCCGCCTCCGGGTATCGCTGGCTCTCGATCCACGCGGCCCCGCGCTGGTGGGCAAACGTCCAGCGGTCGCCGAGCCGCCCGCCCCGCGCGACGTGCTCGCGGACGAACATGGTCAGGTACAGCCACCCGCCGGGGCGGAGCACCCGGGCCGCCTCGCGGGCATACTCGGCGAAGTCGGCTTCGAGCAGGTGGCTGAACAACGAGTTGGCGAAGACCAGGTCGCGCGAGGCGTCGGGCGTGGGGATCGAGAGCGGCTTGGCCTCGCCCTGCGGGACCGACTCGTCCGCCGGCCGATACGTCGCGCTGGGCTTGCCCGCGTCGTGCCACTCGAACCGGGCGTCGAAGTGGCTTCGGCACCACGCGAGCATCTCAGGGTCGATGTCAACACCAAGGTACGAGCCGCGGAACCCCCGCCCCCAGAGATTCAGGTCGCGCAGCGCCATCGCGAAGCGCCCGCAGCCGCAGCCCAGGTCGACGATGCCCGAGTCCAGGCCCACGTGCCCGCGGGACATGAGGACCATCCAGAAGTGGATCGGCGTCGCTCGGAACGCGAAGCCATTGAAGAGCAGGCGGTTCTGCACGCCGATCCGCAGGCGCATCCTGTTCGGCGGCAGGCCCCGCAGTTCCGGCCACGGCCAGTTCAGCACCCGGTCGAGCACGTCCAGCGGCAGCATGAGCCACCGCCTCCGCGTCAGCGGCGGGAGCGAGGGCACGAGCCTGCGGAGGAAGCGGTCGGCGGGCAACGGGGCGAGTGTACGGTTCGCTTGGCACGCGATGGCGGTTGTCGGATGGCCCTGGGGTGCGGGCCGCAACGCCTGGCGGGCGGGGCAGTATCGAGTGGCACACGGAGGACGCAGGTCTTGGATCATCGCCCGCAGACAGATCGCCAGCAGCCCGACTGGTTCGCCGCCCCCGCTCTCGTCGGGCGTCATGTCCGCCTCGAACCCCTGCGTCCGGACCACGCCGACGCCCTGTTCGAGGCCGGGGATGCCGAGACGTTCCGCTACCACCTGACCGTGCCCGCGGCCTGGACGCGCGAGGCCTTCGCCCGGTACATCGACCGCCTGCTCGCGATGACCGACCGTGTCACCCTCGTCATGCTGGACGCACGCACGGGCTCGCCGATCGGCTCGTCCGCCTACATGGAGATCCGCCCCGCCCACCGCGCCGTCGAGATCGGCGCCACGTGGATCGCCCCCGCCCGGCGCGGCACCGCCATCAACCCCGAGTCCAAACGCCTCATGCTCGCCCACGCCTTCGAGACGCTCGGGGCCATCCGCGTGCAACTCAAGTGCGACGCGCGGAACACGCACAGCCGCCGGGCCATCGCCAAACTCGGGGCCACCGAGGAGGGCACGCTCCGCCACCACATGCTCGCACCGGATGGCTACCGACGCGACACGGTGTTCTTCTCGATCCTGGAGGCGGAGTGGGCGCGCGTGAGAGAGGGGTTGGAGCAGAGGTTGGTGACTCTCGGGGGCGAGTCGGTCGCGTGAACTCTCGCTTGCGAGGGTGCGGACAAGACAGCGTCGCGCTCCCGCAACGAGGGGGTCGGGCTTTCCAGCCCGACCGGAATCGGGTTCGAGCGACCGACAGCCGGTTGCCTCATCGGCTCGGGCGTCGCGTGACGGCGAAAGCGGCTGGTCATTACAGCCCGGTCCCCGCTGCGAGCGGGGCTGGAAAGCCACTGCTGTAAACATCTTCTGGGGGGTGCTCGGCGTGGTGTCCGATTGGCTCGATGGGCCATGGACGGCCCATGGGGGCCGCGGTCATGGACGACCTAGAGCGGGCGATTCTGTCGAGGGTCCCCTTGGCCGAGGCGGTGCTTCGGGTGTGGGGCATCGCGCGCGGATCGGGTGTTGGAGGAGGTCTTCGAGTCCGGCCGCGGGCGGTGCTGAGGGCCGGCTCGGCTTCGCGCAGCTGGTGGCCCTGTTCTCCGACGATCACCACGCCACGGGGGAGCGGGCGGCGCTGCGCGCGCCGAGCGGGGCCAGATGGGCGTCTCGCTCGCGGCCGCGTACGGCAAGCTGCGTCGCGCCGGTGGAGGTGAGCGAGCCTGCTGCGTGGCTGCACGCGGGCGTTGGAGGGGCTGGCCCCGCCGCCCAGGCCGGGCCTGCCGGCGAGCCTGTCGGGCTTCCGCGGCGTGGTGCTCGACGCCCAGACGATCAGGGCCTGGCCAGGCGTCTGACGCCCACGCGGGGCGTGCCGGGGGTGTGCTGGCCGGGCGGGCCATGGCGATGACGCTGGACGCGGGCCTGATCGTGGAGATGATCCTTCTCCCGACGGGTACACAACGAGGCGGCCCTGCTGCCCGAGGCCATGCCGCGCGCGGGGCGATCCCGGCCCGCGGCTGTGGATCGCCGACCGCCAGTTCTGCTACCTGGTGCACATGGACGAGATGGATGCGGCCCCGGGCGATGCCTTCGTGCTCCGCCCCGTGCGGACTGCGGCTCACGCCCGACCCCGCGATCCGGCGGGCCGCGGCGTGGACGCCGACCGCGTCTGGCGCGGCGATGGGGCACGCTGCGCTGCGATCGTCGGCGTCGAGGTCCGGCTCATCACGCTCACGCGCCCGGGCCAGGAATCGGTCCGCGTGGTCACCAGCCTGCTCGACGGGCGATGCCCCGCGCACGACATCCTGGAGGCCTACCTGGCCCGCTGGGGCATCGAGACGGTCTTCCAGCAGATCACCGAGGTCTTCGGGCTGGCGCGTGCGGCTCCTCGCCCCAGGCCGCCATCCACTGGCCCTGTGCGCGACGTGGTACGGCGTGATCCAGGCAGCTCAAACGCATCGTGGCTCCCGGCGGCCCGACGCCCGCGTCGGCGGTCTCGGGCGAGAACCTGTTCGACGATGTCAAACGCCTGATCGCGTGCGACGTGGTGGTCCCGCTGACGCGCCTGGCCGGGCCACACCCGACCCGACGCCCCGGGCGCTGGGACAACGCCTGCGGACGCTGCTGGGCCCCCTGTGGACGCCGGCGCGGCTGCGGGCGCCAAAGACGGGCCGATCCAGGCCTCCGCCCCGCCCACGCCGACAACGCCACCACGCCTCCGCGCACCGGCTCATCCAGAAACACAACGCCAAGACCAAAGACCCCACCACAGAACGATGAGCAAGGAGATGTTTACAGCAGTGGCTGGAAAGCCCGCCCACTCATCGATGACCAGCGGGCGTGCGACGAGGTTGCTACCAATCCAGCGGCCGCGTCCACGCCTCCCGAAGACTCGCCACGCCCTCATCCACCCCCGCATCGGCCCACACAAGCCGCCCGATCTCGCTCAACTGCCCCACGATCTCGCACGCCACGCCACCCATCACCCGGCGCAGCGCCTCCGCGTCGCCCGGCGCAACCTCCAGCACATACCGCGACGGCGACTCGCCGAACGCCCACGAGAGCGGGTCGATCGGCGTCTCGGGCGAGAGCAGTTCCGCGCCCAGGACGGTCGCGCGCTTCGACGAATCGCCCGACGCCGGAGCCGCCGCGATCAGCATCTCGGCGACGGCGCACAGCAGCCCGCCATCGGAAACGTCATGGGCCGAGGCGACAAGCCCGCATCGGATCGCCTCGTGCACTTGTCGCGCGACCCGCGGCCCTTGCTCAAGGTCCGTCGTCGGGAACCGCTCGAATGCCGGGCCCTCGCCCCCCGCGACCATCGCCAGGTGCGATCCCGCCAGCGCCTCCTGCGTCCGCCCAACCAGCACCAACAGGTTCCCCGCCCGCTTGGCGTCCATCGTCACCGCCCGCTCGATCGCCGGCACGATGCCGACGCCTGTGATCAGCAGCGTCGGCGGGATCTCGATCGTGCGACCGGGCGAGCCGCCCTCGCCGGGGATCGTGAACTGGTTGTTCAGCGAGTCCTTGCCGCTGACGAACGGCGTGCGATACGCCTTGGCCCCGTCGTAGCACCCCTCGGCGGCCCGCACGAGCGACCCCAGATTCTCAGGCTTCTTGCACGAGGGCCAGCAGAAGTTGTCCAGGATCGCGACCCGCGACGGGTCGGCCCCGACGCACACCAAGTTCCGCACACACTCGTCGATCGCGGCCAGCGTCATCCAGTACGGATCGCCCGATGCCTTGTGTTCCCTGGCCATCGCCACCATGTGCCCCGTCGCCAGCCCCTGCGAGATTGCCAGCCCCTTCCCGCTGCCCGGCACCGGCTCGACGATGGCCGCGTCGCTCGGCCCCGCCCCCGGCCCCACCAGCGGCTTCACCACCGTCCGCCCCTGCACCTCGTGGTCGTACTGGCGGATGATCCAGTGCTTGCTGGCGATGTTGGGGGTGGGAGGAGGGCCAGAAGCGACGGAGCGACGCAGCGACGGAGCGACGAAGGGCTCCGAGATTCCGGCCCTGTCGCGCTGCTTCGCTGCCCCGCTGTCTCGCCTTTCCCTCCGTCGCTGCGTCGCTCCGTCGCTGCGTCGCTCCCCCACACCGCCTCCCTCGTCGGCGTCGGGATGCCCTCGTGCAGGAAGTGCATCGAGAGCCGCCCGACCTCCGTGCCGTGGTACAGCAGCACCAGGTCGCCGTCGGGATGCCCGAACTCGCCAAGGTCGGCCCTCGACCCCTCCTCGCGGCAGATCGCCGCCAGGGCCTCCACGTTGCCCGCCGGCACCGCCAGCACCATCCGCTCCTGGGCCTCGCTGATCCAGATCTCCGTCGGCGACAACCCCTCGTACTTCAGCGGCGCGCGCTCCAGGTGCACCGTCGCCCCCAGGTCCGCCCCCATCTCGCCGACGGCCGACGAGAATCCGCCCGCGCCGCAGTCGGTGATGGCGGAGAAGAGCGACGAAGCGACGGAGCGACGAAGCGACGGAGGGAGAGGCGCGGCCGGGCCGGCGTCGCGGAGCCCTCCGTCGCTTCGTCGCTCCGTCGCTCCGTCGCTTCCCCAATCCCTCGCCCTCAGCACCACATCCAGCACCCGCTTCTCCTCGATCGCGTTGCCGATCTGGACCGCGTGCGCGAACTCATCCGCATGGGTGTCCGTCAGTTCGGCCGGAGGAACGTCGCCGTGGATCCCATCGCCCGGTCCGCCCGCCCAGGGCGACAGTCCGGTCGCCGGCCCGGGCCTTGCCCCCCACCGCCCACCGCGGCATCACGCCCACGCACCCGCAGAACACCAGCGGGTTGCCGATGTGCCGATCGTCGAACCAGACCGCGCCCGAGACCGTCGGGATGCCCATGCGGTTGCCGTAGTCCCGCACGCCGGCGACGACTTCGGTCAGCACGCGCTTCGGGTGGAGGCAACCGGCGGGAAGCGTCGAGCCGAACGCGGAGGACGCGGAGGTGACCGGGGAGGCCGCGGAGAGGACCGATGGGTCAGCAGACGCGAGCGAGCTGCGGACTCGAACCCGATCCCCTCCGCGTTCTCCGCGCCCGACTCCGCGTGCTCCGCGTTCGGCCTCTCGCCCCACCCATCAGGAAACGCCACGCAGAATACATCCGTCGACGCGATCGGCCTGGCCCCCAGCCCCGTCCCCAGGATGTCGCGGATGCACCCGCCGATGCCCGTGGCCGCCCCGCCGTACGGCTCGATCGCCGAGGGGTGGTTGTGCGTCTCGACCTTCACGCACACCGCGTTCTCGTCGTCGAACGCGATGATCCCCGCGTTGTCCTCGAACACCGACAGGCACCAGTCCACGCCGTCGGCGATGAGTTCGTGCGTCGCCGCGGCCACCGTGCTCTTGAGCAGGTTGTTGATCGTCACGGACCCGTCGCGGTTCACAACATGCCCCGGCCGCCCGCGCCACCGAATCGGATCCCCCCCTGTCTCGCTGTCTCGCTGCCTCGCTGTCTCGCTCTGCCCCTCGTCCCTCTGCCCCTCCGCCCCTACGCCCCTTCCATACCGCACCACACTCTTGAGCGTCTTATGGACGCAGTGCTCCGACCACGTCTGGGCGAGCGTCTCGAGTTCGATCTCCCGCGGCTCGCGCCCCAGCGACTCGTACTGCGCCTGGATCGCCCGCATCTCGGCCAGATCAAGGAACAGATGCGCCTCGCGCGACAGGCGCTCCAGGGCCACGTCGTCGAGGCCGCGAAGCCGCACCTCCCGGACCGCTAGCGAGTACCGGTGCCCCTTCGGCAACGATTCCGGGTGGTGGGCGCCGTGGTGGATCGCGTGGACCACCGGGTTGGCAAGCAGCCGCCGGGCCAGGCGGTCGGCCCCGTCTCGATCCAGCCCCTCGATCTCGTACCGCCAACCGGTCGAGACTTCGACCTCGGCTCCGACCAGGTCGCGGATGGCATCCCGCACGGACTGCGCGACCGGGTCCATGACGCCGGGCAACGGGTGGACCTCGACCGCGAGCGGGCCGGCACCGGCCGCATCACCCCGCGCGGCGATCCGCCCAACCTCCGTCACCGGATCGACAAGCAGCGAGCCCTGGATGCGCAGAAGTTGCGCCTCATCCAGCACGCCCTCGATCAGGTACACCCGACTGGCCGCGACGCGCGGCGGCGCGAGCCCCAGACCTCGCGCGTCGTGGGCCACCGCCGCCCCCTTCGGGTCGAGCATCCCCGCCTTCGGGCGGACCTCGATGCGGTGGACACTGGCCTGGTCGGGACGGGCGGCGGGGCCAATCGTGGCGGTGGGCATGGGCAACTTTAGTTCCCCCGCTCGCGGTCGCCGCCGCCGACCGACGCCTCGCCGACGGGGTTCCGCCGGGCCCTGGCCCGGAAAAGTCGCCCCTTCCGCCCGCCTTCCCGTGTTTTTGCCTCTGGCGTGGCCCACGAACGCCGATCAAACCGTGTAGTCTGGAGTCCGAGCGAGGGCCGCGCCGTCGGCCCGAGGGTCCGTGCATGGCGACGTCACCGTTCAAGCCGATGCTCTTCCACCCCTTCCGGGCCATGCTCGAGCAGGCCGCGGCCAACGGGCACCGCATCGAGCCCGTGAACAAGCAGGCCTGGAACAAGTACCTCCGCGACAACAAGATCCCGATCGGCGGGCTCATGGTCTATGGCCAGTCGCTCTCCGAGACGATCCGCCCCGTGATCATCAGCGGCGCGGGCGAGCAGGACGGGCTGTACTTCTGGTCGCCCGACGAGGAAGTCGTCGCCAAGTTCGTCCCGCCGACGCCCCCCGCCGGCGCAGCGCCCGCGGCGCCACCCGCCGACGCGCCACCTGCCGAGGCTCCGCCGGCGGACCCGCCAGCCGGCGATGCGCCCGCCGAGAGCGCGTGACCAGCCCCAGGACCTGACCGCGAAAGGTGGCACGCCCGCGCGCAGCGCGGGCGTGGCTGATTCCAAAGAGGTCCCTGGTCGATTCGCAAGCCCGCTGCTTGATCGGCGCGTTTGCACGCTCGCCACGCCCGCGCCGCGCGTGGGCGTGCCATCCTCGATGCTGCGGTTGTGAAGGTCGGTGCCTATCCGTGCCAGATCGACGTCGTCAGCGGAGCCGGATCGGGCAACGCCTCGATCTCCACCGCCGCCAGTTCGCCGAACTCCGACTCGGTCGCGGCCGTCGCACCCACCAGTTCCGCGATGTCCCGCTCCTCGTGCAGCGGAACGAACTTGCCCGCCACCAGGCACAGGTCCTCGTGGATCGGGCGGACCCTGTGCACGACGAAGCCCCGCCCGGCGCGTCGCCCGTCCGGCAGACGCCACACGTGCACCTCGAGCAGGTCGGTCACGTTCGGGGGATAGGCGTCGCGGATCACGAACGCCGCGCCGTTGGCGGATCGCTCCAGCAGCCAGCCCACGCGGTACTCGTCCCGCCGGTCGGCACGCCAGAAGATCGGATCGGAGCAGCGTCGGCGGACTTCGCGGCGGCGTTCAACCTCTGACATGGCTGGCTCCAGCGCTTCGCCCGCCAGATTCAGCGGCGGACCGGTGCCTATCGGCCCTGTCCGAGGTGGCCTTGCCCCCAACCCGCAATTTCGTCCCGGATTCCGGCGACGCCCGGACGCCTAACGACGCAGCGCAGGATCGACGCGGAGCCTGGTCGTGGCCGCTTCGTCGCAGAGCGGCATGTTCTGCCCCGGCGCGTCGATCAAGTCCTGCAGCGTCACGTTTTCGTACGTCTCGATGACCTTGGCGATCATGTCGTCCGTCTTGCGGTGCAGAGGGCACAGGTTCGACCCGTGGTTCGCCAGCCCGAGCGGGCACGTGGTGATCCGCTCGACACGCGTCACCGCGCGGACGACATCCAGCAGCGAGATCTGCGACGCCGGCCGCGCGAGTTTGTACCCGCCCCCCACGCCACGCCTGCCTTGGATCAGTTCGGCGCCCGCCAGCAACTGCAGCACCTTGGCGAGGTAGTTCGCCGGCACCTTGGTCCGCTCGGCGAGCGCTGGCGTCGGCGTCAGCTCGTGCGGCGTGTACGCGAGCATCGACATGGCGCGGAGCGCGTACTCGGTCGTCTGCGAGAGCATGCCGATTCCCCAGTCCCCGCCCACGACGCCCGACAGTTCACCCACCCCAGCGCCGGTCGACGGAACCGTAGCCTATCCGGAAATCGAACAGGACGCTCACGCCGCCGGGGATTCCACTGGCGCACCGCTTCGCACGTTGACAACCGGCGGGTTCCCCCTTGTCGTACCGGCATCCGCCGACGCGGTCGCCGACCGCACCGGACGGCACTCGGCGAACTGCCGCCCCAGTTCCCGATAGTCCGCCGCCCCCGGAGCCTGCGGGGCGTAGTCAAAGATCGTCTGCCCATACGACGGGCACTCGGCCAGTTTGATGTTCCGACGGATCGGCGGCTCAAAGACCCGCCCATCGCTCCACGGGGCCGCCTGGTCCGCCTGCGACGCGAAGAACCGGCGTAAATCCTCAACCACCTCCTGCGCGTGGGTCGTCTGCGAGTCGTACATGCACACGACCACGCCCGCGACCCGCAGCCCCGGATTCAGGCGGGTCGACACCAGCCGCACCGTCTCGAGCAGTTTCCCCACCCCCTGCAGCGCCAGGAAGTGCGCCTGCATCGGGATCAGCACCTCGCCCGCCGCCGACAGCGCGTTGATCGTCAGCAGCCCCAGCGACGGCGGGCAGTCCAGCAGCACCGTGTCGAACTCGCCCCGGAGATTCGCCAGCACCCGCGTCAGACGCTGCTGCTTGTCGGGCAGCGAACCCAGTTCGCTCTCGGCCGCCGCCAGGTCCGTCTCGGCCGGCAGCACGAACAGGCCCTCCCGCAGCGTCGGGCGGACGATCCCCGGCACGCGGCTGTCCGGGGCCGCCAACAGGTCATAGATCGAACCCGGCCCCTCGCCCGCATCGACCCCCAGGTGCAGCGTCGCGTGGGCCTGGGGGTCCAGATCGACGATCAGCACCCGCTGGCCGAGTTCGGCCAGGGCCGCCCCCAGGTTCACGGTGGTCGTGGTCTTGCCCACGCCGCCCTTCTGGTTCATCAGGGCGACGATGCGGACATCCTGTCCTTGCTTGGCTTCCATGCTGGGAGAGTGTATCGGCAGAATGTGCGGCTCCGTGCCAGCGGGGCGATCGCGACCCCACCGACTCCTGGGGCGGCTGGCTCCCAGCCCGCCGCCTCTCATCCCCGCTCATTCCGCACGATCACATCCGCCACCCCCCGATACCCCGGCGCATATCTCGCAAACGTCGGGTCCGCCACCGTCTCGAAGAACTCCTTGGCGTACTCGACCGTCCACCCCCGCTCGCCGGCCCGCTCACGCCGCTCGACCCGGGCCCACCGGGTCCCAGCCGACGCCTCCACAAGCACACACAGATCCAGCACCCGCCGCACTCGCTCGTGCAGCGCGTGCAGCCCCTCGCACACGATGACCCCCGACGCCCGCACCTCGCGGCGCCCCACCCGCCTGTGCTCCTTGAAACTCCATTCCGGCACCAGCGCGGCCTCGCCCCGGGCCAGGGCCGCCAGGTCGCTCGCCAGCCGCTCCAGATCAGACGACTCGGGCAGGTCCCGCAGATGCTCCGGCGTCGCGTCGTAGTCCGGCAGGTAGTCGTCGGTCGTCACCACCAACCCGCCCGCCCGCTCCACCAGCGACCGCGCCAGGTGCGACTTGCCCGCCCCCGGCGGCCCCGCGACGCCGACGACAGCGTGCGGGCGATCCAGACGCGCGGCGAGAGCCCCGACGTGCCCGCGCAGATGCTCGATCGCCGCGTCGAAGTCGAGTTGGAGCGGCCGGCCCGGCACGCCAGACGGTATCCCGTGCTGTCGCTGGCCCGAGCAGCGAGTCAGAGTCGCCCCTCAATCCCCCGCCGGCCGCCCGCCCTTTCTCGGATCGCTGGCCGCTTCCCAGAACCCGCGCTCGTCCCGCCGGATCAGTTGCACCACGCAAAGGTTCTCTCGCTCGTTGACCTCGTGTCCCATGTTCCGCATCACCTGGGCGAATGTCGCCCCCGTCCCACCCATCGGTGCGTGCATCATCGCCGGCTCCACATCGAGCCGGTTCGGCACCCACTGGTGGTGGTACCGCGGCGACGCAACCGCCTCCCGCGCCGACGCGCCGTCCATCGCCCGCAGCATCGCCAGCGTCGTGCCCGTGATGATCCGCGGCCCGCCCGACGCACCCGCCACGATCCGCACCCGCCCCTGCGTATCCAGCACGATCGTCGGCGTCATGCTCGACAGCGGGCGCTTGCCAGGCTCCGGCAGGTTCCGGGCCGACTGGCGCAGGCCGTACGCGTTCGGCTCGCCCAGGCGCGTCGTGAAGTCGTCCATCTGGTCGTTGAGCAGAAACCCGTACTCCGGCACCGCCAGCAGACACCCGAACTCGGTGTTGATCGTCTCCGTGCACGCGACCGCGTTGCCCCAGCGATCGACCACAGACAGGTGGCTCGTGCCCGCGTCGCGGAGCAGTTCCACCCGGGCCTCGGGCGTCAGGTACTGCTCGGGCGGGCGCGTCGTGAACCGGGGCAAACTCGTCGCGCGGCTGTCCAGGTACGTCGACGACAGCAGCATCTCGACCGGCACATCGACGAACGCCGGGTCGCCGAGCCACGCGGCCCGGTCGGCGAACGCCAGTTTGAACGCTTCCACCAGGATCTCGTCGCGGTCCAACTGGGCCCGTTCGTGCCCGCGCTCCCACGGCGTCCGCGAGTTCTCCTGATACATCTCGCCCCAGTAGGCCCGCATTCCCGCTTCCGCGAGCGCGATCGCCTCCGCGTACGTCCGCGACGCCCGCTCGAACCCCCGCTCGTACACCAGCAGCGCCTGCGCCATCGCCACCCCGCCCGACGACGGCGGCGGCATCGTCACGAACCGAAACGCCTCGCCGCCCTCGTCCGGCCCCACTCCCAGTCCCGAGACCTCGAACCGCAGCGGCTCCATGTCCACCGCGCGATACCCCCGAAGATCCTCGATCGTCATGAGCCCGCCGTCGCGCTGCACCGCACGCACGATCGCCTCCGCGATCGGCCCCTCGTAGAACGCCGCGGCCCCACCGCGCGCGATCAGCCGCAGCGCCCCGCCCTGCTCGGGCACATGGATCAGATCGCCGACCTCCACCGTTCCGCCCAGCAGGTACCGCTCCCACAGGAATCTGAATCGCTCGCGCCCGCCGGGGCGGCGCTCGATCTGCCCCGCAACAGTGCGGGCCGCGCTGACGTACGCCGCGTCGGCCTCGAAGCCGGCCTCGGCGATGCGAATCGCGGGCGCCATCACCGTCCCGAGCGGCAGCCGCCCGTACCGCTCGTGCGCGTGCAGCAGGCCGGCCACCGTGCCCGGCACGCCGGCCGCCGTTGCGCCAAAGCGGCTCGCGTCGTTGTCCCCCGCCGCGGCGCGTCGCTCGTAGAAGTCCGGCGTGATCGCCGCCGGTGCGGTCTCGCGGTAGTTGATCGCAAAGTCCCGACCCCCGGCGGAGTCGGCAAGGTGGACCACCATGAACCCGCCACCCCCGACCCCGCACGAGAAGGGACGCACGACCGACAGGGCGAACGAGGTCGCCACCGCCGCGTCCACCGCGTTCCCCCCGGCCCGCAGCACCTCGAGCCCGGCCTCCGACGCCAGGTGGTGGTCCGCCGCGACCGCGTGTTCCCGATACGTCGCGCCAAAGTCGGGCGCGACGCCGCGGATCGGGCGCTCGCCCGACGCGGCACACCCCGCCCCGGCGAGCGCGAACAAGGACACCCCGACGATTCCGAGCACGCGGCACAGGTTCGATCGCATCAACCCACGATACCGCACGGCACGCCCGTCGCGCCGTTCAGCCCGCCGTGCGAGGCGATCTCGCCCCCATCGCGCACAACGCCACCAGCGCCCACAGCAGCATCGACGTCTGGCTGTTGAGGTGCACCGAGTCGAACACCCCGGCCATCAGCAGGCCGACGAGCGCCCACGCCGGAGCCGTCGCGTAGGCCGCGCCAAACCCGACTCGTGACGCGCTGTCCGCGTCGGTCGCTCCGCCCCAACCCACGCGAAACGCCAGCACGATCAGCACCACCCACACCACCCCACCGACCACTCCCGTCGCCGCCAGCACCTGCGCCCACATCCCATGCGCGTGCGGCAGCAGCAACCCCGGATCAATCCCCCGCCCCTCCACATCCCGCGTCGCGAACGGCACCAGCCCGCCCTCGCCCACGCCGCGGATCGGATGGGCCGACACCGCCCGCCACGACTCCTGCCACATTAGCAGCCGCCGCCCCGTGTCCGACGCGAAGTCGCCCTCATCCAGCACCCGGCGCACCTCGCCCACCGCCCGCTCGCCGCGCTCGAGCACCGTCGGCCCGGCCACCACAGCCCCAAGCCCCGCCCCCACGACCGCGATCACCACCGGCACCCACACCCGCCGCCACCCGCCGCGCCGGATCGCCCCCAACACCGCCGCCAGCACGCCAAGCCCCACCAGCCCCGCCGCCGCGATCCACGCCCCGCGCGTCCCTGTCGCCACCACCCCCGCCAGCGCGGCGAGCACACCCACACCGCCCACAACCCGCCACCGTCCTCGCCCCCACAGCACCGCCGGCAGGTGCAGCCCCAACGCCGCCGTCGCCAGCGATCCGCCCACCACCGGGTCCCACCACCCGGAGTTCCGGTCCGGCAATCGCGGCCAGCGCAGCCACGCCACATCCCCCCACACCCCGATCGCGTGCCCCACCTGCGTCAGATGCCCCAACCCGAACCCGATCGCCAACGCCGCGATCAGCCACGCCCGATGGTCCCGCACCACCCACAGCGCCGGGATCAGCAGCGCGTGCCGAATCGCGGCCCACTCGTCGAACCCCTGGGCCCGGTCGGGCGACCAGGCGAGGCTCAGCCCGGACCAGGCCGCGATCCCGATCGCCGCGATCCCGATCGGCGTGAGCGTCGCGACCGCGAACTCCGGCCACGCCGGCTTCCGCCTCACCAGCCCGGCGGCGACCGGGAACCAGACCAGGAACTCGGCCGCCCCGTCGTACGCGAGCAGCCCGATAAGCCCGATAACCGCGAACCACAGGTGCGGCCAATACCCCCGGTTGTCGCGCCGGTTCCGGTCGTAGGCCCGAGCCGCGAACGAGGCCGGGAGGAGCGTGGCGCCGCCGATCCAGCCGCGGCCGGCTGCCGGCCCGTTGGGCGAGTCCGGCGAGTCCGGCGGGTGGGCTGGCCCCCGGTGTTCGTCTGGATTATGAACGGTCTTTATACTCATTATGTTCCCATTACGGGCCGGACTGTCTCGCGTCGGTCACCCCGCCGAGCCGCACGCAACCGACGCCCGCCGCGGGCCAACAACCTGTCGCGGAGCGCGGGCCAAATGCCCGTGTTCGCGGAACAACCGGGGGTCGGCCCGCGTCTGATACTGGGCGGGCGCTGGTCCCGCAACGATCCGCCCGCATCGCACGAATGGGCTTCTGTTCCGAGCCCGACGCAGGACTCCCGACCGACAGTCGATACGCTATCCGGATCCGAACGACCAGGACGCCCCCACTTCCTCCCTGGGGAGAGGGGGCACGCCCGAAAGGGACTCGACATGAACGACATCCGCCGAGCGCTCGGACAGGCCGCGTGGCGACTCAATCTGCTCGCCCTTATGCGCCACCTGGCGATCGCCGCGACCGCGGTGCTGGTCATCCTCATCGGCGCCCGTCTGGCCCAGCGGATGTTCGCGCTGGAGATGGCGTGGAACGTCTGGTTCATTGGCGCGCCGATCGCCGCCGTCGTCGGCGCGATCGCGTGGACCATCATCACCCGCCCGCGTCCGGCCCGCGTGGCCCGCACGCTCGATGAGCGTGCCGACCTGCGCGAATCGATCTCGACGGCCCTGATCGTCGAAGGCCGCGACGACCCGTGGAGCACGCTGGTCATGGACACCGCGCGCGAGCGGGCCAAGGGTGTCAACGTCGGCCAGGCGATCCCAATCGAGGCGCCGCGCTACTGGCCCGTGCCGTTGTGCACCGCCATGGCCCTGCTGATCGTCTGGATCGCCGTGCCCAATATGGACCTGCTCGGGCTTCTCGAGAAGCGTGAGGTCGCGGCCAACCGCCAGCAGGAGATCATCCAGGCCCACGCCGAGGCCGAGCAGGCCGAGCAGCGCGTCCGCGAGGCCATGGCCCGCGCCGGGCTCCGCCCCACCGAAGAGCGCGGCGAGAACGACCCCCGCCTGCCCGAAGCCAATGAGCGCACCCCCGAAGAGGTCCGGCGCGAGTCCGTCCGCAGCCTGACCAACATGGTCGACCAGATCCGCGAGATGCAGTCCGGCGAGCGGGCCCAGCAACTCGAGAACCTCCAGCAGCAGATGCGCCAACTCCGCCAGCCGGGCCCCGGCCCGCTCAACGAGTTCACGCGCGAACTGGCCCGCGGCAACTTCGAGGAGGCCCAGCGCCAGCTCGAGGAGATGATGCGTGAACTGGCCGCGGGCGAGATGTCGCCCGAGCAGCGTGAGCAACTCGAGCAGCAGATGCGGAACCTTGCGCAGCAACTCCAGGAGAACGCCCAGAACCAGGCCCGCCTTGAGCAGGCGATGCGCAACGCCGGCATGACCGCCGAGCAGGCACGCCAGATGGCCCAGCAGATGCAGCAGATGTCGCCGCAGCAGATGCAGCAGGCGATCCAGCAGGCCGCCCAGCAGATGCAGCAGCAGACCGGCCAGCAGATGAGCCAGCAGCAGCAGCAGCAACTCCAGCAGATGGCCCAGGCCATGCAGCAGGCCTGCCAGCAGTGCCAGAACATGGGCCAGTCGATGCAGCAGATGGCCCAGGCCATGCAGGGCCAGCAAGGCCAGCAGCAGGGCGAGCCGGGCATGGGCGAGGGCGGCATGCAGGCCATGCAGCAGATGCTCGACCAGATGAGCCAGATGCAGCAGATGGCCGGCGAGATGAACAACCTCGACTCGGCCATGAACGAGGCCATGGCCCAGCTCGCCGCCATGGGCGCCGGGCAGTGCCAGGGCGGCGAGGGCGACAAGGACAAGGACCGCCTCGCGTCCCTCTGGGACCAGGAGTCCTCCAACTGGAGCGAGGGCGAGACCCAGGGCCGCAACGGCTCGGGCGTCGGCGGCGGCCCGGGCCAGGGCGACGGCGGGCGCGGGCCTTCGGGCGGCGAGGACGGCTCGCTCGAGCGCCACCGCTCCAACGTCCGCAACTCCGGGCAGGGGCCGATCATCGCATCGTCGCTGGTCGATGGCATCGGCATCCGCGGAGACTCGGTCGCGGAGTTCCAGGCCGTCGCCGAAACCGCGAGCAACGCCGCTGCCGAGGCCCTCGAGACCCGCCAGGTCCCGCGCGAGTACCGGCGCTCCGTGCAGGCCTACTTCGGACGACTGGCCGAGGAAGCCGCGCGTCAGAACCAGCAGCCCCCGCAGGAGCCGGCCCAGGACGCCCCCGACGCCAATCGCGGCGGGTGAGCGCGCCCGACGAACACACGGGCGCAGAGCCCGACGCGCCAGCGTCGGGTCACGATGAACGCCGGCGCTCCAAACCGCTTCGACCCGTTTCCTGTTGATCGGACCCATGCCCGCATCCACGATCCACGACCGCGACGCTTGCGCGTCGGGCTCTGCGCCCGTCGGCATCTCGCGCCGCGACGCGATTCGTCTCGCCGCTGGTAGTGCCGCCGCACTCGCCCTCGGCGCCTGCTCGCGCCGCGACGACTTGCCGCGTGTCGTGCTCTACTCCAGCGTCGACGACGTCTACCTCCGCGAGATCGCCGCGGCCTACGAGCGCGACTCGGGCGTGCGCGTCGATCTCGTGGGCGACACCGAGGCGACCAAGAGCACGGGGCTGGCCGAGCGCGTCATCGCCGAGCGCGCCCGCCCCCGCGCCGACGTGTGGTGGTCCAGCGAACCCTTCTTCACGATCCGCCTCGCCAGCGAGGGCCTGCTCGAACCGGGCGCGGCCCGGGCCGCCCTGGGCGACGACGTGGCGGCCCGATGGCCCGACGGCATGATGAGCGCCGACGGCTCGTGGGTCGGATTCGCGGCCCGGGCCCGCGTGATCGTGTACCGCGCATCGCGCTTCGGCGACGGACCGGACCAGATCGGGCGCGTGCCGCGCAACCTCGGCGAATTGACCGACCCGGCGTATCGCGGTCGCGTCGCGATGGCGCGTCCGGAGTTCGGCACGACGCGCGGGCACCTGGCCGCGTTGATCGAGTCGGAGGGCGCGGCAGCGGTCGAGGCGTGGCTGGGCGCGATGAAGGCCAACGCCCTGCGCGTGTACCCCGGCAACTCGTCGGTCGTGCGGGCCGTCGCACAGGGCGAGGCCGACCTGGGCCTGACCGACACCGACGACGTCTGGGCCGGGCAGCGGAACGGATGGGATGTGGAGGCGGCGTTCGAGGAGGCCGAAGTGCCGCGATTGTCATCGGGCCTCACGCCCGGACCGGGTTCGGACACCGGACCTCCTCGCGAGGCCCGCTCGTGCTGCCCAACACCGCCGGCCTTGTCCGCGGCGGGCCGCACCCGGACCAGGGGCGACGCCTGCTCGCCTGGATCCTCGGCGGGCACGCCGAGCGCCTGCTCGCGGCCAGCGAGTCGCGGAACTACCCGGTGCACCCGGATGCGACGGACGCCAGCGTCGAGCCGCCGCTGCCGGCGGGCGCCTGGCGTCCCGACCTCGAGGCCGTCGCCGACCATCTTGACGAGGCAGCGGCGCTGGCGGCGCGCGTGATCGATGGATGAGCGGTGGGCGCACGGCGCGGTAAGGCGGACGGGGTGAGAGTCGAATCACGGCCGCGTGTCGGTAGAGCCGGCGCACGGTGCGGGTCCGGATGGGTTGGGCGTGGGGCATGTCCACATATGAGCGTGCGGACGGGTTTGGGCGAGCGCCGGTGCGTTACGATTTGTGGAGGGGTGGGAATGTGGCTGGGATTGCAGGGGTGGACTTGGCTTGTAACGCGCACGCACAACGGCGCATGAGCCGATGCATGCGCGAGCACCCCCGATGCCGAGCGTCACACTCGACGAGCGCGCAACCGCGAGAACCTGGTCACTTGCCATCGTCGTGGGCCAGGAGCTCACGAGCCGCGTAGGTCGCTCCATCGCCCCGTACACTGACCGACTTCCAAAAGCCTCGGCGAGCGACGCTCAGGGTCACCAACGCTGACACATCCACATAGACTTGGTCTAGTAAGATCAGGTCCGTCAGGTCAACCCTCCGACACACTTCCGTCGTCGAGTGCACGAGCTCACTCCAACGCGACTTGTTGATCCATGTGACGTACTCGGGTGACACCCTAAAGAACCAGGCGATCATGGGCGTTCCGGGAAACACATGCCATTCCGAGCGTGCCACTTTCTCACACCACAGCATCTGCTTCGTTCCGACTCGGGCAGAGAGGCGAGAGTACAGAACTCGAATCGTCTCAAAGTCCCTGTAATAGGAACTCCGGGCCCAATCCAAGTCGTCGTCGAGAAGCGAGTACTCGCTTGCATGCCAAGACACCAGGTCGAGCGGCCGGCAGTCCATGGCCTACATCGCCCCGCCCGCAAACACCACCCGCTCCTTCTTCCGCCTCGGGTCCGTTTCCGGCACCGCCGAGAGCAGCGACTGGGTGTAGGGGTGCCGGGGGTTCTCGATGATCTGCTCGCGCGGGCCGTGCTCCACGATCTTGCCCTTGTACATGACGGCGATGTCGCGGCAGACGTGCTGGATGACCGCCATGGAGTGCGAGATGAACAGGTAGGACAGGCCGAACTCCTTCTGGAGGTCGGTCAGGAGGTTGATGATCTGGGCCTGGATGGACACGTCGAGGGCCGAGGTGGGCTCGTCGCAGACGATGAACTTGGGCTGCAGGGCCAAGGCCCGTGCGATGCCGATGCGCTGGCGCTGGCCGCCGGAGAACTCGTGGGGGTAGCGGTCGGCGGCGGTGCGGGGCATGCCGCAGCGTTCGAGCAGGTTCTCGACCTCGTGGCGGAGTTGGTCTTTCGAGTCGATGAGTTTGTGGACCAGCAGGGGCTCGCCGACGATGGTGGCGATGCGCATGCGTGGGTTGAGCGAGCCGGCGGGGTCCTGGAAGATGATCTGCATGTCGCGCCGGAGGCGGCGGAGTTTCTCGCCGGAGGTGCGGAGCACGTCGGCGCCCTCGAACACGACCTTGCCGCTGGTGGCGGGGATGAGTTTGAGGATGGTGCGACCGACCGTGGTCTTGCCGCAGCCGGACTCGCCGACGAGGCCCAGCGTGTGGCCCTGGGCGATGTCGAACGAGACGCCGTCGACGGCCCGGACCCACCCGGTGACGCGCTGGAGCACGCCGGTGCGGATGGGGAAGTGGGTGTGGAGGTCGCGGACGGCGAGCAGCGGGCTCGCGCCGGAACCGGCGCTGGCGTGGGCCGCGCCGGCAATAGACGCGGCGGACGCGCCGTTGGCGGCGGACGTGGTTGGGGCATGGGAGGTCATCGCGGGTCAGTGTAGGGGTTGGGGCACCCAGTGACCGCCGCGGGAGGGCGGGCCGTGACGCGGATAACGGGGATTCGGGGCGGAAACAAACGCCCCCGCGCTGGGCGCGGGGGCGTGGACGAGGCGTCGGGATTGGCCACGCGGTGCGCGGCGGCGGGGTCCACAGATGGCCGCGCGTCGGCTCAGCAGCCGGCGGCGAAGAGGGCCAGGTAGTAGAAGAAGTCGTCGTTGTTGACGATGCCGTTCGGGACGCCGTAGCCGGGCTGGCCGGCGATGGCGCCGGTGGTGAGGTCGGCGGCGGGGTCGTTGGCGGCGAAGATGGCCAGGTAGTAGAAGAAGTCGTCGTTGTTCAGGATGCCGTTGGGCACGCCGTAGCCCGGGACGCCGGCGATGGCGCCGGTGGTGAGGTCGGGGGCGCAGGTGGGGCCGCCGCCGCCGGTGGAGAGATCGATGACGGCGAAGTTGGCGTTGTTCTCGCCGCCCGAGGCGTATCCGCTGCCCCAGGAGCCGCCGAAGCGCACGCCGTAGCCCGAGCCCGGGCCGCTGGAGGCGGTGACGGCATCGGTGCTGGTGTTGGAGCCGTTGGACCCGTCGTGGCGGATCTCGATCAGGAGGTTCCCGCCGGTGTAGGTGTAGGACGACGTGAAGTCGATGACGAAGCCGAACCCGTTGGGCGAGCCGCCGGCGGGCATGGTGCCCGCGGGGATGGTCAGCGAGCCGGAGCGGACCTGGGTCTGCGGGCCGACGACGTTGAAGGCGAACGTCGTGGACCGCAGCGAGGGATCGACGCAGTCGGAGAGGTAGATGTCGTAGTTGGGGTAGACGGTCTCGGCCGCGGGCCACGGCGCGGAGGCCGAGGGCAGCAGGCGGAACGCGAGCCCGTCGATGTCCTGGCCGACGATGGCGGTGAGTTCGTCGGCGTGGATCAGCATCTGGTACGAGCGGGCGCTGGAAGCCAGCGGGCTGAGGAACCCGCCGTTGCCGGCGACGAACTCGCGGTCGTTGGGAACCACGATGCCCAGCGCGGCCGAACCGGCGGCCAGGACGACAGACAGAGCAGCGGCGAACTTCAGCATGTGATCTCCCTCTCCCGACCGGCAACGCCGGCGGGACGTTCGGTCGCCGAGCCCGAGAGAGCCGACCACGCGCCGGGCCCGCGAGCAAGACGCCCATCGCACGGAACCGCCCGAGAAACGGGCGACGTGGACATTCAGGCTACGCCCAAACGCGATCCCGCACAAGAACTTCCTTCGGACCCGGTGCGCGAACCGGGCCTGCGGGTCCGGAATGAAACGACCCCGCGCTCCGGAGCGCGGGGTCGGTCTGGATTCAGGAACCGGGGCTCGGGCCACTCGGGCCGGCCAGCAGGCCGATCAGCAGCCGGCGGCGAAGAGGGCCAGGTAGTAGAAGAAGTCGTCGTTGTTCAGGATGCCGTTGGGCACGCCGTAGCCGGGCACGCCCGCGATCGCGCCGGTGGTCAGGTCGGCCCGGAGATCGTTGGCGGCGAAGAGAGCCAGGTAATAGAAGAAGTCGTCGTTGTTCAGGACGCCGTTGGGCACGCCGTAGCCAGGGACGCCGGCGATCGCGCCCGTTGTCAGGTCGGGCTCGCAGGCGGGCTGCGGGTCGCCGGCCAGAGCGGTGGCGCGGACGGCCTCGGAGCCGAAGGACAGATTTGGGTACCCGAAGCCGCCGCTCGGGAAGTCGGTGCGGACGTAGCCGGCGGTGAGCGTCGCACCGGCGGGCGAGATCTTGTCGTTGGACAGGGCGTTGGACTCGACGGTCACGTCGCCGACGACGCGGTAGACGCCGGCGGGGATGGTCACGGGCGAAGCGAGGTCCTCGATGAACCACTGGCCGGTGCTGGCCGAGGGGAACGTCGGGCTGGTGGGCGTGACGGTGACGGTGGCGAGCTGGACCTGGGTCGTGGCGTCCCACAGGAAGACCTGGTGGCTGGCGATCAGGCCGTCGCCCTCGACGTCGATGAACCCGAGCGCGACGACAGTCACGGAGTCCGCGATCGTGAACTCCGACCCGGCGACGTAGTTGCCGCTCGAGAACGTCTGGCTGGTGGAAAACGGGCCGGCGTCAACCAACAGCGTCTGGGCGTTGGCAGCGCCCGCGAGGGCGACAAGAGCGAGCGCGGCGGCGAACTTCTTCATGGGGGTCTCCTCCAGGGGTTCGTGATGGGGCCGAACGGACCCCGAGGGTGTAGGGTACCGGATCGGCCTCGGGATTCCAAGCGCGTCGTCCGGAAGCGATGCCGGCCCGGAACACGAAAACGCCCCCGGGGCGTCCCGGGGGCGGATGGATCGGTCAGAGAATCGGACTCGGCGGGATCGGCGATCGCGCGAGGATCAGCAGCCGGCGGCGAAGAGGGCGAGATAGTAGAAGAAGTCGTCGTTGTTGATGATGCCGTTGGGCACGCCGTAACCGGGCTGGCCGGCGATCGCGCCAGTGGTGAGATCGGCGGCGAGGTCGTTGGCGGCGAAGATGGCCAGATAGTAGAAGAAATCGTCGTTGTTCAGGACGCCATTGGGCACGCCGTAGCCAGGGACGCCGGCGATGGCGCCGGTGGTCAGGTCGGGCTCGCAAGTGGGGCCGCCGCCGCCCGTGGCCAGGTCGATGATGGCGAAGTTGGCGCGCATCCCGCCGGCGGAGGCGTACCCGCTGCCCCACGACGCGCCGAAGCGCACGTCGTAGCCCGAGGCGGGGCCGCTGGACGCGGTGACGGCGTCGGTGCTGCTGCTCGTGCCGTCGGACCCGTCGTGGCGGATCTCGATGGCGAGGTTGCCACCGGCGTAGGCGTAGGGCGTGGTGAAGTCGATCACGAACCCGAAGGCGTTCGGCGCACCGCCGGCCGAGAACGACCCGGCCGGGATGACCAGCGAGCCGGAGCGGACCTGGGTCTGGACGCCGACGATGTTGTCGATGAAGTTCACGGAGCGGAACGCGGGATCGACGCAGTCGGACAGGTAGATGTCGTAGTTGAAATAGGTGGTGTCGAGCGCGGGCCACGCGACGCTGGCCGACGGCAGCAGGCGGAACGTCAGGCCCGTGAGGTTCTGGCCGGCGACGCTGGCCAGCTCGTCGGCGTGGATCACCATCTGGTACGAGCGGGCGCTGGAGGCCAGCGGGCTGAGGAACCCGCCGTTGCCGGCGACGCCATCGCGGTCGTTGGGCACGACCACGCCGAACGAGGCCGACCCGGCGGCGAGAACCACGGCGAGGAACGCGGAACGCTTCATCTGCACATCTCCCTTGACGGGCCGGTCACCGCCGGCCCAACGCTTCGGCACCACAGCACCCCGACCGCCCGGCGCACGCCGGGCCTGGGCGCAAGCAACGCCGATCGAATCCTCCGGCCCGGAATCGGGCGGAACCATGGAGGATACCCAATGGCCGCGACGCGTCCAACGGAATTCGGGCACGCGCCCCCGCGAGAGTAGGGTAACGAAACGACCCCGTGCCGCGGGGCACGGGGTCGGATTGGGTTCGGATCGATCAGCACGGCCGCGGGGCTGCCGCGGCCTCGGACGATCAGCAGCCGGCCGCGAAGATGGCCAAGTAGTAGAAGAAGTCGTCGTTGTTGATGATGCCGTTCGGGACGCCGTAGCCCGGCTGGCCGGCGATGGCGCCGGTGGTCAGGTCGGCGACGGCGACGTTGCCGCTGGCGAACTGAGCCAGGTAGTAGAAGAAGTCGTCGTTGTTGAGCACGCCGTTCGGCACGCCGTAACCGGGCTGGCCGGCGATGGCGCCGGTGGTCAGGTCGGGCTGGCAGGAGGCGCTGCAGGCGGTGGCGCCGGAGGCGACCAGGGCGTAGTGGGCGTCGAGCGCGGCGGTGCCGCCCTGGGAAGCGGGCCAGCCGTCGACGGTGATGGAGTCGCCGCGGACCTGGATGGTCCACTCGCCGGCGACCGGGTTCTGGATGAAGACGTTCTCGACGGTGTCCTTGGTGTTGGGCACGCCGCCGGCGGTGGAGAACAGGCCGCCGGAGTTGTTCTGCGCGCTGCCGCCGCCCCACAGGCCGACGTTGCCGTTGTAGACGATGCCGTTGGGATCAACGACGCGGAGCGAGAGGTCGTTGACGCGGTGGGTGCCCTGATTGGCGGGGTTGCCGGCGGGGTCGGCGTAGACCATGGTGATCTTGAGCACGGGCGTGCCGGTGGAGACGTCCACGCAGTAGGAGTTGGTGCCCAGCGGGGCAACGGGGTCCTCGCCGTCGACGATGAAGATGTTGTTGCGGAGGTTGTAGAGGTTGGCGACATCGGCCATGCCCCAGCCCTGGCGGATGCGCCACATGTTGCTGTTGGCCGAG
This sequence comes from Phycisphaerales bacterium, assembly GCA_041401985.1. Taxonomy (GTDB): domain Bacteria; phylum Planctomycetota; class Phycisphaerae; order Phycisphaerales; family UBA1924; genus JACKHA01. Next base: position 138,188 of record JAWKTE010000001.1, read on the forward strand.
GTGCCGCCAAGCCAGGTGTACTGGAAGGCGGTGTTGACCGCCAGTGCCTTGGCGGTCATGGCGTGGCAGCGCTCGTCGAAGACCGAGCCGCCGCCGACGGTGTTGCCGAAGATGCCGTCGGCCCACATCTCGAAAATCAGTCCGATGGTCGAGCACTGGGTCGGCGTGGCCGACGAGGTGCCGGAGAACTGCGTGGTGGACGTCGTGCCGCCATCCCAGGCGGAGAACACGTTGTCGTAGAAGGACGCCAGATCGGGCTTGACGCGCCCGTCCTGGGCGGGTCCCGTCGAGCCGGACGACCGGTGCGTGCCGCGATCGAGCGAGTTGCTGTGCGTGATGCCACCGACCGAGACCATGTTCTTGGCCCAGGCCTGCGGGCGGCAGTCCTGGATGAGCCCAGCGTTCGACATCGACTGGCACATCAGGAAGTCGTGGTCGAACAGCATCGTGTCGGTCTGGGCGGAGATGGTCGTGTACAGGAACGTACGCGGGTCGCCGGTGGAGTTCGTCTGGAACACGATGCCCAGGGCGACCGAGCCCGCGGTGTGGTTGTAGCGGGTCGTGCCGGCACCCGAGCCGAGCAGGTAGTTCGAGAACGTGAAGTAGCCCTGGGCCTGCGGGAGGTGCCCGCGGAGCGTGGGCGTCGGATTGCCGTCGGCGAAGCAGATCGAGTAGACGGCGGTGCCGTGCGACCCGGAGGCCCCGCCGCCGGCGCGGACGATCGGGGAGAGCGTGGTGTTGCCGCTCAGACCGGGGTTGTTGAACTGGGTGTGCGTGGTGTTGAGCTGCGTATCGGCAACCTCGCCGACCACGCCCGAGCCGTTGTACCCGCCCATGGTCTCGATCGTGTTGGCGCCGGAGAACTGACGCATCACGTCCATGTCGAGTTCCATCTCGCCGCGGCGATCAACGAACAGGACGTAGGGCGACTCCACAACCTGACGCAGCTGCTCGGGGCTCAGCCACGCCTGCACGTGCCCGGAGTGCGAGTCGAGCAGATGGGGCTCGGCACCGACCTGCTGGATGATCGCCGCGCCCTCGTTGGCCACGTCCTCGCCCTGCGTCACCAGCAGGATCGAGTAGAAGTCACGCTCCTGCAGCGGCGCCGTGCCCAGGAAGCCGGCCACCAGCGGGATCTCCATCTTGTACGCGATGTGGTTCTCGCCCACCCAGCGGACGAACGGCATCTGGGCGACCTGCGCCGCAGTCGCCGGGTCCATCACCACGATCCGGCCGTTGTCGTGCATCGTCGCGCCCAGGCGAGCCCCGGCGGCCTCGACCGCGTGCAGGAACTCCTCGGCCGGGGGGACCACGAACTGCACGATGTACGAGCCCAGCCCGGAGTCGGCCTGGCCCGCACGCAGTTCGGCCGGGATCACCGGCGTGCCCTGCATCGGGTCGAAGCGGGCGTACTGGGTGTCGATGGTCGTCCAGTTGCGGACGACGCGGCTGAACTCGCCGCCGCGGGCCAGGGCGTAGTACCCCTGCACCGCCCCCTGCTCGTCAATCTCGTCCCACGTCACGACCGTCACGCCCGCGCCCTCAACGATCTGGGCGTTGGTGACGGCGTTGACCGTCGAGTGCACGACCCGCCCGTCGTCCAGTTGGATGGTCACGCCCTGCGAAGAGGGGGCGACGTTGATCTGGGCCGCGGCAGCCTGGGACATGGTGAGCACGCCACCGGCCGCCTGGGCCAGGGCGAGAACGGAGAACCCGACGATCATCTTGCGCATTTGAACCTCCACAGCAACTCTTCCTCAGTGCGACAACGCAGCCACGCCAGCACAGGCGCGGACCCCCTCGAGGACGAACAGCGACGGCCGCGGACCTCCGCCCAAGACCGGCTCCCACAAGATACAGCAAGCCGGGCGGTTGGGGAATCCAGATTCTCGATGAACTTGTCGCTTCCGACCGGGGATCCCCCCAAGCAACCGCCATACCGGACCCGCGCCCCACGCTGCCGACGACTTGGTCCCATCGATCCGCGGCCACGTCCGAGAAGAAAAAACGAGGGCGAGCCGGATCGGCCCGCCCCCGTCGCTGTGGATTCTGGTTGGATGCCCGAACAGGTGCCTTGCTCAGCAGCCCGCGGCGAAGATGGCCAGGTAGTAGAAGAAATCGTCGTTGGTGATCACGCCGTTCGGCACGCCGTAGCCCGGCTGGCCCATGATCGCGCCCGTGGTCAGGTCGGCCACCGCGACGTTGCCGCTGGCGAACTGGGCCAGGTAGTAGAAGAAGTCGTCGTTGGTCACCACGCCGTTGGGCACGCCGTAGCCCGGCTGCCCGGCGATGGCGCCGGTCGTCAGGTCGGGCTGGCAGGTCGGCGTGGTCTCGAACGCGCGGACGCGCATGAACGCCTGCCCGAGGCTGACGCCGACGCTGGACCGCAGGTCGACGGTGAAGTAGTACCAGCCGTCGTCGGTCAGGAACGCGTCGTCGTTGTTGAACGTGCCCAGGAACGCGTCGTCGTCGAACATGCCGTTGCCGTCGAGATCAACCGGGTCGTTCTCGCGGAGCAGCTCGCTGGTGACGCCGCCCCGGTTCAGCAGCACGAGGCCGTTGGCCTCGGTGTTCACGCTGTCGGTGACGCAGCCGTACACGAAGTTGCCGTTGTTGTCGGCGACCATCGAGAAGAAGCACGCGGAGAAGATGGTGTCGTCGTAGCGCTCGCCCGTGCCGATGTCGGGGATGAGCTCGCCGGTCAGCGCGACCACATCGCCGTTGAACACGAGCCAGTCCTGCTGCGTGCCCGCGAAGTCGCCGCGGGCCATCCAGTCGCCGCTGGACGACATGTACGGCTCGATGATGCCGGAGAGGTCGATCAGGTCCGCCAGCCCGGAGCCGGGGATCGGCTGGTTCTCCTGCAGCACCACGTCCCCGTCCACGACCAGCACGTCGTCGTCGCTGGTGGCCGCGAGCGTGTCGCCCTGGGCCAACCAGTGCGAGCCGTCGCCCGAGGCGTAGAAGTCGAACGTGTCGAACACGTCCCACGCGTCCAGCACGCCGCCGGGCACGGTGACGGATTCCTGCGCGAGGGCGGCCGCCCCGGCGATCAGAAAGTCGTCGTCGGCGGTCGTCAGCGCGCCGACCGTCGACGGAGCCCGATACCACACCTCGCCCGAGTCGACGATGCTGGCCGAGTCGAGCGTCGGCCCGAGCGCCTCGCCCGGGAAACCGGGCACCGCGCCGCCCTCCCGAGCCGCCGCGTCGAACGCGCCCAAGACCGCGTCGTATCGGACGATCACCTCGTCGTCGGCCGTCCCGGCGGTCCCGCCCAGATTCGTCGCGAACACGTACGACCCGGCGTTGTTGATGCCCAGATTGCGGTCGATCAGGCCGAACAGCTCGCCCGCGGGCGCGAACGGGGCCTGCGTGCCCTCCCGGACCACCACCATGCCCGTCATGCCCGCGCCGACGATGATGACCTCGTCCTCGGTCGTCGCCAGATCGGTGTCGGCAGAGATGATCCACAACGAACCGTCCGGGCTGCGGTACGGGCGGTCGAACGCCTGGAACGTCGCTCCCGGCACCCCAGGCACGTTGCTCGTCGCCAGCCCCAGGGCCTCGGAGAAGATCACGTCCGGCCCGATCGCCGAGGCGGTGCCGGCGGCGGACACAACGGCCAGGGCCACAGCCGCGGCCACCAGGGTGCAGTTCTTCATTGGCGCAACTCTCCCGCGGGGCGGGGGCCGCGCTCGACCGAACCTCGGACGACACACCGGCATCGGCGACGCAGAAACACGCCACGGCCACCCACCTCGTGCCTGCAGTGTGGGCCAAACTCTCCAACGGATCAAGGCCATTCGCGGTGTTCGGGCATAAATACGCACAGGTCGCCGCCCAATCGAGACCGAATCGTCGCAGATCGCGGCCACTCCGCCCTGAGCCGACGCCGCCGACCCAACCCCGCCTTGCCCAGATTCACAGGATCCCCGGTGCTGCCTAGAACGAAAACGCGGGAGCCGGCCGAGCCGGCTCCCGCGCGTGGAGGTTCGACACACCGCTCACCGGGCTCAGCAGCCGGCGGCGAAGATGATCAGGTAGTAGAAGAAGTCGTCGTTGGTGATGACGCCGTTCGGGACGCCGTAGCCCGGCTGGCCAGAGACGGCGCCGGTGGTCAGGTCGGCGACGGCGAGGTTGCCGGCGGCGAACTGCTGGAGGTAGTAGAAGAAGTCATCGTTGGACACGACGCCGTTCGGCACGCCGTACCCGGGCTGGCCGGCGATCGCGCCGGTGGTCAGGTCGGGCTGGCAGGTCGGGCCGGCGGTGAAGACCTCGAGGCGCATGAACGCCTGGCCGATGGCCGTGGCTGCGCCGTTGCGCAGGTCGGCGGTGAAGTAGAGGTAGCCGTCGTCGGTCAGGAACGCGTCGTCGTTGTTGAACACGGACAGGAACGCGTCGTCGTCGAACAGGCCGTTGCCGTCGAGGTCGACGGGATCGCCCTCGCGGGCCACGACGGAGGTCACGCCGTTGCGGAGCATGAGCATGACGCCGTTGAGGTTGACGTCGATGTTGTCGGTCACGGCGCCGTAGACCACGTCGCCGGCGTTGTTCGAGACCATCGTGAAGAAGCAGTCGGAGAAGATGTCGTCGCTGAACGACTCGCCGGTGCCGATGTCCGGGATCAGCGTGTCGGTCATGGCGATGATGCTGCCGTTGAAGATCAGCCAGTCGATCTCGGTCACGTCGTAGTTGCCGCGGGCCATCCAGTCGCCCGAGGCCGACATGTAGACCTCGACGATGCCGGACAGGTCGATCAGATCGGGCAGGCCCGAGCCGGCGATCGGCTGGTTCTCCTGGAGCACGACGGTTCCGCTGACGACGGTGATGTCGTCGTCGGCCGTCAACGAGCCGAAATCGAGGTCGCCGTCAAGGATGTAGGCCGTGCCGTCGCCCGAGAACTGGGTGTCGCCGACGTCGAACACCTGCCACGCGGAGTTGCCGCCCAACGCCTGCCCGGCCGGCACCGTCACGCCCGCCTGGCCGATGATGGTGCTGCCCAGGAACACGAAGTCGTCCTGGGTGGTGGGCAGCAGGCCGACGGTCGCAGAGGCGCGGAAGAACACATCGCCGTTCTCAATGATGCCGTGCGAGTCGAGCGTGGAGCCGTACGCCTCGTCCGGAACGCCGGGGATCGGGTCGCCCTCGCGGGCCACGACCGAGAACAGGCCGCTGATCGCGTCGAACTTCACGACGATGTCGTCGATCGTGGTCGCCGCGTCGGTGTTGGTCCCGTAGGCGAACGACCCGGCGTTGTTGATGCCCATCTCGGTGTCGATGAACCCGTTGAGTTCCGGCAGGCCGGCCACGACCGGCGTGCCCTCGCGGGCCGCGATGCCCCACGTCGTGCCGGAGCCGACGATGATCACCTCGTCCTCGGCGGCGGCCAGATCGGTGATCGCGGAGATGATCCAGCGCGAGCCGTCCGGGCTGCGGTACGGCTTGTCGAACGACACGAAGATGTTGCCGGGGAACCCGGGCACCGAAGCGGACGCCTGGCCCGCCACGTCGCACATGATGACCTCGGGGCCAACGGCGCACGCGGTGCCGGCGGCGGCAGCGATAGCCAACGCCGCGATGGCGGCACGAGTCGCACGAATCTGCATATCTCTGTTCTCCCGGGGAGGGGGTGCGAGGCCCGCACCCGATCGCACACCGATCGGATGTTTGGCCCCGGCCGCGCGTGAGAACGCCACGGCTGGCGGAGTCCGCCCGGCACTAGTTTGGCAGGAACTTCCTGCATTTCAAGGGGTTCCGGGCATATCTTCGTGCGATTCCAGCGATGTCACGCCCCGCAGAATCACGAGTCCGCACAAGACCCGATCACAACTTGATGGATCGGCGAAGCAAGTCGCCCAGCTTGCCAGGCAACCCTCGACAAACAAAGCCGGCGGCGCGGCCGAGGCCGCGCCGCCGGTGGCGTTCCGCATCCCATGATCCGAAAAAGCCCGACGAGCCCGGGTCAGCAGCCCTGGCTGAAGATCGCCAGGTAATAGAAGAAGTCGTCGTTGTTCACGATCCCGTTCGGCACGCCGTACCCCGGCTGCCCGGCGATCGCCCCGGTGGTCAGATCGGCGGCCAGGTCGTTGTTGGCGAAGATGAACAGGTAGTAGAAGAAGTCGTCGTTGTTCAGCACGCCGTCCGGCACGCCGAAGCCCGGCACGCCGGGGATGGCCCCGGTCGTCAGGTCCGGCTGGCACGAGGGTGTCCCCCCGGCGAACTCGAACGTCAGGTTGTCGATCGCCGGGGTGGTGCTCCCCACCGGCTCGATCACGACCCGGGCGATCGGCGTCGTGCCCGAGTTGACGAACACGAACACGTCATCGCCCGCGACCTGGCCCAGGATGCTGTTGCCCGCGTCGTACGCGGTCATCTGGTCGATCCCGCCGGAGATCCCGATGATCGCCCCGACCTCGAACACGTCGTGCGTGAACATGAACTCGATCGTCGCCGACCCCGACGAGGCCAGCAGGTTCGGGGGCGTCCACGCCGGCGGCGTCGAGAACGACGTGCCCAGCAGCACCTCGTTCTTGTCGTTCACCGCGGGCGTGAACATCAGCCCCAGCGACGCGAACTCGTCGGTCAACTGCATCGTCTGGGACGCGAAAGTCGTCGGCGGCACGATCGGCACGTCGTCCGGCGTGCCCAGCATCCCGTCCGGGCCGGGGGCGGCCTCGAACCCGATCTCGCCGCCCATGGCCAGCGGCGCGGCCGCCACCAGGCCGCACACGAACATCAGCGAAGTCTTCATGCTCTATCTCCTCCGGACAATCACGCGTGGAACCGGGCCGCACACCAGGCCCGGGACTCGCAGGATACCAGTCCTGCGCACGCCACACCATCGCCTTGGCCCGAGAACCCGGCCCCGATCGCGCTAAAAACCCGCCGCCCCCAGCCACTCGCTCGGCCTGGCGTCCAGCGCCTGCGCGATCGCCAGCAGGCTCTCCAGGCTCGGCATGTGCGCCCCCCGCTCCACGCTCGACAACTGGCTCACCGACACCCCGGACGCCTCCGACAGGTCCTTGAGCGTCCAGCCACGCTCGGTCCGCGCCAGGCGGATGTGCATCCCCAGCGCCTGGCGCAGCCGATCCTGCGGCCTCTGCCCCAGCCCCAGGCTCGACGCCGCCGACGCCAGGCACCTCCGAAGTTCCTCGATCGAGAACGGCTTGGCCAGGTAGTCGTACACGTCCTGCTTGAACGTCCGCCGCATGTCCTCCAGCGACGGGTACCCCGTCACCACGATCACGCACAGGCGCGACCACCGCCGCCGGATCTCCGCCAGCACCTCCGCCCCCGACTCCTGGCCCATCTTCATGTCCAGCAGCACGACATCGGGCAGCCGCTCCTCGCACGCCGCGAAAAACGCCCGCGACGAGTGGGCCGTCCGCACGTCGTGCCCGTCGCTGGCGAGCACCTCGCGGATGTACTCGCGGAAGTCGGGATCGTCGTCGAGCGAGAGAATCGACAACGCCGGCGCCGGCGCGCCCTGATCGCCCTCCTGCTCGCCCCCCGCCTTCTTCGCCCCCTTGTCGCTCATCGCGTGCCTCCGTGCCGGGCCCCGGCGTCGGCGTCCGCCCTCGCTCGCTCGCCGCCCTCGTCGCCGACCATCCCATCATCCCGCGCCGCACGATCAAACCCGACCGCCGCGCCAGCCCCAGAGACCGGACGCTGCGGCATCAGGACCTCGAACACCGCCCCACTGCGCCCATCGGTCCGGTTCTTGGCCAGGATCACCCCGCCGTGCTCCCGCACGATCCCCTCGGAAACCGCCAGCCCCAGCCCGGTGCCGCGGGCGTCGAGAGTCGTCGACGCGAACGGCTCGAACAGGCGGGGCAGCACGTCGGGATCGATCCCCGGCCCATCGTCCACCACCGTGATCGTTGCCCACGCCCCATCGTCGCGCTCGTGCAGTTCCGCGTTGATCGCAACGTGCCCGACCGACGCGCCGGCGTTCGCGCCGCGGCTCGCGCCCTCGCCACGCCGGATCGCATCCACCGCGTTCCGCGTCAGGTTTACCAGCACCTGCACCATCCGATCGGCGTCGCACTCGATCACCAGGTCGTCGGGCACACGCACGTCCATCGCGATGTCGCCCGCCTCGCGATCGAGCCGCGCCAGCGTCATCGCCTCCTCGGCCAGTTCCCGAAGCCGCGCGGGACGCGACTCCGGCGGGCGGACGCGCGCAAAGTCCAGCAGGCTCTCGCCCAGCCGCTCCAGCCGCTTGACCACTCGGAGCATCAGCGCCGCCTGCGCCGGGTCCATGCCCGCCCGCGGCGCCCCGCTGAGCCGCTCCACCAACCCCTTGAGCACCGCCAGCGGCGTGTTCAGTTCGTGCGCGATCCCCGCCGACATCATCCCCAGGCTCGCAAGGCGATCCGCGTCCCTCAGATTCTGCTGGGCCCGCTCCAGCAGGTGGTTCTTGCGTTTCAGGTCCGTCGCGACCCGCTCGATCTCCGCCAGCGCCGCCGCAAGGGCCGACTCGTGCTCCCGCAGCGCCCGGATCGACTCGTTCCGCGACCGCATGATCTCGCCGAGTTCGTCCCGCGGGATCAGCGCCTCGGGGATCTGCTCCTGCCCGCGCCGCCCCGCCCGGACCGCCTCGTCGGCCTCGCGCATCCGGCGGATCGGGTCGTACACGTGCTGGGGCATCACGAACACCTCCAGCGCCAGCGCCACCAGCCCGTACACGGCCAGGAGCGCAACCACCAGCAGCACGAACAACTGCACCACCGCCTCGCGCGCCTCGCCGATCCGGGCCGTGACCACCGCGAACCGCTCGGCATCCGCGCCACCCCCGGGCCGTGCCGCATCGCCCGCCGCGACCGCCCGACTCGAACCCGTCGCCGCCGGCAACCGCATCACAAGCGTCACCGGCTCGCCCCCCGCGTCCGGGCGCACGATCTCCGACCCCGCCGCCCGCACGCGCGCGGCCACATCCTCCGAGATGCCCACCTGCCCCGGCGTGCCGACGCGCAGCGTCGTCCCCTCTCCCCCAACCGACGCCACAAACGCCTCCGCGTCCCCGCCGTTCTCGACGAACCGCGCCAGCCCACGCAGCAGCAGCGTCCCCTCATCGACCTCCGCCCGGTCCATGATCTTCGCCACCGCCGGCCGCAGCGACACCAGCAGGATCGCCGCCAACGCCAGCGAGAAGCACGTGTGCAGCACGATCAGTTTCTTGCGGATCCGCATCCCGCCAAGCAGCCCGCCCGGCGGACGCCCGGCGCGGGCCTGCGTTCCGGCGCGAGCGTCCGCGGCAAGAACCTCGGCAACCGGCGCGCCATCGGCGATCCCCGGACCGTCGGCGTGGCCAAGGCCATCGCCCCGGCGCGCGTCATCGCCGCCCGCGCTGCCCCGCCCGCCTTGTGAACCCCGCTCGCCCATCGATCATCAACCCTACGCCGCCGGGCAACCCCGCCCCATCCCTACCCTCCCGACCGTGCCACGCCGCGGCCCACCGCCAAGCAAGCGCCCCGCCGAAACCGCCCCGCCGCGCGACGCCCGCGACGCCGCCTGCCGCGCGCTCGCCGCCCAGGCCCGCGCCTTCCCCCTGCTCATCCCGACGCCGCCGGACACCGCCGGCCTCGAGCCCCGCGAGGCCGCGCTGGCCCACGCCATCCACGACGCTGCCATCCGGCGCTGGCTCACGCTCTCGTTGCTGATCGAGCACGCCGGCGGACGCCCCATGGGCGATCTCGAACCCGCCATCCGGGCCGTGCTGCTCGCCGGCGCCGCCCAGTTGCTCCTGCTCGACCGCATCCCCGCGCACGCGGCCATCGACCAGAGCGTCGAATGGGCCAAACGCCGCATCCGCCCGAAGGCCGGCGGCCTCGTCAACGCCGTGCTCCGCCGCGTGAACGACCTCATCGCACGCGATGCCGATGGAGCGCCGACGACGCGCGAGCGCTGGTCCGACAAACGCGACGCGATCCCCATGCCCGACGGCACGGCCCGCGCCCTCGCCGCCGAAGCCCTGCCCGAAGACCCGCTCGACCGCCTGAGCATCGCGACCAGCATCCCCTGCCGCGTCCTCGATCGATGGAACGAGAACGCATCATCGGACCGGTCGCAAGCACACACACGCACCCGCGCCCTGCACGCCCTCGTCCACCCCCCCACCATCCTCAACACGCGCCACGCCGATCCCAGCGGCCCACCGCTCCCCGACTCCCTCTCGCCACACGCCGAGGCATCCCACCACGACTGGACCGGCACCCATCGCGAATTGAGCGCCCTGCTCGAATCACGCGCCGACATCTGGGTCCAGGACGCGGCCTCCTCCGCCTCCGTCCTGCTCGCCCGCGACGCATGGACGAACGCCCCCACCCGCAACGCCGCGAACCCCGAACCCAGACTCATCGCCGACGTCTGCGCCGGCCAGGGCACCAAGACCCGCCAACTCGCCGCCCTCTTCCCCGACGCCGAGATCCTCGCCACCGACACCGACCCCGCCCGCCTCGCCACGCTCCGCGCCACGTTCGCCGACCACCCGCGCGTCCGCGCCGTCACGCGCGACGAGCTCGCCGCCGATGCCCTGGCCCGCTGCGACCTGGTCCTGCTCGACGTGCCCTGCTCGAACACCGGCGTGCTGCCCCGCCGACCCGAGGCCCGCTACCGCCTCACCGACCGCACGCTCGAACGCATGAGCGAAGTCCAGCGACAGATCGGCGCCGACTCGATCCCCCTACTCTCCCGCGCCGGCGCATCCTCTACGCCACCTGCAGCCTCGAGCCCGAAGAGAACCAGGCCATGGCCCGTTGGTTCGCCCGCTGGCACAACCTCCGCGAACTCGCCTCCAGACGATCGAACCCGCCGGCCTGCCCGGCGATCCCGCCTCCCACTACCGCGACGGCTCCTTCGCCGTGCTGCTGGGTCGCTGACCCCGCCCCCACCCCGCTACACTTGTCCCGCAACAGGCCGAGCCAGGGGCGTCATCCACATGAATCTCGTGGACATCCTCACCATCGAGTGCGTCAAGGTCCCCCTCGAGTCGAAGGACAAGCGGGGCGTGATCGAAGAACTCGTGGACCTGCTCGCCGCCGCGGGCCAGGTCGCGAGTCCCCAGACGCTCCGCGACGGTCTGGAGCCGCGAGCAGACCCGCACCACCGGCATCGGGCACGGGCTGGCCATCCCGCACGGCAAGGCCGCCGGCATGAAGTCGCTTGCGATGGCCGTCGGCAAACCCGCCGAACCGCTCGACTTCGAGGCCATCGACAACAAGCCCGTCCGCCTGGTCGTCCTGCTGGCCAGCCCGCCGGACAAAACCAGCGACCACATCCAGGCCCTGGCCCGCATCTCGCGCCTCATGACCGTCGAGGACTTCCGCACGAAGATCTACGAGGCCCAGACCGCCGAGGAAGTCTTCGAACTCATCAAGTCGCGCGACGCCTGAGGTTCCACACATCCAGCATGCTGGAAGGCACGCGCCTAACACGCCGGGTGCCGTGGTCACGGCTCCGCGTGACCACGCGAACACCGCGCATCGCCCGCCCGTCGATCATCCACCGCGGCCCGAGCGGGGCGCGTCCGCATCACCATCGCCGTCCGCCTCAGTCGCCTCCGGCATCACCGCGGCCCGCCACTGCGCATCCAGATCCTCGAACGACAGCCCCAGCACGTCCGCCGTCGCCTCGTCGATGCTCGCCCCTGTCGCCATCGCGCGCAGCCACTCGTTGCGTTCCGAGACGCCGAAGTGCTCGGTGATGTACGCGATCATGTGCTCGCCCTGGCGATACACGTTCGCGCTGAACCGCGGGTCGAAGTTGTAGAAGTCCGCCAGTTCGCCCCACGCCGGCAGGCGCCCCTGCTGCCCCCACGCCCGGATCTGGCGGTCCACGCTCTCGGGCATCGCCCGCGCGCGGGCCGGGTCGGCGTCCGCCTCGTCGTAGTCCGCCCGGTACGCACGCGACACAAAGTCCGCCACGCCCTCGAGCGTCCACCACGGCATGTTGTTGGCCTCCGCTCCCAGCCAGAACGTCGCCGCGTGCCCGTACTCGTGCGCCAGCAGCCCGTCCATCGAGCGAGGCCCGCCCGTCCGCCGCCCCGTGATCTTGATCGATTCGCCCGGCTCGTTCCAGCCCGACAGCCCCGCGACGTACGACAGATAGATCGACGCCTGCAGGTGCTGCATGTCCCCGTAGATCTTCACCGCCTGCACGTGCTCCGAGTTGTCGGACTGCATCTGCGCATCGACGTGCGCGCGGATCGGCGGCAGCGCCTCCACGACCAGCGACGCCAGTTCCCGCCAGTTCGGGCTGTACATCACCCGCGTCGTCCCGTGCTCCAGCACCTCCCACGCCTCGCCCGCATACAGCATCCAGGGACGACCCTCGGCGTCCGCCATCGCCCCGGGGATCGCCGCTGACAGCGACGCGTCCTCCGAGTGCAGCGGCGTGAACCACGCCCGATAGCGGATCGTGCGCGCCTCATACGGCCCGCCCTCGCCGATCCAGTCGCCGGGCGTGTACCGCATCTCAATGTCCGCCCGAATCGACTCACGCCCGTCCGGACCCACCCACTCCTGGGGCTCCGAAACCAGCACCATGTCGAACGCCGCGGGCACGCCGCGCTCAAGGTCCTTGGCCCAGTTGATCTGCTCCTGGACGAACACCGGGTCCGTGTGGTCGATCAGCGCGACGTAGGCGTCCTGATCGCCCGCCATCACCGCCCGCTCCATTCGACCGAACAGGCTCTCGATCTGGTCGGCGACCCCGGCCACACCAGACACGAGCGACGCGGCGTCCCCGCCGACTCCGAGAGCCGGGGAACCGCCGCCGCTGAGAGCCACGAGCGAGACGGAAGCGATGGCGACGAGTCGGTGGTTTGGCATCGCCCATTGTTCCCGCGCAGCCGACCCGAGGTTGCGACCAGCCAATCCGTCCGAACACTGCCGCAAAAAAGCCACGACCCCCGAGAGATCCCGGGGGCCGTGGGCTTGGACTGAATCAGATGAGTGCCGCGGGCAGAACCCGCACGTGCTCATCGTGCTCGGGCATTAGCGACGGCGACGGCCGGCCACCAGACCGCCCAGGCCGACGAGGGCCAGGGACGCGGGGGCGGGGGTCACGGTGATGGTCGCACCGTTGTAGGTGGTGGTCGCCTCGGTGAACGCCGGGGTCGAGGTCGTCTCGAAGATGCGGACGTTCGGGGCCGAGCCGGGGGCGGACCAGTTGATCGTGTACACGCCCGGGTCGTTGATGACCAGGTCGTACGCGGCCAGGCTGATGCCGGTGTTGTTGCCGGACGGGGGAACCACGAAGCCGCCGGTGAACACGGCCGGGGTCACGGCGATGTCCATGCCCTCACGGGAGCCACCGTTGAACGCGCCCAGGTTGACCAGGGTGCCCGCGGTGAACTCGCTGGTGAAGTTGCTGCCGGCGCCGGCGTTGCCCTGGACGGCGACGCCGCCCTGGATGCCGGCGAACTGCACGCCGCCGGTCCAGCTGACCACCGAGGCGACGCTGATCGTGGCGCCCGGGGCGACAGAGACAGACGCACCGCCGTTGACGGTGGTGTTGACGGTGGCGACGGGCTGGGCCGCGGCGACGCCAGCGAGGCCAGCGACTGCGATAAGAGCGAGAGCCTTCTTCATCTTCCTACTCCTCTAAAACGGCTGTTTGGGGACGCCCCCGAAGTTGACCGAGGTCAGGGGCGAACCCTTTTCGCCCCGAGCACGCCAAAGGTGCCTCGCGTCCGCGGTCTTGCCAGCCAATCGAGGAAAAGGAACCAGAAAACTTTCGAGAGAGGCCCTGATCGCGAGGATTCTCCAGTGGAAATCCAAACACGATCCTTGCAAACCGCGGCCCCCGCGGAAACGGGGGCCGCAGCGTGTCTCAGAACTCCGTCGCCCGAGGGCGATCGGGCATTAGCGACGGCGACGGCCGGCCACCAGACCGCCCAGGCCGACGAGGGCCAAAGACGCGGGGGCGGGGGTCACGGTGATGGTCGCACCGCGGTAGGTCGTGTTCGCCTCGGTGAACGCCGGGGTCGAGGTGGTCACGAAGATGCGGACGTTCGGGGCCGAGCCGGGGGCGACCCAGTTGATCGTGTACGTGCCCGGGTCGTTGATGACCAGGTCGTACGCGGCCAGGTTGATCCCGCTCGAGTTGCCGGACGGGGGAACGATGAACCCGCCGGTGAACACGGCCGGGGTCACGGCGATGTCCATGCCCGTGCGCGAGCCGCCGTTGAACGAGCCCAGGTTCACCAGGGTGCCCGCGGTGAACGCGCTGGTGAAGTTGCTGCCGGCGCCGGCGTTGCCCTGGACGGTCGGGCCGCCCTGGATGCCGGCGAACTGCACGCCGCCCGTCCAGCTGACGACCGAGGCGACGCTGATCGTCGCGCCGGGGGCGACGGTGGCGGACGCGCCGCCGTTGACGGAGGTGACGACGGTGGCGGCGGGCTGGGCCGCGGCGACGCCAGCCAGGCCAGCGATCGCGACAAGAGCGAGAGCCTTCTTCATCTTCCTACTCCTCTGGACACAGGTGCTGTGGGATGGACCCCGGAGCGAATGTCTTGAGGGCGAACAGTTCGCCCCGAGCCAGTGAGAAGGTGCCACGCCTCCGAGAGAATGCCAACAAACTGCGAGGATCAAGTGTCGAAAAACATTCAAGTACCGAACAAGATGGATGCAAAACCGAATCAGAACGGAGTCCGTGCGGAACACCCCAAGTTCATGCAGTCGACGCCGCGAGGCCGCGGCCGGCGGCGGCTTTCCGCCGAAGTGCCCGCCGAAACCCAAAAAGAACAGCCCCCGCAGGACGCGGGGGCTGTTGGAGTCTGAAGAGATCCGTCAGCCGGTCACGGCCTTTCGGCCCTGTTCGGCTGAGTTGCTGCCGCGATTAGCGGCGGCGGCGACCGGCGACCAGACCGCCGAGGCCGACGAGGGCCAGGGAAGCCGGGGCGGGGATGATCTCGATGGTCGCGCCACGGTACTCGGTCTGGGCCTCGACGAAGGACGGGGTCGAGGTCGTCAGGAACAGACGGACGTTGGGGGCCAGGGCCGAGGCGTTGAAGTCGACGTTGTAGATGCCGGGGGCCAGACCGGTGGTGTCCAGGTCGTAGGAGCCGATGTTGAGAGTGGTGTTGCCGGACGGGGGAACGATGAACCCGCCGGTGAACACGGCCGGGGTCACGGCGATGTCGATGCCCTGACGGCTGCCGCCGTTGAAGGCGCCGAGGTTGACCAGGGTGCCAGCGCTGAAGTCGCTGGTGAAGTTGGCGCCGGCGCCCGCGTTGCCGGAGACGTTGATGCTGCCAGCCAGGCCAGCGAACTGCACCGCGCCGCCCCAGGTGGCGGTGGTGGCGATGCTGACGATCGCGCCGGGCGCGACGGACGCGTTGGCGCCGCCGTTGGCGGTCACGGCCACGGTGGCGGACTGAGCGGAGGCGACGCCGGCCAGGCCAGCGACAGCCACGAGAGCGAGAACGTTCTTCATCTTCCTACTCCTCAGAAAGCACTTGCGACTTGGGGCACGACCCCAGATGCACAGATTCATGCGCCCCGCACGGAGGACGCTGAATCAAAGATAGTCGCGGCTTCGAGGCGATGCAAGCCCATTCTCCGCCATTGACGCCACAATTTTGCGGCGCCAACCCGGCGTGAGGGACTTGGGAGGATGGTCACGGGAGAGTTTCCGGACCTTCCGAGCAGGCTGTCGACCGAAAGGTGCCCCAGAACCGGCGCAACGCCAACCTGCGACGCAAAAAAACCGAGATTCCTCTCTCCATCGCACGCCGGTACCACAGCCCTCGACGCGGTGCGACGCCTACGCCGGGAACCCGAGGCGGGCCCGCTTGGCCTCCCACTCGGCCTGCTCGCGACGGTTATCGGTCGCGAGCGGGCTCGGCGTGCCAGAATCGCCGCCGGTTCCGCCGGCCAGCTCCGCCCGGAGGGCGTCGACTTCCAGACGCGTCAGGCGGACCGACTCCATCTCGTAGTCCCGGAATGCTTCCATCGAGGCCGGGGCGATCGGCTCCAGGAGGGCGGCCATGGCCTGGGCGTAGTCGCGGATCTCGCTCTGGGCGTGGGGATCGAGGCGCAACCCCAGGAATCGCATGGTGTTGTGCAGGTCGCACTTCCAGTACCACTCGGTATAGATGTTCACGGGCAGGCCGATCCGGGCCATCTCGCGGCTGACACCCTGCTCGGTCAGCCCCAGGTACCGCTGGTACGCCGCCTCGACGTCCTTCAGATAGGTCAGGAACTCCTCGGCGGTCCGGGCTTCATCCCCAGTTCCGGTGTTGAACCGCTCCTCGCCGCCCTGGCGGTTCGAGGCCGACTGCTTGCGGACCTCCTCGATCGTGGGGGTGTAGAAGCGGTCGGGCATGATGGAGTAGCGGGCCGAGTACTCGTTGACGTTGGCGGTGCGGTGTCGGATCCACTGGCGGGCGACGAAGATGGGCATGGCGACGTGGAACTTGACCTCGACCATCTCGAACGGGGTGGTGTGGCGGTGGCGCATGAGATAGCGGATGAGGCCGCGATCTTCGGAGACCTTCTTGGTGCCCTGCCCGTACGAGACGCGGGCGGCCTGGACGACCGCGGCGTCGGCGGTCTGGCCCTCCGGGACGAGGCGGGGCATGACATCGACCAGGGCGATGAAGCCGTGGGTGTGGACGCGGCACTCCAGGCGCTGGGCCCCGCCCATGATGTCCACGAGCGGCCCCTCGGGCATGACCCGCTTGATCTCGACCTGCTGGGCGGCGGGAGTGGGCGGGGCCTGGGTCAAAGGGGGCGTCGGGCGGGCGCCGGCGGATGCGGAGTTGGTCGCGGGCATGGGGTGGTCCATGGGGTGAGTGTTGGCGTGTGCGTTCGTCCGCCCCAGTCTGCCGCCGGTGTGTGGGCGGAAAAAAGGCCCGGTCTCCCGGGCCCGTGGGTGCGAGTTGCGATCACTAAGTCTCGAGTGCCCGGCCAGTCGCCGCGTCCGATCGACAGGTTGCCCCCACACCGGTCACGGCTCGTGGCCAGGCCCGTCGGTTGGATCCTCGGCCTGCCGGGCGTGGCGGGCGTTGATCACGGTGACCGTCCTGGTCGCGTCATCGACATCGAACAGCAGCAGAAACCCCTGGACGAAGAGTCCCCGCACCTCGGGCAGGCGCTCGGTCGCCTCGAGCCGAACGGCGAATCGACGCGGCATGCTCTCCAGCGACGCCGCCGCCTGGAAGACCTGGTTCAGCCATTGACTTGCGCGGAGTGGCAGCCGCTCCACCTCGCGGATGTACGCGGCGTGGGCTTCGATCCGTTCGACCGCGATCGCCGAGATGACAACGCGATAGATCATCCCTCGATCTTCAGGCCGAGCCTGTCAGCGATGCCTCGAATGGCCTGGCGGAAGTCCTGGACGCGTCCGGCCCGGACATCCTGCATCCCGCGCTCGACGGCCGCGATGTCCTCGGCGATCTCGGCCTTGGCCGAGAGCGAGTCGAACGCCTCGGGGCTGAGCAGCACCGCGTCCGGCTCGCCGTTGCTGGTGACAAACAGCGGGCGCCCGGTCTGCTTGAGGCGGTCGAACCGCTCCCGCATGTTCTGGCGGAGGTCCGAGAATGTCGTGATGTCGGTGGTCCGGGTCATGGCGGCGCCTCGGCGTTGTACAAGATTCTGTACAAGTATCGGGGACGGGCGGTTGCCGGTCAAGCCAATCCACCAGCCGGCCGCGGCTGCCGACTTTGTGCCCCGGCCCTGAACCCCCGGCCCCAAAGCCGGCCCACTACCCTGCCCGCATGCCCGTCACCTTCCACCATCGCACGCTTCCCAATGGCCTGGCCGTGCTGGCCGAGGTCGATCCCGCGGCCCACTCGGCGGCGGCCGGGTTCTTCGTCAAGACCGGGGCCCGCGACGAGACGCCCGCGCTCATGGGCGTCTCGCACTTCCTCGAGCACATGATGTTCAAGGGGACCGACGACCTCTCGGCCGACCAGATCAACCAGGCCTTCGACGCCATGGGGGCCAGCAACAACGCGTACACCTCGGGCGAGATGACCTGCTTCTACGCCAAGGTGCTGCCCGAGCACCTGGACACCGGGGTGCGCCTGCTGGGCCAGATGATGCGCCCGGCCCTGCGGCAGGAGGACTTCGACTCGGAGAAGAAGGTCATCCTCGAAGAGATCGCGATGTACAAGGACGACCCGTTCTGGGTGCTGTACGAGCGCGTGAGCGAGGCCTTCTTCGCCGAGCATCCGCTGGGGCATCGCGTGCTGGGCACGAACGAGACGATCACCGACCTGACCCGCGACCAGATGCGGGCGTACTTCGACCAGCGGTACTCGGCGGACAACACCTGCGTCGCCCTGGCCGGGCGGGTCGACTTCGACGCGGCGTGCGGGGCGATCGAGGCGGTGTGCGGGGCGTGGCGTCCGACGCGGGTGGGGCGCGACAACGCGCGTCCGCGCGTCGCGGCCGAGGCGTTCGTGGAGCGGGACGAGAAGGTGAGCCGCGGGTATGCGCTGGGGCTGAGCGAAGCGCCGGGGATCCAGGACGACCGGCGGTACGCCGCGGCCCTGGCGGCCCAGGTGCTGGGCGGCTCGGACAACAGCCGCTTGCACTGGGCACTGCTGGAGACAGGGCTGGCCGAGGAGGCCCAGGCGTCGTACGACCCGCACGACGGGGTCGGGCAGTACTTCGTGTTCGCCTCGTGCGACCCGGAGCGGGTCGATGAGGTGTGGGGCGTGGTGGAAAAGGAGATCGCGGGGCTGGGCGACTCGCTGACCGAGGACGACCTGGCGAAGATCCGGTCGAAGATGGCCACGGGCGTGACGGTGGCGAGCGAGCGTCCGGGCGATCGGATGCAACGGCTGGGGCGTCAGTGGACGTACCTGAGGTCGCACCGCACGCTGGAGGAGGAACTGGCGCGGATCAACGCGGTGACGCTGGCGGACGTGCGCGAGGTGCTGGAGGCGTTCCCGATGGGGGCGATGATGGTCGGGCGGTTGCTGCCGGCGGAGTGAGGCGGCAAGTCCGGCGCTGGTTCGTCCCGAAGGCTCACGCCGCCTTCGCGCTGGCCACATAGACGCCGGTGCGCGAGCCGCCCTGGGCGAGGGCCTCGCGGAGGGCCTGGGCGGCCGCGGCGACGATCCGCTCCGGCTGGGTCAGCCCGCCGGGCGATGCGGGGTCGCGCACGGCCATGCCGGCGGTTGTCTTGACACGGGGCAGCGCGAGTTTCTTGGCCTTGCCCCAGGTCGGGCTGGCCTTCTCGATCTCGGTCCGGGCGGCCTCGATGACCTTGAGCAGCGTGGGCTGGTTCGTGTCCGGCAGCACGACGCCGATGAGCATCGGCTGGATGCGGCACACGACGCCGCCGAGGGGGTCGACGTGGCGTCGGAGGGTGGCGACGACGCCCGCGAGCGCCTCGACGAGCGTGGGCCCGGCCAGTCGGGCGGCGCCCTTGCCCTCGTCGACACTCAGGACCACGACGCCGAGCGACTCGTCGGCCTCGGCGGCACGCTCGAAGGCGCGCCGGAAGGAGACGTCGAATCCGGAGCGATCGAAGGCGCCGGTTTCCTTGTCGATGCCGCCGCCGTCGCGGATGATGGCCTCGCCCAGCGAGCCGGCGGGCATGGGCACGTCCGGGCCCTTGCGGGAGACCTCGATGTGCTGCGCGGTGGCGGCGTCGATGATGGCCTGGGCGTCGGGGAAGTCGCCGGTGTCGACGCTGAAGAGGCAGGCGAGTTCCTTGGTCGCCGCGGCGATCTTCTTGAGGCTGTCGCTGGCCTCGGTTGATTTGACGCTGAACCACTGGTCGCAGCGTTCGGTGAAGCGTCGCATGGCCGGGAGCGGGTCCGTGTCGGTGAGCGCGTCGTGGGCCAGGTTGCCCAGGGCAACGAAGCGGACGATCTGGTGGTGGCCCTGGGGAGCGGCGGTCGGGCGCTCGTGGTAGCGGATGGGGATGGTCAGCGAGTCGGGCAGGCGCCAGCGCTGGGCGAGCATGGCGCCGATCTCGGCGTGCTGGGTGTCGAAGGCGCGGAGTTCGGCCGAGGCGACCCGGGCGTGGTCGCCGTTGGTGATCGAGAGGGCGTCCAGGTACCGCTCGCGCAGGGCCTGGTACATGGCCATCATGCCGATGTCCTGGAGCAGGGCGCCCAGGAACGCCTCGTCGGCGATCGCCTTGTGCCCGGCGATCTCCGCGACGGCGCGGGCGCCGACCGCGGCATACAGGCTCCGGCGCCAGTACGCGGTCTTGTCGAAGCCGTCGTCGATGACCTCGGCCGAGGTCACCAGCGAGAAGCCGAGCGTCAGGGCCTTGACGGGGCCCAGGCCCATCATCACCAGCGCCTGGCGGATCGACGCGCACTTCGTGCGGAGCCCATAGAACGACGAGTTGACGGTCCTCAGGATCTTGGCGGCCAGGGCCTGGTCGTTCTGGACGGTTTTGGACAGTTCGTCCATCGAGACGTTGGGATTGGAGGTGAGTTCGATCACCTGCAGCGCGATCGCGGGCAGCGACGGGAGCGACTGGCACGAGAGGATCTCCTCGATCGTGCTCTGCGGCAGCCCGCGCGGCGGTTCAAGCGTCATGCTCCCGGACATCGGCGCCCCTTCCGTGGACGTGTCGCGTCTTTTGGACTGTGGCCTCGGCCGGCACCCGATCGCCCGGATGCCGGTCGACGGGCCTCGCCGAGCATCGACACGCCCGCCGGTCCACTTAAGCCGGTTGGGGGACGCGGGTGGCCGAGGCCCGCCGGTCGCTACGGTCGGATCGGTCGGCACAGGCGGATCGGACGTGGGCGGGCCGGGGAGAGATTCTCGGACGGGCCGCGCGGTGTCAGGTCGGTTCAAAGACGAGCGAGCCGGTGTTCAGCGGGCGTCCGAGAACGTGCTGGATGTATCGGTGCAGGAGACGGGCGGCCCGTTCGGTGTCCTCGTTCGACGCCGCGGTGAGGATGGTCAGGACCTCGGCGTGGTCGGGCGGCGGGTCGGTGTCGAGGCGTCGGAGCAGGGCGATGGTGGCCGCCCGCACGCGCAGCAGCGAGGGCGGAGCGTCGGCGCCGGGGTCGGCGACGAGCCCGCCGAGCGCGGGCGACAAGGCGTAGGACGCGGCCTTGCGGAGGGGCTGGCCGGACTCGGCGCTGCGGTCGAGCATCGGGCGGAGGCCGGCCTGGTCGAGGCAGGTCCACTGCATGAGCAGGATGGGTCGGCGGGCGAGCGGCTCGGCGCCGGCTGAGGGACGCGCGGCGGCGACCGCGGCGTCGCCGACCAGCCGCAGCGTCAGCGCGAGCGCGTCGAACACCGGCGGGTGGGGGTCGCCTTCCTGCACGAAGTGCTGGGCCAGGTCGAGCAGGTACATCGCGGCGAAGAAGGCTCGCGACGATGCCGCCGCGCCCGGGTGAGCCGCGAAGTAGGACTCCTGGAGGTCCCAGGAGGCCAGGGTGCTCAGGGCGTCGTGCTTGGGGATGAAGACCAGTTCGCCGCGCGTGGCGAGTTCCAGCCCGCCGGAGAACGCGGCCTTCTCGCGCTTGGCGCCCTTGGCCACGCCGCGGACGACGCCGTGCTCGCGCGTGAGCAGCCAGGCGATCTGGCTGGTCTCGGACCAGTCCCAGTGGCGGAGGCAGATGGCCTGGTCCACAACGCGGGGCACGGGCAAGCGTATCGGCGGGGGCGTAGCCTTGGGCCATGCGATTCCGCCTCATCGACGCGGTGCTGGATGTCGGGCGCGACGACCACGGACTGGCCGTGCGGGCGTCGGCCATCAAGCATGTGAGCGCGGCCGAGGAGTACCTCGGCGATCACTTCGCAGGGTTCCCGATCCTGCCGGGCGTGTTCATGCTCGAGGCGCTGGTGCAGACGGCGAGGCTCGTGGCGGATGCGAGGATGCGGACGCGGGCGGGATTCCGCGGCTGCCCTGGGTGCTCGGGACGGTCCGGGCGATGAAGTACGGGCGGTTCGTCCCGCCCGGCTCGACGCTGCGGCTTGAGGTCGAACTGGCGAAGGTTGGCGAGGACGGCACGCTGGAGTTCAAGGGCACGGGGAGCGTGCGCGGGCCGGGCGACGCAGAGGCGGGCGAGGCGGCGACGGCGGTGTCGGGGCGGTTCTCGCTGCGCCGGGCGCGGGCGTGACCGGCGGTGGCTGAATCAGCAGCCAGAAACAGCAACGCCCGCCCCTGTCGCGGGACGGGCGTCGAATGCCCAGAAGAGGATTTGAACCTCCAAGCCCTTGCGGGCGCTACCACCTCAAGGTAGTGCGTCTGCCAGTTCCGCCACCTGGGCGTGGGTCCGCCGAGGGTCGCTCGGGGACGGTCTTTTCCTGCTCGGCGGGGGTCGATTGAACGCCCTCCGAACTGGGTGGGAGTATAGGCGGGAGCGGATTGGCGTCGAGAGCGGCCGAAGCGCCGAGACGTCCTTCCGATGGCACCCTCGCGCGCTATCCTTCCCTCCCCACGCCCGCCTTTCTCGGACGTTCGGGTTCCGGCGGCACCCGTGCCGGTTCGAAACCCCAGCGCCGTTCCCTCCCGATCGACCCGTTTCGGAGCGGCCGCGATGCCGAGCACTGGCTCTCTCGACACACTCTTCCAGCGCGTCAAGGCGGCCCTGGACGCCTCCGAGGCGTTCGGCCCGATTGAGGCACGCGACGGCATGCTCGTGGCCGAGGCCAAGAACCCGGCCGAGCCGGCGTTCTTCCGGCTCGAGCCCGACGGCGTCGAGGGGGCGCGGCGTTTGTGGGTGTCGCTCGTCACGCCCAGCCGCTGGCTGAGCGAGTCGATCGAGTCGGACCTGGTCGAGCACGGCGACGACCTGGGCGAGCTGATCGAGGACGAACTGATCGAACTGGGGTTCGAGGGCGACGGCATGCCGCCCACGTTCCAGCACTTCCGGTCGGCGGACCTGCTGTACACGTTCCGGACGAGGCTGCCGGGCGTGGTCAGCGGCCTGCACGCCGACGGGGCCGAGGCCAACAAGGCGGCCGAGGTCGCGGCGATCTGGATGCGGGCCTACGAGCAGGCGTTCCGGCGGTTGGGCGACATGGACGAGGGTGGTGAGGAGTGAACGGGCGAGCGGCGATGCGCCGGCGGAGCACGCGATGCGGATCCTGATGCTTGGGTGGGAGTTCCCGCCGTACATCGCCGGTGGCCTCGGGGTGGCGTGCCACGGGCTGGCCCGCGCGCTCGACGCGCTCGGGCACGAGATCGTGTTCGTGCTGCCCAAGTCGGTGCCCCCGGCGAGCGTCGGGCAGCGCGGGCGGGTGGTCAGCCCGGCGATCCTGCGCGACCGCCTGGCGCGGCTCACGCGGATGGTGCCGGAGCTCGAGGCGTCGGGGGCCGAGACGCCGCGGGTCCGCGTCGAGCCCGGGCCCGACGGCGAGCGGGTTGTGGTGGAAACGACGACGACGCCAGCGACGCCAGCGCCGGGGCTGGACGTTCGTGAGGTCGCGGCCGGCTTCAACAGCCCGTACCCCGCGTTCCAGGCCGCTCTACCCCCCGGCATGACCGACACGACGCTGACCGAACTGCGTCTGCGGGCCGAGCGCGGCGACAAGGCCGCGGCGGAACTGGTCCGCTCGATCCTCGTGCGCGAGGTGGAAGAGATCGGGCAAATCGGCTCGTCCGAGCACCACTACTCGGGCGACCTGTTCGGCGACGCGGCCCGGTACGCCCGGCTCGTCACCGCCATCGCGCGCGACGAGCACTTCGACGTCGTGCACGCCCACGACTGGCTCGCGTACCCCGCCGGCATCGCGGTCGCCCAGGCTACCGGGCGTCCACTGGTCGTGCACGTGCACGCGACGGAGTTCGACCGCTCCGGCTCGGCGGTGAACCAGCAGGTCTACGACATCGAGCGGGCGGGCATGCACGCGGCCAGCCGCGTGTGCGCGGTGTCGATGCTCACCAAGAAGATCTGCGAGAGCCGCTACGGCGTGGCGGGGGACAAGATCGACGTGGTGTGGAACGGCGTGGAGCAGGGCGGGAACCAGCCGGGCAGCGGGGTGCAGATCGCCGCGGCCGACAAGATCGTGCTGTTCCTCGGGCGGATCACGATGCAGAAGGGGCCGGAGTACTTCATCGCGGCGGCCAAGCGGGTGCTGGAGAAGATCGAGAACGTGAAGTTCGTCGTGGCGGGCTCGGGCGACATGGCGATGCGGATGATCGACCTGGCCGCGGGCATGGGCATCGGGCACAAGGTGCTGTTCACGGGGTTCCTCAAGGGCAAGGACGTGGACCGGATCTTCAGGATGGCCGACTGCTATGTCATGCCCAGCGTGTCGGAGCCGTTCGGGATCGCGGCCCTGGAGGCGCTCAACAACGGGACGCCGATCATCGTGAGCAAGCAGTCGGGCGTGGCCGAGGCACTCACGCACGCGCTGAAGGTCGACTTCTGGGACATCGACGAGATGGCCAACAAGATCGTCGCGGTGCTCAAGTACCCGCCGCTGGGGCGGACGCTGGTCGAGCACGGCACGTTCGAGGTGCGGCGCCTGACGTGGGAGGGAGCGGCGGAGAAGACGGTCGAGACGTATCGGCGGGCGATTGGCTAAGAGAGCCCTGAGCGCGAGCTCAGGGAAGCCCCCGACACGCAGCGCAGCGTGAGGCTGTGCGCGGACGCCTCGTTCGTTTCCCTGAGCTCGCGCTCAGGGCTCCCTATAATGCAGTCGTGGCCGACACCTCGTCCATCCAGGTGAACTTCAGCCGCCCGATGCCGCTGTTCCCACTGGGGCATGTGGCCCTGCTGCCGCAGCAGGTGCTGCCGCTGCACATCTTCGAGCCGCGGTACCGCCAGATGGTCGAGCATGCTCTGGACGGCTCGGGCCAGATCGCGATGGCGGTGTTCGAGGGCGATCAGTGGAAGCGGGAGTACCACGGGCGACCGGCCTTGCGCCCGGCGGTGTGCATCGGGCAGATCATCCACCACGAGAAGACCGAGGATGGCCGCTACAACATCGTGCTCCAGGGCGTGTGCCGCGCGCGGATCACGGAGGAAGCCCCCGGCGACGCGGATCGGCTGTACCGCGTCGCGACGCTCCAGCCGATCGGCCTGCCCAGCGAGGCGGACCAGGCTCGACTGTCGGACGCGCGGGAGCGGCTGGCCGAGCGCCTGAGCGACGGGCCGCTGCGCCGCCTGAAGGCCGCGGGCCCGATCAGCGAGTACTTCGAGCGGGCCGAGTTCCCGACCGCGGCCCTGATGGAACTGATCTCGTTCACGCTGGTGAACCAGGCGGACCTGCGGTACCGCCTGCTGGCCGAGGGCGACGCGGTGCGCCGGGCGGGGATCATCGAACAGGAACTCGACGCGCTGTCGCGGTTGATCGAGCGGGCCGACCGGCAGTGGCCGCCGGGCGAGGCGCCGCGCGGGTGCACGTGGAACTGAGTATCGCGCGGACTCCCGGCCGACACTCGTCGCCGCTACGGCGCTGATTCGTCCGGGTCCGGAGGCATCGGCGGCAGGATCGGTTCGATCTGCTTGATGAGCAGTGGCACATACTTCGTCGCCACCGACCAGATGATCGCGTCATCGAGCGTGTCGTACTCGTGCGCGATGCGATGCCGCTGCACGATGATGCGATTCCAGGGGATCTCCGGATGGGCCGCTTCGAACTCGTCCGAGACGCGGCGGGCCGCCTCACCGATGAGTTCGACGGAGCGTTCCACCATCCGGCGCAGGGCGACCGAGGACTGGTAGTCGTCCCACGTTTTGCCACGGACGAACTCGACAACCTCCCGAGCGAATCGCAGGATGTCCGCGACATGCACCACGTCATCGCCGGTTGGTCGCTCACGCGGCATGGATGATGCGCCTCGTCGTGAGAACCTGGTGCTTCAGGTAAGGATTCCGGATGCTGCGTCGGTTCACGATATCCACGCGACGCCCGAACATCGACTCCAGTTCATCGCGCATCGAGATGTACTCGTCGATGCCGTGGTGGACGCCGCCGCGGAACGTCAGCAGCACATCGACATCGCTCGTCGGCGCGAAGTCATCCCGCAAGACCGAGCCGAAGACGGCGAACTCGGCGACCCCCCACCGATCGCAGAACGCGGCGACACGGTCGCTCGGGATGTCGATCGGCAGGGCCACGAACAAAGTGTATCCGAAGCCGCGAACGGGGCGTCGCCGCCCGCGATGCACAAGCCTCACGCCCGCAGCACGCTCGCCGGCCTGTACCGCCCCTCGAGCACCTGCTCGGAATCCGCGGCCAGCCACTGCTCCAGGATCGCGGCGTACACCGTGCGGAAGTCGATGCGGTACTTCAGGTCGCCCCCGTCCAGATCGGTCAGCGACGGGTGGTCGCCCAGCACGCCGGCGCGGACCATCGGGCCGAAGAGGTACATGGGCGCGGCGGTGCCGTGGTCGGTGCCGCCCGAGGCGTTCTGGCGGACGCGCCGCCCGAACTCGCTGAACGACATCGTCAGCACGCGACCGTCGTTGCCCTGCTCCTTCAGGTCGCGATAGAACGCGCGCACGGCCTGGGCCCACTGGCCCAGCAGGTTCGCGTGCGAGCCGTTGGCCCCGCCCTGCCCGGCGTGGGTGTCGAACCCGCCGATGTCGACGTAGTACACCCGCGTCTTCATCCCGGCCCGGATCATGCTCGCGACCATCGAGAGTTGGCGTCCCAGCGGGCTGCCGGGGTACTGCACCAGCGGGCGCTGCGAGACGGCGCGCCGGATCATGTCGCTGGACACCTGCGCGTCGAGCGCCGTCCGCGTCAGGAACGCCGCGTTGGACTCGGCCCGCATGTCGTCCATCGACTCACGCCGGTTCAGCGCCTCGTACGGCTCGACGAGCGACGGATGCACGTCCTGGCCCGTCCAGCGGAACAGGTCGGCGGTCTCGAACGACACCGGCTGGACCTGCTGGCCCTGCATCGCCAGCGGCGCGGTGCGCCCGATGGCGATCGGCGGGGTGACGGCCGCGGCACCGTTGGCGGCGTCGGCTTGCGCCCCCGCCGCGGGCGCACGCCCGGACTCGCCCGCCCCGTAGCCGCAGCACTGGCTGTCGTAGTAGCGTCCGATCCATCCGTCGCCGGTGCCGCTGGTGTCGGCGGTGTGCCAGATGTCCATCGAGGCGAAGTGCGAGCGGTTGGGGTTGGGATACCCGACGCCCTGCACGACGGTCATCAGCCCGTCGTCGTACATCTCTTTGACGGGGGCGAGCTGCGGGTGCAGGCCGACCGGCCCGCCGCGCGAGAGCATGAGCGCATCCTCGCGCCGGATGCCGATGGAGGGGCGGGCCTGGTAGTACTCGTCGAACCCGACCGGGCAAACCGTGTTCAGCCCGTCGTTGCCGCCGCCCATCTGCAGGACGACCAGCACGTGGTCCTCCGGCACGCCCGGGATGGCCGCGGCCCCTGGCTGGGCCTGCGGGAGCGCCCAGGCCGAGCGCTGCAGGAACATCGGCACCGCGAGGCTGGCCGAGGCGAGCGTCAGCCCGCTGGACAGGAACTGCCGGCGGGTGAAGGCCTTGGCGTCGGATGGGTTGTTGTGGAGCATGGGGCGTTTCCGGGGGGAGGCATCAGGCACTGGGCATGAGGCACTAGGCATCAGGCACTAGGCATTGGGCACTCGGGGCGAAACTGAATCGAATCAGATGATCTGGCATGATCCGCTTCGTCACTCCGTCACTCCGTCACTTCGTCACTTCGTCACGCTTCTCTACGTCGCTCCGTCGCTACGTCGCTCCGTCGCTCCGTCGCTTCCCACTCAGCACAACTGATACTCCGGCATCGACGACACGAGCAGCAGGATGCCGGTGACGACCTCCGGCGTGATCCGCCCGCCGTTGCGCTCGACGAACTCCAGCACCGGCCCCCGCGTGTGCGGGCTCGACGCTCCGAGCGCGAACCGCAGCAGGTACTCGACCACGCGCGTCGGGTTCCGCTCCGAGCCGGGATCGGCGCTGGCCATCGCCGACAGCAGCGGGCTGGGGTCGTAGCGATTGGTCTGGGCCATCGCCTCGTAGCCCCGCGGCATGCGCCCGGTCAACAGGAAGCACAGGATGTTCTGGCGGACGAACAGCGTCGAGGTGTTCACCCACGACCGCCCGCCGTTCCACCCCTTCACGCTCGGCGGGAACAGCACGTTCTGGCCCATCAGGTCCATCGCGTCGAGCAGGATCGACAGGTCCCGCGTCGGCGTGAGCAGGCTCCTGATCGCCCCCACCACCAGCATCGCCGGGCTCTTGATCTGCTGGTTCCGCACACGCTCGTGGTAGAAGTGCTCGGACAGGAACAGGCGGCGCAGCGTCGGCTTGAGGTCGTAGCGACTCGCCAGCATCGTCGAGGCCAGGTTGTCCACCGCCTGGCGCACGGCCCGCCCGTCCTCGGACTCGTCGCTGGGCAGGTCTTCGCCGCAGAAGAACCGGTGCAGGCGGTACGACATGTACCGGGCACAGGCCCGCTGCTCCAGGATGGCGCGGACGAAGTCGTCGCCGTTCATGTTGCCCGAGCGCCCCAGGATCCGCTTGGCCCCGTCGTCGTGGTCGTTCTCGCGGAAGACGAACTCGTCGTCCTGGAACGTGTAGCCGGTCAGGGCCCGGGCCCCCTCGCGGATGTCCTGCTCGGTGTAGTTGCCCACGCCGAGGCTGAACAGTTCCATGATCTCGCGGGCCAGGTTCTCGTTGGGTCGGCCGCGGCGCGAGTCGTCGTTGTCCAGGTACGCGAGCATCGCGGGGTCGCGGATGATCTGGAACAGCAGCTCGCCGTAGTTGCCCACCGCGTGCTTGCGGAAGGTCTGATTCTGCACGAACATGTGGTACGAGTCCTCGATCGTCCGGTAGGACGTGGCGAAGTGCCCGTGCCAGAACAGCGTCATCTTCTCCTCGAGCGGTCGCGGCGTCTCGATCATCCGGCGCAGCCACCACTTCTGCACCTCACGCGCCTGACGCCGATCCGTCCGCTCGGCCTGCTCGCGCATCAGGCGGAGGCGGGCCAGCGCGTCCTCATCGCCCGCGCGACGCGCGGCCGCGGCCTGGCGACGCTCCTCCTCCGAAGGGGGACGGATGATGCTCGACTCGAAGTCCCGCTCGCTCGGGGCCTCGAACGGGACGGCGTCAACATCCAGCAGGTAGTCCACCGCCCGCTCGGGCCCCCACGAGGCCAGCGTCTCGACCTGGTCGGGCGTGCCGCCGAAGCCGGCCCGCCACAGCAGGTGGCGGGCCTGGTCGTACCCGAACTCCTCCGTGCGGATGGGCGAGAGCGAGCCGGTGAAGCGATCGGCGGCCGGCTGTCGGCGGTCGCCCGCGCGGGCTGCCTTTCCCGAGGCGTGCGTGTCGGAGTTGGCTGGTCCCATCACCATCGATCGATCTCCGCGTGCATCGCAAGCCCGTGCCGCGCCGACCACCCCGCGACGCCGGTCCGCCGCCCGACCGCCTAACGCCGCAGGATCAGCGGCATTGCGGCCCCGTCCCGAGCGGCCCGCGCCCCACCGCCAGTATGCGGGATCGGGCCTCGCGACGCCAGCGCAACCCCACCATCTGTTCGGCCAACACCGCCCGGCGTTGCGGAATCGCCCGCGCGAGTGACACAAACCCGCGCCACGGGCGGCCCCCAACGCACAACGCCGCCGGCCCATGTGGGGCCGGCGGCGTCGGAACGTGGGTCGAGCGTGCCGGGATGGTTCGGGCCATCCCGTGGCGCATCAGGCCGCCTCGCGGCAGCAGCCGACCAGCGACGCGCCGGCCGTCTGGCCGTTCGCGCCGATGGACTGGCCACCAACCTGGCCCGTGACCGGGTTGGTCACGATCGCCGAGGGGGCGAAGGGGTTGTTCGGGTTGCTGGCGTACGGGAAGCCGCCGAACCCGTTGATGGCGTTGACGCCGCCGGCGACGGACGTCAGGACCGAGCCGGTCGGGCTGGTCGGCACGTAGCCGTTGATGTAGGAGGGGATGCCGAACGAGGGCACGCCGAACATCGTGCTGTAGAAGCCGTTGCCGATCGGGGTGCCGTTCAGCACCGGGCCGGTCGTGGCGTACGGGTTGAACGTGGACGTGCCGCCGACGAACGGCACCGTCTGGTTGGAGTTGGTGGCGAAGGGGTTGAACGGCGTCGCGGCCTGCGAGAACGCCAGGGCGTTCTGCCAGAACGCGTTGTGCGTCGGGGCGATGGTGCCCGAGCCGAGGATGCCCGTGCCCAGCACGTTCGAGATCGTCGGCAGCGTGTTGAACCCGATGGTGGACGGGTTCACGCCGGTGGGCAGGATGGTGTTGTACGGCAGGCCGTAGGCGCCGCTGTTCTGGATGCCGGCCAGCGGAGCGGTGCTCTGGAAGCCGGGGATGCAGACGTTGGGCGGGCAGGCGCAGTCGCCGCCCAGGGTGTTGCAGTTCTGGATGCCAAACTGGGTGCCGATCTGGCCGGCGTACAGGCCGGGGTACTGGTTGGTGAACTGGTTGGCGAACTGGCTGCCGATCGGGAGGCTGGTGCCGAACCGCGCGCCGGTCGGCCACACGCCGTTGATCGGCGAGGTGAACGCGTTGTTGATCGTCCAGGGGTTCACGCCGAAGCCGCCCGGGATCGAGTTCCACGGCGTGGTGGCGAAGGGAAACGTGGAGTAGGGAGAAGCGGCGAAGGGAGAGGTCGCGTAGATCGAGGGGACGGTGCCCAGCGTGTTCAGGTGCTGGTTCCAGGTGTTCAGGCCGTTCCAGCCGCTCTGGAGGTTCTGGAAGGCGTTGGTCCACGGCGTGTTGATCGTGTTGAAGGGGGTGTTGAAGAGCGGGCTATAGAAGGAAGGGACGATGCCGGCGGGAGCGTTGAAGCCCGTGAAGCCGGTGTTGCCCGCGAACGTGGACGGGGTCGTCAGGGGACGCCCGTAGGTGCCGAGGGCCTGGCTGGTCCACGGGGTGCCGACGAACGCCGAACCGGTGTGGATCGTGTGCTGCGGGTAGGTGTTGGAGAAGTTGGAGAAGGGCGACACGCCGAAGGGGACCTGGTTGTGCAGGCCCCAGGTGCTGTTGAAGAGGCCGATGTTGTTCAGGCCGGTGTTGTTCAGGCCGGTGTTGAGCAGGCCCGTGTTCCAGTTGTTGATCGACGGGGTGTTCTGGCCCCAGACGTTCTGGCCCCAGGCGTTCTGGCCCCAGGCGTTCTGGCCCCAGGCGTTGATCGCGGGAGTGGCGTTCCAGACGTTCGAGGTATTCCAGCCGAACGGCGTCGGAATCGAGTTGAACTGGCCGGCGTAGGGCAGCGTGTTGAAGGGCACGCCGTTGAAGGGCGTCACGCCGTTGAAGCCGGTGGTGCCGAACGGCACGCCGGCGGTGGGATACTGGGCGAAAGGGGTGCCGGCGATGAACGGGCTCACGCCGGTGAAGCCGTTGCCCGTGGTGTTGAAGCCCGTGGTGTTGAAGGAGGTGGGGTTGGTGAAGGGGCCGAACGCGGGGTAGCCCGCGGTGTTGAACGCGGCGTAAGGATTGAAGGCGTTCGTGTAGTTCGTGTTGGCGTAGCCGAACGGCAGCGCCTGGAACCCGCCGGTGCTGGTCGGGTACTGGGTGCCGAAGTGGGTGCCGAACTGGTTCCCGAACTGGTTCCCGAACTGGCCGTTCACCAGCCCGTTGAACGCCGCGCCGAAGGGCGAAGCGACGGGGAAGCCAAAGCCCGGCTGGCCGAGAGTCTGGCCAAAGGGCTGGCCAAAGGCCTGGCCGAAGAACGGCACGCCGTACTGGCCGTTCAAGAAGCCGTTGAACTGGTTGCCGATCTGGCCGGGGACCTGCGTCCCGCTGTTCACGCCCACCTGCCCGTTCACGCCGTTGACGGGCGAGCCCGCCTGGGCGTTGATCTGCGAGGCGAAGGGGTTCGTGAACGCGGCGCCGTTGATCGGCGTGCCCTGGGCGGTGTACTGCCCGTTGGCGGTCTGGGTCGTCGGGGTCGCCATGAGATTCCTTCCTTTCAAGGACTCGGGTCTTGGTGGAGCATGACCTGGCGTCGCGGCACGCGCCGAGACGCTTCAAGCACGGATGGTCGGATTGCGGACACGCTGCCTTCCCGCGCTGGCGGGCCGGCGCGCGCGAGGGTCAACGACGTTTTCGCGTGCGCTCGCACGCGCGGCGATTGGGCGGGAAGGGAATGATCGTCGTTCTGACGCGTGGCATGTCTGGCATGGCTTATCGACAGGCCACGCGCGACGCTTTGGTTCGCATCCACCAAACACGCGATGATGACCACGCGGTCCGGAACGCGCAACCACCGCCAGTTGCGCCGTGTTAGACGGGTTGCCCACCCGTCCTGGGGGACTCGGACGCGCAATCGCGCGCAGGTCGGTCACACGCCGCGCCCACACCCCCGAAAGTGCGGCCTTTCGTGGCCACCCGGCCCGATGACCGATCGCCGCCGGATTCCGGGCATCCAACGTCCGGACGACCCGCCGCAGATTTCGCGGAACAAACGGGGCACCGCCGCGTCACAACTCCCGGCCCGAGCGAGTTTCGCGGCCGAGCCCCGGGTGACGCGACCCGGCTCGGCACGTCGGGGGTGGCGATCGCCAACCGCCGGGCCGGGAGTCCGCCTTGCGTTGCCCACATGCCGTCCACGCGTTCCTCGGTCTTGGCGTCGCCCTTGCGACCGCCGCCGGCGCCGCCCCAACCAGTCCGTCGCAAGGCGATGACCAACCCCTCCGCGCCGAATCCGACGCTCGCGCGGACTGGTCGCCGCGAGGGGTCGTCGATCGCCTCTCGACCCCGGTTGGCGTCCGGTTCCACGGGCAGCCACTGGGCGACGTGGTCCGATATCTCGCTCACACCGCGGGCGTTCCCATCGAGGCGTTCTGGACCGAGCACGGGCGGCTCGCCGAGCCGGTCGGCCTCGATCCGATGACCCCGATCGTGCTCGACGCCCGCGGCCTCTCGTGCCTGGAAGCCCTCGAAGCCGCCCTCGTCCACGCCGGCGAGGCCCAGCGGCTTGATCAGAACGCGACCTGGCAGTTCGTCTATGCCACCGACCCCGCGGGCGGCCCGCGCCGCGTTCGGGGCGTCGAGATCGGGCCGGTTGATCGCCTGAACCACCCCACCGCTATCCGCGCCGAGGTGTACGACGTGGCCGACCTGCTGGCCGCGATCGCCCAGCCGGACGCGCCGGCCCGGACCGAGACGATCCGCCTGAACCTGGCCCCCGGCGCGCCGTCCCTGGCGTTCCCCATCCGCCGGGTCGAGCCGGGCCAGTCCCCGACGAACCCCCAGCCCGACGACGGGCTGACCCAGGCCGAGCGGGAACTGATCGAACTGGTCACGACGCTGGTCGAACCGGCCCAGTGGGTCCGGAACGGGGGCGACGCCGCCCGGATCGGCGTCGACTCGGAGGCGCTGGTGGTGGTGGCCCCGGACTACATCCACCGCCAGATCGCCGGGCTGTAGCGGAGAGAACCCCCCGAATCAGGGCGGGAAGAGGGGGCGATCGCATCAGAGCAATCCGGGGCCAGACAAACCCGCCCCGAGTGTCGGGAATGTTGGCTCCTATTCGGGTGTTTGGTGTATACTGATGAAGCGGTGCCCGGGCGACGCCGATCGACCGGGCACGAGGAAAGGCAAGGTTCTGCGATGAACAGCACGCCGTCGATTCACACTCGCCTCGGACGCGCGGCCCGCGCGATCGTGCTCGTGGCCGGGGCGGCCTCGCTGCTCCTGGCCCCTGTGGCGCAGGCCCAACCCGGCGCAGCCCGCACGCCCGCGGCGATCGAGTCCACCGGCTCGCCGCACCGCGACAACGCGCTGCGGATGATGGTGCCCGTGACCGTCTCGTTCGAGAACCAGCCGCTCGAGAACGTGATGGAGTTCATCCAGCAGTACACCCAGGCCGAGATGGAAGTGCTCTGGCTGGACGACCGCAACACCGACGGCCTCGACCCCGAGCAGCTCGTCTCGCTCGAGGTCGACAACGTGACGGCCCTGGACCTGCTCGAGCGCGTGCTCGAAAAGGTCGCCTCGACCGACTCGTTCTCCACCGGCAACTCGTGGCAGTTCACCCGCTACGGCACGCTCGAGGTCGGCCCGAAGGAGCGCCTCAACCGCCCGGCCGCCCGGCGCGTCGAGATCTACGACATCAACGACCTGCTCTTCGTCGTGCCCACGTACGACAACGCCCCCGACTTCGACCTGCAGTCCGTGCTTCAGAACGGCGGCGGCGGTGGCGGCGGCGGCGGCGGGCAGAGCCCGTTCCAGGAGAACGACAACGACAACCGCGAGACCATCCCGCGTGAGGATCGCGCCCGCGAGATCATCGATCTGATCACCCAGCTCGTCGAGTTCGACGCCTGGCAGGACAACGGCGGCGAGGCCGCGACCATCCGCTACTACCAGGGCAGCCTCATCGTCCGGGCCCCGGACTACGTGCATCGCGGCGTGGCGGGGTACCCGTGGTGGCCCTCGTCCCGCTCGGTCCGGCGCATCTCGCAGGACACCGCCGGCGAGCGCTGGGTGACCCTGTCCGGCATGACCGCGATCGCTGGCCCATACCAGTTCCGCAACGTGCCCGTCACCGGCGTCGTGCCGGGCGGGGGCGGGGGCGGCGGTGGTGGTGGCGGCGGCGGTCCGGGCGGCCCCCCCGGCGGCGGCGGCTGAACGCCTCTCGCAGACGCGAGCAACTGAAATGACTCGGAAGCCTCGGGGTCCGACCCCGAGGTTTTTTTCTGCCTGGACTCGGTCTTCGCACCCCGATCCCAGACCCTCGGATCCGCACCCGCCAACCCGCCCCCGCGTATCTTCTAGCGCATGCTGGTGCTGACCGTCATCCAGGGCCCCGACAAGGGCAAGCGGTTCGAACTCCCGATGAACGAGCCGCAGCTCATCGGGCGCTCCAGCGAGGCCCTCCCGCTCTCGGACAACACCGTCAGCCGGCGACACGCCGAACTCACGCCCGACGACGGCGTGTGGTACCTCCGCGACCTGCACTCGCAGAACGGGACCTACCTCAACGGGCGGCGTCTGGGCGACCGCGCCCTGCTGCGCCCGGGCGATCAGGTCCGCGTCGGCTCGACGCTCTTCGTGTTCGGCGAGACCGACAGCGACGCGCTGGACGTGGTCCGCCTCATGCGTCCCGAGCAGATGGAGGCCGACTTCGAGCGCACGCTCCCGAGCCGCGCGTACGCGACGTTCGAACTCCGCGGCGGGCCGAACGAGGACTCGGTGATCCTGTCCGAGCCCGAGCCGCGGACCGCGGCCATCGACCACCTCCGCATCATCTACGCCCTCACGACCCTGACGACGACGCAGGTCATGGACCGCCCGCAACTGCTCCGCAGCGTGCTCGACCTGGTCTTCAGCGAGTTCCGCCCCGAGCGTGGCGTGATCATGCTCAAGGACGAGCACTCGGGCGAGCTCCGCCCGGCGGCGGTGAAGTACAAAGAGAAGCCCCGCGGCAAGGACCAGGCCGAGATCCACGTCTCGCGCACCATCCTGCAGCACTGCATCAAGCGGAGCGAGGGCGTGCTCTCCAGCAACGCCATGGCCGACCCCCGGTTCATGTCCGGCGACAGCGTGCAGCAGTTCCACATCCGCTCGGCGATCTGCTCGCCCATCCGCATGCGCGATCGCACGTTCGGGGCCATCTACATCGACTCGTCGATCGCCAACTACACCTTCACCGCCGAGCAGCTCGCGCTCATGAACGCCATCGGGCAGCACACGGGCCTGGCCCTGGCCAACGCCGAACTCTACAACGAGAAACTCCACAGCGAGCGTCTGGCCGCCATCGGCGAGACCGTCGCCAGCCTCTCGCACTCGATCAAGAACATCCTCCAGGGCCTGCGCGGCGGGGCCGACGTCGTCGAGATGGGCCTCAAGAAGGACGACCTCAAGATCGCCCGCGGCGGGTGGGACATCCTCAAGCGCAACCTCGACCGCATCGTGGCGCTCACGCTCAACATGCTCGCCTACAGCCGCCAGCGGACGATCGAGATCGAACTGACCAAGCTCGGCCCGCTGATCGAGGACTGCGTCTCGCTGCTGCAGGACCGCTGCAAGGAGAAGCAGGTGGCCCTCGTGGTCGACGCCGACCCGGAGATGCCGCCGGTGCCGATCGACCCGAACCTGATGCACCAGGCCCTGATGAACCTGGTGTCGAACGCCGTCGACGCGGTCGAGGGCGGCAAGGGCATCGTCACCGTCCGCACCACCTACATCGATCCAGACCCGCTGCTGGGACTCGGCAACGCCTACGCCGAGATCGAGGTCATCGACAACGGCCCCGGCATCCCGCAGGACCGCCAGGCCTGGATCTTCGAGCCCTTCCGCACCACCAAGGGCCTCAAGGGCACGGGCCTGGGGCTGGCGGTGACCCAGCGGATCATCCAGGAGCACCGCGGGCGGATCGTGATCGAGTCCGAAGAGAACGTCGGGGCCCGGTTCAAGATCATCCTGCCGGTGGATGCCGTCGAGGATCTGGATCCCTCGGCCACCGCCCAGAGCCGCAGCCCGGGGTTGCCGGAGAACCTCTGAGCCTGCAGGCCCGCGGGGGCCGCGTGGGCGGCGCGACGGTCCGAGCGCCGAGAACTACAATCCTCCGATGCCGAACCCTCTCGTGCTGCTGTGTCCCGGCCAGGGCGCCCAGGCGGTCGCCATGGGGCGTGCCTGGTGCGAGGCCTCGCCCGAGGCCCGCGCCGTCTTTGACCTGGCCGATCGGATCCTGACTGGCGACGCCGGGGTTGCCGGCGCGTCCGGCTCGGCGATCGACCACCAGTGGAATGCCCGAGTCGGGGCTCCGCTCTCGACGCTGTGCTTCGAGGGCCCGGCCGAGACACTCAACCGGACCGATGTCTCGCAGCCGGCGATCTTTGTCACGTCCGTGGCGTGCTGGGCGGGGCTGGCGGCCAGGTGGGGCGTCGCGCCGGACATCCGGGCGTCGGAGACGCCGATCGTCGCGGCCGCGGGGCTGTCGCTGGGCGAGTACACGGCCCTGCTCCTGGCGGGGGCGATCGGGTTCGAGGATGCGCTGCGCCTGGTCGCCCTGCGTGGGCGGGCGATGCAGGACGCCGCCGAGGCGGTGCCCTCCGGAATGGTCGCCCTGATTGGGGCCGACGAGGCGTCGGCCCAGGCAGTGTGCGACGCGACACTGAGCACCGCCGCGGCGGCGGGCGACGCGGACCAGGTGCTGGTCCCGGCCAACTTCAACGCCCCCGGGCAGATCGTCATCAGCGGGTCGAAGGCGGCGTGCGAGCGGGCGGTGGCGATCGCGGCGGAGGAGGGCCTGCGGGCAACGGCGTTGCCGGTGGCCGGGGCGTTCCACTCCCCGATCATGGCCCCCGCGGCCGAGCGGCTCGGGGCGGCCTTGGCGGGGACGACCATTCACGCCCCGGCCTGCCCGGTCATGTCCAACGTGACGGCTCGCCCCCATGGCCGGCCCCACGTCACCCCCCACGGCACCCCCCACGACACTGGGGGTTCCGGGGAATCGGCGGGCGCGGGAGCGGCGGGTTCGGGTACGATGGATCCGTCGGCGGTGGCCGATTCCATCCGCCGACGCCTCGTCGAGCAGCTCACCAGCCCGGTCCGCTGGGCCGAGGGGTGCGAGTGGCTGGTCCGCGAGATTGTCACGACCACGCCCGGCGTGGAACTGCACGAGCTGGCACCCGGAAAGACCCTTGCCGGCCTGATGCGCCGGATCGACAAGTCGGCCAAGGTCGCCAGCCACGACGGGCCGAACGACTGAGCGGACGGTTCAGACACGACGATTGGAGCGGATCGATGCGCAGCAGTTTCCGGCGATCAACTCTTGGCAGAGGTCTCGGCGCGTTCCTCGCGCTGGCCTCGATGCTGGCCCCGCTGGCGGCCCCGGCCCTTGGGCTGGCGGGCGGCCTGGGGCTGATGGTGGTGGCGACGGGCTGCGAGAAGCCCAAGCCCCCGCCGCCGCCGCCTCCGCCGCCGCCCCCGCCGCCGCCGACGCCGCAACTCCCGGAGCCGGTGAACATCTCGGGCGTTTTGCGGGCGATCGACGCGGACGAGCGGGTGCAGTTCCCGCAGGAGCGGGCCCCGCAGAGCGAGTCGCTGGCTCGGGCGATGGCCCAGTTCGCCGGAGCGCTCATCAGCGGGCAGCACCGCGAGTTCGCCGGGTTCCTGGCGCCCGAGTCGCGTCCGGTGCTGGACGATCTGGTGGCGGACGGTCGCTGGGACGAGGGCGTGTCGCAGGCCGAGGCGGTGCGGGTGGTGTACTACAACACGACCGGCTCGCGCGAGGTGGACGGCGCGCTGGAGGTGACCGGGGCCCAGTTCATCCTGGCCATCCAGGAGCCCGGCGAGGCGTACACGCTGGGTTGGCGGGCGTCCCAGGACCGAGGCGGCGCGTGGAAGTTCGCGGCCATGCCGACGTCGAACGATGTCAAGGCCCGGGCGAGTGAGTGGGACTCGGACTCGATGTCGGCGTTCATGGATCGCGGCGGCCCGGCGAGAGGGGCGGTGGCGGGCCGAACGACGGACATCAGCGACATGATGCAGCAGGCGTCGCCGATCGCGATGTACTGCGCGACGGAGGTCACCGTTCGGATCATGCGTGCGGCGGGGATGCCCGCGGCGATCGTCGATCAGGCGTTGGGGCAGGGTCTTGACCCCGACGCCCGGGCTCGAATGCAGGCGGGGAAGGCGGAGTACGACGGCGGGGCTCGGCCGACGGGGGCCGATGCCGACATCGTGTACCAGGCCGCGGCGTTCACATCCAACGCGAGGCGGATGGCGCCCAGTTTCGGCGGGTCGTCGGGCCAGGGGGCGGTCACCCCGGATCAGATCGCCGAGATCCTCGCCGAGGTGCTGGGCGTGGACGTCGCGGAAGCGAAGCAGCGTCTTGAGGCCGCGAGTGCGCAAGTGCCGAGCCTTGAGGACCTGCTCCCGCCGGGCACCGTGATCCCCGGTGGCGAGGCGCCCGGCGAGGACGCTCCGGCGGGTCGTCCCGGCACCACCCGGCGTAACACGCCGGGCGGTCCCATCGACGTGCCCACCAGCACGCCGGGCGGCTGAGCGACTCCGGCCGCGAGCGATCGCTCGTGCGGCTTGCTCTCTACAATCGCCCCATGAGCGATACCCCGACTCGTGTGGCCATCGTCACCGGCGCGTCCCGCGGCATCGGCAGGGCGATTGCCCTGCGCCTGGCCTCGCCCGAGGGCGGGTCGCGCCACGTCGTGTGCGTGAGCCGCAGCGAGGGGCCGCTGGCCGAGGTGGCGTCGCAGATCGCCGCGGCGGGCGGGGCGGCGTCGATCAAGGCGGTGGATGTGGG
This sequence comes from Phycisphaerales bacterium, assembly GCA_041401985.1. GTDB lineage: Bacteria > Planctomycetota > Phycisphaerae > Phycisphaerales > UBA1924 > JACKHA01. Next base: position 177,286 of record JAWKTE010000001.1, read on the forward strand.
CGACCGGGCGGCGTGGGCCGCGGCCATCGATGAGATCGCGGCCAAGCACGGGCGGCTCGACATCCTGGTCAACAATGCGGGCATCACGCGCGACAACCTCTCGCTGCGCATGAGCGATGAGGAGTGGGACGAGGTGATCGGCGTGAACCTGACGTCGGCATTCGTGGCCATCCGGGCCGCGGCCCGCCCGATGATGAAGGGCAAGTTCGGGCGGATCGTGAACATCGCGTCGACCAGCGGCGTGGTGGGCAACGCGGGGCAGGCCAACTATGCCGCGGCCAAGAGCGGGCTGCTGGGCCTGACCAAGACGATCGCGCGGGAACTGGGCGGCAAGAACATCACGTGCAACGCCGTCGCCCCCGGGTTCATCACGACCGACATGACCAGCAACCTCTCCGAGTCGATCAAGGACGGCGTGCTGGGGCTGATGGCGGTCAAGCGTCTGGGCACGCCCGAGGACATCGCGGCGGCGGTGGCGTATGTGGCCAGCGACGCGGCGGGGTTCCTGACGGGCCAGACGATCTGCGTGGATGGCGGGATGACGATGTGCTGAGCCTGGTTCGGGCGCGTCGGGTTTGTCGAGTGCAACGCGAAGGCCGCGAGGTGTCGGAACGAGCAGCGAGATCCCGAAGCGTCGGGTGCCGCGGGATCCACAGCCGCCGTGGCTCGGAACCGCATCGCGCTCTTCGCGTCCTTCGCGTTCTCCGTGAACAAGGACTCCGCCGCCGGGGCGGGGAGGCGCTCACGGCCCCCACGGATAGCGCTGCAGCCAGTCCGGCGTCGGGAGGAACGTGTAGTCGTCGGTGGTGTTGATGGGCGGGGCGCCGGCGGGGTCGGGCACGCCGAGGTTGGCGGCGGCGTGCAGGTCGAGGAACAGCACGTTGGCCCGCTCCTCGCGTTTGCGGTGCCAGTGCATCTGGCGGTCGCCGGCCGAGTCAAAGTTGTAGATCGGGTGGCTGGCGATGACCCAGGTCTTCGTCTCATCGAGCACGACGGGCATGCGTCCGCCGGCGGGCGGGACGAGCGTGCCCCACCGCTCCTGGTTCGGGTCGTCGTCGAGGGCGTGGTCGTTGAGCGCGTACGACGAGCCGATCAGGTCGTACATCGACTCGGTGCGGGCGAAGTCGGGGATCGGCACGCCGGTGTTCTCGGCGCCGGCGTCAAGCGGCGAGCGGAAGGGCTCGGCCTCGATCCGCTCGTTCATCGGATCGACATCGGGGAAGTCCAGGCCGACGTAGGGGTTGAGCGGGCGGTCGGAGATGCCGACCTCGTTGATGCCGAAGAAGGGGAGTTGCCCGGCCTTGCCGCCGAAGAGCGAGCCAATGACGCGCGGCGGAGAGCCGGGGAACGGGGCGTGGGCGATCTGCGGGAGCGTGCGGTCGAAGTCGTCGAGGTAGAGCCCGAGCCCGACGCCGAGTTGCTGGAGGCGGGCGACGCACGCGGCCTGGCGTGCCTGGTTCCGGGCCGCGCCCAGGGCCGGGAGCAGGATGCCGATCAGCAGCGCGATGATGGCGATGACGACGAGCAGTTCGATGAGGGTGAAAGCGCGGCGGGGCATGGGTTGAGTGTACGGATGGGAGGAGCGAGCGGGAAGTGCAAACCCCTTCGGCGTTACGGGCGTGTCACTCGCTTGCGCTTCGCGTTCGCTGGAGTATGGAGGCTGTCACTCGCTTGCGCTTCGCGTTCGCCGGAGTATGGGGGTTGTCACTCGCTTGCGCTTCGCGTTCGCCAGAGTAATGGGGGCTGTCGCTCGCTTGCGCTTCGCGTTCGCCGGAGTATGGGGGTTGTCACTCGCTTGCGCTTCGCGTTCGCCGGGGCGTGGGGGTGGGGCGAGGCGGGGCCAGGGCGATGGCAACCGAGACCATGAGGGCGAGGATGGCGATGCTGGCGATGGCGACGAGGTGGCGGTTCTCGAGCAGGACGCCGCGGTTGAAGGTGTAGGGCGGGGCCGAGCCGCTGGGCATGACGAGCATGGCGGCCCCGTGCTGCCAGGTGCCCTCGCGGAGTTCGCGGGGGTTGCGCTCGGGGACCGGGTCGCCGCGGAGGCGGGCGGCGTCGACGCGCCGGTTGTAGGCGCGGGGCGACTCGGGATACTCCCAGCGCTCGTGCTCGAAGCCGCCGCGTTGTTCAGAATCGGCGCCGTCTGGTGGCGGCACGAGCGAGTAGAGGTTGAAAACCCACTCGCTCCTCCAGATGTCGCCCCACGAGCCCGCGGGTGAGCCGGGGGCGAGCGAGCGCGTGACGATCACGACGTGCTCGGGGCGTTCGCCGCTCTGTCGGGCGGCCTCGAACTCGTCGGCGTTCATGCCCGTGCCGTCGGCCCAGGCCATGATGCGGAACCAGTCCTGCTGTCGCACGATCAGGGGCAGCGGGCTCGGATTGGGGATCTGCACCTCGAGGCGGAGTTCATCGGGTCCGTAGGCGACAACGACCTGGCCGCGCCCGAGTTCGTCGACCTCCTCACGCACGCGGACGGGCACGCCCCGGAAGGTGAACTCGGCGGACTCGATCGGAGAGTAGTAGAACTGGCGGCGGCCCTCGCGATTCTGGTAGGCCGCGATCGCCTGGGCGAGCAGGGCGACGCTGGTGATGAGCGCGGCGAGCGCGATCGCGGCGACGGCCCAGGGGATCGGGCGGAAGGGAACGAGTGGCCGCGCTTCGGCGCGATCGGTTGCGTCGGCTGACGCATCTGATCGGGCCGGCTGCTGTGGCGACTGCTGGGTGCTCATTGGCGGTCGGGGGCGAGCGGTCTTTCAGCAGACATCCCCCGCTGGTCGCGTCGGACGATCAGCCGGGGTGGGACGCGGGCTCGGGGTTGGCCGGCGGCTCGGTGTGGGCGGGATCGGGGTCGGAGCGGGCAGGATCGGCGTGAATGGGGTCGGCGTGAGTGGGGTCGGCGTGGGCCGGCTCGGCGTGGGTCGGGTCCGATGCGTGCCCGTCGTCGTGGTTGGGGGTCGTGTGTCCGTCGCCGGCATGGCCATCGGCCGTGTGGTCGTCCTGCCCGTGGCTGTCGTGGCCGCCGGTTGCGGACAGAGCACCCGAGAGGCCTGTGCGGGGGCGGGACTGCTCGGCGGAGGAGCCGGCGGACCCGGCGTGCCCGCCGTGGGAGTCGTGGTGCCCGGCGGCGCGGGGGTCGTAGTGGGCGAGGCGCTCGAAGTAGTGGTCGAGGCCGTGCTCTTGGATGTAGGCCTCGATTCCTGCCCGGTCGAGGATGAGCGAGAGTTCGCGGAGTTCCGCGTCGTAGGCGTCGTTTCCAAGGCGCTGGCGCCACTCCGACTCGTTGCTGCGGAGAAGCTCGCTTCGGCGCTCGGCAACGCGGACCCTGGCCTGCCACACCAGCGGCGTGCCGCTCATGCCCATGCCGCCCGCGGAGATCTGGTCCATCTTCCACGGCTCGATCATGTCGCGGCTGCGCAGGTCGAGGGCGGTGAAGCCCAGGAACAGGCCGAACGCCAGGAAGCAGAACAGCATGATGATGGTGTTGAAGGGCTTGTCGTAGCGGAGCTGCATGAAGTACATCATCACGAGCACGCCCTTGACGACGGCGATGCTCATGGCAACCAGGACGTTGACCCAGTTCGGCAGGATCACATCGAAGGATGCGGCGATCCACTTCTCGGCCTGGGCCGCCGAGACGGTCAGGGCGGTGAAGGCCAGCAGGACGACCAGCACGCCCACGAGCACCTGCCAGGGCACGATGGTGTGCCCGTGGTGGCCCTCGTGGTGGGGATCGTCCTGGATGAACTCGCCGGCGGTCTGGGGCTGGGACATGGCGGGTCTCGGGGGAGTGCTGAGTGCTGAGTGCTGAGTGCTGAGTGCTGAGTGCTGAGTGCTGAGTGCTGAGTGCTGAGCGGGACGATACCTGGCTGATCCTGGTTGCCGATTCCGGAGCCTCAGTACTCAGTACTTGGCACTCGGCACTGTTCATCAGTGGATCAGATAGAGCAGCGGGAACAGGAAGATCCAGATGAGGTCGACAAGGTGCCAGTAGAGGCCGGACATCTCGACCATGGTGTAGTGCCCCGGGCCGTACTGGCGGGAGCGGATCTGGCGGACGAGGCACCAGGTGAGCAGGCCCATGCCGATGACCACGTGCAGGGCGTGGATGCCGGTGGCGCAGTAGTAGACGCTCCACCACAGGGGCTCGTTGGCGGTGGTCGAGAACGGGTAGTCGAACAGGCCGCCGGGGCGCTTGCCCTGGGCCCACTTCGGCCCGTATTCGAACGTGAACTTGATGAAGAGGAACCCGACGGCGCAGACGATCGTGATGATGAGGTTGATGATCGACCAGGTGTACTGGCCCTTCTGGCAGTTTCGGATCGCCATGGCGATGGTGAACGACGAGACGAGCAGCACGATGGTGTTGATGAAGCCGAAGCGCCAGTCGAGCAGGTGGGAGCCCGCGGCGAAGGCGTCGGGGTAGAGCATGCGGAAGATCGCGTAGGCCACGAACAGCCCGGCGAAGAGCAGCACTTCCGTGGTGAGGAAGAGCCAGAAGCCGAGTTTGCAGGCGTCGAACTCGTCGTCGGCGGTCCGGAAGTGCGGGGCGTGGACGTACCGCTCCCAGCCTTGTCGGCCACTCGCCGCGTGTGGCGCCGGGACGTTGGATTGGATCGTGGCCATGAGGATTTCCGAGTGCTGGGTGCCGAGTGCCGAGTGCCGAGTGCTGAGTCCCGAGTGCCTGATGCCCAATGCCTCGTGCCGAGCCCCCGCGGATTCCGCGAGCCGGGCCCGTGCCGAGTCCCGCGTCAGTGGGCCGACGCGCCCGCCGGGCGGTCGGGGAGCGGCCAGTCCTTGGCGTCCCAGTGGGGCGGGATGGCGGTGTCGAAGTCGTACGGGCCGTGCTTCACGATCGGCTCGTGGTGGAAGTTGTGCTCATCGGGCGGGCTGTCGGCCTCCCACTCGAGGCTCATCGCGCCCCAGGGATTGGCCGGTGCCGGCCGCCCGGCGACCAGCGAGTGGATGAAGTTGAACAGGTGGACCAAGAACCCGGCCAGCAGCAGCCAGGAGCCGATGGTCGAGACCTGGTGGAGCAGCGTGTACTCGTCGAGGTAGGAGGCGTAGCGCCGCGGCATGCCGCGGGTGCCCAGGAAGAACTGGGTGAAGAACGTGACGTTGAACCCGATGAAGACCAGGATGCAGCCGACGATGCCCCAGAACTCGTTGTACATCTTGCCGAACATCTTGGGCCACCAGTGGTGCAGCCCGCCAACGAAGGCGATGATGGTGCCGCCCATCATGACGTAGTGGAAGTGGGCCACGACGAAGTAGGAGTCGTGCAGGTGCAGGTCGGTCGACAGGGTGGCCAGCGGGAGGCCGGTCAGCCCGCCGATGGAGAACAGGAACAGGAACGAGAGGGTGTAGAGCATCGGCGTGTTGAAGGCGATCGAGCCCTTGTAGAGCGTGGCGATCCAGTTGAAGACCTTGATCGCGGTGGGGATGGCCACGAGGAACGTCAGGGCGCTGAAGACGATTGAGGCCAGTTCGCCCTGGCTCGTGAACATGTGGTGGCCCCACACGATGAACGACACGCCGGCGATGCCCAGCGAGCTGAAGGCGATGGCGCGGTAGCCGAAGATCTTCTTGCGGGCGTGGACCGCGATCATGTCGGAGATGATGCCCATGCCGGGCAGGATCATCACGTACACGACCGGGTGGGAGTAGAACCAGAAGAAGTGCTGGAAGAGCACGGGGTCGCCGCCGATGCGCGGGTCGAAGATGCCCACGTGGAAGATCCGCTCGAAGAACAGCAGCAGCAGCGTGATGCCGATCACGGGCGTGGCCAGCACCTGGATGATCGAGGTGGCATAGATGGCCCAGATGAACAGCGGCATGTCGAACCAGCCCATGCCGGGGGCCCGCAGCTTGTGGACCGTGACGATGAAGTTCAGCCCGGTCAGGATCGAGGAGAACCCGAGCGTAAACGCCGCCATGACCATGATCGCGACGCGCCAGTGGTCGGCGTCGGTGGTCGTTGAGTACGGCGTGTAGAACGTCCAGCCCGTGTCCACGCCGCCGAAGAGGATCGAGGTCACGGCGAACATCGAGCCGATCGCGTAGATGTAGAAAGAGAGGAGGTTGAGGCGCGGGAAGGCCACGTCCTTGGCCCCGAGCATGAGCGGCAGGAAGAAGTTGGCCAGGGCCGCGGGCACCGACGGGATGATGACCATGAACACCATGATCGCCCCGTGCAGGGTGAAGATGCGGTTGTAGACGTTGTTGTTCTCGCCCTGGACATCGGAGACGGCCCACAACTGGCCGGTGGTCCGGGTCTGCATCACGGTCTCGGTCAGCGGCTGGCCGTCCTCGCCGAGGCGAGGCTGGCCGCTCTCGTCGAGCACCGGCTGGGTGACCGCGACCTGGGCGGTGCGGGTCGGTTCCCACAGTTCGAGCCGGACGGCCATGGCCGCCATGCCGCCCAGGAAGAACATGAACAGCACGGCGACCAGGTACATGATCCCGATCTTCTTGTGGTCGATCGTGGTGGCCCAGCGCCAGATCTCGGACCAGAACCCGCCGATGGGGGTCAGGTACGAGCCGTGGTGCCCGTGGCCGCCATGACCGCCACCATGACCAGAACCGTGGTCGTGGGCGTGTCCGCCGACATTCGTGTCCGTGATGGTTGACATGGTCTTGTGACCTCCGGCTCGGGCCTCGCTCCACGGGCGAGCGGATGTTGTGTTCGAGTCTGTGCTTGCGGGGGACGGGGACGGGTCGGTGGCGTGTGGACTAGGGCGCGTCGGGTGTTGGCTCGGCGCCGCCCTCGGGCGGGGTGGTGCTTGCGGGGCCGCCGTCGATGATCGACTGGGCCGCGAGCGGGTCCATCTCCTGACCCGCGAGCCGCATCATGAACGCCATGATGGCCCCGAGTTCGCGCTCGTTCACGCTGCTGGGCGTGAAGACTGTCATCTGGTTGGCAAAGCCCTGATGGATCTGCGCGGCGGGGGTGTAGATCGAGTTACGGACGTAGTTCTCGTCGTAGAGGACCGAAGTGCCGTCGGTCAGCGGCACCTGCGTGCCCCAGGCGTTCCGCCACGTCGGCCCGGTGCCGGCCGAGCCGTTGGTCGTGTGGCAGGATGAGCAGCCCTTGGCCTTCCAGAGGATCTCGCCGATGTCGGCCAGGTTCATCCCGGGCCAGTCGATGCCGGGATCGGTGACCCACGAGGCGTAGACCTCGCGCGGCACGACGCGGATCACTGCGATCATCTCGGAGTGGAAGTCGCCGCAGTACTCGGCGCAGAACACGATGTGGTCCTTGTAGCGGAACTCCTCCTCGTGCGCCAGGCCGGGCGAGTCGGGGTTCTTGTCTGGGTGGATCTGGACCTCGGGATCGGCGGGGTCGAGCGTCTCGGTCTCGAACCACACGCTGGTGTAGCGGTTCGGGAAGATGTCGCACTTGATCCGCCAGTCCGGCACCCAGAACGAGTGGATGACGTCGCTGCTGGTCATCTTCAGTTGGATGCCCGAGCCCTCGGGCACGTAGAAGATGTTGGCCTCGTTCATGCGCCCGCCGACCGACATGGTCTCGGTGATGCTCCGCCCGGAGGCGTAGGTCATCTCCCAGTTCCACTTGTACGCCCGGAGGTTCATGCGGACCGAGTCGCCTCGGGCCACGACGCGCTCGGCGTAGTCCCAGAAGCCCTTGAAGAAGATCACCACGAGAAGCAGCGTCGGGATGATCGTCCAGGTGATCTCCAGGGCCGTGTGGTGGCTCGGGCTGACCGGGGCCGCCACGCCGGGCTTGCGCCGCCAGCGGAAGCAGAACCAGCCCATCAGGCCCATGAGCAGCACGAACCAGAACACGCTGAGCCACCACAGGAACATGTACGTCCCGTCGGCGGTGCGTGCGTCGTGGCTGGCGGCGTCTGTGTCGAAGAACGCCCAGTGGAAGAACCCCTGGAGCGCGGGCGCACGCCCGAGCAGACCGGTGAGCCCGGCCGAGGCGTCTGCGAGCGAGTTGAGAAGCGGTGCAACCATGGTCAGACCCCGCGTTCGATCCCGGCGGCCGGCAGGCGGCCGCGATGTGCCATCGTGTTCGTTCCGGCCCGCGCCGACGCCGCCGAGCCGCGTCCGCCGTGGGCCCGGCGACGATCCGGCCCGGGCGCGGGCGTCTCAAGCCCCGCCGTCGATCCGCTTCCCGCCGCCCCGGCCGCTCCACGGGCCGCGCGCCGGCGCTGCTTGGCCTTCTCCTGCATCCGCAGGGCCAGGATCAGCCCCGCGATGCCGAGCATGCACAGCACGCCGCCGATCTGCATGACCCGCACGGCCTGCACCGTGTACGAGCCTTTGCTCGGGTCGTAGTGGAAGCAGAACAGAATCAGGCGGTCCAGCAGCGTCGGCGCGATGCTGCCCTGCCCCGCCTCGACCAGGCCCAGTTGGATGTCGTCGGCCTGGTTCACATAGTCCAGCCCGTCGATGTACCGCGAGACCCGCCCGTCGGGCGTGATGAGCACCAGCCCGGGTGCGTGGGCGAACTCGCCCGCGTCGGCGATGAACGTGTACTGGAACCCGACGCTGTCGGCCAGGCGGCGTGCGTTGCCCGCGGTCGCGGTGTGGTACGCCCAGCCGGCCCGGACCGCCGGCGTCTCCGGGCGGTTGTACGACAACAGGCTGGCGAGTTTCTCGCCCAGGGCCATGTCGGTCGTGTTCGTGTGGTCGATCGAGACGACCAGCACGTTGAAGTCCTCGCCGACCGTGTAGTCGATCTTGTTCATCGCGCCGCGGAGGCGCTCCATCGTCAGCGGGCACACGACCGGGCAGTCGTAGTAGACCAGCGCCAGGATCGCGGGCTTGCCGCGACCGTCGGGCGTCCGGGCCAGCGGCCCGTCGTTGAAGTAGTCGCCGACGCGGACCATCTCGCCCGCGTCGTTCATGAGCAGCGCTTCGAGGTCGATGACCTCGCCGGCCTTGTCCTGCAGCGTGACGCCCTCGAGTTCTGCGGGCGTGGTCATGCCGGGCTGGGCCGCGGCGGGCGTCGCAAGGCCAATCATCGCCAGCGCGGCCACACCGGCCGCGATCACGCGACCGACTCCCGACCCGAACTGGACTGCCTGGCTCACCATGCTCGCTCGATCAACCACGCCACGCTCGAACCCTGTCTCTCACTCTCTCCGAACCTTCTTCTCTCCGTCGCTTCGTCGCTTCGTCGCTTCGTCGCTTCGTCGCTTCGATTCTCGTCCCCCGGCTCACTCCCCGCCGCCGTGGGCCGGCTCGTGCCCACCGGCCATCTCGGCCATGACCGATTCGATCGGGACGCGGACGTGCCCGTCGGTCGCGTTGACCCAGCCGTAGGACTCGAGCCGCCGCTCGGCGGTGGCCCGGGCGGCACGCGACTCGCCGGCCCAGACCGTGACCTCCGACTTGATCGCCCGGCGGGTCGAGATGTAGCCCTTGGCGTAGACGATCGTCGCGCCGACGAAGGCGACCAGGAAGATCACGCTGATCACGAACACCGCGAGCAGGATGAACGGGTTGGCCGCGGAGCCGTGCTCGACCTGCGGACTCCCCTCGCTGGCGGCGTGCTGGTGCCACTCGTCCAATGGCTCGTGATGCTCTGGAGTGTGCTCGTGGTCCATGTCGCTCGTCGCTCTCGTGTTCGCTGGCCGGACACCAGACGGATTCTTGACACATCGAACCGGATGCGGCCCGGGCGGGTCCGGGCCTCGGAAGAGGCGGCGCTCCGAATCAGACGTAGTTCTTGTGGTGCAGCGCCTCGCCCATGCGCGGGTCCTTGACCGCCACCAGGGGCCCGCCCGCCACGCGGCGGATCAGCAGGCCGGCGAAGATCGCGATGGGTCCGACCAGGCCGACCGCGTCGAGCCACCAGCCGGTCGGCCCGGGGTTCGACTCGGCCGCCGCCCCGGCGTAGACCATCGGGCGGATGTTCCAGATGAGGTCGGCGGCGATCATCAGCAGCATCCACACCGCCATGGCCGCCAGACCGAGCGTCGACTCCTTGACGCGACGGACGAGCAGGATCAGGAACGGCGCGATGAAGTGCCCGACCGAGAGGATGACGGCCATGTTCTCCCAGCCGTTCTCGCGCCGGATGACGTAATAGGCCGACTCCTCCGGGATGTTGCTGTACCAGATCAGGAAGTACTGGCTAAAGGTGATGTACGCCCAGAAGACCGTGAAGCCGAAGATCAGCTTGCCCAGGTCGTGGAAGTGCTCCATCGTGACCGCGCCGGTCAGGCGGCCGGTCACCCGCAGCACCGCGAGCACGATGACCACGACGCACAGCGACGCCTGCGCGACGCTGGCGAAGTAGTACACGCCCCACATCGTGCTGAAGAAGCGGTAGTCGACGCTCATGATCCAGTCGAACGCCACGAACGCGATCGACAGCGCAAACAGCGGCAGGCCCCAGCCGGACATCTTCCGCGCCTTGGACGTCAGCCAGCGGTCGCCCGTGCGGTCCTGCTCCGTCGAGGCCCGCCACAGACCCATCGCGAGCACACTCCACAGGGCGGCATACACGAGGATCCGAGCGAGGAAGAACGGGGCGTTCAACCAGCCCGCCTTGTGGGACAGGAGCGGGTCGAACGCGTTGTCCGGGTCGAGCCACGTGAACATGATGCCCTGGCCCAACACCTCCAGCACGAAGATCGGCGCCATCAGCACCAGCGCCAGCGGGATCAGCGACATCAGGTTTTCGAGCTGGCGACGCACCGTGGCGGTCCAGCCCGCGTTGACCAGCTGGAACACCATCGTCCAGAACAGCCCGCCCAGGCAGATCGCCAGCACGGTGTATACGCCGACCATGTACGCCGCCATCGCGTGCTTCGGCCCGTGCACGGCCGCGCCGACCAGCGTCAGCAGCACGCCGCCCGCGCCCACCGCCAGCAGCGCGGTCGACGCCCCGACCCCCGCGCCCTGGCGCAGGTTCACGTTGTCGTGGGCCAGCGCGGGATGGCGGGCCACCGCGTCCATCCGGGCCTGGAACTCCTGGTTGGTGATGGTGCTCACTGCTCACCTCCGGCGGCGCCGGCCGATGGCGACCCGGCGGGCGCCCGGGCCGTGGTCAGGTCTGGGGTTGTTTCGGGCTGGCTCGCGGCCGGTCGCTGCTGCTCGAGCATCTGACGCTGCGATGGCGGCAGATCCTCCAGACGCCCCAGGTGCGAACGCTGCAGGGCCCGGATGTAGGCAACGACGGCCCACGAGTCCTGGATCGACAGAGCGTGCGCATAGCCGGGCATCTTCTGCACACCCGCGACATCCACAACGCCGTTGCGCGAGACGTTGAAGAGGTATCCGTCGCGCCACTGGTAGGCGTCCGGCTCGGACGAGCCGCCGCCCTGCCCATCGGGCGGCAGGTACTTGGGATCGTGGAACGACGGCAGGGCGTACGACCACTGCTGGCCGACCATGCCCTGCCCGTCGCCCTCGTAGCCGTGGCACGCGGAGCAGTAGATGTTGAACCGCTCGCGCCCGCGCTCGAGCATGGCCATCGTGACCGGCATGGGCATGGTCGGCGCGTACTCGGCGACCGCGCCGGACTCGCCGAGACGCCCGCCGTGGTATGTCACGTCGTCGGCCTGGAGAAAGTTGGCCCGCTCCAGGCGGAAGCGCTCGGCCCACTCGGCGTTGCCCGCGCCGGCCGGGTCCAGCGGCGTGTACGCGTACGCAACCGTGCCCTCAACGGGCTGACGCATCGTCCGCCCGTCCTCGAAGAAGCGGGAACGCTCCTGCGGGTCCCAGCGGGCCTGGTCGTCCATGTCGGGGAAGAACTGGCGTGGCGTGTCGCCCGACCGCTCGCCGCGGCAGCCGCCGAGGACGGCGACGCCCGCAACCAGTGCGATCGCGGCGGCCCGAGCAGAGCGACTGAATACAGAGCCGCAGAGCCACAGAGCGGAACCGTGGTTCCGCGTCGTCTGACCACACTTGCTCGTGCTCGGCGTCATGGTTCGGCTCTGTGCTTCTGCGGCGCTGTGTTGAAGACCGTTTCGGACGGCGCGGCTCATTCGTCGTCCTCCACCAACTCGACGCTCTTGGACCCCGAACCGGCGAGCAGCTCGCGCGTGGCCCGCGGATCGAACTTCGAGTCGCTCGCCTCGATCACGATGAAGAACGTGTCGTCGCTGCTCTTGAGAAACCGGTCCTTCTTGAAAAGCGGGTGGTTCCAGCGGGGCAGCCCGTTGAGCATGAGCATGCCGAAAAGGGCCGTGAACGCGGCAAACAAAACGCCCAGTTCGAACGTGATCGGCGTGAACGGCTCCCACGCGCCGAACGGCTTGCCCTGGACCAGCATCCGGTAGTCGACCGCCGACATCCAGTACTGCATCACGAACCCGATGGTCGCGCCCGTGAACCCGCCGCCGGCGACCATCACCGGCACGAGGTTCCGCTTGATCCCCATCGCCTCGTCGATCCCGTGGATCGGGAACGGCGAGTGCACGTCCCAGGCCTTGTAGCCCGCGTCGCGGACCTTCTCCGCGGCGTGGTAGACGGCCGCGGGCGTGTCGAACTCGGCCAGCATGCCGTGCACGCGGGCCCCCGATGGCGTCACGAACCGCGGCGCGCCCTTCTTGATCAGGAACGGCAGGTAGTCGGCCAGCAGATCACGGCTGGGAAGGCTCGGCAGTTGCATGTCAGTGGCCCTCCTTGGAGTGACCGTCGGCGTGATCGCCGCCATGGTCGTCGCCGTGCCCGTGCGGGTCCGCCTGGGGCGTGACGGCCTTGAGTTCCGACAGCGCGAACATCGGCAGGAACCGCATGAACAGCAGGAACAGCGTCAGGAACATCGCGCAACTGAACACGAACACGCCGATGTCCACCCACGTCGGGAAGAACATGTGCCACTCGCCCGGCAGCCACGAACGGTGCAGGCTCGTGACGATGATCACGTACCGCTCGAACCACATGCCGATCGTGACCAGGAGGCTCACGATCCAAATCGCCATCGGGTTCGTCCGGATCCGGCGCGACCAGAACACCTGGGGGCTGATCACGTTGCAGAAGATCATCGACCAGTACGCCCACCAGTACGGCGCGTGCCGGTCCATCCCGAACAGGTCCGCCAGGAACGGCGGCATCAGGCGGTTGTACACGAACACGTCCGCCTCGTACTCGTTGCCCGAGTACCACGCGATGAAGAACTCCATCGAGTACGCGAAGCCCACCATCATGCCAGTGACCAGGATGATCTTGGCCATGTTCTCCAGGTGGCGGAGCGTGAGCAGGTCCTTGAAGTTCGGGTACAGCTCACGCGCCGGGATCAGCAGGAACAGCACCATCGCGAACCCGCCGAAGATGGCGCCCGCGACGAAGTAGGGCGGGAAGATCGTCGTGTGCCAGCCGGGCAGCACGCTGGTGGCGAAGTCGAACGACACGATCGAGTGCACCGAGAGCACCAGCGGCGTCGAGATGCCCGCCAGCAGCAGGTACGCCGTCTCGTACTTCAGCCAGTGGCGGCTCGAAAATCGCCAGCCCAGGCTCAGCAGCCCGTACACGAACGCCCGGATCCGGTCGGCCGCCAGCGGGATGAACGGGATGGCCCGCGGCCGCTCGCCCTGGCGCAGACGCAGGTCCGCGCGGTCGCGCAGCGTGGCCATGTCCGGAATCATGCCCATGTACCAGAACAGCAGGGAGACCGTCGCGTACGTCGACACCGCGAACACGTCCCACAGCAGAGGGCTGCGGAAGTTCGGCCAGATCCAGTTGTAGTTCGGGATCGGGAACACGAACCAGATGAACCAGATACGCCCGACGTGGATCGCCGGGAACAGCCCGGCGCACATCACCGCGAAGATCGTCATCGCCTCGGCCGAGCGGTTCACCGCCGTGCGCCACTTCTGCTTCAGGATGCACAGGATCGCGGAGATCAGCGTCCCGGCGTGCCCGATGCCGATCCAGAACACGAAGTTGGTGATGTCGAACGCCCAGTCCACCTGGTTGTTCAGGCCCCAGACGCCCACGCCCGTGATCAGCAGGTACGCCACGAACATCGAGCCCAGGCCCATGATCGTGCCGAAGAGCCCCAGGCTCATCAGCCACCACTTGCCCGGCTTGTTCTCCGTGTAGCCGCAGACGATCTCGGTGAGTTCGCCGAACGACCGGTTGTTCAGCACCAGCGGCGCGCGGACCGCCGGGTCCTCCACGAGCGACCCGTCGCCGATGTCGGCCCCCGCGATCGGCAGGTCCCGACCGACGCCCCGGGCCGCCTCGGGCGAAAGCCCGGCCAGCCGCTCCGCGACCGCTTTGTCCGGATGGATGCTGCTCATGCCAGCGGGCCTCCCATCGCCGTCAACCCCATCTGCACCGTCGAGCCGACGGCCCGCGAAACACTGCCGATGCCGTCGCCAACCCCATCAGAGAGGACCGACAGGCTGCCGAGATACCCGGTGTCCTCCGACGCCCGCGACGGGATCCGCCGCAGCGTGTGGAGCTGGCCATCGCCCGAGCCGTGGCCATCGTCTGTCCCATGCCCATCGTCGTGGCCACCCCCGTGCCCGTCGCCGTGCCCGTCGCCGTGGTCATCGTGCCCGTGCCCGCCGTGGTGCGCGAACGGATCGTGCTCCCACTCCTCGCGGCGACCCGCGCTCACCAGCGCCGGGTTCGGGTTGTTCACCCTCGCCAGGTGGCTCGTTCGCGGCCTCGTGTTCAGATACCCCAGCAGCAGGAACGAACGCCCATTGTCGCGCGTCTTGCTCACCGCGCTCTCGGGGTTCAGGATGTCGCCGAACACGATCGCCTCGCTCGGGCACGCCTGCTGGCACGCCACCTGGAAGAAGCCCTCGGGGATCCCCTCGAGCCCTTGCAACTTGCTCTCGAAGCGGGCCTTGTTGATCCGCTGCATGCAGTATGTGCACTTCTCCATCACGCCGCGCCCGCGGACCGTCACGTCCGGGTTGTTCCGCATCTTCGTGATCTCGTCGACCTGCTCACGAAGCCGCGGCGGGATGAAGTTGATGTTCCGCGGGTTGCCGAAGGCCTCGGTGCCGACCCAGTTCCCGTTGAACTTGGCCTGGGCGTAGTCGAAGAAGTTGAACCGCCGGACCTTGTACGGGCAGTTGTTGGCGCAGTACCGCGTGCCGATGCAGCGGTTGTACACCATGTCGTTGGTGCCCTGCGGGCCGTGCACCGTCGCGTTGACCGGGCACACCGTCTCGCACGGGGCGTTCTCGCAGTGCACGCACGCGATGGGCTGGTGCGTCATGGCCGCGGGGTCGTCCAGGCTGTCGCCGACGTAGTACCGGTCCACCCGGATCCACGTCATCTCGCGACCCTTGGCCACCTCACGCTTGCCCACCACCGGGATGTTGTTCTCGCTCTGGCACGCGATCGTGCACGCCCCGCACCCAGTGCACGTGGACATGTCGATCGTCATGCCCCACTGCGGGCCCTGCGCGAACACCGGCGGCGACATCCGCCCCAGCGCGTCCCGCACCCGGTCGGCGTTGCTCGGCTCGCCGATCGAGTTGTTGTACGGGTTGACATACGCCGAGAGATTCGGAGGCGTGTGCGACAGTTCGCCCATCGCCTCGGCCATGTTCAGCCGCTGCGACGCGTGGGCGTAGATGTGGTCCTCACGCTGCTCGACCTTGTCCCCGAACCGCTTCCACCGCTCCAGGTCCATCGTGCGGATCAGCGAGTCGCGGCCCTCGATCGACCAGTTGTTCTGCGTGCTGACGATCTCGTGCGTCCCGCCGGTCTTCCGCAGGCTCGCCCCGCGGGCCACCCATGCCGCCCCGCTCGACCGCACCGCGAACGTGTTGAACCCGGCCCCCTCGCCGACCACGCCGCACGCCGTCCGACCGAACCCGGTCTGCAGCGCGATCGTGTTGTCGGCCATGCCCGGAAGGATCCACACCGGGATCTCCATCGAGCGCCCGTCGATCGTCACCTCGACCATCTTCGCCCGCGGCAACTGCCGGCGCGTGTAGTCCTCGGGCATGATCCCGAGCGCCCGCGCCGTCGCCGGGCTGACCAGGGCCGGGTTGTCCCACACCACCCGCGTGCCGAACTGCGGCAGTTCCTGCAGCCACGGCAGGTTCGCAAACCGCCCGTCGTGCAGGTGCTCGGAGAAGAACACGACGTCGAGCGACGACGACGACGGAGCCGCGTGCAGCGCGATCGCCCGGGCCGCCTCCGCCGCGGACGCCATCACCGCGGACCGCGCCGCCGTCGGCGTCATCGCCCGCGCCGTCGAGCCGCTCACCATGCCGTCGTGCAGGGCCCGGCGCCACCGCCGATCCCCGCCCGGGCCCAGGCGACGCTCCCACGTCTGCTTGACGATCTCGTGCCCCGGGCGATTCTCGCCGACGAGCATCGACAGGAACTCGATCTCCGACAGCGACGGCTCGTACAGCGGGGCGATCATCGGCTGGATCGGTGCGATCGTGCCGTCGATCGCCTCGGTGTCGCCCCACGACTCGAGCTCGTGGGCCGCGTTGAGCGACCACGTGCTGGCCTCTTCGGTCTCGCTGCGCCCGACGCCGAGCGTGATCGTCGCGCCGACGCGCGCGAACGCGTCCGCCGTGATCCCCAGATCGGCCGGGGCGTTGAAGAGCGGGTTCGTGCCCAGGCAAACCAGCGTCGAAACCGAGCGGCTCTGGAGCATCTGGGCCAGCGCCGCCAGCCCCGCCATGCTCGACGCGGCCTCGTCGTCCCCCATCTCCAGGAAGCCGACCGTCCGCCCCGTGTTGCCCAGCGCCAGGTTGATCGCGTGCACGACCGCCAGAGCCGCGGCCCCGAGCGACTCGCCACCCACGACCAGACCCTCACCCCGGTGCGCGACCAGATCGGCCGCGATCTCGTTGAGCGCATCGACCGGCACATCCGGCTCGCCGGAGACAGTCAGCCCCTCGAGCGCCGCCCGCAGGCCGCGCGCCTCGGTGCCCGTCCCGCCCTCGTCCATCCGTGCCAGGATCGCCCGGGCCAGCAGCACCAGCACCGAAGTGAGTCGCGACGGTGCGACACGCCAGCGGTGGTCCGCCGCCGCACCCGTCATCGTGAACCGCGGCTCGATCGCGTACAGGCGGTTCATGTCGTCGGGCGGCGCCCGCGGGCGCCGACCGGCCGCGAACTCGCGGGCGTACACCATCGACCCCGACTCGCCGCACAGGAAGTCGCGGTCCAGCGAGACGATCCGCTTGGCCGACGCCAGGCGCAGCACCTCGCGGCCCGGACGCCCGAACGCCAGACGCGTCGCCTCAACGCTCGCGTCGCGCCCCAGCGCGTCGTACTCGATCCACGACGCCGCCGGCCACTTGGCCCGCACCGCATCCCGCATCGCATCGCGCGACGGGCTGGACTTCTTGTCCGCCAGGAACACGAGGCCCTGGCCGCGGTTCGCGCTGTACGCCGCGAAGTGCTCGCCGGCCCACGCGCGGAAATCGTCCCACGTCGCCTCGAGCCGCCCCTCGCTCGCGCGGGCCGGGTTGACGTAGTGCGGGAACTTGAGGCGGTCCGGGTCGTAGAGCGACAGCACGCTGGCCTGGGCCCACGGGCTGCTCTTGCCGCGGTTGACCGGGTGCAGCGGGTTGCCCTCGATCTTCGTCGGACGCGCCTCGTGCGTCTCGACCAGCAGGCCCTCGGCCCCACCGCCCGGCAGCGTCATGCTCGTCGCGTAGTACAGCGACTTGCCGGGGATGACCTCCTCCGGCACCTCGCGCGAGTACGCCATGATGTGGTGCTCGGGGCGACGGCACCCCGGGACCGACGCCAGCCCCGCCAGCGCGAGCCCCGCGCCCATGAACTTGATGAAGTCACGCCGCGAGTCGGTCAGCAGTTCCGACGCGCCCTTCGGGAACTCGCGCTCCACGAACTCGCGGAACTCGGGCGTCTGCGAGTGCTCCTCCAGGCTCTTCCACACCCGCTCCCCGCCGCCGGCCCCGGCCCCGGCGTGCATCCGGTGCGACCGAACCTCGCCCTCGCCCCGCGCGCCATGAACCACGCCACCGGCCGCGCGTGCGACCGCCGCCGCGCCCACGGCGTCGTTCGAACCGGCACCGTTGCCCTTGGCGTTCTTCTTCAGCGTTGACGGGCACTGATCGCTCATGCTCGCTCGACTTTCTGCTTGAACCCGTTCACCAACCCATCCCAACTCAGCACTCAGCACTGCTAATGGTGGCACGCCCCGCAGTTCTGAGGCGGAGCCTGCCGGATCGACGCCAGCAGGTCCTGCGCCGTAACGCCCTCGTGCACACGCTGGCCCACCGGCTCGCTCATCCAGTCCTGCTCGACCCAGATCAGGTCCGTCACCTTGTCCCGTGGCACCAGGCTCGCCTCCGGGTCGCGGTGGCAGTCAAGGCACCACCCCATCGCCAGGCTGTGCGCCTGGTACACCACCGGCATCCCGATGATCTGACCGTGGCACGAGAAGCACGACACACCCGCGTTCACGTGCACATGGTGCGGGAAGTTCCGCACATAGTCCGGCAACTTGTGGATGCGGCGCCACTCGATCGACTCGTCGTTCGCGTACGCCTCGCGGATCCAC
Source organism: Phycisphaerales bacterium (assembly GCA_041401985.1). Lineage (GTDB taxonomy): Bacteria > Planctomycetota > Phycisphaerae > Phycisphaerales > UBA1924 > JACKHA01. Next base: position 195,728 of record JAWKTE010000001.1, read on the forward strand.
GAGACCTGCTGCGTCTCCCACGCACGCAGACGCGTCTCCGCGTGGCAGCCGAAGCACGTCGCCACGTTCGGGATGTTCGCCTCGGGCGACTCCTCGACGTGCGTGTGGCAATAGCGGCAATCCATGCCGAGTTTGCCAGCGTGGATCTGGTGGCTGAACCCCAGTTCCGGCTGGATGGGCATGTAGCCGACCTCAAAGAAGTCGGGCGTCGCCCAATACCACGTGCCAAAGACCACCGTCGCCAGCCCGCCCACCGACGCCGCCGCGCCGATCGTTGGGATCGCGTTCAGCCACTTCGGAAAGAGCACCGACACGCGTTCCTCCCGCCCAAACGGGCTCGCCCCTCGCGGGGCTGGCTCCATGCCGCCGGTCGATCGCGGCCCAACTCCAACGCCCCCGCAGCCACCCGATCCTCTGGGCCGGACACCCCCGCCCGACCCGAGGGAAGGCTAGAGTGTCCGGGAACGGGTTTCTGTGGGGCAGCAATTTGTCGCGTCAGACCGCATCCTGTCAAGCCCCACAGGCCGCATCTCGCCAACAGAGACCCAGTCTCAATTAGGCCCGGAACACCCTCCGGTGCCCGGCACGTCCGAGAATCTTGCCATGGACGATCGACCGACCCAAGCCGCCGACTCGAATCCTGACCGAATCGTCCTCGATCAATCCCAAGCACAACCCGATCATGGACTGGGGCACGCCGTTGTCGGGGCCTTTGCCGGGGCGACGACGGTCGGGATCGCCGCGCTGATCGTCGCGGCCCCGCAACTCCAGATCCCGCCGATGGTTGGCGGACCGATCCTGCTGCTGGCCTGGCTCGAGTCCGCCGCTTCCAAGGCCCGACGCCTCCCCGCGGCCCGCCGCGTGCTCCTCTCGATCGCCTCCGGCGTCGGCACCGCGCTCCTCCTTCTGATCTTCCTCGGGTCGCTGCTCGGCAGCACAGCCCCGACGGGCGAGGCCGGTGCCGAGCCCGAGACGATCGCCAACGTACTCCGCCAGGGCGCCCCCCTGATCGTGGGTGGCGTTCTGGTCCTCGGCGCGGTGATGGGCACGCTCGGCGGCCTGATCGCCCCCCACCTGCCCCGCCAGGGTCCGAGCCGCTGGCCCTGGGTCGCCAGACTCGCGCTCTGGACGGCGCTCGCGGCGGCCCCCCTTCTGCTGCTCGGCGGGCTGGTCACCAGCACCGAGAGCGGGATGGCCGTGCCCGACTGGCCCGGTTCCTATGGCTGGAACATGGTGCTGTTCCCGATCGGCCTGATGAGCGAGCCGCGGGTCTTCCTCGAGCACTCGCACCGCCTGTTCGGCGTGCTCGTCGGCGTGAGCACGATCGCCACGGCCCTGGCCGTCCAGTTCTCGAGAGCCGGTCGGGCCGCGCCCAGGTCGGCCGCGATCGTCGCGTGGGCGTGCCTGGTGATGGTCATCGTGCAAGGCGTCCTGGGCGGCACACGCGTCACTGAGAACAGCCCGGCCCTGGGTGTGTTCCACGGCGTGCTCGCCCAGGTCTTCGTCACCTCCCTCGCCTGCCTGTGCGCGATGCTGCTCCCGTCGTGGCGCGATCGCTCCGTGCCTTCCCGCGGCTCGCGCCGCCTCGTCGTCGCGCTGCTCATCATGCTGCTCATCCAACTCGCGATGGGCGCGACGTTCCGCCACTTGGGCACCCGCGCCTGGCACGCGCTGGCGACCCACGTCGCGCTCGCATTCGCCATTGTGGTGGTCGCGCCGATCGCGGGCGCACGACTGGGGCGAACTGGCGAGTCGCTCAAGGGCCAGCCGCCCGCCGCACCCGGCGCGCGCCGCGCGGGCAAGGGCCTGATCCACGCCACCGGCCTGCAGTTCCTGCTCGGCTGGGGCGCGCTCGCGGGGGCGCTCATGGGCGGCGATCGCGGCCCCGTCCCGCTGCACACCCAACTCAAGTCCGCCGATCCGGTGCCGCTCTGGGAAGTCCTGCTCACCACGGCCCACCAGGCCAACGGCGCGTTGCTGCTCGTGCTGGCGGGGCTGGCGCTCGCGTGGACCTGGCCGCGACGCGGCGGCGACGCGCCCATCCCCGCGCCGACGACCACCGAACCGGCGGCGGCCTGAGAGAATCAGCCGTCCGCTAACCGCACTTTCGCCGCGCCGGGCGACAGGACGCGCCGGATCCGGCGCGGGCCCTCGTACAATCGGCGTCCCCGACGCGGACACGCGTCTAGACCTTGTGGAGATGGAGATCGCCATGCACCGCATCAGCCTCGCCGCGCTCACCGTCGGCGTCCTTGCTGCCGCCGCCTCGGCCCAGACGACCCAACTCGCCCCCAGCGTCTTCAAGGTCGCGTCGGGTGTGGATTTCATGCTCGGGCACGACTTCAACTTCGACTACCTCTACACCTGGACCGACTCCTCCGGCACCGTGACCGACGAGCGCGACCCGACGCTGATCCTGGTCGCGGGCCAGACCTACACGTTCATGCGCGTCTCGAGCAACCACCCGTTCGCGATCACCGACGACACGCTGCCGATCGAGGGCGAGAACGGCTCATTCGAGCGCACCACCACCGACCCGATGGAGATCGACGACGCGACGCTCAAGCCCATCGAGATGTTCACCGCCTCGCCGGCTCCGACGACCGACCGCATCGAGTGGACGCCGGGCCTTGAGGACGTCGGCATCTACTACAACACCTGCACGGTCACCGGGCACGTCGCCATGACCGGCAAGATCAAGGTCGTGGCCCCGTGCCCCGCCGATCTGACGACCGGCGCCATCCCGGGCCAGCCCGGTTTCGGCGTGCCCAACGGCTCGCTGACCAACGACGACTTCTTCTACTTCCTTGGCGAGTTCGCCGCGGGCAACATCGGCGTGGCCGACCTGACCACCGGTGCCGTCCCCGGCCAGCCCGGCTACGGCGCGCCCGACACGATGATCACCAACGACGACTTCTTCTATTACCTGGCGATCTTCGGCCAAGGGTGCTGAAGGCGGAAGCGACGGAGAGACGGGGCGACGGAGCGACGAAGGGCGTGCAATCGGCGCCTTCCGGGCCGCGAGCGCCGGCTCCCCGGGTGGTCGCGCCGATCGCCGAGCCGCCCTTGGCCCCGATACGATCCGGTCATCGCGGGCGTGGCGGAACTGGCAGACGCGCGGGATTTAGGTTCCCGTGGGCGAAAGCCCTTGCAGGTTCGACCCCTGTCGCCCGCACTTGCTCACGACCGGGCCCGGGCGAGGCCGCCTTCCGGTGCCGCGCTGGGCGTCACCCCACGGCGTCCATCCATCGATCCGTTCCGCGGCTGGAACGACCGGCGGACCAACTTGTCGTTTATGACGCGCCCGGTCGCGTGAGAATTCTTCACAACGACGAAACTCTCGCTTGACTTGCGGCGCGTGTCGATATGATCTCCGATCGTCCCGCCCGGGCACTGTGGACGCGGATCGTCCCGCCCGGATTTGCGAGGCGTCTGGAGCTCATGGAGTTCCTCATGCCCGACACCGTTGCCCCCGCCCAGGCGGTGGGCACCACCCTCCCGGCCTCGATCTCCCTCCCCCAACTCAGCGACTCCTGCTCGGCCCCTGTGGGCACCGGGCAGTTCGGCGAAGGCGACGCCGAAGAGTCCGAGCCTCCCGGTAAACGGGGCGTCGGTCCCCGAACCGGCGCCCGTGAGGCGAACCTCGACAACCAAGCCACGCCGAAGGGCACGCCACGCGGCGGGACAGGATCCGCAGACGCCCCGTCGGACGCGATCCCGATGTCGCCCGGCGCCCGCGCCTTCCGCGACCGGGTCTTCCCGGGCGCGACCGACGCCGACTGGGCCGACTGGAAGTGGCAGCTCCGCAGCCGCCTGCGCGGCCCGGAGACGCTCGAGCGGGCGTTCCACCCCACCGACGACGAGCGGCAGACCGTCGCGGAACTGGGCGACCGCCTGCCCGTGGGCATCACCCCCTACTACGCCTCGCTGATCGACCCGAACGACCCGAGCGACCCCATCCGCAAGACGATGGTCCCGGTCGCCCAGGAGTTCAAGATGGCCCCCGGCGAGCAGGCCGACCCGCTCGGCGAGGACGCCGACATGCCCGTGCCGGGGCTGGTGCACCGCTACCCGGACCGGGTGCTGTTCCTGGTCACGTCGTTCTGCGCGGTCTACTGCCGGTACTGCACCCGCTCCCGCCTGGTCGGCAAGACCGGCGAGTACCACTTCAACACCGCCCAGTTCGAGAAGGCCCTGGCCTACCTCCGGGCCACGCCCGAGGTCCGCGACGTGCTCATTTCGGGCGGCGACCCGCTGACGATGAACGACGACCGGCTCGACTGGCTCCTGGGCCAACTGCGGGCCATCCCCCACATCGACTTCGTCCGCATCGGCTCGAAGGTGCCGGTCGTGCTGCCCCAGCGCATCACCCCGGCCTTCTGCGCCATGCTCAAGAAGCACAAGCCGTGGATGAGCATCCACTTCATGCACCCGCGCGAGGTGACGCCCGAGGTCGCCGAGGCGTGCGGGCGGCTGGTCGACGCCGGCGTGCCCCTGGGCAGCCAGACGGTGCTGACCGCCGGGGTGAACGACGACCCGGCGACCATGAAGGAACTGATGCACCGCCTGCTCAAGGCCCGCGTCCGCCCGTACTACATCTACCAGTGCGACCCCATCCCCGGTTCGGCCCACTTCCGCGTGCCGGTCGAGAAGGGCCTCGAGATCATCGAGGCCCTCCGCGGGCACACCACCGGCTACGCGGTGCCCACGTTCGTGATCGACGGGCCCGGCGGCGGGGGCAAGATCCCGCTCATGCCCAACTACGTCCTGGGACGCGACGGCGACGACATCGTCCTGCGGAACTACTCGGGCAAGGTGTTCCGGTACCCCGACCCGAGGCCGCAGGAGGCTCCCGTCATTGAGACCCGGACGCTGCCGGTCGAGGTCGCGGTCGGCGCCTCGGCCCCGGAGCCGGTGCTGGTTGGGGTGCACTCCAACGGCAACGGCACAAACGGGCACCACCGAAACGGGGACCACGCGATCGGGAACGGGGCCAACGGGCACGCGAACGGCCACACCAACGGCGCTTCCAAGGGCCGTCGGAATGGCCAGGCGAATGGCAACGGTCACGCCAATGGGCACGCCAACGGGAACGCCAACGGCCAAGCCAAGCGCGGCCGCAAGCCGAGCGGGGCCTGACCCATGCCCGACAACCCCACCCAAGCCACCCCGGACGGGGAAGTGCATCCCTGCGCCCGCTGTGCGACCATGCAGCGGACCTGCTGCCAGCGGACCGAGATCCTCATCACCACCGGCGACATCGCCCGCATCGCGGCCTACACGGGCCGGACCGACTTCTGGTCCCTCCGACGCCCGGAGGACGAGGAATACCTCGAGCACGACCCGGACGATCCGAACTGGCAACGCTACACGGTCGACGAGCAAGGCCGACGGCGGATGCTGCTCCGCAAGGACAACGGCGACTGCATGTACCTGGGCAAGGCCGGCTGCGTGCTGCCCGTCGAGGTCCGACCGCTGATCTGCCGCCTGTACCCGTTCGCGTTCAACGAGGCCGGCATAACGGGCATCGACGACCACTACTGCCCGACCAAGGTACTGCTGGCAAACAAGCCCAAGGCAACGATGCTGACCGTTCTCGGCATGGACCCGCGCGACGGCGAACGCTGGCGGCGCACGCTCTACCAGGAACTCCGCGAGCAGCACGAGCGGGCCCATGGCCAGGCCGGTGGACCAGCGCACGACGCGCCAACACCCGAGGTGCCCCCGAGGCACGAGCGCGTGCCGTCGACCTGATCACTCGGAGCCGATTCCGTGGGGCGGAAACGCCCCGCGCGGCGTGGAATCCTGGCCGGTGGGCGTGGAAGTGGGCGTGTGGGCGATCGGGCTTCTCCCCGGTCGAATTGCGGCGGTGAGGACGCGGGAGAGCCCCGCGGAGGGTTCGAGCCATGCGGATCGGGATCACCTATGACCTTCGCGAGGAGTACCTCGCCCTGGGCTGGAGCGAGCAGGCCGTCGCCGAGTTCGACCGGGCCGACACCATCGACGCCATCGAGCACGCCCTGGCGTCGCTGGGGCACGAGGCCGACCGCGTCGGCGGGGGGTCGGCCCTGATGGAACGGCTGGCCCGCGGCGATCGCTGGGACCTGGTGCTCAACATCGCCGAGGGCCGGCGCGGCACGGGGCGCGAGGCCCTGATCCCGGCCCTGCTCGACCACCACGACATCCCCTACACCTTCGGCGACCCCCTGTGCTGCGCCGTCACGCTCGACAAGCCGACGTGCAAGCGGGTGCTGGCCAGCCACGGCGTGCCGACTCCGGCGATGGGCGTGGTCGCAACGCTCGACGACGTTGATCGACTCGGGCTGGCGTTCCCCGTGTTCGCCAAGCCCAGCCGCGAGGGTTCGAGCAAGGGCGTGAACGCCGCCAGCGTGTGCCGCGACGCCGCCCAACTCCGCGCCGTCTGCGCCAGCCTGCTTACCGAGTTCAACCAGCCGGTGCTCGTCGAGACTTTCCTGCCCGGCGAGGAGGTCACCGTGGGCCTGGTCGGCACGGGCGACGCGGCCCGCGTCGTCGGCGTCCTGGGCGTCGGCCTGACTGGCGGTTCGGAGGTCTACGGCTACGACGACAAGGAGCACTGCGAGGAGGTCGTCGAGTACCGCCTGGAAACATCGGCGTTTGCACGGCGGGCTTCCGATCTGGCGCTGGCGGCGTATCGGGCCGTCGGCTGCCGCGACGCGGGGCGAGTGGACGTGCGGGCCGACGCCAGCGGGCAGCCTCAGGTCATCGAGGTCAACGCCCTGGCCGGGCTCCACCCGAGCCACTCGGACCTGCCGATCATGGCCGGGCTCGCGGGCTGGCCGTACGCGGAACTGATCGAACAGATCGTCGCGAGCGCGGCCACGCGGGTCGGTGGGAACGGTTCCTGCTCACCCGAAGCCAACGAGCCGGAGCGGGTGACGCGGTGAACGTTCTGATCCTGCACGATCGGATCGAGGATGGCGCTTCGCCTGACGCCGCCGACGCCCTGACCCAGGCCGAGGTGTTCGAGCGATGCCTCACCCCAAACGGGCATCGGTGCACGCGGCTGGGCGTGGACCTGGACCTCCGCCCCGTGGCCGCTCGCGTCCAAGAGGCCGATGTGGTCGTGAATCTGGTCGAGTCGCTGAACGGACGCGGCTCGCTCATCCACCTGGTGCCCGCGCTGGTCGAGTCCATCGGCACGCCCATGACCGGCTGCCCGGCCCACGCCATCGCCACGACGTCGAGCAAACTGGCGGCCAAGCGTGTTCTGGCCACCGAAGGCATCCCGACACCGCCCTGGGTCGGACCTTGTCAGCCCGGCCCCACCGACGGGCGCTGGATAATCAAGTCGGTCTGGGAGCACGCATCGATCGGCCTCGGGCCCGATTCGATCGTCGACGCCGGTGGAATCGACGTTGCCCGGCAGATCGCGGCCCGCGCGCCCCAACTCGGGGGCCACGCCTTCGCCGAGCGGTTCATCGAGGGTCGCGAGTTCAACCTTGCCCTGCTCGAAACCGCCGATGGCGTCCGCCTGCTCCCGCCGGCCGAGATCCTGTTTCTCGACTTCCCGCCGGACCGCCCGCGGATCGTGGACTACGCGGCCAAGTGGGACGAGGCCAGCCACGAGTACCACCACACGCCGCGGCGGTACGACTTCGGGGCGGACGACGCATCGCTCCTGGGCGACCTGGAGTCCCTCGCCCGTCGCTGCTGGAGCGCGTTCGGGCTGGGCGGATACGCCCGAGTCGACTTCCGCGTAGATGCCGACGGCCGGCCGTGGGTGCTCGAGGTCAACACCAATCCGTGCCTGTCGCCCGATGCCGGCTTCATGGCGGCGGCGACGCAGGCCGGCCTGCGCGAGAATGATGTGATCGGGCACATCATCGACGCGGCTCGCCGCGCGAGCGACTAGCCGCGAGCGCCGCGTGCCGCCCGCGCTCCCTGTTCCGCGCTCCACGCACCGCGCTCCACATCGCCGACCCTCCAAGGACCATCCGTGTTCCGAATCCGCCAGATCACGCCCGACGCCATCCCCGCCAACCGGCGCCTCGTCGAGGAGGCCAAGGCCGTGCTGCGCGAGCGCCTCCCCGGCCTGCCCGAGAAGGAGTTCGAGTCCTTCGAGGACCGCCTTCGCGACCCGCTCTCGCACCGCCTGCACGCGATGCTGTTCGTCGCCGACAACATGCGGGGCCAGATGCTCGGCTTCGCCTACATCTCGCACGTGCCCGACTGCGGGTTCTGCCTGCTGGACTACATCGCGACGCCCGCCCGCACCGGCGGGGGAATCGGCGGGGCACTCTACGAGCGCGTCCGAGAGGCGTGCCGCGGCCTCGGGGTCGCCGGGCTGCTCTACGAGTGCCTGCCCGACGATCCCGCCGACTGCAGCGAGCCCGCGCTGGCCAAGCAGAACGCCGCGCGGCTCAGGTTCTATGAACGATTCGGCGCTCGCCCCATCATCAACACCGACTACGAACGCCCGGTCGAACCCGGCCAACTCGACATGCCGCACCTGGTGTTCGACGACTTGGGCTCGGCACGCCCGCTCTCGCGCGACCAGGCCCGCGTGATCGTCCGCGCAATCCTGGAGCGCAAGTACGGCGACATGTGCGACCGCGAGTACATTGAGGCCGTGCTCGGATCGATCGCGGACGATCCGATCCGCCTGCGCGAGCCGCGGTACGTCGGCAAGCCGAGCGGCCAGCCCTCGACGCCGAAAGCCGGCGCGTCCGATCCGCCGACCGCGAAAACCGCGACAGAAGACGTGAAGGCTACATCGAAGGCATCGCCCCCGCCGCCCACCACCGGCGAGCGCCTCATCGCCCTGGTTGTCAACGACCAGCACGACATCCACCACGTTCGCGAGCGCGGCTACGTCGAGGCCCCGGCCCGCGTCGCCGCGATCCTCAAGGGCATCGAGCCGACCGGCCTGTTCGTGCCCGTCAAGCCGCGCCACCACCCCGAGTCGCACATCCGGGCCGTGCACGACGGCGCGCTCGTGGACTACCTGAAGAAGGCCTGCGCCGAGGTGCCCGAGGGTCGCTCCGTCTATCCCTATGTGTTCCCGATCCGCAACCAGACCCGCCCTCCCAAGGACCGGGCGTACGCCGCGGGCTACTACTGCATCGACACGTTCACGCCCATCAACGCCAACGCGTGGAAAGCCGCGGTCCGGGCGGTGGACTGCACCCTGACCGCCGCCGACGCGATCCTCGACGGCCAGCGCCTCGCCTACGCCCTGGTCCGCCCGCCGGGCCATCACGCCGAGCACCGCGCCTTCGGCGGGTTCTGCTACTTCTGCAACGCCGCCGTCGCCGCGAACCATCTGGCACGGCACGGCTCCGTCGCGATCCTCGACATCGACTACCACCACGGCAACGGGCAGCAGGACATCTTCTACCGCCGGAGCGACGTGCTGACGGTCTCCATCCACGGGCACCCCAGTTTCGCGTACCCCTTCTTCACCGGCTTCGACGAGGAGATCGGCGAGGGCGAGGGGCACGGGTTCAATGCGAACCTCACGCTGCCCGAGCACATCGACGCCGCGACGTATCTCAAGACGATCGACGCCGCGCTCGATCGCATCCGCGCCCACGCCCCGGCCTTCCTGGTCGTGTGCCTCGGATTCGACACCGGCAAGGGCGACCCCACCGGCACCTGGCCGCTCGCGCCGGCCGACTTCAAGAGCGTCGCCGGCCGCCTGGCCTCGCTCAACCTCCCGACGCTCGTCGTGCAGGAGGGCGGCTACCGCACCACAACGCTCGGCGCGAACGCCAAGGCGTTCTTCACCGGTCTGGCCGGTGGAGGAGCGCCATGACCCGAACGGACGCGACGAACAGCGCCGCGTTGGCCGCGGCTGGGATCACGCTGCGACAACAACCTCGCGCCGACGACGAGGCCGCGATCCGGCGCATGGCCGACGCGACCGACTTCTTCCGCCCCGACGAGGTGGACGTCGCCTGCGAACTCGTGCGCGAGCGCCTCGAGCGCGGTCCGGAATCCGGCTATGAGTTTGTCCTGGCCGACGAGACCGCTTCGCTGTCCGTTGGCGCGCCGCCGCGCCTCCTGGCCTACGCCTGCTTCGGCCCCATCGCCTGCACCGTCGGCTCGTACGACCTGTACTGGATCATCGTGGACCCCGCCCACCAGGGGCGAGGCCTCGGTCGCCTGCTGATCGACGCCGTCGAACGCCGCGTGCAAGCCGCCGCCGGACGCAAGGTCTACATCGAGACCTCCTCGCTCCCCCGCTACGCCCCGACCCAGCGCTTCTACGACCGCTGCGGCTACACCCTCGAGGCCCGCCTGCCGGACTTCTACCAGCCCGGCGACGACAAACTCGTGTACGCCAAGGTGGTCGCCTCGGCGTCGACGCGGGCGCAGACCCCGTCCGAATGACGGGTTGTGCCGCTCCCAACAAGCGTGAAGGCGATGTCATCGCCGGCTCAGGGCGGGCTCATGCACGCCGGGTATCAATCACCAGGCGATGCGAATTGGACGGCGGATCGCCGCTCACTACTCAAACACCAGCGATCGGGGAGGCAACGCCCATGGACCTGCTCAAGATCATCTTCGCCATCATCCTGCCGCCGGTCGGCGTGTTCCTGGAGATCGGGCCGCGCGGCCACTTCTGGCTGAACATCCTGCTCACGCTGCTGGGGTACATCCCGGGGCTCGTGCACGCGGTGTGGATCATCGCCCGCAAGTAGCACCGACAAAGTGGACGTCGGAAGCGTGGTGTTGACGCGGCCTCGGCTGACCACAGGCGCGTTGGAGGCGCTTCGTTGCTCGGCTGTTCGAGCGCCCCTCGAGGTCACACCGGGTCCGATTCGGAGCCGCGGCCCAGCCGAGCGAGCACGCCGACGGCCGTCTCCCGGAGCAGCGCGGGCTCGTCCGGGTCGCTCGCGATCGCCTGGACCCGCCCCAGCAGCGCCCCGTCCCTCCGGCGCGCCAGTTGGTTCCCGACCACGATGAGCGCGTTGCGTTTGAGCGTGAGCAGCGTCGCCCGCTTGATGACGCTCCCGGGCAGCGCCGCCGTGCGATCCTCCGGCGTCCATCCCAGAACGTCGAGCAGGCCGAGCGTCCGCCGCTCGCCCACGATCTCCGGGATGCCCGGGCTGGCGCCGCCCGCGTCGCCGCCGCGCGCGGAGTTGTGCGGGCACACCTCCTGGCACACGTCGCAGCCGAACAGCCAGTCGCCCATCCGGCCCTGCACCTCCGGATCGATCACCTCACGCCGCTCGATCGTCAGGTACGAGATGCACCGCGACGCGTCAACGCCGTAGGGCGTGATGCACGCCGTCGGGCACGCGTCGATGCAGCGTGTGCAGGTCCCGCAGTGGTCCGCCGTGGCCCGCTGCTCCGCCGGCGCCTCGAGCGGCAGCGTCGTGGCGAACCCGCCCAGCACCAGCCATGACCCGAGCCGCGGCTCGATCACCAGCGTGTGCTTCCCGATCCACCCGATCCCCGCGCGGGCCGCCAGTTCGCGCTCGGGCATCGGCTCGATGTCGGTGAACGCGCGGCACTCGTGCCCCGGGTACGCCGCCCGCAACTCGTCGCAGATCGCGTGCAGGCGCTTCTTGAACGCGCGGTGGTAGTCGCTCCCGCGCGCGTAGCGCGCGATCCGCCCGTGTCCTTCGGGCGTGGCTGCATCCGCGTCGCCCCGGGCCGCGTATCGAGCCGCGACCATCACGATCGCGCGCGACCCGCGGAGCAGCCGCCCGGGGTCCGTGCGGACGTGCAGGTGTTCGGCGAGCCAGGCCATCGAGCCCTGCTTGCCCGCCGCCAGCCACTCGTGGAGTTCCCGCTGATGGACGCTCGGCTCGGGCGTGGCGACGCCGCTGCGCTCGAACCCCGCCGCCGCGCAGCGGTCGAGCACGGCCCGAGTCAGGTCCGTTGGGCTCGGGAGGGCGCCCATCGCGTCAGGCCCCTGGCGCGTGCCGACCCTTCACACCCCCACCGCCACGCCGGAGGTTGCCGCGTGCCCCGATCCGTGCCCCGACCCACTCGCCGATCGATGCGCCGACCGCGACATCCACGAATAGATCGTCTCGATCGCGTGACGCAGCGCGTCCTCGGCCGTCGGGATCGAGGCCCGAGCCCGCTCGTCCTGCCACAGAAGATCGTGCTCCACGACGATCGTGCCGCGGAACCGACGCGCGGCCAGCGCCCGCACCACCTCCTCATTCGGGTCGTCCGCGTCGGCCAGCAGGCACGGCTTGCCACCCTGGTGCGCCTTGAGGCGCACGACGCCGACGCGGTCGCCCAGGCGATCGAGGGCCGCGACCGGGTCTTCGCCGGCGTGGCACGCCGTCGCGACCGAGTAGCACGCCCCGAACCAGCCCACGCGGATCTCGTCGAGGAAATCGGCCAGGTCGGCCCCGGCCGCGAACGAGCCGCCGTTCTCCAGCAGCACCCGCACGCCCGTGTTCCGAGCCGCGTCCACCGCCATGCCGAGGCGCCACAGGATCCGGCGGACCGCGCTCGCGCGGCTCTCGCGCCCCTGGGCCTCGAACGCGAACACACGAAGTTCCGGGCAGTCCATCGCCCGTCCCAGCGCGATCAGGCGCGTCGCGCGGCGGGCCTCGCGCTCCTGGTCCGTGATCGCCCGCCCGATGATCGGCGGGAACACGCAGCGGTCGAACTTCAGCGACGTGGCCAGGCACAGCGGCGCGACGCCGTGCTCGGCGAGCAAGCCCCGCACCTTCATCGGGTCCGACAGCGCCGGGTCGCAGACCAGCGGCCCATCGCCGAACCCGAGCGTCCGCAGTTCGACGCCGTCGTAGGCCAGTTCGCCCGCCAGTCGGGCCACACGCTCGATGGGCCAGTCGGGGCACGCAAGAGTGGAGAAGGCGATGCGCATGGGCGGGTCTCGGTCGGTGCGGAGCCTGCATGGTACGGACCGAGTGCGGGGCGGACCACGAGGCCCGAGGTCACCTCCGGCCTCGCCCGGTGTGCCCGAGCAGCCGCGGAGAGGGCCGGGCTTCTCGGACGTGGGCACCCCGATCCGGGGACGCCCCATCCGGCACAGATGTCAGCCTCGCCCGGACCCGGCGCGTTTCCTGCTCGGTCGGGCTTCAGGCGTGCAGCCGACGGGGCAGAACGCCGACAACGCGGGACGGAGAGCCGGCGACCCCGCCGGAAACGGAGTTGAGGGATCTGTTGGGACACCCCACGAGCACACATCGAACCAGTCTTGACGGCGTCCGGCGAGCGCATCGCCGGGGCAGGCGTGCCGTGCTCGCGGCCACGCTCGGGTGTGCCCTGCTGGCCTCGGGCTGCTCCTCCGGCATGAACCGGCGCGAGGAGTACTACCTCGTCCGCGAACTCACGTTCCAGCCGACGCCGGGCGACGGCTCGACGATCGTCGTCGGGCACGAGCGCGACGTGCTCCGCGCCATCGCCGACGCGAACGTGACCCGCCCCCGTGGGCTGGACGACTGACGCCCCGCCATGCAGGCGGCGCGGCCCCACCGCCGTCGGCGCGCGACACCGAATCCTCGACCCCGCAGACGCCGCCCGCCGATGACCGGGCGTGCCCGCTCGCCCTACGCCAGCCCCGAGAACCCGCCGAACGCCCGACACCAGCCCGGGCGACGAGCGGCCCATCGCCCCACGCCTGCGCGAAGCCCTCGACGACTTCATGATCTACCTGAAGGTGGAGCGCGGCCTGGCGCCCGCCACGATCCAGGCATACCAGCGCGACCTGCTCGGCCTGCTCCGTGCCGCGTCCGCGCAAGGCGCCGCCGATCCCCGGGCCATCACCGAGCGGCACCTGGTCGACCACTTCCAATCGCTCCGCAGCGAACGAAACATGGCCGGCTCGAGCGTGACGCGACACCTGGCCAGCACGCGCGTGCTGTTCAGATGGATGCGATCGGCGGGGCTGATCGACCGGGACATCTCGCAGGTGCTCGAACGCCCGACCCGGTGGAAGCGGCTCCCCGACGTGCTCTCGCCACGCCAGATGAAGGCGCTGGTCGAGGCGCCCGCGCCGGGCGAAGCCGACAAGCCAAGCAGCAGCGACGCGCCGCCCATCTGGATCCGCGATCGGGCCGTGCTCGAACTCATGTACGCCAGCGGCCTGCGCGCCAGCGAGGTCGGCAGCATTGGCCTGTCGGACTATGACGACGTTGCCGGGTCGATCCGTGTCCGCGGCAAGGGCTCCAAAGAACGGGTCGTGCCCGTGGGGCGTCCCGCCCAGCACTGGATGGTCCGGTATCTGAAGGAGTGCCGCCCACGCCTGGAGGCGCCCGGCGGCTCGCCCCGTCTGGCCGACAAAGGCCGCATCTTCCTCACCGCCCGCGGCACGCCGCTCGATCGCCTGGGCGTGTGGCGGATGGTCAAGCGCTGGGCCGCGGTCGCGGGCATCGCCCACGCCCACCCGCACACGCTCCGCCACTCGTTCGCGACGCACCTGCTCGGGGGCGGGGCCGACCTGCGCGTCGTGCAGGACCTGCTCGGGCACGCCGACATCGCCACGACGCAGATCTACACGCACGTGGACAAGTCGCGGCTCAAGAGCGTGCACCACTCGTTCCATCCGCGGCCGTAGCGATTGGGTCTGAGACGGGCGTGATGGCGTTCCTGCGCCGTTGGGCCGGGAATGAAGGACTCACCGCAGAGGCACAGAGGGCGCCGAGGAAGGCACGTGCGTTCGTGTTTCTGCTTCGCTCGGCGTTCACCGCGTCTCGGCGATGAGTGCCTCTGTCGTTGCCTGGAACGCAGGAGCCTGGTCGCTGGCGTTCAAGGCTGGTGCGCCACTCACCGATTACGCGCGCCGCTACACGAGGGTCGCGCGGTCGAACTCCGCAACGTCCGATGTCTCGGTCCTGGCCGCGGAACGCAGGTGGCGAGCGGCCTGTGCGGGATCGAACCAGCCGTTCTGGTCCCGGTCGAGTTGCTCCGGGCACGCCACCCGCACGAACCCGCCGCGTCGCTTGGCCTGCGGCGCGAGCAGGTGCCGCGACACGATCGCCAGCAGCACCGGATCGAGGGCGACCGGCGGTGCGCTCCGACGCCGCTCGATCCACGACCCCACCGCGTCGCCAAGCATGGCCACGCCGGCCTTCGCGTTCGCCCCATCCAGATCGCCGATCGCCTCGCACGAGAACGCGTCGATCCCCCACGCCCTGGCCCAGCCGACTCGCCCGCTCCCCACGATCGCCACGAACCGGAACACGTCGAGCGGCCTGGCCTCGCGGAAGGCCGGCTTCTCGAGCGATCGCAGCGAGTCGAGGCTCGCCTTGTGCCCCGCGGCGGCCGCGTAATCCTGTCTGGCCGCGGCTTCCTGCATCCGCCGCTCGATCGGCTCGGCCCGGCTGGCCGCCCCGCGTCGCAGCGCATCGAGCGCCTCGCCAACCCGCGCGCGATACGAGCCGATCGACTCCGAGCCGTCGCACGGCGCCGGGCACTTGCCCATCTCCTTGTACGCGCACGCCGTGCCGCGCGGGGCCAGCGCGAGTTCCTTCGGGAAGCGGCACAGGTCGAACACGTCGTCGATCGCCTCGCCGAACCGCCCCGCGGCGTCCTTGTTCGGCAGCGGACCCACGAGGGTCGCGAGCAGCGCACGCATCGACGCCCCATCGCCGCGGCTGGGCTGCGCGACGTCGCAGAGATTCGTCTTGCGCCACACCGGGTTGGCCGCGGCGGGATCAAGGTGCAGGAACCACGCCCGCCACCGCTCGGTCAGGGCCTCCCACGTCGCGGGCAAACGCTCGCGCGCGATCCGCAGGAACGCCAGGTCCGCCTCCAACCCCGACCCTGCGGGCGTGAACTCGACCCGATCCGTGATCGCCGACAGATCGGCCTGGGGCGATCGCGACGCCCTGGACGACGCACCATCACGATCGCCTGGCCGCGGCTGATCCGCGGCGGATGCGTTCGCCTGATCGCTTGATTCGCTGCCCGCCCCGAGCCTTCGCCGCAGGAACGCCCGCGCGTCCGCGGTGGTCGCCAGCAGGATCGGCCGCCGGTCGCGATCCAGCAGCAGAACGACGCCGCCGCGCAGTGGAGCGTCCGCCGGATCGATCCGACCCGACGCCCCCGACTCAATCACGATGCGCTCGGTGTCCGCTGGCGTCACGCGCCCAGCCTACCGCGTTCGGCCAGAGTCGATGCCCAACGGCACGACGCGTGGCAGCCTACCGCCCCGCCATCGACATCCCGCTGATCGTTGCCTCAAACGCGATCCGCGAGCCCACGATCCCCTGGATCCCGCACACGAACTTGCGTCGCCCGAACTTGATGTCTTGGCACAGGATGTGGAGAGTGTCCCCCGGCTCGACCATCGAGCGGAACGCCGCCTCCTGGATCCGCAGGAACGCCGCGATCACCGGCTCCTGGCGGCGCGAGTTGAACAGATAGCAGGCCAACTGGGCCCCGCTCTCGATCTGCAGCACGCCTGGGTAGAGCGCCTTGTCCGGGAAGTGCCCGCGCACCCACCACTCGTCGTCGCGGATGTCGAGCACCGCCACGCCCTTGGAGCGGTCCGGGCTGGTCCACACGATCGCGTCCAGCAGCGCCATCTCGTGGCGGTGCGGGTTCCAGCGCGCGATCTCGGCCCGGTCGGCGATGCGGGCGTTCAGGTCGATCCCGGTGAGATCGAAGATGAACTTCGGCTCGCCCGCCTCAGCACCCTCCGACGAGGCCACCTCGCCCTGCATCCGATCGGACGCGGCGACGGACTTCGCCTCAGATGTTTGGCCGTTGGATGGGAACACGCTCACCTCAGGCTCCGGTCGGACCCGACTCGGCATTGCGAGCCTCCAGCATCCCCTGGCGGATCTCCTGGGCGACGGACTTGATGTCCTGCATGGCCTTGCGGGCCCGGGTCTGGGCGGCCTTGTTGCCGCCGGAGCCCTTCTGCACGTCTTCCTCGCAGGCCGCCACCAACTGCTTCAGGCGCTCGTAGGCCTCCATGTTGCCGTCTCCTTCATTCGCGCTGGGCCGGGTCGCCGATAGGCCGGGCCGCCGCGTGCCCCACCCGACGCCCGACCGGACTCACCCCGAATCCACCGACGCGGCCGAAACCAAGCATACGCGATCGGGGCGCGGGGGGCGTTCGCGGGGCGGTTGCCCGCGCCGCCGCCTGAGGCCCGCCCTCCGGACCCCAGCCGGCGGGGCCTCTGGCCGATACCACGCCCGTGACAACCGACCCCGCGATCCATTCCTCCGTCGAATCCGAAGCCGCGGCCGGGTCGCCGATGACGCCCGAGCAACACGCGGCCTTCGCCGACGCGTGCGCCGGGCTCAGACGCTCCCGCAAAGCCGCCGGCGTCGCGGCGTTCTCTGGATGGACGCTGGCGATCTTCGGCGGGTTCTCGGTCCTTGGCGGGATCTGGGACCCGTTCTCGCTGGGCGTCGGGATCGCGCTGTGCCTCCTGGCCTGGAGCGAGTTCAAGGGCGCCAGCGGGGTCCGTTCTCTCCGACCCGACGCCTCACGCCGCCTCGTGCTGAACCAGTTCGGCATCCTGCTCGTGATCGCGGTGTACGCGGGCGTGGGCCTGTGGAACGCGATGTCGACGACGCCGGCGGGCCTCGAGCCCACCGGCGAGGCCCAGGTCGATCGCGTGCTGGCCGACGTGGCCGGGCTGACCCGCATGATCGGCATGGGGATCTACGGTTCGCTTCTGGCCCTTGGCGTGCCGCTGCAACTGCTGATGGCGGCGTACCACGCGCGGCGCGGGCGCCAACTCGCCCAGCGGGTCGAGCAGACGCCGGCGTGGATCGTGGATCTGGCGCGGGCGGCCTGAACGGCATGCCCATGCGACCGACCGGCCCCTGCCGTCGGTGCCGTCAGCGCGGCGATTGCGCGTTCCCGGCGAGCCTCTCGGACCTGGCCCGCGATCCAATCGAACCCCACTGCTTTCCCGTCCGACCCCGCCCCAAACGGGAAAGTCCGCCCCGTCGATGTCCGATGTCCCCCGGCAGACCACCGATCCCCCCGGGCACGGAGAGCCACCCATGAGCGTCAGCACGGAACAGCGCGAGCAGATCGTTTCCAGCGCCGTTCGCGAGATCTCACACATCGCGACGCTCCCGGAGATCACGCTCAAGATCGTCGAACTGGTCGAGGATCCCAAGTCCACCGCCCAGGACCTGCACAAGGTCATCTCCACCGACCCGGCACTCTGCAGCCGCATCCTGAAGGTCGTCAACTCGTCCTTCTATGGCCTGCCCGGCCAGATTGGCTCCATCAACCGCGCGATCGTCATGCTCGGCCTCAACGCCGTCAAGAACATCGCCATCGCCGCCTCGCTGGCCAAGTTGTTCCGCGGCGGCGACCTGACGCCCCGCTTCTCCGCCAAGGCCCTGTGGAACCACTCCAACGCCACGGCCGCCACCTGCAAGGTGCTCGCCGAGACGCTCAAACTGGGCCTGGGCGACGAGGCGTTCCTGGCCGGGCTCATCCACGACATCGGCGTGATGGTCGAGATGCAGTTCGACCGCAACCGCCTCATCGAGGTCATGGAGCAACTCGGCCTGAACGAGGAGGGCGTGCCCGCAGCCGACATGCTCGCCCTTGAGGACCAGGCCTTTGGCGCCAACCACCAGGACTTCGGCGCCTGCCTGTGCCAGAAGTGGAAGTTCCCCAAGACCTTCGTGCAGGTCGCCGGCTACCACCACCGCCCGATGGACCTGGCCCCGGAGAACCGCACGCTCTCGTGCCTCGTGCACGTGGCCGACCGCATCGCCGGCGGGCTCGACGACGGGCTCCGGGCCGACCTGGTCAACCTCGAGTACGACCCGGCGGTGCTGGACCACCTGCGTCTCTCGAACGAGAACATCGCCAAGGCCAAGGCCCGCGTCGCCGACGCGATCAAAAGTGGCGAGGGCCTGCTTGGCTAGTCGATAGGCAAGCAATTCCGGGTGGGACACCCGGTGCCGGCGGGATGAGCCGGCGGGTTGGGCGGAGCCGCACCGGACCGGTTCGTGGAAGAGTCCGGGTTGTAAGCGAGTTTGTTCTTGTGGGTTCGACGCGGCCTTGGACGGGCCGACGAGCCCGAAGCCGGGCCGAGACGCGATTGCGTCCGCCGGTGTAGCACGCACCTTTCGCCGTCGGGCCTGCCGGCCCGCGGCGTGCCGATCTCTCTCTTTCTCCCTCCGGGCGGCTGCAGGGAAACCTGCGGCCGCCTTTGTTGTATCCACGCCCCGCTCGATTACACTGCCAAAGGCAGTGGTTTCGAGAGGGCGGCTATGTGGCAAGTGTCGATCGCGGCGATTGCATCGTTCTGCTGGGCGAGTGCAGCCCTTGCACAGACAGCCGCGCTGCGCATCACCCACGAAGCACCCGGCGGCATCGTCCAGCCGGGCCAGACCATCGCCGTCACCGCCACGCTCACCTGGACCGAACCGATGCTGTTCTGGCGCATCGAGGGCGACCTCACTGCGTCCCCCAACTCCGGCGCAGCCGCCAACAACGCCTTCGGGCACCCGGTCACGCCTGCTGCGAACACCATCCTCGATCCCGGCGTGCCCAGCGGCGGCAGCGTGCTGGGCGTCGAGGTCCAGAGCGGCGTCGTTCCGCTGTTCGGGCCGCCGTACCCGGCCCCGTGGTGGCCGGGGGCGGCGGGGCTCCGGGTGCTGGAGTTCGAGTGGACCGCGCCGCTCGACCCCGGACCGGTCGAGTTCAACTGGATCGAGCAGGGCAACAGCGGCCCCACGTTCTTCATCGGGCTGAACCCGAACGCCCAGACCGTCCCGACGACGTATGTGGGAGCGACCCTGACCGTCGTGCCCGCCCCGTCCGCCGGTCTCGCCCTCGCGGCTGCCGGCGTCGCCGCAACCGGGCGACGCCGACGCCCTTCGGCGTGACGCGATGGGCGGCTGGACGCGCGGAGACGGTCGCCGCGCCCCGCCGCGCCTTGAATAGCCCATGCCCACGCCGAACGACCGTCCCCGCCCCTGGCTCGTCGCGGCCTGGCCCGGCATGGGCAACGTCGCCGTCATCGCCGCAAACGTGCTCGTCGCCCAGATGAAACTCGAGCCCGTCCTGGCCATCGGCCCCGGCGGGTTCTTCGACATCGGCGAGATCCACGTCGTCAACGGCCTCATCGAGAAGCCGCGGATGCCCCGCAGCGTCCTGCACCGCGGCGTCGACCCCGCCACCGGCCGCCACATCCTGCTCTTCCTGGGCGAGGCCCAGCCCAACTACAACATGTGGTCCTACGCCAACGGCCTGCTGGACAAGGCCGCCGAGCACGGCGTCGAGCGCGTCGTCACGTTCGCGTCCATGGCCTCGACCGTCCACCCGAAGCAGACGCCCAAGGTCCACGGCGCCGCCACCACGCCCGAACTGGTCGAGGAGATCGAGCGGGCCGGCGTGAAGAAGGTCGAGGGCGGGCAGATCGGCGGGCTCAACGGCGTCCTGCTCGGGGCCGCCAGCGAGCGCGGCATCCCCGGCCTGTGCCTGATGGGCGAGATCCCGTTCTATGCCGCGAACCTGCCGAACCCGAAGGCCTCGCGCGTCGTGCTGAGCGTGTTCAGCGTGATGGCGGGCCTGGACGTGTCGCTGGCCGAACTCGACACGCAGTCGGCCCAGTTCGAGGGCCCGCTGACGCAACTGTTCGAGCGCCTCCGCGAGCAGGCCCAGGAGGAAGCGTCTGACCTGCCCGATCTGGGCGGCGACAGCGACACGGATGACGACGACGAGGGCGACGAGGACGCCGCACCGGGCGACACCACCCCAGGCGACGCGGCACAGCCCGGCCCGAGCGGCGAGCCCGCCGCGTCCGGCCCGTCCCCCCGCCGCCCCGAGAAGCACCTCGACCCGGCCCTCCGCGCCCGCCTCGAACGCCTGTTCGAGGACGCTCAGATCGACCGCAAGCGGGCCGTCTCGCTCAAGGAAGAACTCGACCGCCTGGGCGTGTTCGAGGAGTACGAGGATCGGTTTTTGGATCTGTTTAAGAGGGCGGAGTAGAACCGTCTTCCCCGGGATTTTGAGGCCACGTCTCCGCGATCCAAGTCCGCAGAGAAGTCTCTAGATCCATGCACCCCCCGTCGCGCAGAATGTTTGCGAGGTGCGTCGCGGCTTCCGCCGATCGAAGGTCGCGCGTCGCCGCGACGAGTGCGACAAACTCTGACAGCGCCCCAGTCCACTTCCCGCAAGCACCGAGCACGGGCACGATCGGGGCCAGTGAGGAATCCCCGAGCGTGCCTCCGTGATCCCGGCTGCGATGTCGGTCCTCTCAGCCATAATCGCCAAGTAGACCCTCTCGTTGGCGACAACGCTTGCGTCGACCCCCTGCTGACTCGCCACTTCAAGCGACGCCAGAACGTCGTCAACGGCGTTCCCCGCACCCAAATAGACATCGGTAATGCCGCGCAAAGCCTGGCCCGCTCGCGCCTGGTCCGACCGGGCAATGGCGAGTCCGAGCGATGCGCCAAAGTCGTCGAACGCTTCTCGCCATTGAGCAGACGCCAGATACGCCCGGCCGCGCAGCAGATGGACATCCAGCTCGAATCTCGACTGCGCCAAAGCGATGCCCGCCTCTTCGATGCACCCGCCGTAGTCGCCAATGTGGAGCAGGTGACTCGCCCGAAAATACGCCATCGCGTCCAGCGGCTCGGCGTCGTTCAGGTACTCGCCCAACCGCTCGTAGTCGTGCAGTTGGATCGCGGCCCCGCAGGCAAATCGCCTGAGCATCATGGAGTCCGGGTAAGTGGACACGATCTGGTCGCAGAGCCGGAGTGCCGTGTCTCGATCGCCCATCGCACTCGCCAATCCGACCGCGTAGAGCAGGGCTGGCCCGTAACCCGACAATGGCGGCGATTCCAGAGCCAAGCGCGCTGCTTGAAGCGACTCCCGATTCGAGTCAACGCCCCGGATCGTCATGTCCAGAAGCGACGACGGCAGCTCGGCTCGGGCCTGCCACCACTCCGGGAGCGCTCGGGCCGGGCGGTCCGCGTCCTCGACAGACACCCAGTCAAAGAGGTCGCGGATGTCCACGCAGATGCTGGTTGGGGCAAGCCGCCGCACGACCATGGCAACGACACGTCCGTGATCGTCCCGAATCTGGCGACCCGAGTCGCCATTCGTGGTCCGTCCGGCGAGCGCGTAGTGACGACGCGTGCCGAACAGTGGCCCCGCGATCTCAACGGTCAGTGACTCCGTCATGAGGCGCTGTGCGCCCGAGTAGACGACGCCTGCGAGCCAGACTCTCTCACCATTCTCCGCAGCAGCCCGTGCAGGGCGAGCGACCGAGGGCAGGTCGGCGTCCAGCCTGACCACCGCGATGTCATCCTCAGGCCAATCCTGAACGACCCCGCGAACTCGGACAGTTCTCTCATTCCCCCCGTCCGACACGAGGACGCCGGCGCTCTCGGCCCGCGCGATCACATGGATCGGGATTGCGAGCATCCGCTCATCGAGCGCGATACCGAAACCACGTCCTCGCGTGCCATCCAACCGCTCCACCAGAACCGGATAGCAGCCCTCGTGCGGGTCCGAAGGCTGCGCACACGCCGGCGACCCGCATGGCACGAGCGCGAGCAACGCAACGAGAAGAGCGGCAAGATGCTGCTTTGGGAGGCGGTTCACGAGACCCCCTTTTGGCGGCGGTCGAATCCACAGGGTAGTTGGCGGTCCGGGTGCAAGATTTCGGATATCTTCGCCCTCGGGAGCTCCCGACCGAGGCTTTGCACCATATGTCCCTCCTCCTCATCATCACCCTCACCCTCGCCGTCCTCACCGCCGGCTACCTCCTCTACGGCTCGTTCATCGCCCGCTTCTATCGCCTCGACGACGCCGCCACCACCCCCGCGGTCAGGAACAACGACGGCGTCGAGTTCGTCCCAACCAACCCGTTCTACCTCATGGGCCAGCACTTCTCGGCCATCGCCGCGGCGGGGCCGATCGTCGGGCCCATCGCCGCGTGCGCCGCGTTCGGCTGGCTGCCCTGCCTCTTGTGGATCCTGCTGGGCGTCGTGCTCATCGGGGCGGTGCACGACTTCTCGGCCCTGATCGCCTCGGTCCGCCACGGGGCCCACTCCATCGCCGAGATCGCCCGCCACAACCTCTCCAAGCGGGCCTGGATCGTGCTCGTCGCGTTCATCTGGGTCGCCCTGCTCTACGTCATCAGCGCGTTCACGGCCGTCACCGCCGACACGTTCATCGGCAAGAGCGAGGAACTGGCCGGGATCACCGGCGAGTTCAATCGGGGCGGGGCCGTCGCCGCGGCCAGCACGATGTACCTGCTGCTCGCCCTCGTCATGGGCGTCGTCCAGCGCATCGCCAAACCGAACATGTGGGTCACCACGCTGGTGTTCGTTCCCGCGACGCTGGGCATCGTCTGGTTCGGCACCCAGGTCTCGACGATCCTGCCGGGCATCGCCCAGGGCGTGTGCGACGCGGCCAACGGCGTGCTCGGGCTCGACGCCGCGAGCGGCTACACCCAGGCCACGTTCTGGCAGGTGCTGATCCTGGTCTACTGCTTCGTTGCCTCGATGCTCCCGCTCTGGCTCCTCCAGCAGCCGCGCGGATACCTCGGCGGGTTCGTGCTGTACCTGGCCATCGGCGTCGGCGTGGTCGGCATCCTGGTCGGCGGGCTTTTTGGCGTGCCCGGCGCAGCCGCCGCGGCCACGGAAGGCGCCGCAGCCGCCGAGCCGCTCGCCTCCACCGCCCTCTCCATCAAGCAGCCCATGATCGCCGAGAACATCGGCTCCATCCCAGCCTGGATCGCCGGCGGCGACGACGCGCCTGCCCTGACCAAACTCCTCTTCCCGTTCCTGTTCGTCACCATCGCCTGCGGGGCCTGCTCCGGGTTCCACGGCCTGGTCTGCGGCGGCACCACCAGCCGCCAGATCGCCAAGGAGTCCCACTGCAAGCCGATCGGCTTCGGCGCGATGCTCATGGAGGGCTTCGTCGCGGTCATCGCCCTGGCGACCATCATGATCGTCGCCCCCGGCACCGCCCAGGCCTCGGCCCCGCCCAACGAGATCTACGGCTCGGGCCTGGCCTCATTCCTGCTCGCGATCCTGCGCGAGTCGCGCGAGACAAACCCCGCGCTCTACACCTTCGCGGTGACGTTCGGCACGATGGCCGTCGCGACGTTCATCTTCGACACGCTCGACGTCGCCACCCGCCTGGGTCGGTATCTGCTGCAGGAACTCTTCGGACGCACCGGGCGCGTGTCGGGCGCGATCGCCGCGGGCCTGACCGCGGGCGTGCCGCTGGTGTTCCTGCTCACCGCCCAGGCCGGATCGTGGCGGGTGTTCTGGACGCTCTTCGGCACGTCGAACCAGTTGCTGGCCGCCCTGACCCTGCTGGGCGTGACGGTCTGGCTCCGGCGCACCGGACGCAAGTCGTGGTACGTCTTCTGGCCGATGGTCTTCGTGATGACCATCACCGTCACGGCCCTGCTGCTGCAGATCGCCCAGGGCGTGCGGGCCTGGGGCGACTCGAACTCGATGCTCAACGCGGGCGTGGCGATCGTGCTGCTGGCGCTGGCCGGGGTGTTCATCGCGGAGGCGGTCGTCGCGCTGCGGCGGATCTCGGGCGCCAAGCCCCCGGCTGCCTCATCCGCCTGATGCAGCCGGCGCCACCGGCGGATTGCCTGCCCCAGCATCACCCGCGGGAGTCTGCATCCCGGGTGACGATGGCGCCTCACCCTCCTCGGCATCCGGGAACTCCTCCGGGTTGCGTTCCTTGTACTCCACGAACCAGTTCTCGCTCACGTCCCCGAACAGCAGTTCATAGTCCACGTTCCGCGTGACCACCTCCACCGGCAGCCCGGGCAGCGACGCCAGATCGCCATCGCCGGACACCCGCAGTTGCCCGGATGACTGCAGGTAGTTCAGGATCGCCACGCGAAGGTCCGTGGCCGCCTGGTCCCGCGCGTTGCGTGCATCGAGCAGGTCCGCCTCGGTGTCGAGTCGCGTCCGGGTGTCGACCTCGTCCTCCCGCTCCTCGATCTCCCGCTGGCGACGCTCGTTGATGTCCACGCGGTACTCGGCCAGTTCCAACTGCCGGCGGGCCAGATCGATCCCGCGGGCCGTCCGACGCACATCCAGAAGCAGGTTGTCCCGGAACTGGTCGTACGACCGCTCCCGCTGCTCGAGCGAGATGATCGCCTGGCGCACCTGCAGACGCTCGATCCGCCGGTCCAGCGGCATCCCGAAGGTCGCCGACGCGTTCCACGACGCGTCATTCGGATCGATCGAGAACCCGGCGTTGTCGTTGTCCGGATCGGACCCGATCGAGACGCCCGCCGAGACGTCAAAGTCCGGCAGCACGTTGTTCCGCGCGATGAGCACATCCCGACGCGAGTCAACCACCCGGTCCCGCTCGGTCTGCAGGTCGAGGCGATACGACAGCGCGGCCTCCATCGCCGCGTTCATGTCGATCTCCGGCGCCGCCAGCGAGAGCGACGAGCCGTCGACGCGCACCGGCCTCCCCACCGGCAGGCCCAGGCGGATCTTGAACCGCTCGAGCGCCACCACATACGACTCCCGCTGGCTGTCCAGCGACGCCCGCGCGCTGAACACCCGGTTCTGCGCGTCGGCCAGCGCGAACTGCGCGATCAGCCCGTCGTCGGCCAGCGCCCGCTGCTGCTCGGCGAACTGCAGCAGGCTGGCCAACTGGATCGCCTGGTTCCGGATCCCCGCCAGGTTCTGCACCAGCCGGAAGTAGTCCACCGCGATGCTCACCAGGAACTGACGCCGGAAGTCCTCGAAGTCCCGGGCCGCGTAGATCAGGTCCCGCTCGGACTGGATCAGCGGCTCGCGGGCCGCCATGCCCGCTCCACGCAGCAGCGGGACGTTCGCGCTCAGCGAGAGTTCGTTGGACCGCAGCGTCTCGCTCCCGACGACCTCGCGCAGGTTCTCCGTCGCTCGCGTGATCCACCGGGCCTCGACCTCGCCGCCGTACGGCAGCCGCTGCGTCGCCCGCAGTTCGTTGATCAGCCGCAGCGCGGTGTCGAACCGCCCGTCGTCGCCGCTCCCGCTGGCCGACACCGTCGTGTCGTTGAACAGCCGCGGCCCCCAGCGGTGCTGCTCGATCAGCAGGCGGATCGCCGCGAGGATGTAGTCCTCCTCCGCCGACCGATACTCGCGGCTGGTGACCTGGGCCTGCCGCAGAGCACCCTCCAGATCGAGCACCAGCAGGTCCGCCTGCTCGTACCCGAACGCCGCCGCGGCCAGTCCGGCGTTCCGATCCAGCCGCGCCGGCACCGCGGCCAGTTCCCCCGCCACATCGAACCGCAGCGCGTCCGCCTCCGGGTTGCTCGTCGCGGGCCGCGAGGCGTACAGCCCGGACCGGTCCACCTCGGGAGAACCCCGGCGCGTTGGCACGTCGGTCGGCAGCCCCGAAGCCTCCGCCCGCTCCCGCATCAGCGACTCGGTCCGCCGATCGATCGCGTCCAGACCCGGCGAGCAACCGGACCCGAACAACGCCAAGCCGACCAGCAAAGCCGTACACTGTCCGATAAGACGCGCACGACCCGCGGCGAGACTGATCGCCACGATCGGATTCTGATCGTCATGGCGATCGTGCAACGCGCGGACTCCAATAGAATAATGTTCGGTATTCGGCGGCGATTTGAGGCGGGAAGGGGCGGGAGTGTACCGTGCTCGACCCTCCGACGTTGCGAATCCAAGGCCGCGCGCCTAGTGTTGCCCTCGATTCGCCGACCGCCTCGGCGGGGTTCGAATGCCGTTCCGAACCCGATTCGGTGGCTCCCAGGGCTGTTTCTCCCCGGGCAAGTCCGATGTTTGAGCGGTCTTTGTTTGGATCAATGGGCAGCCGAACCCGGCTTCCCGAACCCCGACACGAATCGTTCGCTCCTGGACGCACGGAGGCGTCGCCGGGGACGGGAGTGACCCCCCGTTTTCGGGGATGTGCCGACGGATGATCACGGCCGCACGACCGGTCCGTTCCTTCACGGGAGTCCGCGCTCGATGCCAACGATGACCTACGACGGGCGTTCCTTCCTCTTGGACGGGCGCAGGTTCTGGATTGTCAGCGGGTCGGTCCATTACGCCCGCGTGCCCGCCGAACTCTGGGCCGACCGGATCCACGCCGCCCGCCTGGCCGGGCTCAACACGATCGAGACCCCGGTCTTCTGGGCCCGGCACGAGCCCCGTCCGGGGCAGTTTGATTTCGAGGGCGACAACGACCTCCGCCGGTTCGTGGAACTGGTCGCCCAGGCCGGGATGCGGTGCATCCTGCGGGTCGGGCCGTTCGTGGGCTCGGGGTTCGACCTGGGCGGCCTGCCCCCCCACCTGCTCGAACTCAAGAACGTCGATCTCCGCACCCACAACGCCCCGTTCCTCGACGCCGCGTCCAAGTTCATCGGCGCCCTGGCGGACCAGGTCCGCGACCTGCAGGCGACCGCGCCCGGCGCCGGCGGCGAAGAGGGCAAGCCGATCATCCTGATCCAGAACGAGACCGCGTGGAGTTGCGGCAAGGACACGCTGGCCGCCCAGTATCTGGGCGAACTGGGGCGTTACCTGCGCGAGGCGGGCTTCGGCGTCCCGGTGGTCAACGCCAACAACCTCTGGCAGAGCGTCGAGGGCGAGGTCGACGCGTGGTCCGGAACCGAGGACCTGCTCGCGGCCATGCGCCAACTGGGCACGGTTGCCCCGGGCCAGCCGCGCCTGGTGATGAGCCTGCCGACGGGCACGCTGGACGTGTGGGGACGCGCCCCGCAGCCCCGCACACCCGGGCACCTGCTCCAGCGCCGCATGGGCGAGGTGCTCGCCGGCGGCGGGCAGTTCAATCTCACGCCATTCCACGGCGGGTCGAACTTCGGCTTCACCGCCGGACGCCACCCCGAGATCGCCGACGCCTACATCGCCTCCAGCAACGATCGCGGCGCGCCGTTGGGCGAGACCGGCGGGATCAATCCCTCGTTCGGTCCGATGCGTCGCCTGGCCACGTTCGCGTCGCGCTTCGCGCGCACGCTCTCGCACGCCGAGATCGAGGCGGCGCCGGTCATCGCGGCCCCCAACGCCCGCGCGATGGGTGGCGGGACGGTGGACGGCGGCGGGTTCGCGGTCGCCGCGGTCCGCGGGTCGCACGGCAGCGTCGCGTTCGTGTTCGACCGCGACCCGATGGCCGCCGAGTCCGGCACGATCCGCACGATGGAACTGCTGCTGGGCGACGGCTCGTCGCTGCCCGTGGCCCTGGGCAAGCAGTCGGTCGGCTGGGTGACGCTGGACGTGCACATGGGCGGTCGGTCGGTGCTGAACTACTCGACGCTGAACTGCCTGGGCTACCAGGGCAAGGTGCTGGTGTGCTTCGGCCCCGCAGGCGCGCCCGGCGTGGTGTCGATCAACGGCGCGCCGATCGATCTGGATGTGCCGACCGGCGACGCCCCGCTCGTGCAGGAGCACGAGGGCATGACCATCGTCGTGGTGAACGAGGACACCGCGGACCGGACGTTCATCACCGATGACGCGGTGTTCGTGGGCGTCGACAGCATCGACGCCAGCGGGCATCCCATCGGCGCGAAGGGGCGCGACGCGACGCGGATCGACGCGGCCTCCGGCGCCACGAAGCACCTGACGGCCGATCGCTCGTCCTCGCGGGCCACGCCGCCCTCGATCGACGACTGGGCCCTGGCCCAGATGGGCGAGTACACGGGCGGCTCGAGCGCCCGCTTCGCGTCGATCGACGGGCCGGGAGACCTGACGCGCCTGGGCTCGCCGTACGGCTACGGGTGGTACCGCGCGGTCATCAAGAGCGGAGCCGCCAAGCGGGTCCGTGCGATGTTCCCGGAGAGCGCGGATCGCCTGCACCTGTGGGCCGACGGGCACACGCTTGGGGCGGTCGGGTACGCCGCCGCGGAGGACGCGTCGCTCCCGCTCAAGCGGACCACGACGCTGGTGGTGCTCGCGGAGAACCTCGGCCGCCTGGCGGGCGGCAGCGGGATGGGCGAGCCCAAGGGCGTGTACGGCCCGGTCTGGGGCGCCACGCCGATCAAACTCGCCAAGCCCAAGGTCGTCGCCGGCGAGCCGATCGACCTGCTCGCGTTCAAGTCGCCGCTGTGGGAGGTCCGCGAGGGCGACACGAGCGAGCCGGACCGCGTGACCTGGGTCGTGGCCCACCGACGCAAGACGGGCCTGATCGTCCGCATCGACCCGCTGCCCGCCCGGGCGGTGCTGATCGTCAACGAGAAGCCCGTGCGGTTCATCGGACGCAGCGGCACGACGCGCCTGGTGCTGGACCAGGATCAGTTGTCGCGCGGCAACAACACGATCCAACTTTCGTTCCTCAGCGAGGGGCTCGACATCGACATCGACGCGCTGGCCAAGGCCGCGTCCGGTGCCCTGCATCTGCACGAGGCGTCGGCCGACATCGGGGCCAAGGCGGAATGGGCGTTCGCCAAGTGGGAAGCGCCCGCGCCGTCGGCGTTCGCCGCGGCGACGAAGGCCGCGATGTCGTCGACCACCGGCCCGACGTGGTGGCGGGCGTCGTTCCGCACCAAGGACCGTGACACCCCGCTGCTGCTCGAACTGCCCGGCATGACCAAGGGGCAGATCTACATCAACGGGCGGCACCTGGGGCGGTACTGGCTCACCGGCCCGGCCGGCTGGCAGGCGGCCCAGGAGCGGTGGTACGTCCCGGCCCCCTGGCTCCGCGAGGACGGCGACAACGAATTGGTGCTGTTCGACGAGGAGGGTGGCAACCCGAGCAAGTGCCGCCTCGTCCACGACGACCGGCCGTCGCCGATCCGGGCGTGAGGCGGTTGGCGGGAAGGGACAAAGGGGCAAAGGGGCATAGGAACGAAGGGAGGAGTCGGAACAGCGGCCCAAAGGCAAACTCCTCGGACAACAATTAGACTTTGGCCGAAGCACGCCCAGCCTGCGACTCCGTTCCCTCGTCCCTCAGACCCTTGGCCCCTCTGCCCCTTCTCGGAACACCCATGCCCCCAACCGGCCCACTCTGGCAGCGTGCCGCCTCGTTCGCGGCCCACGCCCATCGGTCCCAGATCCGCAAGGACAACCGCACGCCGTACTTCGCCCACCCCGTCCGGGTCGCGATGGCGGTGCGCGACGTGTTCGAGTGCCGGGACGAGATCGCCCTGGCCGCGGCGTTCTTGCACGACACGATCGAGGACACGACCACGGACTACGACGACCTGGCCGAGGCGTTTGGGACGGAGATCGCCGCCTGCGTCGCGGCCCTGACCAAGAACGCGTCGCTGCCCGAGCACGTCCGCGAGCCGGCGTACGACAAGGGTCTGGCGGAGGCGACGTGGCAGGCGAGGCTCGTCAAACTTGGCGACGTGTACGACAACTTCCACGACGCGATCACGACCTGGGGCATCGAGAAGATCCCCGGCAAGAACTTCGAGCGGGCGGCCCGGGCCCTGCGCCTGGCCGAGCAGGGTCAGAAGGACGCAGAGGGGGCCATCGAGCGGGCCATGGCGATCGTGCACCAGATGGTTGAGGATGCGCGGGCGTGACAAGCGCTGTGCCGGGGCTGGCGGCGTCTGTCGCCCGCGTGCCACGGCGTCGGACCACGCCCGACGCGGTGTAGACTCGGCCCATGGACCCGACCATTGGCGTGCTGCTCGTGCTGCTTGTGGGGATCGCGCTGACCGCGGGGTGGCTGTGGTCCGACCAGGCCCGCCTGCGGCGCAAGGCCGAGGAGGCCGAGCAGCGGGCGGTTGATGCCGGCGGGCGGCTGCACGAGGCCGAGGCCCGTGTGCAGGAGGAGCGATCGCGGAGCGAGCAGTCGGCCGAGCGGTGGCGGGCCGATGTCGAGGAGGCCCAGCGGGAGATCGCGGACCTGCGGGTCGAGATCGCGCGGCTCATGGAGGTCCAGCGGGCGGGCGAATCGTCGCGCCGCCAGGAACTCGAGGCCCACTCGAAACTGGCGACCCAGCGCGAGCACGCGCTCGGCGAGCGCGAGCGGGCGCTGCGGGAGGAACTCGAGCGCCTCCAGAAGCGGAGCGTCGAGACGTTCGAGTCGCTCGCCTCACGCGCCCTCAAGGGCACGACCGAGGAGTTCCTCAAACTGGCGGCCCAGCGCCTCGCCACCGCCCAGCAGGCCAGCGAGGCGGCCCTGCAGCAGAAGCAGACGGCGTTCGATGCGCTGGTCAAGCCCATCGCCGAGGCGCTCACGCGTCAGGACAAGAAACTCGAGGACATCGCCCGCCAGTGGGGCGAGGCCAAGGCCGGGCTGGTCGAGAATCTCCGGGGCATCGGGGAGGCCCAGGCCGGGCTGCGGACCGAGACGGGGCGGCTCGTCGCGGCCCTGCGCGAGCCGCATGTGCGCGGGGCGTACGGCGAGGTGACGCTCAAGCGTGTGGCGGAGCTGGCGGGCATGTCGCCGTACTGCGATTTCTCGACGCAGGAGAGCGGGCGGGATTCGGAGGGGCGGCTTCAGCGCCCCGACATGGTCGTGAGCCTGCCGAACGAGCGCCGGATCGCGGTCGACGCCAAGACCAACATCCGGGCGTACCTCGACGCGATCGAGGCCGAGGGTGCCCAGCAGGCGACGCTGCTCGACAAGTTCGCGTCTGATGTGGCCCGCCAGGCGGTGGACCTCGGGAAGAAGGGGTACTGGAAGCAGTTCGAGAGCGCGCCGGAGTTCGTGGTGATGTTCATCCCGGGCGAGCAGTTCATCGACGCGGCGTTGCAGCGGCGTCCGTCGCTGCTGGAGGAGGCCGCGGCGGCCAACGTAATCATCGCCGGGCCGGCGACGCTGATCGCGCTGCTGCGGGCGGTGGCGGTGGGCTGGAGCGAGCATCGCCTGGCCGAGGAGGCGCGGTCGCTGATGCGGCTTGGAAAGGAACTGCACGAGCGGGCGGCGGTGGCGCTGGAGCACGCGGCGGGGCTGGGCAAGTCGATCGACCAGGTCGTGCGCCGGTACAACCAGTTGACGGGAAGCCTGGAGCAGCGATTGCTGCCGACGATTCGGAAGTTCGAGGAGACGGGTGCGTCGTCGGGGCGGACGATCGAGGCGTTGCCGATGCTGGAGTCGAAGCCGCGGGTGCCGGAGGGGGCGGGCGATGCACCTGATCCCGGTCCGACGGATTGATGGGCCAGTTGCGCAGCCGCCGCGCCGTTGGACAAGGATCGAAAAGACCCACCGCACAGGTGCAGAGGACGCTGAAGAAGGCACGATGTGTTTGTGTTCATGCAGCCGTCGTCGCTCTCTGCGCCGCGGCGGTGAGTGCTTCCGGCGAGCCGGCACTCGGGCCTGAACGACAGCGGCCCCGCCGCCAAAGGGCGACGGGGCCGCGAGATTGCGGATGGTTTGGCTGGATCAGCAACCTTCGGCGAAGATGGCCAGGTAGTAGAAGAAGTCGTCGTTGTTGATGATGCCGTTCGGGACGCCATAACCGGGCTGGCCGGGGATCGCGCCGGTGGTGAGATCGGCGGCGGGGTCGTTGGCGGCGAAGATGGCCAGGTAGTAGAAGAAGTCGTCGTTGTTCAGGATGCCGTTGGGCACGCCGTAGCCGGGGATGCCGGGGATCGCGCCGGTGGTCAGGTCGGGCTGGCACGGCGGCGTCGGGGGCTCGGCATTGAGCACCACCGTGACGCCCGTGCCCAGCGGGATTCCGATGGAGAGGCCGAGCGCGGCGTCGGGGCGGCCGTCGAGGTTGAAGTCGCCCAGGGTGATGGCCCGCGCCTCGCCGTTCACGCCGTACCGCTGGTCGCGGGCGAACACGCCGCCCCCCTGGTTCAGCCAGACAGCCAGGTCGTTGGGGCCCCAGAGGGAGCAGGCCGCGTCCAGATCGCCGTCGAGGTCGAGGTCCGCGAGTTCGAGGCCGCGGGTGTTGACCAGATCGAGGTGGAACATCCCGCGAAACGTGGAGGGTGTGCCAAAGGTGCCGTCGCCGTTGCCGGGGATGACGCTCATGGACCCGCGCTCGAACGTGTTGCCCTGTCGGACGACGGTGATGTCCAGGATGCCATCGCCGGTCACGTCGCCGGAGGCCAGATCGAGCGGCCCCCACTCGCCCGCGGAGAACTCGATGGGCGGCGCCTGCAGCGTGCCGCCGACGTTGAGCCACACGCCGATGGTCTCGGGGTGGGTGGTGATGAGATCGTCGTCGCCGTCGCCATCGACGTCGTGGTGGGCCGTGCGCTCCGGGCGTGTGGTCAGGAGCGTGGAGGCGATCACGGGGCCGCTGAAGTGCCCGCTGCCGTCGTTGTAGAACTGGAACACACGTGATCCGAACGTGCCCGGACACCCCAGGTGCTCCGTGACGGCCATGTCGAGGTCGCCATCGCCGTCGAGGTCCATCGGTTCGATGTCGCCCGGGCCGCATCCGCCGATGAACACGTCGATGGGCGGCGCGAAGGTGCCGTCGCCGAGCCCGGCGAGCACGTGGAAGCGGTAAGGCGGGTTGCTGGTGTCGTCGAGGGTGACGACATCCGGCACGCCGTCGCCGGTCAGTTCGGCGATCTTGACGAACCGCTGGCGTCCGCGGTCGAGCGGGTAGGTGAACGGCGTGAACGCCGCGTTGCCGGTGTTGATCAGCACGTTGAGGTTGTACTCGCACGCGACGATGTCGGGCCACGAGTCGCCGTTCAGGTCGGCGTTGTCGACGGTCCACGACCCGAACGTAGCCTCGTACACCCTGGGCAGTTCGAACCCGGATCCCGTGTTCAGGTGGACCTTGAAGTTGTTGCAGTGGCTGCTGGCCACGACAAGGTCCAGATCGGAGTCTCCGTCGACGTCGCCGAGTTCGAGGGCCTTGGCGTTGTCGCCGCTGCGGAGCGGCACGCCCGTCAGCAGGCCGCCCGCGCCGTCGCCGGCCAGCACCGAGAACCCGAACTGCGAGGAAAACGCGCACACAACCACATCCGGCCACGCGTCGCCGGTCACGTCGGCGACGGCGAAGTCGTGGATCGCGCCGAGCGCCTGGCCCGTGCTGACCGGGGTGTCCCTGGTGAGCACGCCTGAGCCGTCGTTGCGGAACACCGCGATGGTCGAGAGCGTGCCGCTGGTGTCGATCGCCCCGAGCACGTCGTTGTCCCCGTCCTTGTCCAGGTCGGCGATCGCGATGCCGGGCAGCCCGTTGGCCGCGACGGGACCGACGGTGTAGGGAACCGGGGGAGCGAATCCCCCGGACCCGTTGTTGGTGAGCACGACAAACGCGGGATTGTGGTTCATCAGGGAGACGGCCAGCTCGGGGCGCCCGTCGCCGTTCAGGTCGCCGGCGGCGAGTTTGTAGGGCGCGCCCTGAGCGATCGGGATGTCGAATCGCGAGGAAAAGTCGCCTGCTGTGTCGTTCAGGAGCACCGTGACCGACCTGGACGTCGAGTGGTTGTTGCTCGTCGCCAGGTCGATGTCGCCGTCGCCATCGAGGTCGGTCGCGACGATACCCTTCGGGCTGCGCCCACCCGCGAAGGCCCGCTCGGGTGCGAACGTGCCATCCCCGTTGTTCAGGAACACAAGCACGCCGCTGCCCTGGACACCCTGGTCGGCCTGGGCGAAGGCAAGGTCGGCGTCCCCGTCTCCATCGAGATCGGCGGCCACGACGTCGTAGGTCTCGCCGGACGTTGGGATGAACGACGCGGGCGCGTAGGTTCCATCGCCGTTGTTCATTGACACGCTCATGTGCGGGCTGATGAAGTTCCCGGCGTGGGCGCACGCGACGTCGAGGTCGCCGTCGCCATCCAGGTCGGCCAGCGCCATCCCGTGCGGGCGATACGCCTCATTGACGACCTGCCTGCCGATATGGAACGCCCTCGCGTTGGAGTCGAACAGCGGCGGCTGGCCAACGGCGTGGGCGTTGCTGGCCGATGCCGCCAGCCCGGCGGCGAGAACAAGGGCTTGGGACGAGAAACGCATGTCGGTCTCCAGTGTTCCTGAACGTCGGGTGGCTCCGGTTGACGACGCCGCGATCGACCACCGCCGAATCCACCCACAGGAGCCCGCAGCGTGCGGCGTGATACGCCGGGCCTGCCCGGCCGCAGGAACATGCAAAAACGCCGCGGCCCAATCGGTGAACCGCGGCGTTCTTGGTATGTTCGGTTGCCGTGAACGAGCCTGGTGCGCCCTGGGATCAGCACCCTTCGGCGAAGATGGCCAGGTAGTAGAAGAAGTCGTCGTTGTTGATGATGCCGTTCGGGACGCCATAACCAGGCTGGCCGGGGATCGCGCCGGTGGTGAGATCGGCGGCCAGGTCGTTGGCCGCGAAGATGGCGAGGTAGTAGAAGAAGTCGTCGTTGTTGAGGATGCCGTTGGGCACGCCGTAGCCGGGGACGCCGGGGATCGCGCCGGTGGTGAGGTCGGGCTGGCAGGCGGGACCGGAATCGGGGACGTAGGCCAGGCCAAGCAGGTTGAGCGAGCCGTTGGGGCCGACGACGGTTGCGAAGCCGGTGTTCAGGTCGATGGTGTAGAGGTTGTCCTGGCTGTTGTCGAGCATGTACATCGTCTGGTTGTCGGGGTTGTAGGCCAGCGCGTTGGGATTGGTGACGGTCGCGCCGCCGCCGCTCAGAGGAGCGATGGCCGACCAGGCGCCGGTCACGCGGTCAACGCTGTAGAACCCATCGGTGCCGCTGTTGGTGCCGTAGAGCACGTCGTTGGTCGAGTCGTAGCCGAGGTTGAGGAACGAGGTCAGGCCGCTGAGGCCGATCTCGGTGGCCAGGCCGGTGTTCTTGTCGACGCGGTAGAGGGCGTTGGGCGTGCTGGACGCGGCGTAGAGCGTGTCGGTGCTGCTGTCGTACTCCAGCCCGTGCATGACGACGGGAATGCCGTAGGAACCGACGAGCGTGGCCTCGCCCGTGTTCAGATCGATCGTGTAGAGCGAGTCGTTGCCGGACGAGGTCAGGTACATCGTCTGGGTCGAGGAGTCCCAGGCCAGGCCGGCGGCCGTGCTGGCGTTCGAAGACACCGTCAGCAGTTCGGTGACCGCGCCGGTGTTGATGTCCACCTCGTAGAGCACGCGGGCGGAACTGATGGCGTACATGGTGCCGGCCGAGGCGGTCCCGGCGGCGACGGCCAGTGCGGCAAGCGCCGCCGAAACGATGGTCTTCATTGCAATCTCCCTTGCCCCCACTACCGGTGGCTGAAGCAATCGTACGGAACCGCCGCACGCCGTTCAATGCCCGCGGCACCAAGCGGCGGCGTGGCTCGGGTTCGACAGTCCGGGAAAGTAGAGCGGATCACGCCTCCTACCATTCGACCGCATGCCCAGCGCCACAAAAACCGGCTCGAAACCGGCGTCTACTCGTCCGCCCGACGTGGCGATCGTCGCCAGCGCGTACAACCGCACGATCACCGACCACATGCTCGAAGGGGCGGTCCGAGAATACGAGGCGGCGGGGGGCAAGGCCGGCGACCTGGCGATCATCGAGGCGCCGGGCGCGTACGAACTGCCGCTGCTCGCGATGGAGGCCGCGCTCATCAAGGGCGTGCGGGGCGTTGTCGCCCTTGGGTGCGTGGTGCGGGGCGAGACCGACCACGACCGGTACATCGCAGAGGCCATCACGCGCGGGCTCATGGACGTGGCGCTCGACACCGGCGTGCCGGTCGGCTTCGGCGTGCTGACGGTCAACACGGTCGAGCAGGCGGTCGCCCGCAGCGGCGGGCGGGACGGGACCGGGACCGGCAACAAGGGCAACGAGGCCATGCGGGCGGTGCTCGAGAGCATCGCGGCCATCGACGCGATCGCCGAGGCGGGCGAGAGCGGGCGCCTGCGTGGTCTACGCTTGGCCCTCGCCGGGATGGCCGGGGACAAGGCGGCGCGGGGGACGGGGCGTGGCGGCGCTCGCGCAACCACGAGGAAGAAGGCCGGGGCGACTCGGCCCAGAGCCTAGCGCCGCAATCGATTTATCCGCGCCGGCCGCCCGGTGATTCGCCGATCGCAGAACCAGGAGAGACCACGCGACCGATGGCAAACGCCCGCGACATCAGGATCCTCGCCCTCCAGGCGCTGTACGCGATCGACGCCTCGGACGGGCGCGACGCGGCGGCGATCGAGCAGGCGATCGGCGAGCCGGGCACGGCGTTCGGGCTGCTGGACTCAACGGCCCGCGGCGCGGTGCCGGAGCCGGAAGCGGAGTACTCGCCGGCGGAGCGCCGCAAGGCGTTCGAGGCGGCGTCGCAGGCCTGGGCGACCCGCGACGAGGCCGACGAGTTCTTCGCGACGCTGGCCCCGACGTGGCCCGCCAGCCGCCAGCCGGTGGTCGATCGCTCGATCCTGCGCCTGGCGTGGCGGGAACTCTCGCTCGGCAAGCCCGCGGCCCGGATCGTCGTGGATGAGGCCATCGAACTGGCCAAGTCGTTTTCGACCGAGAAGAGCCCGGCGTTCATCAACGGGCTGCTCGACAAGGCGCTCAAGCACTTCGAGCGCGAGCAGGGCGACACCGACGACGCCTTCGACGCGCCCGAGGCCCCGGCGGCTCACGCCACGCCCGCCACCCCCGCCACCCCAACCAACGGCGCGCCGGAGGCCTGACGCGTGGGGCTGTTCAAGTCCGTCATCTCGCGCGTCAAGAAGGGGCTGGAGCGGACCCGCGAGGCGCTCGTCGGCGGCCTGCGATCGCTGCTGGCCGGACGGCGGCTCGACGATGCGCTGATCGACGACCTGGAGCGAAGGCTGCTCGAGGCCGACGTCGGCCCGAAGGCGACCGCCCGGCTCGTCGCCGGCGTGCGCGAGGCGTACAGGGCCGGGCGCATGGAGCGGGGCGACGAGGTGCTGGCGTACCTCAAGCGCGAACTCAAGGCGATGTGGCCCGAGCAGGATCGGGCCCTGCGGCTCGCGCCGGCCGCGCCGACCGTGATCCTCGTCACCGGGATCAACGGCGTCGGCAAGACCACCTCGATCGCCAAACTGGCCCACATGTTCAAGGAGGAAGGGCGATCCGTGCTGGTCGGGGCGTGCGACACGTTCCGGGCCGGGGCGGTGCGGCAGCTCGAGGTGTGGGCGGATCGGATCGGGATCGGGCTGGTCAAGGGGCCGCGGGCGCGGACCCGGCGGCGGTGGCGTTCGACGCGGTGGCGGCGGGCAAGTCGGCGGCGTCGACGTGGTGATCCTGGACACGGCCGGGCGCTGCACACCCAGGACACGCTGATGCGTGAACTGGAGAAGATCGTGCGCGTCGCCGGCAAGCACGTCGAGGGCGCGCCGCACGAGACGCTGCTGGTGCTCGACGCGACCAGCGGTCAGAACGCGCTGCGCCAGGCCGAGGAGTTCGCCAGGGCCGCCAAAGTCACGGGCATCGTGCTGGCCAAACTCGACGGGACGGCCAAGGGCGGGGTCGTCGTGGCGATCCGGAGACGACTGACATCCCGGTCAAGTTCATCGGGGTCGGCGAGACGCTGGACGACCTGCAGCCGTTCGATCCGGAGGGGTTTGTGGAGGCGATGTTCGAGGGGTGAGGGGGAGGCGGTCCTGGGTCCAGGGTTCTTGGTCCTGTGTCCTTGGTCCTGAGTCCTGGAGGTCGGGCAACATTTGCTCGGAGGCCCTTGGGCGTGGTTGGTCCTGACCATCAGGACACAGGACTCAGGACGGGTGCCCTGCCTCGATCAGCCTCCGCAGCGCCTCCGGATACGCCCTCTTCTCTTCTTCGAACACGCGGACGGCCAGCGTGTGAATGTCATCGCCCGGCAGCACCGGGCAGGTGCGCTGCAGCAGGATGGGGCCGCGGTCGTACTCGTCGTCACACAGGTGGACCGTGCATCCCGAGTGCGTCGCGCCCGAGGCCAGGACCGCAGCGTGGACGCGGTCGCCATACATGCCGGGGCCGCCGAAGTCGGGCAGCAGGGCGGGGTGGATGTTGACGATCCGCCCGCGGTATGCCTCGGGGATCTGGACGATCTTGAGGTATCCCGCGAGCACGGCCCAGTCGATGCGGTGCTCGTCGAGCAGGGCGGCCAGCGTGTCGCGCGGGATGACGCCGGGGATAACCCGCGTGGGCAGGCCAAGCTGGCGGGCACGCTCGGCGCCGGGGCACTCCTTCGGACGCGATGACCAGAGCGATGGCGGCCGGCAGATCGCCACGGTCGATGGCATCGGCGAGATTGAGCATGGTGCGCCCGCCTCCCGAGAGCAGGACGCAAAGGCGAGCGGGCTCCGGGGACTCGGGCGTGGCTGGATCCCGGCGGCTCCATGCTCAGGCCATCACCGCCAGGGCGCTGTCCCGGTCCTTCTTGATGTTGAACAGGCGGTCCATCTTCGTGACCTTCAGCGAGCCGAGCACGTCCTCATCCATGGCGCACATGGCGAACTTGCCGCCGCCCGATTGGCAGTGGCGGAACAGGTCGAGCAGCATGCCGATGCCGGCCGAGGCCAGCAGGAGCACCGCCTGCATGTCGAGCACGAGGCGGGGGTTGCCCTTCGACAGCGCCTCCTTGAGCTCAGCGCCCGATGATCTGGGCCTCGTACTCGCCGAGTTTCTCGGTCTTGACCGTGGCGACGAGAACGCCTTCGGAATACTCGCCGGCGAGATAGGTCGAGTCGAGCATGGGGGGAGTTTATCGAGGCCGGGGCGGGCGGGAGGGAAGGACGGGAGGGGGTCTGGGACTCTCTGTTCTGGGTCCTGTGTCCTGGGTCCTGTGTCCTGGGTCCGGATGGTCGGGTTCGACCACGCTCGGGCCCCTCCGAGAGTCGGTCGCCCGACCTCCAGGACCCAGGACGCGGGACTCAGGACTGGTCTCGAAGCCCGGCGGGCGGGCTGCCTTCCGAGGCCCACCCACCCCTTCCCTACGATCCGCCGATGTCCGAACGCCCGTTGACACTGGAGATCCAAGAGCCGCTGTGCGCCGTGTTCCGCCGGCGTCTCAAGGCCGAGGGGCTCAAGTACACGCCCGAGCGGGCCCGCATCCTCGACATGGTTCTGCGGCAGGAGGACCTGTTCGAGGCCGACGCGCTGCTGCAGCAACTGCGGGCGTCGGGGTTCCGGGTCTCGAAGGCGACCGTGTACCGCACGATCCGCCTGCTGCAGGACGCGGGGATCATCCAGCGGGCGCTGTCGGACGCGGACCAGGCCCAGTACCAGGTGGTCTACGGCAGCACACCGCGCGACCTGATCATCCGCGTGGACACGAACGAGACGATCCCGATCGACGCGCCGGAACTGCTGGCGCTGCGTGAGCGCCTGTGCCGCGAGCACGGGCTGGCGGCCCAGGGCCACCGGTTCCAGGTCTATGCGACGGCGCGGCCCCGCGCCTGACGGGTGCGTCCGATGCGACGACCGCGCGGCGGCACTTCAAGTGCCCAGGCGCTGCGCGATCGGGCCTTCGAACACGAACGTGCGCGCGGTCGCCGGCTCGGTTCCGGGTCGGACCTCGGGTCGGGCCTCGGGTCGGGCCTCGGGCACGCGAATCCGCAGCCACGTCACACGCTCCGGCGGCAGCGCATCGGCCACGCGCTCGGCCCATTCCAGGACGACAACGCCCCCGCCCGCCAGCATCCGGTCCCACCCGATCGCGTCCAGGTCCTCGCCCGAGCGGAGGCGGTAGGCGTCGATGTGCACGAGCGTCCAGCCGCGACCGGTCGGGTACTCGTGGGCGAGCACATACGTCGGGCTGGCGACCATCCCCGGCGCGACGCCGAGTGCGGCCGCGAGGTGGCGCACGAACGTGGTCTTGCCCGCGCCCATCGGGGCATCGAACGCGAGCACATCGCCCGGTCGCAGCAGCGCGGCGACGCGGGCGGCCAGTATCGCCGTCTCGCCCTCGGACGCGACGGTGAGGCTCACGCGAGTGGAACCCGCGGGCCCCGTCGGCCCTGTTGGCCCGGTCATGTCCGTTGGAACGCTTGGCACCGTCGATTGTTGGGGACGCCGCCGCGCCGCGATGGTCCCCGATGGCCCCGCTCCCGCAAGGCCGCCACTACCCCGCCCGGCGCTCGCCGTCGTCCTCGATGCCCAGGGCCTTCATCTTCTTGTAGAGCGTCGTGCGATTGATGCCCAGATCGTCGGCGGTCTTCTGGCGGTTCCAGGCGTTGGCCGCCAGGGCTTTGAGCAGGATCCGCTTCTCCGGCTCGCGGAGGGCGTGCTCGAGCGTCATGGGCACCCAGTTGGCGTCGTCGCCCTCGACGCCCGCTCCCTGGGCATGCAGGAGTCGGCGGACCAGCGGCGACGCGGTATCCGCCTCGCCCGTGACCTGCCCCGGCAGGTCCTCGGTCCCGATCGTGGAGCCGCGCGTCAGCACCGCGGCCCGCTCGACCACGTTCTGGAGTTCCCGCACGTTGCCGGGGAACGGGTAGCGGCGGAGGGCGTCCATCGCGTCGGTCGAGAATCCGACGATCTGGCGTCCGAGTTCGCTCGCGTACTTCTCCAGGAAGTGCCCGGCCAGGATCGGGATGTCGCTCGTCCGCTCGCGCAGCGGCGGGAGCTCGATCTTGACGACATTGATGCGGTAGTACAGGTCCTGGCGGAACGAGCCCTGGGCCACCAGCACCTCGAGCGGCTGGTTCGAAGCCAGCACCACCCGCACGTCCACCTCGACCGTCTGGGTCGCGCCCACGGGCTCGAACTTGCGCTCCTGCAGCACCCGCAGGAGTTTGAGCTGCATCGCGGGCGAGGCGGAGTTGATCTCGTCCAAGAAGATCGTGCCCCCGTCGGCGGCGAGGAACCGCCCCACCTTGTCCGCGTGGGCCCCTGTGAACGCGCCCTTGACGTGCCCGAACAGCTCCGATTCGAGCAGCGTCTCGGGGATCGACCCGCACGAGAGTTCCACGAACGCCTTGTTCCGGCGCGGCGATCGCTGGTGGATCGCGTGGGCGATCAGGCTCTTGCCGGTCCCGCTCTCACCGGTCATGAGCACGGTCGTACGGCTCGGGGCGACGGCCTCCACCAAGTCGAAGATCCGGCGCATGCGGTGGTCGGAGCCCACCACGTTCTCCAGCCCGAACCGGGAGTCGAGTTGCCGGCGCAGCAACATGTTCTCGGCCAGCAGGGCCTGCTGGCGAAGGGCCCGCTCCAGGCTCATGCGGAGTTCGTCGTCGACGACGGGTTTGGTGAGGTAATCGCTGGCGCCGAGTCGCAGCGCTTCGACCGCCGACTCGACCGTGCCGTAGCCCGTGAGCATGATGACCACCGTGTCCGGATGGTCGCGGTTGATGCGCCGCAGCAGTTCCATCCCGCTGGTGCCGGGCAGCGACACATCGGAGATCACGACGGCAAAGGCCTCGGGCCCGCGGGCCGGGCCGTCGATGCCGGTGGACGCGGCGGCGAGCATCTCGCCCGCCTCGCCCGCGTCGAGCGCGGTCGCGGTGCGGTAGCCCTCCGCCGCGAGCAGTTCGGCGAGCGACTCGGCCACGATCGGGTCGTCGTCGACGATCAGGATCTTGGGGCGTGGCTGGGCCATGGGTTCGTGCGTGGCGTGCGTGGATCGGATGGGTCGCGGGGGCGTGTCCGCAGTGGTCGCGGATTGAGCGACGCTCAGACGGACGAGGTTCCATCGGCGTGCCCGATCAGACGCTCCGCATCGGATCGGGCCGGCCACACGACGCTGAGTCGCGCACCGAGCACGGGCGGAGCCGCGCCGCTGGCGCAGGCATCGCCCAGGCGTGGCTCGAGCGCGATCCGCCCGCCGACGCGCGTCACGATGTCGCGCGCCACGGCCAGCCCTATGCCGTGCCCGCCGGGCGTCGTCGTGAACCCGTGCTTGAACACGCGGTCGCCGCCGGCTGGCGGGCCGACGCCGTTGTCGAGGATGTCGATGCGGATGAGCGAGGACGCGCCGCCGGTGGCCAGGCGCTGGGCGACGATGTCGATGCGCCCGCCCCCCACGCCCCCCACTCCCGCAGGCCCCGGCCGCGAGGCCGCGTGCGCGAGGCGCAGTTCGACCGCCGTCAGCGAATTGGTCAGGCCGTTGAGCACGATGGAGTAAAGCGCCCCGGCCGGCAGATCGGCGCAGTCCGGCTCGATGTCGACCGCGATCTCGATCCCCGCCAGCGCGGCCCGCGGCAGGCTCACCTGCACCGCGTGGCGCACCGCCTGCAACACCGTCAGCGGCGCCTCGGCCCCGGCCATCTGCGACCCGAGCGGCCCGCTGGCGCCCCGAAGCGCCGTCGAGACCAGGTCCGACATCCGAACCAGGGCCCGCTGGACGGTCTCGATCTGGCGCTTGGCGTCGTCGAGGCGGTCCGGCTCGCTGCCCGGGCCGCGGATGGCCCGCTCGGCCAGCCCCAGGCATCGCATGGAGCCGTCGAGGATGTTCGAGAGTTCGTGGGCCAGGTGCTCGACCTGCCCCACGCCGCCGACCGCGTCGTCCGGGGTGGGGCGCAGGGGCGGCGTCGGCGGCGTCGGTGGATGTTGCTCCATCGCCACACCCATCGGCCACCGCCCGCCCCCCGCGTGAGCGGACGTTGCCCGGACGCGACAGGGCGACCGGGGTTGGTATCGCTCTAGGGGTTCTGGGCGTGGCGTGCGGGGAACACGGGCAGAGATTGCCGATAGTGGCTGGAGTCGAAGCACGCAAGAAGTGCTGCGCTGTGCTCGAACTGGCCGCACGGATGCGCACGTGGACGCGGGCGTTGCGGGAGGGCCGATGGACGATCTGGACCGAGCCCTGGCCACCATCGCCGCCGCCGATCGGCGTGAGGTGATCCGCCGCGGCTACCACCTCGAGCGCCGCCACTTCTACACGCCGCTCAACGACCCCGACTGGCTCGAGGCCAACCGCGACCTGTGGCAGCCGCTGCTCGTTCCAGCGGACATCGACTGGGACATCGACGCCCAGTTGGGCGTCGCACGCGAGGCCGCGGCCCACGCCCACGAACTCGCCGACGTGCCCGAGCACGAGCCGCTGGACGCCCGCGACGAGGGACGGGCGGTGTTCCACTGGCGAAACGCGTTCTTCGAGGGGGCCGACGCGCTGGTGTGGTATGCCCTGCTCCGCGCCCGCCGCCCGTCCCGCGTCATCGAGGTCGGCTGCGGCTGGTCGAGCCTGCTCATGGCCCGGGCGCTGGCCTGCAACGCGGGCGGCGGCGACTCTTCGACCAAGCCAGCGATGGTCACCCAGATCGAGCCGTTCCCGAACGCACGCGTGTTCGCCAGCCTGCCCGAGTCATGGACCCACCACCGCACGCCCGTCCAGCGCGTGCCGCTGGAGACCTTCGACACCCTCGGCCCCGGCGATGTGCTGTTCTACGACGGCTCGCACTGCGCCCGCGTGGCCAGCGACGTGACGTGGATGCTGTTCCGCGTGCTGCCGCGACTCCGCAAGGGCGTGCTCGTGCACCTCCACGACATCTTCTTCCCGCGCGACTACCCGGCCTCGTGGGTTCTGGGCCGCCTGCAGACCTGGAACGAGCAGTACGTCGTGCAGGCGCTGCTTATGAACTCCTCGGCGTGGCGGGTCGTGATCGCCAACCGGCTGCTGGCCGATGCGCGCCGCGCGGAACTCGAGTCGCTGTACGCCCCCGTGCTCGGCTCGCAAGGCGTCGCCGGCGGCAGCCTGTGGATCGAGAAGTCACAGGACCCTGAACCCCGCCTTCGCGACGCCGCGGCACGCCTCACGGCGGACTGCGAGGCCAACCGAGTCGCCAAGCCGTAGACGGACAACGAACCAGCCGGGTTGGAGTCCGTCGGCGTTGACCATATCTTGTGCGCGTGACGCCCTGGTTCCAACGCGCGTTCGGCCTGCTCATCCCACGCCCGCACCCCGACGCCGCCCCGGCCCGCCTGGCCGCTCCTCGCGGCACCCAGCTCCGCCAGTGGTCCTGCCCGACCTGCGAGTACGACCTCTCCGGACTCGCCGCCGACGCGATCTGCCCCGAGTGCGGCACGCGACTCCAGCCCGGTTGGCTCTACCTGTCGGGCTGGAA
Source organism: Phycisphaerales bacterium (assembly GCA_041401985.1). Lineage (GTDB taxonomy): Bacteria > Planctomycetota > Phycisphaerae > Phycisphaerales > UBA1924 > JACKHA01. The sequence goes on from JAWKTE010000001.1 coordinate 240,388, forward strand.
GGCCAGCCACGACGTGCCCACCGGGCCGCGTGCCCGGGCCCGCGCCGCCATCTTCAGCCTCTGGATCGCGGCGTTCGTCGCGGTGCCGCTGGCCCGCCGAATGGGGCTTCTGGCGTGGGGCGTGCCGTGGCCGGTCTGGGTGCTGGGATTCGGCGCGATGATCTTCGCCGTCGTGCTGATTCGATCCGGGCGAACGGCATCGGCGGCCATGCGCCCGGTGCAAGTCGTGCTCGCGAACCAGACTGTCCTCCTGCCAACGCACTGGGCCGGATCGAAAGCGCTCCCGTGGGATCGCTTCCAACGCCTCCGATTCCGCCGCGTTCGCCGTGGCCTCTACCGCTTGGAGTTGCTCGCCCCGTTCTGGACGCGCCACATGAACGAGACCCTGCCGTGGAAAAGCGGCCTCTGGCACGTGCGGATCGTCTTCCACGCCACACGCCGCGACGCGGCCCTGGTCCGGCGCATCGCCAGACGCCGCCTCAGTGAAGCACGCGAACCACTTCCGCCTCGTCCGTAAGGCCCCGCGCCGCCTTCTCCATCGCATCGTCCCGCATCGGGCGGTACCCCGCCCTGACCGCGGCCTCCGCCAGCGTCACGCCATCGGCCCGCTCGGCGGTCAGGCGGCGCAACTCGTCGTTCATGACCATGAGTTCGTACACCGCCAGGCGGCCCTTGTACGTCGACCCGCCGCACACCTCGCACCGCGCTGGGTTCCCGGTGCGGTCCAGCCCGCCGCCCGGGCTCAGCCCCGAGCCCTTGCACGCCTGGCAGCGCCGGCGCAACAGCCGTTGGCCCATCACGCCCAGCAGCGACGACGTGACCAGGTACGGCTCGGCCCCGACGTCGATCAGGCGAGGGATCGCCCCCGGCGCATCGTTCGTGTGCAGCGTCGCCAGCACGAAGTGGCCCGTGAGCGACGCCTGGATCGCCAGCGACGCGGTCTCCGGGTCGCGGATCTCGCCGACCAGGATCACGTCCGGGTCCTGACGCAGCAGCGATCGCAGACCGGTGGCGAACGTCACCCCGCGCTTGGGGTTGACCTGCATCTGGCTGATGCCGTCGAGCTGGTACTCGACAGGGTCCTCGATCGTCATCACGTTGCGGCTGTTGCGGTCGATCTTGCCCAGGCACGCGTACAGCGTGGTCGTCTTGCCCGAGCCGGTCGGACCCGTCACCAGCACCATGCCGTAGGGCCGGTCCACCAGGTCCAGCAGCTGGGCCTGCATCTGGCCCGACATGCCCACGGCGTCGAGCGTCAACTGCGTGCTCGACTGATCGAGCAGACGCAGCACCACCCGCTCGCCCCAGATCGTCGGGATGACCGAGAGTCGAATGTCCACCTTCTTCGAGCCGACCCGCACCGTCGTCTGCCCGTCCTGCGGGCTGTGCCGGTTGGCGATGTCGAGTTCGGTCATGACCTTCAATCGCGTCGAGATCGCCGGGGCCAGCGTCAGCGGCGGGCTGAACGCGTCGTACAGCATGCCGTCCACGCGGAACCGGATCGTGAGGCGCTCCTCCTGCGGATGGACGTGGATGTCCGACGCGCGCCGACGCACCGCCTCGAACAGGATCATGTTCACCAGGCGGATCACCGGCGTCTGGCGGGCCAGCGCCAAGAGGTCCGTCCCGCCCTGGCCGACGCCCGCCGCCGCCGAGGCGAAGGCCGACTCGTCCAGCGGCATCTCGTCGATGATCTCGGTGACCAGATCGCCCCGCTGCTCGTAGCCGCGGTTGATGAGGTTGGCCACCGCGCCGCGCGGCGTGAGCACCAGACGGATCGGCATGTCCAGCAGCGACTCGAGCAGCGAGAACGTCGCGGGCTGCATCGGCTGGGCCGTCGCCACCACCATGACGGGTTGGCCGTCCTCGACGACCGACTCGACGCCCGCGACGTGGCGCGACCGAGCGTCATCCGGCGGGACAAGTTCGTAGAACCGCTGCGCCGAGTCCTCCAGCCGCGGCTCGGCGACGAACGACAGGCCCGTGCGCTCCGCGAGCTTCTCGAGCGCCGTCTGCTCGTCGAGCGCCAGCATCTGGAGCATCACATCCCATGGCTCCTCGTCGGAGCCGGGGGCACGCGGGAAGGCCCGCAGTTGCTCGGGCGAGATCTCGATCGGGTGGAACAGACGGGCGATCCGCGAGAAGTCGTCGGACACGACCGAGGCCGTGCGGAGCGCATCATCGCCCGCGCCATGCCGCCGGGCCAGGGGGTCGCGTCGTCCGGATGGGAGGCGTTTGGACATAGAGGGTGCTCGGGAGACGATCAGTTGGACGAGGCGGTGGTGGGCCGGAGTGGGAAGCGACGAAGCGACGGAGCGACGAAGCGACGGAGCGGGAAGCAGAAGCGGAAACCAGAGAACGCCACGTCACGCATGATCGGATTCACCACAGCACCCCCTCCGCGTTCCTCGGCCCCCTCTGCGACCCCCGCGTACTCCCCGCTACGGCTCCAACCGCGGCGCGGGCGCCGGCGAGATGATGTCGATCATCCGCGGCTGGATCTGCGGCAGCCCGTCGGGGAAGTCCACCTCGCTCTGCGGGCCGCGCGTCAGCAGACGCATGTCCTGGAACGAGGGATCCGACATGATGTAGGGCGTGATGAACACGTACAGGATCGCGCTGGTGTCGTTCTTGTTCGTGTCGCGGAACAGGTGCCCGATCAGCGGGATATCGCCGATGATCGGGATCTTCACCACCGTGTTCCGCGTGTCCTCCACCACGATGCCGCCGACGACAATCGTCGCGTCCGACGGGATCGTGACGGCCTCGGCTGTCACGGTGCGATCCTGCTTCGGCGGGGGCACGCCGTCGGTCGTGGACACGCCGGTGAAGTTCGAGAGCGTGATCTCGTACTGCATCCGGATCCAGCCGTTGCTCGAGATGCTGGGCGTGACCGTCAGCGTCGTGCCCGCATCCTCGTACCCGTTGAACGCCGTGACCGACGGGGCGCCGGTCGTCTGGCTCGTCGACGTCGTCGGCTGCTGGTCGATGGCCTGGATCGAGGCCTCGAAGTTGTCGTTCACGAGCAACTGCGGGCTCGACACGATCCGCGAGTCGGTGTCCGTCGCCGTCGCGTGCATGATGATCGGCACGTACTTGCTCTGGATCACCGCGGTGGTCAGGCCGGTCAGGTTCGCCAGCGGCTGGCGCGGCTCGAGGATGTCGGTGCTGCCCTGGTTCAGACCGAAGTTCGTCTGAAGGACCGGATCGCCCGCGGCGTTGATGATCTGCGTCTCGAACGCCAGGCGGCTCGACTCGGTGTTCGACACCGCCACGATGTGGGCCCGGATGTACACCTGCTGGCGGCGCATGTCGAGGTCGTTGATCAGCTTCTCGTACTGCGGCTGCAGGTTCGCCGGGGCCCGCACCAGGATCTGGTTGTTGGCGATGTCCGCGACGATCTGCGTGTACTCATCGCCGAAGAGCGACACGCCCTGCTCCGGCCCGCCCTGCTGCTGGAACCCCAGGAACGGGTTGAACGGCTGCTGCTGCTGACCGCCGCCCGTGGGCAGCAGGCTGCCGCCCTCGCCGCCCGCGGCCTGGCCCAGGATCAACTGGCGGAGCAGGTCCGCCGTCTCCTCCGCGTCGGCGTTCTGCAGGGCGTAGGCCCGGATCGTGACCGCCTCGCTCTCGAGCCCGATCTCGTCGATCAGGCGGGCCAGGATCTCGTGCTGCTGGGTCGTGCCGAAGTAGATGATCTTGCCGCGCCGCACGTCCACGATCATGCGCGAGCCGCGCGCCAGCGTGTCGGTCGCCTGCGCCTGGCGCTGCTGGCCGGGGAACACGAACCCGCCGAACTGGTTCTGGTTCTGCGCCTCCTCCTCGATCACCACGACCTCGCCCAGGCCCTGGCCACGTGCCAGGTTGGCGATCTGCTCCGCGTACTGCCCGGCGTCGTAGCTCCGGCTCTCGAGCTGGCTGGCCACGTCGATCCGGTCGATCACCTGGCGCACCAGGTTCAGTTCCTCCTGGCGTCCGCTGAAGATCAGGGCGTTGCCCTGGGCGTTGACCATCAGGCGGGCCTCGATGTTCGTGATGAGCCCGGCCGTGCGGTTGCCGGTCTGCGGCTGGGCCTGGGCCCCGGGGTTCTGGAACTGCGGGAACTGGTTCTGCTGGTTCGGCTGCGTGCCGCCGGACGCCGCGCCGCCGAGGAGTTCGATGGCCCGGTCGCGGGCCGCGGGTGCGGAGATGTTCCGCAGCGGGATCTCGAAGAACTGCACCTGGAGCAACTGCTCGCGGACCTGGTCGATGATCCGCTCCACCGCCGCGACCGTCCGAGGCGTGTCGGTCACCGCGATCAGCCCGACATCGTCCAGGTAGACCACCCGGGCCGCCTGGGCCCGCGACGGCGGGAACACCGACTCAACCAGCGGCCGCAGCGACGACGGTTTCATGTTCGGCGTCGCGATCATGCGCGTGGTCATCTCGGACGGGACCGTTGCCTCTCCAGTGGCCGGCACGATCTGGTACCACCCACTCGGCTCCTGATAGATCATGTAGTTCCGCTGCTCGAGCAGATCGTTCAGGAACGTGATCATCTGGTCGCGCCGCAGTTCGATCGGGCGATTGATCACCACCTCGCCCGAGAGGTCCGGGTCGACGATCACGTTGATCTGCAGCGCGTTGACGATGTAGTCCACGATCTCGGTCAGTTCCGCGGGCTCGGTGAACGCCGGGATCGTGTAGATCCCCTCGCGCCCGCCCGCCGGCGGCACCGTCACGCTCGGCTGGCGAGACGGCGTCGCAGAGGGGGAGGTGGGAATGGCCGAAGGCGCAAGCGGCGCGCCCGGCTGTCGCGCCGGTTCGCCCGGCAGATTCAGTTGCTGCCCGGCCGCCGTCGCCGCCAGACCGGCCAGCGCGACCAGCGACGCCAGCCGCGCCACGCCACGCCGATGCCCGCCCAGTGTCCCCGGCCGAGATTCAAACCGTGTGCCGCGTCGCCCGCCCGTGCCGTGTGCTTGCCGCATGACCATTCCCCTGCGCTTCGGATCCCACCGCTCACATCCGCGTCCGAGAGCCCGCGGCGAACTCGCCCCGCCACACCCTCGGCCCCCTGTCTACCGGCTCGCCGCCGTCGGGGCACGCCAAAGACGCAAAAAACGCACCACAACCGCGCCCCATTTGCGCCCCGATGCCACCGGACCGACCGGATTGTTGCGCCCCGCCCGCCGGGCGACGACACCGCCCGCGGAACGGGCACGCACCCAAGCCCGGTTGCAATCCGATCCAGCAAGAACGGGGCCGCGGGATCGCGGCGCGGCCACCGCCCGACGCCCGACCCGCAGTACCCAGCACCTGAAGTCCAGCAACCGAAGCCCGGCACCCAAGGCCCAACGCACAACCCCGCCCAACAATGCCCCATGCGCGTCGTCAGCCTCCTGCCCTCGGCGACCGAGACCCTCTGCGCCATCGGAGGCCGCGACCTGCTCGTCGGACGCAGCCACGAATGCGACTTCCCGGCCGACCTCGCCGGGCTCGACCTGCCCATACTCACCGCCGCCCGCACCCACGCCACGCCCGCCGCGACTGACCAGCCAACCTCACCCTCCGCCTTGATCGACGCCCAGGTCCGCGATCTCCTCGCCCGACGCGAGCCGCTCTACACCCTCGACGCCGCGCTCCTGGCCGACCTCCATCCGGACCTGATCCTCACCCAGGACGTCTGCGAGGTCTGCTCGATCGACCTGGCGACGGTCGAGCGCATCGTCGCCGACGCGGCACGATCGGGCCTCCCGACCCCGACCATCCTCAGCCTCAACCCGCACACCGTCGAAGACGTGCTCGACGACATGCTGCGCGTCGGCGAAGCCGTGGGCCTCAAGCCGCAGGCGTCGCGGGCCGTCGTCCGTCTCCAGGAGCGCCTCACCGCGGCCCAGTCGTTCGTCAACCCCTACGAAGAGGGGCCCATCGTCGGCTTCCTCGAATGGACCGACCCGCCCTTCATCGCCGGGCACTGGACCGTGCAGCTCATCGAGCGGGCCGGCGGCCTCCACCCGCTCAACCCCACGATCGCCCCCGACGGCTTCGGGTCCGCGGCCGGGATGCAGCAGGGCTCCCGCCGCGCCGGCAAGTCCATCGCCGTCGAACCGGAGGTCTTCGCGGCCACGCGTCCCAACTGCCTCGTCGTCGCACCCTGCGGGCTCGACCTCGAAGCCGCCTGGGACGCGACCAAGTCCATCGCCTCGCACGAGTGGTTCCAGAGCCTCCCGGCAGTCCGGGCCGGCCGCGTCGCCGTCGCCGACGGCAACCAGATGTTCAACCGCCCCGGCCCGCGCCTCGTCGACGCGTTCGAGTGGCTCGTGTCATGGCTGCAGAACCGCCCCGAACTCGCCCCGCCGGGATTCCCGGTCCGCGCGTGGCGAAACTCCGCCGCGACGCCGTCGCAGGGCGCCGATCAGCACCCCTCGGCGAACTGCGCCAGGAAGTAGAAGAAGTCCTGATTCGTGATAAGCCCATCGGGGATGCCGTAACCCGGTGCCCCCGGGATCGCGCCCGTCGTCATGTCCGCGACGAACCGGTTGCCCGCGGCGAACTGCGAGAGGTAGAAGAAGAAGTCCTCGTTGTTCACCACGCCGTTGGGCACGCCATACCCCGGCGTGCTCGGCACCGCGCTGGTCGTCAGGTCCGCCTCGCACAGGAAGATCCCGCCGACCTCAGACTCGATCGTCTCGAGCACCGAGTCGTTGACCATCGGCACCACGTCCAGCGCATCGATCTGGTCGCCCGGCGAGAGCCCCATGATCGTGCCCTCGGCGAACAGCGACACGACCCCGAAACGCGACAGCAGCACGTTCGCCCCGCTCCCACCGAACAGCAGCAACGAGGGCGACCCCGGCGTCAGCGTGAAGTACACCTCGTCGTCCAGGTCGTAGTGCCCCGGCATCCCCTGGTCAAGCACCACCATCGCGTTGATGTCGTCCTCGACCGCCAGCCCCAACTGGTTGAACTGCGCGTACAACTGCTCCGTGCCCGGCGCGTTGATGTCCGTGTCCACGAAGATGTTCGCACCGCTCGGCACCACCCCCGGCACCACCAGCGGAAGCGACGGGCTCCCCGCCGTCAGCGAGAAATAGAGCATCTGCCCCGGCGCAGGCGGGAACCCGCGGCTGGCCCCCACAACCTCGTCCCGACCCACGCCCGCCGGCACCGTCGTCTGCGGGTTCGCCGCTGGCAGCAGCCCCCACGTCCGCGGGTACTGCTGCGATTGGTTCACCACCAGCGCGTTGTTGAACAGCCCGAGGCTCGGCCCTCCCACGATCAGCCCGTTGACCCGCTCGAACCCCTCCGTCGTCATGAAGATGTCCGCCGGGTGCTGCCGGTTGGCCGCCTGGTCCGTCACCGTGAACGGAGGCAGGAAGTCCATGAACGAGTCCGGCGGCAGCCCGATGCTCCCGTCGTCCACGCTGAACCAGAACGGAAACTCCCCGAAGAAGTCCGTCGGCTCCAGCGCGTTCCGGGAGATCGAGTCGATCTGGTCCTGCGCCTGGGCGATCCTCATCCCCGCGCCACCACCGACGAGCACCGGCGTGCCCATCGGCGCGAAGTACACCGCGTTGCCCTGCAGCCCCGATGGACCGCCGCTCTGCACGCACAGCAACTGCGCGTGCGCCGCCGACCCGGCGACCGCACCGGCGCACGCCGCGACCCCGATCACCAGCAATCTGGACTTCACCACGCGGCCCACGCGGAACCTCCCATGATCCAAACACCACCAGCATCGCAGATTGCGGCCGCGATGCAAGAGCAGAGCGACGAAATGCCCCAAAACCTCACGGACGCCGGACGCTTTCCCGCACTTCGCGGACCTGCCGCCAGTCCTCCAGCGTCATCGCGTACCGCTCGTGCCCTTCCCAATGCCCCGCAATCTGGAGGTAGTTCGGCGAGTACCCCTCATACCGGAACCCGCACCGAACCGCCAGAGCCCGCGACGCCCCGTTCCGCGGCATCAGGTTCGCCTCCACCCGGTGCAGCCCAAGCCCCCCGAACGCCCGCTCCAGCACCAGCCGCACGCCCTCGGCCATCAGCCCCCGCCCGCCGAACCCCTCGCCGCGCCAATACCCCATGATCGCGTTGTCGAACGGGCCGCGGCAAATCTGGTTCAGGCTCACCACACCCACGATCCGTCCCGACTCCACCTCGCACACCAGATGCCGCTGGTTGGTCTGCGTGTCCGCCGACGACACGATCCGCTCCGCCTGGGCGTCCTCATCAATCGCCACCGATCCCGGCGGCAGCGGGTCCCACTTCACCAGCCACTCACGGCTGGCCCGGCGCAACGCCGCGATCTCCGCCCGGTCCGCATCGACCGGGTGGCGAACGAAAACGCGGGCACCGCTCAGCAGCGGCGCCCGCGCAGGATTCACTCGGTTCGCGTCGCCCATCGACGCCAGCGTAGCCGGGCGTCAGCCGGGCCCGTCGATCACTTCGGAGCCACGCACCCAGTTGCGGCCACGGACTACTGCCGCCCCGCCTCGGCCGACAGCAGGATCTGCACCGTGTTGCCCAGCGCTCCGCTGTCGCTCCCGTCGTCGGCCGAATACGTCGTCATGCCGAAATCGCGCCGCTGGATCTCCATCTGGGCCTGGAACGCCCCGATGGCATTGCCCCGGAACTCGCCCGTGCCCAGCCACTCGAAGTACACCGTCACCGGCTTGGTCTCGCCGTGGAGCGTCAGTTCGCCCTCGACCGTGTACATGTTCTCGCCCATGTCCTCGGCGGCCGTGAACGACGTGGACTCGAACGTCGCCTGCGGGAACTGGCGGGCGTTGAAGAAGTCGCCCGAACGCAGGTGGTCGTCGCGCCCGGCGTTGCCGGTGTCCACGCTCGACATGTCCACCATGAACTCCATCCGGGCCGACTCCGGATTCTCCGGGTCGAACGCCAGCGTGCCCTGGGGCGCGTTGAACCGCCCGTAGAAGTTCGACACCCCGGCGTGCTTGATCATGAAGTGCACGCTGGAGTGCACCGGATCGACCGAGTACGACGCCAGGGCCGACGCCTTCCGCTGGGCATCGCCCTCGACGCTTGGGGCGTTCCACGCCTGGCCCGCCGCGTCGGCCGAGCGGTCCTGCTCCGCGGACATGGCGATCAGGCCGGTCCCGAGACCGACGAGCACGGCGACGGTCCCGATCGAATACACGCGATTCATGATGGAGTTCTCCTTCCCCGGTTTAGGGGTATGACTGGGAATTCAACTTTGTCGGCAAGGATACCGCGACCTGTCGCGGTCGGTTGACACGCATCGTTCCATCGAGACGCTACGTCCCGTGGGCCTCCGACGCCGGACGCTCATTCTGGGCGGAGTATCCCCAAAGCGCGCGATCCAGCAATCGCATCGAGAGTCCAGCGCCGTCGGCGAGCCGTCGGCACTCCAAGACATACGACCACCAGAACGCAAAGTTGATTCGAGCGTCGCCTACGCCAAGTGACCACAAGGCCCGTCGATCGAGAATGGGATAGCGATCGGCGTGGCACAGATGCAGCAAAGCACTCGCGGTCGGCCAGTCCACACCGTCCAAGAGCGTGAGTGCTTCGATCCGCAGCCGTTCGCACGGCGTGCTCAGCGCCACTCGGGACACACTCTCGATGAAATCGGCATCGTTCCGCCGACGCCGCGAGCGGGAGCGGAGCGACTTCCAGTCTCCGATCTCCATGAACTCTTCTGGGCTCAGCCACCCGCGATGACGCGCGCTCGCTCCCGCCGCCACGGCGGGCGCATCGGACTCGGGGTCCGGGTACGCCGAAATCCAATCCGCGATGCCGCCTGGTTCAAAGCGGGGCTGAAATGCGTGCTCCATTGCGGCTCACCGCTCCACCACCATCGCCACGCTGTTCCCCCCGCCCAGGCACAGCCCGGCCAGCCCGCGCTTCGCCCCGGTCCGCTGCATCTGGTGCAGCAGCGTGGTCAGCACGCGGGCGCCCGACGCCCCGATCGGGTGCCCGAGGGCCACGCCGCCGCCGCAGATGTTCAGGCGGTCCTCGCCGATCCCCAGTTCCTTGATGTTGCACAGCACCTGGGCCGCGAACGCCTCGTTGATCTCGAACAGATCGATGTCGCTCAGTTTGAGCCCGGCCTTCTCGACCGCCATCCGCACACCCGTGATCGGGGCCGCGAAGATGTCCTTCGGCGCCACGCCGCTGGTCGCGTACGACACGATCCGGGCCATCGGCTTGAGCCCCAGTTCCTCGGCCTTGGTCGCGCTGCACACCGCCACCGCCGCGGCCCCATCGGAGATCTGGCTCGCGTTGCCCGCCGTCACCGTCCGGCCCTTGTCGAACGCCGGACGCAACTTCGCAAGCCCGTCGGCCGTCGATTCGGCCCGCACGCCCTCGTCGGCCGCCAGCCCACCCTCCGGACCCGGCACCTTGCGGTTGCCCACCTGCTCACCCGTGAGCGCGACGATCTCGCTGGCGAACCACCCGTTCTTGGCCGCGGCCGCCGCCCGCTGGTGGCTCTGGGCCCCGAACCGATCCTGATCCTCGCGGCTGATCTTGTACTTCGTCGCGATGTAGTCCGCGCTGTTGCCCATCGCGCAGCCCTCGAACGCGCACGTCAGCCCGTCGAACTGCATGTGGTCCTTGAACTCCGCCGGCCCGAACTTGAACCCCGCCCGCAGCGGGGCGAAATGCGGCGCCGCCGACATGTTCTCCAGCCCGCCCGCGATCACGCACTGGTTGTCGCCGGCCTTGATCGACTGGGCCGCCATCATCACCGCCTCCAGCCCCGAGCCGCACACCTTGTTGATCGTCTTGGCACTCAGCGTGTCGGGCAGCCCCGCCTTGAGCCCCGCCTGGCGTGCCGGGTTCTGCCCCAGCCCCGCCTGCAGCACGCAGCCCATCACGCACTCGTCGACATGGCCCTTGAGCGCCGGAGCCGCGTCCAGCACCGCCTTGATCGCGTACGAGCCCAGCACGGGCGAGGGCGTCCCGCTCAGTGTGCCGAGGAACTTTCCGATCGGGGTCCGCTTGGCGGCGACGATGACGGGCTGCGCGGTCATGGGCAACTCCTGACCCGGCTCGTCCGGCCGGGATCGCTGGGGTCTGTGGTTGCCCGATGATACGCCCGGCGGCGATCGATCACGCCCGCACGAGGCTCCGCGTCAATCGATCCCGACCTGCGCCAGATGATCGTTCAGCACCCGCTCCAGCCGCTCCTCCGTGCCGCTCGACCAACCCTGGCTCCGGTGGATCACCCGCCCGTCGGCCCCGATCACCACGATCGTCGGCACCGCGTTCACCCGGTAGTCCCGCTCGACATCCGCATTGCCTACCAGCGACGGGTAGTTCGCCCCGTGCCGCGCCAGGAACGCCTCCGGGTCAACATCGTCCCGCACCTGCACCCCATACACACGCACGCCCCGGTCCCTGAACCGGTCGTACAACCGGTCCATCGCCGGGATCGACATGCGGCACGGCGGGCACCACGACGCCCAGAAGTCCAGCACCACCACCTGCCCGTAGTAGTCGTCCCGCACAACCCGCCGCCCGTCCGGCGTGCGCATCTCGAAGTCCGGCGCGTACGGGCTGGACCGATACTTCTGCCAGAAGTACCCGCCCGACGCGACCAGAAACAACGCAAAAAGGACCGCCGTCCGACTCATGGCGCACTCTCCCCGCCTCGCACCTCCGTGCCGAGCCGTCGCATCGGCCCGATGGCAGGGGCTCGCCAGCCGGGGCGGCGCCAGCCCCGCGCGAGCGTGAGAAGCCATGGCGCATATGCCGCGCACACGCCTCCGAAACCCGCCTCGCGCGCTCAGCCCGGAGGTTGGTTCTCGGGCGACGACCCGGCCTCGCGACCCTCCGGCGATCCCTCGGCGGGTTCCTCCACGTGTTCCGCGCCCTCGTCCTCTTCCGACCCCACGTCGGACTCCAGCGTCGCCAGCGCCCGCGTGATCGCCCCACGCAACTGCGACTCCAACTCCGGCCCAGCCCCCAGCGCCCGGTAGATCACCCGCCCATCCGGCCCGATCGCGTAGATCGTCGGGATCCCCTGCACCTGGTACGCCTCGGCCACGTCGTCGGCCCCCATCAGCAGCCCGTACGTCAGGTCCATCTCCGCCATGAACCCCGCCGGGTCCGCCCCGTCGTCCCACACGTTCAGCCCCAGCACATGCACCGGGTCGTTCGCGAACGCCTCGTGCACCTCCTGCAACGCCGGCATCGCCGCGATGCACGGCCCGCACCACGTCGCCCAGAAATCCAGCACCACCACCGACCCCCGATACTCCGACAGGCGGTGCGTCCGCCCCGCCGCGTCGCGCAGCGTCCAGTCCGGCGGCACCGTCCCGATCCGCGGCCCATCGAACCCCGGGTCCGGCGTGTGCGACCCCTCGCTGTATCCCTCCGGCACACCCAGCGCCAGGTCCCCATCGCCGATCTCGGCCTCGGTATCGATCCCCGAGAACGTCACGATGTTGAACCCATACGCGTTCTGGTCACGCCGGAACAGGCACACCTCCGCCCGCACGGGCAGATGCGTCGCGGCATCGAAGAACCACCACACGTCGTACAGCCGCCCGTACTCGCTCTGGCGGCGTGTGTAATCCACGCGCACCACCTCGCACTCCACGCCATCGACCGTCCGCCGCCCGGCGTACGCCATCGGCAACTCGCCCCCGCCGTCGATCGCCTGGTCCGTGATCAGCCCCTCCCACATCACCAGCCAGAACACCGCGGGGAACACGCCCTCCGAAGACAACAGCCCCATCGCGTCCGCGCCGGTCGCGACCACAACCTGTCGCGCCTCATGGTCGATGACGCGCGTCTCGTCCGGGCCGGTCAGCAGCGAGAACGCCTCGGTCGTCTCCGCATCAGGCCGCGTCGCCTCGCCATCGAGCAGGAACGTCCAGCCCTGCCCCTGCCACCGGGCCGCGAGATCAACATCGAGCGAGGGCTGGTCCAGCGCCACCGCCCCGATGTGCTCGACCCGCACGTGCGCCCGGAGCGACCGGGCGCTGCCCAGCGCCTCGTCCGCCGCGATCAGCACACGCACCGCATCATCGCCCGCGGCCAGCGGAGCCACGCCGCCGATCACAAGCCCCAGCACCGCGCCCGCCGCGCCGCTCGCCCACGTCCGTCCCGGCCTCGTCGCTGCCCGCATGGCGTCACCTCCGTCCCCAGAGTCTACGAAACCCGACGCGCCCGGTTTCGCCCCTTGAAACGAAGGCCCAACGCTCGCCGGGAACAAACCCGGGCCGAGAGCCCCCGACCCACCCGACCAACCACCCACTCCGGTACCATCACGACATGCCCGACGACAAAGCCGTCTCCTGCCCCAAGTGCCACATCAACATGGAGCGCGTCAAGGTCGAACGCCTCGCCACCGACCGCTGCCACAAGTGCGGCGGCCTCTGGCTCGACCAGGGCGAACTCGACGCCCTCCTCTCAACCCGCGGCGGCGCCAAGCAGGCCATCGCCACGCTCGACGCCGGCCCCGCCGTCGAAGGCACGAAGGCCCGCCACGTCGTCAGCCGCGTCGAGTGCCCGCGCGACAAAAGCCGCCTCATCTCCATGGTCGATCGCAAGCAGCCGCACATCCAGTTCGAGGCCTGCACCGTCTGCGGCGGCACTTTCCTCGACACCGGCGAACTCAAGGACCTCTCCGAACTCACACTCCGCGAACGTCTGGCCACGCTGCTGCCGTAACAAACCGCGCGTGGCGAACACACCCGCTCCACCGTCACCGCGCGGGTGGCACGCCCACGCGCAGCGCGGGCGTGGCGAAACACCTTGCGCAACCGCGCCTGCTCACGCTCCACCATCCCCCAGCACCTTCGGAATCTCCACAAACGGCGGCATCGACGCCGGCGCCATCTTCATCAACGCCTCGGTCGGCAAAGCCGCCCCAGGCTCGTCCTTCCGCAATCGGTGCGGCTCATCCGTCACTCGCGCCAGCGGCTCCACGCCCTCAAGGTCCAGCGCCTGCAGCCTCTGCACATACCCCAGCACCGCCGAAAGCGTCTCGCGGTACCCCGCGACCTCATCGTGCGGGACCAGCAGCCGCGCCAGCCGCGCGACGCGATGCACATCGCCGTCGGTCAACTCGACCGTCTCCTCAGGCGTATTCGCATCCCGTTCCGCGTCCATGACCGGATGGTACCGCGACGCTCCGTCACACGCCCAGCCGAACGCCCCATGGGACCGCCCGCCGCCCACGCCCCTCGTGCCTACATCAGCGACACCGGGTCCACATCCACCGCCGTGTGCGCATCGCTCTTGAGCAGCCGCGCCGCCCGCAGGCTCGCCAGCAGGCGGTGCAGCACCCCCGCCGACGGCGCGACGACCTCCACCGCCACCCGGTGCTGCCCCGCGATCCGCGCCACCGCGCAGTCCATCGGCCCCATCACCCGCACGCCCCCGAGCCGTTGCTCCCCGGCCGCCCGGTCCAGTTCGCCCGCCAGCCCCTCCGCGTGCGCCCACGCCCGCTCGTGCTTCTCGTCACGCGCCACGATCCGGGCCATCCGCGCCGCCGGCGGCAATCCGCTCCCCACCCGCACCCGAAGTTCCGCCTCCGCGAACGACTCAAAATCATGCCGCGACGCCAGCACAATCGCCGGCTCGTGCGGGCTCATCGTCTGCACCACCACCCGCCCCGCGTGCTCGCCCCGCCCCGCCCGCCCCGCGACCTGGCAGATCAACTGGAACGTGCGCTCGCCCGCCCGAAAGTCCGGGATGTGCAGGGCCGTGTCGGCGCTCAGCACGCCCACGAGCCGCACGTTCGGGAAGTCCAGCCCCTTGGCCACCATCTGCGTGCCCAGCAGCACGCGGATATCGCCGCGCGAGAACCGCGACAGCGCCTCGAAGTAGTCGCGTGCCGAGTCCATGGAGTCCGAGTCCACCCGCAGCAGCGTCCCGCCGCCGTCGCCCGCCGGCTCAAGCCCCAGCCCCGCCAACTCCTCTTCAACCCGCTGCGTCCCCGTGCCCAGCCGCACCGGCGGCCGCCCGCACACCGGGCACGCCGCCGGCACCAGTTCCTCGCCCAGGCAGTGGTGGCACCGCACCACCCCGCCCCGCGGCAGGTTCTCGTGCCGATGCAGCACCAGTGCCGCGTCGCACGAGTGGCACATCAGCGTCCACCCGCACGCCGCCGACGAGCACGCGATGTGCGTCGCGTACCCGCGCCGGTTCAGCAGCAGGATCGCCTGCCCGCCCTCCGCAAGCGTCTCACCCAGCGCGCCCGATAGCGTCGGACCGATCATCGCACCGGGCCGCCCGCTCCCTGTCAGCGCGGCCTCGCGACGCTCCTGCGCCATGTCCACCACCCGCACCGCCGGCATCGTCCCGCCGCCCACACGCTCCGCCAGTCGCCACAGCCGATACCGCGCCGGTGTGCGCGACTCCGCCCCCGGCGCCGCAGTCGGCAGCCCCACGGCGTTCGCCCACGTCTCCAGCGAGGGCGTCGCCGAGCCCAGCACCACCGGGCATCCCTCCACCTGCCCACGCTTGATCGCCACATCCCTGCCGTGATACCGCGGCAACTGGTCCTGCTTGAACGACGCGTCGTGCTCCTCGTCCACCACGATCACGCCCAGGTCCGCCACCGGCGCGAACACCGCCGACCGCGCCCCGACCACCACCCGCGCCCGCCCACTCGCCGCCATGGCCCACTGGCGATGCCGCTCGCCCGCGGACAAGCCCGAGTGCAGCACCGCGACTCCACCGCGCGAGCCGCCGTCGCCCACCGCCCCGACATCCCCGAACCGCTCCACAAACCGCCCCGCCGTCTGCGGCGTCAGCGCGATCTCCGGCACCAGCACCAGCGCCGACCTGCCCGCCGCCAGCGCGTGCTCGATCGCGCGCAGATACACCTCGGTTTTCCCCGACCCCGTGATCCCGAAGACACAGTGGACCGAGAACGAGCCAAGCGTCGCCGAAACCCCCTCCACCGCCGCCGCCTGCGCCGCCGTCAACGCCGGGCGCGCCCCCGTCGCGCCACCAAGCAACTCCAGCGACGCCGCCTCCGACCGGCTCCGAACCGTGTCCCGCGTCACCTGCTTCAGCAGCCCGCGCTCCACCAACCGATTGATCGGCCCCACATTCGCCAACCCGAGCCGCAGCGCCAGCGCCCGCGGCTCGGCGGGAAACGCCGACGCCTCCAGCCCCCGCACCGCCTCCCACGCCGACGCCGTCGCCCCCGGCAACCGCGGCTCGACCTCCGACGCCGCCAGCCCCACATCCCCCGCCACATCCACCAGCGTCTCGGTCCGCCGCCCCACCCCCCGCTTCACCGCCGACGGCATCATCGTCGCCAGCACCATCCCCAGCGGGCACACGTAGTACTCGCCCATCCACAGCGCCAGTTCCACCAACCCCTCCGGCAGCCGCGCCCCAGACCGCGCCGCCACCGACTTGACCTTCCTCGCCGCCAACCCCTCGAGCAGTTCCTCCCCCCACCGCCACCACAATCCCGCCCGTCCGCCGATCCCCCGCCCCAGCGGCACCTCCACCCGCTCCCCCACCGCCAGATCGTCCCACCCTACCGCGTACGTCAGCCCCTCCGCCGACGTGTCCAGCCCCGCTCCACCGCCACCCGCGCGTACCGCCCCGGCGCCCCCGGCGGAGCCCCAGCCGCCCCACGCTCGCGCCCGAACAGCGATTCCATCGCCACGCACCCCGCGCCATCCACGCCACCACCAGCGCCACAGGCCGACACGCCCGCACCGCACCTCTATCATTACGCTTGATGCCCAACTCCCAGCGCGATGCGCACCGACCGACAGGCCGCCTCGTCCTCGCCGACGGCTCCGTCTTCACGGGCCGCGCCTTCGGCGCCACAGGCCGCGGCCTCACCCCCACCGCCGAGGTCGTCTTCAACACCGCGCTCACCGGTTACCAGGAGTCCATGACCGACCCCTCGTACTCCGGCCAGATCCTCGTGCTCACCACCCCGCTCATCGGCAACACCGGCGTCAACGCCGAGGACGTCGAGAGCGCCCGCGTCCAGATCAGCGGCCTGGTCGTCCGCGAACTCGCCGAGCGTCACTCCAACTACCGCGCCTCCGACACCCTCGACCACTACCTCGCCGACGCCGGTGTGCTGGCCCTCGAAGGCATCGACACCCGCGCCCTCACCCGCCGCCTCCGCTCCGCCGGCGTCATGAACGGCGTGCTCTGCGACTCCGACACCTCCACCACCGAACTCCTCGCCATGGCCCGCGCCGCCGCCAGCATGGCCGGCGCCAACCTCGTCCCCGCCGTCGGCTGCCGCACCGCCTCCCGCTGGGGCGAGGACCTCGGCGACTGGGACCACGACTTCGCCCTCGCTTCACCCGACGCCAACGCGGACCAACCCGACACCACCAACCCAACCCGTCCCTTCCGCGTCCTCGCCCTCGATTGCGGCGCCAAACGCAACATCCTCCGCAACCTCGCCGAGCGCGCCTGCCAGGTCGAGATCATCCCCCACACCACCACCGCCGACGACATCCTCCGCCGCTTCGACGCCGGCGAGTTCGACGGCCTCTTCGTCTCCAACGGTCCCGGCGACCCCGCCGCCGTCGAGCAGACCATCGCCACCCTCCGCCGCGTCGTCGCCCGCGAGACCAACCCCGTCCCCACGTTCGGCATCTGCCTCGGGCACCAGCTCCTCGCCCTGGCCATCGGTGCCAAGACCTACAAACTCCCCTTCGGCCACCGCGGCACCAACCAGCCCGTCCGCGACACACGCACCGGACGCGTCGAGATCACCAGCCAGAACCACGGCTTCGCGGTCGACCCCGACTCCCTCGCCGCCGCGGGGGGCCAGGTCACCCATCTCCACCTCAACGACGGCACCGTCGCCGGCTTCCGCCTGGCCAACCGCCCCGTGTTCTCGGTCCAGTACCACCCCGAGGCGTCCCCAGGCCCACACGACTCCTCGCCCCTGTTCGACGAGTTCGTCGCGGCCATGCGATCCGCTCGCCACGCCCCCCGTCCATGATCGGATTCCGGTAGGCACCCAACCCAGCGGGCGTTTTTCACCATGCGCCGGGATCGCCCTTGCGGGGCCACGCTTTGCTGGTACATTTGTGGCATCTCCCGGCCGTGCCGTGGGCTCCCGCCCGCCGCCCGACCGGGTCCGCGGGGGTGGGTCCGGTCGCTCGACCGGGGGAAGGGTCGCGGCCAGCCGCTCGCGTTCCTGACAGTCTGTCCGAATCTCGGCCGCCGCGTCGTGTGCGGCTGCGCCCGAGTGCCACGCCTTCCATCAGGGTTGGGGAGCGTGTGATCCACGTTGTGAGAGGAGTAACACCATGAAGAAGGGTCTCGCACTGATTCTCGCCGGCGTCGCCGGGATGGCCACCGCCGCCTCCGCCCAGACCACGCTCCGCGTGGTCGACGACAGCAACGCGACCGATCTGTACGCGTCGTACCACATCGTCCGCACCGCCGACGGCCGCACGGCCATCATCCCCGGCGGCCCCACCGTCGGCACCGACGCCGAGGAAACCGCCTTCGACAACCTCACCAACACCTGCGCTACCTGCGTCGCCAACGGCCGCCCCTACAACCTCGCGTTCTCCGACCTCCAGGACTACATCGACGGCCTGGGCACCGGTGGCGCCTTCCTCTTCGGCATGACCCAGACCGTCATCGGCGGCTCCACCCTGGGCGCCCCGTCGTCCCCGCCCCAGGTCCCGCTCCCGACCGACATCATCGCCGACGAGTGGACCGCCGACACCAACGTCCTGGGCATCGGCGAGACCGCCCCCATCACCCGCTACAGCAGCCGCCTCTACCACCGCAACTTCGACCCCACCGTCGCCGAGAAGGAGATCCGCCTCATCACCGCCTTCTTCAACGCGGACGGAACCTACCTCTTCGAGGCCGAGTCCGTGTTCATGACCACCCTCAGCGGCGGCTCCACGTTCAACGGCGTCTACCGCATCCTGCTCGAACTCGACTTCACCGGCTTCCCGGGATACCCCGCCGGCTTCGACGTGGCCAACACCGGACTGGTTTACCACGACTGGATCAACATGGACTTCAACGGCGGCGCCACCGGAGAGGCCGACGTGGCCATGTACATCGCCGGCGGCGACCTGAACCCCACCGCCATCGGCCTGGGCTTCCCGCAGCCGCAGAACCTCGTCGCCGTCGGCAGCGCCGACCACCTCCAGTGGCTCGCCACCGACGGCGAGACCGGCTCGCTCGGCGTCGGCTCCGTCGTCGATCCCTGCTGGGATCTCAACTGCGCCGACACCAGCCCCAACGACATCCTCAACACCGGCTTCCTCATCGACTGGTCCTTCGTCGACAACGTCACGACTCCCACCAGCGAACTCACCCACGACTTCGTCAAGCAGATCTTCGTCGAGACCGGTGGCGCCCCCACCTGCCGTCCCGACCTGACCGCCGGCGCCATCGCCGGCGCGCCCGGCTACGGCGTGCCCAACGGCATCCTCAACAACGACGACTTCTTCTACTACCTCGCCCAGTTCGCCGCCGGCAACCTCGCCGTCGCCGACCTGACCACCGGCGCCATCGCCGGCGCCCCGGGCTACGGCGTCCCGAACGGCGTGCTCAACAACGACGACTTCTTCTACTACCTGGCTATCTTCGCCGCCGGCTGCTGATCCCAGCCGCCCGGCTCCGGGCAGCCATCCTCGCAGCAATCCAGGCCCCCGCCCAATCCCGGGCGGGGGCCTTCTCGTGCGCCCCCCCCGCTGCCGCCACGCGATACAGTCCCCCGATGCCCCCGCCGCCGACCGATCCGGAACTGGCCCTCGCCGCCCGGACCTGGCGTCTGGCCCTGCTCGCCACCGCCGACACCGAAACCGCACGAAGAGCCTTGGCCACGCTCGCCACAGTCCCCCCGAACGAGCCGCTCCCGCTCGACCGCATCGACCGGCTCGCCATCCAGGCCATCCGCCGCGCCGTGCCGCCGGCCCGCCGACGAAACCTCGCGCAAGCAGACGCCGCGCCGGAGCCGTCCGCCCCGTCCGCACCACCCGCTCAGGCGCGCGACTCGATCGGCCCGGCCCACGACGTGATCGCGTCCCTTCCCCTCCAGGCCGCCGAGGCGTTCATCCTCCGACGCCTCGACGACCTCGACCCCATCTGCGCCTGCCGCGCCATGGACTGCTCGAGGTCCGCCGCCGACCGCTTCCTCGAACGTGCCGACGCCGCCCTGGCCTCCGCGTTCGGCCCCGACCGTGCCGCCGCCGCACTCCACGATCTCCGCGCCGGCGCCGAATCGCTCGCACCCTCGCCCGAGGTCGTCGCGGCCTGCCTCGCCAAAGCACACGCCCGCCACAAGGCCCGCGTCACCACATGGATCGCCGCCACCGCCGCCGCTCTCCTGCTCGTGTTCCTCATCCTCGCCGCCATCGCGTCCCAATGAGCCGACCGGCCCAACGCCGCGGGCCGAAACGCACCCCTGCTCGCTCGGTCGGCAAACACGGGGACTCACCGCAGAGTCGCGGAGGACGCTGAGAAAGGCAGATGCGGTGGAGGCTCTGCTGCCCTTGCCGCCGCCCGCGGCTGTGCGGCCACCACCGAGGGCGTCGATCGAATCGCCGCTGTGTCCTCGCTCGGCGCACGAAAACGGGCGACAGGCAATCGCCCGCCGCCCGCACTTTGCTCGCACCTCGACCTGCCCCGCCGCCTCCGGGCTCAGCAGCCGAGCGAGAACAGGTTCAGGTAGTAGAAGAAGTCGTCGTTCGTGATAATGCCGTTCGCCACGCCGTAGCCCGGCTGCCCCGGCACCGCGCCCGTGGTCAGGTCCGCGACCGCCAGATTCCCCGCGCTGAACTGCGCCAGGAAGTAGAAGAAATCGTCGTTGTTCAGCACGCCGTTGGGCGTCCCGTACCCCGGCTGGCCCGCGACCGCGCCCGTCGTCAAATCCGGCTCGCACGACGAGCCGCACAGGTTCGTGTGCAGCTCAGTCCGCAGGTTCAGATACGTCGCCAGCGCCCGATCCAGTTGCCCCGGCGAGAAGTAATCGCGGCACTCCTTCCGCGAATACGACATCAGATTCCGCACGTTGGGCGTGTACGCTGCCCCCGAGCACGGATCCAGCGACGTCCCCGTGTACAGGCATGCCGCGCTCACGCTGGTCAGGATGTTCGGATCGGCCGGCGTGTCGCACACCAGATCGCCCGCGACCGCGCAGTTCGATCCGTTCACGCACTCGGCCCCGCCCGCCCCGGTCTCGTGCGTGTGGAACAGGTCCAGGTAGTGCCCGATCTCGTGCGGGAACGTCGAGTGGTTCGTCGCCAGCCCCGTGCACTGGTTGTTCATCGCGATCGACTGGATGCTGCTGAACGTGAACGCCGAGATCCCGCACAGCCCCGCCCCGTTGAGCTCCGCGAAGTAGATGTTGATCGTGCCGGGGATGTTGTTCGAACTCCGCATCTGGTTGACCGTGTTGAGCGACGTCGGCTCGTACCAGACGCTGTTGTTGATGTAGTTGATCGGACCCGGCACGCAGAACTCGATCCCGATCGGCGCGTAGAACTGGTTGGCGTCGATCAGCGCCTGGTCCAGCTGCGACTGCGGGATGCCGCCCGTCCCGTTGTCACGCCGCACGACGTGGAACGTCAGCGCGATCCGGTGCACGCCCTCGGGACGCCCCGCCGGCAACTCGTACGCCCCGCTGGCGTGCAGCCGCATCGCCAGCCGCGCCTCCTCCGGCGTGAACGTGGTGAGGCACTCCTCGAACCCCGGCTGGGCGCGATCGTCCGGGTGGCCCAACGCCAGCCCCGCCGCCCCGCCGATCACCAGCAGCCCCAAACCCAGTCCCGCCGTTCTTCCCTGCAGCATCAATCGCGTCCTTTCGCCCCCAAACCAGGATCCGCAATGCGAACCCGGTCCCATTGTCGGGATCGTCTCGCGCCGGTCAACCCGGATGTCGGGCCAGGACGATTCGCGTGCGGGCCGCCTTGCACCCGCTTGTCAGGCCTCGGCCTGCGCCGGCTCCAGCCCGATCGCCAGGCCGCTCCCCGAGCCGGACGAGCCCGCCACCCGCTCGATCTTCTCCACCAGCCGCCGACGCAGCGCCTCGCCCTGGACCTGCAGCACCCACCCGTCGTTCGTCGCGGCCCGCTTCACGCCGCCGTCCCGCACCAGCAGCCCCAGCACCGCGTTCCACTCGTCGCCGAAGCCCAGCCACAGCAGGTCCTCGAACCGGCGCGACTGCCCCGCCCCGAGTTCCCCCAGCGCCCTCGCCAACCAACCCTGTGCCACCCGATCCAGCATCATGCTCCACCCCCGATTCCGGGCATCTCTGCCCCGCCGACTCCAGCCCACAACCACCACGCCCGATCGGAAGCGATCGCTCCCGTCGGCTGCATCAAGACTCCGAACCCGACGCCCCAACCGGGACACCGGCCCATTCGAGACATCCGGGGGCACCGGCAGAACGCCGACCCCCACTCCGATCCGCCCGTCGCGTTCCCGCGGCTTCCCGGCGACCCGAGCACCAGCAGCGCTCAGGTCTCCCCGGGCGCTGCTGCCCCTCTCGTCGGCCGCCAGTGTCTCGCGTGACCCCTTGTTCTGGTGATTCTGGTCACGGCGATCGGCGGCACCCCAAGCGGCGGAGCACACTGCCCCGCGAAGGACGCCGATCGCCCACTCACCCATCGGCGCCCGCGCGGCCCCGGGTGACCCCTCCGGTCAATCCACCCAAAGCCGCGAGTCCATTCGCGCGGGTGTCGGGTCGGGTTCCGGCGATTCTCGCACCAGAATCACACGACACATGGATTATGACCTTTGCCAACACCCCAGAACGCCACCGCCCCGCCTCAGCGCTTCTGGCCCACGCACTGCCCCAAACCCCTCCGGATCAGCGCCAACTCGTACAGCACCGCGTCCGCCCAGTTCAACTCGCGGCACTTGGCCACGTCCGTAGGCGTGATCTCGAGGTCGTCCGGCTCCTCATCCGCGGCCCGGCGTTCGTGGTGGGGCGACCAGTCCAGGCCGAGCAGGCCGCAGAGCGTCCGGGCGTCGGTGTCGTAGGACTCCTGGAATCCGACAAACCAGAAGTTCGCCAGATTGACATCCGCCCGCTCCATCCACTGCTGGTTCACCCGCCAGCAGTCGTCGGCGTTGTGGTTCGGGCCGGCCCCCTTGCGCGCCAGCAGGACGGCCATGTGGTTGGCCACGAGCGGGTGGTTGCGGCTGGAGACATACTCCCCAAAACCGGGGCAGTTGCGGAGGATGGCCGGGTTGAACCGGTTCGAGGTGTCCCGGCGCATCATGCGGTAGCAGGACAGGACGCGGGCGACCGGGGAGCGGAGAAAGGTGACGTAGCGGGCGGGGCGCCCGAGCATCTCGTGGATGCCGTACCAGGCCTGGTGCCCGGCGGCGACGCGGACCCTGGCCCGCTGGTCGGGGGTCATGGCGCCGATCTGCTCGATGAGCACGTCGGTAGTGCGGTCGACGCCGTAGAGGTCGAGGAACTCGCCGGGGGCCAGGGCCTGGCGGATGGTGCGGACCAGGGAGGTGCCGGCGGTCTTGGGGATGTGGAGGAAGACGGTGATCGGCTCGGCGGCGTCGGGGGCTGGGTGGGGAGAAGGGGCGGGCATGGGGGAGGGTAGAGGTGGAGGGGGGCGGCTAGGCGACCAGATCGGAAACCTTGCGCTCAGGGCGTTGGCGCGAGTCTCCGCCCCATCGGCACCGACTTGCTCCGCGGACGACGCGAGTCGGTGGCACGCCACAGGTTGGTCGAGGTCAGTGCCTCCTTGCGTCGCTAGCAGCCAGCGGCGAAGATGGCCAGGTAGTAGAAGAAGTCGTCGTTATTGAGGATGCCGTTGGGCACGCCGTAGCCGGGCTGGCCCTGGATCGCGCCGGTGGTCAGGTCGGCGACGGCGAGATTGCCGGCGGCGAACTGGGCGAGATAGTAAAAGAAGTCGTCGTTGTTGAGCACGCCGTTGGGCACGCCGTAGCCGGGCTGGCCCTGGATCGCGCCTGTTGTCAGATCGGGCTCGCAGGAGGCGACGGGCGACCGGAAGGCCCGCACGTTGGTGCCGTTGCCGCAGACGACGAGGGTGCCGTCGCGGCCCATGGCCGGGCCGCCGATGTTGATGTTGGTCACGCCGATGTCCCAGCGGGGCGAGAGGTCGGCGTCGTAGGCGATGAGGCGGCCGTCGGCGAATCCACCGTTGGAAAAGAACACCTTGCCGAGCGCATCGATGGCGAAGCGCGGCGTGGCGAACTGCGTGGGGATCGGATCGGTGAAGTTCAGGATCATGCCGTCGGCGGGGTCGAGTCGCTCCAGGCGCGGGCCTGGGCCCCAGTGATACACCGAGCCGTCGGGCCCGACGCCGAACTCGGAGCCCGTGTTGTACGCGGCGGGCACGGACCACTTGATGGACATGGCGACGCCGTTGTCCTCGATGGCGTAGAAGAAGTCCACGGTGACGTTGTTCTGGACGCGCGAGACGTAGATCGTGCCGTCTGGCGCGACGAGCGGGGTGTGTTCTGGATCGTGAAGCCGCCCAGCGATGGGCTCTGGTACAGGAACGCGCCGGTGGCCAGGTCGTACTTCTTGATGACGTTGCCGCCGCGGCGGCGTCGATGACGTAAAACCCGCCGTTGCCAATGGCCCCGCCGCAGTTGCCGCTGACCGAGGCGGTGCGTGGCGTGGACCAGACCGTTGTGCCGTCCTCGGCGTCGATGCGCCAGATGTCCCGGAAAGAAGCGATGATGGGATCGCCGTCATCAGCGAAGACGACCCCGTCGTAAGCGCCGGCGTTGATGATGGCCTGGCTCTCCCACAGCGTTGCGCCGGTGGCGGCGTCGAGGGCGAGGAGGTTGTCCGAGACCGATGCGCCGTTGCCGGAGCGCGACACGAACACCCGCCCGTTGCTGACGCCCGCGATCCAGGTGGTCCAGTCGCCGGTCTCGAACGGGATGTTGCGGAACCAGAGTTCGGCGCCAGTGTCCAAGTCCATCGCGACGACGGTGCTGGACGTGCCAGCCGGCGGCTCCGGCGGGAAGCCGGACTGGCGGACCAGGAACACGCGGTCGCCCTCGATCACGGGCTGCCACGAGATGACCGACGAGCGCCCACCGGACCAGAGCAAGTCCGCGGCATCGGGGCCGATCTCGCTGGTGAGGCAGTTGCGCCCCTGGTTGCCGCCGGAGTTGGGCCAGTCGGCCGGGGCGGGGGATGACAGGGCGATCAAGACGCCCACGCCTGCGGCGGCGCGGACGACGGGGATGCTGGAACGACAGAACGCCATCGCGGGACTCCTCTCCATCGACCGAGGTCGGAAGCGGCGAACTCGTGCCCGTCGGGAAGAGGGTACAGCAAAGGGCGGTTTCGACACAAGAGTTTTGGCCGATCGCGGTGGCATCCGCCCCCGCGCATGGTCTTCGCTTAGGCTCGCGCTCAGGGCTCTGCGCAGAGCCCTGCGGCAACCTCGGGCATCACCACGAATCCGCCGGCGCCAACCGCTGCACCAGCGCCGCCGCCTCTTCCGCGCGCGGCGGGTCGTCCAGGTCGATCGGCAGGTACACGCCGCGCTCGTGGTCGGAGTTGATCACCAGCACCGCCGGGGGCACGAACATCACGCCGTGCTCGGCCTTCTCGTGCCCGAGGACGAAGAGGTTGACGCCCCAGCGTTCGACGAGGTCCTCGATCTGATCGTGGTCGTAGTCGCGGCCCCAGACCATCATGTGGGCCGCGCCCTGGCGGGGGGCGTAGTCGTCCTCGGTCAGGTCGCGGGTGAGGACGCTGGCGTCGAAGCGGGGCATCATGGCCGGGCCGGGGATGGAGTGGGCGCACAGGATGTCGCCGCGCGGCGTGACGCACCGCAGGGCCAGCGGCATGGAGCGGACGAAGGCGCGGATGGCGTCCATGACCGGCGCGGCCCTCGAGCCGAACACGTAGTCGATCCCCTCGTTGAACGCCTCGACCACGCGGATGCCGTTCTTGACGATCCCCGCGCCCACCATCTGGGCCAGTTCGTGGTTGGCCAGCAGCGTGTGCACCCGCTCCGGGTGGGCGGCCTTGAGCGCGGCCACGCGAACCATCGAGCGGTACGAGAAGTCCATGCCGTTGATCAGCCGGTCCGGGTGGATGATCTCGTGCAGGGTGATGTGGGGCAGGTCGTGGGTGTGGTCGTCGGTGGCGCCGTCCTCGCCGGCGACGCCGGTGAGACGGGCCAGTTCGATCAGGCGTTCGAAGTTGTCGGGGTTGTCGTGCAGATCGCCCGTGGCGATGAGGCGGCCCGGGGGCGTGATCTGGTCGATCGAGCCGACGCGGCACGACGCGAAGCGGTTGGCCGACGCCCCGCGATGCAGCGCGTCGATGACCGCGTCGGCGTCCTGGAGTTGGGCGGGGGAGAGGGGGATGGAGCGGTCCTGGGGAGTGACGAAGTGACGAAGTGACGAAGTGACGAAGTGACGAAGAGACGAAGAGGCGAAGAGGCGGAGTGACGGAGGGACGAAGTCGGACGCTGCCAACGACTCTCATCGCCTGTCGCGCAGCCGGAGAGGATAAGCGGACCGCCAGCGAGAGGCTCCGTCGGCTCTCCGCCCTTCGTCGCTCCGTCGCTGCCCGCCCTACTTCGACCCGCCGATCGCGAGGCCGTCTTCGTCCGCGTCGTCGTCCGGGTCGGGCGCGGGAAGGCCGCCCATTGTCGAGCCCTCGCTGGCGCGGGCGGCCAGGATCATGCCGTGGATCAGGTTCAGCCGGTCCGCCACGATGTCCATGCTCTGCGGGCGGTTCTCCGGCATGGCCTCGACGCACTGCAGGATCAGTTCGCTGAGCCTCAGGGGCACGCGCGGGTTGATCTCGTGCGGCGGCCGGGGCTTCTCGATCAGGGCCGCGTCCAGCGATCCCACCAGCCGGTCGTCCTTGGGCAAGGCCGTCGGGATGTGCTGGCGGCACAGCACCCAGTACATTGTCGCGCCGAGGTTGTAGATGTCCGTCCGCGGCGTGATCTCGCGCCGATGCACCTGCTCCGGGGCGATGTAGTCCGGCGTGCCCTGGATGCGGGCCTTGATCGTTCCGACCTTGCACGACTGTCCCAGGTCGATGATCTTGGCGTGGGTGTCGCCGTCGACCACGATGTTGTTGGGTTTCATGTCCGCGTGGACCCAGCCGCGCTGGTGCATGTGCCCCAGGGCCCGGGCCACCTGCTCGAAGATGTGCACCGCCTGGGCCATGGTCCGAGGCGGCGAGAGTTCCAGGCTCCGCCCGTCCACCAGTTCCATGACCAGGAACAACTCGTTGGTCTTGAAGATCGAGCCCCGCTTGATGCACTTGGTGATCTTGCGGACGCCGGGATGGTCCAGGGCGCTGGCGGCCTTGTACTCGGCCTCGGCCTGGACGAGGAAGCGGTCGTCCTTGGCGTCGCCCCGCTCGACGTGCTTGAGGGCCCAGATGTGCTTGGTGCGGGGGTCCCAGGCCAAGTAGATGACCGACGCCGCGCCGCGTCCCAACTCCCGCTCGATGCGGAAGCCCTCAACCATCTCGCCTTTCTTGAAGATCTCCACGGGCGACGCTACCTCCGACCCCTTCCCGGCCACGCCGAGCCGGGCACGCCACTGCATCCAACCCCGCCCCACCCCGGCGACGCGGGCCGAGACCCGCGCGGGCCCGCGGGAACCCGAACGGGCACCCCGGCCGCTCGTGCCGAGCAGGGAGCGTATTCCCGATCACGCTTTTCGGCGCGCCAGCGGGGACGCTTGGCGGTTGATGTCGGGGTTTCTCGGGCAGAGCAAGCGACGGACGCGCCAGGCGGCCTACTCCAGACCCGCCGCCAGTTCGCGGAACGCCGCCGCTGGGAATCGGACCCCGGGGTCCGGCACGCCGGTGGTGTCGCTGTGGAGCAGGACCTGCTCCGGCGGGATGCCCAGTTCGCGGGCCAGGGTCAGGACCAGTTCGGCCAGTCGCTGCATCTGGGCCTGGGTGAACTCGCGCCGGTTGCCGTCGCCCACGAGGCAGATCGAGATCGCGTGCCGGTTGTACCAGTCGGCCCGCTCCGGCTCGCCGACGGCGTGGGCCCCGGGGGCCTGCTCGAGCCAGCGGCGCCCCACAAAGACCTCGCCGTCGCCCATCCCGTTGCCATTGCCGATCACGAAGTGGTGGCCCAGCCCGCGGAGGCCGATGGCCCGGGCGTCGCGCTCCAGGCTCTCGGCGGTGCCGAAGGCGGCCCCGGAGTGGTGGACCATGATCGACCGCCACCGCTCGCGGTCCAGCGGCTCGCGCGTGGCGAGCACCGCCTCGATGGAGCGCGGGCGGTTGACCGCCATCAGGGCCGACGCGCCGGGCAGGCGCATGCCGTCGAGCGGCGAGCGTCCGCCGCCGTCCAGGGCCAGCAGCAGCCCCCCGGCGCCCGTCATCGCGGCGATCAGCGAGGCCCAGACGATGGCGGGGCGAGGCGGCTTGGCGCTGCGCCGCTGCGAGGAACGGGCCCGCGTCGTTGGCGCGTGGGCCGCCCGCGCCCGAGTGCGGGGCGTCGACCGGGTGGACCTGGCCATGCGGGGAGCGGCCTGCCGCGTCGCCATCGTCAGTTCATCCGTGAAGGTTGGCGGCACACGCCTGCGCCGAACGGGCGTGAGTATAAAGCCCATCGGACGCCGGGCGTCGGATGCTGCTGGTTTTGCCTCAAGTTGTCGTGTCGGCACCTGTTCACCAACGCGCCAGTGTGCCACACGGCGCGGGTGGGACACAACCGGTCTTGTGTCGTCCACGCCAACCGACAAGATGTCGTGGCTGCTCGCGCCCGATCGTGCACCCGGAACGTCGCGCGACCCGTCGCGCACGCCACCACCCATATCGCGCACGATTGACGCGAACGGCTCGCCGCAAGCCCATCAGTCGTTGAGCAGACGCCCGCGCAGGTTGATACGGTTGGCGCGGAACTCGTCCTCGAACGAGTCGGGGGCGTGTCGGTTGCGGATGGTGTCGTAGGTCTCGAACTGGCTGCGGTGCACGCCTCGCTTGAACAGCGAGTGCTGGCACCCGCCGGCCGCGAACGACGCCAGAGCGAGGATCGCGACCGGAACGAGAAGTGCCGCCGCCGTGGTCTGTCGCCTGTGCTGCCGCACGCCGAGCCCTCCCTGCAAACGACCAACCGGCAGTGTATGGGCTGGGCCCAGACGCTGCCGGTTGCTCGGAGGAGAGAGATGAGTCAGGAGATGCATGGTGGTACGCCCGAGCGTGCTGGTTTGTTCACCGAATCAACAAGGCTCGCCACCGAACACAATGCGATTCTCTCATGATCGGACGCGCGCACCGCGCAGTGGATCGGCACCAAGCCCGGGCCAAACCGATCAAACCTCTATCAACCTCTCTTCCGCGATCGCGATCGTCCGCCAGCCCGACGCGCGTGACCAGCCTCCGCCCGCGGCGAATCGCGTGAACGCCGGCAGCAGCCCGAGCCGCGGCCCGATCGCGAAGCAAGGCAGTTTGACCGCGTCGCCACCTCCCCGAATCCGAACGGCCGGGTGGACGTGCCCGCACCAGGTGAACCCGACACCCGGGAGGGCGTCAGCGTTCTCGCACGTCGCCGGGTCGTGCACGAACGCGAGCGGAGCGTCGACGTGGATGCCGTCGGTGATTTCAAGGCCCCACGCATCCCTGACCCGCGCGAGCGAGCGGTCGTGGTTGCCGGGCACGACGGCGACGACTCCGGGAAACTCGCGACGCCACGCCGCCACCCGATCGATCAGGTCCGGCGTCAGCCCGATGCCGGCGTGGAGCAGGTCGCCCACGACGAGCAGCCGAGTCGCGCCGGCCCGCTCGATGGCCGAGGTCAGACGGGCCAGAGACTCGTCGAGCACCCCCGCCGGCACCGCCGCGCCACCCGCCCGCAGCGCCTGGCTCTTGCCCAGGTGAAGGTCGGCGACGATCAGTGTCTCCCGTCGCGGCCACCACACCGCCCGCTCCGGCATCAGCCAGAGGCGCTCCCCGACCGCTTCGATCTCGAAGCACCCGACCATCGCCCGAGCGTAGGTGGGCGGGTGCAGCGCGACCGTTGGCCCGGTCACTCGAACAGGCCGGGCGTTGATGCCTGCGCTTGTCGCGACGCCCGGGACCGGCTGGTCGGTTCCTCGGCTTCGTCGTCGTCCTCGTCGCCTTCTTCCTCGTCCTCGTCCGCGCCGCCGTCGGAGTCCTCGTCCTCCCACTCCCCGTCGTCCTCTTCGTCCTCGTCCCAGCCTTCCTCGTCGTCTTCGGGGTCATCCTCATCGGCGTCGGACTCCTCTTCCTCTTCCTCTTCCTCTTCCTCTTCCTCGTCTCCGTTTTCTTCTCCGTCACCCGCCTCGTCTTCGTCCGACTCCTCGCCTTCCCAGTCCTCTTCTTCCTCGTCGTCGGACCCCTCGTCCTCCCACTCGTCGTCGTCCTCGTCGCCGGCGTCGTCCTCCGCGTCCTCGTTGTCCTCTTCCGACTCCTCCTCGGCGTCGTCGGAGGCCTCGGCCCCCTCCCACTCGCCACCCTCCTCGCCCTCGCCCTCGCTCGCAGCGTCCTCGTCCTCGATCTCTTCAAACTCGGCGTCCGGCTCATCCTCCGCCGGGATCAGCGGTGCGGCCCGCCCCGCCCGCCGGCTCACCGGCGGCAGCAGCCCCACGAACACGCACAGCGCCCCCGACGCCAGCAGCCACACCCGCTTCGAGTCGTCCGTCGCCCACCGCGACAGCACCGAGTCGATCCGCACCCGCTCCACCGCCTCCGGCTCGCCCGGTTCCAGCGACGCGAAGACGTCCGTGCTGTCGTACACCGGCGTGCCCGGCACCCGGGCATCCACCGCGTCCACCAGCGTCTTGTTGAGTTGCCCGACCACCAGCGACCGCACCACCGCCGGGTTTTCCCGCTCCAGGGCCGCCAGATACGCCCGGTAGTGGTCGACCCGCTCGGCATGGCGGCGTTCGATCGCCAGCGCCTGGTCCCGCCGGAACCGGGCCTCGTTCAGGTCGTCCTGGGCGGCGATGAGCAACGCCGCGGCGATGAGCACCACGCCGGGCAGCATGAACAGCCACCCCAGGTCGACCCCTCGTTGGACCCCGCCACTGGGCACGTCGGCTCCTCGGTGCGTGCGGCAACCCCGGCGCGGCGGCGCACAGCAGAGATGTATCGGCACGGAGGGCGGGGCGGGGACCACAGTTCGGGCCGCCTCACGGAGCGTCAGTCCGCCCCGTCGCCGAACCGCCCCCGGAACTCGCGAGGCTCAAGCCGCCAGAGATAGACGCGGCAGCGGAGCCACGTCCACAGCCAGCGGGCCAGAAACAGCGGGCGCGAGCCGGGTATGTGGCGCTCCGCCCGGGCCTTGCGGGCACGGGTGTCGACGTGCAGCAAGCGCGGGCAGCGCAGCAGCGGCACATCCGTCCGCCCGTCGAACACCACCCACGCCCGGGGCGGGCTCAGCAGGAATCCGAACTGGCGACGGAGCATCGAACGACGACGCCGGGCGTAGCGGACGACGCGGACGTCGGGCAGCCCCTCCAGGCGGGCCAGCAGCCGATCGCCGATCGCGTCGGCCGCGACGAACAGCACCCACTTCGGCGGCGATGTCGAGAGGGCCCGCGCGGCCGTGCGCCGGAGGCGCAGGGCTTGGCGCAGCGTCCTTCGACTCGGACACACGCCGACCAGCGTCGCGCCGGGTCGATCCGCCCCGACCGCGCGAAGGGCGTCCTCGATCGGAACCGCCGCAAAGCCGGGGCGTGCGGAGAGGTCCAGACGCCCGCCGCGATTGGCGGCCGCGTCGTGGGCGGACCGGCGCATGATCTCCGCGTCCAAGGCCCTCCCGCGCGCGATCGCCTGTCTGGCCTGACGCAGGATCAGCGCAACACGGGCCGACGCCAGCCGCCGCAGGTCGTCGCGCCCCAGCGCCCGCTCCCACAACCAGAACAGGTTCCGCCGGCGGTAGTAATCCTGCAGCGTCGTCCGCTTGGCGATCCACGGCAGGTGGTGCACCACCGCGTCCAGATCGCACACCACCCGCAGCCCGGCCCGCCCGAACCGCAGGCACCAGTCCGCGTCGTCGCCCGTGATGAAGAACCGCGCGTCCCAGTACCCCAGCCGCCGGGCCTCGCTCCACTTGGCCAGCAGCGAGCACGCGGCCACGCAGTCCACATCCCGCACGCCGGTCATCGCCGCCCGGGCCTCGGGTGTGTCGTGCCGCCCCTTCGGCGAGCCGACGCGGGCCAGCCACGCCTCGTGCTCGGCGTGGCGGGGATGCCCCGGCTCGGGCGGGCCGAAGAGGCCGGTCGAGGGGTTGAAGAACACCGCGGACTCGAGCGTGACACTGGTGTCGTTGGGCTCGACCATCCGCGAGCCGACGATGCCGATGGTCGGGTCGCTCTCGGCCGTCGCGACGAGCCGCTCCAGGCTGTCGGGCGCGGGAACGGCGTCGTCATCCACCAGCCAGACGTACCCGAGCGGCTCGGCCCTGGCCGCTCCGGGCGCTTCGGGCAAGGCGCTCAACTCGCGGTGCGAGGCGATCGTCCGCTCGACGATCAGGAACCCGGTGTTGAACCCGCCGCACCCGCCGAGATTGGTCCCATTCCGCACCAGCGTCACCGACCGCCACCCGCCCGCATTGCGGGCCACCGCCGCCCGCCCCATCTCAAACTGCGGACGCTCTGCGGCCTCGGCCCCGTTGTGCACCACGCGGCTCGGACGCCAGGCCTCGAAAACATGGTCCGCCGTCCCGTCGGTCGACGCGTTGTCGACCACCACAACGTCAACGCGTGCCGCGGCAAAGCTCTGGGCCGCGATTGCCCGCAGGCAGCGGTCCAGATCCGCCTTCCGGTTCCACGTCACGACGATCGCGGCCACACGCGGGCCGGACGCCGCGGTTCCTCTCGCGGCCGCGACCGCGTCCGCCGCGGCTTCGGCCCGCACCGGATTGTCCGTGTCCATGCCCAGGGTGTGCGTCCGTGCCCACGGGCGGCCCGCCCGCCGGGGTCGCAGCCGACCAATCATGCTCTGCACGCTGCCGCGACGGCAAGCCCGGCGGCGAGCGCGACCATGATACCCGTCGCAGCCCAGCGCGCCGCGACAACGCCTCTGCCCGACCAACCCGCTTCGATGCCCAAGCCCGAACCCACCACGACCGATTCCGCGACGCCCGCCCGGCGCACCATCACCGGTCCGCGCTGGATGGCCGCGGCGTTTCTGCTCGTGCTCGCGGCCCTGGGCGTGCTGCTTTACGCCGCCCGCGCCCAATACCCCGGCCCGTCCTCCGGCGAGTTCTGGTCCGACGCCAACATCATCAACGCCAGCCGCGGCTTCGACGACGCGGGCTTCACCACCACCTGGGGCCTGCCCCGCATCCAGACCGCCGCCCCCGTCGACGACGCCTCGGCCCTCTATGTCTCGTACCCCCCCGGCCCGTACTGGCTCTCCTACGCCGCGTGGACCGTCGGCAAGGCATTGGGCGTCGAGCCCTTGCTCGCCGCTCGCCTGTTCGCCCAGACCTGCGGCCTCGCGTCGGCGCTGCTCGCCTGGCTGGTGTTCACGCGCCTCTCGCACAGCCGCGCGATCGGCGCGCTGGCCGGCCTGTTCTACGTGCTCAGCCCGGCGTTCCTGTCGTACTCGGCCGCCCTGCACCACATGGCCTACAGCCCGATGCTGCTCTTCGGGGCCATGCGGGCCTGGCTGGCCTTCGAGGACACGCTCGGCCCGCGCCGCCTCGTCTGGCTCGCGCTCACCGCCCTGCTCTTCGCCGCCGACTGCTGGACCAACCTCGAGCACATGTTCTTCTTCGCGCTGTTCGTGGGTGTGCGGACGGCGTTCCACTTCAGGTGGCCCGTGGTGCTCGGGGCCGCGCTCGTCGGCCCGCTGCCAATCCCAATGATGGCCTTGCGCGTCCTGCACAACGCCCAGGTGCTCGGCGGCTGGGATGCGGCGCTCGAGCAGTTCCGGTCAAAGGCGAGCCGGCGCTCCGGCAGCGGTCGAGCCGGTGTCGATCTGCACGAACTCGCGTCGTCGTGGCTGGCCCGCCTCGGCTGGCCCTGGCCGACGCGCGACGACACCAACCTCGTCTGGAACCAGGAGTTCGTGTACCCCGCCCTCGACCCCTGGGTCCTCGGAGCCCTGGCCGCCATCCTCATCTCGGTCGCGCTGCACGGCGCGGCGAGGTGGTGCGCCAACCGATCGGCAAGGCGTCCCTTGTCCGTCTCGCTCGTCGATCCGCGAAAGGGCCTCGTCGGCGTGGCCCCACCGGAGCCGCCGCCAAAGGCCGGCGCTCGATTCCTGTTCTGGTCCCTGCCGCCGGGCGGGCCGATCGCATGCGGGCTGGGCGGCGGCGTGCTGCTGCTCGCGGGCGGCCTGACGTGGTTCGTCGTGATGACCCAGCACACCCAGCCGCACCGGTTCATCGTGCTGCTGCTCATGCCGGGGATCGCGCTGCTGCTGGGCACCGCCGCGTGGTGGGTCGTGGAATCGGCGCGACGCGTCGGCACGGGCTCCGACGGCTTGCTCGCGGCCTTGCTGCGCGGGCGCGCGTGGATCCTGGCCGCACTCCTGCTCGCGCTGTTCGCTCGCCAGATCGTCGTGGCCGACGCGCTCAACCAGTTGTGGCCGCTCGACGAGCGCGCCCACCGACGCACCGCGTCGCGCCAGGACGCCAACGCCCGCAGCGCCATCGTGGGCGAGGCACTGGCCGCCCGCGGCGTGTCCCGCCTGCACGTCTACGACGGCGCCAACGTCATGCCCTGGCGGGCCGCCAGCCTCGCCCA
Organism: Phycisphaerales bacterium; assembly: GCA_041401985.1. Taxonomy (GTDB): domain Bacteria; phylum Planctomycetota; class Phycisphaerae; order Phycisphaerales; family UBA1924; genus JACKHA01. The sequence goes on from JAWKTE010000001.1 coordinate 274,996, forward strand.
GCCGTTCGTCTACGCCCGGATCGAGATGCCCGAGGCCCTCGCTCCCAGCGAGGCCATCTACGCCGAGGCATGGGACGCCACCGAAGTCGCCGCCTGCCTCGACGCGGCCGAACGCTTCGGCCTGCCACTCTTGGCCGGCCCGCCCTCCCAGCGTGCGTTCGTGTTCATGGGCGGCGATCCCTCGTCCCGCGAGCGCCGCGTCGATGCGCCGCTCGACCGACCCGCGCCGGGCGAGAGTGGGACCGGCTCGCTGAAAGCCGTCCGCGCCGTTGCCTGGTGCCCGACGCTCACGGGCGAGGAGTGGGTGCTGGCGATCTTCCTCGAAGGCGACCTGGCGGGCACTCCAGAGGACCCGGTGCTGAGCCGCTACACCTTCACGCTGCGCGCCGACGCACGCGAAGGCACCGGCAGCGACAACGGCCCCCGGCTCGAGTCCCGCACCCGCCTGAACTGGTCGCCGATCCGCGACGACCGGCGAGCCCTCGTCCTGCTCTCGGTGCCCACCGAGAACCTCGAACCCGGCGCCCCGGCCGAACTCGCCATCTGGGACAGGCGCGCTCGGGCGGCGGTGACGCTCGATCCCGCCGCGGGCAGCCCGCCAGACCCGGGCGTCACGCCCCTCGCCGGCGGACGGTGGCTCCGCATCGCCCCGCCACAGACCGAGAGTCAATCCGCCAATCCATAAAGATTGGGTTGACACATCCCTGCGGTTCAGTAGCATGGCTTTGGGGTTGGTCCTGAAATCGGAAGCCCGGCACCCTGGGGGGTCCGGGTGCAGCGGTTGTATTCTGCAATCTCTCGGTTCCAGGGCTGACAGGGGGATATCACATGAATACCCGTCTCATTCGAGCCGGTGCGATGTCGATCGCGCTGGCGGGTCTGGCCTGCACCGCCGGCGCCCAATGGTCCGACAACTTCGATTCGTACGCCACCGGGCCGCTCACCGGCGTGAACAACTGGGCTGGCTGGGACGGCGTCGCCGCGGCCGAGGGCATCGTCTCCAACGCGATGGCACTCTCCGGCGCCAACTCCATGCAGATCGATCTCGGCGCCGACGCCGTCGCCAACTACGGCGTCGGCACGATCTCGAGCGGCGCCTGGGAGTTCCGCGCCTGGCAGTTCATCCCCTCGTCGTGGATCGCGGCCGTGCCGGACCAGACCACGTACTTCATCCTGCTCAACGAGTACGCCGACCTCGGCCCGTACTGCTGGGCCCTCCAGCTCGAGTTCGACTCGTTCTCCGACACCGTCCGCGACTTCGACAACCGCCCGCTCAGCGTCGAGGTCCCGATCGTCACCGACCAGTGGGTCGAGATCGTCGTCGCGTTCGACCTGGACAACGACACCATCGTCACCACCTACAACGGCACGCAGATCTGCGATGGCCCGTGGAACTTCCCGGCCAACTGCACCGCCGGCGCGCTCGACCCGAACGAACTGCAGTGCCTCGATCTCTACGCCAGCGGCTCAACCCCCGTCTACTACGACGACCTGTCACTCACCCAGGTCGGTGGCCCCTCCTGCGAGCCCGACCTCACCACCGGCGCCATCTCCGGCCAGCCCGGCTACGGCGTGCCCAACGGCGTGCTCAACAACGACGACTTCTTCTACTACCTCGCCCAGTTTGCCGCCGGCAACCTCGCCGAGGCCGACCTGACCACCGGCGCCATCGCCGGACAGCCCGGCTACGGCGTCCCGAACGGCATCCTCAACAACGACGACTTCTTCTACTACCTGGCCATCTTCGCCGCCGGCTGCTGAGCCAACCGCTCACCTCCCTCGGCCAGTCACCGCTGCGCCGATACCCAACGCCCGAGACCCGCAATCCGTTGTGGGTCTCGGGCGTTTGTCCATGCGCTCCCGCCGTCCGACGTCTGGAGCACGCCATGACCTTTCGCCAGGCTTCCGCCCGTCTCGCCTTCGCCGGCCCCACCTCGGCGTCTGCGACCTGACCACCGGTGCGATCCCACCACGGCCCAGCGACGGCGTGCCCGACAGCCCGCTCAACAGCAGCGACTGCTTCGACGACCTGAACCTGTTTGGCACGGGTGCCGACGTGATCGCCCCGCCTTCGCCATCGCCGCCCGGGTCCGTCTTGCGATGATCCGGGACATGTTCGCACTCGCTTCGGCAGCTCGATCCCCGGAACCGGGTCCGATCGAGCAGATTGGCATTGTGTCTCGACGCCGCTGATGAAGCCAGGGTTGAGCGGGCGTGAAATCGCCGCTATCTTCCCGCCCCGCGCGACAGCGCAACTCGTGGGCCAGGGAAGGACCCGACATGCTCGTGCTCGTCGTCTCGACCGGACTGATCGTCATCGGCTGCGACGCCGTCCTCATCGACAACACGCCCTTCGCCGCCGCCCAGCACCGCCTCGGCGTCAACACCGTCTGGGTGCGCAACGACCCAGCGGGATACCGCATCCCGCTCACGCCCTGCGACACCCGCACCATCCGCATGTTCGGCCACGCCGCCGATCCCGAGTTCCCGAACCGCCAGGTCCGGCTCCTCAGCCAGTACACCTACCGCCCCGGCGACATCAACATGGACGGGCTCGAGAACCCAGACGACATCGTCGACTTCGTCAGCCGCCCGTACGACTACAACCTCGACGGCTTCCTCGACTCGCGCGACTTCGTCGCCATCATGGACGCCATCTTCCACCCCGTCCTGTGCGAGTGACGCCCGCCCCCGCCGGTGTGCCCCGGGGCCCGCCACTCCCGCCGCCGGAACCGGGCGACGCCGCGCCCAACCTACGATCCCCCCGAATGCCAGTCCCACGCGTCGCAATCGTCGGCCGGCCAAACGTCGGCAAGTCCTCGCTGCTCAACATGCTCGCCGCGCGGAAGGTCTCCATCGTGGACCCCACGCCCGGCGTCACGCGCGACCGCGTCTCCGCACTGGTCGAACTCACCTCCGAGGACGCCCTCTCCACCCGACTGGTCGAGTTCACCGACACCGGCGGCTACGGCGTCTACGTCGCCGAGGACGGACGCTACGACGAGGTCGGCAACGACCTGGCCAGCCTCACCGACGACGTCGAGTTCCAGATCGCCGAGGCCGTCGAGAACGCGGACATGGTCTTGCTCTGCATCGACTGCCAGGCCGGCATCACCCCCCAGGACCAGGAGATCGCCCGCCTCCTCCGCGAGCAGCGCCTCGGTCAGCGCCGCACGCCCGGGCGACGCGTGCCCGTCCACGTCCTGGCCACCAAGTGCGACGGCCCGAAGTGGGAGACCCACGCCCTCGAGATCGCCGCCCTGGGCTTCGGCGAGCCGCTCATGTGCTCCGCCGCCAACAACTACCTCCGCCGCTCGCTTGTCGAACAACTCCACGACACCGTCCCCCACGTCGACGACGAGCGGGCCGAGCCCGAGGCCGACCTCAAGATCGCCATCATCGGCAAGCGCAACGCCGGCAAGAGCACGCTCGTCAACGCTCTGGCCGGGCGACCCCGCGTGATCGTCTCCGAGATCCCCGGCACGACCCGCGACGCCGTCGACGTCCGCATCGAGCGCGACGGCCGCTCCATCCTGGCGATCGACACCGCCGGCCTGCGCCGCAAGAAGTCGTTCCAGGGCGCGATCGAGCACTACGCCTTCGACCGCCTCAAGCAGGCCGTGGCCCGCTGCGACGTGGTGCTGCTGCTGGTCGACGCAGCCGAACCGACAAGCCAGGTGGACGAGCAACTGGCCTGGATGGTCCAGCGCTCGTTCAAGCCGGTCGTCCTCGTGCTCAACAAGTGGGACCTGGCCGAGGGCCGCAGGAACGCAAAGGGCCAGTCCGTCGGCCCCGAGGCGTTCGAGGAGTACCTCCGCAAGGAGTTCAAGGGCCTGCCGTTCGCCCCCATCGCCATCATCGCCGCCCGGGACGGGACCAACATCGACCAGACCATCGAACTGGCCTTCGACCTGAAACGCCAGGCCCAGAGCCGCATCGGCACCGGCGAACTCAACCGCCTCGTCCGAGACATCGTCGAGCGCCAGGGCCCATCCAGCGGCTCGGGCGTGCACACCAAGGTCTTCTACGCCGCCCAGATCCGCAGCGAGCCGCCGACGATCGTGCTCGTCGTCAACCACCCCGACCTGTTCAAGCCCAACTACATGCGGTTCCTCGAGAACCGCCTCCGCGAGATCGTGCCCTTCGGCGAGATCCCGTTCCGCATCGTCGTCCGCGCCAAGCGCCGCGACGAGGACGGCCTGCGCGAGCCCGACCGAGGCCGCGAGGCCCAGGGCCTGCCCGCACGCGACACCAGCCCCATCGACGCCGAAGCCGCCCGCGCGGCCATCGTCTCCGGCGCCACGAGCGACCCCGACGCAGGCACATCGCCCGACGCCTTCGCCCTCGAAGGCGTCAGCCGCGAGGAACTCGAGGAGATCCTGGCCGACCTGCCCGATGACGCCGACGCGTACTTCGAGGATGAGGCGGGGGACGACGAAGAGAAGTAGTGGCCCGCAGGTAAGGCCCGCAGGCACTTACTTGGCGTCGCCGCCCGACGCCCGCAGCCGCTCGCGCTCGGACTTGAGCGCCCGCAACTCCTCAACCGAACCCGCGTCCTTCGCCCGCTTGATGTGCTCCTTCACGCGGATCAGGTCGTCGAGCGATATCGCCTGGACGCGGCCGACAGGCAGTTCGTACGTCTCGGCGCTGGCGAGCACCTGTTCGTACGCGCCGATCGGCTCCACCTCTCCAAGCAGGTCGAGATCGCCGATCCGGGTCGAGAGCGTGAAGTTCAGCCCCATCTCAAGCGTGCGAGCATCCAGCCGCACGGGCAGATCGGGCGGCGCGCCGCGGAGCGTGGGCGCGATCTCACGAAGCGCCGACGCCAGACGCTCCAGGTTCGCCCGGCTCCGCCCGTAGCACACGTCCACGTCAACGGTTGGCCGCAGCCCGCCGTGAAGCACCTGGGCTTGCCCGCCGATCACGACGAACTCCACGCCGTGCCGCTGCAGCACGTCAACGACGGCTTCAAGCCTGGTTTGTTGGGGTGACTCTTCGGGCAACGCGGTGCAGCCTCCACACGTCACGCATCAGCCGATCCGCGCGGCGTAGCCGCTCGACCGGGCTGAGCCGCAGGTTCTCCCGGATCAACGTCAGATCAACCCCATTCTCATCCTGCTCGGGCCACGCCACGAACCCGCCCGCCGCTCGATCGCGCGAGCCCGCGGCCTCTCCACCCGCCGGTGGCCGCCCGTTCTCGCCTTGGCCAGACTCCGCGCCCATCACATCCACTATACCTGACCCTCCGCCATCGCCGCCATCTCAATCGCCGCCTGCTTCACCTCCACCATCCCTCCGAGCCCCACCTCCCCCACGATCCGCCGCTGCGGGCTCGACATCGCCAGCCCCATCGCCTCCTCCACGCCAACCCACCGCCGCTCCCCCGCCCCCGCGCGCTCCAACAGCGCCGCCGCCCGCTCCGCCCCGCACACCACCCGCCGCACGTCAAACTCAAACAGCCGATGGCTCGTCTGGTGCTCGAACCCCAGCACCCGCCGCCCCACCGCACCGCACGCCCATCGCCGCACCCCCGCCGCGCTCGCCTTCTTCGCCCCCTCCAGCGTCGGAGCCTGCCACATCCCCTCCCACATCCGCCCGCTCGCCGTCGCGCCCCCACTCCTCTCACCCGCACCGCCCCCGCCCGACCCCCGCCGCTCCACCAGCACCCGCCCACACCCATCAACCGCCACCAGCACCACCGCCCACACCCGCGGCGTCTCCCCGCGCACCTTCGCCGCGGGAATCTCCTCCTGCCGCCCCAGCCGCCGGGCCTCGCACACCGACGCCAGCGGGCACACCCCACACCCCGGCCCCCGCGGCGAGCACACCACCGCCCCCAACTCCATCAACCCCTCGTTGAACCTCCCCGCCGACTCCGCCACGCCCACGAGTGCCCCGCCCGCTCCCAGCACCACGCCTGCGTTTCCCGATCCCCCGCGGCCCCCTCCCGCCCAAACACCCGCATCAGCACCCGCCACATTCCCATCCACAATCGCCTCGCGCCGCCCCATCGCAATCGACGCGACCGCCCCGGCCGTGTACCGCCCGACCCCGGGCAGCGCCAGCAACTCCGCCAGCGTTCCCGGCACCCGCCCCCCGTGCCGCTCCACGATCGCCACCGCCGCCTCGCGCAGCAGCCGCGCCCGCCGGTAGTACCCCAGCCCGCTCCACATCGCCAGCACGTCGTCCTCGCCCGCCGCCGCCATCGCCGCCGGCGTCGGGAAACGGGCCATGAACGCCCCGAATCGCTCCGCCACCCGCGCGATCTGCGTCTGCTGGGCCATGATCTCGCTGACCAGCGACGCCCACGCATCCCGCGGCTCGGTCCGCCAGGGCAACGCCCGCGCGCTGGCCCCGAACCACCGCTCAACCGCTCGAGTCAGGGCCACATCGCCGCGAGTCCGCACACCCCGGCCGCCGCCCCGCCTCGTCCCCGCGGCCCGCTCACCCCTGCCCACGCAGCACCCGCCTCACGCCCGTCTTGATCGGCCCCCACGCCGCATCCCCCGCCTTGCCCACCGTGATGAACGACCGGTGCACTAGCACATTGGTCACCCCCGGAATCGCGAACAGCGCCGCCGCCAGCGGGTCCCCAGCCGCCTGCTCGGCCCGAAAGTACGACCGCGGCTCCTCCGCCGGCGCGGGGCTCACCAGGCACTTGATCGCGTTGGGGTTCGGCGTGGGCTCGAACGCCGTCACCGTGAACGACATGCCCCGATCGTACCGCCCACCCCACGCTCGATCGGGCGACGCCTCCCTTGCGGCCATCAACCGACCCCAACAGCCAGTTCCCGCAGCCTTCCCCCCACCGCCGACTACACTCGTCGGAGATCCGCTCTTGTTGATCGCAACCGCCTCGCCGGGCCGATCTTGCATCCGGCCCCGCGTCTATGACCGGCCCGTCCATCCACCCGCCGACGACCCCACACTCCCGTGAGCTCCCTCCTCGACAACATCAGAGGCGTCATCGCCCGCCTCGGGTCCTACGACCCGTGGGAGGTCGTCTTTGAACTGCTCATCATCTGGGTCTGTGTCTACGCGATCACCCGCTTCGTCCAGGGCACCCGCGCCGCCGGCGCCCTTAAGGGCCTGCTCGTCCTGCTCGTGCTGCTCACCGTCGTCGGGCGCGTCCTGGCCGGCGAGGACACCTTCCCCCGCCTGCGCTACCTCTACGACCGCCTCCTCACCGTCGTCGCCGTCGGCCTGATCGTCATCTTCGCCCCCGAACTCCGCCGCGCCGCCATCCGAATCGGCGAAGCCCCCTTCTTCCGCTCGACCCCGGGCGAGATCGCGGCCCTGGTCGACGAGGTCGCCGAGGCCTGCAAGTTCCTCTCCAAGGCCCGCTTCGGCGCGATCATCGTCTTCGAACGCCAGATCGGCCTCCAGGCCGTCATCGAGGGCGCGACTAGGCTCAACGCCGACGTCACCGCCCGCCTCCTCCAGACCATCTTCTATCCCGGCTCGGCCCTGCACGATCTGGCCGTGGTCATCAAGGGCGGCCGCATCGCCGCCGCCAGCGTCCAACTCCCTTTGGCCGACCCCGCCGAGATGCCCGACCCAAACCTCGGCTCACGCCACCGCGCCGCCGTCGGCATCTCGCGCGACTGCGACGCCGTCGTCGTCATCGTCAGCGAAGAAACCGGCGCGATCCGCATCGCCGAGCGCGGCCGCCTCTCCGCCCCGCTCGAGATCGACGACCTCAAAGCCCAACTCTCCAAGCGCCTCGAAGCCCCCGCCGCCCAGAAACGCCGGCGCGAGGCCGCGACAGACGACGATCCACGCCAAAGCCGCGACACGGACGCCCGCTCCGAGTCCCCAGACCCATCCGACGACTCGATCAGCGGCGACGCCGGCCTGCCCACCAACCCCGACAAGGCCTGACGCGCCCGGAGACGCCGCATGCTCAAGGCCCTGCCCACCATCCTGATCGTCACCACAGTCGCACTGGCCATCTGGATCGTCGCCGAGGCCGAGAGCGTCCGCGAAGAGACCCTCAGCCGCGTCGTGAGCATCGACACCACCCCGACCAACGGCTCGATGGCACGCGCCGATCGCGGGCACGAGTGGTCCGGCCCCGTCACCATGACCCTCGACGGCTCCACCAGCGCGCTCGACGCCCTCGCCCGCAGCCTCGAGCAGAACATCCCGCTCACCCCAGGCCAGAGCCTGCCCCTGGTCCCGGGCATCTACGAGATCGACCTCCGCGACGCCCTCGGCGCGCTCCCGGTCTTCCGCGACGCCGGCGTCACCCTCCGCCAGGTCGATCCCCCGGCCGTCTGGGTCGAGATCGCCGAGCACGACAGCAGGCAGGTCCAGGTCGCCGTCGACACCACCGATCTCAACCTTGAGGGCACGCCCACCACCGACCCCGCCGCCGTCACGATCTCGGGCCCCAAGCACCTCATCGACCGCCTCACCGCGTCGAGCGCCGTCACCGTCTCCATCCCCGCCGAACTCCGCCAGGGCCTCGTGCCCGGCCAGCAACGCACGCTCCAGGGCCTCCGCCCCCGCCTGCCCGCCGAGATCCCCGCCTCCGAGTTCTGGGGTGCCAGCCCCATCTCCCCGCCCACCGTCAGCGTCACACTCACCCCGCGCGTCATCCTCCGAAGCCACACACTCCCCGGCGTCAGCGTCCTGCTCAGCGTCCCTCCGGTCGACTACAACGAGTGGGAGATCGAAGTCCCCGAGAGCGACCGGTTCATCCGCGACGTCGTTCTCACCGGCCCCAGCGACACCATCGGCCAGTACGAGCGGGGCGAACGCCGCCTCGAGGCCACCGTCCGCCTCCTGTTCACGGACCTCGAGAACGCGCTGACCAACGGCGGAACCGTGATCAAAGAGGCCGATTTCGGCAACCTGCCCGCAGGCGTCTCCGCCCAGTGCGACGACCGGTTCGTGCAGATCACCGTCCGCCGCCGCGAAACCTCGGCCCAGGTTCCCACCGCCGGCGAGAACTGAGCGCTCCGCGCACCCAAGCGCAGGTCACCCGCCGACGTTCTCCGCGTACAGCCGGTGCACCGCCAGCCCCTGCGACTCGTACACGCCCCGCCGCGCCCACACCTCGCCCTCGTGCATCCAGGTGCTGATCACCACGTCCGTCGCCCCCAGCGACCCCGCCCGCTCCGGCGCAACGATCGACAGCCCGCCCAGCGTGCCCCCGTGACGCTGGCGATCGTCGTCGGCGAACCCGACAAGCCCCGCCGCCCCCTCCAACAACACATCGAGCACCGCCCGCGTGTGCGCCCCGGTGCCGTGCACGACAACCCGCCGCCCCCGCAGCTGCTCCAAAAGACTGGCCATCCGGAATCCCGCATCCGCCGGAACCCCGGCACCCGGATCGGTGAACCACACAGGCCGCGACGCCGCCCACTCGAGAAGCCCTCGCGCCGGCGCACCACCCCCGGCATCATCGATGACCCGCGCCGCCAACCGCGCATGGACCTCCATCGAGAACCGCGCCCGCGCCGTGCTCCACGCTCGCGCCGCCAGCGCCGCCCGATCCCCCGCCAGAAACCGCTCGACCGCATCCGCAAGCGCCGCCCCGACGGCCCGCTCGCCATCCTCCGGCGAGGCCTCCGCAACGAACCCGTTCCTGCCATCCTTGATCGCCTGCAACGCCCCCGACGCAACCCGAGCCACGATCGGAACGCACCCCGCCGCCAGCGCCTCGAGCATCGCCACGCTCAGCCCCTCGAACCGCGAGGGCAGCACAAACGCGTCGTGCTCCCGCAGCGCCGCCCGCACCTGCCCCGGCGTCGCCGCGCCAACAAGCCGGACCGATGCCGGCGCCGCTGTCGCCACGCCGCCCGCGCCGGCCCGCCCCACACCCAACGTCTCGACCGAAGCCGCCAGATCCCCCCGCGCAGGCCCATCGCCCAGCACCGTCACCTCATGCCCGATCCCCCGCTCGGTCAGACAACGGCTCAGTTCCACCAGCGCCAGCACCCGCTTCTGATGGTGCTCCAGCCGCCCCGCATACAGCAGACGCACGGGCCCCGCCCCACCATGTCCGTTCGCGCCCCAGCCAGCCGGCCCGCGCAGGCGGCGCTTCCCCCACCTCAACCCCATACGCCACGCTCTCGACCCGCCGCCCCGCCACGCGCTCCTCCAACGCGCCCACAATCCGGTCCGACACCCCCACCAGCCCGCTGAGCGCCGGCTCGTAGTGCGCCAGCACGCACCGGTCGTACTCGATGTCGTTGTGCTGCCATCCGATCAGCCGCACCAGCCCCGGCTCACGCCGCGCCGCCTCCACCGCCACGCCATAGCAGTCCGCGTGCAGGTTCGGACTAACCACCACCGGCCCGCCACCCGCCTGCGCCGCCATCGCTCGGGCCGCCTCCAAATAAGCCGCGATCCACGCCTCCCGAGCCGCCCCAACCCGCGGATCGCCCACCGCCAGCGCCCCGACATCCTCAAACCGCGCCAGCCCCGACGCGTCGAACACCCGCACGCCGGGATGCAGTTCGAACTCCAGCCGCGCGTGCCCGTCCGGCGGCGCGTGCAGGATCAGCCCCGCCGCCCGCCCCGACGCCGCCAACGCCGAGCACAGCCGCGCCGCCCACGCGGCCACGCCGGACACGATCAAACCCGAAGGCAACGCGATGAGCAGCGCACATCCCGGCACAGGGTTGGTCGTCGGGCCGACCGCCCGCCAGCCTTGAGAACCTCATCCCACCCCGCTCACGCCAGCGCCAGCCCCGCCCGCAACTCCCCGATCCGCCCCTCCCCCACCAGCCGCCGCGCCGCGCTCGGCGTCACGCCGAACGCCCCCCGGAACGCCCGCGTGAGGTGGCTGTGATTCGCGAACCCGCACGAGTCCGCCACCGCCTCCAGACCCACCTGCGGCATCGACGCCATCCGCTCCAGCGCCCCCCGCAGCCGCAACTGCGTCAGATACTCGTGCAGCGACCTTCCCGTCCCCGCCCGGAACACGCGGCACAGGTGGTACGCCGAGAACCCGATCCGCTCGGCAATATCCGTCAGCGTCACCCGCTGATCCCACTTCGACGCCAGGAACGCCCGGGTCGCCTCCACCGCCTCCCGCTGCATCCGACGACGTGCCGGCGCCGGGCGACGCCCCTCCTGCGCCGCCGGCGCGAACGCCCCGCGGATCGCGTGCCGCACCAGTGCCAGCGTCGCCTCCTGCCACTGCACCCCGTCAACCGCCTCGCCCGACATCGCCGCCCGCATGATCGACGCCTGCAGCATGTACAGCCGCGGCTCGCTCGGAGCCCGATGCACCCGGAACGGCGCCTCCGGACGCTCCCGAACCGACGGGTCGTGCGCCGCCAGCATCTCCACCGCCAGCGACGAGTCCACCGCGAACAACGCCGACTCATCGCCCCGGTCCGCCACCAGTTGCCGCCGGAACACCTCGCCCCGATTCCAGAACAGCACCGAGTTCGGGTCGGCCACGAAGTGCTCGCGCGAGTCCGGGCGCATCATCGTCACCGACCACGGGAACACCACCAGGTGCCCCGTCACCACCTGGTTCTCGGTCTGCCAGCGATGGTCCTCCGGCGGGCACCGGTGGTGCGCCACCGCAAACGGCCCATCACGCAGCAGCACGCGGCTCGGAGAAGCCGCGTCGCCGCCCTCTCCGGACAGCGCGTGCGACAGAGCGTTCGATGCGTCGGACTCGGCGTTGTTGAGGCGCATGGGGATCTCGGACGTTGGAACGTGAGCGTTGGAACTCGGTCGCTGGATCACCAGCCCGCGGCGACGCGCTCCCGCGCCCCGCCAAACGTCCCCCCGGACCCCTCGCGGCATCCTTGGTACAGCCCCGCCCGCCCCCCGGTTTCAACCACTCCGCGCCCCCGCCGCCCCTCCACCCCTACCTCGGCACCATCCGCCGCGGCCCCACCACGCTCTGGAACCCGAACACCCCCGCTATCGGGAACAGCACCAGCGCCTCGATCCCCCCCACCAGCCCGGTATACAGGCTCGACAGCATCCGCCGCCCGAACTCCGGCCCGGCCGAGAACGCGATCGGATCGCCGTACATGTCGCGGACCCCCAGCAGCACCCACGCCGCCAGCCACGCGATCAGCGCCGCGATCACCGACACCGCCGCCACCGTCAGCGGGTTGTGCTTGATCAGCATCCCACGGATGTTCGTCGTCGCCCCGGTCGCCAGCAACAGCCCGATCGCCATCGGCCCCGGCACCCGCACCTCGCCCCCGCCCTCAAGCCCGATCGGGAACGTCAGGTCCAGCAGCAGCCCCGCCGCCACCGCCGCCCACGCCGCCGCCATCCCCGGCGCGTGCATCGCCACGAACACCACCAGCGGGATCACGATCGACGGCGCGATCCCCGTCGGCCCCAAGGCCAGCGCGGGCCGCAGCCCCAGTTCCAACCCCAGCGCCACCCACAGCACAATCCCATACGCCAGCCAGTTCATGGCCCACCGCCTTCCGTCCCGCCCCCAACCCCGCCTGCAATCGGGATCCGCAGCACCACCTCGCGCACCCGCGACAGATCAACCAGCGGGCGCACCACGATCTGCTTCCGCAGCGGCTGGTCCGGGTTCGAGTCGATCCGCTCCACCACCCCGATCACCAGTTGCTGCGCGCTCGCAGGCCACGTCGGGTCCGCCAGACGCACACGCTGACCCCGCTGCAGCCCCTCCGACTCGGCCAGCCCCGCCGCGCTCTCCACCGGCCCGGCCAGCGTGCCCGACCCCGTCGGCGACAGCGTGCACAGCAAGCGTGGCGCATCCCGCGAGTCGCCCAGTATCACCACCCCCTCAAGCCGGGGCGACGACGCGTCCGTGATCGGCCGCACCTGGCACAGCAGCGGGCTCGCCGAGTCCACCGTCCCCAGCAACTGGATCCCCTCCACGATCGCCACCGTCGCCCGCGGCGACACCCCCGCCCCCGCCGGCGTCCGCACCGTCAGCAGCCCGCTCGCCAGATCGCTGCTCGCCGCAACGACCGACGCCGACAACTGCCGCACCGACACCCCCGGCGCGATCGCCACCCCCGCCTGCAGGTCCTCCACCAGCGACCGCAGCCGCGCATTCTCCTCCCGCTCCCGCAGATACAGCGTCTCAAACGCCTCGGCCCGGTCCCGCCAGTCGTCCGCCGTCCCCTCCGCCGCCGGCAGCGACCCGCCCGGCGTCACCCACCCCACCACCCGCGACACCGGGTGGCTTACCGGCGCCGCCAGCGTCTGGGCCAGCGTCCCGAACCATCCCGCGAACGCCAGGTGCCTCGCCGGCGTCAGCGACAGCACCACCAGCGCAACCACAGCCACGCCGAGCAGGCGGCGGGGTTCCATCCAGCGTCCGACAACGCGGGCCATCGCCGCACGATATCGGCTCCAGCCACCCCGCGCGGCCATGCGCCCCGTCCGCGGGGCATAACCTCCCCTTCGCCACCCGCTCCCCCCGGGGTCGCCCATGCCGAAGCGCCAACTCGTCCTCGTCAAGCACGCCGACCCCGCACGCGAACCCGAGCCGCTCGGCTCCTTCGACGACATCCGCACGGCCCTGGCCGACTACAACACCGCACCCGACGGCGCCACCCCCAGCGGCCCCACCCGCTCGCTCTACGGCCCCGGCATGATCGTCGAGATCAACACCTCCCAGCCCCGCGTCAACCAGGCCCTCGTCACCGTCATCGAAGAAGACATGGCCTGGCCCGTCCTCTCCCGCCTCTGCCGACGCCTCGGCTGGAAACTCCAGGACATCAACTCCGGCCAGGTCTTCGGCTGACGCCGCCCGCTCCGGGTCGCAGGTTCATCGAACAGAACGCGAAGGCCGCGAAGGAACGCGAGAGTCGCGAAAGGCCGCGAACACCGCCCCCAGCCCTCCGTTCCAATCGACGCCTCCCCACACCATCCCGCGCGCCCATTCCCTCGTCTCGGATCTCAAATCTCAAATCCCCACTTCCTCCCCCAACTCCTCCCCGTGCCCCGCTCTGTGCCTCTGTGCCTCTGTGTTCATTCCCTCCTCGCGTCCCCTCGCGCCCTTCGCGTCCCCCACGATCAACAAACGGCCCCCATACCATCCCCCATGCCCACCTACGTCTACGAAATCCTCGACAAACAAGGCCGCGGCACCGGCAAGACCTTCGAGCTCTTCCAGTCCATGAAGGACAAGCCGCTCGCCAAGCACCCCGAAACCGGCCAGCCCGTCCGCCGAGTCCCACAGGCCCCCGCCATCACCACCCGAGGCCACGGCGACAAAAAAGGCGTCCTCACCAACAAGAACCTCGAACGCCTCGGCTTCACCAAGTACGAAAGACGCGGCAAGGGCTACATGGAACGCACCGTCGGCTCCGAAGGCCCCCGCTCCATCGCCTCCGACGACTAGGTATGCTCCCGCCGCCCGCGCCACCGCGCGGACGAAGGGAGGCTCACTTGGGAACCGACGAACTGGCTCGCGAGTTCATCGAAACGCTGTACCCGGTCGCCGAGTACGCCGCGTATGTGCTCAACAAGGACTGCGCCGAAGCACTGGCTCTGGAACCGCTCGGCAAGTTCCCCGACACGGCGACCTACGCCGCCCGCTCCATGGCGACCGCCCCATCCTCGTACATCCGCTGCGTCGCCTGCCTAGTCCCGCTGTTCACACCCGACTGCGACCCAGACCTTCTCTGGGAACTCTGGGAGAACGAAACCCAGAAGCGCGACAACCCGCCCGACTCGATCCGAGAGGAACTCGAAGCGGCCCGCGCCAACCCGGAAGCGTTCGGTCTCCCACCCGACCACGCGAACGAAGAGCCCTCCCAACCGATCGAGGAACAGGTGTCGTTCATCGCGGGACTGGAAGCCAACTCGGTCGCCGAGCGCATCATCATGTCGGCGATCGCCTTCCTCGACCGTACCGACGAGCACAAGCAGGCCGCGTGGCGCGTGCTGCAGGACATGGTCCAGCGTGCCTGCGACGGCGTCGACTGGAACGACGCCCACTTCGCCTTGGCATTGCTGGTCCGCTCGGAGCATCCCGAGGCGCCACGCTGCTATCCCGCTGCGCCGCCCTCGACGACGATGGCCACCTCGCCACCTGGGCCCGCCGCATCGCCGCCGGCGAGCGATCCCTGCTCGACGAGCCGCTCAAACTCCTGGGCCCGGTCCCGGCTGGTGTCGAACTCCCCGAGGAACAGCGGGCGGAACTCGACGCGATGGTCGACGCGGCCCGGAGAGTGGAAGAGTCGCTCGACTGACCCCCAATCCCCAGCGCCGCCCGGAACCGACCCCACGAACCCCCAATAATCCCCAGCCCCGCCACCCCCGGGGCCCGCGATCCATCGGCCAAGGGGGGCCAGGCCAGCCACGATCGACTCCGCAACGACAGGGGACGACCATGACGACTCCCAAGCCCGCCAAGTCCTGGACCAAAGCCGAGCTCCTCGCCCGCCCCGTCCAGCACATCGACATCACCGCCTTCGACGCGCGCCCCGTCATCAACGCGTACCGCCACATGGCCTACTCCAGCCGCACCCTGGCCCAGGCCGCCGACATCTACGACCGCATGCTCGCCGACACCCCCTGCGCCGTCATCCTCACGATGGCCGGCTCCATGGTCTCTGCCGGCCTCAAGAAGGCCATCATCACCCTCCTCGAGCACAACATGGTCGACGCCATCGTCTCCACAGGCGCCAACATCGTCGACCAGGACTTCTTCGAGGGCCTCGGCTACCAGCACTACATCGCCCCCGGCAGCCCGGAGGCCCCGCCCGTCGACGACCCCACCCTCCGCGCCCTCATGATCGACCGCATCTACGACACCTACATCAACGAGGACGACCTGCGCGCCTGCGACGAGACCACCAAGCGCATCTTCGACGACTGCCGCGAACGCTGGGGCCCCGGCGCCTACTCCAGCCGCGAGTTCATCGACGCCATGGGCGCCCACCTCGCCAAGCACCACCCCAAGAACGAGTCGCTCGTCAAGACCGCCCACCAGCGCCGCATCCCCATCTTCTGCCCCGCCTTCTCCGACTGCTCCGCCGGCTTCGGCATCGTCCTGCACCAGGTCGAAAAGGCCGAGCAGGGCCTCGCCCCGGTCGCCTTCGACTCCGGCAAGGACTTCCGCGAACTGACCGATATCAAGATGGCCTGCAAGGACACCGGCCTGCTCATGATGGGCGGCGGCGTCCCCAAGAACTTCGCCCAGGACATCGTCGTCGCCGCCGAACTCCTCGCCGAGCGACGCACCGGCAAGGGCGGCGCCGAACTCCGCGCCGAGAACGAGATCGGCATGCACAAGTACGCCATCCAGTTCACCGTCGCCGACGCCCGCGACGGCGCCCTCTCCGGCTCAACCCTCCGCGAGGCCTGCTCCTGGGGCAAGGTCGACGTCGTCCACGAGCAGATGGTCTACGGCGAATACTCCGCCCTCTTCCCCCTGCTCGCCTCCGACGCCTACCACCGCGCCTCCTGGAAGAACCGCAAAGCCTTCAAGTTCAACGACCTCTTCGAACCCGCAGGCGCCACGCCACAGAAGGCCTGACCCACGCCAGACCGCGCGCCCCTCCCCCGCGTCGCGGGGGAGGTGTCATGCGAGGCTCTGCGAGCATGACGGAGGGAACATTCCGCCGCCTCCATTGCCATGACGCAGCGTCGCCGCCTGCCGCCGCCAGCCCAGCCGCCAAGCACTCGACCCAAACTCCACCCCCCAACGATCGCGAAGCCCGGCGAGCGTCCCTGTTCTACCCTTGCCCAATGCACGCCGTCCTTTTCATCGGCCTCCAAGCCTCCGGCAAATCCTCCTACTACCGCGCCGCCTTCGCCGACACCCACATCCGCCTCAACCTCGACATGCTCCGCACCCGCCACCGCGAGCGCCTCCTCCTCGACGCCTGCCTCGAGGCCAAGCAGCCCTTCGTCATCGACAACACCAACCCCACCCGCGCCGACCGCGCCCCCTACATCGCCGCGGCCCGCCAGCACCGCTTCCGCGTTTCCGCGTATTTCTTCCGCTCGGTCCTTGAAGACTGCCTCGCACGCAACGACGCCCGCCCCGACCCCGTCCCCCACCCCGGCGTGCTCGGCGTCCACGCCCGCCTCGAACTGCCCTCGCCCGACGAGGGCTACGACGAACTCTTCTTCGTCTCCATCAACCCCGATTCCACCTTCAACGTCTCCCTTGGCGGACCCCGGAGGGCCGCGCCCATGAAGTTCGACGACCTCGACGCCCGCATGCGCATCTTCGAGACCGCCCACGACCACCGCGTCCTGCCCGGCCTCCTTGGTCGCACGCCTCGACGGCCGCTCCCTTCACCCGACTCACCAAGGAACGCCACAACTTCCAGGCGCCCTTCGACGAGCGCTTCCGCGACATGATGCTCGCCACTTGCGAGCACCTCATGGCCTGCGGCCCGCGCCTCCTCTACGCCTACACCCAGTCCGACGAGATCTCCCTGCTCTTCCACCCCGACGCCGACGACTTCTCGCAACCTCCGCAAACTCGACTCGGTCCTCGCCGGCGAGGCCAACGCCCGGTTCCAGCCTCCTGCTGGGCGACGTCGCCGTCTTCGACTGCCGCATCAGCCAACTCCCCACCCGCCGCGACGTGGCCGACTACTTCCGCTGGCGACAGGAAGACGCCCACCGCAACTGCCTCAACGCCCACTGCTACTGGCGGCTCCCGCGGCGAAGACGCCCACCGTCGCCAGGCCGCCGAGCGCGTCGGCCTCTCCGTCGCCGAGAAGAACGAACTGCTCTTCCAGCGCGGCCAGAACTTCAACGACCTCCCGCCCTGGCAACGCCGCGGCATGGGCGTCCTCTGGCAGGACATTCAGAAACAAGGCCTCAACCCCGTCACCGGCCAGACCACCCTCGCCACCCGCCGCCAACTCTCCCGCCTGCTCGACCTGCCCATGCGCGACGAGTACGACGCCTTCATCGAGCGCGTCCTCGCCGAATCGCAGCCCGGCACGCCCTGACCTTGCTCCCTCTGTTGGCCCCCCACACCCAAAATCGCAAATCATGGCGCACCCTTGTGCGCCAATTCCTGCCCGTTCCGCCCCCCAGGCCGCCAACGCTCGCCCCGCCCGCTAGCGTCCACCATGCCGCCCGACACCAACCACCCCGCCCTCCTCACCGACTTCGTCGAGGGCCTCATCCCGCTCCTCGAACTCTGCAACATCCACGCACTCGACCCCCAGCAACTCGCGGCCTGGGCAGCCTCCGACCACACCCAGCGCGACCTGGCCGCACTCGCGCACCTCGCCCAACTCCGCGCCGCCGCCATCGCCGCCCAGGCCCACCCCACGGCCCTCGCACGCCTGGCCACCATCGCCCTCTCCCCGACCCCAACCGACCCCAACGCCGACACCACCGGCCCCGAGCCGCCGCCCTCGCGGCCAGCGCGCCCAAGAGAGCCGCGACGCACTGGCTGCTATCCACAAACCCCGATGACTCTCCCGTGAAGCAGACGGCGCCCCTCTATCGAAGGATCGGGGCCTTCCATCGAGAAGGCGGGGCGGCTCCATCGAGGGGCAGGGCTTTCCAACCGCTCGAACGCGGCCACAACCCGCAAACCAAACCCCCGCCGTCACCAACCACGCCCCACCACCACGCAACCCACCCGACTCAGCGCCATCAACGCCGCAAGCCCACGCTCCGCGACTGACCTCAGCCGCCCCAATCACTCAAACAAGACTGACGAACTCCCCGCGCTCTCGGGTCGGAACCAAGAGCCACCACAGAGACACAGAACACGAGGCAGCCGGCAACATCGCTGCCCCCGCCTCCCTCAGCGCCCTCTGCACCTCAGCGGTGAATCCCTCCTGCATCGATCAACAATCAGCAACGCCGTCGCCAGCACATCACCGCATCACCGCCGGCACATCCCGATCCGTCCGATCCCCGGAAAACAGCGCATTGCTCGCACCCGCCGCGAACGCCTCGAACGCGCCATCCCCCCGCTCCACATAGCCCATCTCCGCCGGCGTCATCGCCTCGACATGCTCATCCGCGAACGCCACGTTCGCCTTCCGCCCATGCCGCGCGTGCGGGGCCGACCGGTGCTCGCCCCCAGGATTCTGCGGGTCGCAGAAGTCGCCCTGCGTCGTCAATCGCGGCGGGTCGAGCGAGTACCCATGCCCACCCAGCGCCGTCAGCATCGGATGCCTGCTCCCGTCATTCAGATTCGGCGTCCGCTCCAAACGGGCCTTCCCCCCAGCCGACCCCATCGCATCCGCAAACAGCACCGTCCCCGACGGATCGACGCGGCTCACCCGCACCGGGAAGTTCACAAACCCCTGCCCCTCCGTGTCGTTCAGGAACCGCGCGTTGCCCAGGAACTGGTAGTTGTACCCGTACCCGTTGTTCCGAGTGCTCGTCCAGTCCGCCGCCTCCGGGCACAGGAACACCTCGTTGCCGATCTGCGCGTTGTGCTCCGCCGACTGCTCCGGCAGCGGGTTCCGCAGCGCATAGAACCGCGTCTCCACCCCCAACTGCACATACCACCGCGGGCGATACTGCTGCCCGTTGCCGACGTCATAGATGTTCTTCTCGAACTGCGCGAACCGCCCAACCTGCCCAGGCACGCTGATGTCGTCGTTCGAATCGGCGTACAGCCGCCACCCCACCGCCACCTGCTGCATCCGCGACAGGCACACCACGCCCCGCGCCGACGTCCGCGCCGCCCCCAGCGCCGGCACCAGGATCCCGATCAGCAGCGCGATGATCGCAATGACCACCAGCAACTCGATCAGGGTAAAGCCACGCCGCCCCCGTCCGGTCCTGCCCAAAGGGTGCATCGCCCGCTTCTCCACGCCCCCGGCGGCGGCGCGCCAACCGCGCCGGCCGCCCCACATCTCGCACCCCCAGGACAAGCCCATCCTACCGCGACCCCCGCCGCGCGCGAAGCCAAATCCGACCAGCGCCGCGCACGCCTGCCCTACCCCCGCCCCTCGACCAGCCGCAGATCATCCTCAACCGCCCCCGCCGCCTCCGCCGACAGCGACGCCCGCCCATATCGGACCCCGTAGTACGCCTCCACCACCCGCGACGCCGCCCCCCGCAGCCGCTCGTCCTCCAACCCCCGCGCATGGTCCAGCGGCGGCCGCCATCCGGGCTTCGCCGCGCCGCGACGCGCCAGCGCCGCCAGCAGCCTCGCGTAGAACCCCGCGTGCGCCAGCCGCGCCGCCCGCTCCTCACGCCGACGCTCACGCAGCCGCAGCCACACCGCCAGCAGCCGCGGCTTCACACTCTGCCACACCACCGGCCCCCCCACCACCACCGCCACCCCAACGCACGCAACCACGATCATCGCCACCATCGCGTTCCGCATCGCCCGCACCACCAGCGACCGCCCCCCCGTCCGGATCCGCGCGGCCGCCTCCTCCGCCCACTGGTCGATCGCCGCCACGTCGATCCGCATCGCCGACACCAGGCTCGTCCGCGACTCGTCGTCGAACGCCACCACCGACGTGATCCACGCGTAGTTCACCGCGTCGAACAGCGCCCGGGCCCGCGAGGCCAGCGTCGGCTCCGGGCGGTGGATCCGCTGGAACTCGCCCACCGGCGTCGGGTCCCGCGTCTGCCACTGGTTCGGCCCGATCTCCACCTCCACCCACGCGTGCGCGTTGCTCTCACGGACAATGTAATGCTGCGTCGCCTCGTTGAACTCCGTCGCCACGTACCCCGTCACCACGCGGGCGTTCACGCCCACGCTGCGGCACAGGGCCGCCATCGCGCTGGCGTAGTACTCGCAGTGACCCTGACGCTCCTCGAGCAGGAACCACTCGATCGGGTCCTGCCCACGGCGCGGCCGGCGGATGTCCAGCGTGTAGGCGAAGCCCTCGTCGAAATAACGGTCGATCGCGCTGGCGATCGCCGCCGCCTCGCCCCACGGATCCTCGGGGTCAACTTCCGCCCGCAGCCCGGCCCGCTCCACGATGTCCCGCGCCAGCGCCCGCACCGCCTCCGACGGCGGCGGCACCGGCGCCTCGTACGCACGCTGCGACGGGGTCCGATCCACCTGGTCCACCGTCACGAAGTACCGCAGCCGCCCCGACTGGCCCGATCGCGTCATCACCCCCGTGTCCGAGTCGTGGCGCAGACGCGACTGGCTCTCGAACCGCACGAACCGCGGACGCCACGACGTGAAGATCGGCGTGTTCTCCGCCCGCGCATTGCGGATGATGATCTCCATCTCCACCTGCGCGCCGCGCGTCTGCTCGTCGGGACGCAGGTACGCGCCCCGCGAGGAGAGCAGAGCGAAGTTGGTCCCGCCCGGGATCTGGATCCCGCCGCCCCGCTCGCGCCCGCTGGTCCACGAGCCGTCCTCGTAGTGCTCGAGGACCGCCCCGCGAAGATAGAACGTCTCGTCGGGCGCGCCGATCGTGGCGCGGGTGCCGCCCGAGTTCGACGCGTCGCTCGCCCGCACGGTCAGGTCCAGCACCGGGGCCGACGACGTCGAGATCAGCCCCGCCTCACCGAGGTTCACGCTGTCGGTGAACCCGGTGACCATGCCGAGGCCCGCGTTGCCCCACTGCCCGAACGCGTCGGCCCCCAGGCCTCGCGGGAACATGAGGAACACGCCGATGCTGATCGCCCCCGCCACGAGCCACGCCGCGGTCAGCGTGCGCCCGAGGCCCGGGATCTTCTCCCCGCCCGGGGCTGGCCGGGCCGACCGCTTCAGGCCCGCGGCCTTGCGCGCCGCCGCCCGCCCGAGATGGAACTGGTACCCCACCGCGCCCCACACGCAGATCAGCAGCGTCGGCAGCAGCGTGAAGGCCATCCACAGCGAGTTGCTCGTCAGCAGCGCGCCGATCGAGAGGAACAGCGAGAGCATCACGAACTGCCCGAGGTCCGCGCTCGTCCGACGGTCGAACGACTTGACCACCAGCACGCTGATCGTGAAGCGGCAGAAGTGCGCGACGTTCAGGCCCTCGCTCAGGCCCGAAACCACGGCCCAGCCGATCGCGATCAGAATCCCCAGCGTGATGATCGCCCGCGGCACGGCCCGGTCGCCGCGCCGCTCGGTGACCCGCCAGCCGACGATCAGCAGCGGGATCGCCAGCAGGGCCGTGACGATCGACTCGTCGGCGATGGCATACGTGAGGATCGCGCCGAGCGCGCCGAGGAAGACCAGGATGCGGAAGCCGCGATCGGAGTTCATGGCGCGGCCCCCTCGCGCCGGCGCGAAGGGGCGGAGCGGCCGGGGTTCAATGGCACGGGCCGTCGGGCGGCTCGCTCGGAACTGCCGCTCGCGTCTTGCTTCGGCTCGCCCGCGTCGCCCGCCTCGCTCACCACCTCGCCCACGGGATCGACCATGAAGAACTCGCGGGCCACGCGCCGCCACCTGTCGCGCCGGGACTCGGGCGGTGCCGGCGGCAGCAGGATGTCGGGGATCCTGTCGCCGGGCGCCAGGTACGACGCGATGTCGTCGGCGAACATGTGGCTGGCCCACGGAACGCTCGGCGAGCGCTCGCGCGTCGCGTGGACGACCACGACGGCGTGGTCGGGGCGGATCCGGGCGTGGTCGAATCCGCGGCCGGCGCCCGACGCGGGCTTGCCCGACTTTGCAGCCGCGTCCTTCGCCGCGGGCTGCTCGTCGGTGCCCCACACGGCAAGCATGTGCAGCAGGCGGCGGGCGTGCCACGCGCCCGGTGCGGGCAGGCGGGTGGCCTCGCCGGGGCGGACGATCAGGCCCACGCTCGCGCCGCGCTGGGCGAGAAGTTCGATCATGGCGGCGGCCAGAGCAATCGCCCGCTCGCGCTGGAGTTCTTCGGCGCTCTCCGGAAGGTCGAGGCAGACCCAGACGATCGTCGGCGGGGGCGCGCCCTGCTGGCGGACGATCAGCGTGTCGGATCGGGCCGAGGGACGCCACGCGACCAGGCGCGGGCTGTCGCCGGGCACGTATTCGCGCACGCCGAAGAACTCGTCGGACGGGCCGACGGCGGTCGCGGTGGCCGCCCCGCCGTGCCCGCGCCGGGCGGGTCGCGGCACCAGATCATCCCGCAGCCGCACGCGGGCCGGCAGCACCGTGATCGTCGCGGGCAGGTCGAACACCATCACCTTGCGCATCAGCCCGAGCGGGAACGACGAGGCGACCGAGACGCTCTTGATCGAGATCACGCCGCGACGGTTCGGCGTGGCCGGGGCAGCAACGGTGGAGGAACGCCGCGCCGGCGCGTTGTGGACGAACGCCATCGGCGCGCGGGCCAGCGGCGAGGCGCCCTTGGTCACCTCCGCGATGCCCAGGCCGAACATCGGCATGAGGCGGTTGGCGTTGCGGACCTCGTACCGGAACTGCATCGGTTCGCCCGCTCGGGCGGTCCGGGGCGTGTGGCGTCCGAGGCGCAGGCCCATCATGCCGCTGCCCGAGAAGATGCCCGAGACCAGGATGCCGCCAAGCCCGAGCCCGAAGGCCCAGAAGAGCAGGTTGTTCTGCCCGTTGATGGCGCCGATCGCCAGGAAGAGCGTGGTCAGGCCGTGCAGCAGGCCCGCCATGGTGACGACGGTGTGTCGCGACGAGGGCGGGCGCGTGCTGGCGTTGGATCGTGGCATCGGGTGGGCGCGGTCAGGCCAGGGCGAACTCGGCGGGGGGCGGAAGGTCCTTGAGCGAGGCCAGGCCGAAGGCCTCGAGGAACTGGCGGGTCGTGCCGTAGAGCATGGGGCGTCCGAGTTCCTCGGCCCGCCCGACGATGGTGACCATGCGCCGCTCGATGAGGGTCTTGAGGACTTCGCCGCAGGCGACGCCTCGGATCACCTCGATCTTGGCGCGGGTGATGGGCTGCTGGTAGGCGACGATGGCGAGGGTCTCGACGGCGGCGCGGGTCAGGCGGGTCTGGGCCCGCTGCCCATGGAAACGCGCGAGGACCTCCGCGTGTTCCGGGCGGGTCATGATCCGCAGGCCGCCGGAGACCGGCTCGATGGCGAAGGCGCGCCCGTGCTCGGCGTACGCGGCGTTGAGCAGTTCGACCGCGGCCTTGATCGTGGCGCTGGTCGCGCCCGGGTGCGTCGGGGCCAGTGCGTCGGCGAGTTTGGACGGAGCGATGGGGCGGTCGGCGGAGATGAGGATGGCCTCGAGGCTCGGGGCGATCGAGCCCGGGTCCGGCTCGGGGGCCGCGTCCGCGGGCTCGCGGCTCAGGGACTCCGATGGACGGCGGGTGCGCCCGGCGGGACTGGCTTTGGTAGCAGCCTTGGCCGCGGGTTCGGGCTTGGCCTCGGCCTGGGCCTCGGGTTCAGGGGCTTGGGCCTCGACCGGGGCCTGGGTCGCCGCACCGTCCGTGTGCTTGACGCTGGTGTCCATGGTTCGATGCTACCCGCCCGGCGGCGGGCGTGGCCGGAGATCCCGAGATCGCGGGTCCGATGCGGGGCGAGTGCCCGGAGGAGCGGTCCGTCCCGATCGGCGGGGCGGTTCCGCGGTTTGGTGCCCGGAATCGGGGGCGGGGCGGGCCTGCGACGCGGGGCTGGGTGTCGCAACCGAGGGGTTTCGTGGGGTTGGCGACGGCGTGGCCTTAAGAGGGGCGGGGGCTGGTCCGATGAGTGCCGCGGGCCGCATTGGCGTGCGGCGCGTCCGGAATCCGCACCTGCATCCTTCTCTAGACACGGGGGCGTCGCGATGCCTGCCAGCCGGTCACGGACAGAGCGTTGGCGCGAGTGCCTGGCGCAGATCGAGCAGCGCCAGGGCGGGATCGAACTGACGCTGCCGGTGGAACGGACCGGGGCGGACGTGCCGGTCGGCGCGCGCGGCAAGAACCTGCTGTGGCGGGTGCGCCTGCTGCGCGTGGCGGACACGGAGCTGATCGTGGAGCGCCCGACGGCTTTGGGGCACGCGATCGATCTGGAGCCGGGGCTGGAACTGGTCGGCGTGATGGCGATCGGCCAGAACCGCTGGACGTTCAAGACGCGGACGCTTGGGCACACGAGCCTGGGCGGGTCCGGGCGGCCGATGATGGGGCTGCGGCTCTCCTCGCCCGAGGGCGTGGAGCGGTGCCGTCGGCGTGAGCACGACCGGTACTCGCTGGGCGATCTTTCGATGCCGCCGGTGCAGGGCTGGGCGGTGCTGGACCCGACGAGCGTGGTGGCGGCCGAGGTGGCGTGCCAGGCGACGATCAACGAGGCGCGCGAGGCGGCGCGTGCGGGGCGGCCCTATGAGGAGCCGGGGCTGGTGCTGCCGGAGGTGGGGCCGGGGTTCACGGCGCAACTGACGAACATCGGCGGGGGCGGTGCGGGGCTGGTGCTGCCGGCCAGCGAGTCGAGCGGGCTGGACCGCGGGCGGGTGCTGTACCTGCGGGTCGATCTGATGCCGCACGTGCCGGCGCCGCTGGGCGTGACGGCCCGGATCGTGCACCAGCACCTCGACAGCGGGATGAACATCCACGCGGGCGTGTGCTTCGACTTCTCGTTCAACCCGGGGCACAAGGAGTTCGTGAGCGAGCAGATCCGGCGGTACGTCGGGCTGCTCCAGGCGAGCCAGGCGACGCGGATGCGGAAGGCGGCGTAAGCCGGGCCGGTTGATCGGCGCTCGGGTTCTCTGTTGAACGCGAAGGACGCGAAGGGCGCGAGGTGGGGTAAGGGACTCCTCTCGGCGCGTCACTCGTCGGCGCACGTTGGTGCTGAAGCGCGTGACGGTCGACTGTCTTTGCACATCGTGTCCTTCGCGTCCTTCGCGTTCCTCGGTCGGGAGTCAGGTCAGATCACCCCGGCGATCATGGCCGTGCCGAGGATCGCCAGCAGCACCGCGACGGTGCGGCGGACGTGGTGCATCGTGACCTTCCTGACGAGTTGGGCGCCGAGCGCTGATCCGGCGAAGGCGGCCAGGCAGGCGGCGGCGACGAGGGGCCAGGGGACACCGGCGGCGGGGGCGAGGTCCTTGGTGAAGAAGGCCGCGCCCGCGGCGTAGATGGCCAGGCGGGCGATGTCGACCATGGCGGCGATGGTGGCGGAGGTGCCGGCGAACCGCTTGGGGTCGGTGCCGGACTTGACGAGAAAGATCGAGCGCAGGGCGCCCTGGTGGCCCGAGAGGCCGCCGAAGAAGCCCGAGAGCAGGCCGCCCCAGGGCATGGCGCGCTTGGGGACGGTGATCGCGGCGAAGCGTTCGGAGGACTCGAGGAAGGCAAACGCGATGATGAGCGTGCCGATGGCCAGGGCGACGGGGGTGATGCGGGCGTCGATGGGGCCGAGGGTGTAGGTGGCGATGGCCGGGAGGGTGGCGACGCCGGCCAGGAGCGCGGCGCCGAGGACGGCGCCGGCGATGGCGGGCAGGCCGAAGGCGAGGATGAGGGCGCGGTCGGCCCATCGTCCGATGAGGGCGAGTTTGAAGAGGCTGTTGGCCAGGTGGGCGACGGCGGTGGCACCGATGGCGACCTCGGGCGGGAAGAACACGGCGAAGGCAGGCATGAGCAGCGTGCCGAGGCCGAAGCCGGAGATGAGCGTGAGTCCGGCGGCCAGGAGGGCGACGGTGCAGACGAGGAGGTAGTCCACGGGGGAGGGTACGGGGAGGGGAGAGCGGGGAGAGAGGAGAGAGGAGAGAGAAGAGAGGAAGTGACGGAGTGACGGAGTGACGGAGTGACGGAGTGACGGAGTGACGGAGTGACGGAGTGACGGAGTGACGGAGTGATGCGTACACGCAGTGGTGGACGGGGGCGTTGACGGAAGTGGGGCGCGAGCGGGCGGGCTTGGTGGGGGTCACTGTTCGGGCGCGAGGATGTCGGCGGCCGAGAGGCCTCGGGCGTGGAGATTCTCGGAGTGGCCGCATTCGGGGCAGGTGACGCTGCCGTCGGTGACGGTGAGGCCGAGGAGTGAGTAGGAGCAGGTGGAGCAGCGGGCGCCGGCGAGGCGGCGGCGGATGGCCTTGCGCAGGCCGAGGTCTCGGAAGGCGAAGGCGGTCCAGCCGACGAAGAGCCACCAGGCGAACATGAACGGGACGCCGACGATGAGCGGGTAGGGCGACCACGGGTCGTTCCAGACTCGGTCCTGCAGGAATGAGACGAGTTCCGTCACGAACGGGCATGACACGAGCGTCAGGATGACCGAGGTCACGATGCCGAGGAAGGTGAATCCGGTTGTCGTGCTGGAGAACTGGCTGTAGGCGTCGCGGACGTAGCAGCGGCACTGTTCGTCGGTGAACGGGTCGAGTTCCTCGAAGGCTCGGTGTATGTCGCGGACGACGAAGCGCATGGGGGCTCCACGAGGTGTGGGCGGGGCGCGGTGAGCGCGTGAGGTTGTACGCGGGATCGGGGGCAACGGTGCCGCGTTTTGGCGAGTTGGGGTGGTGGCGTGGCGAGGGCCTATGGTGCGGCCATGGGCACGGCGATGCGGTTCTTTGATGCGCACCTGGATCTGGCGTATCTGGCGGGGTGCGGGCGGGACATGCGGGCGGGGGCGGAGGCGTGCGGCGGGCCGCACTTGCCGGCGGCGGTGACGTTTCCCGCGCTGCAAGCGGGCGGGGTGGCGACGTGCCTGGGCACGATCTTCACGCAGGCGTTGCCGGCGAGTGGGGCGGGGCCGGAGGTGCGTGAGGCGCAGATGTATGCGGCGGGGGATGCGGAAGCGGCGCACCGGGCGGGTGTCGTGCAAGTTGAGCAGTATCAGCGTTGGGCGGATGAGGGGTTGGTGCGGCTGATGGGGCGGCGCGGGGAAGCGTCGTGGCGGGGGTTGCACGCGGCCGGCTCTCCCGATGCACCCGTCGTTGGCAACAGCGCGCAGGGTGGCGAGCCGCCATTGAACGTGGGCCTCCTCATGGAGTGCGCTGATCCGATCCGCTCGCCGGATGAACTTGGGTGGTGGGTCGAGCGCGGCGTTGTGGCGATCGGGCTGGCGTGGGCCGTTGGGTCGCGGTACGCGGGCGGCAATCACGCTGATCCGGACGAGGCGATGGGGCTGAGCGATGTGGGGCGCGAACTGGTCAAGGCGATGGATGCGCTGGGTGTGGTGCACGATGTGTCGCACCTGTCGCAGCGGGCGACGGACGAGTTGCTTGGGATCGCGAGCGGGGCGGTGATGGCGTCGCACTCGAACTGCCGCGGGTTGTTCGATCGCGATCCGTATCCGCACGCGCGGCAGCGGCACCTGGCGGACGAGACGATCCGCGAGATCGCGCGCCGGGGCGGGGTCGTGGGGATCAACCTGCTGTCGGACTTCCTGGATCCTGGGCTGGTCAAGGGTCAGCGGGCCGGTGTGGAGTGGGTCGTGCGGCACAGCGAGCGGGTGTGCGAACTCGCTGGCGGGCGGCACGCGGTGGGGCTGGGGTCGGACATGGACGGGGGGTTCGGGGCGGATCGGCTACCGGTGGCAATCAACGGCGTCGGCGACCTCGGGATCCTGCGTGAGGCTTTGGCGGATGAGGGGTGGGACGGCGGGGACGTCGCCGGATTCGCATCCGACAATTGGCGACGGTTTTGGGCCGGCGGGGACCGGTGAAAGCTCTGGCGAGGCGACACAATGGCGAACGCTTCCTCGTATCTACCTGACAAAATGCGGAAACAGACGGATGCAAGGAATCTCTCGAATTCTCGCTTGACAGTCCCCCCCAACTCTGGGATGCTTTCGGGCGGTGGAGGAGGAGAGAGAACCCTTCCATCTTCCACCTCGGCGGTCCTCCCGCGATCCGAATCGTGGGTGGGCGTCGGTCGAGTCATTGGAGGCCGCGCGAGAGCGTGGCGGAGAGACAGTCACCATGCTCGCGGCTCGGTGGGCGTGCGAGGAACCGGGATGGAGTGCGAGAGCACGGACATAGGAGCGGCCGGGTCTTCCGGCCCGATATAGGAGAGACACGATGAAGCTTGCGATGATCGCAGTTGCCGGCCTGGCCGGCGTCGCTTCGGCCCAGACGGCCGACACCTTCCGGGCGAACCCGGCCACGCCGTATAACGCGGCGGAGTACAGCCCGTACACGGGCAACGGCATCGGCGGCCTGGACGCGGTGCTGTGGGACAACGGCCCGCTGGCCACTGGTGCGACGTCGCGCAGCGGCGTGGCGGCCCCGGCCGGCACGCAGTGGTCCGAGGTCTTCGCCGGCGGCACCTCCGCGGGCTCGAACCAGAACGGCAACCCTTTCCGCGTCGGCGATGACTTCACGGTCTCCGGCGGCGGGTGGAACGTGACCCAGCTGTGCTTCTTCGCCTACCAGACCGGCTCGTCGACCACCTCCACTTTCACCAACGTGAACTGGACGCTGTACGAGGGTGCCGTGGGCAATACGTCGAATCAGGTCGCCAGCGGCTCCGGGCTGGACAACACGTCGTTCACCGGCATCTACCGCATCTTCGATTCCAACCCCGGCACGAGCATCCCCGGCACGACCCGCCCGATCATGCTCAACGAGGTCAATGTCAACCTCAACCTGCCCGATGGCAACTACTGGGTCGCCTGGGATTCGGCCGGTACGTCGGCCTCCGGCCCGTGGGCTCCGTCCGTGACCCCGCCCCCCGGCGGTGCCAACGCCCAGCAGCTGACCGCCACCGGCTGGGTTGCGGCCCTCGACGGCACGACCCCGCTCGACTTCCCCTTCCTGGTGAAGGGCAACGTCGTCCCGGCCCCGGCCTCGCTGGCCCTGGTCGGTCTGGGCGGCCTGCTGGCCGGTCGTCGCCGCCGCTGATCGCGGATGTGAACGACCCAATGCCGCGTGATGCGGCGTGAATCGAGAACCTTGCACGCGGCGGGATCCGTCCCGCCGCGTGTGCTTTTTGCCGGGCGAGCGCGGCGGATTCGACAGTCCGGGCGTGATCGGCGATGATGGCTTCATGCACGATTGCGCCTGGGTTGTTGTTGCTGCGATGCTGGCCTCGGTGATTGGAGTCGGGGCGGGCTCGGCGCCGGCGGCGATGCCTGTGATCGCGGCGGCCACGGCGCGCAGCGAAGCACCGGCGGTCCAGCCGCGCGGGGAGCGGGCGGCGCCGGCGCTGGCGGTGTTCCAGAGCCGGCACTACGAGGTGGCGCACAACATCGACGCGCGCGAGGCCCGCGGCGTCGCGCACCACATGGACCTGGTGTTCGGCGAGTACGAGCGGCGGCTGTCGTCGTTCGGGACGCGGAACGCGCGGCGGATCCGCCTGTACGTGCTGGACTCGTACGACGACTACCTGGCCCACCTGGCCGCCAACGAGGTCAACGGGATGGGCACGGGCGGGATCTTCTTCGTGCGTGGCGGCGAGGCGGGTCTGGCGACGTACGCGGACGGGCAGACGCGCCGGCGGATGCTGGGCGTGCTGCAGCACGAGGGGTTCCATCAGTTCGCGTTCGTGCGGATCTCGTCGGATTTGCCGCCTTGGGTCAATGAGGGGCTGGCGGAGTACTTCGAGCAGGCGGTGCTGGTGCGGACGCGGTTCCGGATCGGGCAGGCGTCGCGTGCGAAGATCGAGCGGCTGCAGCGGGCGATCGAGGAGGATGCGACGTTCTCGTTCGAGGCGATGCTGGCGATGTCGTCGGCGGAGTGGGGCGGGCGTGTGAACGCGTCCGACCCGCGGGCGGGGACGATGTATGACCAGGCGTGGTCGATGGTGCACTTCCTGATCCATGCCCGCAACGGGCGGTTCGCTTCCATGTTCGAGGGGTATCTGCGGGCGCTGTCGCAGGGGCTGCAGCGGGAGCAGGCGTTCGAGCGGGCGTTCGGGACGGATGACATCGCGTCGTTCGAGGGGGCGTGGCGGGAGTATGTGCTCGAGCTCGAGCCCGACCCGCTGAGCACGGTGGTGGACAACCTGGAGATGCTCACGCCGATGATCCGCGACCTGCACGGGCGGGGGGAGCATCCGGCGACGGTGGATGAACTGCGGGCGATGCTGGCGGCGTCGGGCCTGGTGATCCGGCGGTTCGACGGCGGGTTCGTGCGGGAGGTGCGGGCGGATGATCCGGCGCTGTTCGAGATCCCGGAGCCGGCGCGGCGGACGCGGCCGGCGTCGATCGAGCCGTTGCCGGGGCGGAACGGCGAGCCGCTGGGGCTGGAGGTGCGAGGGTTGGAGGCGACGGTGCGGCTGGTGTGGCGTCGGGATGGGGATGCGTGGGTTGGGGAGATCGAGTTCAGGTAGGGGCGTCGGCCGGCGCGTGGGGCGGCGCGTGGGGCGAGGTGCGCGGGAGGCGGGGGTCGCGGCTGGTGTGCACAAAAAGCAAGCGGGCCGCCCGTTGTGGAGCGGCCCGCGTCGTGCTTCGCAATGACCCCAAGGGGATTCGAACCCCTGTTTCCAGGATGAGAACCTGGCGTCCTGGACCAGGCTAGACGATGGGGCCGATGGAATCGACGGCGACGCCGGGAGGGCGGCGGGGTCGGCACGCGGCGGCGGAAGGGGCGGCCGCGCGGTGGGGACGACTATATGGCGGGTGCGGCGTGGGGGCGAGTCGGGCGGGACTAGCTTGACTAGCGGGTCGGTGCGGCATCCGGGACGGAACGGATCGGGGAGGGGGGCCGTGCGGCGCGTGGCGAGAGACTACGCCCCGACCAGGCTGCGGCGGAGTTGGGAGAGGGCGTAGACCGCGGCCTCGTTGGCCGAGTGTCCCACGACCGCGCCGCAAACCGCGCCTTCGGCGTCGCGCCATTCGGCCCGGTAGCAGTTGAAGAGTTCGACGTGGCGGACCGTCAACTGCTTGCCCGCGCCGGAGAACTCGTCCTTGACGCGTTCGAGGCGAGGGAAGAGGCGGCCGTCGGCGTGGAACTCGCAGCCGGCCGAGTCGAGCTCGCTCCAGCCGCTGGCGTACAACTCGTCGATTGCAAAGTCGAGGCCCATGCCATTGTCCTCCAAGCGACCGATCGGCGAGCCTCAAGTCGGGAGGCCGCCGCTCGGGCCCGGCCACACGGGCCCGGACCGGTTGAGAATCGCGGCGGATGACCCGCCGTTGTGCGGGCGCGTGGACTCCCACGTCCCGGAGACTTCGGCACCGGCTCTCTCAGAATCTCCAATATTCATCATAGCCAAATGGGGGGCGCGGCTCCAGAGCCCCCGGATGCGGTGGCTTGGGTGGTGGAGGAGCGGTGGATCGATCTGCTTGTTCGATTTGGGTTTGGGTGCCTCGCGTCGGCGTGCGGGCGCGATCACAACACGGCGAGGACGATGAAGTCGTACGCGGCGTGGACGCCGACGACGACGCCGAAGCCGCGGAGGACGCAGACGAGGCCGAAGTAGATGCCGGCGATGGCGTAGAAGGCGGTGCGGACGGCGCCGGAGGCGTCCAGGGTGGCGTCGTGGTAGAGGGCGAAGGCGACGGCGGAGGCGGCGATGGCGACGCCGCCGGCGACGGCGTTCTTGATGCGCAGGAAGTCGTGGAGGATGAGGTGGATGGCGGCGAGCAGGAGCATGCGGAAGACGAGTTCTTCGTAGAGCCCGGCGCCGATGGATAGCACGCCCTTGGCGGGGATGGAGAGGCTGTCGAGGGCGTCGGGGGTTGGGGTGATTGCGTTTGGGTCGGCGGTTGCACCGGGTGCGACGGGCGGGGTGGCGGAGGTCGGGTTTGCGATCGTGGGGGCCATGGCCGCGGCGTGGTCGCTGGCGCTGGAGCCGAAGAGCGCGGCGGCGAGGACGAGCAGGGGGAGCGTGCCGAGGATGGACTCGCCGAGCATGCCGGCGATGACAGTTGGGCGGACGCGCCACGCATCGCGTGAGATGGCGTGCCAGACAACGAGGATGGTCACGAGCACGACCCAGGGCAGGACCTGGCCGGCGACGCCGAGGACCTGGAGGGCCTGGGCGAGGCGCTCGTGGGCGCGGATGGACTCGATGCCGCCGGCGGCGTCGCCGAGCAGCGTGCGGGCGCCGATCTCGTAGAGGACGATGAGCGGGGCGAGGAAGACGAGGACGTGGAGCGGGCGAGTGGCGAGGGAGAAGTAGGAGTTGTCGGGAGCGCGGCGGGAGTTGGCACGGTCGGGTGCGGCTTGTTGGGCGCCGCGTCGGGCGGCGTGGCGTCGGGCTGGGCGGCGCGCGGAGGGCATCGGGTGTGAGCGTAGCGACGGTGCGTGTGGGCCTTGCCGGGGCCGACAGCGGCGTGCGCTATTGGCCCAGAGCCCGCAGGACGACGGTCGCGTACGCGCCGCGCGGCAGGCGGAACGAGACGCGACGAACCCAGCGGCCCGGGCGGATCTCGTCCGGCTCGGCGCCGGACATGCTGAAGCCGGCGGCGAGCACGAGGAGTGGGCGCGGGGCCTCGCCGAAATACGGGCGGTGCAGGCCGGGGATCGTGAGGCGGGACTGCTCGAGTTGCTCTTCGGCGAGGACGCGCTCGACGGCCCAGGCCCATTGCGGGTCGAGCGTGGTCTTGCGGGCCAGCAGCGGGAGGCTCAGCGCGGGCCAGTCGGGGCCGAGGGTCTGTTCGACGGTCCAGGCGAGGGGGAAGATCATCTCGCCGAAGGGGTCCGGGGTGCGGATGACGCCCGCGCCGCCGCGGAGGGCTGGGGCGTTCTGGGGCGCGCCGCCGAGGCGTTCGGCGAGCAGTGCGGCGGCGCGGTTCCAGAGGTGGGATTGGTAGGCCTCGACGGCCATCTGCTGGGTGAAGTATGGGAGCGAGACGAAGGCGCGTTTGAAGTCGGCGCCGGCGGCGAGGGCCTCGAACGCGCGGCGTTCGGGGCACAGGGGCAGGTCCTTGGCCAGGCCGGGCCAGTCGCCCCAGCGCTCGGCGGCCATGCGGGTGAAGACGCGGACGCGGCCGGCGTCCTTGCGGGCGGGGGTGGCGACTGCCAGGCGAAGGGCGTTCTCGAAGTCGCCTTCGATCAGGGCGCGGCCGATCCAGCCCTGGCGGTGGCGTGCGCCGCCGAACCGCTGGTCGCCGAAGTAGTTGACGATGAGCAGGCCGGCGCGGTCTGTGTCGGCGTGTGCCTCGGTCCAGAACGCGTCGGCGCGGCGGGCCATCTCGTCGCTGGCCTCGCGTGAGAGGTCGGTGACGGCGATGGTGAACTCGTTGGCCTCGATGGCGTCGGCCGAGAGCGGGGCGTCGGTGAAGCCGATGGACTCGGCCTCCCAGGCCTCGCCGGCGATGAGGCCGGTGGCGCGGGGGGGTTTGCCGGTCGGTTCGGGCTCGACGGCGACGTGCTGGACGGTGCGGGCGTGCTTGTCCTTCAGCCCGGCGTAGGAGACCCGCTGGGCGCGGACGCCCAGGGCCTTGGCGAGTTTGCTGACCGCTTCCGGGGTGGCCAGGGAGGCCTTGGTCAAGCGGAAAACGGCGTGGGCGTGGCCCGAGGCGGGATCGGGCTTGATGCGGTCGAGGGCCGCGATTGTCAGGTGTTCCCGAACGACGAAGTCATCGGGTTGGCGGCGGATGGTCATGCGGTCGAATCCTAACCCGTCCTTTGCGCTTGTCGTCGCGCTTTCGGCGGCGGGCGGGATATCGTTTTGCGCCCCCGGAGAGAGAGCGGCCGCGCAAGGCCGTGCCGGGGAGGAGACAGGCGACGGCGTGCCCCCTGACCGGGGCGAGAGAACGCCCTTGGCCCGAGTGGAGACGAGACACATGAAGTTCGCTGCTGCCATCGTGGCGCTCGCCGGCGTCGCCGGTTTCGCCAATGCCGACGTCCTGGCCAACTGGACGTTCGAGTCTTCCGTGCCGACCACCGCTGGTCCGTTCGCCGCGGAGGCGGGCCTGAACGCCGCGGGCTCGTTCGCCAGCGGTTTCCACGCGAGCACGGCCGCGGTGTATTCGAACCCGGTGGGCAACGGCTCGACCGAGTCGTTCTCCTCGAACAACTGGGGCGTCGGCGACTACTACCAGTTCACGACGAGCACGGTCGGCTACAACAGCATCCTGTTCGGCTGGAGCCAGACGGCTTCTTCGACCGGGCCGCAGACGTTCGACGTCGAGTGGAGCACCAACGGCACGGTGTTCAACACGCTGGTGAACGACTACGTGGTCGGCACGACGACGTGGTCTTCGGGCACGCTGAACCCGCTCTCGGTGTTCGCGCCGGTCGCGCTGCCGGCGGCGGCGGAGAACCTGCCGACGGTGTGGGTCCGCCTGACGAACCAGGTGACGCCCGGCGGCACGGGCGGGACGAACCGCGTCGACAACATCACGATCGAGGGCACGCTGGTTCCGGCGCCGGGTTCGCTGGCGCTGCTGGGCCTGGCGGGTCTGGTGGCGCGTCGTCGCCGCTGAGCGAATCACGATCGCGGCATGGCGTGCCGCGGTTGATCGGTCCAAAGAGAGAGACGCCGGCCCGGCTTGATCGCGGGGCCGGCGTTTTTCTTGTTCGATACGGGCGGTTGGGGCGCGGGTGCCGTGCCGAGGCGCGGCTGCACGTTCCGATGGATGCTGGAGCGGGCTTGCGACGGGCCTGTTACGGGCCTGCGACGGGCTTGTTACGGGCGTGCGCCTGGGAGCACGAACGGGCGTGACTCGTCGGTGCCTGTGTGCACGCCGAGCGGGGTGACGACGCCGGAGCAGCGGCCGTCGACGTCGTAGATCAGGCTGGCGCGGCGGGACTGGCGGACGCGCTCCCACGCGGCCTCGCGGGACTCGGACTTCATGCCGAAGGCCGAGGTGCTGATGAGGCGGACGGGCAGGCCGTTGCGGTCCTGGGCGAGGTTCTGCCCGGATGCCGGTGTGAACGCGGCGGTGAACGCGATGTTCCGGGTGTTCTGGCCGGCGATCTGGCCGGTCCTTTGGCCTGTATCCGTGCCCATGTCTGTGCCCACGTCTGTGCCCACGTCTGTGACGGTGTGGAGCACCATGATCTGGCGCGGGCCGACGGAAACGCCGTGGGGCGTGGGCTGGGCATCGCCCTCGACGGCGACGCGGACGACCATGGTGTGCGGGGCGTCGTGGACGAGCGCGGGATCGGCGGGCTGCTGCTGACGCCACTCGAGCGTGTGGAGGTGGTCGCGGGCGGCGTCGCCCTGCACGCCGTGACGCAGGGCCTCGAACCAGGTGGCGACCGCGCCGGAGGTGGAGGCCATCTCGGCCTGGCTCTCGCGGATGGCGGTGGTCAGCGGGGTTGGCGCGGGGACGAGGCGGGTGGCGTCTGGCGCGACGCGCTCAACGGCGGCGATCGCGCCGGCGAAGAGCACCACGCCGGCGGCCAGCCCGAGGCGGACGACGCGGGCCATCTGGCGGACGCGCCGGGAGGCGAAGCCGCGACGGGAATCGACGGTGGCGATGATGCGCCCGGTCAGGTCCGGGGCGGGGACGGAGCCGGCGCGGAGCAGGTCGATGGCGCGCCGGGTCTTGGCGACGTCCTCGCAGCGGGCCAGGTCGGCGGGCAGCGACTGCAGGAAGGCGCGGCGCTCCGGTTCGCTGAGTTCGTCGTCGAAGAAGCGATCGACGAGCTCGTCGGGGATGTGCCCCGGCCGATCCGCGTCATCGCCTCCGCCCGGAATCCGGTTGGCATCGTGCCGCTGGCTCACCCACGGACCTCCATGGCGATGCGGCTGTGGGTGGTGATGGCGGGCTCGGCCTGCTCGGGGGTCTCGACGCCGCCCTCGCCGTCGAGGATCTTCTTGAGGGCCTTGCGGCCGCGGTGCAGGTGGCTCTTGACGGTGCCCTCGGGCATGCCGACGTGCTGGGCGATGAGGGAGATGGGCCAGTCGAGCTGGTGGAACAGGACCAGGATCTCGCGCTGCTGCGGGCTGAGTTCCTGGAGGGCCTTTCCGAGGGCGTCCTTGGCCAGGCCGGTGGCCTCGGAGCGCATGACGGCGTTCTCGGGGCGGCCGGTGCCGCCGTGGCAGGAGCCGACCAGGTCCGAGTCGTAGGCGGGCTTGTGCTTCTGGCAGGCGTTGACGTAGAGGCGGCGGGCGATGGTGAAGAGCCAGGTGGAGAAGCGGAAACGGGAGTCGAAGCGGTGGAGGTTGGTCAGGACGCGGACGAAGGCCTCTTGCACGATGTCCTCGGCCACGTCGGGTCGGCCCGAGAGGCGGAGGAGGTACGCGTAGAGCGATTGCTGGTGGGCCCGGATGAACGTCTCAGCCGCGCGGGCGTCGCCGGCCGCGGCCTTGGCGATGAGTTTCGCCTCTTCCTGCCTGTTCATCGGAGCCCTCCGTCGCGAGGCGGGTGTGCGCGGATCGCGCCGACCCACAGTGTGAATATACCGCGCCGTTGGCGGGATGTTGCCTGTTTCGTCGTTTGTTTGGCGATTCGTGCATAGTCGGGCGTGATAACTGGCGCGGGACGTGTGTGGAGGATTGGGGCGGGCGGGTTCAGGGCGTGGGGCCGGCCGCGGCCCGGGCGACGGCGTAGGCGGCGGCGGCCAGCCCGACGCCGGCGATGTTGGTCGCGGCGAGGTAGGCCAGGGCTCGCAGCGGCGAAGTGGACCAGAGCGACAGGGTCTCGCCGGCCAGGGCCGAGAAGGTGGTGAACCCGCCCAGGAGGCCGACGACGAGCACGAGGCGGGTCGGCTCGTCGAGGATGGGCCTGGCGGAGGCGAGGCCGCCGATCGCGCCGATGGCGATGCAGCCCAGGGTGTTGGCGAGCAGTGTGCCCCAGGGCCAGTGGGCGGTGAGGGAGGGGTTTGCCGCGGCGTGCTCGGTGATGGCGCGGGTCGGCGGGTTGAGCGCGTGCTGGAGCAGGAAGCGGAGCAACGCTCCGACGCCGCCGCCGACGAACACGAGCAGGAGTTTGAGCATTGGCGGATGATCGGTGGTGCGGGGTGGGGTGGCAAGCGGCGTGGCAGCGGCATGTGGGACGAGCCATGCTTGTGCGGAGCCACAAGCATGCCACACGTTGAAGGCGCGTTCGTCTGCGAGGCGGGCGTTACACCTCGCCGAGTTTGGCCAGGTCCTTGTCCTGGCCCATGACGATGAGCACGTCGCGTGCGGCCAGGGGCTCGCCCGGGGGGAGGACGGCGACACGGACGCCGCCGGGGGCGTCTGGGTCGGCCCGTTTGACGGCGACGATGTGCAGCGCGAACTTGCGCCGGACGTCCAGATCGGCCAGGCCCTTGCCGACCCAGGCGTCGGGCACGCCGAACTCGACGATGCTGTAGCCCTCGTGGAACTCGATCTGGTTGAGCACCCGGGGGCCGAGGATGCGGCTGGCCCAGCGGTCGGCGGCCTCGTCCTCGGCGAGGACGACGTCGTCGGCCCCGACGCGCTTGAGCACCTCGGCGGTGGTGCGCGAGCGGGCCCGGGCGATGATCCGCGGGACTTTCATCTGCTTGAGGATGACGGTGGCCAGGACGGAGGCCTCGAAGTCTTCGCCGATGGCGATGACGGCGGCCTTGACTTTGTGGAGGCCGCGCGAGCGCATCGAGGCCTCGTCGGTGACGTCAAGGATGACGGCCTGTGCGACCTCGCCGGCGAGCGCTTCGACCGAGGCGCGGTCGATGTCGCAGGCGAGGACCTCCTCGCCGCCGCGGGAGAGTTGCGTGGCCAGGCGGGAGCCGAAGCGTCCGAGCCCGAGCACCCCGACGGGGCGTGTGTCCTTCTCGGCCATGTGCCAGGGTCTCCGTATCCCGCGTGGTGCTGGCGTGTGCGGGGCGATCAGCCGAGCGACACGTTGTCGCGCGGCAGGCGGTACGAGCCCGCGGGCGCGGCGGCCCCGCCGAGCAGCGAGGCCATGACGGCCAGCGGGCCGACCCGCCCGAGGAACATCGTACAGATGATGATGACCCGCCCGATGGGCGAGAGGTCGGCGGTGATGCCCAGCGAGAGGCCGGTGGTGGTCGCGGCGCTGACGGCCTCGAAGAGCAGGTCGCGGAAGCCGGCGTTCTCCGAGAGGTCCAGCGCGAGGGTGGAGACGGCCACGACCGCGATGAAGCCGAAGGCGATGGTGGCGGCCTTCTTGACGAGCGATTCGGGGAGCGAGCGTCCGAAAACCTCGACCTCGTCGCGTCGGCGGACGGTGGAGACGACCGCGAGCGAGAGCACCGCGAACACGACGGTCTTCATGCCGCCGGCGGTGGAGCCCGGGCTTCCGCCGACGGCCATGAGCAGCATGAGCGTGAAGACCGAGCCGGACTCGAGGTTCTCCATCGGCATGGACGTGAAGCCGGCGGTGCGGGCGGTGACGGACATGAACGCGGCGTCGAGCAGACGCTGCTCGACCGGGACGCCGGGGTTCTTCAGTTGGGCGACGAAGATGAGCGTGGCCCCGGCGGCGAGCAGCGCGCCGGTGGTCACGAGCACGAGTTTGGTGTGGGTGGACAGGCGGGGGCGTGCGCCGGCGCGCCCGCGCCGTCGCACGAAGCGGCGGAACAGGTCTTCGAGCACGACGAAGCCGAGGCCGCCCATGATGATGGTCGGGATGACGCCCAGGTAGGGCGCGGGGTGGGCGCGGAGGCCGATCATGCTGTGGCCCGTGATGTCGAAGCCGGCGTTGCAGAAGGCCGAAACGCTGTGGAAAACGGCCTGCCAGAGGCGGTCGAGCAGCGAGAGCCGGACGCCGGCGGCGTTGGTGTCGGGCCACATCGCCAGGAGCACGAGGGCCGCGATGGTCTCGATGACGACGGTGGTGAGGACGATGAACCAGACGAAGCGGCTGATGCGGTGGGCGGGGTACTCGTCGAGCGCGTGGCTGAGGGTGACGTGCTCTTTGTAGGAAAGGCGGGCGCCGAAGAGCAGGGCGAGCGTGGAGCCGAAGATCATGACGCCCAGCCCGCCGAGTTGGATCGCGCCCAGGATGACGGCCTGCCCGAAGAACGTGAACTCTCCCGCGGTGTCGCGGACGGCCAGCCCGGTGACGCAGACGGCGGAGGTGGACGTGAACAGGGCGTCGAGCCAGGAGATGGGGTGGCCGGGGGGTGGCGGCGGGGAGTTTGAGCAGGATGGTGGCGATGGCGATGAGCACGCCGAACGAGGCGGGGAACAGCAGCGACGGGTTGGCCATGGTTCTGGCGAGCAGGCCGTTGAGCCTGATCGCGAACAGGATGAACCCGCCGACGGCGCAGAGTTCCATCAGCGGTCCGACGCCGAGCAGGTCGAGCACGCCGGCGACGACGACGATGCCCTCGCCGATGAGGCCGGTGGCGGTGCGCCAGCGGTCGCGCCGGATGGAGCGCCAGGCGATGTCGCCCCCGAGGACGAGGGCGAGCCAGGTAGCGACGAGGGCCAGGGGGCTCAGGAGGATCGCGGGCAGCAGCGGCGCGACGAACCCGTGCTCGAGCGCCACGGCCGCGCCGGCGACGACGCAGCACGCCAGGCCCGTGGCGGCCCGACGCAGGCGCTGGCCTTCGGAACGGCGCGCGGCCGCGTGATGGCGGTTCTGGCTCAAGCGGTGATGGTATCGGAGGGATCGCGCCGCGGGCCGCAAGGGCGGGCCCAGATGGTCGGCAGAGGCCGGTTGTCCGCTGGCGTGTCCGGGGTGGATCGGCTTGCCCGCGTCGGGCTGGAGGGCACGGCCATGCGCGTTGGCGGCCTTGTGAGCGGGGTCAGCCTCGGGGGTCGCGGCGCATCCCGTCGTAGAGCGCGTCGAGGGCCGCTTGCATGTCGCGTCGCGTGGCGGCGGGGTCCTCGGCGTAGGCGATGGCCACGAGCGCCTCGCGCGAGAACGCGAGCACGAGCCGGGCCATCGCCTGCTTCGGGACCGAGGGCATCAGCCCGTCGGCGATCGCGGTGGCGACCAGGTCCTCGGCGTAGCGGAGCCAGGGCGAGTCGAGGGTGGACCGGGCGGCGCCGCAATGGGCGGGGTATTCGACGTGCATGAGGCGGATGACGCGGAGGTCGTCGAGCCCGTCGAGGTAGACCCCGAAGCCGCGTTTGAGCCGCTCGATCGGGTCGGCGATGCCGGCCAGGCCATCGCGGAGGTGGGCCTGCATGCGGGCGGCCTCTTCCTGGACGACGGCGCGAAGGACGGCGGCTTTGTCTGAGAACTGGTGGTAGAGCGCGCCGCGCGTCATCCCCGCGCCCTTGACGATCTCCTGGAGCGAGACGGCGTCGAACCCGCGATCCATGAACGCTTCGCGGGCCGCGGCGAGGATGGCCGCGCGGCTGGTCTCGCGGCGTTGCTTCTGGGTCCGGCGCGTTCGGACGGGGGCTGAGGTGGAACCCGGGGATTGTTCTGGTGGTTTGGCCATGCGCGGTCGGGCGCGGCCAAGGCACGGCCCCAAGCGCGGCGCACGCCGAGCCGGCCATCCCCACAACGCACCCTCGATGTGAGCGTAGGCCACGCCGATGGTCCGGTAAAGAGTTTGTGCGGCTTTCGGAGTGGGGGCTGGATTGCCCGACCCCGAACCGGGCGGTCGGGCAAAAAAGCGACAGGCCCGGGATCACTCCCGGGCCTGGTGCCGAGTGGAGGCAAGGGGACTCGAACCCCTGACCTCATCCATGCCATGGATGCGCTCTACCAAAACTGAGCTATGCCCCCGGCGTGCCCTGGGCCGCGAGCGGCGTTGGGCGATAGGACCGCAATGGTAGTCGGAGGCCGGTTGCGGTCAATGGCGATGAGCAGGCTTGGCGATCAGGGGTCTTGGCGATCAGGGGGCCGGAGCCTCGGCGGTGGGGACTCCCGGCGGCTCGGGACGGGGCTCGGTCGCCGGCTCGATGTTTGGCGGGGCGGGGGCCCAGGCCAGGCCGTCGGGGATGGCGCCGACCTGGACGCGGGACAGGACCCTGCCCTCGGCCAGATCGATGACCGAGACGGCGTCGGCGCTGGCGCAGACGACGGCGGCAAATGCGCCGTCGGGCGAGACCGCGACACTGGTGGGCAGGGTGCCCTGGCCGACGTCGATGGTGTGTGCGAGCACGCGGGTCGCGGCGTCGAAGATGCGGACGCGGTTGTCGCCGGGGCAGGAGACGACGACGCGGGTGGCGTCGGGCGTGAAGCGGACTCGGAAGGGATAGCCGGGGCAGTCGAGGGTGTGGGTTCGCTGTCCGGTGGCGGCGTCGATGATCGCCAGCGTTTCGGCGCGGTGGCAGGCGACCCACACGGTTGAGGCGTCGGGCGAGGCGGCGACGCCCTCCGCGCCGTCGGCGGCGACGGTGGTGGCGAGGACCTGGCCCGTGGCGAGGTCCACGGTTGTGACGGTCCGGTCGGAAACGCTGGGGACGAACGCGCGCGAGCCGTCCGGGGTGATGGCGAGCATGTGGCCGGCGCGGGTCCGGATGGGGATCGTCGTCGCGATGGCGTCGGGTCCGACTTCGAGGGTGTCGGGATCGGGCGCGGCGTTCAGGGCGGCCTCGATGTCCAGGATCAGCAGCGTGCGGGCCATCTCGCTCGTGCAGACGACTCGCGTGTCGCCCGGGAGGAAGGCCAGGTCGTTGGGGCGGGCGTTGGCGTCGCCGAGGTTGATGAGCGGGCCGATGGAGGGCGCGTCGTCGGTGCGGGGGTCGAGGTCTGGCAGGGTGATGACGAGGAGTCGCTGGTCGGGCGTCTGGTGTCGCGGGCCGGAGCCGTAGGCCGAGCCGACGACGAGGCGGCCGTCGGAACTTGCGGCGATCTCGTGGAGGCCGACCGGGGCGAGATCGCGGTGCGAGACGCGGAACGTGGCCGGGTCGATGAGGACGATGGAGCCGTCGGCGCGCGTCGAGACGACGATGTGCCCGTTGCGGGGCGCGGGCGCCGCATCGGGTTCATGGCGTGCGGCTTCGGCGGGCCGGGTTGTGGGCTGGATTGCGGGCTGGATTGCGGGCTGGGCGATCGCGGCGCCTGCGAACAGGCAGACGAACAGCGCCGCGAGTGTGCGTGCGTGGGCCATCGTGGTTCCTCTGGATTCCCACGATGTATCGGCGGAATGGGGTGGGGTTGCCGAGTCGGGGGTGGGGCAACCCAGAGCGCACAGACGTGCCAGACGTCCGGATCGGAACGGAGGGCGGCGTCGGGTGCGGTGCGGGCCGGTGCTGGGGGCCGGCGCGATCAGCAGCCCAGGGCGTAGTGCGAGAGGAAGAAGAAGAAGTCGTCGTTTGTGATGAGCCCGTCGGGCACGCCATAGCCCGGCGCGCCGGGGACGGCGTTCTCGGTCATGTCGGCGACCCACTGGTTGCCGGCGGTGAACTGCTGGAGGTAGTAGAAGAAGTCGTCGGAGTTGACGATGCCGTCGGGCGTGCCGTAGCCCGGCTGCCCGACGACGGCGGTGGCGGTGAAGTCGGGCGGGCAGGGGTTGAAGGGCTCGGGGTAGACGGAGAAGGTGTAGACGGGGCTGTCGCCGTGGACGCCGTTGACGTCGTGGAAGTAGTACGAGCCCTGGTACGCCTCCTGGCCCGGGATGTACGCGGGGTCGGAGGTGTCGAGGTGCCAGAACGGGAAGACGAGGAACCCGGTGCCTGTGGTGTCGATCGTGAGGCGCTGCCCGGGCTCGCGGTAGGCGTCGAAGATGTCGCGGGGGTTGCGGATGTAGAAGCCGGGGTCGAACTCGACGATCACGAGTTCGATCTTGCTGCCGGGGTGCGGCTTGTACAGGTCCTGGAACGGGCGGTCGGCGGGGGCCTCTTCGAACGGGTAGTCGTAGTGCATGTAGCCTGGGAATGGCGGGTACACCCACTGCAGCGGCCAGTAGAAGTCGTAGTTGAACAGCGCGA
Source organism: Phycisphaerales bacterium (assembly GCA_041401985.1). Taxonomy (GTDB): domain Bacteria; phylum Planctomycetota; class Phycisphaerae; order Phycisphaerales; family UBA1924; genus JACKHA01. The sequence goes on from JAWKTE010000001.1 coordinate 318,264, forward strand.
CCAGTTCGTCCTGGGAGTTGCGGTAGATGTACTGCCCGAGCGGATGGGCGGCGGCGGTCGGCGCGAGCCAGACCGCCCCGGCCAGCAGGCAGAGCGCGGTGGTCTTTGCGTTCATCCCCAACCCCTCTTCAATCCCACGAGCGGGCCCCGGCGTGGCAGTCGAACCGCTCCATTCTACCGGAAGTGGTACGCCTTTGCAGCCCCGATCGAAACCCGCACGGCGGGCTTCGCACGTCCCTACCGGGTGGCGACGATCGCCTCGAGCAGGGCCTTGTGGCCCTCGGCGCTCATGGCCCCGGTGAGGTTGCGCATGGCCTCGGCGCGGGCTTCGTCGGTGGAGGCGGCGCGGACCTGGCCCGCGTAGTTCTGGGCGATGGCGCGGTCCTGGTCGGTGATGGTCGCGGCGGACATCACGTCGCCCAGACGCCCCGCGCCCTCGGCGAGCAGATCGTCGTAGATGTCGAGCGGGATGCGGAGGTAGTCGCCCAGCACGGCCCGGGTGACCTTGGTCATCGGGGCGGGGCCGTTGGGGTCGTCGTTCTCGTTGGCCAGGCGCATGACCTCGGTCCTGACCTCCTGCTCGTACTCGCCGACGATCTTCCAGTTGAAGCGCCACTGCTGCTCGGTGAGGTAGCCCTCGGCGCGGAGGTCCTCGGTGAGGCTGCCCATTTCCTGGAATGGGCGGACGATGGCCATGGTGGTGGGCAGGGTGTCGGGGCGTGCGATGTCGACGCGTTCGATCGCGCCGTCGAGCACCTGGCGGATGAGGCTGGTGTGCTCGATGACGCCCTGCTCGATGCGGTTGCGCCGGGCGGCGACGGTGCCGCGGAAGCGCTCGAGGCTGGCGTCGTCGAGCAACGGGTTGGCGGTGAGGGCGACGTAGTGCGGGTCGTCCTGGATCATGATGAGGTTGCCGGCGGCGTCGCGCTTGCCGATGGGCTCGTAGGGCAGGTCGGGGATCTCGCCGCCGCGGGGGGGGGTGTTGAAGAGTTGGCGGGCGCGATCGGCGGCGGATTCGGGCGCGGCGTCGGGCGTGGCGCCGGGGCGGCGCATGGCCGGGGGCAGCACGGGGGTTTGGGCCTCGGTGGGCTGCTCGGGCGCGCGGGGGGTGGACGGGGGCGGGGCGATCTGGGCCATGGCGACGCCGGGGACGCCGGCCAGGAGGGCCAGGAGGGCGACGGCCTTCATGGCGGGCTTGACGGCGGGCTTGTTGCTGCGAGTCGTGGTCTTTGCCATGGTCACATCTCTCCGATTCTGCACGCCCCGCGGGGCGATGGTCCAGGCGGTCTTTGGGGGACGGGTGTTGATCGGCGCGACCGCTCGGCAGCATCACCGGGTTCGGGACCGGGTCTGCGACCGGGACGGGCTCACACCGCACGGGCCGTCACCCCAACATCATCTTGACAACGGCGGGCTCCCACCGAGCCGCACGCGGATCAAGGGTACGCCAGAATCTACGCCCGAGCCGCCGGATGGTGGCGGTCGGGCGTCGGGTGTGGCGTCACAAACCGGCTGGTTCCCCCGTTTGAGGGCCGGGAAGTCGGGCCAGGGGGCGCAGGGTGGCAGAGGCGGGGCGTGAGGCGGGCGGGTCAGCGGAGCACCCAGGCCATGAGGCGCTGACGCTCGGCGGGGGTGAGTTCGCCCATGACACGGGCGAAGATCTCGCGTTTCTCGGACTCGGTGGGGTTGAGGCCGAAGTCCTGGGCGATCTCTTCGACCAGGGCTCGGATCTCGGCCTCGCGGTCGGGCTCGAGTCGGAGGGCGGCGAGCACCTCTTCGAGTTGCTGCGTCTTCTGCTGGACGATTCGGGAGAAGGACCGCCCCACTTCCTGGAGCAGGACGCCGATGCGCTCGTTCCGCGTGGCTTCCTGGAGGTTGGCCGCGGTGCCACGGGCCGCGTCGGGGTGGTCGAGCGCGTCCTGGGCGACGGCCTGGTAGTAGTCGCGGAGGAGGCGGGCGTACTCGCGGGCCTGCGTGCGGGGCATCTCGCGGGCGAGTTGGCGGGCCAGGCCGCCGCCCTCGAACAGGGGCTGGAGGTGCCCGGCGAACTCCATGTAGAGGCGGGCGACCTCGCCCTGCTCGCCGGCGCCGAACGCGGCGTAGAGCTCGAGCAGGATGTCGTAGTGCTCGAGGACGGCCTGGTCGAGGAACGCGGCCCGCTCCTGGATCAGGGCGTCGAGGGCGGCGCGGGTCTGGTCGGAGAGGTCGAGCAGTTCGAGGGCGGCGACTTCGGGGCGGATGTCTTCGAGGCGCTGGACGCGGCCGTCATAGGCGAGGCGGATGAGCGAGTCGGCGTGGGCGGCGGGCTCGACGGAGGGGCCGCGGAGGATCGGGGGGTCTGCCTGGTCGGGAGCGGTGTCGCCCGGTTGGGCGAGCACCGGGGAGCCGCAGAGCGAGATGAGGAGTGCGTGGGCAGCGAGCGCCGGGGTGCGGCTGCGTCGCGTGGGTTCAAGGGTCCGATGCCGCGTCGTGTGCATGTCGTTCCTCCCGCGAGCGTGCTGCGGATCGAGTGGGGCTGTTGGACTGGTTTGGATCGCGTCGGACTGGTTCGGATCGGCGGTCCGGGCGTTCCGCCGGGGCGTACCCTGAGACGATGACGCCAGCCGCCCCCGAGTCGAACGCCGATCTGGCCCGCCGCATTGCGGGGGTTGCGCTGCTGCGCGGCACGTTCACGCTGCGGTCGGGGCGGACGAGTTCGTATTACCTGGACAAGTACCTGTTCTCGACGCGGCCGGAGATCCTGGATCGGCTCGGCGATCTGTTCGCCGAGCGGATCGCGGCGATCGGGCGCGACGCGGGCGGCCCGGCGGCGCGGCTGGCTGGGGCCGAACTTGGGGGCATCCCGCTGGTGGCGGTCGCGAGCCTGAAGACGGGCCTGCCCTCGATCTTCGTCCGCAACGCGAAGAAGGAATACGGGACGGCCAAGCAGGTCGAGGGCGTGCTGGAGAAGGGCGACCGCGTGGTGTTCGTGGAGGATGTGGCAACGACGGGCGGGCAGGCGCTGGAGGCGGTCAAGGTGCTGCAGGAACTCGGGGCGCGGGTGCTGGCGGTGGTCGCGGTGATCGACCGGCAGGAGGGGGCGCGGGAGAACATCGAGGGGGCCGGGGTCCGGTTCGAGAGCCTGTTCACGAAGGCTGATCTTGGGGTGGGCGAGTAGGGTGTGATCGAGACGGGGTCGGGGTCGGGGATTCGGGTGGACGCGGCGGACGGGCCGGTCACGGGCGATTCGTTGATGCAAGAGTGAGGGAGGGAGCCATGTCCGCGAGCGCGACGGCCGAGCCGACGGGAACGATCGATACGAAGGCCGCGGAGCACCGGGCGATCCGGTTCGAGGGTCTTGACGAGATGGTGCGCGAGGCCGAGCGGCTGGTGTGGGCCGAGCGTGAGGGCACGCTGCGGGCGACGGGGAACTGGTCGCTGGGGCAGGCGATCGGGCATGTGGCGTCGTGGATGGACGACCCGTTCGATGGGTACCCGCCCGAGGTGCGCCCGCCGTGGTTCATCAAGATGATCCTCAAGACCCAGAAGAAGAAGTTCCTGAACGCGGGGCTGCAGCCGGGCGTGAAGATCCCGGGCATCAAGGGCGGGACGCTTGCGACCGAGGACGTTGCGGTGGATGAGGCGCTGGGCGTGCCTGCGGAAGGCGACGCAGCGGCTGAAGTCAAGGCGCCCGACGGGGCCGAACCCGATCTTCGGGCCGCTGACGCACGAGGAGTGGATCAAGGGCAACCTGCGGCACGCGGAACTGCACCTTGGGTTCTTCCACACGATGTGAGGTGTTCGAGAACAGGTGGCTGTGCGAGGACTCACCACAGAGGCGCCGAGGGCGCTGAGGAAGGCCGGGGTGAGTTGGGGCGGCGCAGGACGAGCGCGGCCTTCTTGGGTTGCTCCGGGCGATGTGAACGACGATTCGTTGCGATCTCACGATCGCGGGTCTGATTCGGCGTAGAGTCGCCAGACGTTGACGCCGCGGGCTCGGGCGGTTGCGCTCTGTTCCCACATTGTCTCTTCGTGCCAGTCGGAGCAGAGCAGCGCGTGATCGCCGGGGTTGAGCGTGTCCGGGGACAGGACGGTGCGGCCGCGGCGGGTCTGGCCGGCGGCGTGGTCATCGACGAAGCCGGCGATGGAGAGGCCCAGATCGCCCATGTGGTCGAGCACCCACTGGCCGTGCTGGCCGGCGCCCCAGAGCCAGACCTCGTCCAGGCCGCGGCGGAGCATGATGCACCCGATCTCGCGCAGGCGGGAGCGCCGGGCGATCTCGATGGCGCGTCGCGGCATCGGCGGGAAGCGGTCGCGGGCCCAGAGCCAAGCGATGAGCGCCTCGCGCGTCGGATGCTGGTCGAGTTGGCGTTCGAGGGCGCTGGTGACGAGTCCGCCGTTCTCGGCGAGCATCGCGTCGGCGACAGTGGTTTCGAGCGTTTGGCGGTGCGGATCGGTTGCGAGGGGGAGGTCGTTCCAGGACGCGACCATGGCCGCGGCGGCGGCGCGTGCCTGGGCGGCGCTCGACGCCGCGACGCCCTGGTCTTGCTGCTCGCGGTACATATAGAGCACGTCGGCGACGGCCCCGAGTGCGGGGGCCTCGCGCGTCAGGCGGAGCCAGAGGTCGTAGTCCTGGGCGCGTGGGAGCGACTCGTCGTAGCCGCCGGCGTCGAGGACGCGCGAGCGCCGGAGCATCATGGAGCCGTGCGCGAGGCAGTTGCCCGTGCGGAGCATCCAGCGGAGGCGGCGTGGATCGGTCGGGGGGCGCATGGCGGCGCGTTCCTCGTCCCGCCAGTCCACCGCGCGCCACGAGCAGCCGAGTCCGGCCAGATCGGGCGCGGCATGGAGCGCGGCGGCCTGCACCAGCAGGCGGTCCACCTCGCAGAGGTCGTCGGCGTCCATCCTGGCGACGAGTTCGGTCGAGGCTTCGCGGAGCCCGGTGTTCAGGGCGGCGGCGAGGCCGGGGCGCTCCCGGCGGAGGACCCGCGTGGGCATCGTGTCGGCGGCGGCGGCGAGGGCGTCGTCGAGTCGATCTTGCCCCGTGCCGTCCAGCCCGTTGGCGACGACGAGCAGTTCGGCGGGGCGGAGCATCTGGGCGGCGAGGCTGGCGACGGCGCGGGCCAGGGCGGCGGCGTCGAAGGCGGGGCCGACGGGCAGCAGGGCGGTGATCGGTGGCGGGGTGGAGGGCACGTTCAAGCATCGGCCGGAGGGCACGGGCGGGCCGAATCGGGACCGAATCCCGACGGTGCCGGGGGGCGGCGTGGCGCGCTCGGCTGCGCCGCGGCCTGTTTCGAATGGGGGCAACCACCGGAACATCGCGCCGCTTTTGCGCTCACGGGCGGTTTGGGTCGATATCCCGCCTCACAGGGCCGATGCAGCGAATCGGTCCGCCGCCGTCCTGCAAGCCACGACCTCGCCGAACGAGAGCCCGCGTGCCAGAGCCGACCCCCCCAACGCCGATCGCCGACGCCCTTGTCCTGTGCATGACCAGGGGCATGTCGCTCGCGGAGTGGGAGCGGCTGGGGATGCTGGAGCGCGAGTGGAGCCTGTACGAGCACATCGGGGAGGGGTATCGCCAGATCGTCGTGCTGTCGTACGGCGACGCGGAGCAGGAGGGCCGGGTGGCCGGGCTGCTCTCGCCCGCGCCGATCGTGGTGACGCCGGCCGATGCCGCGGACGCTCCGGCGAATGTCGCCGAGGCGCTGGGCGATGCCCGGACGGTTGTGGTGAAGACCAACCAGATGGACGGCGTGGAAGCCGCGATCCGCACGGCCCACCACCTGCGTGGGACGGGGCGGCGCGTCGGGCTGATCGCGCGGGGCGGGTACCTGCGATCGCGGTTCGCGGCGGACCAGTTCGGCCCGGCGTCGCGCGAGGCAAACGACGCGGCCGCGGAGGAAAGGGCGATCTGCGAGGCGGCGGACGTGATCGTCGGCAGCACGCCCGACATGGCCCACGCGTTGGCGTGGCGCTACGGCGTGGCGTTCGAGCGGACCCGCGTGATCCCGAACTTCGTGATGGCGATGGGGCCTTCGACGTGCGCGTGCGACCGCAAGCCGGTGGTGCTGTACGCGGGGCAACTGGTCAAGCGCAAGCGTGTGGACATGCTGCTGCGGGCGTTCGCACGCCTGAGCGATGAGAACAAGCAGCGCCTCACGCTCTCGATCATTGGCGAGGGGCCGGAGGAGGACGCACTCAAGGCGCAGGCGGCCGAACTCGGCGTGAACGCGGTGTTCGAGCGTCGGATCGGGCATGTGGCGCTGCAGGACCGGATGCGCCAGGCGGCGATCTACTCGCAGGCCTCGGCGCTGGAGGGCCATCCGAAGGCGGTGATCGAGGCGATGGCGTGCGGGGCCGCGGTTGTCGTGACCGACTCGCCCGGCATGGGCGAGGTGATCACGCACGGCGTGACGGGGCTGCGCGTCGAGCCGCACGAGGGGGCGCTGGGCGACGCGATCGATCTGCTGGTCAACGACGAGGAGTGGCGCGAGCAGATGGGACACGCCGCGGCCCACGCGGCGCAGGACCGGTTCGGGCTGCACGTGATCGGGCCGCTCGAGGAGGCGGCCCACCGTGCGGCCATCGAGTCTGGCGGCGAGGGCGTGGGCGGGCCGGCGGGGGTCCGCTGGGACCCGGCGCTGGTCGAGGCCGGGCACGGCGCGGCCGAGGCGTGGGCGCTGGCGCTGGGCGCGTTCGCCAAGCGGCTTGACGCGAGCCAGACCGAGCGGATGCTCATGCGACTGGAGCAGACGGCCCGCGACATGCGCGAGCAGGTGACCGGGGCGAAGCGGGCGTCGGCGTAGGCAACGCGGGTGCCGCGGCCGCGGTTCTGGGCGGCCACGCGATCGACCAGGCGTTCCCGACTGTTCACGCGGACACGCAAGGCACGAGCGGCCACTGAGCGGCGCACTCCGGGCACCGGCGCGGGCCGATGTGCATGCCGCGGATGGACTCTGGGGGCACGGCGTCAGGGATCGTCGAAACGTCGTAGCCGCACGCGACGCACACCCGGCGGATCGAGAGGCCCGCGGCGCGATACATGCGGTGCTCGCTCACGGCGATCACGACGGCCAGGATCGTGAACACCGCTCCGAAAATCATGAGCGCCGCGCCAAAGAGCGAACGAAGGCCGTGGCGCATCAGCACGCCGAACGCGAACAGGGCGGCGGGCACTGCGACCAAGGCGGCGGAGAACAACAGCCGGATAGCAAGCGGCACCCGATGCGCCGTCGGCGCGAACGACTCGACGGCCGTCCGGCGCAGCCCGACCTCGCGGCACACGCGATCGAGCAGTTCAGCGGGCGCATCCGCGCCCCTCGTGTCGAGCCACACATCAAGTTCAGTGAGCGCAGGCCCGGTGCTCGGCATCACAATGCTCCACACTACGGCACACGGTGCGACGCCTGCCTCAATAGACGCACCGCTTCCTCAGCAGCCCGCGGCTGGTCGGATCGACCTCCGCCAGGGCCGCGGCGGCGCGGGTGCCGGCGTGTGCGTCGCCGTACGGGTGCGCCACGCGGGCCGCGTCGACCTCGCGGGCCTTGGTGATGGCGCTTCGGATCGACTCGGCCGATTCCTCCGCGTGCACGACGGACGTCGGTCGCTCCCGGCCCGCCTGACGCCGCCCGATGTCGACGGTCGCGACGCCCAGGGCCGCGGCCTCGATCAGCCCGGCGGACGAGTTGCCCACGAGCAGGCCGGCCGCTGCGTCCGGGGCTGGAGCACCCGCCCTTGCACGCTCCGCGCCCATCCGCTTGAGCAGCCCGACGAACAACTGTCGGGGCAGGTGGCTGACGCTCCGCAGGCCGGCGGTCTGGATCGCGCGGCGGACGCCGTTGCGCCCCGGATCGTGGTTCGGTTCGAGCGCCAGGATGTTCGCACCGGGCATCGCCGCCCGCAGCGCATCGATCGCGGTCGCCGTCGCGGCCTCTTCTTCCTCGTCGTGCCGCCCGATCGGGTGCATGAGCAGCACGACCGACGGGCGCCCGAGTTCCTCGAACCTGGCGTCGTCGAGCGGCTCGAACCGCGCCAGATCATCCAGCGCCGGCGAGCCGACGACGCGCACATGCTCCGGGCGCTCGCCCATCCGCACGATCCGCTCGCCGGACTCGCGCGTCGCGGCCAGGTGCAGGTGCGCGAGTTTCGTGATGGCGTGACGCATGGCCTCATCGGCCACGCCCTCGGCCCGGTCGCCGCCGTGCAGGTGCGCCACCGCGATGCCCGCGATGCTCGCGGCGGCAGCGGCGGCGAACGCCTCCACGCGGTCGCCCAGCACCACGACCCAGTCCGGGTGCAGCGTGCTGAATGAACGCGCGAAGCGGGCGATGCCGCGTCCGGTCGCCTCGGCGTCCTCGAACCGCCCGGTGCGTCCTGCGACCTGCATCGGCACGCTGTCGGCCACGTCGAACAGGGCCTTCACGTCGCGGAACGTCTCGGCGGGCTGGATGAGGTGGCTGCCCGCGGCGATGACGAGCAGGTCCAGATCGTCGCGCGAGTCGATGGCGCGCATGACCGGGGCGAGCAGGCCGAAGTCGGCGCGCGAGCCGGTGACGACCGCGACGCGCCAGGGGCGCGAGCGGCGCGGGGGCGTCGGCTCCGTCGGGCGCGAGGGGTTCTGGCCGTCCCAGCCGTCGCCGATCATCGGGTGGCCTCGCGGGCGGCAGAGGTCGCTGGGTGACCGGACCCCAGGCTCGCGCCCGGGGCTCTGCTCGACTCGCCGACCGGCACGCGCTCGGCGATGGAGAGGCCGAACGCTTCCAGTCCCGGGTGGTCCGTCTGCGAGTTGGTCAGCAGGCGCAGGCGCGAGACGCCCAGTTCGCGGAGGATCTGCGAGCCGATGCCGACCTCGCGCCACGAGCGGCTGGCCTGCCCGTCCTCGACGGGATTGCCGCCGGCCGCGATGGGTCGTCCCTCGTCCGCGCCGAACAGCCCGCCCTCGCGCCGGATCGACTGCAATCGGGCCTCGACGCCGTCGCCCACACCCTCTGGTCGCAGGTAGAGCACGACGCCACGCCCCTCCTCGGCGATCCGTCGCATCGACGCCCGCAGCACATCGCCGGATGATGTGGGCCGCTCGCCCGAGACCTCGCCGAAGACATCGCCCAGCAGATGCCGCCGATGGACGCGCACCAGCGTGGCGTCGGTCTGCTCGGCCACCACGCCGGCCTCGTCGGGCACGCCCACGCCGCCGGTGGTGAGCGCGACGTGCGGCAGCGGATCGACGAGGCTCTCGAACACCATCAGCGTGAACTCGCCCTCGGGCGTGCGGATCGTGGTGCCGCGGCGGGGCTCGGCCCGGCGGACCAGCGACTCGCGCGACAGGCGGTGCTCGATGACCTGGGCCACCGAGCACATCTTGAGTCCCCGCTCGCGGCAGAACGCGACGAGTTCCGGGCCGCGGGCCATCTCGCCGTCGGGCTTCATGATCTCGATAATGACCGCGGCGGGGTACAGGCCCGCCAGGCGGCACAGGTCGACGGAGCCCTCGGTCTGGCCCGTGCGGACCAGCACGCCGCCATTGCGGCTGCGCAGCGGGTTGATGTGCCCGGGGCGGACGAAGTCGTCGGTGGCGAAGGCGTGGTCGATGGCCATCTGGATCGTGCGGGCCCGCTCCTTGGCCGAGACGCCGGTGCCGAAGCCGTGCTTGGGGTGCCCGTCGATGGAGACGGTGAACGCGGTGCCGCGGACGGAGGTGTTGGAGGGCGCCTGCGGGGCCAGGTCGAGGCGGTCGCAGTCGGCCTCGGTGAGCGAGAGGCACATGTAGCCCAGGGCGTGCTGGAGCATCCAGGTGATGGCCTCGGGCGTGGCGAACTGGGCGGCCAGGACGAGGTCGCCCTCGTTTTCGCGGTCCTCGTCGTCGGTCATGACGACGATGCGCCCGGCGCGGAGTTCGTCGAGGATGTCGGGCAGGGGCGCGAGCATGGCCGGATCGTAAGGACGCGGGCGGGTCGAGAAGCCGCGGCGTTGAGGCGGCGTGCGGACGCGCTGCGGCACGCCGGCCGGACCGATTTGATTGGAATATGTTAGCAATCGCTTATTGGACTATGCGCAATGTTCACGCGGGCGGGCGAGCGATCCCGGCGGGACTCCCTATACTGGTGGGTGTTTGGGAGTGCCCGGCCCAACGGCCGGGCGAGAGACCGCCTCGGGACAAGACCCGGTCCGACGGACCACCGCACAGGTGGGCCGGTGGACCATCGCTTAGGAGCAGAGAGATGAAGATCGCGATCGCTCTCGCCGCCGCGTGCGGCCTGGCCACTGTCGCCTCCGCGCAGGTCGGCTTTGTGGACTTCGATGGCACGGAGTTGGGCCTGACCGGCTACACCAACTCGACCATTGGCTCGTACACCGGCACCGGGCTGGGCACCAACGCCAACCAGAACACCACCGGCACCGCGACGACCGCGTACGGCGCGGGCGACACGTTCTGGCCCATGACGCGCGCGGTCGTCGGCCCGAACAACGTCGGGATGGGCTTCAACCTCTCCGACGACTCCGTTTCCGCCGCCGCGGGCAACACCGTGTTCGCCACCGACACGCTCGGCTTCGCCGGCCAGGCCTTTGACCAGAACGGGTTCTTCGGCGTGACCGACACGGTCAACGGCGTCGGCAGCGACACCGAGACCGCGACGTTCACCTTCAACATCACCGGTGCGACCGGGCTGGGCATCGCCGTCGATCTGGTCGCCATGGGCGACTTCGAGTCGGCCGACATCTTCACGTTCGACTACTCCATCGACGGCTCGCCGTTCGCCAACATCTGGACCATCACCGCCAACGAGGCGATCAGCCAGAACTACCTGATGGACTCGGGCACGCTGGTGACGCTCGACGACCCGGCCGAGGTCAACGGCTCGGGCCTGCTCGACGACAACCTGCAGACCTTCGCCGCGGCCATCTCCGGCACCGGCAGCAGCCTGACGATCCGCTTCTCGGGCATCACCGACGGCTCCGAGGGCTTCGGCTTCGACAACCTGACCATCACCCCCGCGCCCGCCACCCTGGCGCTGGTCGGCCTGGGCGGTCTGGTCGCCGGGCGTCGGCGCCGCTAACGCGGCACGCGGGGAGGCCCGCACCGGGAATCATGACCACACGCGGCCCCGCCGGAACCGGCGGGGCCGCTGCGTTGACGGCGTGGAGCCGATCACGCGATCCGGGTGGCGTCGACGATCAGGCGTGCCGCCTGCTCGACCTGCTCGGGCGTCACGTCCAGATGGCAGACGGCGCGGATCGTCTGCGGCCCCTCGTCGAACATCCGCACGCCCCGCCGGTCCATCGCCTTGTAGAACTCGGACGCGGGTCCGAGGCGCTGGTCGATGTCGAAGTAGACCATGTTGGTCCGCACGCGGTCCATGTCGACGCGGACGCCGTTGCTCTCGGAGATGATCTCGGCGAACCGCCGGGCCGCGGCGTGGTCTTCGAGAAGGCGGGCGCGGTGGTGGTCGATCGCGTAGAGCGCGCCGGCGGCGATGACGCCCGACTGACGCATCGACCCGCCGACCATCTTGCGGAAGTGTCGGGCCTTGTCGATGGTGCGTCGGTCGCCGACGAGCGCGGAGCCGACGGGTGCGCCAAGCCCCTTGGAGAAGCACACGGAGATCGTGTCGAACGCCAGGGCGTAGTCGCGCTCCGTCGCGCCCATCGCCGCCGCCGCGTTCCACAGGCGGGCGCCGTCCATGTGGGCCCGCAGCCCGAGCGAGTGGGCGGCCCGGGCCACGTCGCGGGCCTGTTCGACGGGCCACGGGATGCCCCCGCCGCGGTTGTGGGTGTTCTCGACCACGACCAGGCGCGTGACCGCGAAGTGGTCGGAGTGGGCGCGGCAGAGGCGGTGGACCTCGCTGGCGTCGAAGATGCCGCGGGTTGAGCGGGCGAAGCGGGCGGTGCAGCCGGCGATGGCGGCGTACCCGCCGGTCTCGTAGTAGTGGAAGTGGCTGTCGGGGTCGGCGATGATCTCGTCGCCCGGCTGGGTCTGCGACCGGATTGCGAGCAGGTTGGCCATCGTGCCGCTGGGCACGTAGCACGCGGCCTCCTTGCCCAGCAGGTCGGCGACGCGCTCCTCGAGCCGCCGGACCGTGGGGTCGCCCTCGTTCACGTCGTCGCCCAGTTCGGCCTCCGCCATGGCCCGCTTCATGGCGGCGGTCGGCTTTGTGACCGTGTCGGAGCGGAGGTCGACCGCGGGGCTGAGCACATCCGGGACGCTGGGCATGGGCGATGGTAGATGGGCGGGCGTTGGTTGCCGTGCGGAGCGGCGAGCGCGGCGCATGCAGCGGTGTCGGCGTGTTGCCGCGACCACCCCGTTCGGGGCGTTCGCACGAGATTGCCCTTCCCAACCGGCGACGGTCGATGTATGCTGGGGCGTCCGGATGAGGGAGAGTCGCGCACCCGCGCGTCCCCGCGCTGGTGGGTGGTCGTTGCAACTCGGGGTCGATCGCGGCGTCGGGCCACAGGCCCGCGGCGCGGGTCGCCGACGACGAGCCGCTTCGCCCGGACTACACGCACCTACGCCTCCAACACGCCGACGCTCGGCGCACCCCGCATCGCGGAACTGATGGCAGGACGCGCGCAAAGTCGCGGGCGTTGGTCGCCGCGGCATCGGGGTTGGGCGGTGGAGGCCTGCCTCATGCGTCAGCATCGCAAGAACATCCTGATCGGGATCTGCTGCGTCGTGCTCCTGTGGGGGCTTTTCGCGTGGGTCGTGGCGCCGGACTTTGTCAAGAACCTGTGGCCCTCGGTGCGATTCCACCAACTGGCCTCGCTGGGCGTGCTGCTTCTGTCCGGAGCCGCCCTGCTCTTCGTCATGAAGTTCCAGGACCAGGCCGAGGACCACCTGGCCAAGGTGACGCAGGGGCACCGCTACGAGCGGGACGGCGTGTGCTTCTGGCCGCTGGTGCGAGTTCAGACGGGGCGCGACGGCACGACGCGGGCCGAGATCGCGCTCTATTACCAGGCCAGATACAGCGGCATGGCCGAGGTCGTGTTCCACCTGCGCCCCGACGACGGGATGTTCTACAGCCATCGCGGCGGACGCGACATCCACTTTGCGTTCCACTGCGAGGGCTCGGGCTACGGCGTGGTGCATCAGCCGATCGCGGTGCCGCGGGAGTTCCAGGGGCGGACGGTGACGGTGCGACTGGCCGCGGCCGTTCGGTACCCGCGGACGCGGGGGAACGTCGTGCGCTCGAAGCAGGGTGAGCCGGTGGGCACGTTCGACGTGGACTGGGCCCTGGCGTATCGCCAGTCACGCCATGAACTGTGCGGGGAGATCGAGTTGCTGCGGCCGGCGTCGATGCATCTGACGCTGCCGGAGGGCGTCGAGTCGGACATCCTGCGGGGCGAGTTCGTTCAAGAATCGCTGGTGGCGGTGCCGGCGTCGTGAGGCCACGGGGTTCGGGTACGCTGGTTGCATGACGCGGGTGAGGATCCGGTACACGGGGCGGGTGCAGGGCGTGGGGTTCCGCGCGACGGCCGCGCACATCGCGGGCGGGTTCGAGGTGACCGGCTGGGTCCGCAACGAGGCGGACGGCGGCGTGCTGCTGGAGGTCCAGGGCGATTCGGGCGAGGTCGCGGGGTTCCGCGAGGCGCTGCGCCAGCGGATGCGCCACAACATCGAGCGGGAGGACGCCGACGATGTGGCGGAGGCGGGGGATGAGGCGGGGTTCGAGGTGCGGCGGTGAACGTGTCTTTACGGGACCGAAGGGAGGTCAGCCGTAGTGCCCGCTGCTCTCGCTGGGCATGGGCACGAGGCTGCCGAAGCCGCCCGCGGCGTTGCGCCGGAACCCGGACGCGGCGACGATGCGCTGCCAGAACATGCCGAAGCCGGAGGGGCGGTCGACCTGGACGGGCTGCGGGGACTCGTGGAACTCGAGCGAGAAGCGCATGATGCGCAGGCCGTCGCGCTGCCAGCCGTGCAGGACGTGGCGGAGGTCGGGGGCGAAGGTGTCGCGTGCGTCGTGGGTGACGACCACCGCCTGCTCGATGGAGTGGCTGCGCAGCATGGTGGCGGATGGGAAGTCCTGGGGGAAGACGATGGACCGGTTGTCGTAGCGTCCGGGCGAGGGGCTGACGGGCGGGCAGCGTCCGGCGTCGAGCAGGAAGCAGGGCAGGGGCGGGGGATCGCCGGGCTGGGTCTGGCGGGCGGAGAGGATGCGGGCGGCGGCGCGGAGCGCGAGGGCGATCGGCTCGACGTGGACGATGGCGCCGGTCGCGTGGGTGGCGTTGAAGAGCGGGACGGGCCAGTAGCCGCGGTCGCGAAGGGCCAAGCCGGCTTCGACGCTCATTGGGCCGGGGAGTTCGAGCACGACGCAGGAGCGGGGCGGGATGGCCTGGGGCCAGCCGAGGCCCTCGCTGGTCATGGGCAGGAGTTTGGGGATGGCGGCCAGGGGCGTGCCCTGGTCGACGAACATCGTCGGCTTGGCCCACCTGGACCAGACGATGTGCTCGGGCGCCCAGGCCTCGAACTCGGCATGGATGCTCATGCGGCCTCCAGGGTGCGCGGTTCGGTGGGGCGCGCGGGGGTGTGCTGCTCGGGGACGTGGGCGGGGCACGCGGCGGATACGGGCGAGACCAGGACGGGCAGTTCCCAGGCGGACTGGTCGATCAGGGGGCGTGTTGCGGCGCGGGCGTAGAGGCCGGCGGCGCGGCCATCGACGACGAAGACGCCGAGGCACACGTGCAGGTCGCCGAGCGGGGTTGGGACCGGGAGGCTCTCGAAGCGTCGCTGGGCGATCCAGTTGGCGGGGCGGCGTCGGATGGCGCGGCGGATGGCGGGCTCGTGGCGGGACGGGATGCCGGGCACGAGGATGTCCTCGCCGATGCGCCCGAGTGCGGGTTTGAGCACCCAATCGGCGCGGTCGGGCAGGCCGCGGGAAGCCATGACGGCGCGGGTTTCGGGCAGCAGATCGCGCCATGTTGGGACGGGCGTGGTGAGGCGGTCCCAGAGGAGCGGCCAGCGCTTTGACTGGGTGAGCAGCGCGGTGGCGGGGTTGCACAGGAGCGTTCGGCCGGGGCGGAAGTAGCGGGGCCACTCGGCGATGCGCCCGAGGGTCGGGAGCCACTCGGCGGGATAGAAGCGGAGGATCGCGCCGAGCGGGCGGGCCGGTGATGATGCGGTTGGCGCGAGCCAGGCGTGGGCGTGATGGTCCCAAAGGATGTGGTCGGGCGCGGCGAGTACAGCGGAGAGGGCGTGGGCTTCGAGGCAGGCGGCCAGACGGCGCATGACCTGGTAGTCGTCGGCGTAGGCGGTGGCGTGGACGAGCGCGACGGTGCGGGGGGCGTCGGCGTTCAGGCGGTCGCTGATGGCGCGGGCGAGGGCATCGGCGGGATCGGGGGGGAGTTCGGCGGGTTGCGGCGTGCGAGCCGTGTTGGATCGCGGCGCTGGGCCGTCGGGCGGATCGATCAGGTCGCGCATGAGGCGTGTGATGGGGCCGGCCTCGATGAAGCCGCCGGGGACGTCGGCGTTGATCTCGGAGATGCGCCAGCAATCGGCGGTTGAGTCGGTGTCGCGGCACCAATGGAAGTCGAGGCGGGAGACGCGCGGCGTGGTTGGCTGGCGGGCGTGCGAATCGCCCGCGCGGGCCGCGGCCAGCGCGCGGCGGATGTGGCGCGGGAGTGCGAGGTGGCGGTGCAGGTCCGGGCGGGCGACGAGTTCGGCCTCGGCGGCGCGGGCCTCGGCGTCGAGGCGTTCGGCCAGCGTGCACACGCCGCGGTGGGCGTCGCGCTGGAGCAGCAGGGGGAAGGGGGCCAGGACGGAGGTGTCGCCGACCTGGGGGTCGAGTTTGCCGCACTCGAACACGGCGCGGAGGCGGTAGCGGCGTGCGGCGTCGGCGTCGAGCATCGGGCCCGCGGCGAGCGGGTGCATCACCACCACCCCATGAGGACGATCGAGCCCGTGGCGATCATGATGTAGAGGATGGCCAGCGGGAAACCGGCCAGGGCCAGGGCGGGGCGGGGAGCGTCGGTCGTGGGGCGGAGCAGGAGTTGGGCAAAGACCTCGGCGGCGACGATGAGCAGGGCGGGCCAGGCGAGACGCCCGAAGTCGGTGAAGAGGTTGGCGTAGCCGAGCCAGTCGCCGGCGACGGCCCGGCCGAAGATCGCGCCGCAGGAGATGAGCATGGCGGCGGCGCGGAGGCCGGTGGCGGTGTCGCGCTCGATGGTGACCAGGTGGGAGAGGCGTCCGACGAGTTCGACGAGGTACCAGGCGGCGACGAGGGAGGCGGTGGCCAGCGCGGCGCTGGGGACGACGACCCACCAGCCCGGGCCGTCGCCGAAGTTGCCGCCGGCGAAGGCGAGCATGGCGCCGAGGATGAGGCCGGCCTGGACGAGGGTGGCGGCGGGGTTGGCGCGCTCGGCGACGTCGTCGCGTGCGCGGACGCCGACGGTGATACCCAGGATCCAGCGGAGCAGGCCGGCCCAGGCAGCGCCCATGGCGGTGTACATGTAGAGGTACTTGGGGTCGTCGCGGACATCGGAGGCGGCGAAGGCCTTGAGCAGGGCGAACATTGCGGCGATGGCGAACACGCCGACGCCGGCGAGGGTGAGGCGGAGATGGACGGAGCGGTACAGAGGCGAGCGTCGCATGAGCGCGACGAAGAGGGCGCCCCAGGTGGCGATGGCCAGGGCGGTCGAGGCGATGGTGGCGATGACTTCGTCTTCGGACATCGGGGTGGTGGGTGGGGTTGGAGGAGGGGCGAGGGAGGCGGACGGGATGAAGATAGCGTGGGGAGGGGGCGTTTGCGGCGGGGGGGTGGGGAACGGGCAGGGATTGGCGCGCGCCGGTGCATTATGAGATACGAGGGCGCGCACAAAGGTGCTCGTGGTGAGGATGGAGGGGAAGGCATCAAGGCACGAGGCATCGGGGCATCGAGTCAGGCCAGGGCGCGGCGTACGGCGTCGGGGGCGTCGGCGATTGCGCACTGGGACTGCTCGCCGCCATCGAGGGGTTTGATGGTGGCGGTGGTGTCGCTCTCGATGATGACGGCGACGCGAGCGTGCTGGGCCGCGGCTTCTTTGAGGAGTTTGCCGATGTTGCGGGTGGCTTTGTAGGGGTGGCGGGCGTGGAGTGGGCTGTGGCCCGTGCCGCGGCGGAGGTCGGCGACGAGGCGGCGGACGATGGGGTCGAGGGCCTCGTCGGCGGTGAAAACGAAGGCGTCGGGGCGGCTGCTGGCGGGGGGGGCCGAGAGGCGGTCGAGCAGCGCGGCGCCCTCGGGCAGGAGGCCCTTGTCGCGGAGGAGGTTGGTCAGGACGACGTCGCCCATGCCGAAGCCGACGGCGGGGGTTGGCGGGCCGCCGAAAAGTTCGATGAGGTTGTCGTATCGTCCGCCGCCGGCGACGGCGCGCTCGCCGTCCGCGATGACTTCGAAGACCATGCCGGTGTAATAGGCGAGGCCGCGGACGATGGAGAGGTCGGGGACGCACCAGTCGTGCACGACCAATTCGTCAAGCGCGTTGCCCAGCAGAGTTAGGGCGCGAAATGCACTGCCTCGCCCGGCATCGAGGTTAAGCGTTGCTTCGGGCTCCTGAAGTCGAGACATCGGGTACTGATTCTCGAGTGTCTCAGGAAGTCCGAGCAAGAGATCGGCATCAAGTCCGCGCGCAAGAGCCGCCGCTTGCAGTTCTGACTCACTCGACTTCGAGCGCTGATCGAGAATCGAGAGGCATGCCGGAATCTGCTCCGGCTCGAAGTGGGCTAGCAGCAGGTTGGTGACAACGCTTCGGTCGTTGATCCGCAGCTTTACGTCGTTCGACGTCAGTCCCAGTTGACGAAGCAACTCGATGCAGCACGCGATGCACTCGGCGTCGGCGCGGGCTCGGGCTTCGGCGAGGGGGACGTGTGCAGGAGGCTCGGTAGCGGGGGGTAGGGAGTCCGGCTCGGAGAGCCGGCCCACCTTTGCGTCGCTTCGCTCCCCTCGGCGAGCCTCGGCTCTCTCGGCGTCCGCTGCGTACGGCTCGTGCTTCGCCGCCTTCGCGTCCTTCGCGTTCTCCGATGGAGCGTCAGGGACCGCGGGCAACCCGACGAAGTCCACGTTCCACTGGAGGAACTCGCGCAGGCGTCCCCGTTGCGGCCTCTCAGCGCGGAAGAAGGGGCCGGCGGTGAACCACTTGGTGGGCTTGGGGAGTTGGGCCGCGCGGGCGGCGACCATGCGGGCGAGGGTGGGTGTGAACTCGGGTCGGAGGACGAGGGGGGCCTCGCCGGTTTCTCGGACCTGGGCAACGTCCTCGGGGCTCTTTCCGGAGAAGACGCCGAACATCTCGGCGAGGATGCCGTCGCCGGACTTGACCTTGTAGAGGTCGGCGTCTTCGAGGGTGGGGCCGTCGATCTCTTCGAAGCCGTGGCGGATGGAGGCGTTTCGCCAGGCCTCGGTGATGTAGCGCCTCAGGTTGGCGTCGGCGGGGTACCAGTCGCGGGTGCCCTTGGGGGCCTGGAAGGCGCGTTTGGCGGGCTTGCGGGGGGGGCTGGCGGGCGTGGCGGCGGGCTTGCCGGGCGGCTCGTTCGTGGGCTTGTTTGTCGGTTGGGCGGGCGAGTTGGCATTGTCCGGCTGGGGCATTGTCGGTAGGGTAGAGCGGTTTGGGGCGTGTCTCTGCCAGGCGGGCCACGGCACGGGCGGGTGGGGCGATCGAGGGCTGACGATGGACCGATCGATCTCGCTGGTGTTCGTGCTGTCGGTGGTGGCGGGGATCTTCACTTTTGTGGGGACGCTGGTGCTGACGCCGGGATCGGGGGCTGGGTCGATGGCGGCGGCATCGGGCGGGCCGGCGCGGCTGGCGTACGGGGAGTACGTTCGTCAACTGGCGGCCGAGGGGGACTGGAACGGCGTGTCGCGCGAGTCGCGCCGGATCCTGGGCTCGAATCCGACGCATCCCGAGGCGTTGCTGTTCCGGGCTCTGGCGTCGGAGCGGCTGGGGCGCGATGAGCGGGCGCGGGAGATGTGGACGCGTCTTGCGGAGGCGGCCCAGATGCCGCGGGCGGCGCGGCCGCTCGGCGGTATGTCGTGGTACTACCAGGGCTGGGCCCTGAAGGGGCTGGGAGACGGGCCGGGTGCGCGGGACGCGTTCCGGAACCTGACGGCGCAGATGGGCCCGGCGACGGACTACAACGCGGCGTGCTACTTCGCGCTGGCGGGGCAGGATGAGGCGGCCCTGGACGCGTTCGAGAGCGTGATGGCGGAGTATGTGGCTCGCCTGCGTGCGGACCCCGACGATCAGCGGTCGCAGTGGGACTACCGCTGGATGCTGGCGGACCCGGATCTGGACTCGCTGCGCGGGCAGGCGCGGTATCTGGAAGCCGTGGGAGAGTATGAGCGGGTGCTGCGGGAGCATCGGCGTGCGCAGGAGGAGATGCTGCCGACGTGAGTGGCGGGGACGGAGTGCCGAGTGCCGAGTGCCGAGTGCCGAGTGCCGAGTGCCGAACCGGGAGTGTTGCGGCGTGTTCGTGTGTGGTGGGTTGAAGGGAGATGTTGATGCGAATGGGTGCGTGTGGCGGGGTGGGTGCGGTTCGTGGGTCGGTGGCGGCGCTGGTGGCGGCCGGGGCGGTGGGCGTGGCGACGCCGGGGGCGATGGCGCAGGCCCATCGCCCGACGATGTTCATCCCCCACTATTACGGGCTGGGCGGGACGGTGGTGTCGATCGTGCTGAACCCGGACGGGTCGCTGTCGATCATCGGGACGTACCCGGCGGGGGTGTGGACGACGGCGGCGTCGCTCTCGCCCGACGGGCGGTATCTGGCGGTGAGCAATGCCGCGGGTTGTGATGATGGCGACTGCAGTTTCGAGGACTTCCGGGTGTTCCGCGTGAACGCGGACTCGACGCTGACGGAGGTTGCGTACCGGAAGGTGCCGACGTCGCCCTTGGAAGTGGAGTGGATCGACAACGACTTTGTGGCGGTGACGGTGACGAACTCCGGGGCCGCGGGTTCGCAGGTGTCGTCGTACCGGTTCGATCGGCAGGCCAACCAGATCGTGCTGGTCGAGACGGAGCAGGTGGGCGGGTTCTGCTCGGCGCTGGCGGTGGACGGCGCGGCCCGCACGCTGTACACGCAGGACTCGACGGGGCAGACGATCCACCGGTGGCAGGTGGACGGCGCGGGGCAACTGGCCCTTGAGGGCGCGTTCCCGACCGGGGGCGTGTACCCGCTGGACCCGCTGCTGAGCGCGTCCGGCGAGTGGCTGTACACGGCGGGCGGGATCAGCAGCGGGCGCGACAAAGTCGCTGGGTATCTGGTCAACGCGGTGGGGTCGACGAACATCCTGGGGTTCATGAACGGCGCGCCGTTCATCAGCCCCGGCAACTCGCCGGCGTACCTGGCGATGACCGACGACGACTCGATCATGTTCGTCGGGCACGGCACGGACGCGACGGTGCGGTCGTTCCTGGTCGACAGCGAGACGGGGGCGCTCACGTCCACCGGGTTCTCGTTCGACGTCGGGCTGCAGGGCACGATCGGCGACATCGCGGTGATGGGCGACAAGTTGATCGTGACGGACGACTCGACGGCGATCGACGGGAAGTACGGGGCGTATGTGTTCCAGATCAACCCGGACGGGACGTTCACGCAGATCGGGGACATCCTGCCGACGGGCACGCCGCGGCCCGAGGGGCGGATGGCGGTGTGGGCGCCGGCGTCGGCGGGGTGCGCGCCGGACCTGACGGCGACGGCGGTGGCGGGGCAGCCTGGGTACGGGGTGCCGAACGGGGTCCTGAACAACGACGACTTCTTCTACTTCCTGGCGGAGTTCGCGCTTGGTAATCTGGCGGTGTGCGACCTGACGGCGACGGCGGTGCCGGGCCAGCCGGGGTACGGCGTGCCGAACGGGGTGCTGAGCAACGACGACTTCTTCTACTACCTGGGGCTGTTCGCGGCGGGGTGTTAGGGAGTGCTGAGTGCTGAGTGCTGAGTGCTGAGTGCTGAGTGCTGAGTGCTGAGTGCTGAGTGCTGAGTGCTGAGTGCTGAGTGATTGTGGTGGGCGCTGGTCGGGTTCGTGGGGCTGATTGCGGCGCGGGGCGCCGGGGGTGTGCGATGGGACGCGGAGCGGGTGTTGTGGCGTGCGCGGTGCTGGGCGCGGCGACGTTGGCGTTCGGGCAGGGCGTCCCGCGCATCGGCGGCTTGCTCGGCGAGCCCGGGGTGGCGCCCGCGCTGGTTGATGTGGTGGGCGACTCGGTGCGTCAGGAGTTGTCGGCCCGCCAGATCGCGGACCTGGCGGCGGCCGTGGGCGGTCCGGTGCGGATCGAGGGGCTGGCGCTGGACCTGCAGCGGACGGTGACGCTGCGGGTGGCGCGGTTCAACGCGACCACGCCGGGGGCGAGGTTCGAGGTCGTGACGGAGCGCGGCGTGGAGGCGCTGGACTTTGATCCGTCTGGCGTCGTGCTGCTGCGCGGGCAGGTTGAGGGGTACCCGGAGTCGCGGGTTTATCTGGGGCTGGGCACGCGGGTGAGCAACGGATGGATCGACCTTGGGCCGGGGGCGGCAGCGACCGGCCAGCCGCGGCGGTACTGGGTGCGGGGCCAGGGCGAGGCCGGGGCGGCGATCCCAGGCTCGATGGTGCTGGATGTGTTCCCGGCGGTCGCGCCGGCGGTGCGGGCGTTCGGGATTGATGGCGGGGCTGGTTCGGGGTCGGGCTCCGGGTCGGGCTCGGGCGAGTTGGGCGTGGCGTTGTGCGGGGTCGAGGCGGGTGGCGCGGGCGGCGAGTTTGGCTCGCGCGCCCGGATCGCGATCCCGCCGGCGCAACCGGTCGCTCCGGCGCCGGCGATGGGCTTGACGTGGGACACGCCGACGATCCTGGGGCTGAAGCAGGTGGAGATCGCGGTGGAGACGGACCACGCGTACTACCAGATCTTCAACGATCCGATCGCGGCGGGCGAGTACATCTTCGAGTTGTACGGGGCGATCAGCGACATCTACATCGACGAGGTGCGGGCTCGGGTGGACGTGGTGTACTTCCGCCTCTGGGAGGTGCCGGACCCGTACACGAGCCCGAGCCCGCTGAACCAGTTCCGCCAGACGTGGAACCAGACGCAGCAGAGCGTGCGGCGTGACGTGGCCCAGTTGCTGCTGGGGCGCCGGGACCTCTCGGCCGGTGGCGTGGCGTATCTGCCGGGCATCTGCAACATGAGTTCGTACTCGTGGTCTGGGTACGTGCTGGGGTACTTCGGGAGCCTCGACCGGCGGGACGACTACAGCCGCGATGTCGGCGTGGCGGCCCATGAACTGGGGCACAACTGCGGGGCGCGGCACAACCACGACTACGGCATCGACACTTGCCAGTTGTCCACCACGCCGGCGCGCCGTGGCGGGCTTATGTCGTACTGCTCGCAGACGGTGTCCGGGGCGGGCGGGAACATGGACTTCCGGTTCGAGACGATCGTGCGGGACGACATCCGCGCGCTTTTCGCGGACAGCGCGTGCATCGCCGACGACTGCAACCTCAACGGCATCGACGACGAGACGGACATCACGCTGGGCACGAGCATGGACGCCAACTCGGACGGCGTGCCGGACGAGTGCCAGGACTGCAACCAGAACATGGTGCTGGACCCGATCGAGATCTCGATGGGGCTGGTGCCGGACCTGAATGAGAACGGCGTGCCGGACGGGTGCGAGGCCGACTGCAACGGCAACGGGGTGCCCGACGACCGGGACATCGCGTTGGGCACGAGCCTGGACGAGTATCTCAACGGCATCCCGGACGAGTGCGAGCCGGACTGCAATCAGAACGGCGTCTCCGATTACACGGATATCCGCCTGGACATGACGCTGGATGTCGACCGCGACATCATCCCCGACTCGTGCCAGGACTGCGACGGGGATGGGCTGATCGACCGGTTCGAGCTGGCCCACAGCCACCACGCGTGGGTCGGGTCGCTGTCGGCGGGGATCCTGCGCGAGTTCCACTCTGCCTCGGGCGTGCGGACGGGCGAGTCGGCCGACGGGATCATGGAAAACGGCGACGTGCTGGTCACGCCCGACGGGCGGATCTTCGCGACCAGCATCGGCACGAGCACGATCCTGGAGTTCGCGGCCGACGGGACGCGGCTTGCGGACCTGGCCGGGCCGGGGCAGGGGCTGGATGCGCCGACGTTCATGGCGCTTGATGCGAGCGGCGATCTGCTTGTGTCGAACCGGGGCACGGACGAGGTGCTGCGGTTCGATCTGCCGAGCGGGGCGCCGATGGGGGCGTTCGTGGCGGCCGGGGCCGGCGGTCTGTTCCAGCCGTATGGGCTGGCGCTGTCGCCCGGCGGGACGCTGCTGGTGGCGTCGAACGACCACCGGGTGCTGGAGTTCAACGGGCAGACGGGGGTGTTCATGCGGGAGCTGGTGGCGGCGGGGTCGGGCGGGCTGTCGGCGCCGCGCGGCTTGTGCCTGCTGGCGGACGGGACGCTGCTGGCGGCGTCGAGCAACACGTTCGAGTTGCTGGCGTACGACGTGGGCACCGGGGCGTCGTTGGGGACGTGGCAGACGGTGGGCAACGGGGCCGTGCTTGTGCTGACCGAGCCGTGGGATGTCGTGGTGGGCCCCCGGGGTGATGTGTTCGCGTCGGCGAGCGGGCTTGGGCCCGAGAGCGTGGGCGGCGGGACGGCGCCGTTGCACGTGACGACGTGCCGCGTGTTCCAGTTCGAGGCGTCGACGGGTCTGTTCATCAAGGCGTATGTGGTGGGCAACGACACGGAGTTGTTCAACGCGTCGGGGATCGGGTTCTACCCGGACTTCGGGACCGACTGCAACGCCAACGCGCTGCCGGACAACTGCGACATCTCGTCGGGGCGGTCGGCGGACGTGAACAACAACGGCGTGCCGGACGAGTGCGAGTGCCCGGCGGACCTGACGACGGGGGCGATCCCGGGGCTGTTCGGCTATGGCGTGCCGAACGGGCTGCTGAGCAGCGACGACTTCTTCTACTTCCTGGCGCAGTACGCGGCGGGCAACCTGGCGGTGTGCGACCTGACGACGGGCGCGGTGCCGGGCGGGCCGGGGTATGGCCAGCCCAACGGCGTCTTGAACAGCGACGATTTCTTCTTCTATCTGACGCTGTACGCGGCGGGGTGCTAGGGGAGTACTGAGTACTGAGTACTGAGTGCCGTGTGCCGTGTGCCGTGTGCCTGATGCTTACTGGCCGAGGATCAGCAACTGTTGCATGAGTTCGTCGGCGGTGCGGATGACGCGGCTGGAGGCGGAGTAGCCGGTGGTGGCCAGGATGAGGCTGGTGAACTCCTGGCCCAGGTCGACGTTGGAGAGTTCGAGGGTGCCGCCCAGGATGCGCCCGGCCTGTCCCGAGGAGGGGGGGCCGATGACCGGCTCGCCGGAGTTGGCGCCGGTGGTGTAGAGGTTTGAGCCGTCGTCGACGAGCCCGCCCGGGTTGGTGAAGGTGGCGAGCGCGACCTGGCCGAGGGTGCGGACCAGGCCGTTGGAGAAGGTGCCGGAGACGGTTCCGTCGGGTCCGACGCCGAAGGCCTCGAGGGTGCCGATGGGTGCGCCGTCCTTTCCGGTGGCGGCGATGGCCGAGCGGATGTCGGCCAGGGCCGAGACGCCGTTGCTGCCGTCGGAGAGGTTGATCGCAAACGCCAGCGGCGAGGCGGCGCCGGTGCCGGAGCGATCGACGGCGACGGGCAGCGAACCGCCGGAGATGAGGCGGCCGAAGGTGTCGAACGACACGAGCGTCGAGCCGACTAGCGGCGTGTCGCCGGACTGCCCGCTGGACTCGACGTACGCGCGCCAGACGGTGCCGGTGTCGGCCTTGGACTCGAGGACCATGGTCAGGTCGACGCCGACCTCCTGCCCGAGCGAGTCGTAGACGACGAAGGTGGTGCGGGCGGACTCGCCGGTGGCGTCGGCCTGCCTGTCGGCGACGAAGGGCTGGGCGACGATGGCGCCGGTGGGGTCGATGAGGCGGAGGTCGGCCGCGTCGATGTCGAGGTCGTTCTCGACGCCGGTGTTGCCGGTGACGGTGAAGCGCCCGGTCGTTGGGTCGAGCGCGACGCCGGGCGTGGGGCCGGTCGGGTTGGCCAGCGAGGTGTCGATGCCCAGCGCGGAGGAGAGGAACGCGATGAAGTCGGCGACGGTTGTGGCGGGTGTGATGGCCAGCGTCGCGTCGCGGAGGGTGGTGGACCCCTTGCGTGCGCCGGTGAGCAGCAGGGACTGGCCGCTGGCGAACAGCGGGGTCGTGGGCGAGTCGGGGTCGGCGATCTCGGTGAGCAGGCTCGCGTCTTCGAGAACGTTCGGGGGTGTCGGCGTTGCGGTCGCGCCGGTGATGAGCGAGAAGCCGGTGTCGACGTCGGCGAGAAGGTCGATGGAGGCTCCGGCGGTGGCGGCGTCGCCGGCGGCGTTGAGGTTGCCGCTGAACGCGACGTTGCGTGTCTGCTGGGTGAGGGTGAGGCCGCCGACGGGCACGACGATGTCGCCGACGCTGCCTGGGACGATGTTGAACTCGTCGTCGACGCCGAAGCCCTGGAGGCGGTCGCCCGAGATGGTGGTGAGGGTGTTGGAGGCGTCGCGCTGGAACGCGCCGGCGCGGGTGTACATCTGCGAGTTGCCCCGCTGGACGACGAAGTAGCCGTCGCCCTCGATGGCCAGGTCGGTGGCGTTTCCGGTGGTGGTGACGGTGCCGCCGCTGGTGTTGCGCTGGGTTCCGGCGATGGTGACGCCCAGGCCGACCTGGTAGGGGTTTGAGCCGCCGAGTTCGGACGAGGGCGGCGCGCCGATGCCGACCGTCTTCGAGAAGACGTTCTGGAACATGAGGCGGCTGGACTTGAAGGCGGTGGTGTTGACGTTGGCGATGTTGTTGCCGATGACGTCGAGGGAGCGGGCGTTGGCGTTGAGGCCCGAGAGCCCGGTGAACATGGCGACCTGCGAGGCCATAGGGGTCTCCTCCGGCGCGCGGGCGGGGCCGGCGCGCGGCGAACGTGCATCGGTGCGGGGCGGGGCCTTGCGGGGCCGCGCGGGTCGCGCCGGATCAGGCTGGCTGTTCTCGCTCCGCGAGTGGCCCGTGCCCGGCGAGGGCGTCGAGCAGCGAGCGGTTCCATCCGCTCGGGGTCGGCGCGTCCGGCGCCGGTCCGTCGGCACTCGCAGCGCGCGTGCCAGTGCCCGTGCCAGTGGCAGGACGCCGGTCGCCCGCGTCGACCACGGCGTCGATGCCGACGATCACCGCGGTGTCGGCCGGGGCCTGGGCGTCGGTGTCGGCGGGAGCGTGCTCGGCGGTGATTTGGCGGGTGGCGACATCGAGTTCGAGCAGGCGCCCGTCGATGGCGACGAGCGCACGCGTCGCGCCCGCGCTCTCGGCACGATCGGCCGCCCGCGCAAGGCGTTCCAGTTGCTCGTCGGAGAGTTTGATGTCGACGCCGCGGGCGAGGGTCACGGGCAGGCCGGTTTCGACGGCGCCGTTTCGGGCCTCGGCGAGAAGTGCCTGGAAGTCGGTCGAGGCGTGCTCGGGCGCGCGGTCGGGGGCGATTGCGCCGGAGATGGCGCGGACGCCCGAGGAGAGCAGGCCGAGCAGGATGGTGCCGGGGACGGGCATGCGGCGTGCTCCTGGCGTTGCGCTGGCGGATCAGGCCGCGTTGGTGAGTGGGGTGTTGGTGCTCGTCGACTCGGGATCGGGGTCCGGTTCGGGCGGCGTCTCGAGGACCTGGTCGGTCTGGGACAGACGCAGGATGCGCCCGCCCTCGAGCGTGAGAACCGGTCCCTGGCTGGTGCGCGACACGGCCTCGACGCGGCCCTCGACGCGGAGGTTGGCGTCGTTCAGGCCCGAGACGTGGCGGCCGATCAGCCCGCCCGCCGAAACCCACTCGTTGCCATCGACAAGGGCGCCGAGTTGGCCCATGAGGTCCTCGTCGGACTGGATCGAGCGGATGGTCGAGAGTTGCTCGAGCAGGTCCTTGGTCTCGGAGGGCTGGAGCGGGTCCTGGTTGGAGAGTTCGGTGAGGATGATCCCGAGGAACTCCTCGGACCCCAGCGACGAGAAGCCGTTGAGTTTGGAACTTGTGGACGCGACCGCGCCGACGGACGACATGGGTGCCTCCGCGAGATGCGCGCGGCCCGACCGCTCGCGGCGGCTCGCGCTCCGACGACAGACTGCCGCACGGCTCGACGCAGCCACAATCCGGCTGCGCACGACCCGGTGCAGATTGACCCGCTACGCGACGATCTCGACCAGCGCGACGCCGTCGGCATCGCTCCATGGCGCGTAGCCCGGAACCATGCCCGCAACGCGGGTGCGATCGCCCGACGGAGGCTCCGCCCCGCCGACTTGTCTATCGCGGCTCCACCGCTCCTGCGCGGACGCTCCTTCGTCCGAGCCTCGACTCGGCGCGCGATCCGATCGGCCATCCGGCCATGCCCCGCTCCCGGGCTGATGATCGCGTCCGTCGTCCCGCCCGCGCTCCGCGTCGGGCTCGCTCTCGTGCTCCGCACTCTGGCCCGTGTCCGGATGCTCCGATCCGTCGGGCCTTGGCGTGGGGGCTCCGCCCCGCTGCGGTCCGGCGGCCTCCGCCACGCGGACATCGAGCCGATCAACACGCAATCCGCGTGCCTCGAGCGAGGCGCGGAGTTGCTCGATCGAGGACTCCAGGATCTCGCGGGCTTGCTGGGATGTGGCCTCGAAGCGGGCCGAGACGCCGCCTTGCTCGGTGCGGGTCAGTTCGACGCGGAGGGCGCCGAGGTGCTCGGGGGCGAGGTTGAAGCGGACCGAGCCGTCCTTGGCGCGGAGGGCCAGGCCCAGGGCGCGGTTGGCCTGGGTGATGACCCCCTGGCGGTCGGCGGCGGGCGGCTTCGGGGGAGCGAGTTTGGACGGCGCGGCGGTTGTGCCCGCTCGCGCCGACGCGGCTGGGGCGACGGCCGGGGTGCTCGCGGGGGCGCTCTGGGTTGGCGTGCCCGACGCGGCGCTTGTCGGCGCGGGTGCGGCGGTTCCGGCGCCCGCCGCTGGGGCCGTCGTCGAAGCGGGTGGAGCCGGCGCTCGATTGCCGTTTGGTGTCGGCGGCCCTGCGTCGCTGCCAGCGTTCCGGGCGGCGTCGTGCGGCTGGGTGCTCGGCGTGGCGGCGGAGGCATTGGTGGGTGGCGACTGCGTGTTGCTCGCTGCGTTTCCGGTCGCGTCCCGGCTCGGTGAGGCGGCGGGCTGCGGCTGCGCGGCGGAGCGAGCGGGCGATTGTGACTCGGCGTGGGCGGGCTCGCGCGGCCGTGTGATCGCGTCGGACTCGCCGCCCGTACCGCCGTCGCCTCGGAGCGTCTGGCTGGCGTGGTCGCTGGCGCGAACGTACGAACCGGACGCGCGGCCCTGGAGTTGGGCCTGGGCGAGCGCGCTGAGGCTCACGCCGCGTCCGACAGTGCGGAGCATGTCTGCCTGTGACCGGGTGAGCGCCTCGGTCGAGGCACCCGCCCGCCCCGGCGCGCCCGGCTGCCGCGCGACTGCCGCCCCGAGACCGGACTTGCCCGTAGCCGCGGCTTCGTGGTCCCGCCCGATCGCGGCGGCGGGAGTCGGTGCGGGAGTGAGCCCGAGGTTGGAGGACAACAACGCAAGAAACGCCAATTCGTCGGCAGGACCCGCGCCGGAACGCCGCTGGGTTTGCGCCGGGCCGCCGGAGGGGCTGGCCTCTCCGACGCGACGGATCTCGGATTGAGCGGACTGGATCGCGGCCTGCGGCGCGGTCATGGCGAGGGCGTCTCCGGGGCACGGGCCAGCAGGCCGCGCGTCCGGAGTCGTTCGAGCAAATCGGCGGCCAGGACCGGGTCGCTCGTGGCGAGCGACGCCATGATGCGGTTGCGCGAGCGTTCGGGCATGGCGTCGAGGTAGGCCACGACCTGCTCCGGCCCGCCGAGCATGATCGGAATGGCACGATCGGGGTCGGCGCCTGCGCCCGCGTCGGCGGGAAGTGCGCCGTCGCCGCCGGGACGCCGGAGGATCTCGAGCAGGATCGCGACGGCCTCGTCGGGCCGCAGCCCGGCGAGCGTGCCGACGGCCTTGCGGAACTGGGCCGAGCCTTCGACGCGCGCGAGATCGGCCCGCATCCGCTCGAAGGCGTCGCGTTGGGCTTGGAACTCGGCCCGCTCCTGGGCCAGGCGGGCCTGGCCCAGTTCGATGGTCTCCTTCAGGTCGCTGGTCTCGACGCGGAGGCGTTCCATCTGCTGGTGGTCGACCTCGGAGAGATCGAGGCGGACGTGGAGTTGCTCGGCGGCGCTGAGCGGGGCCTCGTTGTCGCGAGCGGCCTGCTCCTGCTGGGCCAGGGCGGCGGCGGCCTCGGAGGCCTCGTCGGCTTCGCGTGCCCGCTCGTCGGCGGTCGGCTCAGCGAAGAGTTCGCGCAGGTCGCGCAGGCGCTGCGCGTCGAGCCGCCCCGAGCCGGAGAGCCAGCCGACCACGCCGGCAACGGCCAGCACGTTGGCCAGGGCGAGCACGCTGATGATGTTCCAGATGGTCTTCATGGGGCGGGTCCGGGGGTCGGGCCGCGGCGTGGCATCGGGGAGAGTCGGCGGACGGACTCAGTTGCTCGCAAGGTCGGGGCCGTCGCCGGGCTGTTCGGCGCGTGCGGCCCGCATGACGGCCAGTTCGTCGAGGGCGGCGGCCTCGGCGCGTTCCTGCTCGCGCTTCCATGCCTCGTATCGGCGTTCGCGGAGGACCTCGACGCCGCGGCGGGCGGCGGTGGCGTTGATGAGTTCGAGTCGGGCCGCGTCGAGGCGTTGGTGGACGCCGGCGAGGCGGACGACGGCCCGCTGGGCCCTTGAGATCAGGCCGAGGGTGGCGCTGGCGCCGTGGCGGAGGGCGGGCAGGTGGAGCCGCTCGGCGGATTGGCCGCCACGTTGCTCGGCGGATCGCTCGTGGAACAGGGCGGCCCGGAGGTCGTCGCGCTCCTGCTCGATGGCCCGCTGCTGGGCGGCGATCTCGCCCTCGAGAGTCAGACGCTCACGCTCGAGTTCGGCCACGCGGCGCTGGTGCTCACGCTCCTGGCGGAGACGCTGGTCGAGCACGGGCTGGAGGGTGAAGGTGAAGGGCATGGGTCAGAGGGGCGCGAAGCGACGGAGCGACGGAGCGACGGAGCGACGAAGGGGAGAGGATTGGGAGCGTGGGGTTGATCGGGTGGCGACCAAGCGCCGGCGCGGCGATGGTGCCGATCGCGGCGATGCGGGCGTCGCGTGCCCCCACTCCATCGCTTCGTCGCTCCGTCGCTCCGTCGCTTCCCCCGGCATCACTTCTTCCTCCCGGCGATCTCCTCGCCCGCCTTGACGGCCAACGCGATCAGGCGCGAGCGTGAGGCCTCGAAAGGCTCGGACTCGCCCGGTCCCTGGCGGAGGAGTTCCTCGATGGGGGCGCGGAGTTCGATGGCCACGTCGGTTTCGGCGTTGGAGCCGCGGGCGTACGCGCCGATCTGGACCAGGTCCTCGACCTCGCGGTAGAGGGCGAGGAGTCGGGCGATCTGGCGGCGGGCGGCGGTGTGGGCCGCGTCGCTGACCTCGTCGGCGACGCGGGAGACCGAGTCGAGCACGTCGATGGCGGGGTAGTGCGAGCGCTGGGCGAGGCGGCGTGAGAGGATGGCGTGCCCGTCGAGGATGCCGCGTGCGGCGTCGGCGATCGGCTCGGTCATGTCGTCGCCCTCGACGAGGATGGTGTAGAGGGCGGTGATGGAGCCGGAGAGCGACGGCGCGACGGAGCGACGAAGCGACGGAGGGGCCCGATGCGGGGGCGCAAGGGAGCTTGATTCGACGGGGCGGCCCGCTTTCACGTTGGACACATCCCCTTCGTCGCTGCGTCGCTCCGTCGCTGCGTCGCTTCTCTCCACAATCCCCGCCCTCTCCAGCAGCAGGGCCAGCGACGCGAACACGCCGGGCGTGTAGCCCTTGGTCGCCGGGGGCTCGCCGGCGGACAGGCCGATCTGTCGCTGGGCGTGGGCGAAGCGGGTGACCGAGTCCATCATCAGCAGGACGCGGCGCCCGCGATCGCGGAAGTGCTCGGCGATCGACGTGGCCGCCAGCGCGGCCCGAACGCGCATGAGCGGCGATTCGTCGCCGGTCGCCACCACAACCACCGAGCGTGCGAGCCCCTCCGCCCCGAGCACGCGCTCGACGAACTCGCGGACCTCGCGCCCGCGCTCGCCGATCAGGGCGATCACGTTGATCTCGGCCGACGAGTGGCGGGCGATCGTGCCCAGCAGCGTCGACTTGCCCACGCCCGGCCCGGCGAAGACGCCGAGGCGCTGGCCCAGCCCGAGCGGCATCATCAGGTCGATCGCGCGCACGCCTGTCCGGAGCGGCTTGTCGATCGGCGGACGCTTCAGGGCCGAGACCGGTGGCGGCACGAGCGGGCGCGACGAGAGCCCGCGGGCCACGGGATGGTCGTCGAGCGGGCGGCCCAGGGCGTCGACGATCCGCCCGACCAACGCGTCGCCGACGGGCGTGATGCGCGACACGCGGCGGACGCGGGCCGGGTCGCCACGCTGCACGCCCACCGTCGCCCCGAGGGGCATGAGGATCGCCAGATCGTCGGTGAACCCGACGACCTCGGCGGGAGTCGGTTCGTCGCGCCCGATCTCGACCAGGGCGCCGACGGGGGCGGGCAGGTCGCGCACGAGCACGGTCATGCCGCGCACGGCGGCCACACGCCCGGTGACGGCGACGGGCTGGGCCGTGCGGAGCGTCTCGATGGCGTCGGCGACCAGGCTCATGTGCCGGTGGCCTCCGATGGCATGGGTTGCGGGCCGGTCGGGGCGGATCGCGCGGGCATCAGTTCATCGACGACGGCGGCGATCCGCGCATCGAGCGTGGCGTCGATGGTCCCGCCGGCGGTGCTCCGCGCGGTGCACGAGCCGCGCGGGATGCTCGGATCCACCGCGATCTCGGCGTGCCGGGCCGCGCCGTCGGCGGCCAGCAGGCCGGGCAGGGATTCGCGGACGAGCGCCTCATCCTCCGGATTGACGCCGATGGTCAGTCGCGTGCCGCGGGTGGCGAGT
Organism: Phycisphaerales bacterium; assembly: GCA_041401985.1. Lineage (GTDB taxonomy): Bacteria > Planctomycetota > Phycisphaerae > Phycisphaerales > UBA1924 > JACKHA01. Next base: position 350,154 of record JAWKTE010000001.1, read on the forward strand.
TCGAGCACCGCGCGGACGGCCGCGACGCCCGCGTCGGGATCGAGCGCGACCGCGCGCCTGGCGACCTTCTCGCCGAACCGGACGGCGAGTTCCAGGCCGCGGACCTCGCACTCGCGCAGGATCGCCTCGCGGTCGAGGATGAACTCGGCCAGGGCCTCGTTCCACGAGCGCTCGATGGCGTCGAGGCGCTCGCGCCGCTCGGCGGACGCCTCGCGTCGCCCGAGTTCGCGGCCCTGCTCGATGCCCTTGGCGAGGCCCTCGGCGTGCCCGGCGGCGCGGCCCTGCTCGTGGGCGCCCTCCAGGATTCGCGCCCGCTCGGCCCTGGCGTCGGCGATGATGGCGGCGGCGGCGGCGCGGGTCGTGCCGATGATCGCGTCGGCCTGGGCCTGGATGCTGGCCATGTTCAGCACGAGCGCGGGCTGGGCCTGGTACTTCGTGTCGGCCTGTCGGATCATCGCCATCGGGCTGGCTCCGGTACGCGCCGGTGCGGTCGCGTTTCAACCCGACGCTCGCGCGTCGGGCTCTGTTCAGACTAGACCAGCGTCTCGCCCTCGCCGCCGCGGCCCTCGATGACCAGGTCGCCCGACTCCTCGAGCCTGCGGACGATGTCGACGATCCGCTGCTGGGCCTGCTCGACGTCGGACACGCGGACCGGGCCCATGTACTGCATGTCCTCCTTGATGAGGGCGGCGGCCCGCTCGGACATGTTGCGGAAGATCTTCTCCTTGAGCGGCTCGGAGGCGGTCTTGAGCGCCAGCGAGAGTTCGTCGTTCTCGACCTCCTTGAGCACCGACTGGATGCCCTTGTCGTTCACGTGGATGATGTCCTCGAACACGAACATCAGACGCCGGATCTGCTCGACCAGGTCGGGGTCGTCGGCCTCGAGGCCCTCCATCACGGCCTTCTCCGTGGCGCGGTCGGCCAGGTTGAGGATTTCGGCGACGGTCGGCACGCCGCCGGCCTTCTCCATCGACTGCATGAGCATGTTGGAGAGGCGGCTCTCGAGGCCCTTCTCGACCTCGCGGATGACCTCGGGGTTCGTCTGCTCCATGTTGGCGATGCGCTTGATGACCTCGATCTGCTTCTGCAGCGGCAGGCCGGCCAGGATCTCGGAGGCCTTGTGGTGCGGCAGGTGGCACACGATCAGCGCGATGGTCTGCGGGTGCTCGTCCTGGATGAACGTGAGCAGGTTGGCGGCCTCGGCCCGCTGGAGGAACGAGAACGGCGTCTTCTGGACCTGGGTCTGGATCTGCGAGATAACCCGCCCGGCCACCTCCGGCGGGAGCGAGTCCTTGAGGATCGACTTGGCCAGTTCGAGGCTGCCCTCCTCAACATACTGGCTCGCGACCGTGATGTTGTAGAACTCCTCGACGACCGCGGTCTGGTGGTCGCGCGACACGCGCCCAAGCGAGGCCAGCTCGCGCGAGACCTCCTGCACGACGTCCGGCTCCATGCGCGACAGGACCTTGCCCGCCGACTCGCGCCCCAGCAGCAGCAGCAGGATCGCCGCCTTGGAGACGCCCTCCAGTTCGTTCGGATTGGTCGGGAGTCGCTCGCCCGGCTTGCGCGGCATGGCTCAGGTCTCCGATGAGATCCACTGACGCATCAGGCGGGCCGCGGCGTCGGGGTCGGACGTGACCATGCTGGAGACCTCCTCGAGCATCCGCTGGGACTTGACCTGCTCCTCCCCGATCTCGATGCCGGCCATGGCCAGGTCGGACTCGTCGGCCTCGCCGATCAGGTCGCTGGGGGTCTCGAGCGTGGGCGGCGCGCCGACCAGTTCCTCCGCGGTGGGCAGCTCGATCTGCTTCGACGCCTTCCGCACCAGCGTGAGCATCAGGCCCACCGCGACGATCGCCAGCAGCGCGAGCACGGCCTTGTCGATCAGCCCGCCGACACTGCCGAACGAGCCGCTGGGGCCCACCAGCGCCGCGAGCCCGCCGCCCGACGCCGACAGCCCATACACCGGCGCCCCGTCGCCCGGGATCATCGACACGCGGACGAACTCGGAGACATCGGGCGGCGCCGCGGCGGCCTGCCCGAGCGCCTGCTGGGTCTGCTGGGTCAGCGTGCGGACGTGCGGGATCAGGTCGGCCTTGATCTGGTCGGACAGTGTCGTCCATTTCGCGGCGATGGCGGCGGCGTCGGGGGGCGTGCCGTCGTCGGCGGCACCGATCAGCCCGGCGACGAACGACTCGGGCACGTTGACCGAGACCGCCAGGCCGGTCGTGATGCCGCGGGGGTCGACGTAGCGCTCGGTCTGGCTGCCGACGAAGGGCGTGGTCGTGGATTCCGAGATCGAGGTCTCGGTGTGGGTGCCGCCGGCTCCGCCGGCCTGGCTGATGTTGGCGGTCGCATTGGAACGCGCGCCCGGCTGGGCGCCCGGGGGCGATTGGGTGCTGGTGGACTCGTTGATGGACTCGTTGGTCACGAAGGAGGTTGTGCCGCCCTCTTCCTGGTTGAAGTACCGCTGGGTCTGGCCCTCGCGGGTGGTCGCGTCGACCTGGGCGGAGACGGAGATGATCACGCCCGGGATGTACTGCAGCATGTCCGCGACCTTGTCGCGCGTCAGTTGCTCGTACCTGGTGGCCAGCTCGAGCGAGGTCGTGGCGATCAGGTCGCCCTCGCGGCGTGGGCGGCGCTGCTGGCCGGTCACGCCGTCGATCACGCGGACGTTGGCCACGTCCAGCCCGGCCACCGCCCCGGCGACCTGGTTGCCGATCGCGTCGACGAGTCCCTGGTCGATGGCCGCGCCGGAAGACGAGAAGACGGTGACTGCGGCGGTCGGCTGGCGGACGATCGAGCCCAGGCCGACGGATTCGGGCCTGTCGAGCAGCACGCGGGCCTCGCGGATGCCCCGGTACGCGCTGATGACCCGCCCGAGTTCGTTCTGGAGGGCGATGTTGAGGATCTGGCGGTTCTGCTCGCGCGAGTTCTGCCAGGATTGGGCCTCGAGGATGTTGTTGAACAGCAGCGTCGTGTCGTCGGGGAGTTGGCCCGTCTGACCGAGGTAGGCCAGGGCCGCGGTCTGCTGCCCGGCGGGCACGACGATGGCCCCGTCCTTCTCCTGGGCCTCGAACCCGCCCGAGCGCAGCGACGCCAGCAGCGACTGGTTGCCGCCGGAGGGCATCAGGTCCACCATCGACGGGCGTGCGGCGTAGATGGCCACGAGCACCAGGGCCATGACCAGGATCACGCCCAGGCTGAGCATGAGCAGCCGCTGGCTGACGCCCAGTTTGGCGAACTGGGCGCGGATCTGGGCCAGAACCTGGGCAAGACGATCCATGCGGCGGGCCTCCAGCCCGATCGCGCGCCGTCCCGGCGCGCCGGACCGCGGCCATGGCGGCGGTCCGAATCGCCTTGGTCGGCCTTCGGTCGAGAACCACTTGAAAGTGAGGGGCTGGCCGCGCGCCGGGTGCCCGCGCGAGGCGTGCGCTCCGCGCGGCTCCTGCGCGATCCGCGCCGTTCCTGCGCGGGGCCGAGACTCACGCTAGATCGCCGCCGCCGGCGTCAGACGCGGACCTGGTTGATCTCCTGGTACGCCTCGACGACCTTGTTCCGCACGGCCTGGAGCATCTTGAACGCGCTGTCGGCCTTCTGTGTCGCCAGGATCACGCCCTCGACGTCGTCCCGATCGCCGGTGGCCAAGTCCTCGATGGCCCGGGTCGCGTCCTGCTGCAACTGGTTGACCTGGTCGATGTTCTGGAGCAGGGTCTCCTTGAACGACGGGCCTTGGCCGCCCGCGCGCGGGCCGGCCACGCCGGAGGGAAGCCGCGGGGCTCCGCCCGCCGCGCCGATGAGTCCGAGGGGATCACTCATGGTCCTGCTCGCTGGGGCGCCGCATCACTCCGGGTGGAGCGGGCGCCTGTGCTCAGGCGATCAACCGCAACGCTTGTGCCATCATCGACTTTGTCGCCTCCGCGACCGTGATATTCGCCTCATAGGCCCGGATGGCCTCCATGGCATTGACCTGCTCCATCACCGGATCGATGTCCGGGTACGGCACCATGCCGCGTTCGTCCGCGAACGGGTTGGTGGGGTCGTACTCGAAACGGACCGCGTCTTCATTGGCCTCGATCGCCGCGACGTGGACGCCGAGTTCCCGCCCCGCCGCGGTCGCGGCCGAGGGATCACCCGGGGCGAAGAACACCTCGCGGCGTTTGAACGGGTCCAGGTTGCCGTCGGCATCCAGGATCACGCGGCTGTTGGCGATGTTCGCCGAGATCGCCTCCAGGCGAGTCCGCTGGGCGATCAGGCCGCTGGTCGAGATGTCGAGGGTGCCGTACAGGGGGGAGGTCCCGGGGGTTGTTGGTCCAGGGTGCGTTCGAGTGCCAGTCCGCGATCGAGTCCTGAGTCCTTGGTCCTGAGTCCTGGAGGTCGGGAAACCGGTGTTCGAGGACGTGTCCGCGGCGAATCAGGCCTCAGCACTCAGCGCTCGGCACTCAGTACTTACCACTCGCTCCTGCGCTACGCCACCCGCTCGGCCATCGCCGCACGCAGCATGCTGCCTTGCTGGCGCATCAGGTCGGACGCGACGCGGAACGCGGCCGTGTTCTCCGCCACCGCCTGCATCAGGCGTTCGAGGTCGCGGTTGTTGCGGTCCTGGAACAGCACGTTCTGGGCCGGCGAGCGGGGGTTGAGGCGGAGGTTCCCGTCCGACCCGATCTCGAGCTCGCGCGACGCCTTCCATTCGAGGCCGCCGTGCGCCCCGCCGTTGCGGACCCGGCGCTGGCGGACCGCCTCGCGCAGCGTGTCCTGGAACCCCTGCACCGACACATCGCGCGGGCGGAAGTCCGGCGTCGAGAGGTTCGCCACGTTGTGGGCCAGCACCCGCTGACGCTGCCCGGCGAACCGGAGCGTCATCTCCAGTGCCGGCAGCGCCCCCGCGCTGGTGACCTGATCGATCAGCATCGCCGGTTGCTCCGCAAGCCGCGTGCCCCACGGACAGCCAAGTGCCGCGAACGCGCGGATCGGCGCGAATCGCCGAAGGCCCGAGTCCCTACAGCGTCGCCGGCACGATCCGCATGTCCTTCCACTTCTTGAGTTTCAGCCCCAGCGTCCGCACCCCGATGCCCAGCGACCGGGCGGTCTTCTGGCGGTGCCCATTGAACCGCCCAAGCGTCCGCACGATCACGTCGCGCTCGATCTCCTCGAGCGTCCGCCCCGCGGCCTGCACATACTCGGTGTCCATCGGGGCCGAGACCGTGCCGTACGACGAGCCGTTGCTCCCGTTCGAGCCATTGGCGTGCCCGTTCGCGTGGCCGCCGACAAGCCCGGCCGCATGGCCCGTCGCATGGCCGTTGATACCGACGCCGTTCGCGGCGCCAACGCCGCTTGGCTTGGTCTCGGTGATCACCGACGCCGCCGCCACATCGCCCACCGCCAGCCACGACTCGATGAGCGACCGCTCGATCGCGCCCGCACCCGCCGCCGACAGCACCACCGCCCGCTCGCACACGTTCTGGAGTTCCCGCACGTTGCCGGGCCAGCGGTACCGCCCGAGCAGCGCGAGCGCCTCCGGGCTGAACGACAGCGCCTCGCGCCCCTCGCGGGCGCACACCTGTCGCACGAAGTGCTCGGCCATCGCTGGGATGTCCTCCACCCGGTCCCGCAGCGGCGGCAGGTGGATCGGCAGCACGTTCAGGCGGAAGAACAGGTCGTGGCGGAACTCGCCCCGCTTGACCGACTGCGGCAGGTCACGGTTGCTCGTGGCGACGATCCGCACGTCCACGCCGATCGTCGTGCTCGAGCCCACCCGCTCGAACGCCCGCTCCTGCAGCACGCGGAGCAGCTTGGCCTGGATCGGGGCCCCGATCTCCGACACCTCGTCCAGCAGCAGCGTCCCGCTCTGGGCCAGCTCGAACCGCCCCTTGCGCAGGCGGTCGGCCCCGGTGAACGCCCCGCGCTCGTGCCCGAAGAGTTCCGATTCCAGCAACGACTCGGACAACGCCGCGCAGTTCACCGCCAGGAACGGCGACGCGGCCCGCGGCGAGAGTTCGTGGATCGCCCGCGCGATCACCTCCTTGCCCGAACCCGACTCCCCGCAGATCAGCACCGTCCCGTGCGAGCCGGCCACCGCCAGCACCTGCTCCTTCACGCGCCGAATGGCCGGGGAGTTGCCGATGATCCGCCCGATGCCCACGCCGGGCGTCGAGCCGTCGGCGCCGGGCGTGAGGGCCGCGCCCGTCCCGCCCGAGGCCCGGAGCACCGCGTTCTCGCGTACCAGCGCCGCGTGCGCGATCGCCCGCTTGACCGCGATGATCAGTTCATCGCCCTCAAACGGCTTGGTCACATAGTCGAACGCCCCGGCCTTCATGGCCCCCACCGCCGTCTCGACGGTTCCGAACGCCGTCATGAGCACCACCGGCAGGTCCTCGTCGATCGCCCGGACCCTTTCCAGCAGTTCGATGCCCGTCAGCCCCGGCATCCGCAGGTCCGTCACGACCGCGTCGGGCCGAACCCGCGCGATCGTCTCGAGCGCGGCCGAGCCGTCGCCCGCCTCGCACACCTCGAACCCGGCCCGGCGCAGCGTGGCCCCCACGCTCTCACGCATCATCTCCTTGTCGTCAACGACCAGCACCATGCTCATCGGCTTATCTCCATCGGGGCCCGCCGGGATCGGCCCCGCGCGCCAGGTTCAGGGAACACCAGCTCGAATGTCGCTCCAACGCCGCCATCGGTCGATCGGTCCGCGTTGTTCCACGCCTCCACACGCCCCGCGTGCGCATCCATGATCCGGTGCACGATCGCCAGGCCCAGCCCCGTGCCCGCGGCCCGCGTCGTGAAGAACGGGTTGAACATCCGCTCGATCACACGCTGCCCGATGCCCGGCCCGCTGTCCACGATCCGCACCACCCCGGCACGCCGCCCGCCGCGGCTCTCGGTCGCGTGCTCGAGGCGCACCGCCTTGCGATCGAGCATCCCGTCGGGCGCCTCGCCCATCGCCTCGATCGCGTTCCGCACCAGGTTCACGATCGCCCGGCGGGCCAGGTCCGCGTCGCACCACAGGCCGGACGCCCCGGCGTCCGCCCGCTCGATCGCAACGCCCGCCGCAACCGCCAGCGGCCCGCACTCCTGCTCGACGCGCTCGAACAGGTCGCCCACATCCACGCGCTCAAGCCGCGGCGACATCTCCTTCGCGAAGCACAGGACGTCCGTCACGACGTGGTTCAGCCCCCGCACCGACTCGCCGATGCGGCACGCCGCGCGGGCCGCGTCGGCCTTTCCCGCCGACTCCCGCTCCAGCAGCCGAGCGTCCAGCGCGATCGACGCCAGCGGGTTCCGCACCTCGTGCGCGATCCCGGCGGCCATCTGCCCCAGCGCCGCCAGCCGGCGCGACCGCTCCAGTTCCTCATTGGCCTCGCGCAACTCCTCCTGCAGGCGCGACACCTCGGCCTGCAGCGTCTCGTGCGTGCGCTGCAGCGCCTCGCTGGCGACGTTGAACCGCGACAGGATCTCGGCCAGGTCCGACGCGGTCAGCGCGCCGCCGGGCAAGCCGGGCGCGGCCGACGCCGCAACGCCGGGCGCACCGCGCCCCGCCGCAGCGGGCACCTCGATCGCCGGATTCCTGACCGCCACGCCCACCGTCATCCCCTCCGATCCTGCATCCGCGGCTCGTTCAACCCCGCCGCGCCGTACGCCCCGAGCGCCGCACGCCCACGCCCGACGCCCGCCATCTCGCCCGCGATCCGCTCCCGCGCCTGGGCCAGCAGCGCCGCGTCCTCCGCGTCGCGGGCCAACACCTCGGCCACGACCCCGGCCACCGCCGCGGCCTGCGCCCGGGCCCGCTCGGCCTCATCCGCCGGGCACGACGCCAGCAAACGCTCGAACCCGCCGCGATCGCCCCCGAGCACGCCCGCGGCATCGGCCAACTGCGCCACCAGGTCCCCGCGCTGCTCGACGATCTCCGCCGCGTCGTCCGGGCGACCGTCGTCGAGCGCCGCGCTCTGTCGACGGCTCAGCACATCCAGTTCAGCGCACAACCGCTCGACCTCATCCAGCACGCGCGACAGCCTCGCGGCCTCGCCAACCCCATCCGCCGCACCAACCTGTCGCCCATCTCGCCGTGCCATCAACGCTCCACAAAGCCGTTCAATCCGATCGAGTCCCGTGCCGCACGAAGACCAAGTACCTGATGCCTGATGCCTGGTGCCTCCTGCCTAGTGCCCAATGCCTAGTGCCTAATGCCCAACTCCCCCTAACTCCCCCCATCACCCGCGCTGGCATACAGCGTCGCCATCGAGTCCAGCCACCCCTGCCACTCGGCCCGCCCCATCGGCAGGTACGGGTCGTCCCACACCTCGGCCGGCAGGCTCTCGTAGAACAGCCGCGCCCGCTCGTTGGCGGTCCTGGCCCGATCGAACTCCCCGAGTTCGACGTACGCGTTGACGATCTGGACCATCGCGACCAGCGACGCCGGGTCGGTCGAGTACCGCTCGCGGGCCGCGTCGTACGACTCGATCGCCCCGCGGTAGTCGCCCATGTCGAATTGGCACGAGGCCAGGAAGTAGTACGAGTTCCGCAGGTACTCCTCGTCGAGGATCGACCGCTCGCGCATCGGCGTCGCCTCGATCGCGTCCCGCACCTCGCGGAACACCTGGGCCGCGCCCTCGAGCCGCTCGCGCCGCAGCGTCTCCACCTCGCGCCGGCGTGTCGGCGTGAGTTCGGTCTGCAGCAGCGCCGCCGCCTCGCGCGCCGAGCGACGCTCCGCGTCGGCCAGGCGGAACCGGACCTGGACAAGGCGCGGGTCGGTCGGGTACCGTTCGATCGCCTCCTGCAGGCGCGCGATCGCCTCCGCGTACCGCCCCGATCGGTAGTACATCAGCCCGAGCTCGAACAGCGCCTCGCGGTAGTGCGCCGAGTCCGGGAACCCGACCTCACGCCCCGACACCGCCCCCAGCAGCAGCGTTTCACCCTCGTCGTCGTTCGACGGGTCGCTGTCGCCCAGCAGCGTCCGGGCCAGCGCGATCACGCTGCGGTCCCCGAACTCGCCCACGTCCGGCGTGCCGGGGTCCTGGCGATCCTCGACCAGGCTGCGATACAGCACGGCAGCCTCGTCGAACTCGCCGCGCGCCTGGCGCGCCTGGGCCAGGCGGAACCGGGCCTCGGCCCGGCGCGGATCATCGGGGAACGACTCGATGAACTCCTGGAGCGCCCCGATCGCCTGCTCCGTGTCGCCCGCCCGGTCGAACGCGTCGGCCGACTGCCACAACGCCCGCCCGTACGCGCCCCGGTCCTCCACGATCATCCGGCGCGAGTACTCCTTCAGAAACGTCGCGGCCCGCACCAAGAGACGCCGCACCTGCGCCCGCGTGCCCGGCTCCATCGACGACAGCGCGAACACCGCCTCCGACGTCCCGCGACGCACCGGCATCATCGCGTCCGACGCCGCCAGGTCCGCCTCCGCCACCGCCCGCAGCACGCCCGGCGGGGCATCGTCCATCCCCGTCAGGTCCAGCGCCAGCAGCGCCAGTCGCTGGGCCCGGTCCACATCGCCCGAGGCCAGGCGGTTGGCGCTCTCCACCGTCAGGCTCGACGCGATCTCATCGACCGTGATCCAGCGCCCCAGGTCGCCCTCGCGCGCCCCCTCACGGGCCAGATCGACCAGTTCCTGGAAGCGGCTGATGCACACGTCCGCGTTCCCCGCCGCCGCCTCCACCTCCGCCAGCCCCAGCAGCGACGGCAGGTACCATTCCGTCGATCCGAACCACTCTCCGATCTGGCGGAGGCGTGTCCGGGCCTCCTCCAGCCGCCCGCGCTGCGCGTCGATCCGCGCCGTCACGAGCAACGCCTCCGCCGACGCCACATCCGAGGGCGAGAACATCGCCAGGGCCCGCTCCAGTTGGCGGTACGCCTCGTCCACCTCGGGCGGGTCGAGCTGCATGTACGCCCGCCCCAGCAACGCGAGCAGCGTCGCCACCCCGTCGCCCGCGGGCCGCTCGAGCCGAGGCGTCTCCCGCAGGATCTGCGTGATCGCCGCCTCCGGCGCGCCCCGCGACAGCGACAGCCGCGCCTGCTCCGCCACCGCCCACAGGCGATCGGCCTCGCTCACCGACGGGTCCGACAGCAGCCCCGCGATGATCCGCAGCGCCCGCTCCTGCTCCGGCACCGGGCGTCGCAGGCCCGCGTCGACCACCCTCTTAAGCCACTCGATCCGCTGCTGGCCCATGGACTCCGGCAGGTGCGCGATCTCGCGCTCCGTCGCGTCCAGGTCGCCCATCAGCAGCCGCGTATCGATGATCGCCGCCCGGTCGACCTCGTCGAGGTGGGCCCCGAGGTGCTCGGCCTGGGCGTACTCCCGCAGCACCGAGAGGTCGTTCCGCGGATCGCGCACCGCCAGCGCCTTCTGCCCCCGGTAGATGCCCCGGGCCATCAGCAGGTGGTACCGCGCCGCCTCCGCCGCCGTCACGCGCCCGGAGTCCACGAACGGGAACACGCCCTGGTCCCCGCCCAGATACTCCACCGCCGAGCGGTACTGCTCACGCCGGATCATCGACTCGGCCCGGTCCATCCGGGCCATCAGGTCGACCTTCGGCTTGGTCGCGAACGCCGCGGCGATCCCCGCGCCCAGCAGGATCACGCCCACGCCCAGCAGCGGGAGTTGCCACGACCGCCGGAGCGAGCGCAGCAGCTCGCCGGGGCTTGGCGACGCCGCGCCTCCCGGCGCACCCGTCGCGTCCGTGCTGGGTCCCGTGCCGTCCGCCACGCGCGCACCCCAACCGCCCGCGTTCGGCCGATGGCGCACTCCTTGCGCCACCATGCGCGGCCAACGTCCCGGGCCGGTCAACGGTTATCGTCGGTCAACACCCAAACGCTTGATCTTGCGCGTTCCACCACGCGACTTTCCCCTCGCGCGGCACCTGCGCCCGGCCACCCCCACCGCCGGCGCTCCACCGTCAGCAACCCGCCGCTACTGCTCGCCTTCCTCTTCGTCGTCGTCCTCGAGTTCCACCGCCACCGCGGTCCCCGCCAGGCGATCGCCCGCGTGCCGCCCGTCGCGGCGCGACAGTTCCATCAGCGCCACCGGCGCCAGCACCCAGCGGTACAGGTTCCGCCCCAGCGCCCGACCCAGCCCCGGCGGGGACCACGTCCCGCGCCGCCGACCCGCCGCCGCCACCACCCGCACGCCGAAGATCACCTTCCCCGGCGTCCGCCCGAACAGCCCCTCCATCAGCGTGCCCAGCGCCACCCCGACGCCTAGGAACACCAGCGCCGCCTGCGGGCCGTGGACACCCATCAGCACCTGCATGGTCACCACGTCCCACAGCCCCTCGCCCAGCAGCCAGCCCGTCGCGATGCACGCCACCAGATAGTCCGCCAGCCCCGCCAGCAACCGGTCCCCCGGCTCGGCCAGCGCGGCGTCCTCGGGCAGCAGGATCGCGCGCTCCTGACGCGCCCCCCGGATCGCCCACAGCAGCAGCACCGCGCTGACCCCCATCACCACGATCAGCAGAGCACGCACCTCTTGCTGGCCCAGCGGCGCCCCCGTCTCCATCGCCCCGTCGTACAGCACCGCGCCCGTGTCCAGCGAGACCTCAACCAGACGCAGGTCCAGTTTCGCGTCGATCAGCGACCCGCGCCCGTCCTCCGGACGCCCCGGCGGCGACAGCACCACGATCGCCCGCCGACCGCCCGCCGCCACGCCCGCGAACCGCGCCCTGGTCGCGGCATCCGTTCCCGCGATCTCGATCGTCACCAGCGGCGACGCCCACTCGGCCCCGGTCGAGCCGATCTCCACGCCGTCCCGCCCGAGACTGGCCCAGACCAGGCGGTCCCCGCCGACGAGGATCGGCGTCCTCGCGCCCGCGTCGCTCGCGATCGCCCCGCCGGCTTGCATCTCAACACGGCGCCACTCGGGCTGGATCGGCGCGATCGGCGACTGGCTCTCGATCTCGCGCTCGCGACGCCGATCGACCCGCTCGCCGCTGCTCTCGATCGCTCGCACGGCCTCTTCGATCCGCTCGCGCCGGGCCCGGTCGGCCGCGGCCACGTCGCTCTGGGCCAGCGCGCCGATCCAGACCGACCCTTGGGCCGCGCCCTCCACGCCCACGAGCGCGACGCCCGCCTCGGTCGTCGCCAGCGCGAACCGCTCGCCCGGATCGCCCCCGACGCCCTCGGGCAGCAACACCGCCCGCCACTGGCCCGCGGCCAGCACCGACAGTTCCAGGCGCGATCGCCCGCCCACGCCCGCCTCCCGCGCGCCCCGCCCACCCCGGTCGATCAGCGCGACCGGCCCGATCGGCCCGCCGACAAACCCAGCCAGACGCCCCTGCCCCGGCAGCGACGCTTCGGCCGCCAGGCGACGCTCCGGGCGGTACAGCCACAGGTCGCCGACGCCCGCCGCCTCGGCCAGCACCGAGTACACGCTCCGGCGCGAGCGGCTCCCGTCCGACGCCGCCGGCATCGCCAGGTACACACGCCCACCCACCGCCGCGATCGCCTCAGGCTCGGCCTCAAGACGCATCACCACCCGACCGCGGCCCGCGGGCGACGCCGACGCGCCCGCCGGCAGCCCCTCGCCGACCCGTGGCGGCAGGTGCACGAGCAGGAACCCGCCGCCGCGCGGCTCGGGCACCACCGCCCACGCGTGGGCCGCCCGATCGACGCCGGTCCGCACCGAGCCGGCCGCGGGCGAGGCCGAGAGTTGGCCGCGCGCCGGCGCGACGACGAGCAGCACGAGCGCGACCGCCACGATCAGCAGACGCGTCGTCGCGATTGCGCGGGCCGTCGCAAGGATCGCGGCTGGTCGTTCCCGGAATATGCGTCGCGGCGGCACGTCCGCACTGTAGATGGCGACGCCGTGCGGCATGGCTCGGCATGACTCGCTGGAAGCCGCCGGCAGCCGGACGAGAGCAGCGCCGAAGCGTGGCCAACATCCCGAGAAACGAAACGCCCGCCCCCGAGGCTCGGGGGCGGGCGTGGAGTGATTCACACGACTCGGCGAACGTTCCGCGAGGCGCGGATCAGTTCTGGCCGGTGTCGATCGCGTCGCCGCCGACGTCGACGCCCTTCAGGCCGCCGCGCGTCCAGCGGTACCAGGCGCCCACGACCTCGGAGCCGAGCGGGGGCGGGAACTGGGTGGGGCCGCCGCGGACCGGGGGCTCCCACACGTCGGGCTGGTAGGTCATGGTGTAGGCCGCGGAGACGGTCGGGAAGTTGGGCCACCAGCCGGGGTTGGTCTCGTCGGTCTGGATGACGCGGCTGGAGCCGTCGAAGAACAGCAGGGGCAGTTTGGCGTCGGGATACGCGTAGTACGTGCCGCCGCCGCGCCCGAAGTGCCACGCGTTCTCGTCGTACAACTGGACCTTGGAGCCGGGGAAGGCGACGGTGGTGGCAAGGGTGTCGCCCACGTCGTGCGCGTTTGGGAACTGGTAGGTGCTGGTGGTGCCGCCCTGCGAGAGGCGGTTGCTCACGGTCGGGCCGGAGGTGGACCGGACGTCGCGGCTCTGGAGGCGGTCGTAGGTCGCCGGGACGACGATGTAGGACGACGAGTAGGGCCAGCGCTTGGCCGTCGCGCTCGGGGCCGGCTGGTTGGGCAACCAGAAGCCGTTGTCGAACAGGCGGCCGTTCTCTTCCTGCCAGGTCAGGCGGGCCCGGTCCTCGGGGCAGACCACGATCTTCTCGGGCAGGCGGCTGGCCCAGTAGTCCTGCAGCACCAGGTGCGAGTAGAGCACCTGGGGGGTCCAGCCGAGGATCTCCTGGATGTCCTCACGCCCGGCGCGGCGGCGGAAGATGTCGACGGCCTGGTTGGCCGCGGCGTCGTTGTCCGACCCGGCCCCGCGGAGGTCCGGGTAGGTGCTCTGCTGGTCGCCGGCTTCCCAGGAGAAGCCGTAGTTGGCGTCCTGGAAGTCGGCCGAGTAGGAGCCCTGGCCCTTGCCGTGCTGGGCGTTGTTGGACTGGCACACCGAGAGGCGTGCCAGACGCCGGGCCTCGCCCAAGGCCGGCAGGAGGATGCCGATGAGCAGGGCGATGATCGCGATCACCACCAGCAGTTCGATCAGCGTGAACGCGCGGCGATGCGAGGGCGCGCGGCTCCCCCTTGAACGATCGGTCCACATGTGAACCTTGCCTTCCCCCAGCGTTTCCGCCGGAACGAGTTTGGATCCCCCGACCCGCGGGACTGCCCCGCGGGGATGTCCGCCCGGGTGGCAAGCCGGGGCGAACCGTCCAAACGGCCAGTATGCCCGAAACCGCAGGATGGAGCAAGGGTCAATCGCGGTGGATTTGATGGGGATTCCGCGGTCGAGCGCGGGCGGCATCGCGGCACTCCCCCGATCAGGGCAGGCCGGCGAGCGACGACACGGCCTCGCGCTGGTCGAGGGCGGCTCGCCACGCGGCGGCATCGGCGGCGGACAGCGAGCCGTCGCCCTCGTAGCGGTCGATCAGGGCCCGGGCCTCGCGCATCGAGCCGGGCGCGCCCTCGCGCAGCACGTCGGCGATGGGGGCGACGGGGTCGGGCGGCTCGGCGACCGGGTCGGGGGTGGGGAGCGTCGGGGCCGGCGTGTTGGAGGCGACCTGCGTTGCCGGCTCGTTGATGCCGGCGGGGGGCTGGGCTGTCGGCGAATTCGTCGCAAGCGGTGATGCGGCAGCGGGGTCGCGGGCGCTGGGCGGGGCGCCATCGGGCACGCCGCGCTCGGCGACGACGGTGGCGGGCGGGGGCTGCTCACCCAGCCCGAGCGACGCGAGCGCGGGCTCGAGCCCGCCGCGCGACCACACGAGTACGCCGCCCAGGCCGACCACGCCGATCACCACGCCGCAGAACGCGGCGACAACGACGCCGGCGCCGGACATCGTGGAGCGGCGGGAGGGAACGGTGGTCGATGGCGTGTCGATCACATCGAGCCCGCTGGGGCCGAGGCCCCACTCGGCGTTGAGGGCGGCGACGTGGAGGGGCGTGCGCGACGGGATCGGGGCGATCGGCTCGCGCGGCATCGCGATCGGCTGAGAGGGAGGGGGTGGCGGGAGCGAACCGGTCGGCACGCTGACGGCGGCGACACGCTCGGGCGTTGCCTGGCCGGGCAGCAGCGAGACGGACGAGAGGCCCAAGTGCTGGCGATCGGTCTCGGGCTGGAACGAGACGCCGCATGCCGGGCACATGAACGCGCCGGGATCGACGTCGCGTTTGCAGGAGTGGCACGCGCCCAGGAGGTGGGCCACGCCGGGGGTCTGGGCGGCCCGTGTCCAGAACTGGCGGGTTGTGGGGCCTCGGAGGACGGTGTCGGGGATGATGCTGCCGCGCGTGACCATGGCGCGGATGGTCTCGTAGGCGCAGCCGGGGCGATGTGGGCGGGCCTCGTCGCGGAGGAACCAGGGGCCCATGGCGTTCTGAGTGGCCTGCTTGGAGAGGGCGTCGAACTTGCCGGCGCAGCGGTCGCAGCGGGTGGTGTTGATCGACTCGGCCCCGCAGTATGGGCAGAGTTCGACGCGCGGCTGGGGCGTGGGGCGCGGGCGGGCGGCGACAGCAGAGCGGGGCCGCGACGCGTGTTCCCCCTCCGGCGCGCGAGCCGGGGCGTCTCCGCCCCGGTTTGGCCCGCCCCGGTCGGCTCTTCGTTGGTCGGCGTCGGGATTGTCGATCGACTCGGGCACGCGGCGTCCTTTCGGGACGGTTCTTCAACCAATGTACGCCCTGGCGCGGGATGGGGTTGACGCGTGGGGCGGATCATCGGTGGGTGTGACAACCGGGTGACACCCGCCGGGCTTGAAGGCTCGCGGCTGGCGGAGGGCTCGGGCCCGCCGCATACGCTGGTCGCTGCGACGCCGCCCCCGGAGCCCGACATGGACCACTTCACTGGAACCGCCCGCCCGTTCGCCGATGCCCTCCGGTTTCCGCGAGCGTGGGCCGCGGCGGCCGGGGCGATCGCGCTGGGCTTCATGGTCGGTTGCGCCGGCTCGTCGCAGCGGGACCCGATGGGCGGGATGTCGCAGAGCACCACACAGTCGCCCCGCCCCCGCAGCGCCGGGGGCAGCGGCGGCACCGACATCCGACCCGCGGTCGTGGTCAACGGCCAGGGCGTGGCGTGGGACGACGTGTGGCCCGCGGTCGCCGAGCACGCCGGGGGCACTGTCGTGGGCGAGGTCGTGCTGGACAGCCTGCTGACGGCCGACCTGGGGCGGCGTGGGCTGGCGATCACCCAGGGCGACATCGAGTACGAGCGGCAGGCGCTGACGCGGACGATCGTCGAGGGCGTGAACGTGAGCGACCAGCAGGCCCAGATCCTGGCGCGGCGGGTCGCGGACGCGCGCGGGCTCGGGCCGCACCGGATGGAGGCGCTCCTGCGCCGCAACGCGATGCTGCGGGCGATCGCGCGGGCGTCGGTGTCGCCGAGCGAGGACGCGGTGCGGCGGGCGTACGAGATCGAGCACGGACGCCGCTTCGTGACGCGGCTGATCACGCTGCCGGATCATCGGGCCGCGTCGGACCTGGAGCGGTCGCTCCGATCGGGCGATCCGGCGTCGCTGCGTGCGAGGTTCTCGGAGGCGGCGGTGGCCCATTCGACCGACCCGAGCGGTTCGGCGGGGGGGCTGCTCGGGCCGATCAGCCCGGCGGACACGTCGCTGCCGGCGTCGCTGCGCCAGAGCGTGGCGACGATGACGCCGGGCTCGATGACGCCGATCATCGCGCTCGATACGGGGTTCGCGCTGGCGTACGTCGAGTCGGTGATCGAGGCCGACGGCGTGGCGTTCGAGGCGATCCGCCCCGCGCTGGAGCGGCGCGTCCGCGAGCGGCTGGAGCGGATCGAGATGGACGTGATCGCGCGGGAGATGCTGGCGTCCGCGCGTGTGAGCGTGCTGGACCGGTCGCTGGACTGGGGCTGGCAGAACGGGCGGTCACGCTGAGTCGATCAGGGCCGGACCGGCAGCACGATCGGGGCGAGGTGGACGACGAAGATGTACGCCGCGGCCCCGAGCAGGAACATGCCGCCGAGCACCTGCATCGTCATGATCGCCACGCCCCGCGGGTATCGCCCGAGCGACGGCAGGCGGAGGGCCTTGTAGACGACCGAGATCAGGATCGCCAGCGGGACGAGCAGCAGCCACCAGAAGCGGTGGGCGTCGATCGGGTCGAGCAGCGGTGTGTAGGCCAGCAGCGCGTCCATCGGGCTCAGACCTCCACATCGTCAACGGAAGGGCCGCCCGCGGGCTCGGGCGCGTCGGGGCGGTCGTCCGGGCGGTCGTCGCGGCCGCCCGTCCCGCCAGACGCAGCGGCCTGGGCCGCGGCGTCGGCGGCGACTGGCGTCGTCGCCCGACGGGCACCCGGCACAAGCCGCCCGCCCGGGAAGGTCGCGTCGATGATGACAATCAGGTTCAGCATCCCCGCGACCAGGGTGTAGAGCAGGCCGATCTCGTGGACCTTGCCCAGCGACTTGACGTACGGCGGGCCTTCGTCGGTGCCCGGCGTGGCCCGGGCGATGATGGGCACGTTCCGCCCGTTTCGGGGGTCGCTCGCCGGGAGGATGACCTCGCCGGGGTCCAGGGCGCGAGTCGCCCGGGTCCGCTCGTCGACCGCTTTGAACATGGACTGGTGGACGCGGTCGACGATGATCGCAGCGGGGCCGACGAGCACCTGGCCGTAGAACGAGATGCGGTTCTCCATGCGGGGCGAGCGGGAGTCGACGATGGACAGGCCGCCGATGAGCATGCCGCCGAAGAACAGGCCCAGGACGCCGGCCCCGATGAGCAGGCCGCGCGTGACCTGGCCCATGTAGACGTGCCCTGCGCCCGGGATCAGGAAGGCGAGCACGCCCGCGACGGGGTTGAAACGAAGGGGCTCGTAGGTGGGAGGCTTGGCCATTCGCGGTCCGGGTGGGGTCGGGGAGGGGTCGCTCGGGCGGTCGTGGGCGGGTGTTGGTCGCTCCGAGGCCGCGGCCTGGTGGGCCGGGTGGAACCGGTATTGACAGGCATCGGAAGGGCGATAGTGTACGGCGCATTTGGGGAGGCTCCGGGGCGGATATCCTCCGCCCTTGCGTGCCCCCCGCGGAACGCGCGTCGCCGGTCACCGGGGCCGACGGCTGCGAGCCCGAGAAGCCCGGCGGGATCGAGAAGCCTCACACGCCGCACCAACTCCGGCGCACGCACGCGCCGCCTTGCGACGGGATCACCATCATGCCAACCGCCCTGCTGCGCGACCGCGCCGGACTCGCCCCGACCGTTGGAACCGAATCGCCCTCCGAGCCGTGGGCTGCCTCGGCGCTTGGCGAGCCCGCGTGGTCGCTCTCCGAGACGCCGGTGTGGTCGCCCGAGTTCCCGGACGCGCCGGGCGTGGTCATGGGCGACTACGACGACGATGACGAGGACGACGACTTCTTCGAAGATGACGAGGATGACGACGACGACGAGTTCGAGGAGGACGACGACTTCCTGGACGACGACGAGGAAGACGAGGTCGAAGACGGGAGCGATTCGGACGATGATGACGACGACCTGTGAGTCGTCGCGTCGGCGACGCTGAGGCCGCGGCCGGGAGCGCATCCCGCCGCGGGCGTCCAGCGGCGTGGAGCGGGCGGGCGCGGGTCGGAGGCCCGCGCATGTCCGAGAACCGACGCACCCGTTCTGCCGACCAGCCGACCACCGATGGACGTGGCGGACCGCCGCCCGGCGTGGTCGATCGGCGCAGCGGCCTGGACCGGCGCGAGATCGAGGCCCTCAAGAGCGCGCTCGAGGGCGTGCCCGAGGAAACCGGCGACACGAAAGTCAGCGGGCTCGAGCGGCGGCGCGGCCCCGGACGGCGTCGGAGCGACTTCCTCCGCTCGGCCGAGGAGGGCGAACTGACGCGCGAGCAGTTCCTGTTCCTTATGGCGATCGAGGAGTTCAAGCGGGCCAACGACCGGACGTTCCCGTCGTGGACGGATGTGCTCGAGGTGGTGCGCCTGTTGGGCTATCGCAAGACGATGCCCTCGGAACTGAACCTGACCAGCGCCGAGGATTGGCGCGAGGCGCCGGCGACGCCGAGCAATGTGCGTCCGGCGCGGTGGCGCGAGCGGTTCGGCTCGAAGCAGGCGGGGCCGAGCGCCGAGGCGGCGTGACGGGGCTGGTCGGTCAGTGGCACTCGATGTTCGCCGCGCGCGAGCGACCGACCAGAGGCGCATCTCCTCGGCTGTGTGTGGCGTCACGATCTCGCCGCGGAGCCGCGGGCCTTCGACTCGCGGAGCGAGCGGAAGAACGCCCGCAGCAACTCGCCGCAGCGCTCGGCCTCAACGCCCCCGACCACCTCGGGCCTGTGGTTGAGGCGCGGGTCGGCCAGGAGTTGGTAGAGCGATTCGACGGCGCCCGCTTTGGGGTCGGGCGCGCCGTAGACCACGCGACCGACGCGGGCGTTGACGATCAGCCCGGCGCACATGGGGCAGGGCTCGAGCGTGACGGCGAGCGAGCAGTCGCTCAGGCGCCAGCCGCCCGCCGCGCGGCAGGCGTGCTGGATGGCGAGGAACTCGGCGTGGGCCGAGGGGTCGTGGTCGGTTTCGCGCCGGTTGGAACCTTCGCCCAGGATCGTGCCGTCGGCGGTGCGGTACACGACGGCGCCGACGGGGACCTCGCCGTGGGCGGCGGCGGCCTCGGCGAGTTCGATGGCCCGGGCCAGCATGCGGCGGTCAAGATCGGAGGGCTGCGCGACGGGTCCGGCTGGGTGTGGAGCGGGGTGTGGAGCGGGGGCCAAGCCGGGTGCCGACGCCGGGGGCCGGGCCTCTGGCCGAATGCGGGCGAACCACTTCCCAAGAAACTGACCAAGGCCCATGACGGCAAGGGTACGAGTCGTGGCAAGCGAGCCGGGGCCTCGCTGCCCCGGGTTCCGCGCGAGCCGGGGCGTCCCCGCCCCGGTTCGGTCTCGCTTCGTGGGGATCGGACTCGCCCGGCTGGTGGGTCCGGGGCGGGGACGCCCCGGCTCGCGCGCTGGTGGGGGTGGGGGTGGCTTGGTTGGCATGGCTTGGGGAATCGGGGCGGGGCGGCCCCTAAAGTCTTGGCCCGAGTCCGAATGGCGGGTGTCCCGCCCGCCCCCGGCGACCCCTGGTCGACCGAGGGCGTTAGAAGCCCGCAGGAGTTTCGAATGCTGACGCTGAGCGCCCTTCCGCTGTGGGCCGTCTCCATCCTGGTTGTGCTGTATGTGCTGATCTCGGTGGTGATGATCCTGGCGGTTCTGATCCAGCGTCCCCAGGGCGGCGGGCTGTCGACGGCGTTCGGGGCCGGGGCCGGCTCGGGCCAGACGGCGTTCGGCACCAAGATCGGGGATGCGCTGACGATCTTCACGATCTCGGTGTTCGTGCTGTTCCTGGTGTCGTCGGTGACGCTGGTGTACCTGCTGCGTCCGGACGAGACGCCGGCGCAGGAGCCGGGGATCTCGGCGCCGGTTGGAGAGACGGGCGGCGAGGCGGGCGGGCCGGCGGTGCCCGCGGGGACGGGTGATTCGGGCGGTGAGAGCCAGCCGGGGGCGGCGGTGCCGGGGGATTCGACGCCGGGTGGGAACGGGACGGGCGGTGACGGTGGTGGTGAGGCGACGCCTGGCCAAGGTGACCCGGCCAACTCCGGTCCAGTCGGCGGCGAGCCCGGCGACCCGCAAGGCACGCCCGCGGCCGGCGAGCCGGGGGCCGATCCGAACGCGCCCGGACGTTGAGCCCTGGGATTCGGTCCGCGTCGGGTACGATCCAGTTGTGATCGAACTGCTGCGAGCCAAGCGCGAGGCGATCGAGGCGTTGTGCCGGAAGCACCGGGTGCGGCACCTCGATGCGTTCGGCTCCTCGGTCGCCGGCGGATTTGACGAGACGCGAAGCGACGTGGACTTCGTGGTGGATTTCCTGCCGCAACCTCGGCATGGGCTGGGCGACGTCTACTTCCGGCTGCTCCATGATCTGGAGGCGTTGCTCGGGCGCCCGGTCGATCTGGTCGAGGCGTCGGCGATCCGCAATCCGTACTTCCGCGCGTCGTTCGAGGCGACGAGGATGCCGATCTATGCCGCGGCGTGATGTTCGCATGTACTTGATCGACGCGCGGGACGCGTGCGATGCGATACGCGAGTACTCGACTGGCAAGGATCTGGCCGAGTTTCGCTCGAACCGCATGCTGCGATCTGCGATCGAGCGTGAGTTTTCGATCATCGGCGAGGCGATCGTGCAGATGCTCAGGGTCCAACCAAATCTGACAGACCGAATCTCCAACGCCGAGAGCATCGCGCGATTCCGCAACATCCTGATCCATGCGTACGACCTGATCAACTACGACACCATGTGGCGGACGACCGTGGAGGACGTTCCGATTCTCCATGCGGAAGTCTGCGAAATCCTCGACGAGATCGAGGGGCGGGAGTCGCCGCAGCATCGTGGTTAATCGTCGGCTATCCAAACAACTTCATCTGCCCCCTCTCCGCGCCCGACTCCGGCCTCCTAAACGCCGCGCCGCTGAGGGGGGGCAGTTCGGCGTCGAGGCCGAGGCGCCTGGCGTAGAGCCTGAACATCTGGGCGATTTGGCCGGCGATGGGGCCGGTGCCGCGCATGCGCTGGGCGATGTTCGGGTCGTAGAGGTCGCCGCCTCGGACCTGGCGGATGAGGCTTTCGACGCGGGCGGCCCGGTCGGGCACGTGGCGCTGGAGCCATTCGAGGAACAGGGCCTTGATCTGGAACGGCAGGCGCAGCATGACCCACGCGGCCCGCCTCGCGCCCGCACGGGCCGCAGCTTCGAGGATCGCCGGGATCTCGCGGTCGTTGAGGCCCGGGATGACCGGAGCGACCATGACGGTGACAGGGATGCCGGCGTCGGAGAGAGCGCTGATAGCGTCGAGGCGCTCCCGCGGCGAGGAGGCGCGCGGCTCCATGCGGGCGGCGAGCGCGTTGTCGAGCGTCGTGACGCTGATGGAGGCCTGGGCCGCGCCGTGGGCGGCAAGCGATGAGAGCAGGTCGATGTCGCGGGTGATGAGGGCGTTCTTGGTGATGAGGCCGACGGGCTGGCGGCACTCGGCCATGACTTCCAGGCAGGCCCGGGTGATGCCGAGGCGGCGCTCGATGGGCTGGTAGGGGTCGGTCACGCCCGACATGACGATGAAGTCGGCCTCCCACGAGGGGCGGGCCAGGGCGGCCCGGAGCAGTTCGGCGGCCCTGGGCTTGGCGAAGATGCGGGTCTCGAAGTCCAGCCCGCTGGAGAGGCCGAAGTACTCGTGCCCGGGTCGGGCGTAGCAGTAGATGCAGCCGTGCTCGCAGCCGCGGTATGGATTGACGGTCCAGCGGAAGGGGATGTCGGGGACGTTGACGGGGTTGAGCACGGCCCTGGTGTCGTCGTCGAAGACCTCGGTGCGGACCTGGCGGCCGCTGGGGTGCTCGCGGGCGGAGTCTTCCAGGTGCTCGGGCAGGACGTGGAGGCGGATGTCGTCGAAGCGGCTCGCGGGGTTGAGCCCCGCGCCGCGTCCGCGGGCCGGGCCGTCGAGGAGGGCGTCGGCGAGGCCGTCGAGGGTGGCCGGGTCGGGGGTGTGGAAGTCGTCGTCGTGTGTCGGTTGGAGCGGCACGTTGGGGGCCCGGCGTGCGGGGCAGAATCGGCGTGATCCTCTGTGACGAGAGCCGTTTGGATGCGGGGGGCTGGGCGGTCGTCGCCTCGACCGGGCGCGGCGTTCCCGCGTCGAACGATCGGGCGGTCGCCTTGACCACGGGCGGATACCCGATCATACTACCAACGTATAGTACGGCGTCAAGTCGAGTCTGAGAAGAACCGAAACGGTGGGCGGCCCCGCGGGGCCGGGTTTGCCGGATGCAATCGCAAGACCTGTGCTCGCAATAGGTTGAGGCCGGAGATCGTTGGTCGCTGGACGCGGGATCGTCCAGACTTGTGGTGAGGGCGAGGGCGGCCCGACGCGGGCGGCCTGGGATGGGGAATGAGCGAGAGATGAGTCTGACGCCTGGTGAGAGTTCGGTCCTGCTGACGGCCCTGGCGGCTCTGCGGAGCGGCGACAGCCGGCGATTCCAGGACCTGCTGTGGCTGGGAATGGGAGATCGCTGGGGTGAGGTCCAGGACGGGCTGCTGGCGCGGGAGTTGGCCGAGTGGCTGGATGCGGACCAGACCCGCCTGCGGCTGACGGGGCGTGGGGTGGAGTGGGTCAAGTCGCTGAGGCTCGACGCCGATTCCGGGTCGGAGCCGGGCGTCCCGCCTTGGGGCGTGCGGTCGGTTCCGGCCGTGTGATCGGCCGAGCAATCGACGGGGTGATCGGCGGGTGGGGCTTGGCCGGGCCTGCTGATCTCCGTACAGTGGGGATGCTGGTGTTCGGGGCCCCTGGTTGGGGCTCTGGGGAATCTGCCGCGATGGAGACCGAACCGACGGAGCCTCCCGGATCGCCGATTGGCGTCCCGGCCCGTCAGCCGACATTCGATGTCGAGATCCAGGACGCCACGGGGCGGCTTGATCGGTCCACGCTTGACTGGCTTCGGCGGCATGTCGCGAGCGCGGCTGGCGAACTGGCCTGCGCGGGCGAGGTCCGGGTGCGGGCGGTGGGCGACGCCGAGATGCGGGCGGCGCACGCCAGGCACCTTGGCGAGGATTCGACCACGGACGTGCTGACGTTTGATCTGCGGGAGAACGCGGAGGGCGGCGCTCCGCTCGATGTGGACGTGCTGGTGTGCGTTGACGAGGCGGAGCGCCAGGGCGGCGAGCGCGGGCATCCGGCGTCGCACGAGCTGCTGCTGTACATCGTGCACGCGATGCTGCACTGCCTTGGCTACGACGACCGCGACGAGGCGTCGTTCGCGGCCATGCACGCGCGCGAGGACGAGGTGCTGGGCGCGATCGGCGTGGGATTGGTGTACGGCGCGACGCAGCGGGCTGGGGGCGCCCGGTGAGCTCGCTGGTGCTTGTCATCGTGGGCGTCGTGGCGCTGGTCGTTGGCGCCGTGCTGGCGACGCTGTTCGCGGCGCTTCGAGACTTCTCGTGGTCGGGCCTTGAGGATCTGGCCAAGGAGAGAGGGCGTGGGGTCGTCGGGGCGCGGATCGCGAAGATCCTTGACGACTCGGAGGGGCACGCGCGATCGATCCTGCTGCCGCGGGTGTTGTGCCACATGACGGTGGTGGTGGCGACGGTGCTGCTGCTGGAGCTTTTGGCGGGTCCGGCGACGGACGCGGGGAGCGAGGCGTTGCGGTGGCTGGCGGTGGCAGGCGGGATCCTGGGCTCGGGCGTGCTGGTGTGGCTGTTCGGGACGGTGATCCCGATGTCGATCGCGGCCCACGCGGCCGAGGGGACGCTGTATCGCTGGGCCGGGTTTGTGCGGGGCGTGCACGTCTTGATGTCGCCAGCGGGGTCGCTCAGCGCGGGGATCGACGAGATCGTGCGGCGTGTGGTGGGCAAGGAGCGGCTGGACGCGGCGGCGGAGGTCGAGTCGGAGATCCTGGAGGCGGTCGAGGAGGGCGAGCGCGAGGGGCAGATCAACGAGGACGAGCGGGAGATGATCGAGGCGGTGGTGGAGTTCAGGTCGCTCACGGTCGAGCAGATCATGACGCCGCGGACGGAGGTGACGGCGATCGAGTACAGCGATGATGTGGCGGGCGTGGGGCGTGCGCTGGAGGCGGCGGGGCACAGCCGCGTGCCGGTGTATTCCGGGAGCCTCGATCACATCGACGGGATGCTGTACGCGAAGGACTTCCTGCACTACCTGCTCTCGGACGAGGCGAAGCGCGAGGACAACGCGGGGTTCATCCTGCGGAACCACCTGCGCCCGGCGGTGTTCGTGCCGGAGACCAAGACGGTGCGGGAACTGCTCTCGGAGATGCTCTCGGCACGGGTGCACGCGGCGATGGTGACCGACGAGTACGGGGGCACGAGCGGGATGGTGACGCTCGAGGACATCGTCGAGGAGATCTTCGGGGAGATCGAGGACGAGTTCGAGGAGGTCGAGGCGGCGGGCACGCCGAGCGTGGACCTGGACCCGGAGTCGGTGTCGGCGCTGGTCGATGCGCGGCTGCGGATCGACGACGCGAACGACCGGCTCGAATCGATCGGGCTGCACCTGCCCGAGAGCGAGGACTACGACACGGTGGGCGGGCTGGTGGTGGTGTCGCTGGGTCGGATCCCGACCGAGGGCGAGACGCTGCGGGTCAATGGCGTGGTGCTGACGGTGCTGGCGGCCGAGCCGACGCGGGTGACGCGGGTTCGGGTGGAGAAGGCCGAGGCGAGCGAGCCGAGCGAGGCGGTGCAGGCGTGGGACGCGGGGGGGAAGTAGTGCCGAGTGCTGAGTGCCGAGTGCCGAGTGCCGAGTGCCGAGTGCTGAGTGCTGAGTGCTGAGTGCCGCGTGCTGAGTGCTGAGTGCCGACGGGATGATGGCCTGGGCATTTCTGGACGCTTGACTCCGAAATAGTGTGGACTAGCATCGGAAAACAGGAGTGATGACTCCTGTATTCTGATCCGCACTTCGACCGGGAGATCAAGGCGATGCTGGCTTCCTGTGAGCGTGTGTGCGCGGCCGCGATTGCGGTCGCTTCCGTGGCGGGCCTGGCCTCGGGCCAGCAGGCGGGGTTCGTGCTGTTCCCGAGCGAGGCGGCCGAGCGTTTCGAGCAGCCGCCCGAGCAGCGGTTCGTGCACCCGGTGACCGCGCCGTACCACCACGAGAACTCGTTCGTGACTTCCGACGTCCGGGCGTGGTTCCTGTACCACGAGTTCCCGAGCGATCAGTTGATCGGCGGTGGGCACGCGACGACGGCGGCGGTGCAGGTGCGTCTGGCGATCACCGAGTGGCTGCAGCTGGTGGCGTACAAGGACGGGTACATCGACTTCGACACGCCGCTGGTCAATGACGACGGCGTGGTCGATGTGGGCGCGGGCCTGAAGTTCGCGTTCCTGCGTGACTACGAGCACCAGTGGTTCGCGGCGGCGGGGGTTGGCTACGAGTTCCCGTGGGGCGATCCGGGCGTGCTGCAGAACGATGACGAGTTCCGCCTGTGGGTCTCGATGGACAAGGGCTGGGGGCGGTTCCACGTCGGCGGGACGTTCAACTGGTTCATCGTCGATGGCGAGGACCAGGACCTTGGCAACTCCGATCGCCTGTCGTGGCACCTGCACGCGGACTACTGGCTGACGGACTGGTTCAGCCCTGTGGTCGAGGTGAACGGGTACCACGTGCTGGACGCGGGCTCGTCGCCGCTTCCGTTCCAGGGGATCGACGTGGTGAACCTGGGGCAGGGCGAGGACGATCCGGTGGTGTCGCTCGGGCTTGGGGGGGAGGTCCGCCCGGCGGACGACTGGGCGTTCCGCGGCGCGTTCGAGGCGCCGCTGACCGACGAGGATGACCTGTATGGGTGGCGGTTTACGCTGTCGGTGGTGTATTCGTTTTGAGTGCTGAGTGCTGAGTGCTGAGTGCCGGGAGGTGATGTCCTGGGTCCTGGGTCCTGGGTCCTGGGGGTCGCGTCGGGGGTTGCTGGGATCTTCAGGGGTGTGGGGCCGTGGCGGTTGGTGGATCAGCCGGCGAGGCGAGCACGGAACGGGGCGGCGCGGTCGGCGATGTTCTGGTCCGGCGCGAGGGAGTTCCAGAGTTCGTAGAGATCGACGAGGCGTTGGAGGCAGCGTTGCTCGCGCTCTTCGGGGCGTGAGGGCGGGTCCATGGCGTCGATGGCCGTGAGCAGCATCGGCTCGGCCTCTTCCAGCAGGGCGATGGCGGCCTCCGGGGCCGGGGCGAGGCGGGCGCGCTCGAGCAGGACGGCGGCGAGGGTCTCGCGGGTTTCCTCGATGAGCCAGTGGTTGCGGTCGTTCGGGCGGTAGGCGCGCTGGCGGAGTGCGAGGCACTCGCGAAGGAGCATGTCGGCCTCGGCGAGGCGTTCGGGGCCGCCCAGGCGGGTGAGCGTGTCGGCGAAGGCGAACAGGTAGCCGCCCAGGCCGGTGTGGGTCGGGCCGAAGTGCAGGCGCATGAGCGGCCCGAGTTCGCGCATGGCGACTTCGGCGGCGGCGTAGTCGGACTGCTGGTAGAGCGTCATGGCGAGGCGCTGCTCGGCGTTGAGGCGGTAGACGTCTTCCGGAGCGAGGTTCAACCGAGCGGCGGCGGCGGCCCAACGCAGTTCGGCCATGGCGGCATCCGGGTCGGTCGGCATGAGCGCGCGTCCGAGGACCGTCCTGGTGGAGATCGTGAAGCGGTGCTCGGGGCCGAAGATCTGCGACCGGATCTCCGCCGACTCGCGGAGCGGCTCGACGGCCTCGGCGTGGCGACCGTTGTCGACAAGCAGTTCGCCGAGCAGGGCCATGCCTGAGGCGGCAAGGGCGGCGCGATCGGTCGCGTTTCGGGCGGCCTCGATGCCCTCACGCAGCACACGCTCGCCCTCGGCCACCTCGCCCTTGTGGGCGAGCACCATGCCGAGATTGATCATGGTGTTGGCGGTCTCGCCGCCTTCCGGGGCGATGGCGAGCGCCTGGCGAAGGAGCGATTCAGCGCGGGTCAAGTCTCCCATGTCGGCCGCCGCGCCGCCCAGGTTCGCGTATGACGTCTGGAGGCCCTCGGCGATGTCGTCGGGTGGATCGGGGGAGTCTCGGAGTGCGAGCCGGATGTCGAGCGCCCGCTGGTGGGCCGCGACCGCCTCGGGAAGGCGATCCAGGTAGTTGAGTGCGACGCCCAGCGCGTCGACGGCGTCGGCGAGCTGTTCCTGGTCGGGCGTCGTGGGCAGCGCGTCGAGGAGTTCGACGCTGATTCGGAGGTGGCGCGCCGCCTTGTGGTACTCGCCAGTGCGCATGAACAAGAGTCCGATCGCGTGCCTCATGGCCGCGGCGAACTCGGGTCGGTTGGTCGAGGCGCCCTGGTCAAGCCGGCGCTCGGCCCGGTCGACCATCTGATGGACGGTGAATGCCGGAGAAAGCGGCTCGTCCTCACCCTCTTCGCCGAGCAAGTCCTCTGCGATGAAGCGCTGGACCGCCTCGGCCCGCTCACGCTGCTGCTCGGCGACGTCGAGGGCGCGCTGGGCACGCAAGGCGGCTTGGCGTTCGCGCTCGGCGGCGGCAAGCGCGGCCTCCTCGGCGGCGCGGGCCTCGCGTTCGGCGGCGAGCGCGGCGTCGGCCTCGCGCTCGGCGATGGCGCGGGCCTCTGCGGCGTCGGCGGCGGCGGCGTTGGCCTGCTCCGCGCTTCGTTCGGCCCGCCGCGCTTCTTCCGCCGCACGCACGAGTCCGACCGTGAGGCCGACGACCCCGACGATGATCGCGACGCCGACGGCGCAGGCCGCGGCGAACGCGCCGCGGTTGCGGCGGACCCACTTGCCGACCTGGTAGCCGGCGGTCGGCGGGCGGGCCTCGATGGGCTTGTCGTCGAGGTATCGCTGGATGTCGGCGCTGAGGGCGGCGGCGGTCTCGTAGCGCCGGGCGGGGTCCTTGTCGAGGCAGCGCATGGCGATCCAGTCGAGGTCGCCCTTGAGCGCGCCGGCGAGGTGGTTCGAGTCGGTGGCGCGTTTGGCCGCGATCTCGCGGGTCTGGTCGCCCAGGCGCGAGAGGCGGGCGGAGGGTCGCGGCGGGTCGTCCTCTCGGATCATCCGCGCGATCTGGTCGTACGACGCGCTGCGGATGCGCAGGGCGTCGAACGGCGTGACGCCCGCGAGCAGTTCGTAGAGGGTCGCGCCGAGGCTGTAGATGTCGCTGCGGGTGTCGACGCTCGCGCCGGGCGGGCCGCCGCCGGCCTGCTCGGGGGCCATGTACTCGGGCGTGCCGAGCCACTGGGCGGCCTGGGTGTAGACGGACTTGTCTGACAAGCGACCGCCGGTGGCCTTGGCGATGCCGAAGTCGATGACCTTGGGCTGGGGGGTATCGTCGCCGTCGGCTACGAGGATGTTGCTGGGCTTGATGTCGCGGTGGATGATGCCCTTGGAATGGGCGTGCTGGATGGCCAGGCACACGTCGCGGAAGAGGGCGAGGCGCTGGCGGAGAGTGAGTTTGCGGTTGTCGGCGTAGTCGGTCAGGGGGATGCCCTTGACCAGTTCCATGGCGAAGTAGGGGCGGCCCGCGCTGGTCGCGCCGGCGTCGTAGACGCGCGCGATGGCCGGATGGTCCATCATCGCCAGGGCCTGGCGCTCGGCCTCGAAGCGGGCGATGATCTGGCGCGTGTCCATGCCCGCCTTGAGGATCTTCAGCGCGACGCGCCGGCGGACGGGCTTGTCCTGCTCGGCCAGGAACACGCGCCCGAAGCCGCCCTCGCCGAGGGCCTCGAGCAGCGTGTACGGGCCGATGACCGAGCCGGGGCCCTCCATGCCGTGCCCGACGTCCATGGACTCGGCGACGGCGGCGGCCAGCGAGGGGGAGACGGGCGAGCGCGTCAGGATGCCGGGGTGCTCGTCGGCCCACAGCAACGCCTCGACCGCGGCCCGGAGGCGATCGTCGCCGGCGCAGGCCTTGGCGAGATAGTCGCCCCGGCTGGCCTTGGGCAGTTCGATGGCCTGGAGGAAGATGGTCTCGGTGGAGGGGTCCATGGGCGACGGGGATTCTTGACCCGGTGGGGGCGTTGAGGGGGCTTGGTTCGCTGGAGCGTTGAAGTTCGCCTGGATTCGGGAACCGGGAGCCGCGCGGCGCGTCCAACGCGGATCGGGCGTGGCGCGCCCGAGCGGTGAAAGGACGGGAGCCTGTGGGACGGAGCGGTTTCACACTTGTTGATGCGGCGGTGACGGGGCTGGCGGCGGCGGTGGCCGCATCGGTCGTGGTCGTCGGCGCGGGCGTCGCGCGGGACGATGCGCGGACGGCCCGGTGCATCGAGAACATGCGACAGATCGGCCTGGGCAACGCCCAGTTTGCGCTGGCCAACCAGGACCTGATGGCCGGGCTGTCGTGGGAGCCGGGGCAGGCGAACAGCAAGTTCCCGGACCTGCAGGCCCAGCAGATGGGCTCGTCATCGACAGGGGCGCAGGCCCACGCGGCCCAGGCGGTCGACATCCTGCGGAGGCGCGGGCGACAGGACATGCCTCGCATCGACCAGTGGCTTGCCGATCCGGGTTACTGGTCGCTGGCGCTCGTGGACTTCCAGGATCGGGATCTTGGCGACACCTTCAACATCTGTCCGAACGACCGGCACCTCGCCATGTGGCGCGGGGCGACGGATGTGTTCGACGACGGCGGGTTCCTGCCGCTGCAGATCGGACCGACGCCGGCGAACAAGCGGTGGCCGTACACGTCGTCGTATCAGGCCACGGCGAGCGCGTTCGACCGGAACCAGAGCATCTCCACGACGCTGGCGATCGCGAGTCGTTTGACACAAGGCGGAACGACCGATGGGTGGTCGATCCCGGGCAACGCACGCCTCGGCCCATCGAGCCTTGCCACGGTCGCGCTGCCCTCCCGGAAAGTCCACGTGTTCGACGAGTTCCAGAGGCATGGGCCGGGTGTCGATCGATTCTTCGGTTACCCGAGCGCGCGCCTGCCGATGCTGTTCTTCGATGGCTCGGTGGGCATCCGTCTCGCGGGCGACGCCCAGCCGGCGTGGTGGCCGAGCTTCCCGCAGACGACGGCCGCCTACACCGGGTCGTTCCAGCCCCATGCTTGGCAGCCACCGCCCCTGAATCCGTTCGGCCAGCCGCCGGCCTGGTTCGAAGTCGTGCCTCTCACCCTCCGCTGGACCCGCGACGGGCTGCTGGGGTGGGACTACTAGCCCATCGGCGGCCGATCACGCCGTCGCTGCATCGGGCACACGTACCGACACCGTCAATTCCGCCGTGGCGGACTCGGCGGGTGTGGCCGCGGCCGCGCTCTGGGCGTGCAGGCGCCGGGCCCGGTGCTCGGACCAGTCGGTCACGCGCCGGTCGGGCGACTCGGCCCCCGCGTGGATGCGGACGATGTCGTAGGTGTTGTTCCGCTGGGCGGGGATGAAGCCCGCGTCGCGGATCAGGCGGCACAGCACGGCCTCGTCCAGGCAATACGTCGTGCCCGCGGACGACACCACGTTCTCCTCCATCATCACGCTGCCCATGTCGCTCGCGCCGAACATCAGGCCGACCTGCCCGACGTGCGGCCCCATCGTGACCCACGACGCGCCGATGGAGTAGATGTTGTCGAGCATCAGGCGGCTGATGGCCTGGGTGCGGAGGTAGTCGCTCGAGCCGGACATGCGGACGCGCCGCCCGAACTCGCGGTGGCGCGAGGGATCGCCCTGGCCGCGAACGTCGGCGCACGCGTCGCCCGGGAACTCGCCGGTGTCTTCGGGGCGGGAGCCCCAGTCCTTGACGCGTCCGAGGGGCGTGTTCTCGCGCTGGAAGGGCCAGGAGATGAAGGCGGTGTAGTGACCAGGCGCGACGGAGCGACGGAGCGACGCAGCGACGGAGTGCGATGCGTCGAGCCGCGGCATCGACTCCGGGCCTTCCCCTTCGTCGCTTCGTCGCTGCGTCGCTGCGTCGCTCCTTCCGAGGGCTGCGTCCTGCCAGCGGCGCACGAGCCACATGTGGTGGATTCGGTCGGCGTAGCCCTCGATGTGGCCGAACATCATCGTGGCGCTGGTGCGCATGCCCAGGGAGTGGGCGGCGTACATGCTGGTGAGCCAGGCGGTCGCGTCGCACTTGCCCAGCCCGATCTTGCGCCGGACGTGGTGGGCGAAGATCTCGCCCCCGCCGCCGGGCAGCGAGTCGAGCCCGGCCTCCTGCAGGCGGGCGAGCACCCAGCGGGCCTTGTCGAAGTACGTCGCCCCCGGCGGATCGAAGAAGTTGACGAACTCGACCAGTTCGGGCGGGCTGAAGGCGTGGATGTGGATGTGGGGGAAACGCTGCTTGATGGAGGCGAGCAGGTCGAGGTAGTAGTCCAGCGGCAGGTCGGGGTTCATGCCGCCCTGCATGAGGATCTGCGTCCCGCCGATGGCGGAGAGTTGCTCGATCTTCTCGTGGATCTGCTCGTGGGAGAGGGTGTAGGCGTCGTGGTCGTCCGCGTCGCGCCGGAAGGCGCAGAAGGTGCACTTGGCGGTGCAGACGTTGGTGTAGTTGATGTTGCGGTCGATGACGTAGGTGCGGAACAGGTCGCCGTGGAGCACGCGGCAGCGGGCGTCGGCCCAGCGCCCGAGCGTGGCGAGCGGCATGCGGTGGAAGAGTTCGAGCCCCTGCTCGGGGGTGAGGCGGGCGGCGCCCGCGACCACGTCCTGCAGCAGGCCCTCGTCGAGGGCGGACGCGCCCGGGTGCTCGGGCGGCGCGACCCGGGGCGGCCTCGCTTCGGCGGCGGCGGTTGCGTTGTCGGGGTGCGGCGCAAGCATGGTGGGCTCCACCCTGTATTGTCGCCTACCCGCGCACAAGTTTCAAGAAACTCTGAAAGTTCCGGACTGGTTTCCGGACGGGTCGGAACAGGGGGGCAGGCCGCGCGGCCCGCCCCCCGGGGTTGGCGATCGGTTCTCGGCCGGGGCTCGGCCCCGCCGCGCTGGAGGCCTCAGGCGCGACGCCGCCTCGCGCCACACAGCACGCCCAGGCCCAGCAGCGAGGCGGTCGCCGGGCTGGGCACGACCATCTGCACGATGCTGCCGGTGGAGGGCACCACGCCGGGAACGCCCGGCCCGGCCGAAGCGCCGGCGAAGTCGAGCGACGTGAACGCCGAGGGCGGGGCCCCGAGCGCGTTCGTGTAGTCCTGGATGATGAAGTGCCAGGTCTCGCCGGGCTCGAAGATGCCGTCGGGGGTCATCGACTCGAACACGAGCGGGCGGTTGCCGCCGAGGAAGTCGATGCGGAATGCCTGGGTGCGCAGGCCCGGCGCCAGGGCGCTCTCGGCCACGCCGTCCTCGTTGCTCAGGGTGGTCTCGGGGTCGGCGACGTAGAACAGGTCGGCCCAGGAGGTCATGGTGAGGTTTGTCATCACGACCAGCGCGTTGGGCACCGCCGGGTTGTCGGTCAGCGGGCAGGCAGGCTGCTGGGTGAAGGTCGCGGCGGAGTCGATGAGTTCGTCGATGGGGAAGATGGGGGCGTTGCCGAGTTCCTCGACGGCGAAGAGCGGGCCGTGGTTGTCGCAGAGCGGGGTGTCGGCGTACAGGCCGTTGACGGGGTTGGCCATGGCGGGGGCCGCGAGGAGCGTGGCGGCCAGGATGGTGGTGCGAGCGCGTGTCATGTCGGAACCTCCTTCGCGTGCGTGGGACGCGGCTTCGGCCGCGCCGTCGGTGTCGAAGCGACGCCGCCGCGCGGTGCTCACACGACTCGGGAGGAAAAAGGCGAGATTCCGCAGCGGATCGTCGGCGGCACGCTCGTGCGTGGCGCTCGACTCGATGTGTCCCCGGTTGGAAGCGACTCGGCACCACGTGCCTCACGCGGCGCACGATCGGGCGTCGCGCGGGGCTCAGCCGCGCCCCGGCCTGGTCCACCCCGATTCCTGGTCCTTCTCCAGCACTTGCCCCGCCTGGCGGATGCACCGCTCGCAGGCCCACGCCTCGTCGCGCAGCGGGCTGCGCCAGTGCTTCTGGCTTCGCTCCTCCAGACAAAGCGTGCAGGCGACGCCCGCGGGGGGGGCCTCGCCCGCGTCGTCCACCACCACCTGTGCGTACGCCAGCGTGAGGCACTTCACACAGACCAGCGCCCCGCGATGGCCCTCGACCATCTGGCGGTCCTCGCTCCACGGGTTCAGGCAGAAGTCGCACTTGAAGAAGTCGTTGCCGCGGGCGGAGGGATCGTGCATGGGGAAGGAAAGGTGCCGAGGTGGCGGGGTGTCAAGGTGGGGGGCGGAGAAGGGGCAGAGGGGCCAAGGGGCAGAGGGACAGAGGGGGAGAGGGGCAGTGAGGAAGTGGGAAGCCATTGAACGAATCGGCCCGCTGGCCTCGCGACGCGGCTCTGTCCCTTCGCCCCTCTGCCCCTTCGCCCCTCTGCCCCTTCGCCCCTTCGTCCCTCGGCCCCTCGCCCCCCCATTACACTCCCGCCATGCCCACCTGGGACGACATCGTGAAGTTCCTGAGTTCCTATGGCCCGGCCATCGGGCTGGCCGCGACCTGGGGCGGCATCCTGTTCGCGTGGTGGCGTCGGCGTGTCTCGTGGAAGCGCAAGTCGTTCATCCGCCAGGTGAACTTCTCGCTCAACGACGTCCGCGATTCCACCCTCGTCCTCCGCACGCTGCTGGAAGACGACGCCCGCAAAGTCTGGCTCAACGAGCACGGCGTCGGGCTCGTGCTCGACGCGGCCCGCAAGACCACCGTCGCCCAACCGTTCGTCTCGATGGGCAACGCCGAGGACCAGGGGTACATCCTGCGGGCGGTGCTCAACGTGCTCTCCGAGCGGTTCGCGGAACTGCACGTCGGGCGGACGCTGGGCGTGCCCGTGAAGGCCGCGACGTATGTGTTCGGGCTGACCTGCGAGAAGTACGGCAACATCCGGACGCAGAAACTCCGCGTCATCATCGCGCGGCCGGAGTTGCTCGACGCCCTGTTCGGCCCGACGCCGAAGTGGCGGGTGCCCGATGGCGGCGAAGGCGTGCCGCCCACGTCAGCCGCAAGCGACGCCGCGCCCACCGCCGAACTCCGGCTCGAGCACACGGTCCACAAGGACCGCCTGAGCACGCTCCGCGTCCTGCACCGTTTGTGGACCTCGAACAGCCCGAAGCAGCGCCGGCTGGTCGACACCGTCGAGATCGGCATCCCGATCGCGTGAGTGCCGGGCCGGTGGGTCGTGGCGTCGTTCCAATTGGCAACGACAAGGCCCCCGGCGAATCTCTCTCCGCCGGGGGCCGGGGGTTGGTGTCATTCGGCCGGATCGGATCGGCACACGCGGGCGGGCTCACTCGCGCCGGCGCTTGGCCGCCAGGATCCCGCCGATCGACAGCAGCATGGCCGAGCCGGGGGCCGGGACGATGGCGCACTGGGCGGTGATCCAGTCGATGTTGGCCTGGGTCAGCGGCACGCCGCCGGCCAGGCGCCCGTAGGGCACGACGCCGCCGGGCCAACCGCCCATCGGCGTCTCGCCCCAGGCGTGCACGCCGATGATCACGTTGGTGAACAGGGCCATGTCGTCGCCGGCGTGTGCCGGCCCGAAGTCCCAGTCGGAACCCGCGCCGGGGCGGTCGAAGTTGCCGACGAACTGGGTGGACATCTGGCTGACCAGGTAGGGGCTGCCCGAGTCCCCGCCGTAGGACGTGCCCTCGGCGACGAGAAAGTTGTGGGCCGCGCCGTGGGCGCCGGGGGCGGCGGGCATGTCGAATGACCATTGGACGGAGCCGTACGAGTACGCCTGCCCGTTGACCGTGTAGTCCGCGTTGGTGGGTCCGGTGATGACGTTGTTCTGGAAGCGCTTCGTGTGGTCGGGGCCGGCGGTGGTCATGCCGGCGGGCAGGCCGGCGATCGGGTCGGCGGCGACGAAGTCGCCGGTGCCGCCGTAACCCGGCTGCGTGAACCGCTGGTTGGTCGCCTGGGCTTGGGTGGTGGGCAGCATGGCCAGCGGGCTGACCTGGTCGAAGAACGCGTTCTTCGGGACGCGGACGCCGATGACCGCGAGATCAACAGGGGCGCCCATGCCCCCCATCGCCGCGGGAAGCGGCGCGCGGCGGATGATGTTGTCGGCCCCGCCGAACACGCCCTGCGCCCCGGTGTCGCCGAACCCGATGACCGCGTTGCCGACGGTGCCGGCCGGGTTGGCGACGTGGTCGGCGGTCAGCACGCAGTACCAGGCGAAGTTCGGATCGGCGTCGTTGTGCTTGCTGATGATCGAGCCGGAGCCGATGCGTGTGCCGCCAGCGGCCAGGCCCCAGTTGATCTCCACCACCGAGTTCAGCGGGTCGAACGCCCCGCCCGCGGCCGCGGGGGCTCGCCACGGCGCGAGTTGGGCCCGCGGCCCGGTGTCGATGTCGCCCAGGGCCGCCGGGGCCAGGGCGACGCCCGCGATCCCCGCGATCATGATCGCCAGGCTGTTCTGCGTGCGCCGCGTGAGTGCGTGAACCGAATCGTCGCTCTTGATCTGCTCGTACATGGCTGCCTCCCGTATCCAGCGGCCCGGCCCCTCGCACACCCGTGCGAGCGGCCCCGCTCCCACTTGAACGGAGGCTGGCCGGCGCACTCACGCGCCGGGGTTGTCGAGCCTTTGACGGATCGGGTTGAACGCGAAGGACGCGACGGAACGCGACGAGCCCAGGTGTCCGGTGTGCCAGTCACACCCCGGCTTCTGCCATCGCGTCCCTTCGCTTCCTTCGCGGTCCATCGGAAGAGCCGGGACGCCCTACCCCAGCAGCGACTCGAGCAACTCCGGCACGCCCTTGGCGTGCGTCGCCACGGTCTCGAACACCTTCCGCCGCCCGGCGACCTCTCTCAGGTCGCGCAGCAGTTCGTTCTGGCCCGGGTGGTCGGCCTTGTTGCACACGAACACGTCCGCGATCTCCAGGATCCCGGCCTTGTCCATCTGCACCGCGTCGCCCATCCCCGGCGTGAGCACCACCACCGTCCGGTCCACATGCTCGCGGATCAGCGTCTCGTTCTGGCCGGCACCCACCGTCTCGATCAAAACCGTGTCGAACGGCTCGGTCGCCCCGCCCGCGTCGCCGCCAGTGCCGGAACCGCCGGCCCCGTACGCCCCGCCGATCAATTCCGTGATCTCCCCCAGCGCGTGGTAGTCCTCGCCCCGGATCGCCAGGCTGCGATAGAACACCGCCTCGTCGAGCGTGTTGAAGTCCATGCGCAGGCGATCGCCAAGCAGCGCCCCCGATGTGATCGGGCTCTTCGGGTCGAACGCCACCACCGCGATCCGCCCGGCGCACTTCGGATCCCCCGCCCGCGACCGGCGCGTGAACTCCGCGGCCAACTGGGCCGACAGCGTGCTCTTGCCCGCCCCCGGCGAGCCGGTCACGCCGATGACCCGCACCGGGCGACGCCGCCTCGCCCCGCTCCGCACCGCCTGCCCGTCGTGGGCCAGCGAGATGTCGCGGGCCAGCTGGGCCGTCGGGTGCGCCTTTCCATTAACGCCCGGCGCCACCGTCTGGTCGTACGCCCGCACGGTCTCCTTCACCGCCTCCACGATGTCCAGCAGCCCGACGCCGGTCGTGAAGCACCGGCGGATGCCGGATTCGAGCAGTTCCCGGATGTCCTCCTGCGGGATGATCCCGCCCATGACGATCGGCAGGTCGGGGCGCCCCACCGCGGCCCGCTGCTCGAGCAGTTTCGGCCCCAGCACCCGGTGCGAGTTGCTCATCATGCTGGCCGCGATCACGTCGCAGTCCTCGTCGCGGGCCGACAGGGCGATCGACCGCGGCGTCTGCCACAGCCCCGAGTAGATCACGTGCACGCCCGAATCGCGCAGGGCCCGCGCGATGACCTTCACGCCGCGATCGTGCCCGTCGAGGCCCATCTTGCCCAGCAGGACGCGCGGGCGGTGCGGGAGGTCGGCGCAGCGGTCGGTCTTCTCGAACTCGCTGGTCGGAGCGTTGAGGGAGGTGGCCATGGCGGATCATTGGCGGGGAGGGGCGGGCGGTGGGCGGCACGCCCCGCCGCGTACACTGCGCCGACTGGAGACCCCCGTGCCCACGCGCAGGCCATACGTCGGCGGCAACTGGAAGATGAACACCGACCGCACCAGCGGCTCGCGACTGGCCCGCGCCGTCATCGACGCCCTGGCCCGCGAGTCGGGCGCGGACGTGGCCATCTTCCCCCCCTTCCCCTACCTCATCACCGTCGGCTCCATCCTGCGCGACCGCCCCAGCGCCATCCGCCTGGGCGCCCAGGACTGCTGGACCAAGCCCGACGGGGCCTTCACCGGCGAGGTCTCGGCCGCGATGCTCAGGGACTGCGAGGTGAAGGTGGTCCTGGCCGGGCACTCCGAGCGCCGCCACGTGATCGGCGAGCCGGACGAGCTCGTGGGCCAGAAGGCCCAGGCGATCCTCGAGGGCGGGCTCGAGTGCATCCTGTGCATCGGCGAGACGCTCAAAGAGCGGGAAGCGGGGCGGACCGACGAGGTGAACCGTCGCCAACTCCGGGCCGGGCTGGCCGATGTCTCACGCGAGCACCTGCACCGCCTCACCATCGCCTACGAGCCGGTGTGGGCCATCGGCACCGGCAAGACCGCCACGCCCGGCGACGCCCAGGACGCCCAGGCCAAGGTCCGCGCCGAACTGGCCGCCCTCTACGACAGCGAGGTCGCCGAGTCGATCCGCATCATGTACGGCGGCTCCGTCAAGCCCTCCAACGCCGCCGAACTCTTCGCCCAGCCCGACATCGACGGCGGGCTCATCGGCGGAGCCTCGCTCCAGGCGGACGATTTTGTGGCGATCGTCCGGGCCGCGGCGAGCACGCCCCGGCGATAACCCGAGCGGGGCGGGCACCGCCGGGTTGTTCCCCGGAACTCGCAATTCAGGGCGGTGCGAATCTTGCCGAGACTTCCGGGGGGTGGGTACGCTCCGGGTTCCCGCCCGGTTGGGGGTGCGGGCTTCGGCGCCCGTTCCCGCCCGCGAACCCGCGGCATCGGAGTCGAGCCATGGCCGAGAAGTACCGCACCGCACTGCTCTTTGGCGCCCCGGGCGTCGGCAAGGGCACCCAGGGCAAGATCATCGGGAACATCCCCGGGTTCTTCCACCTCTCCTGCGGCGAGGTCTTCCGCACCCTCGACACGTCCAGCCCCCTGGGCAAGACGTTCATGGAGTACTCCTCCAAGGGCGAACTCGTGCCCGACGACGTCACCGTCAAGATGTGGCACGAGAACCTGCACGCCCAGACCATCCTGAGCATCTACAAGCCGGGCGTCGACCTGCTCGTGCTCGACGGCATCCCCCGCAGCGTCAGCCAGGCCAGCCTCCTGCGCGACCACGTCGAGGTTCTGGCGATCATCCACCTGACCTGCAAGAACAAGGAAGAGATGATCCGCCGCCTCCGCCGCCGCGCGCTGAAAGAGAACCGCGTCGACGACGCGCGCGAGGACGTGATCCGCAAGCGCTGGGAGGTCTACGAGAAGGAGACCTTCCCGGTGCTGGAGCAGTACCCCAAGGAACTGGTCCACAACGTCGACGCCATCGGCTCGCCCGCGGTCGTGCTCATGCACGTGCTCGACGTGCTGGCGCCGGTGCAGGAAGCGCACTTCAAGGACACGGCCACCGGTTGAACCACCGACGTGCCACGCCCTTCGGGGCCCTGGCCGAAGGTCGTGCCGATGCGCGGACGGACGCCCGACGTGTGGCATGCCTGTGGCTTTGCACAGGCATGGCGACCGTGCAGTCCATCCCGCTGATCGAGCATGGCTGCTCCGAGCAGCAGCCATGCCACACGTCGAGGCTCCCCCGGCGAACGCGACGCGCAAGCGAGTGTGCCACCGAGTCACGCCCGCTCTGGGGCGTTACTCGGTGCCGATGAACCACAACGCCATGAACGCCTTTGTGCGCAATCCGCAACGCCACGAGCACGTTTGTGCGCCAATCACTGCCCGTAACCCAACTCCCACTTGAACCCACACCGCCCCATGCAATCCTGACTGCATGGCCGCCCTTCTCGACCAACCCGAGCCCGCCCAACCCGATTCGTCCCAACCCGACGCCGACCTCCAAGACCCCACGAGCGAACTCTTCGCCGCTCTCCTCGCCTCCTACTTCCACGACGACCTCCCCGCCAACATCATCGCTGCCAACCACAACATCGACCTCCGTCGGTTCATCCGGTGGCGCTCCTCCCCCCTCGTCACCAACCTCATCAACGACATCCGCGCCTTCGACCACCTCCGCGCCCACGACATCGCCTCCCGCAACGCCCCAGCCGCGGCCCACAGGCTCGCCGGTCTCATCGAGAGCGCCCCCCACCCCGAAGCCCGCAAAGCCGCCGCCGTTCTCCTCCGCCTCGCCGCCCGACCTCCTCACGGCCCTCAAGGTGGCTCAGGCTTGCAGCCTGAGCCGGCGGCGCAGCCGCCGACAAGGCCGCCCGCCGCGCCCCCACCCACACCCACGAGCACGCCCCCACCCGCACTCCGGGCACCCGCTCTCCCAATCCCGCTCCACGTCGTACCCACACCGCGGGCACAGCCCGCGCCGCCGCCGCCACAGAAGCCGCAGGCCGATGAGCGCGTAAACCACCACCGCCCACACCAAGGCGTAGAACGCCGTGTTGATCGCCAGCCCGCGCCAGATCGGTATCAAAGGCAATGCACGGATGTCGGAGGCGGGAGTGAGGCCTCCGAAGCTCAACGGCGTGCCGCCGTGCAACGACGGTTGCGGCTGGTACATCGTTCCGTACGCGGAAGGCGGATGGCCCACGGCGTACCACAGGCAGGGCATCGGCCACCCGCGCGCATCATCGAAGCCATAGTCGGGAATGGAATCGTCGTTCGCCCTGGCCCGCGCCACCCACCCCCACTCGCCGACCGACTTGGAGGCCGCCCATTCGTGGGACGGCACGTTCTCCCCGCCGATCACCGGCGGAGGCGGCATGTAGAACCCCCAGTCGGGCTCGACCTGCTCGCGCCATTGCCTCCGGATCAGACCTGGGCGCTCGAACTGGGCGACCCACACCGTGACGGTCAAATCGCCAATCGCGTGCTCCGTGTCGCTGTACGACCGGGCGCACCGGGCATTCGGCAACCACGCCGCCAACCCCCACGCCACACCAACACTCGTCGCCGCGCCCAGCAGCGCAAGCCCGATCACACGCACCGCGATGAACCGCACCCGCCGCATGCCGCCAGCTTACCACGCCCCCCGCCTCAGCC
Source organism: Phycisphaerales bacterium (assembly GCA_041401985.1). Classification (GTDB taxonomy): domain Bacteria; phylum Planctomycetota; class Phycisphaerae; order Phycisphaerales; family UBA1924; genus JACKHA01. The sequence continues at coordinate 390,656 of JAWKTE010000001.1, forward strand.
CTGCAACTTCGGAGCCGCGGCCCAGTGGAACTTGTCGATCACCGTCGCCCAGTACGACGCCTCGGGGTTCCGCACGAACCGCACGTGGCGCTCGTGCCTCGCGATGCGGATGCGGTCGTTGGGCTCGAGCAGGGTCTGGACCTGCCCGTCGAGCACGAGGGTGGTGCCGCCGGGCGTGCTGCCGGGCGCATCGGGCCCGTCGCGGTTGATCTGTCGGGCGACGATCTCGATGACGCTGTGGCCCTCGACGACGATGGGGCGGAACGCCAGCGAGTGGGCCGCGATCGGCGTGACCGCGATCGCGTCGAGCGTCGGGGCCAGCAGCGGCCCGCCGGCCGACAGGTTGTATGCGGTCGAGCCCGTCGGCGTCGAGACGATGATCCCATCGCCCGACACGTGCGGGCCGACGCCCGCGTCGATCCCGACCTCGAGCCGGATCATGCGGAACGGCGGGCCGGCGGTGACGACGCAGTCGTTCAGGGCCACGCCGGAGAAGCGCGGCGTTGCTTCGGGCGACTGCCCATCGGCTCGGACCTCGACGCGGAGCAGCGAGTGGCGCCGCGCGTCGAGCGGGCCGTCGCCGAAGACACGGGCCGCCTGGTCGCGCAGCGCGTCCAGATCGAACGCGGCCATGAACCCGAGTTTCCCGAAGTTCACGCCCAGCAGCGGCTTGTCCAGGTTCAGGCAGCGGCGCGTCTGGCTCAGCAGCGTCCCGTCGCCCCCGAGAACCACCAGCAGATCGGCGGCGGCGGCTTCGGGCGCCTGCAGCGGCTCGTTCGAGAGCGCATCGCCCTGGCCCAGCCACCGCCCGTGGCGCTCGACAATCGCCCGGACATCCGCGGCGGCGGCGACGGCCTCGGGCTTCGACGGGTTCACGAGCACGTACGCGCTGCGGGACACGGGCGGAGTTTATGCGGTACGGGACATCCCGGTCGGGCACCTCGCCCGCCACTACCCTTGGAGCAGCGATGGAGCACGTTGATCTTTCCAGTGTGTACCGGGTCCGAAGTGCGCCCGGCGTCGACGGGCCTCCGATGCCGCGTGGAGTGCTCTCGATCCGGAACCTGCTGGCGGATGCCGATCGGGACGCGGGGCGTGGTGGGTCGGCGATCGGCGCGACTCGTGCCGAAGACGCCGTTGTTGTCGCCTGGTCGGGATGGCTCGGCGAGCCAGCCGCCAGTGCGGATGGCATGGTCGAGCGCGACTTCCGAACGTGGTCCGGGGCGGGGCGTGCGGCGCTCGACGCGTTCGTCGAATCAGCGCGACAGCCCGATGCCGGCTCCTCGGCGGCGATCTGGTTCCGCCCCCACCACCGCCACGTCCTCTCCGACGCCCCGTCGTGCGCGGCGTTCCTCAAGTCGCACGAGGCGCTGGTCGCTTCGGACCAGATCGGTCTGTTCGTTGACGCTGCGCTGCTCATCGACGAGTCGATGGCCGCGACGAGGCCGGACCACATCGATCGCATCATCGAGCGCCTCGCGCCCCTCGATGGCATCCGCGCGATCGCCATGCACGCGGATGACTGGGACGCGCTCGACGCGACATTGCGCAGCGTCATCGAGACTCGCGCCATCCCGACGCTCGAACCTGTGCATTAGGGCTTCGGCCCGCCGAACCGCCCGCGAACCACGATCGCCGTCGCGATCCCCGCGCCGAACAGCAGCACCCCGACGACCACCAGCAGGATCAGCCCCGGCGAGACCAGCCCGCCCCACACCGCCCCGCCGATCGCCAGGCCCAGCACGATGAGCAGCACCGCCATGAGCACGATGCGTCGCCCCAACGCCTCGCCGCGGCGTTGGCGGGCGGTTTCGGCCAGCGTGTTGCGCACGTCGAGGCGTTCGATCAGTTCCCGCACGCGGTCCACGTCGTCCGGGTCGACGCGGAGTTCGAACCCACCCGAGGCTTCGACGATGGCGTGCGGCACGTCGGCCGCGTCGAGCACGCCGGCGACGAACTCGGCCTCCTGGCGGGAGGCGAGCATCGCGACCTTCTGCAGACGCCTGGTCTCGATCTGCACGGCGGGGCCTCGGGGGAGCGAATACTCGGAAAGATACGCACGAGAGCGACGGGCGTTGCGGTGACGGGCCCTGGTGGGACGGACTCCCCGGTGCGGGGGGATTGGCTGTCCCTGCCTCATGGACGTTCGAACACGCCCGGAGCGAACACGACGAGCCAGATGAACACGCCGATCGCGATCGCTCCGATCACGACGACGATCGCCGTGCGGGACGGAGCGCCCGCCGACGCGCTGGCCTCGGGCTCCGGCGCGTCCTCGGGCGTGCCGACATCGACGTCGTTCCAATCGATGTCGATCGAGTCGGATCGCTGGTTGTCGAGCACCTCGCGGGCCCGCTCGGCGTCGGCACGGCGCACATACAGACGGTGCGGATCGGTCGAGCCGACCTCCCAGCGCAGCGTGGTGGCGGCCGAGCCCGGCGAGACGGCCCGGATGCCGTGCGACTCGAGCACGCTGATCCACAGCCCGGCCTGGAGTTCCGAGGCCGCGCTGGTGAGCATGACCAGATCGTCGGGGTCGTCGGGCATCGCGCCTCCAGGAGCAGCGTACCCGATGCGCGGGCGTCATCCAAGGCGCACGAGCACCACTCGCCCCCTCCGCCCACGTCGCAGAGCCTCGTGGGCACCTCCCCCGCACGCGGGGGAGGAGCTCTCTCACGGCATCCAGAGGTAGTACGCCCCGGCCGCGGGCGGCCATTCGGTCGCGCCCGGCAGGCGGATCTCGAGCGTTGTCGGGCCGGTCGCCTGGGGCGTGGCGTCCGGGGCCTCGGCACGGGCGTAGGCGGTGCGGGGCGTCACGCCGCGAGGGTGGTACCGCACGAGGCGCCCGCCCTCGACACCCGCCGCCGCCAACGCGCGATCGAACGCCTCGCGGATGCCGCCGGCGGAGTCTGCCAGGCCCAGTTCGATGGCCTGCTGGCCCGAGAAGATGCGCCCGTCGGTGGCTTGTTCGACATTCGATTCGGACAGGCCCGGGCGGCGTTCGACGACCAGCCCGCGGAACCGCGCGTAGTCCTCATCGACGAGGCGCTGCAGGATCGCGTAGTGCTCTTCCTCCATCGGCTCGAACGGGCTGGCCAGGTCCTTGTTCGGACGGCTCACGACGGCACGCGACGCGATGCCCCAGCGGCCCATCGCCTCGCTGAAGTTGAACGTCGGGAAGATCACGCCGATCGAGCCCGTGATGCACGTCGGCTCGGTCACGATCTCGTCGGCGGCCAACGCGATGTAGTACCCGCCGCTCGCGGCGACGGTCGAGAGCGACGCGATCACCGGCTTGCCGGTGCGCTCGCGGAAGCGGGCGATCTCACGGTACATCACGTCGCTGGCCGTCACACTGCCGCCGGGCGAGTCGATCCGCAGCACCACGGCCCGGACGGACCGATCCTCGGCGGCCTTGTCGAGCGACGCGACCAGGCGATCGACCGGGTTCTCGCCGGAGGAGATCAGGCCGGGCGAGGCGGCGTCGGCGATCAGGCCGCGGACCTCGATGAGCGCGACTTTGGCCGAACCGGCGTGGTCGTCCGACGACATCACCGCGGTCTCGGAGAGGCGGTTGTCGCGCTGCCCGAAGGTGACGCTGAAGGTCGCCGGGCCGCAGGCGGTCAGGAGGGTGGAGAGGGCCAGCAGAGCGGTCGCGGCGAGCACGCGGGGGCGCGGCGGGGTGGTCATGGAGGCGAGTGTACGGGGTTGGGGGACGCGGCTTGCGTCGCCGTACGATCCGACCATGCTGATGGCCCCCCGGCGCGTTCCGGTCTGGGTTCGACTCGCTCGCCTCGCCCACGTCTGGATCATGGCGGCGTTGTGCGGGCTCGTGTGGTGGGCGACCCAATCCTGGGCTTGGCTGCTCATGTCGGCCCTGCCGGCACTGATGCTCGGCATCGTGGCTTCCGCGCCGGTCCACTTGCTCCTGCATCGCGAGCAAGCCCGGCTCATCGCCAAGGGCGGGTGCCCGGCGTGCGGATCCCCGGGACTGGACGCGGTGCCGCCGCCGAGCCGGTTTGGTTGGCGCTGCGGGGGCTGCGGTGCGCGGATCAAGAAGCGGGGCGCTGTTGTGCTGGCCAGTAGCGGGACCACCAGCAAGCCCTCGTGAACGGACGCCCGGGAGTCCATTGCCGCGGCGGCCGAGCCGTTACCGTCGCGCTCCCGATGATCGACGCTGACGTCTCGCCGATTGGTTCGTGGACCCAACGCCGAGGCGTGTCCGATGGGGATGGGAGCGGTCGGTCTGATCACCGCCGACGCGAGTGGCGGCGGGGTGGGGGTTCAGAGAAAGCGGAGCGGGAGGGATTCGAACCCTCGATACAGGAATTTCCCGTATAACGGATTAGCAATCCGTCCCCTTCAGCCTCTCGGGCACCGCTCCGAAGGGTCAAGCCCGAAGGGTACGCCCGGCACGGGGGGCGAACAAACGCGGGACACGGACCGCGGCGGCGCGACGGGCCGACACCAAGGGGGACACCGCGTCGGACGTCCCTCGCCGCCGAACGGCGGGCGAAACGCTTCAAGTCCTTGTGGATCAAACAGCCGCGTGTCGGACTCTTGCCGACGACCGGCGGCTTTCAAATCAAGGCCCGGGACCAGGCCAAAGGCTTGTGCCGCACGAGGATATGGCCCCTCGCTCAGATCACCTCAGTCGGGTGAGTCAACTGGTCAACGCGAACGGGCGTGGCCGAGCCCTTTGGCGGCTCGCGCGTGGGCCGATGCCGGGAGCACATCGAGCCGCGTGCTGCGCCTGATCCGCACGGCGACGTTCTTGAACGCAGGGGTCTTCGAGTGCGGGTCCGCGGATGCGGGCACGAGGGCGTTGGCCTCGGGGCAGTACATCGCGGCGTTCCCAGGGCGGATCTCGATCTCGCGTGCCCGAGCAACCATTGAGCCCGCCTGGCTGGCCACCTCGACGGCGTCGTCCTCTCGCACGCCAAGGCGCTCCATGTCGGCCCGGCTCATCATCACAATGTCCCGACGGACCTGCCCTCGATACACGTCGTGATCCTCGTAGACCACCGTGTTGAACTGGCCTTCGGAGCGGATCGTTGCCAATCGCAACGCGATTCCGGGCGCGGGCGAGGAACCCTGGCCCGTGAGATCGTTCGCCGGGATCTCGTGCGTCGGCAACGCCACGCCTTTGAACGCCGCTCGCCCCGTCGGCGTGCCGACACGCGGCGAAGAGACGGCTCGCCCGGGGATCTGGAACTCCTGGCGCGTGCGGTCGATGCTGCCCAGGGCCTCCAGTTCAGGGATCACCGCGGCGATGTGGGCCCGGATCGCTTTATGATCGGTTGCGTCTGCAAGCCCTGGCGGGAGCCGTTCGCGCAGCGCACGACGCATCAGTTCGGCGATGACCTCGACCTCGCTTCGCGGGCCCTCGAATCGTGCCCGCCCGCCCTCGCTGAATCGCACGAAGCTGAACATGGACTCCTGCGTGGTCGGTTGCGACTCCTCATCGCGAGCAAGCACGGGCAGGATGAGCGATGCCGTCCCCCGCCCGCGGGCGTGCCCCGTGTTGAGCGTGGTGGACAGGAACACTGTCAGATCGACCGATCGCAGCGCCCGCTCGGCCATGCCGGCATCGGGGCATGAACCGAAGAGGTTTCCTCCGAGGTGGACGGCCACGCGGACCCGCTTCGCCTCGGCGGCGCGCACGCACGCGAGCGTGTCCATGCCCGTCGATGTCGGCATCGTGACACCGAATCGCCGCTCCAACCCCCGCAGGAAGGCCTCGGAGGGTACCGGCGAGACCCCAACGGTTCCCATGCCCTGCACGTTGCTATGGCCGCGGAGAGGCAACAGGCCCGCGCCCGGCCTGCCGAGCATGCCGCGGAGCAGCGCGAGGTTTGCGATGGCGTGGACGTTTGCGACGCCGTGCGTGTGATGGGTGATGCCCATCGTCCAGCAGAACACCGCGGCCTTCGAGTCGGCGTATGCCTGGGCGGCCGCGCGGATCTCCGGCTCGGGCACACCGGATTCGCCGACCAGCGTGGGCCAGTCGAGCCCATCCAGGACCGCCCGCCACGCTTCGTGGCCCTCCGTGTGCTCGGCGATGAAACGCGAATCCGTTCCGCCCAGTTCGATCACGCCCTTGGCGATCGCGGAGAGCAGCGCGATGTCGCCCCCGATGTGCGGCTGCAGGTACTGGTCCGCGATCCGCGTGCCGAAGAGCAGGCTGCGGACATCGCTCGGAACGGCGAACCTCACCAGGCCCAGTTCGCGGATCGGATTGATGACCACAACTCTGCCGCCGCGGCGTTTGAGGTCCATCAGCGTTCGCATGAGGCGCGGGTGGTTGGACGCGGGGTTCGCGCCGATGAGGAACACCAGATCGCTCGCGTCGAGGGCCGCGAGATCGACGGTGCCCGTGCCCGTCCCGATGGCCTGGCGAAGCCCGACCCCCGAGGCCTGATGGCAGAAGTACGAGCAGTTGTTGACGTTGTTGGTGCCGTACAGGCGCGCGAACAACTGCAGCAGGAACCCAGCCTCGTTGCTGGAGCGCCCGCTCGCGTAAAAGAACGTCTCGTCCGCCGGTGCGCCACGCAACACATCGGCAGCCAGCCCGAGGGCGCGGTCCCAGGAGACCTCGCGGTATCGGTCTCCGCCCGCCTCGCAGAACATGGGCCGCGTGATCCGCCCGGCGGCTTCGAGTTCCCGCGGCGAGAGGCGTGCGAGCCTGTCGTTCGGGAACTCGTCGAAGAACCCCTCGCCCAGGCGTCCCCGCATGTCGGCCGCCATCGCCTGCACGGACTTCTTGCAGACCTCCGGGAAGTTTCCGCGCTCGTTGACCATGCCGCCGGCCTGCCCGCCCATCCCCAGCGCGCACGTCTTGCACGCGTTTCTGGAGCGCAGCGCACGCCACATCCGCCGAAGCCCGCCGGCCGAGCGGGCCTGCGCGATCGTGTACCAGATTGATCGGAACCCGCCTGCGGCCGATGGGCGAGGGGCTGGCATCGTCAAGAGTATCGTCGCTGGCGGGTGCCGCCGCCCGAGGCAGCAATCACCGACACGATCGTCTCGATGCTCGATGATCGAGCGATGCTCCGCTATCCCGCCCGCGTGCGCTTCGGCGCCGAGCCGCTGCGCCCGGACGAGTTCGCCTGCCTCGAGCCCCTGGGACCGCGCCCCAGCGACGGCTTCTGCCTGTCCACACGCCCCCTGTTTGCCACCGACGCCGCCCTCCTGCCCATGATCGCCGCCTACTACTTCCGGTCGGTGAACTACGGCGACGGGGCGACGCACGTCGAGGCCGAGCTACTCGGTTCTACATCTCTGGGGATCGGACAGGAGCGCGACGACCGCTCGCTGTGCGCCGCGCCGGACCTCGTCGAGAGCCTGCCCCAGAGTTCAGCCCGGAGGGGTCTCAATGTCCGCACGTCCGTCCGAACCCAGCGTCCCGGAGGCATCCGGCATGCCCTCGCAACCGCCCGCGGCGTTCCGCGAGTTCGTCCAGGCGTTCCCCGAACTTGGGGCCGCCCACGAACGGGTGGCCAAGGCTGTCGAGTCGGCGGGCCCGCTCGACGCCAAGACGCTCGCGCTGGTCAAGATCGGGCTGTGCGTCGGCGCGGGGCTGGAGTCGGCCCTGCGCAGCCACGTGCGTCGCGCCATGTTGCACGGCGCGACGCAGCAGGAGATCGAGCAGACGATCCTGCTGGGCATGAACACCGTCGGCTTCCCGCGCACCGTGGCCGCGTGGAGCTGGGCCCGCGAGCAGTTCCGCCGGGGCGTCTGAGAGCGCGGCGTTGGGTCGGAGGCGTGCGAGGGAGCCGAGGCGTTGTCCAGCGAGCACACCAGTCGGAGCCCCTGGGTCGGGTGGTTCGCGGGCCCGAAAGCCGAGAACGGCGACTGGTTCGCCCAGACGGTCCTGCGCATCGTCCAGGACTACCACTCGTGGCGGCGCAACTACTTCCCCGAGGACGGCGTGCTGCTGGACTCGTCCGACAGGGGCGCACGCGAGGCGTTCCGCGACGGCTTCGACGACCGGCTCATCGAGCTCCTCGGACGCCTCAAGAACGACTTCCCGTTCTACAGCCCCCGATACGCCGCCCACATGGTCGCCGAGCAGACCCTGCCCAGCATCGCCGCGTACATCGCGGCCATGCTCTACAACCCCAACAACGTCTCGACCGACGCCGCGCCCGTGACGGTCCGTCTCGAGCTCGAGGCCGCCGCCATGATCGCGCGGATGCTCGGCTACGACTCCGACGCCTGGGCACACCTGACCAGCGGCGGGACGGTCGCCAATATCGAGGCCCTGTGGGTCGCGCGCAGCGTGCGGTATCTCCCCCTGGTGCTCCGAGATGCGCGAGCGGCCCTGTCTCTGCCACCCGACCCTGACGATCGCCCCAACGTCGACCCGCTCTGGCGCTCGCCCCAAACATCGCTGGCGGCGATGCGACGGTTCCGCGAACACGCCCGGGCCGCGCTCGGCCACGGGTGGGCCCGACGCGTCGCCGAAGCAATCCGGGAGTCGCCCCACAACGTGGCCGAGCGCGGCATGGGCGAAGTCGTCCGGCGCGTGGGCTCTGATCCCGTCCTGCTCGCCCCCGAGACCCACCACTACTGCCTTGAGAAGGCCCTCGACGTCCTGGGCCTGGGACGCCGCGCCCTGGTCACGATCCGCGTCGACGCCAGCCTCCGCATGGACCCCGCCGATCTGCACGCTCGCCTCCGCGAAGTCGCCGCGCAGGGACGCCACGTGCTCGGTGTCGTCGCTGTCGTTGGCACGACCGAGGAAGGCGCCGTCGATCCGATCGACCAGATCCTCGATGTCCGCAGCGCCATTCAACGGGACTCGGGGCGCTCGTTCTGGCTCCACGCCGACGGCGCGTACGGCGGCTACCTACGCACCGTCGTGGTGCCCGAGCGCATCGGGCTCGGCGAGCCCACCGCCCGCGTCCGCGTTGGCGGCGTCGAACGCGACATCGCCATCAGCCTGCCCGAACGCGGCGTGTGCGGCGCGCTGGAACGCCTGGGCGAGTGCGACTCGATCGCGATCGACCCGCACAAACTGGGCTATATCCCCTATCCCGCCGGCGCGGTCTGCTTCCGCTCCCCGCTGGTCAAGGCGCTGGCCCGCCAGAGCGCCCCGTATCTGGACGCGCCGGCGTCCGGGGCCGACGACGCCGGCGGAGACGCCATCGGCGTCTACGTGCTCGAGGGCAGCAAGCCAGGGGCGGCCGCGGCGGCGGTCTGGCTGAGCCACAGCCTGATCCCCTTGGACACCTCCGGGCATGGGCGCCTGGTCCGCGAGACGATCCGGTCGGCCGCCGAGCTGCACAGCCTGCTGGTCGACCTGCCCGCCTTCGCCCCCGGGCGCGCGGTCCACGCGGTGCCCACGGGCACGCCGGGGAGCAACATCGTCTGCTTCGTGTTCCGTCCGACGGCACCCGGCGCGTCTCTCGGCGACCTGAACGCGCTGAACCGGCGCATCTACGCGCGGTTCACCCTCCAGCCGGGCACCGGCGTGTACGCCCAGTCGTTCTTCGTCAGCCGGACCGAGTTCCAACACCCCCGCTACTCCCACGCGAGCCTCGCCCCGTTTCTGGCGGCCCTTGGCGTCACGCGCGACGAGTTCGAGCGCGAGGGCGTGTTCGTGCTCCGCTGCGTGCTGATGAGCCCCTGGTACCAGCAGGCCAAACGCCGCGGGCGGTTCGTGCTCAGCGAGTTGGCCGAGTCGTTGTACGACGCGGCCGAGCGCGAGTGGAACGCCCATCGCCCGACCGAGTCGGGCGGTGATCCGGAACGGAGCCGGGCGTGAGCTCGCACACGCCGCCATCACCCGAGGACGCGATCAGGCTCATGCTCGCCCGGCTCGATGCGTGCGAGCCCGGCGCGGGTCGGCTTGCCCGGAGTGCCGTCGAGCGACCGCTCATGGCGTCGCTCGGCATGGTGCTGGCCGCTCCCGTCACGGCCGACCGCGACAGCCCGGCGTTCGACCACGCCGCGATGGACGGGTACGCCGTGCGTGTCGCCGACCTCGCGCGTCTGGCCGGGGCGAGCAGCGAGGGACAGCTGCTGCTCGCGGTCGCCGGTGAGTCGCGGATCGGCGCCCCGCCGCCCGACATGCCGCGCGAGCCCACCTGCGTCCGGATCGCCACCGGTGCGCCGCTTCCGGGCGGCTCCTGGCCCGCCGACGCGGTGCTCAAGCGGGAGCAGGTGGTCGAGTTCCAGGACGACGCGGGCCGGGGGCGCGTCGCACGGATCGGCGTGCCGCGAGACGCCGCGGTGTTTGTCTCCGCCGGGCAGCACATCCGCCGGCGGGCCGAGAACCGGCGTGCGGGCGAGCCCGTGTGCGCCACGGGCTCGCGCATCACACCAGCCACGATCGGTGTGCTGGCGGCGGTCGGGTGCGTCCGCCCGCTCGTGCGCCCGCCGCTTCGCGTCGCGATTATCACCACGGGCGACGAGGTCGTCGGGCCCGACGCCCGCCCAGGCCCATTCCAGATCCGCAACTCCAATGGCCCCTGCCTGCACGCGGCGATGGTGGGCGACGCCTGGCTCCAACCGCTGGACCCTGCGCACGTTCCGGATGACGACGCCCGACTCGACGACGCCATCGCGCACGCCTTGTCCCACGCCGACGCCGTCGTGCTCGCCGGCGGTGTGTCAGCGGGACACCGGGACCCGGTGCGACCCGCCCTCGAACGGGCGAACGCTCAGATTGTGTTCCACGGCGTGGCGCAGCGCCCCGGCAAACCCATGCTCGGGGCGCTCGCCGAGTCTCGCGCGGCGAGTCCCACGCCCATCCCGATCTTCGCGCTGCCCGGCAACCCGGTTTCGGCGTTGGTGACGTTCGTTCGCATCGCCCGCCCCGTGCTGGCAAGCCACGCCGCCATCGCGTCGCTGCCCCAACCAACGCTGGTCCACCTGGACGATCCGGGCGACGCCCGCTTGCCACTGTGGTGGCATCGCCTGGTCCGCGTCGCCGCTCCGGGGCGGGCCACGCCCGTCGAGACGCGCGGCTCGGGCGACGGCGCATCCGCCGCCGACGCCGACGGGTTCTGCGAGGTCCCGCCGGACTGGGCCGACCAGCCGCCACCGCGTCCACCCGTCCCGTTCTATCGGTGGCCCGCATGACCGCCCCGTTCGATCCAACAACCTCCCCGCCAGAGTGCGGCGCCATCGCCCCTGTGGTGCTGGTCGGCGGGCGCAGCCGACGCTTCGGACGCGACAAGCTGCTCGAACCCTGGGGCGAGGAATCGCGGCCGCTCGTCTCCCGCCCCATCGCGGCGCTCCGCCGCGCCTTCGGCACCCAGGTCGTCCTGGTCGGCGACTGCGACCCGCGGGTGGCCCCGCTCGCCGATCGCCACCTGCCCGACGCGTACCCAGACGCCGGCCCGATGGGCGGTATCGCCACCGCGCTTCGGGCCCTGGAGCGCGACGTGCTCGTCGCAGCGGGCGACATGCCCGGTCTCACGCCCAACGCGATCGAGTCGCTCTTGGCCGCGGCCCGATCGAACGCCAACGCGATCGCGATCGTCGCCGAGTGCAACGGTCGCCCCCACCCCTGCTTCGCCATCTATCGGTGGTGCGCCGCGCCGTCGCTGCACGCGTCGCTCGACGACGGTCGACGATCGCTTCGCGAGTGGCTGAGACTCACGACCGAGCCCCCTGTCGGCGAACATCGGACGCGACGCGTCATCACGGTCCCCATCGATGCCGGCTCGCTCGTGAACATCAACCGGCCCTCCGACGCCGCGACCACCTGCCCCGTACCCTGTTCTTCGACCCGCGACCGGTCACGCTCTGCCGAGTAAGCCATGGCGCTGCCGCTCACCATCCTCGATTCACGCTCACCTCATCGGCGCACGACCGCCGCGACGCCGACGACGGAGGCCCGTCAGCCGCGCCCCCGTCGCCTGATCGACAGCCACGGGCGCACGATCCGCGATCTGCGCCTCTCCATCACCGACCGCTGCAACTTCCGGTGCGTCTACTGCATGGACCCCGGCGTGCGGTTCATGCCGCGCGACGCGCTGCTCACGCCAGACCAGATCGTGCGCCTGGCACGGATCTGCGTCGGGCTCGGCGTCGAGAAGATCAGGATCACCGGCGGCGAGCCCACGCTCCATCCGGATCTCGACGCGATCATCCGCGGCCTCCGCGGGCTGGGCGACATCGACCTGGCCCTGACCACCAACGGCGCCCGCCTGACCGACGCCGACGCGGCCCGCTGGAAGCAGGCCGGGCTCGACCGCATCACGATCAGCATCGACGCGACCGATCCCGAGAAGTTCGCGGCCATCACGCGCTCCGCGGCAACGCCCGATCAGGTCATCGAGGCCGCGCGGGCGGCCCAGCGCGCCGGCCTCGGCCCCGTCAAGCTCAACGCCGTCGTGGTCCGCGGGCGGAACGAGAACCAGATCGTGCCGCTGGCCCGGCTGGCCCGCGAACTCGGCGTCGAGATGCGCTACATCGAGTTCATGCCCCTCGACTCGTCCCGCGCGTGGGACCGCGGCCTGCTCGTGCCCGCCGACGAGATCGTCGCCCGCATCGACGCGTCGTGGCCCTTGCGCGATGCTGGCCGAGCCGACCGCAGCGCCACCGCCCTTCGCTACGAGTTCGCCGACGGCGCGCCCGGTCGGATCGGCGTCATCGCCCCCGTCACCCGCCCGTTCTGCGGCGCGTGCAGTCGCCTCCGCGTCACCGCCGATGGCAAAGTCCGCCCATGCCTGTTCAGCGTCGTGGAGCACGATTTGATGCCGCTGATGCGGGCCGGCTCGGACGATCGCGTCGTCGAGGACGCACTCATCGAGGCCACATGGGCCAAACAGGCCGGGCACGCCATCGCCGCGCCGGGCTTTGTCCAGCCGGGCAGGACCATGTCCGCAATCGGCGGGTGAGCGAACGATGGCCCACGGGTCGGCCTTGGCCGAAGCGCCCTCCGCCCCACGCCCCGCAGCAGCCACTCGGCCGACACCCCGCGCATCGCCAGCGTCGCGATCACCAGCTCGAGCGACACGCAGCCACGGCCGGCGAGCTGGCGTCGCAGCGTCTCGGAGTTGATGCCGATGTCGCGGGCGGCCTCGGCCAGGGACTGGTCCGCGTAGACCTGGTTGAGCCGGAGGCGGACGCTGTCGATCGACCCGTCCCAGATGCCGGCGCGGGACCGACGTGCCCGGCCCAGCGTGTCGCGGCGGACGCGTGGCTTCCGGGACGCCGTACGCGTTCGTTTCTGTGGCATGCCAGAGCGTACCTGGGCAGCCCGCGTGGCGCGAGGGTGCCAGGTGCGCAACTCGGTGTACTAGCCGTAATGGCGGCACGCGTCCTCGGCGCCCAGAGACCCCAAACCGGCGCTCCAGACGGGTGCTAAGAAAAGGACGCCCGATTCTGTGCCCCGTCCCGCGGGGCCGGCGAAGCACGTTTGGGGCCGTTCTGGAGGCACCGGAGCCCTCTCTGAGCCCCAAACCGGCCCGTCCGACGCCAACGACGCCGTCTCGGGGCCACGCGACCCCAATGAAACGGGCCGTTCTCGCGGTTTCGCGAGTCGCGCGCACGCTCCGAAGGGAAGGGTGGGGTGTCCGATTCACGAATCGACGATGTGCCGCCCTGACACCGGCCCCACCGGGTTTCACCGCCCCCTTCTCGTTCTCAACCCCCCGCACGCCGTGCCCGGCCCGCGGGAGTACCGACTGTCCAACACGCTACCCGTCATCGTCGAGCCACTCGACCACCACCTCGCACCCGGGAGCGGCCTGGCGTGCGATCGACTCGACCAGGGCCTCGGCCCGTCGCCGCGCCTGCTCGGCGTGGTCGGCCCGCTGGGCGGCCTCGAGCACCAGCGCGGCCGCGGCCGACCACGCCGCCTGGTCGAGCGACTCGTCGGCCCCGGCCAGCACGCCGCCGTGGCGGCGCCACACCTGGGTCCGCTCGGCGTCGACCCACGACTCGACCACGACCGGCGCGGGCAGGACCACCCGCACCCGGTTCCCGGACACAAGCACGCGGGCCCGCTCCAGGTCGGGCACGCCGTACAGCGCGGCCCCGCGGACGATGAGCACGAGCCGAGACGGCCTGTCGATGACCCACTCGGGCGGCTGGACGGCCTCGACCACGCCGCTGACCTCGACGCGCAGGGCATCGAGCCGGGCCAGGGGCGTGAGCCCGGCCACGACCGACTCGACGTGGACCGGGCGGGCGGAGCGTTTCTTCTGGCAGCTGGCGCACGAGGCCAGGCAGAGCACGACGATGGCTGCGACGGCGACGACGGCGGCGAGTCCCTTCATGGTCGCCTCCTTCCTTGGGGGCTGGGTGTGGGTGGGGGTGAGAGACGGGGGTGGTGCCGGCTTGGCACCGGTGGGGAGCGACGGGACGTGGTGGCGCGCTCCACTCACCGATCCACAAGGCCCGAGCCATGTGTGCACTGTGCACGCTGCCCGCTGGGGCTCGGACTCCAGTGGCGCACGATTCCAGCGCACAGTGCCCGCACGGCTGTGTGCACAGTGCAGGGGACGGAACGCGGGGCCACCAACGCCCCGATCAGGGGTTCCCTGCACACGCTGCACAGTGCACACAGGGCTCGGCGCTTGTTGGCCACGCGTCGGTGCGAGGCCCACCGATCGCTCCGGGCACACGCTGCACAGCCCGCACAGGGGTGCGCGCTTGGGGCCGCGAATCGGCGCGCACCGCCGGACCGCCCCCGGATCGCCTCCGTGCGACCCGGGAGCGGACAGCGGGAGGAGAGAGACAAAGGAGGTAGCAGTAGAGAGGCCCTGGCTCACGCGATCAGCCGCTCGGCCGCGTTCCAGGCCTTGGCCTTGAGCGCCGCCCCCGGCCCGAGCCACATCGAGCGCAGCCGACGCTGCTCGCGCTCGGCCCCCTCGCCCCGGGCCGGCCGCTCCCAGTCGGCGTACTGGGTCACCGCGTTGACCGCGGCCCACAGCGTGCCGGCGATGCCGGGCATCTGCTGACGTGGGTCGTGCCAGGCGACCATCAAGGACTCGAGCAGGGGGTCGGCTCCCTCGCCCTCGCGGGGCGGCAGCAGCCCGGCGAAGAAGCCCCGGGCGTCGGCCTCGGCGAACCGCACGGCCGCCATGGCGGTCATGGCCAGCCGCATGCGGTCGAACTCGCAGGCCGCCAGGCCGAGCACTTCCCTCGCCTCGTCGAGCCGGTCGAGCGAGCCGCTGGTGTGCCGCAGGGCCAGCGTGCGCCGCTTGGCCTCGCGGAGCACCGCCAGCAGCGTGTTGGAGCAGACCAGCCGGACCGCGGTGCGCAGGACCAGCAGCGACCGCGAGCCGTCGTGGGCGTTGACCACCAGCACGTACGGCCTGGTCACGTCGTCGGTGGACCCGCCCCGCAGCTCCCCGGCCAGGCGGAGCAGCATCCAGACCAGTTTGCCGCCGCCCATGACCCCGGCGCACTCGAAGGCGGCCCCGCCCGAGCCGACCACGCGGTCGGCCCACGCGAAGGCCTCGAGGTTCTGGATGGGCTGGTAGCGGCTGCCCACCACGCCGAGCACGTCGCCGGTGTCGGACCGGACGATGGCCTTGTGCCCGGCGATGCGGTCGGACGAGCCGGCGATGGCCAGCGGCCTGGCCTGGACCGACCAGTCGAGCCCGGCCGCGGCCAGGGCCTCGTGGGCGGTGGCCGCGCCGCTGACATCGGCGCCGACGCGGCGCCAGGCCGGGGTGAGCGGCGAGACGGGTGAGACAGGTGAGACGGACGAGACGGGTGGCGAGGCATGTGACGGGACGTCGTGATCGACGCCGTTGGACGTGGTGGACTCCGGCGCGCCGGCGGCGCGCTCGGACAGCGTGGACGGTTGGTGCATCGTCGTGGTCTCCTGGTGGAGGGTGATCGAATGTGGTGGAGGTGGGCGCTCCAGCGCCCGGTGGGGACGAGAGTCGAGAGACGGCTCGCTCAGGCCCGTCGCCGCTTCGGCATCGACGCGGCGAACAGCTGCAGCAGCCCGAGGCAGGCCAGCACCGCCGCGCCCACGCCCTGGAGCGTGGACCCGGCGGCCTGGAGCAGCGCGGTCGTCAGGACCGCGCCAAGCGAGACGAGCAGCACGCCGGCGAGCCAGGCCAGCCGCAGCCGGCGCAGCAGCACCCGGCGGGCGTGCCGGGCCATCTCGCGGCGCAGCGGGGGCGGGATCTCGCCGTCGCGGTCCTGGTCGTCGTCGTACTCGCCCTCGCAGTTGGGGTCGTACCGCCCGTAGCGGTAGGACGACATCAAGCTCATGGGGACTCCCTTCTGGGTGGGGTGGGGGAAGAGACAGAGAGACGGAGAGAAGAGAGAGGTAGAGAGCTAGAGAGGCAGCGCCGGGCTACACCGCCGCGTGCGGGCACCGCGACTGGTACGGGCACGAGGCGCAGCCCCAGCCCGGCCGGGCCGGGAAGCACCCGGCCCGCAGCCCCGCCACGATGGCCCGGGCCTGGTCGAGCACCGAGTCGAGCGGGGCGTCGCGGTCGTCGACCGGGACCTGCTCGACCCTGGGCGTCTTGGCCTTGGTCACGGTGACGAACTCGAGACGGACCTCGGGACCGCTGGTTGCATTGCCGGTCGTGCCGCCGGCCACCAGCCCCTTGTAGAGCGCCAGCTGCCCGGCGTGCTCGCGGACCTGGCCCGGGCCCCAGGCGCTGCGCGTGGTCTTGAAGTCGTGCAGCGTGAGCACGCCGCGGGGCCACCGCTCGCTGGCGGGCTCGAGCGTGACCAGGTCGACGTAGGCGTGGAAGGGCGGCAGCGACTCGTCGAGCGGGCCCGAGAGCGGCTCCTCAACGGCGACCACGCGGCCGCGTGGTTTGCCCGCGGGCGATTCGATGACCGCCAGCGCCAGCGTGAGGGCCTGCTGGGCGATGGTGTCGAGGCTCTGGCCCTCGTCGAGCTCGATGGGCGGCTCGTGGGCCGAGAGCGAAGCGGAGATCAACTCGTAGAGCGAGTCGCGGGACGGTGTTGAGGGTGTAGCGGCTGTTGGTGGAGCAGAGGTCGGAGTTGTCGCGTCGGTCGAGGGATTCGACGCCGTGGCGTTGGTTGAGTCGGTCAAGGTTGTTGGGACGGTTGGAGCCGGTGCTGCGCCGTTCGATGGCTGCGGCCCCGCCACCGGGCCATCGCTGCTCGCCATCGCCGTGCGGTAGTGGTGGGCCAGGGCCGCGTGCACGGCCACGCCGAGGGCCAGCGGCTGGGGTGTGAACTCGGGCTCGGCCTCCAGCGCGTAGCGGAACTGGTAGGCGCGGGGGCAGTGGAGCCACGCCTGCATCTGGCTCCAGCTCAGGTGGGGGGGCTCGTAGCCCGCATCGGAGATCGGAGCGAGAGCGTCGTTGGTGAGCGACGTGGTGGGTGCGGTTGTGTTGCGGCGTGGCATCGCTCAGCCCCTCCTCTCGCGCCGCAGCGACGTGCCGCGGGCCTTGAGCGCGTCGATGAGCCGGCTGGCCTGCCTGATGTCCAGGTCGGCCGCGGGCACGCCGAGTTCCTCGTCGGCCGCTTCGTCGAGGTCGATCTCAAGCTTGCGGCACATCGATCGCAGCGCCCTGATCTGGCTGGCGGTCGCCGGCGGGGCCACGTCGGGCTCGCCGTGCCCGTTGCCGTTGTGGCCATGCCCGTTGCTATGTCCGTTGTGGCCGTTGCTGTGCCCGTTGGCGCGGGCGCGGGACGTGTCGGCCCGCTGGCGTGAAGTTCCGCGTTGCGGCGCTTCCTCGCCCGACTCTTGCCGTGCGAGCGCCTCTTCGACGTGGCGGTACAGCCCCGCGATCTCCTGCTGCAGCCGGGCCGGGTGGGCCAGCAGCGCCTGGTCCATCTCGGCGGTGAGGTTCAGCGAGACGCCGCGGCTGGCGTAGTTCTGGCTGGCCTTCCGGGACAGCCCGACGTTGACGGTGAGCGGCATGGGTGCCTCCTCCCGGCGTGGCCGCCGGGTGCTCGGGGAACGAGAAAGGGCCCGCCGACGCCGGCGGGCCCCGGGCACGGCTAGGCCGGCCCCTCACCTTGGAATGACGCGTTCTTGCTGCGAAATAAGGCTCTCTGGCGGCGCAGACGACCCATCGCAGGGGGGCTTGACCTAGTTCTCGAGATGGGCTAATCATTGGGGCGGCTAGACCGACCCAACACAGAGAGGCCACCCGTGACCAATGAGGCTCGCTTGCCATTCTCCTTCTCGCTGGACGACCTCCGCGCGGCGCTCGGCGCGCTCGGGGTGCTCGAAGGAGCAGCCAGTAGCCACCTTCCCAAGTGGTGGCGTGACCTTGAACGCGTCCTGCTCGTCGAGGCCGAGCTGGGCTACATGCTGAAGTACAACGAGCGAGAGCGCCTTGTCGATTGGCTGGCCGTGTGCTCCCCCGTGGTGGCGCGACACCGCCTCGCGGCGCTCGCATCGCGTGAGTCGCGGCACGACGGAGTGCTTCGGCTCCTGGTCTCCACGGCCGAAAGCCGCGGCGCGATGCGCGACATCTACACGGTCGCGTCTGCGGTTCTCCCATGGCCGAGACACTCGCGCCCTCGGGCGACAGTTCCGCTGTTCGATTCACGCGGCCGGTCGGCCCCTCCTCGATTCGAGGTAGGCGTGGTGCTTGCCGCCGCGGACTCGAGGGTTCGCCAACAACTCCTCGAGCGCGCCGTGAGGCGCGGTGACCTGAGAGCCTCGGTGGTGGTTGCGCTGGAGTTCGACTTCGGCGCACCACCCACCCAGGTAGAGCTTGTTGAGCACCTGCGAGTGACGAAGGGGTCACTGCGCCACGCCTTGGCCGCACTGATGCTCGAGCGGCGGGTGACAATCGACCCCGACCCAGTCAATAAGCGGAAGGTCCGGGTTCGACTGCTGCCGGCACCCTCTTACGCCACCGACGGCGGCGAGTCATGCCCCGAGGGCGACACGCGATGAAAAGCACGCCATCAGTCCCCGGCATCGACCCGACGACCAGCGCGACGTCGCGCGACGGCCTCGGGCTGGACCACGCCGTTCGCGTTGGCGCCGATGCTGCCGGTCGCAGCACCGAACCGAGGGAGGCGGTTGGTTATGCCGCGCCTGCCGTGGTGAGCGGGGCACCCTTGGTATGTACTAGCACCAAAATGCCACCGAGGCTTGATGGTGGCCAACCCAACGACTTCTCCACCTCGTACCCGAGGGTCCTCATTGACTGGTTGACAGCGCGCTTCCGCGTAGGCCAGAACGGCCTCACCGCGGCGGCATGGGCGCACCACCGCACCCAGATCATGGCCCATCTCCGCACCGCCACGGGAGAAGACGGCCTCGACGATGGCCTGCTTCGGCGCGGCCTGCACGCCCAAACGTGGCCCGGTGTGATGTTCGCTGCCAACGAGCGCGGCGGCTTCATCGAGGTCCGCGGAGAAGGCTGCGAGTTACTCGGCATGCGGGCCATGCTCGCCCTGCTTCGCTTCATGCGTGGCCTCACCGGCGCAAGCGTGACTCGGCTTGATGTCGCGCTCGACTTCGAGCCCGCTCCCGTCCGCCTCATCGACGACATCATCGAGGCCTGCTCCTTGAAGCAGATGCGCCTGCTCCGCTCGTGGCGGCCCACCGAGGAGCGCTCTGCCTCTGGCGAACTGACCGGTCGCGCGGTCAACCTCGGCAAGGGCTCAGTGATGGTCTGCATCTACGACCGCGGCTTGCTCAACAGCACTCACACCGCTGGCGAGTACCTGCGCTTCGAGACTCGGTTCCGGCACGCCCGTGCGGACCAGACCGCGCTCTCGCTCATCGCCGCCACGGAACCCATCGCCACCGCCGCGCACGCCGCGCTGTCCGTCGTGGACTTCAGGGAGGGCCCTGCCGGTGATGGGCAACACTGGCGCCGTCAACCGCGGCTCCAGTGGTTCGCAGCACTCGCAGGTGAACTGCAGCACGTGCGGCCTGTCACTGCACGACTCGAGAGCACCTTCGAGAAGTGGCGTCAAGCCTTCTACCGGCAGTACGGGAACGCCATCGTCTCCGCTGCCCGCGCCGCCAACATGCCCATCGGTGCTGCCCTTGCTGCGCTGCTGCTGCCCGAGAGCCTCGGCGAGGGCGAAGACGGCGCACCGCTCCGCCCGCTCACTCCCGCCGCGCTCCGACTTGCCGAGGCACTCCGCTCTTGGCTCGCTGCGCCTGAGGTAGTGGAGCGCGTCGTCGCTGTCGTTCCCCCCATCACCCTTGTTCCGCTCGAAGCCGCAGGCACGGTCATTGCACCCCGTGTCGCTGCGCCTGCACAGACCGCATTCCTCGTCTCGGGCCCGGACTTATTTAAGCACCCGCTGCTCGCCTGGCACCCGGCCCAGTAACTGAAAGTTAGCCCCATGAGCCGTTTCAGCGTCCTCCACCCGCCCCTCATCGCCCACCTCAACGGCTGTGACACGCCAGTCGAGGGCGAGACCCGCCACGTGCTCACAAGCCAAGGCACGTTCCAGCAGGCCACCGCGCGCCTAGAGCCCGCCAGCTCTCCTTTGATCGCTGTCTTCACCGATGGCGGACTTCGTCCTCTCGTGCTCGAGCCCGACCAGTTCGTGCTCGCCGGTGAGATCCGCGAGGACGATGAGTCCCCGGTCCTCTCACCCACCCCCGCACGCTCGCTCACCAACGCGCACGTGCTGGCCGAGCCGGCCGACATCGAGTTCGACGAAGTGCGCAGCCCCATGCGCGAGGGCCACGCGGAGATCGCGCAGCGCTTCGTCGCGACTGCCAGAGTGGCAGTGGCACCAACCAGCCCCGGCGACGTGAACGAGCCGACTTCGCCGCTGCTGCTGTCACACCTTGGCCGGCGTCGCTTCGTCGGTGCACTCCTGGAGCTGGTCGAGTTCCTCGACCCCGAGTCGGCTGTCATGCAGCGTCCGGCGTTCAACCGCACCCACGTCGGTCTCATGCTCCCCTCGCAGGGCGCCGCCGTGATGCTGCGCCTGCTGCTCAACACACTGGGCGTTGACACCGTCATCGTCGTGGCCCGGCGCCGGGTCGCGCTTCTCGCGCCCCTGTCCATCGCGCGTGTCCCCACCGTCCGCTCGCAGCGTCTCCGCGAGCACCTGAGCAGCCGCGGCCTGCGAAGTCCCGCTCAAGCGCCCGCGCAACCGGTGGACGTCTACGCGCTGCGTCCGATCTCCAGCGTGCGCGAGGAGTCCGGCGACGACCGCTGGGTCTGGCGTCTCGATGTCGCGCACGACCACTCGTACACCATGCAGGGAGTGATCATCTTCGACCGCACCCGCACCCGCAATCGCACCCGTGCATCAGCGTGACGGAGTGCACGCTGGCACACCGTTCGCACCATACAGGCACACCCAACGGCCGGGGTGTTCCCGCGCCGTGAACCGTTGAAAGGAATCCATGCTCGAAGTCCGTTGGTTCCACCCCGTTATCCTGACCGAGTCGGGCGTTGCTCTCGAGGAGCACGGCCCGTCCAACCGCGTGCTGACCCATGCGGGTCGATTCCGGCCCTGCACGCCTGTCTTGGTGCGCCGCCGCGCACGCTACGTGGCCATCTTCTCTGACGAGCCCATCGCGCCGCTCGTCGTGCGGAGCGAACAGTCGGTGCTTGCCGGGGACGGCGAATCTCAGAACCGGGCGTCAGTCGTCAGGTGGAAGTCGGCCGGCTCGCTCCGTGCCGGCGACTACCTCCTGGAGCCGATCGTCGCTGCGCCCGACAGCCCTGCCCAGCCGACCGCCTCCGCCAGGGAGCTCGGCCGGGACTACGTGCGCTGGGACTTGGTCGGGGCGCCCACGCTCCAGACTCCTCTCCAGTTCGGTGTCGAGCACCGGCGGGACTTCCTCCGCGGCGTGCTCGATGAGGTCGAATTCGTGGACCCGGTCGCCTTCTTCGATCCGCCCGACCTCGGCGAGGTGCTGTTCTACTTGCCCAGCGATCAGCACGTCGTTGAGCTGCGCACCCTGCTGAACGCGATGGGAGTTTTCGCGTTGGTGAACCGCCTCGGCGGGCGGTCCGCGCTGAGCGTGCCCCCCACGATTCTGTCCGCGGCCGCTCCCCACAATCGACTGCGGGCCCACATGGCGTCCCGCGGGGTCACTCGCCCCGCGGGGGAGTGGTCGTTGCCGACGTTCCGCCACAGCCCTCGCCCGGTGACTCGAGTCGACGATCTTGGCGAGCACGAGTTTGATCGCTGGCACTACTCGGTTGATGAGGACCGTTCGTTCACCCTGGAGGGAGTGGTCGTGGGTGATCGCACCCGCTCCACGTAGAGCCGTCACGAGGCCACGTAACTAGCGCACCGGCTGCAGCGCGCGAGAGCGCGCTGCAGCCCTTCACTCCGCTCGACAAAGGAGCACACACATGGACTAGCACTCGTACCCACCACCATCGCATCAGCCCCACTGGCTGCGTCTGGTCGCAGCCGAGTGGGCCCGGCCGCACTCCCGCTGCCACATCGACCACCAGGTCATACACGTTCTCACGGGTACTCGATTCATCGAGCGCCCAACACAACCGAAGTGCCTGCGCACAGCGTCGGCACTGTCAGGAGTTTCACGATGTCTCTCAACCGTCTCTTCGATCTCACCGCGCAGTTGCGGGAGCCCTCCGTCCTCCCGCTCGTCACCAAGCAGGCCAGCGCGCACCGCAAGCGCTTCCAGGCCGCGCTCGACCAGCAGGCACCCCGACTACGCATCACCCCGCCGCCACCACCGTTAGGTCAGCCCCAGCGCCCGGCCAACGGCTCCACGTCCGCCTCCAGCAACGGGGGCACCGCCAATGTGGCCGAGTGATTTACCGCACTCCGTCTTCCCCGTCGGGCGGCTCGCTGCCCGCCTGGGCCAGTTGGAAGCCACGATCTACAACGCGTTCCGTGTGGGCTTCAACTCACGCAGCACGTCACAGCGCTCAAGCGAGCAGCCCAAGGCAAGCACGACCGAGTCGGCTCCTTCGCCGGCCGCGACCAGTTCCGACCGCGACAGCGCTCGTGCCAACACCCTCTTCAACGGTGAGACGCTGATCACCCTCAACGATGCGATCGCCCACTTCCCGAACCGACCGCACATCAAGCTCGTCTACCGCTGGCGGAGGAAGGGTGTGGGTGGCGTGGTGCTGGAATCGTTCCGGGTCGGCGGGAAGTGGTACACCAGCGAGCAGGCGATCGAACGGTTCCTGGAGCGTCAGAACCCGCAGCTGCAGCAGCAGCAGAAGCAGCCCACGTCGGCACCGCAGACCAAGCGGCGGAGCAGGAACAAAGGACTTGACGCGGCCTCGAGCAGTGAGCGGTTAAAGAAGCGGCTCAAGGTGGAGCCGGGCAGGCCCGACTCCAACGGCAACTCTTCAGGGTTTCGGCGGCACGCGGACAATGTCCCGCTGGATCAGCGTGGTTCCGCGTTCCGTCGCCACACCGACGACGAACAGAGCGAGCCCAAGGAGCAACAGGAGCCGAAGGGCCGCAAGCGTCGCAAGGGCCGGAAGGGAGGTCGCGATGAGTAGCATCGCGTCCGAACTCCTCGAGGCGCTCAGGCTCGCGAACACGGCGGCGACGCGCCGTGCAGACCGGGTCCGGCGTGCCCGCGTCTTGGCTCACCTGACATGGCCGGGACGTGCGGTCCTGGCACCGCGGCTGGGCAGGCCGCTCACGTTCAACCACATCGTCGTGAAGGTGCCGCTCGACGATGCGGCCCGCCACAGCATCGAAGCGCAGGTGATCGAACAGCTCGACGCACTGGCAACTCCCGCGATGGGCGAGCCCGTGGAGTGGGAGGGACCGTGGGGCATGCCCACACGGGGATGGTCCGGTGCGCTTCGGGTCGAGCAGGGCGACTACGAGCTTACGGTGGTGTTCAGCGCCCGGCCCGAGCTCACGCTCGACACAGAGTGGTTCGCCGGGCTGTTCGAGATCGTGCTCCGTCCTGCCAGGGCCCGGCTGCATGCGCTCCATGTGACCATCGACTGGATCGGAAGCAGGTCGCGGCTCCGGAGCCTTCGACTGGCCGCCGAGGCGGGCCATGTGGTCAGCGCTGGCCGTGGTGTGCCGCTCTCGACCGGTAGCGAACTGGACTCGCTGCTGTTGGGCGGCCAGCAGAGCGAGCGCCGCGCGGTGGTGTCCCACTCCAGGCCTCGCGGCAGGTCCCTCAGCTGGCAGGCGATGTTCACAAGTGGGGCCGCTCGTGCGATCGGGCCGCAGATCAGGGACAGCACGGACTTTCGGAGAACCGTGGTCGAGCTCGCGGCCGACATCGTCGACTTCGTCGAGATCGATTCCACCGGCACCCGAGTCCGCAGCCCCTGGTGGGTGGCCCAGCGCAGCCAGCTGATCAGCGCCGGCCTGGGTCGCACCCGGAACCCGGCCCGCCATCGCCAGTCGCAGGACTAGCGGGCCAACAGATCAGCACCACGGCGGGCGAGAGCCGCCGTGGTGCATTCACAGCGAGAGACAGGACTGGGCAGGCGCTGTACACGCGAGCCCATGGACTGCTCACGCCAGCATTCCTTTCGGACGCGAGCACGACTCGCAGACATGGTGCTGCCCTCGCGATTTGTCAAGGTTGACAAATCGGTCATGGAAGCACACGCGAAATGCGATGCTACTGCTCCGCTCGCAGGTCATCCAGGAACTCCGAGGCGGGCTCCACCGCAGTCACGAGCAAGTGGTCGCGCGCTCTCGTGCACGCGACGTAGAGCAAGTGGCGCTCCGTCTCGTACACAGCCTGCAGGTCGGCGCCGTCGGTCACCGAGGAAATGCGTGCCTGTGATGGCACCACCTCGTCATCGCACGCTGCGACGACAACTGCCCGGAACTCAAGCCCCTTGGCCTCGTGCATCGTGCATAGAGCGATGGTGTTCTCGGGCTGCACACCATCGGACCGAAGCTCCACACCCTCAAACCCTGCTGCCTTTGCCGCCGTCTTGGCACGCGGCATCTCCTCTGGCGAGCGCACGACAACAAGCACTTCCGTCGGTCGCACACCGTCCTGCAACCGGGCCCGGATCCACTCGCCGATCGCCCCGGCTTCTCGCTCAGCAGACTCGGCGAGAAACACCTCCGGCTCCGGACCGCTCAGCACCGACACGGTGCCCGACCTGTCCTCAGAAGCGCCGTCCACGTCGCTGAGCACGCGATCAAGGAGCAGGTCGGCCCTCCTCCTGATCTGGTGCGACGTGCGGTAGTTGACTCGCAGGGTTTGCGATCGCCCCCTCACGTCGACGCCGAGCGACACCCAGGAGAAGGGCGTCCGAAAGATCTGCTGCCCGACGTCGCCGGCGAAGAACAGACCGTTCGGACGGCCGCCAGCAATCGCCGCGAGATACCGCAGCTGCGGCACGCTCACGTCCTGGGCCTCGTCCACGACCACATGGTCCGCGGGGGCGTGCTCGCCCGTGCTCGCGTGCGATGTCAACGCCCCGAACACCATCGCGGCGGTGACCAAGCCCTGACTTTGCAGCGACTGCCGGACACGCTCGAACACGTCCCACAGAGCTCGCCTCCTCGACTCCGGGAGCCGAGTCCTGCGGCCCAACCGCGCAACGTCCCTGTACGCCTCCCACGTGTCGAGCTGCCACGCGTCGACCACCTCGTTCCACTCGCTGACGAGGAAGTCCAAGGAGTGCGCTCCCGAATCCTCGTCGCTGGCCGCGTCCCGCAGCAGCTTGCGGAGCATCGCCGGTGTCACCGGCTTCGCATGGCCGAACGCACGCTCGTACTCAGCCAGCCCAAGCTCGTCGAGGGACCGCACCACGATGCGCCGGCGCACCTCGGTGTCAGCACCGACCAGGCAGTCCATCTTCTGTCGCAGCAGCCGAGCCAGCTGCACCGAGAAGGTCGTCAGCAACACACGTCCGCCGGTCGACCGAGCCAGGTGCGCGCCGCCCGGTGCAGCGCGACCACCGTCTTGCCCGTGCCCGCGGAGCCTCCGACGCGAGCGGGGCCATTGAATGACCGCTCGACGATGTCCCGCTGGGCAGGGTGCAGGAACACCGTCCACCGCTCCCACGGGTACTCGAGCGCGAGCTTGAGTTCCTCAACGTCGGTCACCACGCGGAAACGTCTCTGAGCGTCCGGGTGGGCAAACGGGTCGGACCCCACGGGCGCCGCAGCCGGAACCGTCGGCACGGTTCCCGTCGCCAGATTCAGCACCGCTTCTGCCGCCTCCGCGGGCAGATGCTCGGCGAGCTGCAGCAACTCGTCCTCGTCGGCTTTCAACAGGTCGGCGACCCACTCCTCCGGAACGCCATACGACAGCAGCTGCTCGGTCGTGCACCCTTCCAACGCCGGAGCGGCCCCGGTGGGCTCGGCCGCCGGGGCCGCCACCGGCTCGAACACCTCGATCTCCCGCACCAGCTCGCGCAGCTCGACGATCTGCATCGCCCCCGTCGAAGGGTGCCGCTCGATCCTCCGCCGCTCCGCCCATTGGTACGCCTTGTCGTGATGGTCGACGTAGCACAGCAGCAGGCTCGACTCCGACCGGTGGACGATGATCCGGATATCGCGGCCGGCCCGCACGGACCAGAACGCCTTGTCCTTGGCCCGGTCCAGCTTGTGGAACTGCAGCCCCGGGTTCGCGGGGTTCAGCTGCATGTCGAACGCCGCGGTCTTGACGGCCTTCTGCTCCTCGCCCGTCAGCCGGGCAAGGCCGCTCGAGAACGTGTCGGCGATGCGGAACTCCATGGCTTCAGTCCCCCTTCGCCTTCAACGCCGGAACAACGGTCGGCCAGAAGTACCGTACCGGTCCGAGCCAATAGGTCTGCGGGTCCTGCTCAGAGCGATCTCGCTTCTCCGACAGGTCCGTCGACCAGCGACCAGAGAATCCTTCACGAGCCGCGACGGCCGAGAGGACGGCGTCGCATTCGTGCTCGGTCGCGTTCGCGCACGTGACACCGAACCTGGCGAATGCCTCGTCGTACCCAGCAAGGTCAAGGGCCCGCAGCAAGGCCTTGGGGTGCGACTCCGTGACGCCGCCCACGCCGCATCGCCTTCGGACCACGTCGACGAACATCGCGCCCTGCACCAACGCCGCACCTTGGAGAGAATTCGCGGACTGGACAGTGCCGCCGGCGATGCGGTGGGTATCCCGTATCCATCGGTCAGCATGCCGCCCACCAGCGCGAGCCGACGACCACCAAAGCGGCGCATCAACGCCGACGGCACTGATCGACGTCACGCCCGTGTCGACCAGCCAATCGACCGCCTCGTCCGCACAACTGGCGATCCAGGTCTGGGCTGGCTCGCCGTCGCGCAGAACCGCCACCCCGAACGCTCGCTTGCCCCCCGGGTCGGCGCCCACCCACACCTTGGAGCCTGCCGCCGTCATTCCACCCTGAACACCTTCATCACCTCGTCCCCGAGGTGGTTGATCACCTTCACCGCGATCTTTCCGCTCCTGGGCTTCGCAAACGCCCGCGACGTGTCGCTCCGCAGCGTCGCCCACGCCTCCTCGTTGATCTCGGCCTTGAGCGTCGTCTTGAGCGCCTTGTACGGGTCGTTGGCCCCCAGGAAGTACGCCTGGCGGACGAAGAACGACTCCTCGTTGTAGTCCGTGTCGATGAACCAGCAGGCGATGCCCTCGGCCCCGTCGCTCCGCACCTCGCCGGTCTGCGGGTGGAACACGTCCACACCGTTGATCTTCACGCGCACGAAGTCGTAGTCCCCCAGGTTCGCGCCCTTCGGCGCGTCCTCCGGCGGCAGGATCTCGATGTCCGGCTCGCCGAAGATCACGAACAGGTTGCCCTTGCCCGTCGGCTTCAGCTCGCTGCCCATGTGCAGCTCCGCGTTCATGCGGGCCTTGAGCACCGGGATCCGCCCCAGCTTGTTGAACTCGCTCGCGTGGGCCTCGAAGTTGAACGCGCACGCGATCAGCACGTCGAAGTCCGCGTCGCCGGCCTCCCGCGCCGCCACCACCAGGTCCTGGCGCGACACCGTGCCGAACTCCGGCCCCACGAAGATCGCCGCCCGCTTCGCCTTCGCGCCCCCCCCTCCGAGTACCGTCCCTCGGCGCAGATGTACCGCCCCGGCCACGGGGCGATCGACGAGAACACGACCTTGTCCTCCTTGTGGGCCTGCTGCACGCCCGCGGCCTTCAGGTTCTCCAGCACCATCGCCGCGAAGTCACCGGCCCCCTCGTCCACCACCCGCGGCGACGCCGGGTCGATCAGCTCGTCGTCGGCGTCCACGCCCAGCGTCCGGTGCGGCGACAGGCTCTCCACCGTGAACGGCCCGGCCACCCGCACCTTCTTCCTGTCCTCGTACGGCTTGTCGTACAGGAACTCGAAGTCGGCCTTGGCCGCGATCGACGCGTCGATCTCCTTCTGGCGGGCGATGCGCTGCTCCCACCAGCGGGCGTGGGACTCCCTGGCGTCCTTCGCCCAGTCCTTCCCCGCCTCGCGCGGGATATCCGACTCCTCCCACTTCTTCCCCAGAGCCTTGTTCAGCGTGGCCCGCAGGGGCTCCAGCCGCTGCTGGAACCGCTCCCAGATCACGTCGATCTCCGCGTTGTTGGCGATGCTCTTGAGCGTGATGTGCGGGACACGCTCGTAGACGAAGCCGTGGCGGAGGCTGTTGTGGGTCGGAGCGCTGCTGGGGGCGGCGCCGGTGACCTCGGCCTCCTTGAGCTGGCCCTCGCGGCTGTCGGCCTTGAGGTAGGAGGGGTAGCGGGCGCCCATGATGCGGGCCCGGGCCAGGGCCAGGGCGACGCGGGAGGTGTCGATGGTGATCCAGCGGCGGCCCCACTGCTCCGCGACGTACGCCGTGGTGCCCGAGCCGCAGGTCGGGTCGACGACGAGGTCGCCGGGGTCGGAGGCCATCAACACGCACCTAGCGATCACCTTCACCGAGGTTTGGACAACATATGACTTGTTCTGCTCCGAAGACTGTTGATTCCATGTGTTGTCAGTTTGTACATATGGAAAGTCATCCCGAGTGCGCACAAACTTCAATGTTCCGATTCTGCCTTTACCAAGGCCCGCTTGGTGAAGTCGATCGGCGACAGCCAGTCGTCTCAGTCCGTCCTCCGGGCACCTCCAGTCGTTGGAAGGGTTGTAGGTGGTGCCACGAAACGCAAACGAGTACACGTCCTGCACTGCGCTCGCTTGGAGCTGGTGCGTCGATTCGTCCTCGTGCTCGTCGGTCTTCGGTGCGTACAAGTCACGATACTTGTAGGACGACTTGGACTTTGCGTACCAAAGCACATAGTCGAAGACGTTGTTCAGTCCAGCGGTCGGCTTGGTCATCGCGGTACGGAAGTTGATTTGGCTAACAAAGTTCGCGTCTCCGAAGACCTCATCAAGCAGTTGCCGCACACGATGCACATTTTCATCGCTGATCTGCACGAATATCGATCCCGACTCTGTGAGCAGATCTCTGGCAACGGCCAAGCGATCACGCAAATAGCTCAAATAGGAGTGGATTCCGTCACGCCAAGTATCGCGAAACGCCCTAACCTGTTCGGGTTCACGAGTGATGTGATCAGCTTTTCCGTCTTGCACTTCCCTGCTCGTCGTCGACCACTGGAAGTTGCTGTTGAACTTGATGCCGTACGGCGGGTCGAAGTAGATGCATTGGACCTGGCCGCGGAGGCCCTCGCGCTCGGCCAGCGAGGCCATGACCTGGAGCGAGTCGCCCAGGATCATGCGATTGGACCAGTGGGCATCGTGCTGGTAGAACTCGGTCTTGGCGTCGCCCGCCGGCACGCCGTTGAAGTCCGCGAACAGGTCCAGCTGGTCCTCGATCGATTGGCCCCGCCCCTCGGCCAGCCGGCGCGCCAGTTCCGCGGCCTCGGTCTGCCGCCGCAGGTCGTCCACCAGCGCCTTGGGGTGCACTTTCTCCTGGATGAACAGCGGCGGCGCGGGCACCACCAGGTCCGACCAGTCCTGGTCGTCCTTGCCCCGCCACACCAGCTGCGGGTCCAGATCCCGGTTCCGCCGCTCGTACGCCACCCGCAGCGGCGACTGCAGCTCCTTGGCCATCACCGGTTCGAACTCCGCCGTCGGGATGTTCCGCCGCTTGGCCTCGTCATGCGTGAGCGTGACGACCGCCTTCTTCTTGAGTTTGGCGGCGGAGGACTTAGCCTTGGAGGGCTTCTTTGCCATGGCGTCAGTCGATCCCTTCGACACGGTACATGGAGACGAGCATCTCGGCCATCCGCCCGGTCCTGGCCTCGATGGCGTCCGCGGTCCACGCGGACGCCGTGGCCAGGCTCTGGGTCGAGCCGGCGAGCGGGAACGCCAGGCGGTTGAGGGCGAGCCTGTTCCGGTAGCCGATATCGATCGGGTGGCCGAGCACCTTCCGCTGGGTGGCAAGCGCCTGCTTCTTCTCGAACGGGGCCGCGGCCAGCTTCGAGTTGTAGCCGCTCAGGGTCAGATTGCCCAGCCGGTCAACGTGCTGCTCGTGCAGGCGTGAGGCTTCACGGGCGTCGCCGCTGGCGAGCATCTGGGCCCACTCGTCGGAGATGTTCGGCGTCTGCGGCAGCACGTGCTCGACGGTCCAGATGTACTTGTCGGCGTCGTTGCGGGCCCAGAGATCGGGCCTGTACTCCCGTGTGTGCTGCGTCTCGTCCAGCTTCACCAGCAGGAAGCGGGTCATGAGGATGTTCGACGAGTACATCGGCCCCAGCAACGCATTGCGGAATGTGTCCAGTGAGGCGTAGCGACCCGCGGCGAACAGCTTCGAACGGAAGAACGCGGCGGTGAGGCGCTCGCCCGACTCGAGCCGCTGCTGGCAAGCCTCGACCAGCTCCATGTGGGCCTGGTCGAGGTCCCGGGTGCCGGGGACGTCGGTCACGTTGCGACGCACGTAATACCGCTGGAGCAGATCAACCGCCTCGCCCATGAACCCCGACTCGGTCGCGGAGGGCTCGAGCGATAGGAGGTAGAGCAGCACCTGGTGCGCCGGCGTCGCGTTGATGCGGTCCAGTTCGGCGAGTTGTTCGGCCAGCTCCCGGGTGAGCCGCTCCGGCAACTCCTCGGCATCGGGGGCGATCAGGTTGCCGTAGATCTCGGCGGCGTCGCAGAGCCGGTCGAACAGCGACTGGGCCCCCTGCTTGATGAGCCGCTCGTAGATCGCGATGATCTTCGACTTGATCGCACGGGGAATGCCCTCGACCCGAACGGCCGGGTCCCACCGGAACGCGTTGTAGAAGTGCCGCAGAAACCGTTCCTGGTCGGTGGTGTCGGGCACGGCCGCCACGATCGTCTGCCACCGCTCGTAGGACTCGTCGATGTTGACCTGGTGCTGCCGCTCCATCTCGGCCAGCATCTTGTTCTTGATGATGTCGATCGCCGAGAGGGGCACGCCTCGGTTGTTCAGGGTCTCGAACAGCGTGAAGGCGTCTGCCTGGCTGTTGACCGCGATGTGCACGAAGGTGAGCTGGTTGATCTTGGCCACCAGCGCAAGCAGGGCGTTGGTGTCCTCGGGAGTGCGCTCGAGGAAGAACCGGTACGCGCGGGTGATCAGGCGTACGCCGAGATAGCGAGGCTTCTCTCTGGCCTTGATGAGGCCGCAGTCGCCGAGGTGGTACATGTAGTCGTTGAGGTTCGAGTTCTGGCTGCTCGGCTGCACGCGGAGGAAGCACATCTTCGACTGCTCGATCCAGCCGCCGGTCTCGCCGGAGCGGTACTCGCCTTCGCGCTTCTTGCGGACGAGCTTGTTCCGGAGGCTGCTCAGGGAGTTCTGGAACTCCTGGCGGTCTTCCTCGTCCTCGAACTCGAGGCCTTCTTGCAGCCCGCTCAGTCGCTTGTAGATCGCCAGCATGAGCAGCGACAGCGTGGTGAGCCGCTGCTGTCCGTCGACCACCTCGAAGATCACCTCGTCTCCCGGGCTGACCAGGTCTCCGTCGCGGACACAGATGATCGACCCCATGAAGTAGCCGGCATCGTTTTCGTCGATGTCCTGGAGGAGGCGCTCCCAGTCGACCTTTCCCCACGTGTACTCCCGCTGATACTTGGGAACGTGGTAGTGCTCTCGCGCCCCCTGGTCGCTGCTGATGATCTTCGAGAAGGGCATGCTGTGGGCGTTCATCGCGTGACGCCTCCTGTCCCACCATCACCGGTGATTGCCCGGTCCACCATCGTGTCGAACTCGGCCCGTACCTTGGCCGCGAATTCGGACTGGATCTGATACACGTCCGTGAACTCCTGGAACGCCCAGCGGCCGAACTGCTTCAGCTGGTTCACGCCCGGCACCCAGTACGTGTCCATCGTCGCCTTCTTCTCCTTGGCGTCCTCGCGACGGTACCCCTTGATCTCGACGACCAGGTGCAGATGGTCGGGCGTCCCGTCGGCGTGCGGCGGTCGCCCGTCGTCCACGAGCACGATGAAGTCGGGGCGGTACCGCCGTGTCTCCGAACCGTAGAGGTAGGGCACCTCAAGACCCAGGCCGTGGTTCTTCACATAGGCCTTCACCCGTGGGTGGGACTCAGCGACGCGGCAGAACTCGGCCTCCCAGTCGCTGTCGAGCACCACCCAGTTGACGTGGCAGCGCTCGGCCGACGTCTCCCAGCGGTCCTTCTTGGACGTGTTGAAGCTCACGAAGGTGGTGGAGCCCTCCGGGTTGTACGGGTCGAGCAGCGCCTTGATCGGGTAGTCGCCCTCCAGCGAGCGCGTGATGCCGGCCGTGATGCGGGTGCACGCCATGTCGGCCAGCTCCTGGTACATGAGCTGGGCCGGGAACGTGTGGCCCTTGCACACGAGGTGGTGGTCCAGCCAATCGCGGGTGATGCGCTTGAGCTGCCCGAATAGGTAGAGCTTGGGTTCCTCGCCAGGGTCACGCCACTTCGTCTCGATCAGCCGCTTGGTCAGATGGAACAGCAGCGTCGACTGGCGTACTTCGTCCAGGTGCTCAAGCGTGAGATCGATGCCCTCCCCGACGATGCCCTGGTTCCGTGTGATCGAGGGACCGACAAGATCGGGCGTGAGCACGAGCGTGGACTCATCGTTGAACGAAGCGTCGAGCCGCTCCTTGGGGAGCTCGACGCGATAGCCCTCCACACGCGGGAACCGGATCTCCAGGTGATCACGCTCGGGGCGGACCGCCTTGACGTGCACCGTTTCACGCGGCGCCTGCGGCGGCGCGATCGCCGGCTTGGCGGTGAAGTCGAAGGGAATGCCGAGCACGTCGGCGTACTCGATGTTGAACCTGTCGGACTCGTTCAGGTCGTACGACTGGCGTCGCAGTGCGCGACCGATGACCTGCTCGCACAGCAGCTGGGTGCCAAACGCCCGAACGCCAAGGACGTGCGTGACGGTGTTGGCGTCCCAGCCCTCGGTCAGCATCGACACCGAGACGACGCACCGGACCGACTCGCCGAGCCGGCCCTGCTTGCCCACGGTCTGCATGACCTCGCGGAGCAGGTCCTCGTCGGTCAGGTTCTCCGCCTGTCGGAGGTCGCCGGTGCGCTCGACGATCTCGCGGCGGAACCGCTCGATCTCGTCCGAGGCCATCTCACGGAACTGTCGATCGAGTGCGTCGCCCGACTCGAGCTGCTCGCTGTCGATGAGCAGCGTGCGAGGACGTGCGAGCGGGTTCCCGAACTCATCGAAGTTGCGGAACAGGGACAAGCGGCCGTTCTCGAGCGTCTCACTGCCGTCCGACTGCTTGCGGTAGAAGCCCGAGATGTAGTCGTACACGAGCTTGGAGGACGCCGTGTTGTTGCACACCACAATGAAGCACGGTGGAACCTTGATGCCCTCTTTCTCCCACAGCTCGTAGGTCTTCGCGTAGTGACCGTAGAGCGCGTCGAGCGCGGTCTGGAGCTGCGTGGGAATGCTCAGCGGGTCCAGCACGCCGCCCTTGCCCCGGCCCTTCTTCGGCATCTTCTTGCGTATGTGCTCCCAGAGGTTCCGGAATTTCGGCATGTCTCCTTCGGGAATGTTGTCGGCAACGGGGACGCGGGGGAGCTTAACGATGCCGCACTCGATCGCGTCCATGAGCGAAAAGTCGCTCATCGTCCAGGGGAACAGCGTGCCCTCGGCATAGCCGGAGCCACGCAAGAAGAACGGCGTCGCCGAGAGATCGACGATGCGCGAGACGCCCAAGTGCTTCGACACCGACTCGAGGCCGGAGATCCACAGACGGGCCGCCTTCCGGTTGCTCTCCGCCTCCTCCTTCTCCTCGCCCACGATGTCGGACTCCTCGTCCTCGTCATCGGGCCTGGCTCGGTAGCAGTGGTGGGCCTCATCGTTGAGCACCATGAGGCCCTTGATGCCCATGAGCCCGGGCATGACACGCTGGAGCATCTGGCCCTCGGTCTCGAGCGTCTGCAGCTCGGGACCTCGCCCCTGCAGCAGCGATCGGCCACCCGACGACAGCTGCATCGTCTCTCGGGGCTTGAAGGCGTGGTAGTTGGTGATCACGATCTTCGCACGGTCGAGATCGCCGAGCATGTCCGCCGGCACCAGTTCGCGGCTGCTGTAGTAGCTGTCGGGATCGTTCGGCTGGAGCACACGGAGCCGCTCTCTGATCGTGAGCCCCGGGGTGACAACCAGAAACCCCCGCGTGAACTTCTTGCTCCCCGGACGCCGGACCGCGTTGACGGTCTGCCACGCGATGAGCATCGCCATGACGGTGGTCTTGCCCGCGCCGGTCGCGAGCTTCAACGCCAGACGAGCAAGACCGGGGTTCGACGCCTCGTTGGACGCATCCAGGTGATCCAGAAACGTGCGACCCTCTCGCCCTGCCTGCGGCGCAACCTCGGTCAACCAGATCGCGGTCTCAACCGCCTCGACCTGGCAGAAGAACGGACGGATCCCTGCGAAGGGGTGGTGACGCCAGTGGTGCAAGAGGCGGGCGGTTTCCGGCGTGACCTGCCACTCGGTCTGGTTGCGCAGGGCACGCCACGCGTCGACACGGCGCCGCAGCGCGTTGATGATCGGCGTGGGGTCGTACTGCTGCGCTGCCGTCGAGAGCCCCGCGCCCTCGTCGAATACCATCTCGGCCTGGCCTTTGTCGCCCCGCTGCTTCTTGGGCTTGGGAATCGGGGAGATGAACTCGGCCTTGCGGCGCGCGTCGATGATCAGGTTCGTGGGCTGGCCGTGGTTGTCCAGTTCCCAGTGCCGCGCCGGGTACTCGTACGGCGAGTTGAGTATCGGCCCCTTGAAGAATTCGTTCTGCATGGGTGTCGAGTCTCGCCGGACAGCTGAGTCCCCGGCACGCCCGTGCCGCCGAAGGGGTGCGGAGAGTCTACTGACAAACGGCGATCGGGGTGTTCGCGCGGTGGGCATGGCGCGCGGGGTCTTCCCCGGCACACGCCTGTGTGCGTCGAGTGGACTCCCGTGGCGCCCACCTACCCCACCCTCTCCATCACCTCCGCCGCCCTGGCCAGGTCCCGCTCGGCGTAGATCTCGGTCACCCCCGCCGAGGAGTGCCCCAGCACCACCCGGGCCGTGTCGATGCCCGCCTGCCGGCGGAGCTCCGTGGCCGCGCTGTGCCGCAGCCGGTTGGGCGACCAGTGGTGGGCCCGCCGCCAGGCCGACAGCTCCAGCCGCTCGGCCTCGTCCAGGTCGTCACGCCCGGCCAGCGTCGGGTGGGGGAACGCCCGGGCGCACAGCTCCGCGATGGCCCGCCCGTAGCTCTCGGTGGTGTACCGCTCGCCCGGCCGGCGCCGCCCGTCCCGTTTGGGCCTCCGAGCCGCCTGGCTCGGCGTCATCGGCGTGCGGCGTTCCTTCCGACGCTCGACCGACCTGGCCGCCATCACCGCCCGCGGGCTGAACAGGTAGGCGTCGATCTCAAGCCCCAGGAACGGTCGCAGCACCTCCCGCGCCTTGGGCCCCAGGTAGATCACCCGCTCGCGCCCGTGGTGCTCGGTCTTGTGCTCCTCGGGCACGTAGCGCCAGGTCTGCCCGGTGGTGTCGATGTCGCGGGCCCGCATGCGGACCACCTCGCCGGGCCGCATGCCGGTGAGCAGCTGCAGCCGGACCATGGCCGCGATCTGCGGCGGGGCGATGGCCAGCACGGGCTCGACCAGGCTCTCGGGCGCCGGCTTGACGGGCGGGGCCTCACGGACACCGCAGCGGCCCTTCTTGAGCGGCGCCACCGCACGGAGTCCCTCGAGCACGCTGGAGGCCACCAACTGGTTCTCGACGCCCCAGCGGAACACGCGGCGAATCCGGTTGACACGGGCGTTGATGTGCTTCCGCGAGAGGTCGCTCGACACCATGTCCTCGCGCACGGCCTTGAGCGCCAGCGGCCCGAAGTCGGCCGCCCTGGTCAGCCCGTACAACTTCACGAGAGGCCGGACCGCGTCGTTGAGCGCGTTGACCTCGCTGGTCGGCCGCCCGTTCTTGACGTAGTACCCGTCGGCCCACTCGAAGAACGCGTCGACCAGTTCCGCGACGGTCAGGTCGGGCGGTGGCCCCTGCCCGGGCTCGGCCAGCAGGGCCGCCCGGCGGCTGGTGAGCCACTCGGCGATGACGCGGTTGTACTCGGCCCGGCTCTCGGGCGAGCCGTGCTTACCGAGGTAGATGTCCTTGCCGTCGAGCCGGACGACGG
>JAWKTE010000002.1:0-283182 GCA_041401985.1 Phycisphaerales bacterium
GTTGACTTCACCATCGAGGTGGAGCGGTCGCTGCGCGTGCTCGACGGCGCGGTCGCGGTGTTCGACGGCAAGGAGGGCGTCGA
Source organism: Phycisphaerales bacterium (assembly GCA_041401985.1). Classification (GTDB taxonomy): domain Bacteria; phylum Planctomycetota; class Phycisphaerae; order Phycisphaerales; family UBA1924; genus JACKHA01. The sequence continues at coordinate 84 of JAWKTE010000002.1, forward strand.
GGCCCAGTCCGAGACCGTGTGGCGTCAGGCCGACCGCTACCGCGTGCCGCGCCTGTGCTTCGTCAACAAGATGGACAAGATCGGGGCGGACTTCGACTTCTCGTTCAAGACCATCCGCAAGCGCCTGGGCGCCAACGCGATCGCGGTGCAGTACCCGATGGGCTCGGGCAAGGACCTCAAGGGCATCATCGACCTGATCGCGATGAAGGCGTACCACTTCGACGCCGACGAGATGGGCGCGGTTGTGACCGAGGTGCCGATCCCTGACGACATGGCCGAGACGGTCGCCAAATGGCGTCACGAACTGGTCGAGCGGGCGGTGGAACTCGACGAGTCGCTGATGGAGCGGTACCTGGCCGACGAGCCGATCGGCGTCGATGAACTCAAGGCCGCGATCCGCAAGGGCACGATCGCCCGCCAGTGCAACCCCGTGTTCTGCGGGGCGGCCCTGCGGAACATCGGCGTGCAGCGTCTGCTCGACGGCGTGATCGACTACCTGCCCAACCCGACCGAGTGCCCCGAGGTCGAGGGCACCAACCCGCGCGACGAGGAGCAGAAGCTCACCCGCCCGCACGACCCCAAGGCCCCGTTCAGCGCCCTGGTGTTCAAGGTCGTCTCCGACACGCACGGCGACCTGACGTACATCCGCATCTACTCCGGCACGCTGGCCAAGGGCATGCGCCTGCTCAACCCCGTCAACGGGAAGAAGGAGAACGCCTCGCGCATGTTCGAGATGCACGCCAAGGAGCGCATCGCCCTTGACGAGGCGGGCGCGGGCAACATCGTCGCGGTCGTGGGCATCAAGGACTCGTACACGGGCGACACCCTGTGCGACGCCGACCAGCCGATCGTGCTCGAGCGCATGCACTTCCCCGAGCCGGTGATCTCGATGTCGGTCGAGCCGCGCACCGCCGAGGACAAGCGGAAACTCTCCGACGCCCTGGCGACCATCCGTCGCGAGGACCCCTCGTTCCGCAGCCACTACGACGAGGAAACCGGCCAGACCATCATCGCCGGCATGGGCGAGCTGCATCTTGAGATCATCAAGAACAAACTCACCCGCGACATGAAGGTCGGTGTCGACGTCGGCAAGCCGCGCGTCTCGTACCGCGAGGCCATCACCAAGAAGGTCGAGTACGTCCGCGGCAAGTTCGTCAAGCAGACGGGCGGTCGCGGCCAGTTCGGCGACTGCACCATCAACCTCATGCCGTTCACAAAGGAGGAGGCCGAGGCCGCCGACCTGGACTTCACCGACCAGATCGCGTTCGAGAACAAGGTCGTCGGCGGCGCGATCCCGAAGGAGTACATCCCGTCGGTCGAGGCCGGCGTCCGCCAGACCGCGGTCTCGGGCGTGTCGGCGGGCTACCCGCTGATCAACATCAAGGTCGAACTGGTGGACGGCTCGTCGCACGCGGTCGACTCGTCGCAGGTCGCCTTCGAGCAGGCGGGTCGCCTGGCCCTCCGCGAGGCGGTCTCCAAGGCCGGCTCGGTCCTGCTCGAGCCGATCATGAAGGTCGTCATCACCGTGCCCGAGGAGTTCGTCGGCAACGTCAACGGCGACCTCATGTCGCGCCGCGGCATGATCCTCGAGACCGAGGACCGCGGCGTGGTCAAGCTCGTCACCGCCCAGGTGCCGCTCTCGGAGATGTTCGGCTACACCACCGCCCTCCGCGGCATGTCCCAGGGTCGGGCCAGCAACGTCATGGAGTTCCACGCCTACGAGCCCATGCCCGCGAACCTGGCCAAGGAGGTCCTGGCCGGGGCGAACTGAACCGGCCGGGCCGGGCGTCGCGGTCCTTCGCGGGAACGCGAAGGACGCGATGGTCGCGAAGGCCGCGGCTGATTGAAGACAACGAAGCCACAATGACAGCGGCCCGGCGAAAGCCGGGCCGCGTTCATTCACATCTTCTTGGCGTTCCTCGGCGTGCTCGGCGCCTCTGCGGTGAGTCCTGGTCTTACCGCGCTGAAGTGCGTCCAGGCTCTACCGCTTGTCGATCGGCACGTACGGCGCATCGTGCGGGCCGACGTACTCGGCCTTCGGGCGGAACAGGCGGTTGTCGCCGAGCTGCTCGATGATGTGCCCGCTCCAGCCGGCGTTGCGCGACAGGGCGAACATTGGCGTGAACAGGTCGAGTTTCAGCCCGATGCAGTGGTACGTCGTGGCCGAGTAGAAGTCGACGTTCGGGTAGATGCCCTTGGCCGCCACCTCGCGCTCCATGACCTGCTCGATCCTGGCGCTCTTGGCGTAGAGGTCGGCGTTGCCGGTGTCGTCGGCCAGTTGTTTGGCCAGGGTCTGGAGTTCGCCGGCCCGGGGGTCCTTGGCCTTGTAGACCCGGTGCCCGAAGCCCATGATCTTGTCCTTGCGCTCCAGTTTGCCCATGACGTAGGACTCGACCTGGTCGAGGCTCTTGATCTCGTTGAGCATGACCATGACGCCCTCGTTGGCCCCGCCGTGCAGCGGGCCGCGGAGCGAGCCGACGGCGGCGGTCAGGGCCGAGTAAACGTCGGACAGGGTCGAGATCACGACGCGGGCGGCGAACGTGGAGTTGTTCAGCCCGTGGTCGGCGTGGGTGATCATGCAGATGTCGAAGGCCCGAGCCATGGCCGGCGTGGGCTTCTCGCCATTGAGCATGTACAGGAAGTTCTCGCTGAACGAGAGGCTCTTGTCCGGGGCAATCGGGGCCAGGCCGCGCCGGTGCCGGTCGAACGCGGCCACCAGGGTCGGCGAGCAGGCCAGCACGTTCAGGCACTTCTCGCGGACCTTGTCCAGGTCGGACACGTCGTTGGGGTCGTTGTCGAACAGGGCCAGCATCGAGACCAGCGTCCGCAGGACGTGCATCGGCTGGGCGGTCTTGGGCAGGGTCGCGACGCGCTGGAGCATGTCGGCCGGGACGGCGTAGCGGCTCCGCAGGTCCTTGGTGAACGCGTCGAGTTCGGCCTTCTTCGGCAGGCGACGGTTCCAGAGCAGGAACACGGTCTCCTCGAACGTGCTGTGCTTGGCCAGCGGTCCGATGGGGATGCCGACGTACTCGAGCACGCCCTTCTGCCCGTCGATGAACGACATCTCGGTCTGGGCGGCGACGACGCCATCGAGCCCCTTCGCAAACTCGGCCATGAGATCCCCGCTTTCGGTTGGTCGTGGCGTCGGCGGGCGTGCCGCCCGGTTCCCGATGCGTCCACCGTGCTCGCTGATTGCTGAATGCTTCCCGCCCCGGTCGGAGCCCGCGCGGCCCCGTCCGACGCGGGCAGGACTATAGGAGATTCCGCGCACGCCCGCACGCCGACGCCGCTTCCACGCCCGTTCGACGCCCCATCGACGCCGGGCCGGGGCGGGGTGTCGTCTACCATGCCCCGTGCTGATCCCGCTGGGCACAGAGCGGTCCCGCGAGCGCCCGAGCGTCGTCACGCCGGCGCTCATGGTCGCGTGCCTGCTGGTCTACGTCGCCCAGGTGGCCGCGGCCCGGGGAGCTGGGCAGGAGCACTCGTTCGGGTTCATGGACCAGTTCATCCTCGACCCGAACATGGGCCGCTGGTGGACGCTGCTGACCAGCATGTTCATGCACGCCGATGTGCTGCACCTGGCGGGCAACATGCTGTTCCTCTGGGTGTTCGGGCCGAGCGTCGAGGACAAGTTCGGGCGGGTGTGGTACCTGCTGTTCTATCTGACCGCGGGCATCGCGTCCGGCGGGGCCCACCTGGCGATGCACGGCGGGCCGGCCCTGGGCGCGTCCGGGGCGATCGCCGGCGTGACCGGCGCGTTCCTGGTGCTGTTCCCGTGGACGCACGTCCGCGTGCTCGTGTTCTTCTTCATGATCGGCGTGTGGTCGATCCCGTCGTGGTGGCTCATCGGCTTCGCGATCGTGCGCGACTTCCTGGGCATCGGCATCGCCGAGAGCGGCATCGCCCACTGGGCACACCTGGGCGGCTACGGCTTCGGCATCCTGCTCTCGATGGTGCTGCTGTGGACCAAGGCCCTGCCGCGCGAGCCCTACGACCTGTTCACGATCTCGCGCCAGGCCAAACGCCGGGCCGCGATGCGCGAGGCCCACCGGATCCACGAGCAGCGCGTGGCCAAGGCGGTGGGGGGGCGGCGTGGCGGGCGCGCGGCGGCGCCGGTCGTCGCGGCACCCGACCCGGCCCCGGCGTTCTCGCCCGCGGTGCGTCAGGCCAGGGCTGCGGTGGCGGACCATCTCTCGGCAATGGACACGCCGGCGGCGGCCAGCGCGTACAAGCGCCTGATCGACGAGCACCTCGCGGTGCCGGGCGCGGTGCTGATGGGGCGGACCCAGCAGTTGACGCTGGCAAACGCCCTGTTCGCCGCGGGCGACCACCAGACCGCGGCCCGCGCCTACGAGGCGTTCCTCGACGCGTATCCGCACGACCGCGAGGCCCCATCCATCCGCGTCATGCTCGGGCTGATCAACGCCCGGTTCCTCAACGACCCGGTCCGGGCCAAGGCGCTGCTGGGCCAGGCGGTCGAGCAGGTCAGCGGCGAGCAGCGCGAACTCGCGGAGGAACTGCTCGCCGAACTGGGATAGACCCCAGCCACGCGCCCCACGCGAACGCGATGCGCAAGCCGCCCGCGAACGCCGTTAGGAGCATCCCAAGTCCCCCCCCCACACACGCAACACGCCCGTTCTTCGCGTCCTCTCTCAGTCACCACTCTCTCGTCTCTTCTTCGCTTCTCTCTTCTCTCTCCGCTCCCGTCCCACCCCATGCCCACCACCGACTGGCAGTTCTGGGTCGTTACCGCCATCGCGATCTTCGCGGCGTGGCGTCTCGGCGCCATGCTGCTCCGGGCCGTCCGACCGGCGTGGGGCAAGCGCAAAGGCGCGACCCGCCGGGCGACGCTCACAATTTCGGCCGGCAAAGAACGACGGGGCGGCGACGCCTGACGCGTGGTCGGAGCGGTTGGAGCCGACCCGGGGCATTGGGCGAATCCTGACCGCCGGTCTGGCCGAATCTGAGGAAGATGGCCGAGCCGTTCACCATCCTGATCGACGCCGAGTGCCCGCTGTGCCGGCACGAGGCCAGCCTGCTGCGCCGCCTGGACAAAGGGCGTGGCCGCCTCACGCTCGTGGAAATAACCGCCCCCGACTTCGACGCCGCGGCTTACGGCACCACGTTCCAGGACGTCATGGGCTCGATCCACGGCGTCACCGCCGACGGTCGGCTCGTCTCCGGGATGGAGGTCTTCCGCCGGGCCTATGCCGCGGTCGGTTGGGGGTGGCTGTGGGCCCCGACCGGCTGGCCGCTGCTCCGTCCGATGTTCGACTGGCTCTATCGCCGCTTCGCCAACCGTCGCCTGTGGCTGAGCGGGCGTCGGATGGTGTGCGAGGGGGGCGCGTGCCGCGTGGAGCCCCGGGGTCGGGGGCGGTCGAGTGGTCGGGTTGAACGCGAAGGGCGCGAGGGGCGCGAGGGCGGAGTTGGGTCGAACGCGGCTGTGCGGGCGACGCGGGCACGCGAGGCACGGGCGTGAGCCAGTGCGTGAAAGGGCGTGCAAGCCGCCCCCTTTCGCGGTCCGAGCGAGTTCCGGTAGCATGTCGCCATGCCCGCATTCGCCGCCCTGACCATCGTCGCCGCCGCTGCCTTGGCCCAAGGCCCGACGCCCCCGCCGTGGATCTGGCCCGACGAAGCCGCGGACCTCCCGATCGTTCTGGTCGACCGCGACAACATCCGAATCACCGAGTCCTGCCGCGTCCGCATCGCCGACGGCGTGATCATCGCCGACGGGGACAACAACGGCGTCATCCACATCGAGGCCGATGGCGTCACCGTCTACTGGCCGACCGAGCGGCCCGGGCGGGAACTGCTGGCCCGCGAGGACGACGCCGCGTTCGAGACCATGTCCGGCATCGGCCTGCGCATCGACGGGCATCGCGATGTGACCATCCGCGGCGCCCACCTGCATCGATTCAAGATCGCCCTCTGGGCCACGAACGCCGATGGCCTCACGCTCGAGGACTGCGACGTCTCGGGCGGCTACGCGATGCGTCTTGGTTCGACCCCCGCCGCCGAGGACTCGGCCGACTGGCTGTGGCCCCATCGCAACGACGAGAACCAGTGGGCCACCAACTACGGCGCGGGCATCTGGATCGAGGACTCAACCAACGTCACCGTCGCCCGCTGCTTCGCGCGGCGACGCCAGAACGGCCTGATCCTCGAGAACGCCACCGATTCGCGGATCTTTGACAACGACTTCTCGTTCCTCTCCGGTTGGGGCATCGCCATGTGGCGGTCCAGCCGCAACGTCGTCGGCCGCAACGCGGTCGACTTCTGCATCCGCGGCTACTCCCACGGCGTCTACAACCGCGGGCAGGACTCGGCGGGCATCCTCCTGTTCGAGCAGTGCAACGAGAACCTGTTCATCGAGAACTCCGCGACCCACGGCGGCGACGGGCTCTTCGGCTTCGGCGGGCACGAGGCCCTGGGCGAGACGCCCGCCCCGGAAGCCGACGCCGAGGGCCAGCCCTGGACGTACGAGCGCCGCGGCTGCAACGACAACGTGTTCGTCGGCAACGACTTCTCGTACGCCGCGGCCCATGGGCTGGAACTGACGTTCTCGTTCGGGAACGTGATCGTCAACAACCGGTTCGTGGAGAACGCGATATGCGGGATCTGGGGCGGGTACTCGCAGGACACGCTCATTCATTCGAACGAGTTCACCGGCAACGGCGGCGCGGGATACGGCCTGGAGCGTGGCGGCGTCAACATCGAGCACTCCGAACGCAACGTCATCTCGCAGAATCGGTTTGCGAGGAACGCCGCGGGTGTTCATCTCTGGCACGACGCGGACCCCGGGCTGATGTCCGGCGTGTGGGCCGCGGCCAACCACTCGCACACGCGCGACAACATTGTCGTTTCAAACGCGTTCGCCGGCGATCGCGTCGGCGTGCACCTTCGCGATGCGCGCGGCACCGTCGTCGCGGCCAACGAGTTCGAGCGGGTCGAGGAGCCGGTGCGTGCCGAGGGATCGGACGTGGTCGAGCCGTTTGGAGGGGTTGCGGGGTTGGCGCCGGAACCGCCGGTGCTGGCGACGCTGGGCGGACTCGTGCCGGGTGAGTCGCGGCCCGTCGGTGCTCGGGCGGCCCTCGCCGGGCGTCACAACATCATCATGGGCGAGTACTTCCCGTGGGATCATGAGCGGCCGATGGTCAGGCGGGGCGCCGACGACAACGGCGCCCATGTATATGAAGTTCTTGGAACCGGCGATCCGTCCGGCGTGAATGCGACAGTCGACGCAGGCGTCGTCGATGTGATCGCGCCGGGCGACACCGATGTCCCGTGCGTGCGGGTGGCCGTCGCTCCGGAGCCGGGTGCGGATGTGACGCCCTACACGCTCACGCTCGACGGCATCGCGAGCGGCGAGTTCGCCGGCGTCCTTCTCCGGGCCGCGTGGGACGTGCGGGCCTTTGCCTCGCCTTGCGATCCGAGATCCGATCCCGACGCGTGGCGGGCCGCGGCGGACACCGGCGTGCGCGGCACCCTCCACAACCTCCGCCTGCGTTTCGGCAACGGGTCGATCGGGAATCTGCGGGGTGAAAACCTCAACTCCAACGCAGGGACGGGGATCCCCCCCGGCCCCGACCACTTCGGCACCATCGCCACCACATCCCTCCGCCTCCCGCCCGGACGGTGGCGGATCACGACGCTCTCCGACGACGGCGTCCGCGTCTATGTCAACGACGAGGCGATCATCGACAACTGGACCTGGCACGGGCCGACCCGCGACGTCGGCGAGTTCACCGTCCCGGAGCCGGTCGAGCCGCAGTCGTCTCCCAGCGCACCCGACCCCGCCGCCCCGATCCCGCTCACACACATCCGCGTCGAGCACTTCGAACTCGACGGCTACGCGGTGCTCGAAGTCGAGATCGAGCCGGTGCCCGAGTCGCCACTGGATTGAAACAGACTCGCGAGCGGTAGAAGCACGTCCGGCACAAACACATTCGGCCCCAACCGGTCGCGCGTGCGCATCAGCCCCGCGTTCGCCACCGATCGCCCGAGCACGCACGCAGCGCAACGCCGCTCACCAGATAAACCGCATCCGCCCGAAGTCGATCATCGGCACCGGACGCTCCCGCTTCATCGCCGGGAAGTACACGAAGAACGCCTTGCCGATCAGCAGGTCCCGCGGCACCACGCCCATCGTCGGGTCCAGTTCCGCCGCGACCCACGGGTCCGGCCGGTCCCAGAGCCGCGCATCGAGCGACTGGGCCGAGTTGTCGCCGCAGGTGAAGTACTGGTCCGGGCCGAGCAGGTTCGGCTGCTCCGGGTGCGTGCCCCGGGCCGGTTGGTTCTCCAGCGTGTGCGGGCCATCCGCGTCGCCCCGATAGAACGTCGACTGGTAGTACAGGTCGTGGTCCAGCCCCACACGCGTCATGGTCACGGCCCCACGGACCTCCCACCGCACCGTCGTCGGGCGATACAGGCCCACCACACCGAAGATGTTCCGGGACACGTGCGGGTCGTTGATCTGCGTCAGATTGAGCGCCGCCGGGATGTCGATGCTCGCCCGCCCGCCCCGGTACGCCTCCTCGGCCGCGAGCAAATCGTCGATCGACCGCCCCATCGCGTGCTCGATCCGCTCCGCCGGCGTCCAGTCGTACTCGGCGTACGCGACCCGCCGTCCGTCCACCACCAGCCCGACCGCCTGGTCCGCGTGCCAGAACTCCACGTCGGTGAAACGTTCCGTCGCCAGCGGCGCGGCGAGCGTTCCGGTCGCCATCGTCTCCCACTCGCCCGGTTCACGAGCGCCAAGCCCGTCCGCGGTCGGCACCGGACGCCGCCGGATCGTCACGCCCGCGCCCTCGATGTCCGCCCGGATCTCGAATCCGCACGTCGTGATGATCGGCGAGACCGCCACGCCAACGGCATCCGGACGCACGCCCGCCCGGATGCGCACGTCCGGCACAAGGAACCGCAGCGGTTCCAACCCCGAACTCCGCACGTTGTACGCGCAGAAATCATCGATCGGACGCGCCGCATCGTTCCACCGGATCGTCGCCACGCCCGAACCACGGCTCACGTACGTCGGCTCCGTGCCAACCTCGAACCCGCCCGTGCCGATCCACGGCGACACCCAGTTCGGCGCCAGCATCGGGCTCAGCGGCGAGTACTCGCTCGAGAAGATCGGGATCCACAGCGCCTGCTGCACCCGCTCCGGCTTGCGCGCGATCCGCCAGCCCGAAGCGTGCCAGTCCACCGGCGCTTCCAGCCCCGCCGGCGCCGTCCGCACGAACACGTCGCCGTGGATCAGCGCCACCTGCTCGCCCGGCAGCCCGATCAGACGCTTGATGTAGTTCTCGTCCGGGTTCGTCGGGTTCTTGAACACCACGCAGTCGAACCGGGCCGGGTCGTACAGGTACGGCAGGTACTTGAGCACGAAGATCCGGTCGCCGCCCATCAGCGGCTCATTGGGCCCGGCCGTGATGGCTACCTGCGTCATCGGATCCGGCACTTCGAACTCGCCCTGATTCGCCGGGGCCCCGCCCTGCCGCTCGACCCAGGGGGTCATCGACCAGTTGTACCCGGACACGTCGCTGGTCAGGTTCACGTGCGCCCCCATCAGCGTCGGGGCCATGGACCCCGTCGGAATGAGGAACGCCTCGATCACGAACCCGCGGAACACGAACGCCATCACGAAGGCGATGATCAGCTGGGTGATCGTCTCCTTGATGCTGGAACGGTGGTGCGGGGCCTGCTCGGTCTCGGGCATGGGCCAAGGGTAGCGGCGGGCCGCCCCCGTGTCGGCCCGGTCGGGACCGTGGAATACCGAGGCGTGCTCGTCCGTTCGCGCGACTCCAGCCCGCCATCCCGGCGCCCCCGCTGGCAAGCCGGTGAAAGCCCGCATTCCCGGCCTCAGCCCATTCCCGCCATACCCTTGCCTTCCAACCAGACCCCCGTGGAGGAACCCAGATGAAGCCGTTCACGATGCTGCTGTGCTGCGCCGCCCCCTGCCTCGCCCTGCTGGCCGGAGCCGCCGCGACCGCAACCCCCCAGACCCAGGCCAAAGCCCAGTCCCAGCCCGCCGCCCGCGACACCGCCCCCCCGATCGTCAACGCCAACTGCCCCGTCGCGGGCAGCCCCATCGACGGCACCACCTTCGTCGAGTTCGAGGGCGTCCGCGTCGGCTTCTGCTGCCCCGGCTGCGACAGCCGCTTCGAGGGCTGGGACGCCCAGCGCAAGCGTGCCTTCATCGCCGAGGCCCGCGCCGCCCAGCCCCACGACGACCACCACGAGGATCATGGCGACCACGCCGCTGGCGATGACGAGCACATGCCCCTGGTCTTCGCCTTCTACCTCCCCGACTGCCCCCTGATGGGCCGCGAGATCGACCCGGAACGCGCCGTCGTCAAGGAGTTCGAGGGCCGCGAGATCCGTCTCTGCTGCACCCGCTGCGAGCGCCGCTTCGACAGCGACCCCGCCGCGGCGTTCGAGAAGGTCGACGAACTCATGATCGCCGACCAGTTGCCCCTCTACCCGATCACCGACTGCCTGGTCATGGAAGGCCACGAACTCGGCGATGACGCGATCAACATGGTCTACAAGAACCGCCTCGTCCGCCTGTGCTGCGAGGGCTGCGTCGCCGACTTCGAGGCCGACCCCGAGGCCTACCTGCACCGCCTCGACCAGGCCGCCGCCGAGGCCCAGCGCGAGACCTACCCGCTGGCCGAGTGCGTCGTGGCCGGGCACGAGATCGCCGACGGCGAGGAGCCGACCGAACTCATCGTCGCCGGGCGCCTCGTCCGCCTCTGCTGCCCGGACTGCATGGGCGAACTGCTCCGCAACCCCGCCCAGTACATCGCCATGATCGACGAGGCCCGCGCCGCCCAGGCCGAGGCCGCCGAGCACGCCGGCGACGGCGCCGCCCCGGCCACCCGCGGCCGCTGATCGGCCCCACCGTCGAGCCAGCACTCCGCTGAAGCAAGCGCAACGCCGACCGGGACCCGCTCCCGGTCGGCGTTTCTCATTCGTTCGCCGAACCGTCGCCCTTCGAAGGCTCGCGCCCGGGCAGTTCCGGCGCCGTCGGGAAGTCCTGCTGCCGCGGCTTCGGGTGCGGGGCCAGCAGCGACGCCACGATCCCCGTCGCCAGGATCCCCACCACGATGCCCAGCGCCGCCTCGCTCGGGATCTTCAGCGGGGTGTGGATCAGGCACATCTTCACCCCGATGAACATCAGCACCACGATCAGCGCGGGCTTCAGGAACCGGAACGTGTGCAGCATCGCCGACAGGCACGAGTACAGCGACCGCAGCCCCAGGATCGCCATGATGTTGCTCGTGAACACGATGAACGGGTCCGCCGTGATCGCGAAGATCGCCGGGATCGAGTCCACCGCGAAGATCAGGTCCGTGAACTCGATCGCGATCAGCGCCACCAGCAGCGGCGTGGCGTGGCGCTTCCCGTCGATCCGCACCAGGAACCGCTGCCCGTCGAACTGCTTTGTGATCGGGAAGAACTTCCCCAGGATCCGCGCGATCGGCCCCAGCGAGGGCTCGTCGTGGTCCTCCTTCGTGAACGCCATCCTGATCGCCGTGAAGATCAGGATCGCGCCGAAGACGTAGATGATCCAGTCGAACCGCGCGATCAGCGCGACGCCCAGCGCGATCATCAGCCCGCGCATGACGATCGCCCCGAGGATGCCCCAGAACAGCACCCGGTGCTGGTTCTCCTTCGGAACCTTCAGCGAGCCGAAGATCACCGCCATCACGAACAGGTTGTCCATCGACAGCGACAGTTCGATCACATACCCCGTGAAGTACTCGCCCATCGCCGCCAGGCCCGAGACCGTCTTGGTCTCGCCGGCCGCGCCCATCACCGGCACGTTCAGCCCCAGCCCGAACCAGTGCTTCTCATACGCGAAGTACAGCGGCACCGTGAACAGCAGCGCGAACGTGACCCACACCGCCGACCACCCCAGCGCCTCCTTCAGGCGCACCGCGTGGGCCTTGCGATGGAACACGAACAGGTCAAGGCACAGCAGCCCGATGACCACCACCACGAACACGCCGTAGAGCAGCGTCTGGCCGCCCGCGTCGCCGACCGCCTCCGCAATCGGCTCGCCCAGCGCCTCGCCGCCCGCCCCGCCCGGCACCGCGCCGCCGGCGGTGGCCAGCAGGTTGAACAGCAAACCGGGGAGCGGCATTCCAAGCAGCAGCATCTGGCCTCCGCGCACAAAACCGACACCGCCGGGGGCCCACGCCCCCGGCCGGTTGGTCTTGCCGTCTGCGTCCGAGGCAGTCAGGTGCCGGGCCCGGGCGACGCCCGAGGTCGTGTTGACGACACCTGGTCCCGCTCCAGCGGGCGGCTACTCCCCAACAGGAAACCATGATGGTTGGCCGTTGGACCCAAGGAGTCCATGACCGGACCGCGTGGTTCCTCAAGGGGGCGGCGCTCCGCCATGGCCACGCCGCCGGATTCGACCGAAGGAGGACCCGTGGAGCCGATGCTCTCGCCCGACGGCACCATTCGCGTCGACCTTCTCGAGTTCGAGATGCGGATGTCCCACTGGGTCGCAAACCCGGTGGTCACCCATGTGCCGACCGGCGACGTGCTGCTCGACCTGGACCAGACGATGTGGGACGCTTCCGTCGGCTTCGAGCCGGACGGCCGGCTCCGCCTCGAACTCCGCGAGTATCCGGGGGCGTCGCCGGGTTTCACCGCCGTGTTCGACTTCGACATCCTGGCGGCCGACATCACGCCGGACGCTGGCCCGAAGGATGCCGCGACGCAGAAGCGGACGGTGACGATCGAGAATCTCTGGGCAACGCTCGTTCCGCACAAGGCGGTGCCTCGCGCACTGCGACGCCGTCGGCAGGCTCTCGACGCCGAACCCTCGGCCCGGACCCCAGCACGCCAAGGCCGCGACGCGCCCTCGGCGCAGCCCTCGGAGACCGAGCAACCCGGGCGTGCCGGAGACACCGTGCCGCACCCGCCGACGGAGCCGCGATCCGAAGCCGCTTCCGCGCCGGGGCTCGCGCACGCGGAAAACCCGACCGGCCAGTCTCGCGGCGTCGCGCTCACCCGTGGCGTCCGTTCTCAGCGCATCGCCGGCCTGCTGCTGACCCTCGGCCCGGTCGTGCTCGCCTGCGGCGCCCTCTGGGGCCTCGCCTGGTTCATCGCGGCCCGCACGCCGATCGCCGCACTCCCCGCCTGGCTTGCCTGGGGACTCGCGACACCGCTTGCGGCGCTGCTGGTGCTCGGCGTGCCGTTGGCGCTGCTTCTCTGGATGTTCCGGAACGACCGCGGCTAGCCCGACGAGCCTCTACAATCGGCACGGCGTGCCCGCACGGGTCCCAGAGGCCCAACGACGAAGGAGCCACACGATGCCCAGTCTTCCGCGAACCGTGTCGCACCCCCGCGGCGGCGTGCCCATCGGCGGCCTGGCCATCCTGCTGGTCATCGTCATCATCGCCGTCGCCATCACCATGAACGCCGGCAACGGCAAGTCCTACGTCGAGAACGCCGCCGAGGCCCGGCGGACCGGCCAGCGCCTCGACGTCTCCCTCGACACCCGCTCCATCGCCCAGCTGGTCACGGCGTTCCAACTCCAGAACGACCGCTACCCCGCCACCTTCGAGGACATGGACACCCGCGCACCCCTGGACCCCTGGGGCCAGCCGCTCTCGTTCACCATCGATCAATCAACGAGCCCGGCCACCCTCGTCGTCAAGAGCATCGGCCAGGATGGCCAGGCCGGCACCGAGGACGACATCGAGCAGCGCGAACGCCTCTCAGTGTGAGAATCGTCGGGCTCCTGCGTCACGATCCGAGGGACTCACCGCTGAGACGCAGAGGACGCTGAGGAAGGCAAAGGCCAGGGACCGGGTGACTTCGGACCTCTCGGCTTCGCTCCTATCTCTCTTCCAAACTGGCTCCCTCTGCGCCCTCTGCGACTCTGCGGTGAGTCCCGTCTTCGATTCATCCCCGACAATCTGGCGACTTTCGCGTGAGTGGGCAAGCCAACCTCTCGCTTCGGTCCTGTCACGTCACGGACAGACCCAAGCACGCGGGGCCAACCCGCAAAGGAGGTTCGCCATGAACCCGTTCCGCACGACGCCGCTCGCCCTGCCCGCCCTGTGCCTGCCCATCCTCGCCCTCGCCGGCGTTGCCGCGGCCCAGCCGATGCTCCCCGCCAACGACCGCTACCACGTGTCCCACACCTTCGACTACGGCCCCGGCACCCCCGGCGTCCTGCCCGACGTCACCTTCTTCTCCTTCGCACACGCCTGGGTCGAGGACTCGTTCTGGCGCGGCGCCAACTACTGGGACCCCACCCAGAATCCCGGATTCGACGAATACGGCACGGACTTCCTCGGCGCCGGCGGCATCGCCCAGAACTCCGGCGGCGTGTTCTGCCGCTACATCTCCCAGGCCGTGCCCACCGCCGGCCTCGTCGGCTCCTGGTGCGCCACGGTCATCTCTCCCAACGTCAACGCCTCCGCCAACGCGTGCGTGGAGGCCGACATCGACCCCTATGGCCCCGGCACCCGCGTCCGAGGTTCCTTCGGCTCCTTCGGCAACGCCCAGGCCGCCCCTCCCGCGTTCGCCCGCTGCTACGCCTTCAGCACCTCGGGCGTCCGCGTCCGCATCCCCACCACGAACCCGCAGGGCCAGATCATCTGGACCACCAACATCGACATCGTCGGCGGCAGCGCTGGCGCATCGTCCACGCGCCGCGACCCCCTCGTGCTCGAAGCCACCGACGCCTCCGGCATCACCGGGACGTCCGTGCTCTTCGATGTCGAACTCACCACCGAGAACGCCGTCGCCGCCTCCTGGAACTCCGGCAACCTCCACATCGACGCGCCCAAGGCCCGCTTCTTCCTCGAGATCCCCCAGGGCGCCGCGACCAACCCCGGCACCATGCTCATCGAGGTCGATGGCGGGGCGGTCATGAACGCCGCCGCGACCGGGCGGTTCGCGAACTACGCCCTGCCCCCGATCGGCACCGCGGTCCCCTTCGACCTGCCCGTGCCCACCGACACCATCATCGACTTCGACGCTCGCACTGTGGTGCCGCGTCCCATCGCCCTGGCGATGACCATGGACGGCGCGGGCGAGGGCCGCGCCAGCATCACCGGCGCCTGCCCCGCCGACCTGACCACCACCGCCGTTGCCGGTGCCCCCGGCTACGGCGAGCCCGACGGCGTGCTCAACAACGAGGACTTCTTCTACTACCTCGCCCAGTTCGCCGAGCACAACCTCGAAGTCGCCGACCTGACCACCACCGCCGTCCCCGGCGCCCCAGGCTTCGGCGTGCCCGACGGCATCCTGACCAACGAGGACTTCTTCTACTACCTCATCCTGTTCGCCCAAGGCTGCTGAGCCGATCGCCCCGAGGGACGCATCCAAGACCGGATCCCAACAACCGGGCCCACGCCCCAAGCAGCCCGGGCCCGTGACGCCGGGGCGGCCTCGAAGGAGGGGCCGTCCCGGTTTTGCCTCCCGATCCGACCACCCCCATTCTCCATCGCGAGCCGGGGCGTCCCCGCCCCGGTTTCTGCGGGCCACCTCTCCGCAGAACGCCTCCTCAAGGACCCTCCAGCCAGAACCGGGGCGGGGACGCCCCGGCTCGCGCGACGTGGGGCGGGGACGCCCCGGCTCGCGCGCCACAGGCAGATGGCCCGCCCGATCAACTCCCGACGCATCGGGCAGCAACCGGAGGCGGTACAACCCGAATGAACGACTGGCCCCGGGCGTTCGAGCCGATGGGCAACCTGATCGTCTCCCCGGGTGCCGGCCCACCCAAGAATGGGCCGATGGCTCGCGTGAATCGGGCCGCGCACCGCGTCAAGAAGGCCGCTGGGAAGGAACTCCACATGAAGTCGATCCTGCGAATCGCAACAGCCGGCCTCTGCCTGCTCTCCCTGTGGACCGCCGCCCCCGCGATCGCCCAGCCCGAGCCCTACCTCCGCGTCACCGAGAGCGACGACGGCAGCACCATGAGCCTCGAAGTCGCCAGCCGCATGTTCGCGCCCATCGACGGCAACGGCCCCCGCATCGTCCTGGTCGGCGCCGCCCACATCGGCGACGATGTCTTCTACCGGCGTCTGCAGTACCTGCTCGACGCCCAGGACGTCGTCCTGTTCGAGGGCGTCGGCCTGGGCGACCCGACCGAGGGCTTGCCCGTCGTCGGGCGCTCCGAGCGGGCCGATCGCACGCAGCGCCGCGCCCGCCTGCTGGTGGCCGCGATCGTCGGGCACCGGGCCCGCACCGGGCAGTACCCCGCCGATCTGGACGAGTTGTTCGCCGGCATGGAACTCGGCACCGCCGAGATGATCCGCCCGTTGATGGAGGACGCCGCGGGCAAGCCCTTCGTGTACGAACCGCTCACCGACGCCGGCAACGCACCCACGTCCTTCGTCGTCCGCGCCGGCGACCGCGAGTTTGGCCGCGCCGACCTGGCCCGCCCCTCCGGCGAGCCGATCGACTCCATGGCCGGCGACGACGGCATCCAGCGCGGCCTGGCCCGGGCCCTGGGCGTCGAGTTCCAGCTCGACGCCATGGACTACGCCCAGAACCACTGGGTCAACTGCGACGTGACGATGGAAGAACTCCAGGGCCTGCTCGTCGAGGCCGGGCTCGCCGGCGAGGGCGACAACTTCCTGGCCATGATGAGCGGCAGCGGCCTCATGGGCGCGCTCCAGGGCACCGTGCTGGGCCTGATCTCCTCCAGCCCGACCATGCGCGAGATGGTCAAGATGGTCATGATCGACGTGCTGGGCCAGGCCGAGCAGTTCATGGGCGACATGCCCGGCCCGATGGGCGACCTCATGGACGTGCTGCTGCACGAGCGCAACGACGTGGTCGAGGCCCGCCTGCACGAGATCGTGGACGACTCGGGCGAGTTCGAGTCCGTCGGCGTGTTCTACGGGGCCGCCCACCTGCCCGGCATCGAGGATGCGCTGGTCCAGCGGATGGGCTACCGCCCCGTCGCGACGCACTGGATCACGGCCATGGGCGTGGACCTCAATCGCGTCGGGGCCAGCCCGGCCCAGGCCCGCCAACTTCGCCAGATGATCCGGCGCTCGTTGGAGCAGGAGTTCTCCCGCATGCGCGACGCGGCCCCGCCAGCTCGCGAGCCTGTCGAGACGGCCCCGCGCCAGCGGTCCAAGCGGGCGGCGTGAGGCCGGATACTGGCCTTGGCCGATCCTCGATCACTCTCGATCGAGCGGGCGGGGGGCGCCGGACTCGAATCTCGCTGCTGATCGCGGAACTCATACGATCTCCCGATGCCCCTCGGCCCGTTCTCCTTCGAAGCCCCGGTGTGGCTGTGGCTGGCCGCGATCGGGGTGCCTGTCGCGCTGCTGGCGGTGCGTCTGCTGGCGTCGATGACGGGGCTGCGCCGGTGGACGGCGGCGGTGGCCCGGGCCGCGCTGTTCGCGCTGATCGCGGTGACGCTGGCGGGGGCCGCGAGCGTGCGCGAGACGGATCGGCTGGCGGTCGTCGCCGTCGTGGACGTGAGCGGGTCGGTGCTGCGGTATGGGCCGCAGGTTGTTGACGAGCAGGGGCGGCGTGAGGCGATCGTGGATCGGGTCCGGGGCTGGCTGGCGCGGTCGACGCGCGGGCGCGGGCCGGATGATCTGCTGGGCATCGTCGTGTTCGATGGGCAGGCCCTCGCGGTCGCGGCCCCGACCGCCGGCGACCCGCTCGACCGCCCGTTCGAGGCGGCGGGGGCGGAAGGCTCGGACCTGGGGGCCGCGCTGCGCCTGGCCCGGGCGCTGATCCCGGCGGACGCGGCGGGGCGGATCGTGCTGATCTCCGACGGGAACCAGACGGCGGGGGACGCGATCGGGGCGGCGCGTGAGGCGTCGTCGCCGCGCGGCCAGCGCGGGCCGACGCCGATTGATGTGGCGCCGATCGAGTACCGCCTGACGCGCGAGGTGTTCGTGGAGTCGGTCGATGCGCCGGCGAGCGCGGGCGCCGAGGCGACGATCACGCTGCGGGTGGCGCTGGTGGCGACGTCGCCGAGCCGCGGCGTGCTGCGGGTGCTGCAGGACGGGCAGAGCGTGGACGCGACGCCGGAACGGGATGGCGATGCGCTGCCGATCGAACTGGCGGCGGGGCGGACGGTGGTGGCGGTGCCGGTTGCGTTGTCGCCGGCGCGGACGCACCGGTTCGAGGTGATCTTCGAGCCGGCGCGGGAGGATTCGGGCGAGGGCGCGGTGCCGGGTGGTGAGGTGCGGCTGGTCGGCGATACGGACGTGGCGAACAACCGTGGCGAGGCGTTCACGGTCACGCCGGGGCGGGGCTCGATCCTGATCCTCGATGGCGACGGACAGGGCAACCCCGGCGGGCCGGGGGCGACGCTGGCCAATGTGTGGCGCGAGGCGGGGATCGAGGCGGAACTGGCGGCCCCCGACGCGATGCCCGGCGATCTGCTGTCGCTGCAGCGGTACGACATGGTCGTGCTGCAAAACGTGCCCGCCGATGCGCTGGGGCCGGAGCGGATGGAACTGCTGTCGGCGTACGTGCGCGACCTTGGCGGCGGGCTGCTGACCCTCGGCGGGCGTGAGTCGTATGGCGCGGGCGGGTGGAAGGGCTCGGCGCTGGAGGAGTTGCTGCCGGTCTCGCTGGACCTGCCGGAGCGTTTGCTGTCGCCGGATCTGGCGGTCGTGTTCGTGATGGACCGGTCGGGATCGATGGGCTGGCGCGTGCAGGGCTCGACGCGGTCGAAGCAGGAGATCACGAGCGAGGCGGCGGCGGCGGCGGTGCGGTCGCTGCAGGCGACGGACCTTGTGGGGGTTGTGACGTACAACCTGGATCATCAGGTGGTGGTGCCGCTGGGACCGAACACCGATCCGGAACGGACGGCGACGAGCATCCTGGGCATCTCGCCCGATGGGGGGACGGCCTCGGGCAGCGCGCTGCGCGAGGCCGAGCGGCAACTGCTGGCGGTGGACGCCAAGACGCGCCACATCATCCTGCTGTCCGACGGTCAGTCGATGGACGCCGACATCCTGCCGGACATGGCCCGCCAGATGCACGAGCGGGGGATCACGATTTCGACGATCGCGGTGGGTGATGGGGCGCATATCGAGAGCATGCGCCTGGTGGCGTTCTACGGGGGTGGGACGTTCTATGAGGTTGTGAATCCGTCCGTGCTGCCGAGGGTGTTTTTGCGGGCGGTGCGGGTGCTGCGGACGCCGATGGTGCGTGAATCCGCGTTCAGGCCGCTGCTGGGAGTTGGCGAATCGCCGCTCGTGGCTGGGGTGTCGGGTGTCGATGAGGACGGGCTCCCGCGCTTGATGGGCCTGAACCTGACGCAGGCGCGGGCCGAGACGACCGCGATCAACGCGCTGGTGACGCCCGACGGCGAACCGGTGCTGGCGCACTGGCAGGTGGAGTTGGGGCAGGTGGTGTCGTTCACGTCGGACGTGTGGCGGTGGGGTGCGGCGTGGCCCGAATGGGGGGCGTTCGGACGCTGTGGACGCAGGCTGGCGCTGGCGTCGCGCCCGGCGGCGGCGCGGGCTGGACCTGGGCGCGACGATCCGGGGCGAGCCGCCTGCACGTCCGCCTCGACGCGACCGATGCCGGGGCGACCGCTCGATCTGCTCACGATCGGGCGGCGGTGTTTGCACCCGACGGCTCGTCGCGCGATGCGACGCTCGAGCAGGTCGGGCCGGGCGTGTACGAGGCGGACGTGGCGACGCAGCGCAGCGGTGCGTACGTGGTGGTGGCCAAGCCGCGCCAGGGCGAGCGGGCGCTCGCGCCGATCGTGGCGGGGGCGATCGCGCCCGATGCGCAGGAGTATCGGCGGCTGTCGTCGGACGAGTCGCTGATGCGGGAGATCGCGTCGGCGGGCGGCGGGCGGGTGCTGTCGCTCGACGACGCGGCGGCGTTGTTTGAACGGTCCGGTGTTGAGCCGCTGCGGGCCTCGACGCCGCTGTGGCCCGTGCTGGTGGCGTGGACGCTGGGCGTGCTGCTGGACGTCGGGACGCGGCGGATCGCGTGGGACCGGCTGGTGTCGCGGGAACTGCGGGGCAAGACGGTGCTGGCGTCGATGGCCGAGGCGACGCGGGACCGCGGGGGCCAGGCGGCCGGGACGCTGTCGCGGCTTGCGGGGTTGGGGGCGGGGTTGGGGCGCGCGCGCGAGCGCGAGGCGTCGGGGGCGGCGCTGTCGGGGCGGGACGCGGTTGAGACGGCGCGCCGTGTAGAGGCCCAGCGGCAGAGCCAGCGGGTCGCGGCGGCGCGGGCGGCGATGGGGGCTGGTGCGGTCGCCGGGACCACGCCAAAGGGCTCGGACTCAGCCGGTTCGGGTGGCGCAGAGAGCGGCGCGGCGGGCGCGAAGCAACCGTCCGGCCCGGTGCAGCCGCCGGCGGATGAGTCGCCCTTGCAGCGGGCCAAGCGGCTCGCGCGGGAGAGGCTCGAGAAGCGGCAGGGGTGAGGCGGTGGAGTCTTGTGGCCTCGAAACTGCCCCCTCCGCCATGCGCTGCAGATCCGACGGAGGGGGCGTGCCTCTCACCTCGCCCGGAGGGCGCCACGACGGTTGCCAGGGGTTCACCCCTGGAAAACACCAGCGAAACTCGACCCGGAGGGTCGGCGACCCGCCGGCCCTAGAGAGCCCTGAGCGCAAGCTCAGGCCCCCCTCCCCCGCGCCGCGGGGGAGGTGTCAGACGAGGCTCTGCGAGTCTGACGGAGGGGGTGTGTGCCGCCACCAGACTCAAAACCCACCACAAAACAGTCACCTTTGTGCGCCAACTCGGTGACATACGAACAAACGCCTTGAATCCCACCCCGCCGCCAAGTACAGTCCGTGGTGGCACAGGTTTCCAACCTGTGCCGGCGGCGCAGCCGCCGACGATCAGCCGGCGACGTGGGGCAAGAAGGAGTGGACCATGAAGCCCGCGACGACCATCCAGGCACTGGCACTCACGCTCCTCGCGCTGGCCCTGCCCGCCGCCGGGCAGACGACGTGGTTCGTGTCGAACGACCCGGGCGAGAACCCGGACTTCCCGTCGATCGCTGCGGCGGTGGCTAGCCCGATGGTGGTTGACGGGGACACGCTGCTCGTGAGCGAGGGGGTTGGGCCGTATCAGGGACAGATCGTGATCCAGCAGTTCTTGACCATCACCGCCGAGATGGGCGAGGGGCCGGTGGTCGTCCCGGGCGGGCTCGGGGTTCCGTTCCGTTGTTTCCAGATACCCCCTGGCGCGGGGGGCATCCACGTGGAAGGCATTCGATTTGTGGGGAACCCGCAGTCATACGGAATCAGCGGAAGTTCTTCCGTCAACGGCCTGCTCGTGGATCGATGCGCTTTCGAGGGATTCGACATCGGCTTTGTGGGCTCAACGGCGACGATCCGCGATTGTGAGTTCATTAACAACCGAGTGGCGATGACCGGCGTGTTGCTGTCGGAGAGATGTACGGCTGTGGTGTCGACACCCATACCCAATGCGCAGTTCCTCGGTTCGGTGAGGGAGGTTGTCGAATGCACGTTTTCAGGTCCATCCCGAGTCGCATCGATCGGCTCACTCAATGACCCACTCCTCTTCATCCGGTGCCGCTTCATCGACGTCAACGTGCCCACGGGCGAGTCTGCCTTCACCGCGCCCCCGTTTGACACCGGCTTCGCGCTCGACTCCTGCCTGTTCTCCGGGGTCACGTCGACGGCGCCGATGTTCGACATGAACCGGTCCAGCGTCACGTTCCGAAACTGCACGGTCGTCAACTGCAGCGTGCCGGTCTTCGTCCGGGTCGCCCCGTTCCCCCCCGGCGAGATCACCGTCCGCAACACCATCATCCGCGACAACGACTTCCCGGTGCTGTTCCAGGGCCCGGTGGACGTGGCCCACTCGATCCTGAGCGTCGGCACGTTCCCCGGCCCGGGCGTGCTCGTCACCGACCCGCTCTTCGCCGATCCCGCCAACGGCGACTACTCCCTCCAGCGCGGCTCGCCCGCCGTCGACGCTGGCGACTCCGCAGCCGTCCCGCCGGACATCACGACCGACCTTCCCGGCAACCCGCGCTTCATCGACGACCCCATCATGCCCGACACCGGCGTCGGCCCGCCGCCGATCGTCGACATCGGCGCCTTCGAGTTCCAGCCCCCCGGCCCCGGCTTCTGCCAGGCCGATCTCACCACCGGCGCCATCCCCGGCCTGCCGGGCTACGGCGTCCCCAACGGCATCGTCAACAACGACGACTTCTTCTACTACCTGACCCTCTTCTCAGGCGAACTCGGCCGGCGTAGGCCCCGGCTTCACCCGCTGCCCTCGCCCCCCGACCTGACCACCACCGCCATCCCCGGCACCCCAGGCTACGGCGTGCTCAACGGCATCATCAACAACGACGACTTCTTCTACTACCCCCAACCTCTTCGCCGCCGGCTGCTGACTGCGTCCACTGTGCCACCGAGTCACGCCGGCTCGGCGGCGTTCCTCGGTGCGAACAACCCGCTGCAATCGTCACGCCATGTGCCACGACCTTGCGGCTCTGAGCAAGGTCGTGCTCCGCCCCTACTCCCCTCCCTCCCCCTACCCCTTCCACCCTCGGCACGACCTTCGGCCCGAGCCCCGAAGGTCGTGGCACACTCGCTCGCGCGTCGCGCTCGCTGGGGCGGGTCCGACATGTGGCATGGCTGTGGCTCGGCACAGTGCTCTGTAGACTCCTTTCGAGTCTCTCGCTGGCACTACCGATGGACGGTGTAGGCCAGCACCCGCATGGCGGCCTCGGACAGCAGCGACGCGGGGAGTCGGCAGTTCCAGGCTCCACCGGTGGTCCGCTTGAGCGCCGAAGAACGACTCGACCCGCCGCCGTAGCACGCCGGAAGATCGAGCATCCTGGCCCGGTGCGGGGTCTTGACCGTGCCGTCCTTCTGACTTGATCACCGGCGGCACCCAGCTCGGTCCCGTGTTCGTCGCGGCAGATCCCGTGCAGCGATTCGGCGTCGAACCCCCGCGTCGGCGTACAGCGCGCGGGACGCAGCACCCGAACGTCTGCTCCAGCAGGACGGGGGTCTCGGTGGTGTCGGCCCGAGGGCCGAAGGCCACGCGCATGGCGCACGGCATGAACAGCGCGCAGGCCACCGCCACCGAGACCTTGACGTAGCGGCCGGTGCGCCTCGTCGAGCCGCGCTTGGTCCGGGCCGCGGGCCGGCCGGCGCGTTTCTTCGACCCCTTTCCGGCCCTGTCCTTCTCCTTGACCATCCGGAAGTAGACGCTGGCGTTGGTCATCGCCAGGCCGGTGGAGTCCATCGCGACCTCCTCGACCGCGGCCCGGTCCTGCCCGGTCACGCCGCGGAGCAGGTCGGTGAGCATGGCCTCGATCACGCCGTGGGACCACGTGCGGCTTGGCGTGCAGCTTCTGCAGCGTCGTGTAGTGGGGCACACGCTCGAGACCCAGCGCGGCGCGGACGTCGGGCATCTCGGCCAGCAGCTGGGTGATGCCCCGGAAGGTCGTGCGCAGGTACGCGCGCAGCACCAAACAGGCGATGAGCTGCGGCTGCGTGAAGTCGTGGCGGCTCTTGATCGACCCGTAGGTGCTCACGCACCGCCGAGCCGCGGCCAGCGACAGCCGCGCGACCTCCAGAACGATCCGATCGGGTCCGGGCGTCCTTGCCATATGGCCGGCATTGGACCGGCTCAATGAACATCTGTCAAATCGTTTCTGCAGAGCACTGTGCCGAGCCACAGCCATGCCACACCTCGGGCGACCAGGGTCATTCGTCCGCGGTCTGTTGCTCCAACGCCTTCGCTTTATGCATCACGAACACGCCTCGCACGTTCCGCGTCTGCCCGGCCGACGTCATCCGCGTGATGCGGACGGTTTCGCCGCGGGTCGAGGGGTTGCCCGCATCCAGCGCGAGCGCGTCCGCCCCGTCGGGTTCCAGCCCGAGCGAGCCGACGCCAACGCCCTCGATCTGCAGGACGCAGTCGTCGTCGCCGGGGTAGTTGGGGTCGTAGAGGTGGGGATGCGAAGGGGTGGCGTCGTCGCCGCGGGTCACGCGGTAGGCGAGCACCTGGTGGTTGTTCCACAGTTGCCCGCGCCCGGCCCGCGTGAGCACGAGGCCGAGCGGCACGAGTTCGCCGCGTTCGAGGCGTTGGCAGATCGCCGGGAGTTCGAGGCGGGTCAGAGAGGATGTGGACTGCGGCTGGCTCTGGGCGTCGGGCAACGCCTCGGCATCGGCCGCATCCTGCCGATCGCGGAGCGTCGGCATCGCGCTGCCCACGGACTCCGGCGTCGTGTCCGGCAGCGTCATCCAATGCGCGAAGTCGAACACCTTGCCCATCCCCGGCCCCAGCGACTGGGTCTGGCGGGCGTACAACGCCTCGTACAGCGCCGTGCCCTGCGAGGGCGGGTCGAGATCCGCGGGCGGCTCGATCCCCGCGAGGTAGTAGTCGGCCGCCAGCAGCGACATCCCGCCGCACAGCCCGAATCGGTCCGGGGCGTGGCGCTCGGCGACCTGGCGAGCCCAGCCCATGAGGCCCGACTCGGCGTCGCGGATCTCGGGAGGCAGCGGCGAGCCGTGGAACGAGTTGACGAAGCGGAAGCCGTGGCGGGAGGGGAGGAAGGGGTCGGCGTCGCGCTGGAGCGTCTCGGCCGCGTTCGAGGCGGCGGCGTCACCAACCGTTTGTGCCGCCGGTTGTGCGGCGTCCGAGCCCGCGGGCTGCGCGGCGTGCATGCCGGCCAGGAGCAGGCCGACGCCTAGGGCGGGTGCGGCGACGGATAGGACCATGCGCATGACCGCTTATACCGGTCGGACGCGTCGGGTGCCATCAGAATCCGCGCCGCTTCTGTGCCCGCGCATCACCCGCGGGCCCTGAAGCGGCCCTTCCGCATCGCCATCTGCACCAGATCGTCCCAGTCCAGATGCGGCGTGCGCCGCTCGCCCCAAGCTAGGTTCGCGTTGGGCGCCCGGTACGCCAGGCCCGTGCCGTGGCGCGGGAAACCGTGCCGCCCCTTGGACTGGTTGCACGCCGAGCAGAGGATGCACGCGTTGTCGACGGAGGTGAGTTTGTGGGGCGGGATGCCGTACTTGTCGGCGTCGGCGACCGAGAGGATGTGGTCGACCTGGAAGTTGTCGCGGGTGCCCTGGGTGAAGAAGCACCACTCGCACCAGTAGCCGGGACAGCCGCGCGGGGCGTTCGCGAGGTTCAGGCGGAACGCCTCGTCGCGGACGCCGGCGTCGAAGTCGGCGGGGAGTCCCTGGAACATGCGGGCCATGGCGTGCCTCCTGTGGCGGGTCGGGCGGGCGCGCCGCCCGCTCGAACCGAAGCGACATCCGCGATCGGCGTCCGCACGGGCCACCCGGATTGCCCGCTCATTCTCCCCGCGTTTCGGGGGGCGCGAACGGCGCGAGCCTGAGGCGGGACTTGTGCGACGCCTCCGTCCGCCCGTCCACGTGCCGCCCCATCATGTAGTCCTTCTGCCACTCGCTCGGGGCCCGGTCCTTGCGGTGGATGAACCCGCGCCGGTAGTCGGCCCACTCCCGGTACTCGGCCGCCAGAGCGGGATCATCGTCCAGCGGGCGGATCCGCGGCTCGGTCGCCTCCACCAGGTCCAGGCGGATCGGCATGAGCAGCGCGATCGCGTGCCCCTTGTCGAAGCGGACCGAGCGGTTCGCGTCGGTGAGCCGCCAGTTCATCGTAAACGTCATCGGAGCCCAGTCGGTCTCGACGATCGCGTCCAGGGCCCGGGCGCCGTGGACGAACGCGTTGGGCAATCCCCGGACGTAGAGCGACACGCCCGGCGGCGTGCGGAACAGCCAGGGCAGCGTGAACGTGAGCACCCCGCCCCCGAAGTGGCTGGTGATCTCGTGGGCGAAACGCTCGGCATCCGCATCGAAGGCGATGCGGACATCGCGCGGCTGGTTCCCGCCGTACCAGGTGGCGGTCAGCCCGACCGGGCATCGCACCACCCAGCCGCACTGGTTGGCGATCGAGAGCGGCAGGCAGCGGTAGGGGAAGCCGTCGGCGAACTCGTCCATCCAGCGTCGCCGCGGCGAGGCGGGCTCAATGACCCAGCCTTCGGCGTTGCCGACGAGGTAGGCGGTGAGGGCCGGGACGCCGGTGGTGGGCGGTTCGGTTCGGGGCGATTCGGGCGGCATGGAGCCCTCACTTGTCGCGCTTGGGCGTCTTCGCGGGCGGCTCTTCGGCATTCGGCTCGGGCTTGTGTTCGGCCTTCTGCTCGGGGCGGAACTCCGGACCGGTCAGGATGCGGGCCAGCACGTCCTTGACGTGCCCGCCGCCGGCGTCCTGCCCGTGCCCTTGGATGGCCATCGCCGAGAGCACGCCGTAGCCCAGCCCGATGTGGATCAGCAGCCACGCGATCAGATCGGCGGCGTACCGGGTGGTCACGCGGTGGGCGGCCTGGGCCTTGACGACCTCGGCCTTGACGAACTCGAACAGCGAGCGGATGTGCGCGTCGATCGCGTCGCGGATCTCCGGGTCGTCGGTCTCGGTGATCGCCTGGAGGAACACGCGATAGGCCTTCCGCCCGGACTCGGCGACCATCGGGTTGTCGCCGATGAGGCGCCGGAGGCGGTCGCCGGGATCGCTGGCGCCGGCCATGTCGCGCTCCCACTGTTCGAGAGCGCGCGTGCCCGTTCGCTCGATGAGCGCGACGAACAGTGCCTTCTTGGACTCGAAGTGCCGGTAGATGATCGGCTCGGTCACGCCGGCGGCCTTGGCCAGTTCGGCCGTCGTCGCCCGGGCATACCCCAGGCGGGCGAACAGGTCCAGGGCGGTGTCGAGCAGTT
Organism: Phycisphaerales bacterium; assembly: GCA_041401985.1. Lineage (GTDB taxonomy): Bacteria > Planctomycetota > Phycisphaerae > Phycisphaerales > UBA1924 > JACKHA01. The sequence continues at coordinate 26,785 of JAWKTE010000002.1, forward strand.
GCTGCTTGCGCTGGGAAGCGGGGAGTCGGCCCACGTCGGCTCCTTCCTTGGCGGCGGGGCTGGGGGCGGGCGGCCGCGCACGGTTGGGGCGGGTGCCGACCCCCGGTTCGTGGGTTCCGGGAGCGGGCAGGCCCGCGGTAAGTGAAGACTAATCGGATCGGCGCGATCCGTCTATTGCGATTCGCCGGATGGGGTGTTCTCGGACGGGTTTCGTTGCGCGTCCGGGGCCGCGGCGGGGGCCGCATCCGGGGCCGTGGGGTCGGGCAGCGGCACCGGGTCGTAGCCGCCGCGGGCCAGCGGTTGGCACCGGGCTAGTCGCCACAGCGTCAGGCGTGTGGCCCGAAACGGGCGGTGCGTGTGGTAGGCGTCGAGGGCGTACTGGCTGCAGGTGGGCGTGAAGCGGCAGTAGCGACCGGTGAGGCGCGAGAGCGTGACGCGGTACAACCAGACCCCGGCGATGAACGGCAGATTCGCGACACGGGCCCACCGGGGCAGGGCCGGGTCCCAAGGGTCGGATCGGGCTGGGGCGGCGGGGCGGCTCATGGGCTCGGGGCCGGCCGCTCGGGTTGATCCGTCGCGCGCCGGGAACGTTTCTCCCAGACGCGGTGGCACTGGAGCACGAGGCGGGTCAGGATGGCCGCGTACTGGTCCAGCGGCAGCGGGTCGTGGGCGATGGCGGTGACGACCACGTCGTAGCGCCCGGCGGGCGGCGTCGGCCAGGCGTGCTGGGTCGTGCGGAAGGCCTCGCGGAGGTGGCGCTTGAGGCGGTTGCGCCGGACGGCCCCGCCGACGCGCCGCCCGATGGACAGACCCAGGCGATGGTCGGGCAGGTCGCTCGGGCGGGTGAAGACGGTCAGCGGGCCCTCGGACTTGCGGGCCCTGGCCTCGAACACGGACTTGAACTCGAGGTCGTGGTGGAGGCGGTGGCGGGGGCGGAAGAGCGGGCGGGTGGGGGCGGGGCGCGTGGTGGGGGCGTGGGAACCGGCTGGTCCGGTCGTCGGGGCGGGAAGCCAGGTTGTTCTCGCTGTCCGGGGCCGGCACTGGGGATCGTACGGACGCGAAGTGCGGAACCCGTGGTAGGCTGGGGTTGTGAGTGATTCCGGCGAGATGTTTGGTGCCGAACCGGAGCGAGTAAGCGATGCAGGTGGCGCGGGCGTCGTGTCCTCGATCCGCCCCGTCGCCGGGCGCGACGCGTGGTGCTGGGTGTGCGTGGATGGGCGGCGGGTCGGGGCGATCACGGGGCGTGGGCTGGAGCGGTTGGGCCTGGAGGTCGGCTCGGCGTGGACGCCGGTGCTGGCCGCGGCGTTCGAGGACGAGTGCGCGTTCGCCAGGGCGGTGCGGGACGCGGGGCGGTGGCTGCGGTCGCGAGCGAGGAGCGTCGCGTGGGTGCGCGCGCGGCTTGCGGAGAAGGGGCACCCGGAAGCGGCGATCGAGCGGGCGATCGAGGCGCTCAAGCGTGATGGGCTGCTGGACGATGCGCGGGCCGCGGCCGGGGCGGCGGATCGGATGGCCGGGCGCGGGCTGGCCGCCGGGCTGATCGAGTTCAAGTTGCAGCGGGCCGGGATCGCGGCGTCGGACGCGGGTGAGGCGGTGCGCGAGGCGGTGCGGGGCGAGACCGCGCTGGACCGGGCCGAGCGGCTGGTGCGGTCGAGGCTTGCGGTGGCGCGGTCGGGGCGGGCCGCGGGGGACGCGCGCCTGCGGGCGCGCCTGTTCCGCCTGCTGGCGTGGAATGGGTTCGATGAGGAGACCAGCGTCGAGGCGCTGCGGCGGGTGCTGGGCGATCGGGGGGAGGAGGAGTAGGGGGGCACCGTGCCACCGACTTGCGGAGTCCGCGGAGCAAGTCGGTGCCGATGTACCGTGACGTGCCCTTCGTGAACCCGATGCTTAGCCGGCCGCGTCTCCCTTCGACACCGCGACCAACCGCTCCAGCGCTTCCCTCGCCTTCCCACTCGCGATCGCCTCGCGAGCCATCGAACAGCCCGCGCCAAGGTCCGGCGCCAGGCCCGCCACGAACAGCGCCGCCGCCGCGTTGACCACCACGAACTCCGCCCGCGGCCCCTGCACGCCCGCCAGCACGTCCCGGATCATCCCCGCCGCCGCCTCGGTGTCCGCCGCGACCAACTCCGCCCGGTCGATCGCCGCCAGGTCCAGGTGCGGCACCAGCGGTCGCGGGTCGAGTTCGTCCATCGACAGGCGCCCGTCGGCGACGGTCGCCACCAGCGTCGGGGCCGTGATCGAGACCTCGTCCAGCCCGTCGCGCGAGTGGGCCACCATCGCCCGCACGCATCCGAGGCGCGCCAGCGCGTGGGCCATCAGCGGCACCAGCCCCTCGTCGTACACCCCGATCACCTGGCGCGACGCCCGGGCCGGATTGGTCAGCGGCCCGAGCACGTTGAAGATCGTCGGGAACTGCAGGGCCTTGCGGACCGCCGCGGCGTGCCTTGTCGCCGGGTGGTGGTGGATCGCGAAGCAAAAGCACACGCCGGCCTCGTCGAGGCAGCGGGCCTGGACCTCGGGCGAGGCGTCCACGTTCACGCCCAGGGCCGCCAGGACTTCGGCCGAGCCGCGCCCCGTGCGGCTGCGATTGCCGTGCTTCGCGACGCGGGCCCCGGCCCCGGCGGCGACGATGGCGGCGGCGGTCGAGACGTTGAACGTTTTGGGCGCCCCGCCCGTGCCGCAGGTGTCGATGATCGACTCCGGGTGGCGGGCGGGGATGGGCGTGACGTGCCGGCGCATGGCGCGGGCGGCCCCGACGACCTCGTCCGGCGTCGGGCCGCGCGCGGCCATCAGGGCCAGCACGCCGGCGATCTGGGCCTGGTCGAGTTGGCCCTCGAACATCGAATCGAACAGGAACTCCGCGTCCGGCTCGGACAGTGGGGCTGTGGGCAGCGCTTTGAGGAGGTCGCCGAGGGCTGGCATGGGAAGAGGGTACCGGATCGCGGCGAGTGCCGAGACCGCTTGCCGTGATCTCAGGCGCGCGGGTCTTGCTTCTTCGGGCCAACAAGCGCCTCCGGCTCGAACGGCCACCACGTTGTCTGCACGTCCAGTGCCCGCCGCAGCAGGGCCCGGTACCGCGTCCGCGGCAGCTCGATCGCGCCGAACCGGCGGAGATGCGGCGTGGTGAACTGCGTGTCGAGCAGCGTGAACCCGCGGGCTCGCAGGTGGGCCACCAGATGCACGAGGCACACCTTCGAGGCGTCGGTGCCGCCCAGGGCCGGGCGGGAGAACATGGACTCACCCGCGAAGAGGCCGTTCAGGTGGACGCCGTACAGCCCGCCGACGAGCACTGGCTCATCTTGGCACCCGTGCTCGTCGCTGTTGGTTCGGCTGTCGTTGCGGTTGGAAGGGGGCACCAGCCACGCCTCAACACTGTGCGCGTGCCCTGCCCGATGCAGGGCCGTGTACAGCCCGACGACCTCCTCCGTGATCCACGTCCCGCCGCCCTCGGTCGGGCGCGGCTTCGCACACTCGCGCACCACCCGCTCGAACGCCGTGTCCGTCCGGATCGTGAAGCGCCCGGACCGCACGCGCTGCTCCAGCGACTTCGGCGCATGGAACCGCTCATCCAGCGGGATGATGGCCCGCGGGTCCGGGTCGTGCAGATAGAGGTCGTCCGAGCCGGGCTCGCCCATCGGGAACACGCCGCGCGCGTACAGGCCCAGCATGGCCCGGACGATCGCAGATTGTTCGGGTTGGCCTGCCACGTCGCCGCGCACCTCCGTCGAGCCGATCGTTCGCGCCCTGGAGGTTGGCGGAGACCCGATCCGCCGGCGTGAAATGCCGCGGCCCCAGGTCCGAACAACCCCGATGCCGGCACCCGCGTCCGTGGGGCCGCGCCGCCGTTTCTCGGGAGACGCCCATGCCGCTGGCCGATCTGCTCCACAACGAAGACACGCTCGCCCTGGTCGTGATGGGCACGATCGCCCTGACGTGGATCGTCTCGGCGACCGTCGCTGGCGTGATGAAGACCTCGGCCCGCGAGAAGTCGCGGCGTGAGATCGCCGCGTTCATCGCCGAAGGCTCGATCAGCCCGGAGCAGGGCGAACGCCTGATGCGGGCCCGCGACAAGTAGGCCCGGTCGAATCGTCCCCATCCGTCGGCGGTTCGCCGCCACAACACGCGGAGCCGGGCCCGCTCCCGCCGGTACACTCAGGCACACACCCTTTAGAGGATTCCCGATGCTGACACTCGGCAGTTCAATGGGCGAGGTCATCCCGATCGTCGCCATCGCGTGTGGCTGCGGCGTGGCGGTCGTCAGCATCATCATGGGCACCCTCACCAACGCCTCCAAGGCGAACCAGAGAGAGAAGACCAAACGCGAACTGGCGGCCTATGTCGCCGAGGGCTCGATGACCCCGGAAGAGGCCGAGCGCATCCTCAAGGCCGAGCCGAAGGGCGGGGCCTGCGGGAAGTAGGCCCCGGTCAACGAGCCCCCGCGAGACCGGGGCGCACCCGGGAGCATCCACGCCCACCTGCTCCGATCGCTGAACCAGCGGAGTCCACTCCATGCCGATCGACCTCGCCACGCCCGCGTCCACCCTCGCCCTGAACACCCTCGCCGCCGGCGACGACGAACTCAAACTCGCCGTGGTCGGCATTGGCGGCATAATCGTGATTGTCCTGGCGATCCTGCACACCGTCCGCAAGGCCACCGAGGTCCGCGAGCGCGAGAAGACCCGTCGCGAGGTGGCGGCCTACGTCGCCGAGGGCTCCATGACCCCCGATGAGGCCGCACGCGTCCTGTCGGCCGGCATGAGCGAGGAGGTCGCGGCCCAACTGGCCCGCGGCGTCTCGTGGGGCATGATCTCCGCCAACAAGGTCAAGAAGTTCAACGAGGCCATGCAGTCCGGCGGCTCGGGTCCCTACGCCCAGCAGCCGGGGGCCCAGCCTGCGCCCCGCCCGCAGGCGTGACGCCCTCGCCCGCCAGCGTGAGGCGAAGGGCCCGCAGCGTCATCGCGACCGACCACGCCTGGGCCGGGCAGCCATCGGGGTGCTGGTCGCGCGCGGGCGCATGGGCCTTGCCGGTGGCGGTCGCCGACGAGAAGTCGGCCCGTCCGCCGTCATACACCTCGGCGATCTGCCCGGGGCACGCGCCTTCCATCTCGTCGATGAGCGGCTGCAGCACGCGTCGTCCCTCGCGACGCGACTCGGGCGAGAACCCTTCCGAGCGCAGCAGCGCCTCGACATAAACACCCAGCAGCCAAGGCCACGCGGTGCCGTTGTGGTACGCCTCATCGCGAGAGCGCAGCGGCCCCGCATACTCGGCGCGGTACGCCGCGTCCGCCGGGTCGAGCGTCCGGAGGCCGAATGGCGTCAGCAACCGCCGCCCCACGACATCGACCACCGCCCGCTGCTGCTCGCCCGACAAGGCCGAGTGCCGCAGCGACACGGCGAACACCTGGTTTGGCCGGATCTGGGCCGCGGCCTCGTCGCGGCGAGCCCCGTCCTCCGGCACGAGATCGAACAGGCAGCCCGCCGCCGGATTCCAGAACCGCCGACGGAATGAGTCACCGACGCGTTCCGCCTGGCGGAGCAGCTCGTCGCCGAGTGCTGAGTCGCTCTCGGCCACCAGCTCGGCCGTCACCCGCAGCCCGTGGTGCCACAGCGCGTTGATCTCGACCGCCTTGCCGGCCCGCGGCGTGAACGAAACGCCGTCCCGGCGCGCATCCATCCACGTCAACTGCGTCTCCTCGTCGCCCGCCACCACGAGGCCATCGGTGGGATCGACGCGGATCTGTCCCGCGGGCACGTCGCTCAGATCGCCACGGTTCCGGAGGCCTCGCGCGTCGCGGGCCCGGCGTGCGTGCCGCGGGTGTAGGCCTTGATGATCTCGACGCAGGCGTCGACCAACATCGGGTCGATCGTCGTGGCCGCGGCCTCCGGCTCGCTGATTGCCCGCGCCAACTCCCCGACCGCATGGATGAACCACAGCGACGCGTCCACCGTGTTGTAGTGCGCCTCGCCGCCATGATCGTCGAACCGGTTGGGGATCACGCCGTCGCGGATGTGGCGTGCGAACGTCATCAGCACCGCGTGGGCGTCGCCCAGCCGTCCCGTGTCGATCAGCAGACCCGGCACGCAGATCATCGAGTCCCGCCCCCAGTCGGCGAACCAGGGGTACCCGGCCAGCACCGTCAGCCCCGGGTGCCCGTACGCGTCGGCCGCGCTCCCGCCGCGCGGCACGACGAACTCGTCGCCGGCCGCGCACAGGCGTTCCACGGCGGTGAGGGTCGGCGCGTCGGGCGGCGTGATGGGACGCCGCGCGTCACGCCTTCGACCATCGACCGCAGGCCGCGCCGATCGCCTCTCGACGTCCTCGCCCGGCGTGTCGGTCGGTCGCGCGTCCACCGTGGCGTAGATCGTCGCGGTCGTCGCGTGGTCCATGCCCTGCGAGTCGATCGTGAACTCGCCCGGCGTCCACAGGTCCTCAACGTAGTCCTGCCCGCGGTCGTGCTCGCGCTCGTACCGCAGCCCGGTCCACCACGCCTGGTCGGTGCGGAAGCGCGGGGCGTCGCTGGTGATGACCAGCCCCGGTGCTCGCTCACGACCACGACGCCCATGCCGATGCGCCGGCACTCGAAGGCGCTCCGCCGCATCGGCAGCTCGCGCCCGCGTCGCCGCGGCCGTCCCCTTCCTCCGCAGAGAGTGGAAGTCCCGCAGCGCCACCAGCGGGGCGCGGTGCAGCGCACCGCCGCCCCGGCGCCCGCACGCAGTATCGGATCTCGACCGCGTTGCGCCCGTGGAACAGGTGCAGGCGTTTCTCGATCGACACGCCGTCGACCAGATACCGCCACACGCACTGGGCCCCGCGCTCGAAGCCGACGAGCGTTGGGTGGGCCCGCGTGCGGTCCTTGGCGTCCTCGAAGTGGAAGCGCGTCAGGTTCGTGCGCCGCTCGCCCGCGCTGCCGCGGTCGATGACGACGAGTTCGTCCATCGAGTGCAGGGCCACGACGCGGTCGATCGGCGGGCGCATGGCCGCGACGAGCAGCCCGTGGTACCGGCGTGTCGGTACACCCAGCACCGTGCCCATCGCGAACCCACCGATCCCATTGGTCAGCAGCCACTCGGTCGAGACGGCGTCGATGGCGTCCGGGCGGACCGCGATCGGGCGCGGCAGCGTGCCATCGGCGTCCGGCGAGCGAGCGGATTCTCCGGGCAGCATCGACACGGGCGGGCCTCCGCGGGGAGGCAGCGTAGCGGCTCCGCCCGGACGCCGCGGCGTCGCGCCAACCCCGCCGCCACCCTACGACGACCGACCGGCCAGGCGATTGAACCGTGCGCACGCGAATCTGATCGCCAGCATGCCCAGCCCCGCGTACAACGCTGAGACCACCACGAGCAGGGCCGTGAACTGGTAGATGTCCATCTTCTCAAGCCACGGCAGCGAGTACTCCAGGCGTCCGTACCGCGACGCGTTGGACGCCTCGGTCACCGCGAACACCAACAGCGGCAGCGGCTGCGTGCCGAAGGCCCCGAACCAGAACTTGTCGAACACTTCGGAGTCCGCCCGCAACGCCTGGGCGAGCAGCAGCAACACGATCGGCGCCACCAGCCACAGCCCCAGCGCGAGCCCCGTGTTCGCGATCGCCGCGACCGAGCCCTTCTTGAGCATCAGCGAGAACACGACGCCCGTGCCGCCGAGGAACGCCACGCCACCCGCCAGCGCCGCCGCGACGTGGAACACGACCCACGGCGTCAGGCCGTCCAGCAGCACCCCCGCGAACAGGAAATGGGCCAGGATCAGGGCCGCCAGGTCCCACTGCCTCGCCAGCGCCCCGGCGAGTTTGCCCAGCAGGATCTCGCGCGCGCTCAGGCGCGTCGTGAGCAGCGTCTCGAGCGTCCGCCCCTCGCGCTCCTCCGCCAGCACGCCCGCGCTCTGCGACGCGGCCCGCAGCAGCACGATCACCGAACCCAGCACCGCCACGAACATGTGCACGCCGTCGAACTCGCCCTCCGACTCCCAGTACAGGAACATCAGCAGTCCGGCCAACGCCGCGCACACGATCGTCGATCGCGGCGGCAGCACCACCGCCTGCCCCGTGCCCGCCCGCTTGATCGCGCGGACCGCCGTGACCGCGATCAGCCCTCCCGTGAGCAGCACGAAGCCGATCGTGCCGATCGACAGCCAGTCCAACCGGCCCCCGCGGGACCAAGTCGCGTACGCCGCGCCGCCCTCCCCCGACAGTTGCGAGAACATGCCCCACAAAGGCAGGAACACCCCCAGAATCGCCAGCAACACCAGCACGAACGACGCCCCCGCCAGCCCGCGCCGACGCGACGCCGCCCGCTCGCCCTGGCGACGCAGCTCACGCCACAGCACGGGGCGATCGCTCACCTCGCGTGAGACGATCGACGCGTCCGGCAGCGGTGGTGGGGGCGGCGGTGGTGTTGCAGCGACCGCGGGCTGATCCGATGCCGCACCGACGCCCGACACATCGACGGCGCCGACCGCAACAGCGCCAGCCGGGGCGCCCGCCGCTTCCAGCGCGCCGACCTCGCCGCCTTTGGCTTTCTTCGCCCGACGCGCCGACCGCACGTCCACGTCGGCCGCGCCCAGCACGCGCTCGACCCCGTCGCCGGTCAGGCGTTTGCGCAGCACCAGCGTCGCCGCCGCCAGCAGACCGCCCGTCGCCACGAGGTTGAACGCGACGTTGGCTCCGATGATCGTCCATGGCGTCACGCCCGCAGGCGCCGGCATGCCGAGCGAGATCGCCTGCGTGATTCCCAGGGCCGCCGGCCCGCTCATCGTTCCGACGACAAACGTCGCCTCTTCTTCGGACAGGATGTGCCGGCTCACGAGCAGAAACGAGACCAGCAGCGGCGCGACCGCCAGCCCCACGACCATCGACGCCGCCCCCGAGCTGGCCAACGCCGACCGGCGCGCGAACACCGACATCAGCACGCCGATCGCCCCGGCCAGCATCGCCGTCGTGATGATCACCGCCGAACCGCCCAGCACCAGCGTCGCGTCGGTCCCGCCGAAGAGGCGCATCCCCAGCAGCAGCGGCAGCGAAATCAACCCCAGGATCGCGATGTTCACGAGCGCGCCGGCGAACTTCCCGCCCACGATCTGGGCCGCGGTCAGCGGCGTGGTCAGCAAGGCTCCAAGCGTCCGCCCGCGCACCTCGTCGCACACCGTCGGGGCCGTCATCATTGCCGACACCAGCGGCAGCAGGATCATCTGGAACCACAGGATCGACGCCGTCACCGCCGGGGCGACGTCCTGGAACGACTGGATGGCCGCGGCCCCGCCCTGGTAACTGTCGCTGCGATTGGCCGCGTACACGAGCACGGCGAGCCCGACCTGCAGCAGCCCGTACACGCCCCGCAGCCAGAACGTCGAGACCTTCCGCCCGGAAACGCGGACCTCCTTCTGGAACACCGCGTTGAGCAGCACGCGGTGGGGGAGCAGGCCCGCCAGCGCCTCGCCGAGCCCGCGTCGTGCCGGTGGCGGCAGCGCGATCGCCGCGCCGCCCGCGGCGTCCGTCGCGACATTGCCCTGTGGCTCGCGCTCGCCCATCTACTGCAGCGCCCCCGTCGTGAGTTTCAGGAACGCCTCCTCGAGGCGCACCTCCTTCGGTGTGAACGCCGCGATCCGCAGCCCCGCCCCCAGCAGCCGCTCGATGATGAAGTGGTGCGAGTGCTCGCCCGGCACGAGGCTCACCTGCAGCGCGGCCCGCGGCGAGGCCACCACCGCCACCGCGTGCACACGCGCATCTCCCTCCAGGGCCGCCCGGGCTCGTTCCAGCACGTCCGGATCGATCACGTTGCCATCGCCGGCGCCGTCCGCCGGCGTATCTGAACCGTTCGCGCCGCCCGCGGCCGCCGGCGACTCGAGGCGCACCTCGATCTGCTCACCCGGCCTCGTCCGCGCGTACGCCTCCTGGATCGACCCGGCATACAACAGTTTGCCCCGCTCGATGATCCCGATCGTCGTGCACATCTCCGCCAGTTCCGACAAGATGTGCGACGAGACCATCAGGCTCTTGCCCATGCGGGCCAGTTCCTGCAGCAGGCTCCGCATCTCGATCCGGGCCCGCGGGTCCAGCCCCGACGCCGGCTCATCCAGCAGCAGCACCTTTGGCTCGTGGATCAGCACGCGGGCCACGCCGAGGCGCTGCTGCATCCCGCGCGACAGGCTCGACACCATCGCCTTCTTCTTCTCGACAAGGTCCGTCAGTTCCAGCACCGAGTCGATGATCTGCCCCCGCTTCCTCCGGTGGATCCGGAACGCCGCGGCGAAGAACTGCAGGTACTCGTCAACGGTCAGATCGTCGTACACGCCCAGGAAGTCGGGCATGTAGCCCAGGATCTGGCGGATGCGGTCGCCGTCGCTGGTCACGTCGAGCCCGCCGACTTTGGCGGTGCCCGCGTCGGGGGCGAGCAGGCACGCCAGGATCTTCATCGTCGTGGACTTGCCGGCCCCGTTGGGGCCGATGAAGCCGAACACCTCGCCCGCGCCGATCTCCAGCGACAGGTCGTTGACCGCGACCAGCGAGCCGAACCGCTTCGTGACGTTCCTGATCTCGATCATTCCTCGCCCCCCGCGCCGAACGACGGTGCGTCGGCCGCGCCCGCTTCGTCGCTGCCGTCGCCGCCCGAACTGCTTCCGGAGCCGGTCCCGAGTCCCGTCGGCACGCGCGGCGACGGCGACCACCGCTCCGCGGGACGCACATCCTCCACCGCCTCCGCCAGCGGCACCAGCAGGCGGGCCAGCACCGTCCGCCGCTCGCTCCGCGTCGCGCTCGTGCTCGCGTCCATCGGCATGTCGTCAAGCCGCACCCGGACGATCGCCCATCTCCCGGACCGCACCATCCGATCCATCGCGTCGCCGCGCTCCCGCGAACCGGGCAGGTTCGCCAGGGCCTCTTCCAGGGTGCTCGCGATGCCGCCGGGATACGCCCATGACTGGGACCCGATCGGCGTGCCGAAGCCGCCGCCGCCCGAGATCCGCGCTCGCTCCGCTTGCCGGCGCTGCGCGACGGAACTGCCACCCGTGTCTCCGACCGTCGCGACCCAGAGGTCGCCGCCCACTTCGCGTTCGAACACCACAGCCCGCTGCCCCTCGCGTCCGACCTCGACCGACGCGAACCCGATCGCCGCCCCATCCGGCACGCCCGTCAGCGACACCCGCCACCCGTCGCCCTCGCGCCCGATGACCGCCGCGAGTCCCACATCACCACCGCCCCGCTCCAGCAGCGTCCGGAACGTCATCAGCGGCATCGGCAGCGCGACGGGCTCGGACGCCCGCACGGGCGCGCCGTCGCCCGCCTCCACCGCGCCCACCGCCAGCACCACCGGCGATCCCATCCCACGCCGCGGCTCGAACGAGAAACTCTGCACCGACGACACGCCCCGCCACCACGACGCCCCATCCCCGCCATCCGCCTCCAGGCTCGCCCGCCCCGCCCGCGCCGACAGCACGCCCGTCAGCACGCTCTGGCGCGACAGAACCGCCGCGCCCGACGGGTCGTGCACCTGGTCCACCACGTTCAGCCGCCCCAGCCGCCCGTCCGTCGGCCGAAGGATCCCCGGCACCGCGTACGCCAGCACGCTCGCCAGCGCAATCCACCCCAGGCCCGTCAGCCACGCGTGCTGGCGAAGCCTCAACCGTTTCAGCACGATCGCGTCCCCCGGCCCGAGCAGCAGCGCCAGCAGCACCGACGCCGCCGCGAGCCCGAAGAACGCCCGCCCGCTCGGCGGCGGCACATCGGCCAGATGGTCCAGCCCGACCGTGATCGCGTGCCGCGACCGCATCGTGTCGCCCGAGGCCTGCTGCCCATACCAGTAGTCCGGCTCGTCGTCCTTTCCGGGTTCGGGCTTGAACGGCTCCATCGCCCCCGCCAGCACCTGCCGCCACAGGTTCCCCGCCGCCACGCGGTCAACGCCCAGCAGGATGTCGTCGGGTCGCACGCCCACAACCGCCACAAACCCCAGCCCCACCGGCCCCTCGGCGATCGCGTGCTCGACGCCGCTTCCCGCAGGATCAAGCGGCCACACGCCCCGCCACCCGAGCGCCTCGCCCGTCCGTGTCAGCCGCACGCCCCGCGCGCTGAAGGCCGGCGCCAGAACCGCGCTGCCGGTGTCTCGCCGCCCCGCCGCGTGCGCCATCTCCGCCGTCGCCCCGATCGTCCGTGCCTCGCCAACCTCGATCGGCGATCCGCCCAGGCCGCGCACCCACGCCGCCCACTCCGCACCCGAACCTTCAATCAAGAGCACCAGGCGTCCGCCGTCCCACACCCAGTCCCGCAGCGCCCGCGCCGCCGCCGGCGACATCGCACCCGACGACCGCGCGTCCAGCACCACGCACCGCACGCCGTCGTACGCGATCCACGACTCCGGCAACGCGCGCGCCCCAACCTCCACAACCATCGTGCTCTCGAACAGGTCCGTCGCCGCCGATCGAGACGACGGCCCCCAGCCCTGCGGCTCGCGCGTCGGCGTCGCCAGCAGCCCAGGCCACCACCCCCGCGCCGCCGCCAGCAGCCCTGTGTCGCCAACGCCCAGCACCAGGTCGTCGTAACTGCTCAGCCCCGGCGGCAGTGGCTGCTCGTCCCGGCTGATCGCCCTCGCCAGCGTCTGGCTCGCGATCACCCGCCCGTTCGGACGCCGCGCCTCGGCCCGGATGATCGGCACGTCCGGCGGCAGCGCCGCGGCGAACTCCACCGTCGTTGCCCGCCCGGCAGCCGCGGCGAACGGGGCCACCAGGGTCACGTCCTGCACCGCGTCCTGCGGGAACGTCAGGTGGATCGTGCCCTCCAGCGTCTGGTCCGCCGGGTCGATCGTGACCCAGATCGGCCCGAACCGCTCAGCGGGCAGGTACTCGCCCCAGCCGAGCGTGATCCCGACCGACGGGCGGGCCCGCCCCTGGCGCATCTCCGGGCTTCCGCCCTGACGCGACCACGCGCTAGTCGCCGCCAGCCCGATCACCAGCAATGCGAGCAGACGAGCGACGCGGGCCAGACCGCACATCGGTGCCAGCCCGGCGTCCCCACCCGCCAGGCTTGCCCCGCACCGTCCCGTCACAGGTACACCTTCCGGTTGTACACCCACCACTCGAACATCATCACGCCCAGGGCCGCCAGGATCAGCCACGGCCAGTAGTTCCGGATCCCGGCCCGGCTCGTTTCACCGCTGGCCACCGCCACCTGGTCCGCCAGCGGCAGAACAAGGCGGGCCGAGACCTCGCTCTCCCGCTCGTCTCCAAGGTTGGCGGCGTACGCCCGCACCATCCGCGAGCCGCTCGGCACGTCACCCGCGGACCCCTGCCCCGTCCACCGCAGCGCATAGATCCCCGTCCGAGTAATCGGCCCGTACACCACGCGCCCATCCGACGCCGGCTCCAGCCCGATCGTCCCGCCCTGCGGCAGCACCAGTTCCACGCCCGTCGCCCCCAGCGGCACCCGGTCCGCCAGCACGCTCCCGGGCTGCACCTGGCGTGCCCCGCCCCCCGACCCCGCGTCGTGCCCCAGGTAGTCGACGCCCGCCGCCAGGAACACAACCCACGACACATCGAACGGCCACGTCGACGCCACAGGGTTGAACGGCACGATCAACGCCCGCGTCTGGTCGCGCGAGAACTCGATGATCGCCGGCCCGAAGTCCCCGTCCGCGATCGCGCGGCTCGGGGCATCCTCCGCGATGTCCACCAGTCGCGGGCGAGCCATCTCGATCGCGTCCAGCACAAGTTCCCGCAGCACAGGATGGTCCCGGCGCCAGTCCAGAATGACCCCGCCGGTCCCCTCGCCCGCCTGGCCGCGATCCGTGATCCCGGTCCCCTCGGTCGGGACGATGCCCAGCACCAGGAACCGCCCCGGCGGCAACCCGCCATCGGGCAGCCATCGATCCAGCACCACCACGTCGAACGCGATCCGGGCCGCCTCGTCCAGGGCCCGCCACGCCGCCGGCGTGTACGTCTCCAGACTCGCCAGCGGCAGCCCCTCGAGCCCGCGCAGGAACAGGTTGCCCTCGGTCACCACCGCAACCGCCAACTGCCGCGCCGGCGGCACCGCCAGCCACGCCTCATCATCCACCGCCAGCACGTCCGGCGGCGCGCTCAACTCGCTCCCCGGCGTCGCCAGCAACCGCACCGAGAACAGCCCCGCCTCGGCCCGCGTCAGGCGGAACACCACGCCGCTCGACGACGCCTCCCACCGCTCGGCCACCAGCGGCCCCTCGTCGGCGCCCTCCGCCTCGCCGCCATCGGCCGCCGTCGCCGCGTTGCTGGCCGCCTCCGCGCGCTCGAACTCCGACCGGCGCACCTCCTCCACAATCCGCGTCGCCGCCGGCAGCGTCACCGTCTGGATCCCCAGCACGTCCGAGTCGTTCAGGGCCAGTTGCACATCGACCGACCGTTCCGTCCGCCCCGTGCTCTCGACCGCCACGAACACCGAGAGTTCCTCGGGATGCTCGTAGTCCCGCTGGGCCCGCACCGACGTGATCCCCGCGTTGGCCGCGTCGGCCTGCCCGATCGCGTGGTACACCACCGTGTCCGTATTGGCCGGCAGCACCTCGTCCGCATCGGGCAGCGCCCCGTCGCTGAACAGGTGGATCGTCGAGCCCTCGCCCGCGAACAGCCCCTCGATCTCCATGTCCGTTTCCGGCCCGCCGTCCTCGATCGTCTCGGTCAGGCGCCGGCGCGGCGCGTGGGCCCGCGCCAGGCGCATCGCCTCGTCCAGCGACGACGGCGCATCGGTCGGCTCGACACCCCGGATCGCCTGACGCAGCAGGTTTTTGTCGGACGTGAACTGCTGGCGCACCTCGGCCGTGGTCGAGAACGCGATGACCATCGCCTCGTCGGCCCCGCCGCCCATGAACAGCCCCGGGTCGCGCAGCGAGTCGACCAGCGCGATCGCCCGGGCCCGCGCTTCCTCCAGGCGCGTCCGCCCGCTCTCCGGGTCCGCCTCGTCTCCGTCGGTGGCGGACATCGACGCCGAGCGGTCGATCAGGATGATGTGCCGCTGGCCCGAGAGCGTCTGCCCACGCATCTGCGGCTGGGCCAGGGCCAGCAGCACCGCCGCCAGCGCCAGCAGTTGCAGGAACAGCAGCAGGTTCCGGCGCAGGCGCTGGAACGGCGCGTTGGCCTGCAGGTCCTGGATCGCCTTCCGCCACAGCAGTGTCGACGACACCTCCACGTCCCGCCGGCGCAGTTTGAGGAAGTACAGGATGATCAGCGTCGGCACGGCAATGGCCGCGGCGATGCCGGCGAGGAGTGGGGTGGCCCAGGTCATTTCAGCATCCCCCGCTTCCGCAGATAGTCCAAAACCAGCACATCCACCGGCGTATCTGTCCGCACCGTCATGTGCGTGATCTCCCTTCTCGCACAGAACGACCGCAGCCCATCCACATACGCCGCCAGGTTCTGCTTGTACTTCTTGAGCAGCGGGGCCGACACCGTCACCTCCGCGAGGTCGTCATCCTCCATGTCCCGCAGCCGCAGGTCCCCCGTGATGTCCGGCTCGAGTTCCTGCGGGCTGAGCACCTGGATCGCGTACACGTCGTACCCGCGGCCAATCAAGAGCCGCAGCCCCGTCTCGTACCCCTCCTTGTAGAAGAAGTCGCTCAGCACCACCATCACGCCCTTGCCGCGACGGCTCAGCACGATCCGCTTGCACGCCTCGGTGAAGTCGCTGCCGCCCTCGGGCTCCAGCCCGCACAGGAACCGCGACAGATCCTGCAGCCGCCGGCGCCCGCGCATGTCGCGGACCACGCCGCAGATCCCCCCGTCGCCCGCCTGCCGCGCCCCCAGCGCCGTCACACCCACCCGGTTCAGGTTCACCAGCCCGATGTATCCCAGGGCCGCGGCCAGTTGCTGCATGTACAGGAACTTCGCCGGCTCCCCACAGTCGCTCGACGCCGACGCGTCGATCACCAGGTGCAGCGACAGGTCCTCCTCCTCCAGGAACAGCTTGAGGAACAGCCGGTCCAGCCGCCCGAAGATGTTCCAGTCGATGTGGCGCAGGTCGTCGCCGACCACGTACGGCCTGTGGTCCGCGAACTCGACCGACTCGCCGCGCTTCTTCGAGCGCCGCTCGCCCTGGAGTTTCCCCGCGAATATCTTCCGGCTGGTCAGGTCAAGCCCCGACAGCCGCGACACCAGCCGCGGCGTCAGCAGCTCGTCCATCGACTTCGGGCGGGTTGGGTTGGGTGTTCGGAGCATCAGGTGGCTCGGGGGTCTCAGGAGTTCAGACCGAACGCGAAGGCCGCGAAGGGCGCGAGGAGGGGATGGGCACCCGACCAGAATCGAGTGGGGGAGCGGGTTCGATGGCGGGCGAGTTGATCAGGCGGACCATGCCATCCCGCAGCGATGTGGCATGGAAGTTGAGGAGCAGGCCCAATGGGAACCGGCCCGCACGAAGATACGACAGCGTCTGCGCCCTGTGGACATCCAGCACCGAGGCCACAGCCTTCACCTCAACCACAACCGTGCGATCCACCACAAGATCGATCCTCTGACCACGCAGCACCACGTCCTTGTACGGCACCCCGATCTCGAACTGCCGCAGCACCGGGATCTCCGCCCGCTGCAACTCAACGACCAGGGCCTCCTCGTACAACTTCTCCAGCAGCCCCGGTCCCAGCACCGAGTGGACCTCCATCGCCGCACCGATGACGCGCGACGCCAGCGCCTCCACCCGCTCCGGCAAGTCCCGACGACGCATCATCCCAGCACCGCCTCCCAAGAAGGCCTCGCGTCCTTCGCGTCCTTCGCGTTCAACTCGATCCCGCCGAGACTCCCCGCCTCACCACCGCTGCTCCCGAACCTCCGCCTGCACCTCCTGCAGCACCTCCGCCTCATCGAACAGCATGTCCGCCCACGCCTTGGTCTTCTCGTACGTCGCCGCCCACTCAAGCCCCGCCCACCACGGCTGCTCCATGTACACCCGCAGCGTCGTCCACCCCGCCGGCTCCTCCAGCGGCAGCGGCGCGTCGTAGCTCGCCCCTCGGCGCAGCAACTCCGCCATCACCGCCGCCCGCGGCGACCCGACCGGGAACTCATCCTCCAGCCGGTTCTCGATCTCCCCCGCCGACATCCGCGCATGCGCCCCCCGCGACGAACACCCGATCGCGCCGCCAACCAGCAACGCCGCAGCGCCGACGACCAAACCCAGCCGGGCCAGACGCCGCGAACTCGCTTCCATGCTCCGATTCACATCCATGCCTTCACCTCCACAAGCCTCTCTCGGCGATCCTCGGCTGTCTCCGCGACCCCTGCGTACTCCCCGGCCCTACCTCGCCCCCGCCGCCGCCAAGCCAACCGGCTCCGTCGGCGTCAACTCCAGAACCTGCCGCACGATGTCGTCCTGCGTCACCCGGTCCGCCTCGGCCTCGAAGTTCAGCAGCACACGGTGCCGCAGGCTCAGGAGCGCCACGCTCTTGATGTCCGCGTTCGACACGTGGTACCGACCGTCCGTCACCGCCTTGACCTTCGCCCCCAGCACCAGCGCCTGGGCCGCACGAGGCGACGCCCCGCACCGCACGTACCGGTTCGTCGGCCCGCTCGCCCCGCCCGCGGCCATCTTGCCCTCCGGGTGCGTCGCCAGGCACAGACGGGCCGCGTACTCCTTCACGTGCGGCGCGACGACGACACCCCGGATCAGCCGCTGGGCCGCCAGGATCCCCGGCCCGTCCAGCACGTTCTTCACCTCCGGCGTCTCGGCCCCGGTCGTCCGGTCCAGGATCGTCATCAGGTCGTCGAGCTGGCTGTACCCCACGTTGATCTTGAAGATGAACCGGTCCAGCTGCGCCTCGGGCAGCGGGTACGTCCCCTCCTGCTCGATCGGGTTCTGCGTCGCCAGCACGATGAACGGCTGGTCCAGTTTGTACGTCTGGCCCGCGACCGTCACGCTCCGCTCCTGCATCGCTTCCAGCAATGCCGACTGCGTCTTGGGCGTCGCCCGGTTGATCTCGTCGGCCAGCACCACCTGCGCGAAGATCGGCCCACGCTGGAACTCGAACCGACGCCGACCCGTCTCGGCGTCCTCCATCACGATGTTCGTCCCGATCACGTCCGCCGGCATCAGGTCCGGCGTGAACTGGATGCGGGAGAACGGCAGGCTCAGGCACTGCGCCAGCGTCCGCACCAGCAGCGTCTTGCCCAGCCCCGGCACGCCCTCCAGCAGCACGTTCCCGCCCGCGAACAGCGAGATCAGCACCGCCTCGACCACCTCCGAGTGCCCGACCACGACCTTCCCGACCTCGCCCTTGAGCGTCGAGAACGTCGCGCGGAACGCCTCGCACTTCTCGCGGACTTCCGCCGGGGTCTTCTCCATCGCCTGCTCGCCCATGTGGTGCTCCAAGAGAGTGCTGAGTGCCAAGTACTGAGTGCTGAGTGATTGTGCTCGATGTCTCGATGCCTCGTGCCTCGATGCCTACTGGTTGTCCTTCTTGTCCTGCTCCGCCTCCCGCTCCCGCATCTCTTCCCGCGCCTTCTGCTTCGCCTTCATCAGCCGCGACATGCCCTCATCGGCCGACGGCGCCGCCTTCGGACCCGCCCGCTCCGGCTCCACCGGCCGCTGACGCCGGCAGGGCCCGACAACTGCTCGGGCGTGAGCGCCACCGGTCCCGCCCGCCGCCTGCTCCGGCGTCGCCTCGAACTTCCGCCTCGCCGTCGCCGCGTCCCGCTTCGGCGCCTCGCCAATCGGCACCGCCCGCGGCTCGCCCGCCGACGCCCCGCCGCCCGGCGCTTCGCCACCGGCCGCGCCGCCGCCCCGCAGCCCCTCCTGCGCCTTCTTCCGCGCCGCGTGCAGCGCGCCCAGCGCCGCCCCCGCCGTCGCCTCCCCGCCCCGCAGCCCGCGCACCAGCGCCCGCCACATCCCCGGGATGTCGATCCGCACACGCCGCACGCCAACATCAACCAGGAACAGCCCCATCGCCACGATCGCCATCGCCAGCCAGATCGACCGCGTCGCCACCGGCATGTCCAGCCCGTCCCGCGACCACAGGTCAACGTCCTGCCCCGCCGTGTCCAGCGAAAGCACCCGCCCCCCCGTCATCGCCGCCACCTGCAGCAGCAGCGCCGAGTTGTCCTCCAGCGCCCGGAACTCGTCCGCGTACGGCCGGTTCACCGCAGCCTGGGCCGCACCCTCCACGATCGTCCCGTCCGCCCCCGGCGCCCGGTACGTCATCCCCAGGATGTACGCCCCCGCCTCCGACGAATCGAACTCCCCCTGGTACCGCCCCGGCCCCACCTGCCGAACCTCAACATCCAGCGCCCGACCCTCCGGCCCCGCCACCCGCGCATCAAAGTCCGCGAAGTTCAGCGGCTCGCCGTCCGGCCCAACCGCGTCCACCGTCACCACCGTCCGGTCCCCGCGGTTCTCCGTCGCCACACGCACATCCGCGCTCCCGCTCGGGCGCATCGCCCACCGGATGTGCTGCTCCCAGAACCGCTGGAAGTCGTCCCACCCCACCCACGACGCGCCCCAACGGCTCGTCGCGTCGCTCAGGAACGCCACCGACTTGCCCAGCCCATACTGCCAGTGCGCCGCGATCGGGTCGTTCTCCGACCCGCCACGCATCGTCACCATCGACAGCCCCTCGCGGTCCGCCGAGATCACATACCCCCGGATCGCCGGCACGCTCGTGATCCCGCGCATCGGCTCCGAACCCGCCGCCGTCACCGTCGGCGCGAACGGCGTCCCCTCCCAGATCATCGACCGGCGCACCGTCTGCGCCTCTTTCACGAAGATCTGCGGCAGCGTCGTGATCGTCCCCGGCGTGATGTCGTAGTGGTTCCCCCCCGTCGCCTGCGAGATCAGCGCCATCCGCTGCGAATCGCCCGAGTTGTGCACCCCCAGCCCGACCGTCGAGATCGTGATCTGCGCCGCCACAAACTGCTGCAGCAGCGACGTCGGCGGCGGGCTCGGATCCCCGTCCGACACGATGATCATGTGCTTCTGCCCCGCGTCCACCGTCAGCAGGCTCTGGTACGCCATCCGCAGACTCGGCGTGAAGTCCTGCATGTCACCGAACTGCAGCGCGTTGATCGCACGCGTCGCCGCCGTCCGATCCCCGACCGGCTGCATCCGGTGCACCCAGCGCGGCGCCGCTCCCCAGTCCACCTCCACGATCCCGATCAGGTCACGCGCCGACAGCGCCCCGACCGCCGCCTCGCACACCTGCTTGCCCCAGTGCGGCCCGTTCGGGAACTCCACCGAGTGGATCACCAGCGCCAGCGCCCCCCGCGGCATCTGCCGACGCTGCGGCGGATCGAGCCGCACCGGCAACGCATCCTCCAGCGGCGAGCCGATCCAACCCCCCGCCCCGAAACTCTCCGGCCCGCCCACCATCACCAGCCCGCCGCCAACATCGTGCACGTACCGGCGCAGGTCCTCCTGCTGCCCCTGCGTGAACCCGTACGTGTCCTGGTTGAGCATCAGCACCGCGTCGTAGCCGGACAGTTCCCCGAGATCCGAAAACGACTCCGCCGGCCCACGCAGCACCGACTCGATCCGCCCCCGCCGCAGCACCTCCATGATGTGCTCGGCCTCCGCCGCCGCGTCCGCGATCACCAGCACCCGTCCGCGCCCCGCGACGAACGTCACGCCCGTCGCCGTGTTGTTCTCCAGGATGTTGTCCCCGACCGGCACGCCCCCCTGCACCAGCGGCTCGAACACCGCCGTGAACTCCTGCCGCCCCGCCCCGGGATCGGGCACCTGCACCGCCAGCGGGTTCAGCCCCGGCTGCAGCGTGACCTCCAGCCCCGTCGCGGGCGACTCCAGATCAAGATCCACAGCCTCGCCGTTGCGCAGCAGCGTCAGCCGCCCCGTGGCCGTCCGCGTCGCCTCCACGAACACCCGCACATTGAGCGTCTCGCCCATCCGCGCCGTCGCCGGCACCACGATCCGGTCGACGATCACCTCGCTCGCGTACCGATACTCCGCCGGCACCACATCAATCGGGATCCCCGCCGCCCGCGCCGCCTCCGCCGCCTGCAGCAGGCTCCCGGCCGTCTCGTTCGCGTCCGTGAACAGCACCAGCCGGCTCGCCGCGTCGTTGGGCACCACCGCCAGCGCGAGCTGCACCGCCTCGGCCAGGTTCGTCCCGTCCGCCGCACCGATCGTCGTGGTCGTCTCCGACTGGCGGTTGTAGGTGCTGGGCAACTGCTGCACATACGCGTTCCGCGCCGCCGTCACCGTCCCCAGCCGGTCGCTCGCACGCTGGTGCCGCGCCGCCGCCTGCGCCACCCACTCCCGCGCCCGGCTCTGGGCCTCCTGCGGCATCGAGCGGCTCGCGTCCAGCACCGCTGTCACCGCCACGTCCTTGGCCTCATCCCGCCACGAAGGCTCCGCAAGCACCACCACCAGCAGCAGCGTCACAACCACCCGCACCGCCAGCGCCACCGCCCGCGACGCCCCCCCCAGCCCCGCCAGCGACTTGCGACCCGCCCACAGCACCCAGCCCAGCGTCACCGGCAACAGCAGCAGCCACTCGGGCCGATCCAGTTGGATCGGCCCCAGCGCCACCGACGCCACGCCGCCCGCAAGCCCAGGCACCGACCGCGCAAGGTCAACCACCATCGCCGGGAGGCCAACCACCATCACAGCCCCCCCTCAGAAGCCGCGGGGTCCGACCCCGCGGTCCTCCCCGACCAACCCCGCCCGCAACCCGCCCCATCGCATCGTTCACCCCACCTGAGACGCCCGAAACACCCGCGGTTCACGAACCCGCGGCGCATCAAACCCGAAGATCCGGTTGTTCCCCGAGTCCAGCACGTACGCCATCTCCCCGATCACCGTCACCGACCACGGCGTCACCAACTCACCCTCCCCATACCCGATCCGCCCATACGACGCCAGCGCATCCCCGGTCGCAAGATCGATGTGCTGCACCCGCGCGCCCTGCTGCTCCACAACCAGCGCCGTCCCATCCCCCGGCAGATACAGGCCCCACGGATACCGGAACCGCCCCAGTTCATCCCCCGCCGTCTCCGGCGAGCCGATCCACGCGATCAGTTCCCCATCCAGCGTGAACCGCCCCACGCGGTGGTTGCACGAATCGACGACCACCAACTCCCGCCGCAGCCCATCGATCCCGATCGCCTGAGGCCGGTTGAACTCAACCCGCTCCGCCGTCTCCCCCGATCCGAACGCGCCGAACGTGAACAGCACGTTGAACTCAGAGTCCAGGCACGTGATCCGGTCGTTCCCGCCGTATTCCGACACGTACACCCGCTCGACAGCCCCGGCCGCGTCCAGCAGCAGCGCCACGTCCGTCACATACACGAACTGCCCCGGCGCCTCGCCATACTCCCCGAACCGCGCGAGCACCCGCGCCTCCCGCGGCTCCTGCCCCGGGCCCGGCATCTCGGCGTCCGCCGCGTCGTACACCAGGATCTGGTGATAGTGCGTGTCGGCCAGCCACACCGCCGCACGCCCGGCATCCCCATCCGCCAGCCCCGGCCCCGCCGCCGGCCCGATCGTGATCCCCGTCGGCTTGCCCAGCGCGATCGCCGGCATCCGCCACCACGCGCGGCACGCCCCCGTCGCCGCGTCGATCTTCTGCACCCGCCCCGACTTGTCCACAACCCACAGCCACGAGCCGCTGGCATCAACCTGCGCATCCATCGCCCGCGGGTACGAGAACTGCCCCGGCGACACCCCGACCTCCCCGAAGGCCACCCGCACCCGGATCGGCTCCCCAGGCACCGGCGCCGCTTCGCCGCACCCGCCCAGAACCGCCGCCAACCCCGCGAGCGCCGCCACGCCCACAACCCCCGCAAGCAGGCCGCGCCCTCGCCGAGTTGCCCGCCTTGGAAAACCCATGGGTCCGCAGATGATAAAGACTGTCGCCGATCCGGGTGGCAATCTGGTGGCACAGGTTTCCAACCTGTGCCAGCAGCAGCCTGCCGATCGACCCTGCGTCATCACTCCACGACGGCCCAGACCGGCGCCGCCAACCAGTCGCCCTCCCACCTCGGTTCTCCAACGCCTCTGCCTTCCCGTTCTGCCCTACCCCGACACAGACCTCCCAGCCTCGGATGAACCGCTCAAGGTCACGAGGCCCGCGAAAGCCAGGCGTCTCGAGTGTCACGGCCTCCAGCGGCCGCTCAAGAGTCCGGATCGCTCCATCAAGTCTCCCTCTGTGCTTTGGATCAAGCCAGGACCGCCGAGCTCCGGCTCAAGCGCAACACCTTCAGTCCCGCCGTCGGGAGGCCGCCCGTTCTCGTACGTTGGACAATCGCGAGTACGCTCAACGAACGGCTCGACGACCACCGGAGATCCTCCAGGATGGCGTCGCGGTGCGACGCCAGTTGGTCCGGCGTTCCAAACATCCACTCCGGTACATTCCAGTCCGCGAAGCTCGTTGATGGCCAGGAGATGGGAAAAGCGGACGCTCCCCATCCTCGGTGAACACCGCGGCGATCGCCGCAAACTCAATCCCGACAAGGGTGCAGCCCGAGCCCGCGTGACTCAACCCGGAGCGGCACGATAGCTGCATTCCCGTCGTTGACGGACTTCTCATCGCAGCACGCCGGACCGGCGATACCCGAGCAGTTCGAGCATCCCGGCGAGAAACCGATCCGCGATCTTCACATACTCGCGCTTGGTCACGCCCTCTCCGGACCAGCCTCCACGCCCCACACCCCAACCCCCCAACCACCGCTGGCACAAGCCCCCCGCCAATCAGCCACACCGACGCCGCCGCCAGCTCCTCATCACGCTGGAAGTGCAGCAGCGACAGCAGGTGCCGCGCCGAGGTTCTCCACCCCGCCGGCTGCACGATCACCGCCGACTCGATCTCGTGCACGCTCAGCAGCATCATCCCTACGCCAACCCCGCCCGCCACCAGCCACACCACCGCCCCCGCCGTCCGCACCCGCCACCACCACCCGCCCGAGCCCTCCATCCGCCTCTGCTCGCGCACCGCCCGCGCTCGCCCCGCATACCCACACGCCCGCGACGGCCGCCACCGCCCCGAACCGCGCGACGTGCGTGATGACCGAGATCACCGCCGTCAGCGTCACCCAGTCGCCCCGATCCACGACCACGCCGCCAGCGTCCCGCTCCCCACCAGCACCCCGGCAGCAGCGCGGCTCACCAGCAGCACGCCGACGCACACGCCAACAAGCCGCCGCGCGCCTCCCAGCCCACCGCCACGCACAGCGTGATGCACGCGCCCCGCCGCGCCACCATCGCCCCGATCCGCAACGCTCGACCGCACGCCCTCGCCCTGCAGCCGCCAGAACGTCCACAGCGACGCCCGCTCGTGCAGCGATATCGCAAACAGCACCAGCGGCACGCCAACCCCCAGCACCACCGGCACCGCCGCCGCCCATCCACTTCGCCGCCCGACCACCCGCATCGCCAACCTGCCCCACATCCCCATCATCCCTCGCCCGTCGCCCGCCAGCCACATACCCCCAACCACCGCCGCCACCACCGTCGGCCACGCCCCGACCCACACCGCCCACCGCACATCCGCACCCGTCTCGTTCAGCAGCCGCCACAGCCGGATCGCATCCGTCTCCACCTGCGCCAGATGCAGCGGCACCGCCGACCCCAGCATCACCAATCCCACCAGCCCCGCGCCCCATCGCGAGTCCAGGCCACACCAGCCGCACCCGCGCACAACGCCCCGCCACCCCGCGTCGTAACCCGCAGATCCTCCAGCACCTCCGTCGGCACACGCACAAACCACGCCCCGGCCCCCAGCATCGCCGGCAGCCACCCCCACAACGCCAGCCCCAGCACCGCAAGCACCCACCCCGCCCACACCGGCGCATCCGGCCACCCATCCCGCCAGCCCCTCCAGCCCCCCCGCCATCCACGTCCCCGGCCCGCGCACCGAGTTCCACCCGCGTACGCCAGCGTCGTCGGCAACAGCAACGGCGTCAGGAACACCCCGTGCCACCACGCCCCACGCCGCGCCGCCAGCCACGCGGGCCACGCCCCAAGCCCCATCGCCAGCACACCGATCAGCCCCGCCACCCCAACCGTCACCCCAAGCCGCCGCCACCCCGCCCCATCGATCCCCGCCGCCTCCAACCCCGCACGCCCACCCTCACCCGCCAACCCGTCAACCACGCCCACCACAACCCCAACCCCAGGCACACCCACCGCCACGCCAACAACCAGCACCAGCACCAACGCCGGCACCCGCCCCCACATCCACGCTCGCACACCGCTCAAACCCAACCCCACCTCCACACGCCGCATCTCGGCGTCCCTTCTTTCTCTTCTCTCTTCTCTCGTCTCTGCTCTCTGCCTCTCTCCCTCCACCCCAGCAACCACCCAATCAGGCTATCATGCCGACCCACGCCGCCGCGCCCCTTCCGTCGCGCCTCGGCCAAGCAACTCGCCCGCCCAGAGGCACGCGACCATGATCGATATCCGCAAACTCAAGGAACTCGTCCGCCTCATGGTCGAGAACGACTTGTCCGAACTCGACCTCCAGGACCAGGAAGAAACCGTCACGATCAAACGCGGCTCGGCCGCCCCCGTCGTCTCCGCCGCACCCCTGGCCCTCCCCCGCACCGCCGCCGGCGCCCCCGCCGAGGCCGAGCCCGCCGACAACGCCGCCCCAGCCTCCGACGCCGGCCTCATCCCGGTCGAGAGCCCCATGGTCGGCACCTTCTACTCCGCCGCCAACCCCGACACCCCGCCCTTCGTGCAGGTCGGCGCCGCCATCTCCCCCGGCACCGTCGTCTGCCTCATCGAGGCCATGAAGGTCTTCAACGAGATCAAGGCCGAAACCGCCGGCACCGTCGAACGCGTCCTGGTCAACAACGGCGACGCCGTCGAGTTCGGACAGAAACTCTTTCTGGTCAGGCCCGCCTGAGAGTGACGCAGTGACCAAGTGACGGAGTGACGAAGTGGACCAGATCCGCACGTTCCGCGACATCATCGCATGGCAGCGCGGAATGGCACTCGCCAAGGCCGTCTACCAGAACGCCTCCTCCATTCCGCCCCGCGAACGCTACGGCCTGTGCGACCAGATCCTCAGGGCCGCCGTCTCCGTCCCAGCCAACATCGCCGAGGGTTACGGCCGCGGCACACCCGCCGACTTCCTCCGGTTCCTCCGCGTCGCCCGCGGCTCGCTCTACGAACTCTCGACCCACCTCGAACTCGCCGGCGACGTCGGCCTGCTCGTCCCCGCCGACACAACCACCGGCCTCGCCGACGAGACCGACCGCGTCCTCCAAGGCCTCATCCGAAGCCTCGAAGCCAAAGCCGACCAACCCCCCCGCCGCCAGTAACTACCCTCTTCGTCACTCCGTCGTCGCGATACCACGTCACTCTCTCACTGCCTCACTCCGCCTCTTCGTCTCTTCGTCACTTCGTCACTTCGTCACTGCGTCACTCCAATGTTCAAACGCATCCTCATCGCCAACCGCGGAGAGATCGCCCTCCGCATCCTCCGCGCCTGCCGCGAGCTCGGCATCGAAGCCGTCTGCGTCTACTCCACCGCAGACAAGGACGCCCCATACCTCAAACTCGCCGACAAGGCCATCTGCATCGGCCCGCCCCCCGCACGCGAGTCCTACCTCAACATCGCACGCATCATCTCCGCCGCCGAAACCGCCGACGTCGACGCCATCCACCCCGGTTACGGCTTCCTCTCCGAACGCGCCGACTTCGCCGAGGTCTGCCGCGAGTGCAAGATCGAGTTCATCGGCCCATCCCCAGAAGCCATGGGCCGCCTGGGCGACAAGGTCGCCGCCAAGAACACCGCCAAGGCCGCCAAGGTCCCGATCTTCCCCGGCTCCGACGGCGCCATCGAGGACGAGAACGAGGCCGTCGACGTCGCCCAGCGCATCGGCTACCCCGTCATCATCAAGGCCGCCGCCGGCGGGGGCGGCCGCGGCATGCGCGTCTGCCGCAACGAGGCCACCCTTCGCACCTCCATCCGCGCCGCCCAGCAGGAAGCCCAGGCCGCCTTCGGCAACGGCGCCGTCTTCATCGAGAAGTTCCTCGAGAACGCACGCCACATCGAGATCCAGTGCCTCGGAGACAAGCACGGCCACGCCGTCCACCTCTGGGAACGCGACTGCTCCATGCAGCGTCGCCACCAGAAGGTCATCGAGGAATCCCCGGCGCCAGGCGTCGACCGCAAGAAGATCGCCGCCGTCGCCGAATCCGCGGCCCGACTGCTCAAGGCCGCCGAATACCACGGCGCTGCCACGGTCGAGTTCCTGATGGACGACAAGCAGAACTTCTACATGCTCGAGGTCAACACCCGCGTCCAGGTCGAGCACCCCGTCACCGAACTCGTCACCGGCATCGACATCGTCAAGATGTCCATCCTCACCGCCGCCGGCGAGCCCATCCCCTTCAAGCAGAAGGACGTCGAACTCCGCGGCCACGCCATCGAGTGCCGCATCAACGCCGAGGACCCCGCCCGGAACTTCATGCCCTCGGCAGGCCAGATCACCACGTGGCACACCCCCGGCGGCCCCGGCGTCCGCCTCGACACCCACGTCGTGCCCGGCTACCGCGTCCCACCCAACTACGACTCCATGATCGCCAAACTCATCGTCCACGCCGACGACCGCCCCCAGGCCATCGACCGCATGGCCCGCGCCCTCCGCGAGTTCCACGTCGCCCCCATCAACACCACCATCCCCCTCCAGTCCCGCCTCATGGAAAACTCGAGCTTCCGCCAGGGCGGCATCGACATCCACTTCCTCGAGCGGCTCCTGAAGTAGGGAATCGACTCGTGGAACCCCCGTCTGAGCCGCGAGTGTCACACAGGTCTGCCGCCACCGAGCGTCAGGCGACCGGCGTGCGGGAGAAACAGACCACGCGATCCTCCAGCGATACCGAGCGAACTCGGTAGCCCGCGTCGAGCCAGGACCGTGAGTGGGCGTGTCCGGCGCTGTTGGCCCACCATGGACGGTGCTTGAACGCGGATTCGGGAAGCCCCGCCGGAGCCGCGGTGATGTGATCGGTCACGTGCTCGCCGACCTCCGCGAATGTGAGCGTGATATTTTGCTCCCCGCGCTCGATCAGGAATGCCGTCAGGCGCCCGTAGGCGCGCTTGGTCGTGAGCCCCATCGGGCTGCCAAACCTCGCGCGCGATGCGCCGCTTGTCGTGGCGGAGGATGGCAAGGTGTGCTCCACGCGCAGGCCCTTGAGCAACTCCTCCGCTTCGGCCGCCTCTTTCGCGCCGATGGCGGTCAGGAACCGCCACGTGGTGTCGAGCAACCTTCCAACGTTCGCAGGGTCGAATTTGTCGTGGGCATAGTCGTTCCGAAAGTCTCGAAGTTCATGCACGAGCGTTCTCACACGCCGATCCGTCGTGCCAAAGGGCGTGTCCCAAAGACCCAGAATGACCGCAAAGAGGCTCGATGGTTCCCAGTGGATGGATCCGTCCGAGGGCGCCGCTCCACGGTAGTTTCTGTACGCAGCATCTCGGGCCTTCGCGAGCCAGTCAGTCGGGAACGCACGTCTGAGCTGGGACTCGACGAAGGGAACGCTGCCGGCTCGAACGAGGGTGAACGCTCTACGGACGGGGTCGAGCGGATCGGTCAGTGAGTGGGCGCGGTGAGCCATGTAGTCTGAGCATCGCACCTCTGCACCTGGCTGTCAATGAACCCGAGCCACGGTGTCCCGTCGCCCACTGGCCCCAGCCCCGTGCCACCACTTTTCCGCTTTGGGTTCGCGGCTCGAGACTTCCCCGATCGGCGGGGTGGCACTGACGCTCCGGGGAGCGGCTGGGGTGGCGCCAACCGTGCCACCGACTTGCGGAGTCTTCGGAGCAAGTCGGTGCGATCTACCCGCGACGCCCCCTCCCCAAACCCCCGCCCGCACCGGAAGCCCCACGAACCCGCACACCACCGCACGACGAGGGGGCGGGGCTTTCCAGCCCCGCTCGAACGCGGCCACACGCGCCACCAACCAGCGGCCACCGCCGTCACCATCCGTCTACACGACCCACGAGAAGGGGTGGCACCGCCCGTGCCACCAGCTTGCAGAGTCCTCGGAGCAAGTCGGTGCGATCAACCCCAAGCACCCGTCGACCCATGCCACGACCTTCGGCCCAAGCCCCGAAGGCCGTGGCACGGGCGCTCGCTTGCGCGTCGCGTTCGCCGGGACGGGCCCGACGTGTGGCATGGCTGCGGCTCAGAGCAGCCATGCTCGATCAACGGCGGCGGCTTGCACGCTCGCCATGCCTGTGCAAAGCCACAGGCATGCCACACCTCGGGCGTCCGTCCGCACATCGGCACCGAGAAACGCCGCCGAGCCGGCGTGTCTCCGTGGCACAGTGGGGTGCTGGAGGGGTTCGTCGGGCGACGGGACGGCCCGAGGGCTATCGCCCCACGCCCACAACCCTGAACACGAACGGCGTCTCGTCCGGGTCGTTCGAGATCACGATGATGTCCGCCTTGCGCTTGCCCAGTTCACTCGGCGTGAACGAGACCGCAAAGGTGGTCGTGCGTGTGGGGTCGAGGGTCGAGGCCGGCGGACGGACCGTGATCTGGTAGTCCAGCGAGTGCACGCCGGAGATGAAGAAGAACATGGTGTCGAGCGTGAGCGCCGAGCCGCCGCGGTTGCGGATGGTGAAGGTCTGCTCGACGGTCTGCCCGACCTCGACCCCGCCGAGCTTGGTGCCGGTGCCGGGGCGGGCCTTGCGGTCGCCGGCGCGGATGGTCTCGGTGTCGCCTGTGATGGCGATGTCGGGGGCCGAGGCGGGCGCAACGCCGCTGCCGGCGAGTTTGACGGTGTAGCGTGCGCGACCGACGGCGGAGGAAAAGACCGAGACGTTGGCCCGCTGCTTGCCGTAGGCCGTCGGGTCGTAGCGGACCATGATGGTCGCGCTCTCGCCGGGGGCGAGTTCGTCGGGCGTGTCGCCCAGGACCATGTAGGCCTCGGGGATCTGGCCGCGGATCTCGATGCGGTCGATGCGGAGGTGCCGGTGCCGGTGTTGGTCAGGAGGAACGAGTGGTCTTTGACCTCGCCATCGCGTTCGACTGGGCCGAAGCCCGACCCGCTGGAGCGCGGGCCTTCTCGTCGTGCTCGATGGGCTGGTCGAGCGAGCCGCCGCCGCGGACGAGCAGCCCGGCCTCGCTGAACATCTCGTCGAGGGCCTCGACCGCGGCCAGGATGTTGATCCGCGGGAACGCAGCCCCGGTGTTCTCGACGTCGTCGTCCTCGTCGTCGCCATCGATGATGGTGTCGGATGTGTCGATCAAGAGTTGGGCGATCTGCTCGACGGGCAGGCGCGAGCCGACGATCTCGAGGGCGGCCTGCTGCAGGATCGCCACCGCCGCCGCGACGTAGGGCGAGGCGAACGACGTGCCCGAGCCGAGGCCCTGCTGCGAGCCCTGCTGCACGCCGCGAACGGCAGCGCCCGGCGCAAACAGCACGTTGCCCTCGTCGGCCGCGGCCCGCTGGCTGAACGCCGCAATGCGGTCTGGCCCGGTCGTGAAGTCCCCGAGGGCGACCTGCGGCCCGACGTTGGCCGCGTACACCGCGCCGACCGCGAAGGTCGAGACCACGGCGGGGTACGACGCGTTGCGGGTCTGGTTCTCGTGGTAGTCGTTGCCGGCCGAGGTGACGACCGCGACGCCCGCGGCTTCGAGCGCGGCGATCTCGTCGTTGAGGGGGCGCTGGGCGACCTGGCCCGCGTTGGTGTAGAACCGGCTGTCCCCCAGCGACATGTTCACCGCGACGATGTTGAACTGCTCGTGGTTGGCCAGCACCCAGTCGAGCAGGTGGTCGATGTCGTTCTCGTTGAGGCGCCAGACCTCGTTGGGGTTGGTGCCGATGGGGGGCTCGGTGCCGTCGGAGAGCACACCGATGATGCCGGCCCCGGGTGCGACGCCGATCTGGCTGTTCGAGGCGCCGACGATGGAGGCGACGAACGTGCCGTGGGTCTCGCCGGTGATCGGGCCGGAGGTGCCGAGCACGTCGATGTCGGTGACGCGGCGTTCGGCCAGGAAGGGGCTGGTCCAGTCGATGGGCTGGTCGATGACCACGACGGTCTGGCCGCTGCCGTCGAACTGCGAGTAGAACGGATGGGCGCGGAGTTCGGTGAGCCCGATGAGGTCCATCGCGGCGGCGGAGAGGGCGATCCTGGGCTCGAGGGCGTCGATCCGCATGCGCTGGGTCCTGGCTCCCGTGGGGCGGCGCTGGATGCTCCGGTCGGCTCGCGTGATGCGACCGGAGGCCGGGGTTATCGGCGTCACCCGATGGTACGGACGAGGCCCGGCGTGGGTGCGGCGATTCGGGTCCGTCGGCGTGGGGCGGGCGCGGCTTCGGGGCGTTTGCCCGAACACGCCGGCAACGCCGGGTGGCACTGCGTTGTCACACGGTTGTGCCGGGTCCGCGATGCCGGTATTTTGCAGTTCGTCCGATCACCACACACCGGAGAAGAAGGAGACTCAGCATGCGTACCGCATCTGCCGTTCTGGCGATCGCGGGCCAGCCGGGCTACGGCGTGCCGAACGGGATCATCAACAACGACGACTTCTTCTACTACCTGGCGCTGTTCGCGGCCGGGTGCTGAGGCCCGGCACCCACACATCACTCTGCCGATGATTCGAGACTCACAGGGCGGGCTGCAAGGCCCGCCCTGTTTGCTTCTGTCGAGTACTCGACCGTGCGTTGACTCGGCGGGCGATCGCGCCGGGCTGCGGCCCCTCCGGGGCCGAGGGGACTGGAGGCTTGATGACCAGAGCCTGGGCGGCTGCGCCTTTGGCAACAGTCGTGGGCCGCTCCGCGGCCGGAGGCGGCGTGGAGGTGGCCGGGGTGCGAGCCGCTGGGCGGACGGGCGGGTGCGTGGCCTACGGCCTGCGGGCCAGCACCACCCAGACGCGGTGCATGACGTGGATGTGGCCGGTGGCGTCTTCGGGGAAGCGGTCGGCGAGCAGGGCCGCGAGGTCTCGGTCGAAGGCGGCGACGATCTCGGGCGACTGCGAGGCGGCCACGCCGTTGCAGGTGCGCATGCGCCCGCGCCACGACTCGTGCGTGAAGGGCTGGGGGTGCTCGAACGAGAACTGCTCGAGCCCGGTGAAGCCGGCGGCCGGCAAATCGAACATGGGGCTGGCGTGGACGCCCGTGTTGCCGGCCATGGGCCAGGCGGGGTTGTGCCTGAGGATGAGTTCCTCGGTGGCGCGGGCGATGTCGGAGCGCAGCGGTTGGTAGTCGAACGCCACGGTGGCGATGAGGCCGGCGGGCTTGAGCAGGCGCATGGCCTCGGCGGCGGCGGCCTTGGGATCGAACCAGTGCCACGACTGGCTGGCGATGGCCCAGTCGAACACGCCGGATTCGAGGCCAGTTGACTCGGCCTTGGCGGCGCGGAACTCGCAGGTGAGATCGGCCTCGGCGGCGAGGCGGCGGGCGGCCTGGACCTGCGGCTCGGACGGATCGACGCCGACGCAGCGGGCGGCGCCGCGTGCGGCGAAGGCGCGGGCGATGGCGCCGGTGCCGCAGCCCAGGTCGACGACCGAGGAGCCGGCGATGGGCGCGAATCGTTCGAGGCGGTCGTAGACCGATGGGGGCGGGCCGGGGCGGAAGCGGGCGTAGTCGTCGGAGGTCTTGCCGAAGTCGACGCCGGCGGCGTAGGCCTTGACCTTGGCGAGTTTCTGGGCGAATGCGGGCGCTGGCTCGGGTGGGGGCATGGGGCAGCGTAGACGGGATCGGGCCTGGGGTGTCGCGCGCCGGGCGTGCGCGGGTGCGTCGGAGGCAGACGCAAGAAGCCACGGGGTCGGACCCCGTGGCTTGCGTGGGAGGCGTGTGGTTGCGGAGCGTGTCGGAGCGCTACTTCGGAAACAATGGCATCGACGAGTCGAGGTAGACGTTGTCGTCGCGGGTGGTGGGGTCGCCATCGGCGCCGGCGGAGTAGAAGTAGGCGCGGCCGCCGTAGGCCGGGCAGATGCCGCCGTCGGCCTCGGGCGGGAGCATGGGGTCCTGTGCGAGGAACGGATCGTTGGAGAGACGGCGGATGTCGGAGATGGAGAGGTGGTCGCGGTCGATCTCGCTCAGGGCGATCCGGACGTCCCATGGGCGATTCGGATTGGGGGCGGACGGGAAGTTGATGGAGCCGTCCGCCTGGCGGGTGGCGTCGTAGAGGTCGCCGCTGAAGGCGGGGTGGACGTAGCGAAGGGGGTTGCCCCAGGGGTCGAAGACGGTGCGGAGCAGGGGCAGCGGCTCGTCCTCGAGTTGCTGGGCGCTGGAGGCCAGCGGCGACTGGGGGGCGGCGGCGGCACCGTCGTCGGGGCTGTAGAGGGCGACCAGGCGCGGGTTGAGCCCGGTGATGGTGGCCTGGACAGGCTGGCCCTCGCGCTCCATCTGGAGCAGGAAGAGGCCCATGGAGTTGATGACGGTGTTGTCGCCGCCGGAGAGGTTGCGTGCGTCGGCGATGGGGAGGTAGACGGGGCGGCCATCGGACGGATCGCCGCTGGTGCGTGGGTCCTGGACGCCCGCGGAGGGGAGCACGCCTCGGTCGGCCATGAAGGCGTCGTAGACGGTTTCCATGGAGCGCATGGCGTCGCGCGTGGCGTTCTCGCGGCTGGAGACGACGACGCGGCTGCCGACGACGGTGACCAGCGCGATGAGCAGGGCGATGATGGCGATGACGACCAGCAGCTCGATGAGCGTGAAGGCGGGGCGCGATGGCCGCGCCGGCTGGCGGGTTGGGCTGCGCATCTGGTCGGACTCCCGTCGGCCCGTGCCACCGGGCCGACCCGCTCCGGACGAAGGCCGGAGGCATCCACTGAGACTGGACACGGACAAGAGACGGGACACGGACAGGAGACAGGATAGCAGCCCGGGGTCGGGCGGCCTACCGGTGGCCATACGCATCCCACGGTCGGGGGGATGCAATGCCGAAAGCGGGCTTTGGTTGTGTGAAATCCGCGTTCAAGGGGGTTGTCGGCTTTGACTCCGGCGTGTTGATCGCCGACCATGACCCCCCTCGGCTCTGAAACCCGCGGGTGCTTGCTCGCCCCGCGTTGCTGGACGATCCACATGACGACAACCGACGCCAACGCCGTCCACCGCCACCAGGGGCACATCCGGCCGGCACGCGATGGGACGCCGCGCCCAAACGTGGGGACGACGGGGCGGGTGGGGTCGGAGGCGGACCCGTCGTCGCTGAGCCTGGTGGAGATCGCGCAGTATCTGGAGGGCGTGACCGCCCAGATCGAGAGCGAACGGGCCAGGGAGCGCGAGGCGCGGGCGGCGTACAAACAGGTCGCTGAGCAGGTCGAGGCCCGGATCGTGTCGATCCGGGAGCAGGCAGCGGCAATGGTTCGGGAGCAGCAACGGCGGATGTCGTCGTTCGACGGGATGTTCGCGCCGGCGGCGGGCCTGGACGGGGCGTCGGACGACCCGCGGCTCGCCTCGGGACCGCGTCGGCACAGCCCGCTGGCGACGCCTGCGAACCTCGGCGAGGCGATCGTGGCGTTGTGGACGCTGCCAGAGCACACGACGCCGCTGAGCACAGAGGAGATCGCCGAGGCCTTGCCCTCGGTGGGGTATGAGTCGAAGGCGGCGCCGCGATCGCTGCGTTCGGCGGTGAACCAGGCGCTGGCGAAACTGAGCCGCGACGGTCGGATCGAGAAGTACCGCCAGGATGGGACGATGATCCGGCGGGACGACACCCATTCCCGGGCCAGGCGGTACATGCCGACGCCGTAGGGGCGGCTCGGCGCGGGCTTGGTTGCAGGGTCGGGGCGGCGGGGTCCGATGGATGGACCGGGGCGGCGGATGCGCGGGCGTCCTGTTGCCCGGTGGTTTTCCTGCCTGTGTTTCCTGTTCTGGTGATTCCCACGGAGGGGCGGATGCTGCGACGGATTCTGGTGCCGGCGATCCTGATTCTCGTGCTCGCCCCGGCGAGCCTGGCCCAGGACCTGTCGGGGCGGATCGTGTCGCTGATCCGCCAGGCGGAGTTGGGGCCGGACGCGGTGGTGGGCGTGAGCGTGGTGGACTGCCGTTCCGGGCAGGCGATCGCGGAGTACCACGAGCACGACGGGTTCCAGCCGGCGTCGAACCAGAAACTGCTGACGACGGGGGCGGCGCTGGCGATTTTGGGGCCGGACTTCGCGTTCCGGACTCAAGTGGTTCAGTCGGGGCGGGACGTGGTGCTGATCGGCGACGGCGACCCGGCCCTTGGCGACGCGGAAGTGCTCGCGCGGATGGAGCCGTCGATGACCGTCGACGACATGCTCGACGCGCTCGCCGGGGCCATCCGGGATGCGCGGATCGAGGGCCTGGACGAGATCGTGATCGACGACCGGGTGTTCGACCGGGAGGCGGTGCACGAGGGCTGGCCCACGAACCAGTTGGACCGGCACTATTCGGCGGGCGTCGCGGGGCTGAACTTCCACGCGAACGTGCTGGCGTTCTATCCCGGGCCGGGTGCGGGCGGGGTGGGGTCGGTGGCGACGTGCGAGGTGACGCCGCGCGCGGCGTGGATGCCGATCTCGATCGACGCGGTGACGGTCGATCGGAGCCGCCAGCACCGGTATGGGGTGCAGCGTGACCTGACGCAGAACCGCTTCCGGGTGTACGGGCAGGTGAGCGCGAGCACGCAGGTCGCGGCGCGGGTGGCGATCCACGAGCCGAACATGTTCCTCGGGCGTCTGCTGGCGTTCCGTCTGGACGAAATGGGCGTGACGCTGGGCGGGGCGGAACGGACCGACGAGGTGCTGCGGCGTGTGCGGGCCGCGGGCGATCTGGAGCGGTTCCCGGTCGATCGGACGCTGGCGGTGGTGAGCACGCCGCTGACCGACGTTGTGCGTCGGTGCAATGTGGACAGCGTGAACCTGTACGCGGAGGCGCTTCTCAAGCGGATCGGGCACGAACTGACGGGCGGGCCCGGGACGTGGACGAGCGGGGCGGCGGCGATGCGGATGCTGATCTCGGAGCGGCTGGGCGCGGAGGCCGCAGCCAGCACGATCATCAGCGACGGCTCGGGGTTCTCGCGTGGGAACCTGGTGGAGCCGGCGGTGCTGACGGCGTGGATGCGTTCGATCTCGAACGATCCGGAGATCGGGGACGAGTTCGTCGCGTCGCTGCCGCGGATCGGGGAGGGGACGCTCGAGTCGCGGTTCCAGCGGACGCCGACAGGGAACCTGGTGACGGGCAAGAGCGGGACGATCACGGGCGTGCGCTGCCTCTCGGGGTTCGTGACCAACGAGGCGACGGGGCGGCGGATCGCGTATTCGATCATGGTCAACGGGCTGCGCGAGGGCACGGACGGGCCGGGCAACGCGCTGCGCCTGCACGAGCGGATCGTGGGCGAGATCGACTCGTGGCTGACGCGGCGCGTGGAGGCGGCGTCGGCGAACGTGGGGGGGTGAGCGGGGCGCCGAAGGCGGGCGCGTCCACGGCACCCGGCGCACCCGATGCCCCCGGCGTCCTCGGATCGCGTATTGGATCGGGTGACCATCGCCGACGACGCCATCCATCCCCTCGAACTCTACCGCTGGGCGGTGCAGGACCCGGAGACGCACGCCGCGGTGCTGGCGATCATGCACCAGCGGGGCGGATCGGGGCGCGAGGCGGCGGTGTTCCGCGAGGACTTCGCGGGGTCGTGCGCAGACTCGGTCGCGTGGCTGGCGATGCGCCGGGCCGGTGGGCCGGCGAGGCGGGCGGTCGCAGTCGATCTGGACGGCGCGGCCCTTGCGTGGGGACGCGCGCGGGCTGCGAGGCTGCTCGGGTCGCTGGCCTCGGGGCTTGAGACGCGGGCGATGGACGTGATGGACGCGGGGCCGCCGGGCGTGCCCGAGGCCGACGTGATCGCGGCATTGAACTTCAGCGTGCTGTACCTGCACGAGCGGGAGGCGCTGGTGGCGTACCTTGCCAATGCCCGGCGGGGCCTTGGGCCCGGCGGCGTGCTGGTGATGAACCTCTTCGGCGGCCCGGCGACGGTGCGTGTCGGAACCGAGCGGCACCGCGTGACGCCGACGCCGCGGCTGTCGACCGAACGTGCGATTCCAGCGTTCGACTACCTGTGGGAGGTTCGGTCGTTCGATGCGGGGCGGCGTGTGGTGGACTGCCGGATCCACTTCGAGGTGGCGGCGGAGACGCCCGCGGCGGGACACGTGGCGACCGGCGCGGATGCACGCAACGCAGGCGGCGTGCGGCGCATCGACGATGCGTTCCGGTACGACTTCAAGGTGTGGACGCCGGCGGAACTGCTCGACGCGTGCCGCGAGGCCGGCTTCGCCTCGCCCGAGTTCTGGCGGCACACCTACGACCCCTCGAAGGGCGCGGCGGGGGTGTTCCTTGGGGCGACCGAGCCGCGGTCGGTTGATGGGCTGGAGTCGTGGACGGCCTATGTCGTGGCGCGGGCGTGAGCACACCGCCGTTACGTGCGACGACTTTCGCGCAGTTGGATTGAAGTCAAAGGCACTCACCGCCGAGACGCGGAGTGCGCCGAGGGATGCAGGGAACCCACTCACTGGGCCTTCCTCGGTGCTCTCTGTGTCTCTGCGGTGAGTCTTCTCTTTCCAGGCCCGACGCCGCGGAGACCTGCCAGCGTGCGTCACGCCTCGGAAGCGTCGTGCGCCTTGCGCTCGCGGGCCTCGTGCGTGCCGCCGCGCCACGAGTGCCACAGGATCAGGATGATCCCGATGATGAGGTAGGCATCCGCGACGTTGGAGACCCACGGCCAGACCTCGGTCGAGCCGTTGTTGGGCCACGCCAGGCCGAAGGGCAGTTGCACGCCCGGCAGCGGGTGGATGAAGTCGCGGACGCAGGCGTAGGTGAGGCGGTCGTAGAGGTTGCCCAGGCCGCCGGCCATGAGCAGGCCGAGGCCGATGTGGGCCAGCCAGTCGCGCGGGCGGGTCCAGCGGGCGAAGACCCACAGGCCGAAGGCGATGGCGACGGCGGTGAAGGCGATGAAGAACGAGCGCCGACCGGCCCCGACGCCGAAGACCGCGCCGGGGTTGAGAACAAGGGTGAAGTCGAGCAGGTTGGGGACGGCGTGGAGGCGATCGGGCGGGGTGAGGGCGCCCAGGCCGCGGTTGCGGGCCAGGGCGTCGAGGACCTCCGCGCGGTCGACCACGACCGGCTCATCGGCGACGCTTGCGAAGGCCCAGGTCTTAGTCCAGAGGTCGCTGGCGGTGCCGAGGGCGGCGACGATGAGCAGAACGAGCCAGGCGCGCGGGCTGCGGAGGGTTGTGGCGAAGGGGCCGGGCTCGCTGGTGTCGGACGATGCCTGTGCCGCGTCGTGCTCGGGCGCGGCTTGTGACGCCTCATCGCTCGGCGGATCGGATTGGGCGTGGCGCGGCTGGCTCATGCGTGAGGGCGAGCGTACGCGCTCCGGCGAACCAACCTTTCGACCGCGATCGACCCCGTCGGCGGCCGAGTCAGCGGCCCGATCACCGGCGCGGCGAGCGGCGCTCGAACTCGCGGGCGGCCTCGATCGAGTACCGCGTCCAGGGCAGTTCCTCGAGACGCTCGCGGTTGATGGCCTTGCCGGTCATCTCGCAGATGCCGAACGTGCCCTTGTCGATGCGCTCGAGGGCGGCGTCGATCTCGCGGATGAGGCGCCGGTCCTCGGCGGCGAGGTTCAGCGACAGCGACTGCTCGTAGGCCTCCGAGCCCTGCTCGGCGATGTGCTGGGGCAAGGCCGAGAGGCTGCCGCTGCGACCGAGCAGGGCCTCGGTCTCGAGGTCGGAGACGTCGCCGACCAGGTCGGAGCGCTTCTTAAGGAGCGTCTCGCGGAACTTGGCCAGGTCGCGCTTGCCGAAGGGGCTCTTGAGTTTGGCCAACGAGTCGGCGTCGATCTGGAGGGCGGGGCGAGCGGCGTCCGGGCCGGAGGCGATCAACGGCTTGCGGAAGGGCGAGCCCGGGCCGAGCAGCGGCTCGATCTTGGGCATCTCGATCTTCGGCGGCTTGTTGCTGGGGCGCTTCGGGCGGTTCGAGACGATGGTGATGCCCTTGCGGTTGGACTTGTCGTCCTCGGCGGCGGGGGCGGCGGCCTTGCCGGCGGGCTTGGTCGTCGGCTTCTCGCCGGCCTTGGTGCTGGTCTTGGTGGTGGGCTTGGCGGCCGGCTTGTCGGCGGCCTTACCACCCCTGCCAGCGGTCTTCGCGGGCGGCGCCTTGGTGGGCTTGCCTTTGGCGGGGGCGGCGGGAA
Source organism: Phycisphaerales bacterium (assembly GCA_041401985.1). Taxonomy (GTDB): domain Bacteria; phylum Planctomycetota; class Phycisphaerae; order Phycisphaerales; family UBA1924; genus JACKHA01. Next base: position 65,818 of record JAWKTE010000002.1, read on the forward strand.
CTGTTGGCTTGGATGCGGTGGGTTTCTTGGTGACCTTGGCGGGCTTCTTCGCGACCTTCTTTCCCGCGGCCTTTTTGGCCGCGGGCTTCTTGGCAGCCGGCTTGGTCGTGGCCTTCTTCGTGGAGGCCTTCGGTGTGGCGGTTGGCTTCGCGGGCGACTTCGACGGCTTCTTGGCGTCGGCGGTCGTGCGACGACCCTTCGCCGCGGGTGCGGCGGGCTTCCCACGAGGTTGTGCCTTCTTCGCCACCTGGGGAGTTCCGAACGAAAGGCTACTATTACCTGAACGGGGCAGCGACGCTGGCCCGCGGGCGGCGAAGGTTAGTCGTCCGGGGCAACCCTGTCAAAGCGTGGGGGGTGTTGGTAGAGGGAGTTACGGGGCACCCGGTTCCGGGGATTGGTCCGTCGTCGGCGGGGGCTGCGGGGGCAGTTCGGTGCACTCGCCGAGGCGTCGGAAGCGCTGGTAGCGGCGTTCCATGAGCACGTCGGGATCGACGCCCTTGAGGCCCTCGAGCGTGTCGTTGATCCAGCGTTCTAGGCGGCGAGCGGTGGCTTCTTTGGCGCGGTGGGCCCCACCGACCGGCTCGGGGATCACGTCGTCGACGATGCCGAGGGAGAGGTTGTCGGCGGCGGTGAGGCGGAGGGCCTGGGCGGCGGCGTTGTTGGTCTGCTCGTTGGCCTGCTTCCAGAGGATGGCGGCGCAACCTTCTGGGGAAATCACCGAGTACCAGGCGTGCTGGAGCATGGCGACCCGGTCGGCGACGGCGATGCCCAGGGCCCCTCCCGAGCCGCCCTCGCCGATGACGATCGAGACGATCGGGACGGGCAGGCGGGACATCTCGAGGAGGTTGACGGCGATGGCCTCGGCCTGGCCCCGCTGCTCGGCCCCGAGGCCGGGGTAGGCGCCGGGGGTGTCGACCAGGGTGACGATGGGCAGGTCGAACTTGGCCGCCAACTCCATTTTGGCCAGGGCTTTCCGGTAGCCCTCGGGGTGGGCGCAGCCGAAGTGGCAGGCGAGTTTTTCCGCGGTCTCGCGGCCCTTCTGGTGCCCGACGATGAGGCATTTGTGGGCGCCGATGCGTCCGAAGCCGGTGACGATGGCGGGGTCGTCGCCGAAGCGTCGGTCGCCGTGGAGTTCGACGAAATCGCGGCAGATGAGCCCGACGTAGTCGCGGGTTTGGGGTCGGGCGGGGTGGCGGGCGACGCGAACGGTGTCCCAGGGGGTCAGGCGGGCGTAGATGTCGGTCAAGAGGGACTCACGCTCGGCCCGGAGTGCGGCCAGGTCCTCTGGGACGGCGGCGGGGTCCGGGGAGGGGCCGGCCTGCTGCTCGGCGTCTTTGATGCGACGCTCGAGGTCGGCCAGGGGCTTCTCGAACTCGAGGGTGTAGAAGGTGGACATGGAAGGGGAAGGGTAGCAGGGGCGGGGGCGCGGCGGGACCGGGCGGGTGGAAGGCACGCGGCCGGGTGCCTAGGAATCTGGGCTTGGCCCGAGCATGGCCTGCGGTTGGTTTGGGTTTGGTGCGGGCCTGATCCGAAACCCGCAACCGGGGGGTGTCCGGGCCATATAAACAGCGAACCGTCGGTCCCGGAATCTCGTTGGGAACCTTACTCGATGCGTGCTCCGACTTTCAAGATGAAGCCGGTGTGGTCGAACCGCTTTGCGTCGCCGACGGTGGCGGAGTTGCGGTCGTCGCTCGGGGATGAGGGCGGGCTGGTGCTGGACCACGCGCGGCAGGTGCTGGGCGGGCTGCCGGGCGTGGTCGAGGCGCTGAAGTGGATGGGCGTGCCGTGGTCGTGGACGCTGGTGTACGCCCCGCCCGGCGAGGTCGAGGGGTGGGCGTTCGTGATCCCGGAGCCTGGGAAGTTGCAGGTGGCGGTGTCGCTGCCGGCGGAGCGGCTGGCGGAGATCGCCGTGAAGCGCCTGCCGCGGTTCGTGCGGGACGGGCTGCTGGCGACGCAGGTTGTGGGTCGTGCGTGCTGGCCCGTGTGGGTGGTGCAGACGGCGGCGCACGTGGATGAGATCGCGCGGCTGGTGCAGGGCGTGCGGGTGCCGGCGGAGGCGGGTGCGGCCGTTTCGTGATTGCCCGTAGCGCGCGGCGGATTCAAGGTTGTTCGACCCGGACCTTCGGCGCAGGGCCTTCTCAGGTCCGGCGTCTGTGGCGTTCCCGTCGGATGGGGAGTTCGTGGCGTCGGCCGGGTTGAGGTTGGCGGGCGGCTCGCTTCGCGGGCGCGTAAAGTGGTGGCATGACCAGCGGCAGGACACCGATCGGCGCGGGCGGCACGTCCCCCGGCGTGGGCGATGAGGCGGCGGAGATCGCCGCGTGCACGCTGCTGATCGTTGATGACAACGAGCAGAATCTGGAGTTGCTGCAGGCGTACCTGGAGGATCTGGGGTGCGGCGTGGTCGTGGCGCGGGACGGGCAGGAGGCGCTGGACCAGGTGGAGAAGCGGTCGCCGGACCTGGTGCTGCTGGATGTGATGATGCCGCGGATGAGCGGGTTCCAGGCGTGCGCGCGGATCAAGGGGAACCCGGCGACGCGGGAGATCCCGGTCCTGATGGTGACGGCGCTCAATGAGGTCGGGGATGTCGAGCGGGCGGTGGAGTGCGGGGCGGACGACTTCCTGACCAAGCCGGTGAACAGGCTGGAACTGCTGACGCGGGTGCGGTCGCAGCTGAAGATCCGGATCGTGAAGCGGCAGTTGGAGCAGACGATGGCGGAGTTGCGGCGGTTGAAGCGGGAGGGGTAGTTCTGGCCAGCCAACGGGCGAACGGCCTGGCGATTCCGATGCTGTCATGCTTCGCGTTGCAGGCTCCCGGATGCGTTCTCGCATTCTGGAGGAGGCCATTGTGCAGCACGCCATGTGGGCGGCGGCACATCGGCCCGGAAACCGGGAGCATGCGATGGGCACCAATGGCAAGAAGAGCAAGGTCGGCGTTGTGTTCGCGGTGATCGCGATCCTGTGCGGAACGCTGGCGTTCCTGACGGCGGGGCTGAAGGGTCAGAGTGCGGGCACCGTGGAGATGTTGACGTTCTGCGCGCCGGCGTGGGTCGCGATGCTGGTCGCGATCGCGGTGCAGCGGAGCGCGATGTCCTTCGTGGCTGTGGGATTCGGTGCGCTCGCGGTGGCGGCGTTCTTCATGGCCGGCACGACCTGATTGATCGCCGTCGCTGGGCTCCCACGATCGGCGGGAATCCCGAGGCTTGGTGGGCTGGCGCCACATCGGCTTCACCGGCGTGGTGACCGGGACGCGCTCGCACGCATTCGGGAGATCGAGAACTCCTGGGAAATGGCGGGCATTGGCGATGAGTCATGCGGTGGCCACATCCTCGTGGATGGCGGTGATGGCCTTGAACATGTCGCGTGCGGCGTGGACGAGGGTGTCCTGCTGGGCCGGGGTGAGGGGCTGGGCGTCGAGGGTTGCCTTGAAGCGGTCCCAGCGGGGACGCTGGTCGATGCCGTAGGGGTCGAGGTGTCGGAAGCCGTCGGGGCGTGCGGTGTCCCAGAGGTGTGCCCAGGCCTTGCGGAGTTTGAGCGCGACGTAGCGGTTGCCGTTGTTGGCGCCCTCGCGGACGTAGTGGAGGCCGAGCAGGCCGAGGGGGTTGGCGGCGGCCCAGTGGTTGGCGGCGTCGATGAGGGCGATGGAGCCGCGGCGCGGCAGGACGCTGGAGGGCTGGACGCCCAGGAACTCGAGGTCGGCGCGGAGGTTCGGGGCCTGCATCTGGGCGTCGTCGACGAGGGCTGCGATGGCGGGGGTGGTGGCGCGGGCCTCGGCGAGGCGCTGGTCGAGCACGAGCATGGCGGCGTGCATCTGGCCCAGGAAGTCGGCGTACTGCTGGCGGGTGAGGGTTGCGGCGACCATGCCGCGGGCGAGGTCGCCTTGCTCGGCGGCCTCGTGGAGGTCGGCGCACTCCTCACGCATGCGGCGTGAGGTGGTGAGCGGGGCTTCGACGTGGAAGGGGCAGCGCGCCGCGGGGCGGGCGGGCCTGGCGTCGGCGGCGTGGGGATGGGCGGCGGGGGCGGTCGGCGCGGCGTCGGGTGCGGCGGGGGACATGGCGGCTCCTTGGGGCGTCGCGGCCGGGCGGGCGTTCGAGGTGCTGTTGCGACGGAGTCTCAACACCGTCGGCGGCAACGGATTGATGGCGTCGAACAGGTGGGGGTCAAGGGGTGTACGATCGCGGGAACGCGGTGTCGGGGCGACGAACACCCTGTCCGGGTGGTTTCCGGGCGTGGGTTGGTTCGGAAAGGTTGCTCCGGGGTCCGTGGAGCCGCAGGGAAGCCGACGAGTCATGCCGCACATCATCGCCCAGCCGTGCATCGGGACGAAGGACACCTCGTGCGTCGAGGTGTGCCCTGTTGACTGCATCCACCCGACGAGCCAGGAGCCCGACTTCGCGACGGCGGAGCAGTTGTTCATCGACCCGGACACGTGCATCGACTGCGGTCTGTGCGTGGACGAGTGCCCGGTGAAGGCGATCTTCCCGCAGGAGGATCTGCCGGAGAAGTGGAACAACTACGTCGAGTTGAACCTGGATTATTACAAGGCGAAGTGAGCGGTTGGTTGGCGCGCGATGGCGCGGCGTTGATCGTCGGCGGCTGCGCCGCCGGCGCGGGCTGCAAGCCTGTGCCACCCCCGACTACCCCCTCCGTCATGCTCGCGGAGCCTCGTCCGACCCCTCCCCCGCACGCGGGGGAAGGGTGTCAGTCGGCGTGCTTGGCGCGGAGCTTGGGAGAGAGGCGGCAGAGCAGGTGGACGCGCTCGAGTTCGTCGAGCCAGTCCTGGATGGTGCCGGCGAGTTCGTCGGCGGGGATCGGGGCGCCGGGGACGGGGCAGGACGCGCCGAGCTGCTTGGCGGCGATGGCGCGGTAGCGGGTGAGCGAGCGGTCGCCCATCAGAGAGACGAAGTCGAAGTCCTCGTTCATGAAGATGAACACGGGCACGCGGTGGCCCTCGGAGATCATGATGCGGTCGGCCAGGTCCTTGTGCTCGTCGCGGTCGACGAGGCGGAGGGCGATCCGGTCGGGGTTGGCTGTTTCGAAGGCGCGGAACATGGGGCACTGGGCGACGCAGTCGCCGCACCAGGTGCCGGAAGAGGCGAGGATGTTGACGGGGCGGACGAAGGCGCGGAGGAGTTGCCGCTGGGCGTCGGTGAGGGCGATGCGGGACTCCATGTCGCGCCAGCGGGGGAGGTGGGCCGGGGAGGCGGTCTCGACGTAGGCCTCGTAGGGGAGGGCGGCGGCGAAGGTGGAGCGGAGGAAGGAGGCGTCGAGCATCGGGGTCTCTGTGCGGGGGATGGTGTGTTGTGGGCGATGAGCAGAGGGGAAACAAAGCCGGGGCGAGGGTATTCCCCCCGCCCCGATCGATCGATGCTGCTCGTGCTCGCGTTGTGACGTGCGGCGAGGCAGGCTGCGGGCGGTGAGCGGATCAGTTGTTCAGGCCGGTGCCGACGACGCGGAAGGTGAAGATGTCCTCGTCGGGATCGTCGGAGAAGATCTGGATCTCGCCCTTTTGCTTGCCGGTTTGGGTCGGGGCGAACTCGACGGTGAAGGTTGTGGACTGGTTGGGGGCGAGCACGAGGGTGGCGGGGGTCACGACGATCTCGAACTGGTCGGGGTCTGGGCCGGCGATGGAGATGGTCTGGAGGGTGAGGGTGGCCTGTCCCTGGTTGATGATGGTGTAGGTGCGCTGGAAGGACTCGCCGAGGGTCTGTCCGCCGAACTTGGTGGCGGTGCGCGAGCGTGCCTTGCGGTCGCCGTCGCTGATGGAGTTGTTGTTGCCGACGACGTCGATGTCGGCGGCGGAGTCGGGCGGGACGCCGCGGCCGGCGATCTTCATGGTGAAGCGTGGGCGGTCGGGGTCGTTGGTAAAGACGGCGATGTTGGCGCGGCGGGTGCCGAAGTCGGAGGGTGTGAAGCGGACGGAAAACTCGGAGGTCTCGCCGGGCTGGATGGTGAAGTCGGGGAGGTTGATGACCTCGTAGTCGCCGGGGACCTGGCCGCGGGGCTCGATGGCGGTGATGGTGAGAATCTCGGAGCCGGTGTTCTCGATGGCGTAGGCGATGATCTTTTCGCCGGCGTCGGCCTCGACGGGCCCGAAGCCGGTGCCGGCGGCGCGGCGGGCCTTTTCCTGGTTGAGCAGGAGGCGGTCGAACGCGCCGCCGCCGAAGAGGGTGATGTCGGGGGCGTTGGCGACGGAGCCGATGACGCTGACGACGGGGTCTTCGGTGAAGAGGGCGTTGTCGGCGGGGTCCTCGCCGAGTTCGTTGTTGGGATCGACGATGAGGCCGACGAAGTACTTGCCGGTGGCAACGCCGTCGGGGACGGCGGGGGTGACGCTGATGTTCGCGACGCCCGAGGTGCCCTGGATGAATGCGACTTCCTGGCGGAGGACGACGTCCTCCTGGTCGAAGGTCTGGTCGAAGGAGAGGACCAGGAGGTATTCGGAGGAGTCGGCGTTGTCGAAGGCGATGGTGGCGTCGATGAGCGGGCCGTTGCCGCGGCCGGCGCGGACGAGCACGGACTGGGCTTCGAGGGAGGTTGCGGCGACGGAGGGGGACTCGTCGGCGATGGTGATGGTGGCGGTGGTGAAGCCGACGTTGTTGTTCTCGTTGTCTTCGGGAACGAGGTTCTGGGGGTCGATGGCGATGGCGACGAAGTAGGTGCCGGCGGGGGCGCTGGACGGGATGTCGTATTCCACGGTCTCGTTGAAGAACTCGTTGGGCCCGGTTGGCTCGTCGGTCGAGTCGATTTCGAGGAGGACGTCGTCGGCGTCGCCGACGATCTGATTGGTGGAGAGGAGGTAGCGGACCTCGACACCCGCCGGCGCGGCGGTGTCCCCGGCGTTGCCCAGTCGGGTGTCGATCTCGAACGAAGCGCCGCGGTCGAGGGTGACGCTGCCGCCGACGAGGCGAACGAAATCGACAACGCCGTCGATGGCGAGGACGACGCGGGGTTCGAGGGACTCGACGGTGAAGGCGTGCTGGCGGGCCGGCTGGCGGCGCGCGTGGCGGATGGAGCGACTGGCGGTCTGGCGGGCTGGCTGGCGCATGTGGACCCCTCCGGCTTGGCGTGGCGCGGGCGGCCCGGCGTGGGGCGAGCCCGGCGATCCAAGTGTTCGCGCGCGGTCGCGCCGTGGGCAAGTGGGCCCGCGCGGTTTTCGGAGTGGGGGGACGGGGCGTCGGCGGTCGGCAGACGGCGGGCGGGATCAGGCCTGGCTGCCGGTGCCGACGATGCGGAAGGAGAACACGTCCTCGTCGAGGTCGTCGGAAAGGATGGTCACGTCGGCCTTCTGCTTGCCGGTCTCGGTGGGTGCGAACTGGACGGTGAAGGTGGTGCTCTGGCCGGGTTCGAGCACGAGCGTGGCGGGCTGGGCGATGATGGTGAACTGGCTGGGGTCCTGGCCGCCGATGGAGACGGGGTCGGTCAGGAGGGTCAGCGTGGACTCGCCCTCGTTTCGGATGGTGTAGATGCGCTGGAAGGTCTCGCCGATGGCCTGGTTGCCGTACTTGGTGTGGGTGTTGCCGCGGGCCTTTCGGTCGCCGTCGCTGATGGAGTTGTTGTTGCCTCGGACGTCGATGTCGGCGGCGGAGTCGGGCGGGACGCCGCGGCCGGCGATGCGCATGGTGAAGCGGGGGCGGTTGGGGTCGTTGGTGAAGATGGCGATGTTGGCGCGGCGCGTGCCGAACTCGGAGGGGACGAAGCGGACGCGGAAGGTAGTGGATTCGCCGGTGGGGATCTCGTCGTCGGGGAGTTCGATGACCTCGTAGTCGGCGGGGACCTGGCCTCGGGGCTCGATGGCGGTGATGAGCAGGGGCTCGGTGCCGGCGTTGGTGATCTTGTAGGTGATGTCCTTGGAGCCGTCGTCTTTCTCGACGGGTCCGAAGCCGGTGCCGTCGGCGCGGCGTGCCTTGGTGGAGTGGGTGAGCATGCGGTCGAGGCCGCCGCCGCCGAAGACCTCGATGGTGGGGACCGGTGGCGGGGGCTCTTCGATGGTGACCAGGCGTGTGGCGGTGAAGCCCTCGTTGTTCTGCTCGCCGGCGCCCTCGTCGATCTCGTCGTCGGGGTCGAGTTGGACGCCGAGGAAGTAGGCCTCGGGGGCGGCGCTCGTGGGGATGGTGATGGTGCGCGTGTCGGTGAAGGTGCCGCCGGGGCCGATGGAGGCGAGCACGGCCTTGAAGACGAGCACGACGTCGTCCTGGTTGCCCATCTGGGTGTCGGTGGTGAGCGAGTAGGTGACCTCGAACTGTCCGGTGTCGGCGTTGCCGGCGTTTCGGATGGTGGCGGTGAAGGTGATCTCGTCGCCGGGGAGGTAGGTGGCGGTCTGGGTGGCGACGCCGGTGACCTGGAGGTCGGGGATCATGGGCACGCCGACGACGGTGACGCCGGGTGTCGCGGAGAAGTCGATGTTGTTCTCTTCGGCGAGCGGCTCGTTGATGTCGAAGCGTGCGTCGACGAAGACGCCGAAGAAGTAGGAGCCGCTGGGTGTGTTGATGGGGATCTGGAGGGAGAAGGCGTCGTCGAAGTCGGTCTCGCCGGGGAGGCCAGCGTTCGAGGTGGCGACGGCGAGTTCGATGTCGTCGGCGTTGCCGTAGATCTGGTCGGTGGAGAGGAACCAGATGGTGACGAACGCGCCGGAGGGCGCGGTGCCGGTGTTGCGGTAGGTCGCGACGCCGGGGAAGGACTGGCCGGCGTTGTAGGAGCCGGTGGTGGCGGCGACGCCGACGGCCTCGAGGTCGATGTCGGTCTGGCCGCCGGCCGAGACGATGATGATCTGGGCGATGGTTGTGAAGCGGAGGTTGTTGTTCTCGTTGGGCTCGGCGATCTGGCCAAGGCTGTCGACGAGCGCGGCCATGAAGTAGTTGCCGGTGAAGACGTTCCGGGGGAGGTCGAAGTCCTGGTCGATGGCGGCCTGGCCTCCGGGGGCGATGGGGGCGGAGATGTCGCGGAAGCCGAGCAGGATGTCGTCGGCGTCGCCATAGGTGGTGTTGCGGGAGAGGCGGAACTCGACGCGGAAGGTGGTGGTGGCGGTGTCGCCATCGTTCATGATGACGTACTCGCCGGAGAACTCGTTGCCGGGTGCGACCACGGTGTTGAGCGTGTTGATCTCGGTGAGGTTGAGGTCGGCGGTGAGCACGACGCGGTCTTCGAGGCGCTCGGGGGTGAAGGCGGCGGGGTCGAAGGGGCGGGACGCTTTGGCGCGTGTGCGCGAGCGAGACGGGGCGTCGCAACTGAGGCCCATCCCTCGCCCGAGGCGGGCCAGCAACGCGGCGGCGGGGCGGCACGGGGTAGTGGTCATGCTCGGCGTGGTCCTGTTCATCGTGCGGATCCCGGTTCGGGGGCCTGGGTGGGTGCGGCGGAGGTTGGGCGGGGCGATGCCGCGTGGCGGCGGGTGCGAGCGTTTGCTCGGCTTTCCATCCGGTTCGGATGGAGGGCGGGGCGGTTGCCCCGGGGTGGCGTCGGCGGGTGGGCCGCGCGGGTTGCTGGTAAAGGCTAAGGAGGGGCGGCCTGTGGGTCAAAGCGATGAGTCGGGCGGGTTGTTCCGGCGTGGTTCCGAGAACGTGGGGACTGGGGTGTGGGCAACTACGGGGCGGGGTGCCCGTTCTGGACCATGTCCGCGACGCGGCGGAGGGCGTCGAAGGCCTGGAGCGGGGAGAGGGTGTCGAGGCGCAGGGACTTGATCTCTTCGATGGCGGGGTGGGGGACGAACTCGGTGAACAGGGCGAGTTGGGCGTCGCGGGAGCCGGGGCGGGGGATGCGGGCGGCGGTCGGGCTTGTGTTGGCTTTGGCGGCGTTGGCGTCGGCCGCCGCGCCCTCGTGGTGGACGGCGAGGGACTCGAGCACTTCGGTCGCGCGTCGGGTGACGGTTGATGGAAGGCCGGCGAGTCGGGCGACGTGGACGCCGTAGGAGCGGTCGGCGCGGCCGGGGACGATGCGGTGGAGGAAGACGATCTCGGGGTGCCCGTCTTTGCCGGGCCACTCGCGGACCTGGACGTGGAGGTTGCGGACGCGTCCGTCGAGGCGGGCCTCGAGTTCGGTGAGTTCGTGGTAGTGGGTGGCGAAGAGGGTTGGGCAGGCCAGGTCGGCCAGGTGCTCGGTGATGGCCCAGGCGAGGGAGAGCCCGTCGAGGGTGCTGGTGCCGCGGCCGATCTCGTCGAGGATGACCAGGGAGCGCGGCGTGGCGTTGTTGAGGATGGCGGCGGCCTCGGTCATCTCGACCATAAAGGTGGATTGTCCGCGATGGAGGGCGTCGTCGGCGCCGACGCGGGTGAAGATGCGGTCGGTGAGGGCGATGGTGGCGCGGTCGGCGGGGACGAACGAGCCGGCGTGGGCGAGCAGGGTGATGAGGGCGACCTGGCGGATGAAGGTGGACTTGCCGGCCATGTTGGGGCCGGTGATGAGGGCGAGGGTTGGGGGGGCGTCGGCGGGGGCGGCGCTTGGGTCGTTGGCGGCGTCGGGCGGCTTGCCGAGGGCGATGTCGTTGGCGACGAACTCGCCGGCGAGGAGTTCGTCGAGCACGGGGTGGCGGCCGCCCTCGATGTGCAGGATCGGCTGGTCGGTCATCTCGGGGCGGACCCAGCCTCGGGCGTGGGCCTTGTCGCCCAAGCCCAGCAGGGCGTCGGCGATGCCGACGGCCTCGGCGAAGGCGGCGAGGGGCGCGGCTTCCTTGGCGATGCGTCGGCACAGGGCGTCGAAGAGGGTCTGCTCGCGCTCGACGGCGCGGGCCTCGGCGGTGGTGACCTTCTGCTCGAACTCGGTGAGTTCGGGGTTGGTGTAGCGCTCGGCGTTCTTGAGGGTCTGCTTGCGCCGGAAACCGGCGGCGACGAGGGCGTCGCCGGCGCCCTTGGCCTGGGCGGCCGAGAGTTCGACGTAGTAGCCGAAGACCTGGTTGAACCCGACCTTGGCCTGCGCGAGCCCGTGGTTGGTGGCGATGCGGGTCTGGAACGCGGCGAGCCACTGGCCCGCGTCGCGCTGGAGGAGGCGGGCCTCGTCGAGGGCGGCGTCGATGCCGTCGCGGAAGAGGCCGCCCTCGCGGAGGTGGGAGGGCGGGTCGTCGACGCAGGAGGTGGCGATGGTGTCGGCCAGGGGGGCGAGGGCGGGTTGGAGATTGGCGATCGCGTCGGCGTGCGGTTCCAGGGCGGGCGTGCCGCGGAGGCACTCGCGGATGGCGTCGAGCCGGGCGAGCGAGCGCCCGAGGGCGACGATGTCGCGTGGGCCGGCGCGGCCCAGGCTGACGCGACCGGAGATTCTGGCCACGTCCTGGACGCCGGCGAGGGCGTCGCCGAGTTCGCGGGCCAGGCGGCGGTCTTCGACGAGGGCGGCGACGCCGGCGTGGCGGCGGGTGATGACATCGAGGTTCGCGGATGGGGCGCACAGCCAGTCGCGGAGGGTGCGTTTGCCCATCGGCGTGCGGCAGCCGCCGGGGCCGGCGAGCATGACGCCCAGGAGCGAGGCGTCGCCCGCGGCGGGGGCGCCCGCGCTGCCGCGGAGCGTGCGTTCGACTTCCAGGGCGCGGAGGGAGACGGCGTCGAGCACGAGGGTGCCAGCGGGGTCCTCGCGGCGTGGGGGGCGGAGGTGCCCGAGCGTGCCGCGATACTTGGCGCGGGCTTCGGGGGGCAGGTCGCGCTCGTCGGCGAGCTGGGTTTCCTGGAGGTAGCGCAGCAGGGCGCCGGCGGGGCGGAGGGCGGGGTCGTCGTCGCGCAGGCCGAAGCCCTGGAAGGTGGCGACGGCGAAGTGCTGGCGGAGGCACTCGGCGGATTCGGCGGCGCGGAAGTGCCAGGAGGGGCGGGGGGTGGTCGAGGCGCTCAGCGATTCGGCCAGTGGCTTGGACCAGTCGGGGCGGGTGTTGTCGGGCGACTCGGGGACGAGCAGCTCGCGCACGCCGCGCCGGGCGAGGGCGTCGGCGAGCGCGGCGGCTTTGGTTTCGAGGATCTCGAACGCGCCGGTGCTGACGTCGGCGCACGCGGCCACGGCCCGGTCCATCTCGATCATGGCGCAGGCGAGCACGCTGGGGGCGGCCTCGGCGAGCAGGGCGTCCTCGACGAGCGTGCCGGGCGTGCACACGCGCGTGACGGCGCGGGCGACGACGCCCTTGGCGTCCTTGGGGTCCTGGACCTGGTCGCAGATGGCGACGCGCAGGCCGGCTTCGAGGGCGCGGCGGAGGTAGACCTCGAGCTGGTGGTGCGGGACGCCGGCCATCGGCTGGCCGGGGGATCGCTGGGTGAGTGTGAGGCCCAGGACGCGGCTGACGGTGACCGCGTCGTCGTTGAACATCTCGTAGAAGTCGCCCATGCGAAAGAACAGGACGCAGTCGGGGTGGCGCTGCTTGAAGCGTTCGTACTGGGCCATGGCGGGGGTGGGCTTGCCCGCGGGCTTGGATGTTGTCGTCGGCGTGGTCATCCCAGGCAAAGGGTACCCGATCCGATCCGGGGGTCCCGGGCGTTTGTTCGGTGCGGGGGCAAGACCCGGACTCGAGGCTGCTCGGCTTCGGGGGGCGATTGTTGCATTCGCTCAGCCGCGGCCCAGGCGGCGTGCGACCTGCACGAACTTGGCCAGCCCAAGCACGCCCACGAGCACGCCGATCGCGCACGAGGCCACGCCGAGCACGTTCGACCATGTGCCGTCGAAGAACTTGATGAGGGTCACGCCGCCAGCCAGCAGGGCCAGCGAGGTGCGCATGTACGACAGGAGCGTCCGTTCGTTGGCGAGCCTGGTGCGTTCGACGGCGAGTCGGTCGCGCAGCGGGGATTCGGGTTCGGGCTGCATGGCGGGCGTTCCGTTTTGGGGACGACCTGCGTCACCGGTGGATGACCGACCCTACCTCGTCGAGCAGGGCGCGGGCGGCGGCGGCGGTGGGGGCCTCGGCGATGAGGCGCATGATGGGCTCGGTGTTGCTGGCGCGGACGTGGACCCAGGCCTGGCCGGCGGGGTTGGAGGAGCCGGGGGCGGGTTCGAGGGTCAGGTCGACGCGGACGCCGTCCTGGAGGTCGATGCGGGCGCTCGGGCGGGCCTTGTAGTGGCGGGCGACGGCGTCGACGGCGGGGCGGGCGGCGTCCTTGCTCGGGAGATCGACCTTGCGTTTACCAATGGCGTAGGCGGGGATCTCGGCGGCGAGGTCGGCGATGGATTTGCCGGTGGTGGCCATGAGGGCCAGCGTGAGGGCCATGGCGCCGAGGCTGTCGCGGACGTAGGTGACGGCGGGCCAGATGACGCCGCCGTTGCCCTCGCCGCCGATGGGGGAGGCGGCGGTTTTCATCGCGGAGACGACGTTGGCCTCGCCGACGGGGGTGCGGGCGACGCGGGCGTTGTGGGCCGCGGCGATGTCGTCGATCATGCGTGAGGTGGAGAGGTTGGCGGCGAGGGTGGTCGCGCTGGAGTTGTGGCCGAGTTCGAGCACGGCGCGGGCGGCCAGGGCGAGGGTGTACTCCTCGCCGATGTAGGAGCCGTCGGCGGCGAGCAGCGCGAGGCGGTCGGCGTCGGGGTCCTGGCAGAACGCGAGGGCGGCGCGGGCCTCGGCGGCGCGGGCGGCGACGGAGGCGAGGTTGTCGCGGGTCGGCTCGGGGGTGTGCCAGAACAGGCCGGTGTCGTCGTCGCCCAGCGCGATGACGCGGCAGCCCAGGCGTTCGAGCAGGAGGCGTGCGGGGTGGCGGCCCGCGCCGTTGACCGAATCGACGACGACGGTGAAGTTCGCGGCGCGGATGCGGTCGGTGAGGGTGGGTTGCGGGTTGACGCCGGCGTGCTGGACCAGGGCGTCGATGGCGCGGAGGACGAGGCCGACGTGGACGGCGTGGGCGGTGCGGTCGTGGCGGACGGTGCCGAGGCGGTTCCAGGGGGCGAGGCTTCGTGCGCCGCCGGACTTGTAGCGATCGATGATGGCGGCGGCGGTGGCGGCGTCTGGGGCGGCGGCGGAGGCGGTGGCGGCGTTGGGGTCGCGGAGGAGGAACTTGAGGCCGTTCCACTCCTGGGGGTTGTGGCTGGCGGTGAGGACGACGCCGGCGTCGGCGCGGAGGTGGTCGATCATGACGCCGGCGGTTGGGGTCATGGCGACGCCCAGGTCGATCACGTCGCAGCCTGCAGCCAGGAGGCCGGCGAGGGCGGCGGCGTGCATGGCGTGGTAGCCGGCGCGCCCGTCGGCGGCGAGGACGACAGAGGGCTTGGCGCTCGCGTGCGCGCCGCCTCGGCGTTGCACGAGCCAGCCGCCGAACGAGCCCGCGAACTCGGCGGCGACGGTGGGGGTGAGGCTGGCACCGACGATGCCGCGGCAGCCGGAGACGCCGAGCATGAGTGGTGCGCTCGCGGGCATCGGCGTGTCGGGCATCGTCTGGTCCTCCGGTGGCGAGCGTATGGGGGCGGTGCGAGTATCGGCCACTGGGCGGGGGTTGTCCCTACACTGGGCGGCATGTACGAGATCACGGTCCAGGCCGACTTTGCCGCCGCCCACGCCATCTCCATCGGCGGGGCGCGGGAGCCGGTGCACGGGCACAACTGGCACGTTGAGGTGACGCTGAGCGGCTCGACGCTGGACGCGGACGGGCTGCTGTGCGATTTCCACACGGCCGAGGAGACGCTTGGTCATATCGTGAAGAGGTTCCACAACCGGAACCTGAACGAGGTGGCGCCGTTCGACACGGTGAATCCCTCGGCCGAGCACGTGGCGCGGCATATCGCCGAGGCGATGGGCGAGCGGCTGGGGGCGGGGCTGGCGGCGGTGGCGGCGATCTCTCGGGTGAGCGTGAGCGAGGCGCCGGGGTGCGTGGCCACGTATCACCCGCGGCGGCCATGAGCGGCAGAGTGGAACGCAGGGATGGAACAGCGGATCGAGCGATGAGCACAGCGCCCCGGACAACTCGTGATGGGCTCGGCGTCGGGGACTCCGGCGCGGCGTCTCACGGGCACAACGGCCTGCGCGGTGCGGCCTCGGCGACGCGGCCGGTGGTGCCGGAGTCGGGCGGCGGGGCGGCGGGCGTGGAGAGCCGGTATTTCAGCCGCGATCTGTCGTGGCTGGAGTTCAACGCGCGGGTGCTGGCCCAAGCGCTCGACGAGCGGGTGTCGCTGCTGGAGCGGGTGCGGTTCCTGGCGATCTTCACGAACAACCTGGACGAGTTCGTGCAGAAGCGGGTGGGGCTGCTGAACCGGCTGATCGACGCGGGGATCCAGGCGCCGTTTCCGGATGGGCTGACGCCGCGCGAGGCGTTCGACGCGGTGCGGGCGCGGATCCTGGAACTGCAGCACGTGCAGGCGGAGTGCTTTGAGACGCGGATCCGCCCGGCGCTGGGCGAGGCTGGGATCGTGCTGCTGGCGTATGCGGACCTGACGCCGGCGGAGCGGGCGGTGGTGGACGATTGGTTCCGCGTGAACGTGTACCCGGTGCTGACACCGCTGGCGGTCGATCCGGGGCACCGGTTCCCGTTCATCTCGAACCTGTCGGAGAACCTGGGCGTGATGGTGTCGCGCCCGGACGACTCGGAGCGGCAGTTCGCGCGGATCAAGATTCCGGACGTGGTGCCGCGGTTGGTGCGGATCGACGATCTGGAAGGCATGCCCAAGCCCGAGGGCGAGGCGGCGTCGGGGCCGACGCGGTCGCGCCGGGGCGACGACCGCGTGCGGCTGGTCGGGCTTGACGAGATCATCCGGAACAACCTGGACGATCTGTTCCCCGGCATGGTGATCCACGACGTGATGGCGTTCCGCGTCACCCGCTCGGCCGACACGCGGGGCGAGGACGAGCGGGAGGTGGACAACCTGCTCGAGTCCGTGGAGGAAGAACTGGCCCAGCGCCGGATCGCGCCGGTGCTGCGGGTCGAACTGAACGCGGACCCTTCGCCGAAGATCCTGGAGGTTCTGGAGCGGGAGCTGGGGATCGAGGCGCGGGACGTGTACCTGCGTCCGGGGCCGCTGGAGTATCTCGATCTGTTCCAGATCGCGGACCTTGATCGCCCGGACCTGAAGGACCGCCCGTGGACGCCGATCACGCCGCCGCGACTGGCGGAGAAGTCGGCGAGCATCTTCGACGTGATCCGCGAGCGGGACGTGATCGTGCACCACCCGTACGAGTCGTTCCAGGCGAGCGTGGAGCACTTCATCGCCAGCGCGGCCCGTGATCCGGACGTGCTGGCGATCAAGCAGACGCTGTACCGCACGAGCCCGAAGTCGCCGTTCATCGAGTCGCTGATCCGGGCGGCCAAGAGCGGCAAGCAGGTGGCGTGCCTGGTGGAACTGCGGGCGAGGTTCGACGAGCACCGCAACGTGCGGTTCGCGCGGCAACTCGAGAAGGCCGGCGTGCACGTGGCGTACGGCGTCGTGGGGCTCAAGACGCACTGCAAGTGCTCGCTGGTGGTCCGGCGGGAGCAGGGGGGCGTGCGGTGCTATGCGCACGTGGGGACGGGCAACTACCACCCGCGGACGGCGCAGTTGTACACGGACCTGGGGCTGCTGACGTGCCGTCGCGACATCGGCGACGACGTGGTGACGCTGTTCAACGCGCTGACCGGGCACGCCGAGACGCCGGTGTACAAGAAGCTGCTGGTGGCGCCGCAGCACCTGCGCAAGGCGTTCGCGCGCCTGATCGACCGTGAGATCGAGAACGCGCGGGCGGGTCGCCCGGCCCGGATCGTGGCGAAGATGAACTCGCTGGAGGACAAGAAGACGGCCGACCGGCTGTACGCGGCGTCGCAGGCCGGGGTGCCGGTGGAGTTGTACGTGCGTGGGTTCTGCTGTGTGCGGCCCGGCGTCGAGGGGCTGTCGGAGAACATCACGGTCACGAGCATCATCGGGCGGTTCCTGGAGCACGCGCGGATCTTCCACTTCGCCGCGGGGCGGGAGGACATGCTCGAGGGTGAGACGTACATCGGCTCGGGCGATTGGATGTACCGGAACCTGAACGACCGGGTCGAGGCGGTGGTGCCGATCGAGGATCCGGAGGCGAAACGTCGGGTGCTGAACATCATCGAGGTGCACCGGGCGGATCGGCGGAACGCGTGGGACCTGCGGGCGGACGGGTCGTACGTGCGGCGCGCGGCGCCGGCGGGGGCCGCGCCGGACTCGGCCGAAGCGCTGGGGACGTTCGAGACGATGATGCGGTCCGGGGGGTGACGCGCGGCCCGGTCCGGGCGTGCCCCGCGGGTCTACCGCCCGATCATGCGTCGGACGGCGCCGCGAACGCCGCGGGGCGGTTGTTCGATCGCCGGCGGCTCGGGGGCTTCGGTGGGTTGGCGGGTTTGCAGTCGCTCCACCTTGCGGCGAAGGCGGTCGCGCTCGCGCCGGAGTTTGTTGAGAGCCTTCTCGAACGTGCCGCGCGAGGCGCGCCGGCGTTCGCGGGCCTCGGCCAGGGCGAGGCGCAGGGCCGCGCCGGTGGCCAGCGTCGGGTGGCGGGCGGCGATCTCGGCGACGAGGAAGTCGTGGCGGCGTTTGTCGAGGCGGTAGCGCGAGCCGGGACGGACGCGGTAGTTGACGAGGTACGCGGGCACGATCTCGGCGCGGCGGCCGGCGGCGGCCAGTGCCGCGTACAGCTCCCAGTCCTCGTAGCCGGGCATGGTGGTGTCGAAGGGACCGCCGCTGGTCAGGTTGGGGCGCAGGGCGAGCAGGGCGTCGCGCCGGAAGAGGATGCCGCTGCCGGTGCCCATGGTGTTGATGGCCCCGAGCATGTCGGGGACCAGGCCGAGCGGGCCCCATGCGCCGACAGGGCGGTCGGGGGACTCCTCGAAATAACTGACGAACGAGCCGCAGCAGGCCAGCGACGGGTCGCGGCGCATGACCGCGAGCAGGCGGTGGATGCAGTCCGGATCGAGCAGGTCGTCGGCGTCGAGGGTGAGGACGAAGTCGGTCGTTGTGGAGTGGATGCCGGCGTTGCGGACGGCGGCGGGGCCTTGCGACTTGCCTGGCGCGGCGTGTCGGAGGAGGCGGAGGTCGAGCGTGCCGAAGCCCTCGCGTTTGAGGCGGTCGAGGACGGCGGTGGTGCGGGGGTGCTCGGATCCGTCGTCAACCACGATGACGTTGCAGCCGGGCAGCGATTGCTGGTCGAGGCTCTCGAGCGCTTCGATGAGGAGCGAGCCCATATCGCGGTGGGGGATAACAACAGTCACATCGGAAGCGGTCGTCGCGATCCGGCTCCGGCCCTGGCTCTGGCTCTCCTCACCCCGCTTCACCTCCGTGCCGGCTCCGTGCCTCTGTGCCTCTGTGTTCAATCCTCTCTTGGCCTTCTCAACGGCTTCGATCGTCTCGCGCGCAAAGCGGTCCGGATCGCCCCACTCGATCGCGCGGACGCGGGCCGCAGCCCCGAGCGACGCTCGCAGACCGGCGCCGTCGAGCGCGCGGGCCAGCGCGGCCGCCAACCCCTCGGCATCCCCCGGCTCGACCAGCAACGCTGTCCGCTCGTGCTCGAGCATCTCCGCGTGACCGCCGGCGTTCGACGCGACGATGCAACGACCCGCGGCCATCGCCTCCAGCACCGCGTACGGCCAGTTGTCCCAGATCGCCGGGAAGCACAACACCGCGGCCCGCTCGGCGGCGGCGATGGCCCGGTCGCGTTCGACGTGCCCTTCCAGCACGATCCGTTCGCGGAGTTCGATGGGGATCGTGTCCGCCAGCCAGCGGGCGACGCTGGTGTCGAGCGGCCCGGTGTCGGTGTCTTTGCCGATGAGGCGGACGGTGGTGGTGGGGCGGCCGCGGAGCAGGCGGACGGCGGCCCTGACCAGCACATCCACGCCTTTGCGGCGTTCCAGGCGGCCGATGAACACGACTTCGTCGTTCGAGTCTTGTGGCGGCGGTCCGTCCGCGTCGGCCGCGCGGGGAGCGTCTGCGGCGTGGCTCGCCTCGTAATCGTGACGCGCACCCGGCACGAACGGATTCGCGCTCACGACCACCGCCCGCCCCGCCCGCCCCAACTCCACACCCAGCCCCTCAATTGCCTCCGCCACCGCGCGGCACGGGGCGAAGACCAGGTCCGCCCCCGCGATCGCCTCCCGCTCCAGTTCGTGCAGATACGCCCGCAGGCGCCCGCGCCACACCCGCTGGTTCGCGTGGTCGATCAAAAACGTGGGCATGTGCAGGCGGACCGCCAGCACGGCCCCGGGCAGCGCGCCCTCCAGACGCCGGGCCCGGATCGCCAGCGAGCCCTCCCCGTGCAGGTCGGGGAACTCGATCAGGTCGAACGGCGTGCGGGCGTGCAGGTCGGTCAGGCGTTCGAGCACGCCCAGCGGCCACTGGATGGCCCCGCGCGGCTCGGGCAGGCGCTCGGCCATGCCGTCCTGCAGGTCCAGGCTGTGGACGCGCACGCCGGGGAACAGGGCCGCGGCTCCCTCGCTCAGGCCCGGGTGGTCGCCGGTGAGCACGTGGACCTCGTGCCCGGCGGCGGTCCAGGCGCGTGCGGCCTCGGCGGCGTAGACGCCGACCCCGCTGCCGTGGAACGGGGCGAACTCGCGGGAGACGAGGGCGATGCGCATGCGGGGGAGTGTATTGGTGCGGGGTGGGGACGTCGGCCAGCGGCTTGGAAGTCGAGTCCTCGGGATGTCCGCGACGCTGCGCTTGCAAACCGGCTCGCGTGTCAGGAGAATCCGCCGATGCCACAGCCCTTCGCGAGTGACTTTCCGTCGAGCCCCGAGCAGCCGTTGGGCTCCCTCGCCGGGATGGCGCATGGCTACGCCATCGAGTTGCTCGCGCAAGGGGGGCCGCTTGTCCCGTTCGTGTTGCGGGAGGGCAGCGGCACGAGGACCATCGATCGATTCGTGTCCGGCTTGGACGACGAAGGCTTCGATCTCGGGCAGTCCGTCGAAGACGCGAGAAACGCGGCCCGATCGCCGGGGCCGGATCGCGTCGTCGTGGCCTACGAGGGCGTGGTATCGCAGCGGGGGAAGAACGTTGACGCGGTGATTATCGAGGCGTTCGAATCAGGCATGGAGGAGTGTCTGGTCATCGTGCAGTTGTTCAGGCCCGCGGATCATCCGCGCGGATTCGCATTGATCGGCGAGATGAGCGAGGGTGATCCTCAGCCTCCAATGTGGTGATGTGGGGCGCGTCCTGTGGCCTCCCCTGAGGCCCGAGATGGGAGGGCGTCACGGGCACGCTCGCGTGCTCGGACGCCACGCTCGCGCGTGGGGCTCTGTTCCGAGCCTGCGCCCGGCCCTCCCCCGCCCTCGCTATGCTCTGCCCATGAAGATCCACGAGTACCAGGCGCGCGAGATTCTCAAGGCCGCGGGCGTTCCGATCCCGCCCTCGTCGGTGATCGACACCATCGAGGCCGCGGGGCCGACGTACACGCGGATCGCCGGCGAGTCCGGCCAGTCCCTCGTGGTCGTCAAGGCCCAGGTCCACGCCGGCGGTCGCGGCAAGGCGGGGTTCGTCAAACTCGTCCGCTCGGCCAAGGAGGCCGAGGACGCCGCCCGCTTCATGCTGACCAACAGGATGGTCTCGTACCAGACCGGGCCGGAGGGGCTGGAGGTCCGCAAGCTGCTGCTCGCCGCGGGCGTCGACATCGAGCACGAGTACTACCTGGCCATCACGACCGACCGCGGCACGCGGCGAAACGTGCTCATCGCCTCGGCCGAGGGCGGGGTCGAGATCGAGAAGGTCGCGGCCGAGACCCCCGAGAAGATCATCAAGGCCGTGCTGCACCCGCTGCTGGGGCTGCAGGCGTACCAGGCCCGGCGCGTCGCGTTCGAACTCGGCTTCACCGGCAAGCACGTCGGGCAGTTCGTGAAGATCGCCACCGCCATGGCCGCGGCCTACGTCGAGAAGGACTGCTCCATCGCGGAGATCAACCCGCTGGTGGTGACCAAGTCCACGCCGGACAAGCCGGGCCAACTGCTGGCCCTGGACGCCAAGTTCAACTTCGACGACAACGCCCTGTTCCGCCACGAGGACATCCAGGCGATGTTCGACCCGACCGAGGAGGACCCGCTGGAGATGCGGGCCAAGGAACTGGGCCTGTCGTACATCGCCCTCGACGGCTCGGTCGGCTGCCTGGTCAACGGGGCCGGGCTGGCCATGGCGACCATGGACATCGTCAAGCACCACGGCGAGAAGTACGCCGCCGGCGGCAAGGAGGGCATCTCGCCCGCGAACTTCCTGGACGTGGGCGGCGGGGCCAGCGAGGAGCAGGTCACCGGGGCGTTCTCGATCCTGCTGGGCGACCCGAAGGTCAAGGGCGTGCTGGTCAACATCTTCGGCGGGATCATGGACTGCGCGGTGATCGCCAAGGGGATCGTCAACGCGGCGACCAAGTTCGAGAACCCGGACGGGAGCAAGGGCTTCAAGGTGCCGCTGGTGGTGCGGCTTGAGGGGACGAACGTGGAGGCGGGGCGGCGGATCCTGAAGGAGGCCGCGGGCAGCCTGCCGACGCTGCAGGCGGCGACGGACCTGACGGACGCGGCGGAGAAGGTTTGTGGGGCGGTGGGGTGAAGAGCGAGCACACATGCGGAGCTGCCAATGATCAAGTCGCTACTCCTCGAGAACTTCCGCTGCTTCGGTGGATGGAACGAGATTCCAATTGCGCCGCTCACGCTGCTGGTAGGCGAGAATAGCGCCGGCAAGACCACATTGCTCGCCGGTGCGAAACTCGCTCAGGAAGCATTGCTTAGTCCCGAGTTCATCGACCTCAACGAGCGACCCTTCTTTCTTGGGACGTTCGATGATATTGTGTGCCGCACGAAACAAGCCAAACCGAAGACGATGTCGCTGGGGTACTCAATTTCTCTTGCTACTCGCGATGGTCACGCGGTTTCACATTCTCTGAAAGAGCCCGCCTACGTGTCAGCAAAGTATAGCGGCGCGCAAGGCGAGCCCAGGCTTGAGCAGTGGAGGATCTCTTCCGGAAAGTACGCGGTCACAATCCAGCGTGACAGTCAGCGATTCGATCGCAATGTGGCGGAAGTCACAATCGGAGAGCAAAAGATATCAATACCGCCGGAGTCGGTGCCGCCATACATTCCGAGTTCAGTGCATTACCTCGCGCAGTTCTTGCGATTTATGTCAGAGCGAGACGGGCACCGGCAGCCGATGCTTCCTGGATTTGAACTCGCGAAGCCGCTTCGGCGTGACGATCTCCTGAATCTGGAGGCCCTGGCGTACGCATTGGATGACCCTCAGATTGACCAGCCAGTGCTCGCGAGTGCCCCTGTTCGTAGTACTCCGAAGCGGACATACGATCCGCTGACGGAGCAGCGCGATCCGGCGGGTGAACACGTTTCGGTCTTGTTGTCGCGACATTGGCCCAATCATCAGTCCAGCGACTGGTCCCATGTTGCGATTCCTCTGCTTCAGTACGCGCGGCAATCGGGGCTCTTCACTGATCTGGAAGTTGAGCGCCTCGGTAGTCAAGAGAACGCGCCTACAAACCCATTTCGAATAAAGGTGCGGTGGGATGGCGGGCCTTCGTTCAACTTGATGGACGTTGGATTTGGTGTCGGGCAGGTCTTGCCTGTCGTCGTTGATACGCTCAGTGCCTTCGGAGGCATGTTGCTCCTGCAGCAGCCTGAAGTGCATCTGCATCCTCGCGCGCAGGCAGAGTTGGGTAGCTTCTTCGCAAGGCAAGCCGGAACCGATCGCAGCCCGATGATAATCGAGACGCACAGCGACTATCTCGTAGATAGAGTGCGGATGGAGGTTCGAGCAGGCGAGTTTGTTGGGCCGGAGCATGTGTTGATTCTGTATTTTGAGAAGAACGAGTCTGGCATTTCAGTTCATCCGATTCGTCTAGACTCGCATGGCAATCTCGTGGGTGCGCCCAGCGGCTATCGCAGGTTTTTCATGGAGGAAGAGCGACGCATCATGGGGTTGGAGTAATGTGTGTCATCATCGATGCGAACGTGCGAGATGTGTTTTTCGGTCGCAAGACGGGATGCGCAGAGGTGGAAGTTCTTTGGCGATGGATTGACGGAGAGGGCGGAAGGATCGCTGTTGGCGGAACGGACTATATTCGGGAGATCGAACAGAATAGATCCTGCTGGAGGATGTGTTTAGAGATGGCCCGATCCGGCAAGGCGACAGTGTGTCCGTCACGAGTGGTAGATTCGCGATGCAAATTAGTTCGCGAAAGTGGTCTGGTTGATGGCACTGATGCGCATATAATCGCACTCGCAATCGAAAGTGGCGCGCGAGTGCTGTTCTCCGGCGACTATAAGTCGGGGCTTCATGCTGCGTTTCGGAACAAGGTGCTCATCGACAAACCACGAGGGTCAGTCTACCAGAATGCGGATCACAAACATCTGCTCAAGCACTCGTCGAGTTGTGAAGCCGCCGTCCGGCGGGCATCACGGCAGTGGAAGCTATCTGATGATGGACGCTAAGTCCTGCATTTGTTGGGCAATCGACTATGCCTTGGCTCTTCGACGACATCGCGGCGGCCGTGGCCCAGGGCCTGCGCCGCCGGGCCGCGATGGTGGATGCCGAGCAGGGGGTGCGGGGGCTCGAGGCGCTCGAGGAGGTGGGGCTGCACCCGGTCGTGGCCGCGGGCCTGGAGGGCGAGGGCTTCGGCGTGCTGCGCGAGCAGGGGTACCCCGGCGTGGCGGGAGCCCCGATCCGGCGCGAGCGGGAGCGGTGCGACGTGGTCGTCCTGCCGCGCGGCGGGACGCGCCTGCTCGACCCCGTGGCCCGGCGTCTGGAACGCCGGGCGGCGTCGGGGACGCTGTTCGAGTCGCACGTGGCGGCGGAGCAGGAGCGGGAGAGTGGGGGCGGCGAAGAGCCTGCCGATGGGGGCGTCGCGTGCGATGAGGCGTTGTGGCTGGAGGTCAAACTCGCGGCCCAGTACGCGTACACCGACGGCGTGCCGGGGCCGAACCCGTCGTACGTCGCGGACATGACCGCGTTCATCGGGGACCTGGCCAAACTGGCCCGCGACCCGGTGATCCTGCACGCCGCGGCGGTGGTGGTGCTGTTCAGCGAGAGTGAGGCGACGCTGCGCCACGATCTGGGCGTGGCGGTGGAGCGGGCGCTGGCGAAGGACCTGCCGCTGGCGGCCCCGGCGGTGGAGTGCTTCCCGATGACGGACCGGATCGGGAACGCGGTGTGCGGCGTGGCGGTGGTGGGGCTGCGGAAGGCGACGGTGGTGGGGTGGTAGGGGCGTGGCCGGTCGGGCCTCCGATATACTGCGCGGCATGGACTACCGCCAGATCATCACGGTCGAGCCGGGCAAGCGTGGCGGGAGGCCCTGTATCCGTGGGATGCGGATCACGGTGGGCGACGTGCTCGGGTGGCTGGCGGCGGGGATGACGCGCGAGCAGATCCGGGACGACTTTCCCGAGATCACGGATGAGGACATCACGGCCGCGCTGGCGTTCGCGGCCGACTTCACGAGCGGCGGGTGGAGGATGTCGGCGTGAGACTGCTGCTGGACCAGCCGCTGTCGCGGCGGCTGGTGGGGTAGGTGGTGCGTATGGAATAAGACCGGGGCGGGGACGCCCCGGCTCGCGCGCGTGGGGCGTGATGCCGGGGCGTCCCTCAACCCGCACTACGATGCCCCGTCCCCGCTCGCACGCCCCACCTCGCGGAGTGATCCATGGACTCAGGCACGACGGACTCTGGCCAGGCGGCTGCTGGCGCGCCCCGCAAGCCGATGTCGAAGTGGGTGCTGACCGGGATCCTGGTGGCGCCGGTGCTGGTGGTGGCGGCCCTGCTGTACCTGATACAGGGGTCGATCAACAGCGGGACGCGGCTCGCCGCGCCGGCGGTGGGGGCCGGGGCGGGGCGGACGGGGATGGCCAACGAGTACATGGGCCAGGACCCGCCGTCGGATCCGAACACGCCGGCGAGTGAGCCCGCGGCCGACCCCAACGAGCCGGCGTCGGCGGGCGGCGCGCCCGACGATCCGAACACGCCGGTGTCGGTGGCGACCAGCGAGGGTGGCGGCGAGAGCGGCTCGCCGGGCGAGCCGACGGGCGACCAAACTGGCGAGCAGATTGTCGAGCAGGGCGGCGGGCAGCCCGCGGCCCAACCAAGCACGACGCCGACCACAGCCTCCGCCGACCTCGTCCGCCCCGAGACCCTCCCCCAGGGCTTCGTGCTGGTCGTCGACGACGTGACCCGCCAGGCGTCCGACGCCGAGCCGATATACCTGGCCTCGTCCTGGAACGGCTGGGACCCGATGGACCCGGCCCGCCAACTCGAGCGCCGCAGCGACGGGAAATGGCAGATCGTGCTGACCCCGCCCGAGGCCGACGCCGCGTCGATCGCTTTCAAGTTCACGATGGGCGGGTGGGACCGCGAGGAACTCAACGCCGACGGCGAGGCGGTCGCCAACCGCCTGCTCGAGCCGGTCGACCGCACGCGTCTGGCCCCCGGCGAGCGGCCCGTGATCGCGCTGGCGGTGACGCGGTTCCGCACGCCGGCGGAGGCCAGGGCGCCGCGCTCCGAGGTCGAGCGTCCGATCGAGGCGACGGGCACGGTCGTGCGACTGGAACTCGTCGGCGGAGCCGGGCGGGCGGCGGGCACGGTCCGCAACGCCCAGGTCTGGCTGCCGCCGGGCTACGCCGACCCGGCCAACGCGCAGCGTCGCTACCCCGTGCTGTACATGCTCGACGGGCAGAACCTGTTCCAGACCCCGCCCGGGGGCTTCGGGGAGTGGCAGGCCGACGAGACGGCCACGCGCCTGATCGAGGAGGGGCGGATCGAGCCGCTGATCATCGTCGGCATCCCGCACGCCGGGCTGTACCGGTCGGACGAGTACCTGCCGTTCTCGTGGATCCCCAACGCGGACGCGTCGGGGGCGGCGTTCGAGGCGTGGCTGCTGGGGCACGTGATGCCGCGGGTCGAGCGGGCCTTCCGCGTGCGGACCGGTCCGGAGCACACGGGCATCGGCGGGGCGTCGCTGGGCGGGGTGATGAGCGTGTTCATCGGCACGCGCCACCCGGACGTGTTCGGGCGGATGCTGGCCGAGAGCGTCTCGACGATGGGCGGCCCCACGGGCGAGTTCAGCATGTTCGTGAACGGGCGCGAGGAGTGGCCGCGCCGGGTGTTCATCGGCATGGGCGGGCGTGAAGCCCGCGAGATCGCGTCGACGGACAACGATGGGTACGTGGAGTGGGCCCGGTCGCTGGAGCGTCGGGCGCTGGCGACTTCGACGCCGCCGGAGGTGAGAATCCTGGTGGTGCCCGAGCACGCGCACAACGAGGAGGCATGGGCGGCGCGGCTGCCCGAGGCGCTGGAGTTCCTGTTTCCGGTGCCGTAGTGCGCGGGCGTCAGTCGCCGCAGACGCCCGGGCCAACATCACACGAGCGGGGGACTCGGCATGTGGCTGATCACGCTCGTGGTCTTCGGCCCGCCGCTGCTGATGTGGCTCGTGGTGTTCGTCGGGCTGACGCAGTGCTTCGGACCGGGGCCGCTGCGTCGGTGCGGGCGACGCCGATTCCCGTGGCCGACTCGGCTCAGCCCGTTCAATCGCGGCGACGTTCGGCTCGCACGCCGCGTGACGCTGCGTCTGCGGGTGCTGGAGCGTGTGCCGTGGGCCCGCCAGCGGTTGGTCTACTGGCGGGTGCGCCGGTTCCCGGATTCGGAGTTTCGGCGGTCGGTGTGGTCGTCGGCGGCGATCACGGTGCTCATCGGGGTGGTCGGGTATAGCGCGGTGATCGGGTGCGGGCGGACAGTGCTCCGCGATGTGTTCATCGATGAGGTGCCGCGGGCGCTGCGGGACACGTGGATCGACTATCTGATCGTCCTGCAGGGGCTGGTGTATGTGCTCCCGGGGCTCTTGGCCGTGTTCGCCGGTGTCGCGGCCCAACGCGCCTCGATCCGCGAGGCGATTGTGCGCTACGTGACGAACAGGCCGAAGACCTGCGAGCGGTGCCGCTATCCGCTGGACGAGTCTGCGGCGAAGGACCACACGCTGCGTTGCCCGGAGTGCGGCCTGCGCCACGACCTGCGCGTCCGGGGCCTGCCCAAGGCCCCGACGCCGGAGCGGATCCGACCCGCCGAGGACGGTCCGACGCTGTGCGGCGTCAAGCGTGCCGCCCGCCTGACAAGCGGCGTCAACATCCCCGGAGTCCACGACGCCGACGGTCACGCCCGCTTCGTCGACTTCGCGCTCATGCGTGCTCGATACGAGATCCGGTTCTCGCGCCTTGCGACGGCGGCGCTGGCGATCGGCCTGGCGGTGGTCGTCTCCAGAGCACTCTGGCCGTGGGTCGTGGGCGTGATGGGCGACACCCGCCAGCCGGTCTCGTGGTGGGCCCAGGCGGTCAGCATGGGGATCGCCGCGCTCGGCCCGATCCAGGGGCTGCTCGCGTGGCTGTGGCTCGACGGGCTCCTGCTGCGGGCGGTGGTGAAGCGCGCGGCCCGCCGCCGCATTGCCCGCCATCGATGCCGGCGGTGCCGGTACGACCTGGGCGGACTCGCACCGGGCGGCAACGGCCTTGTGACGTGCCCCGAGTGCGGGCACGAGTCGCTGCCGGAGGGAACCGAGCCTCGGGTCATCTCGGAGCGGCAATTGTGAGATCGCGTCGCGCCTTCGCCTATGACTGATCGACCGGGGCGGGGACGCCCCGGCTCGCGGGTTTCCGCCAGCCCGCGCTCGCGGCTCTCTTGGTCCGAAACCGCGCCAACGATTGACCATGCCCCAGCACACCACGGCCAACGGACGGCAATCGGGCGGCTCGCGGCGGAAGAAGAAGCGGCGCTCCAGCCCCATCGTTCCCGCGATGGTGCTGCTGTCGATGGCGGGCACCGCAACGGTCGTGGGCTGGGTGCTGTTCTCGGGGAGTCGGCTCGACGATGGGCCGCTCGATCAGCCGCCGAGCGACGCCCCGGACGTGCGGGCCATCGGCGCGGGCGGGCAGGGGCAGGTGGTGCTGCGCAGCCGCGAGACGGGGCGGCAGGAAGCGCTGATCCAGTACGAGACGTGGGACCCCGAGGGCCAGGGGTGGTACGTCGCGACGGACCTGAGCGCGTGGGTCTACCTCAAGAGCGGCGAGTACGTGCACCTGCGGGCCGATCGGGCCCGGTTCTATGCACCGGAGGAGGATCGCCCGCGCTCCGGCGTGCTGACCGGCAACGTCGTGGCCCGCGTGTTCGACGCGGCCGCGGCACGCCCCTCGCCCGACGACCCGTTCGCGATCGAGATGCGGGCCGAGGCCGTGTCGTTCGACACGGAGTTCGGGCGTGTCGGCTCGGACCGCCCGGTGGCGATCGACATGCCCAGGCACGGCATCGAGTTCCGCTCGCACGATCTGCGGGTGGTGATCAACCAGGTGGCCGAGCGGATCGAACTGCTGGAGGTTGCCCGCGGCGAGCGGATCACCTACACGCCGGTGGCACGCGGAGGCGAGATGCCCGCGGCCCGCGGCGGCACTCGTGCGGGTGGTGGGGCGGCGATGGTGCCGGTGGCGTTCGGACAGGAGCGGCCCGGTGCGACGCCGCAGCCAACGCAGGGCGCAGGTCCGACGCGCGGCGGCGCGTCAAACCCGTCGGCACCCGCGAGCGGGGCCAGTGGCGGGCAAGCCGGACGCCGCGGCGACGACCGCACGCCCGATGTGCCGCCCGTGTTCTACGCGGCCCGCTTCCAGGAGAACGTGCGTCTGACCCAGGGCGACGTGTCCGCTGCTGGCGGCGTGCTCGATGTCTGGGCGCGGACCGTCGACGGGCGTCTGCCCGACGGGGCCATCAGGCGCGGCGAGCCGACAGCGTCGGCGGACGGTGGTTTCGGCCCCGGTGGCCCGCTGGTCCGCGGTGTTGAGCAAGCGCTCGCGTCGCTCGCGGTCGCGGCGGGTGATCGCCAGTGGCCTCCGCGGATTCGGCGAGCCTTGCAGGATGGCGAAGCGCCGGCCGTCGGGCCCGGCGTGACAACCGGTGGCCAGACGCCCGAGGCTCAGACCGTTCCCCCGCCGGCGGACGAGCCGACCGCGACCGGTGCCGACCCCGATTCCAACGCGGGCATCAGTGCCGACGCCGACCTGCAGGGCGCGCTCACCGGCGACGTGCCCATGACGCTCCTTTGGGACGGTCCCCTGGTCATGCGGGCCCAGGATGCCGCGCCGGTCGAACTCCGGCGCGACGACGTCGCGGCCCGACTCACCGGCGGGAGCGCGGGCGGCGTCACCCTGCGCGACGCCTCGCGCGGCTCCGACGGCACCTGCGCCTCGCTCGAGTACGGCTTCACGACGCAGGATGTGGTCATCGCCGGCGTCGGGCCCACGGGCGTGGTGCTGGCGATGCGCGATGGCAGCGACGCCGACGGGAGCGACGCGCCGACCGCATCGGGCGGCGAAGGCGTCGGCGAGGAAGAACGCGGCACCACAGTCTCCGATCCCTCCGGCACCCTCCGAGCCAGCCGCGTCGAGTACTCGATGGCCACCGGCGTCGGGCGTGTGCCCGGCGCGGGCACGCTCGAAGGCCGCGGCTTCCAGCGCGTGTCGTTCAGCGACCAGATGGACATCCTGGGCGCGATCGGCCAGGGCGGCGGCATCTCGTCGATCGAGGAGGTCGTGTTCCGCGGCAACGTGGTGGGCGAGGACGAGGACTCCGCGTTCGAGTCTCAGTTCGCCCAGGCGGTGTTCGCGCCGGACGCCCAGGGGCGTGCCGTGCTGTCGTCGGTGTTCCTGGACGAGCGGGTGCGTGTCCGCGGGCCGGGGGGCGAGCGACTCGCGGCATCCTCGTTCCGCAGCGAGTTCGAGGCCGATGGCCGGGGCGATTCCCAGCCGCGCTGGTTCGAGGCCGAGGGGGCGAGCGGCGCGCCGGTCATCGCGACCAGACCCGGTGATCGACTGGAGGCTCGGCGAGTCGAGGGCACGCTGGGCAGCGATGAGGCCGGGCAGCAGTCGCTCCAGACCTTTGAGGCCCAGGGCGCGGTGAGCCTGCGCAGCCGCGAGCAGGGCGTCGAGATCAGCGGCGCGACCGTTCGCGGCGACGTGCCGGCCCAGCAACTCGAGGTCGACGGCACGCCCGAGCGGTGGGCCCGCGTCCG
This sequence comes from Phycisphaerales bacterium, assembly GCA_041401985.1. Lineage (GTDB taxonomy): Bacteria > Planctomycetota > Phycisphaerae > Phycisphaerales > UBA1924 > JACKHA01. The sequence goes on from JAWKTE010000002.1 coordinate 95,693, forward strand.
GCGCGGGCCGACGATGGTCGAGGGCGAGCGGGTGCGCCTCTCAGGCGAGCCTCGCTACGCCCATGTCTACGGCCCCGGCGGCCTGACGCACGACAGCCCCGCGGCGTCGAGCCAAGCCGCGTCGCGGTTCCGGGCCGAGTGGGGCCGGGCGATGACGTTCGAGAGCGTCACGGGCCAGGTGCGGGCCGAGGGCGGCGCGACGGCTCGTCTGACCGAGGGCTCGCTGCGCTCGGACACGATCGCGGGACAGGTGATCGAGGCGTGGCTCGAGCCGGAGGCGGCCACGGTTGGAACGATCGCGGCCGCGCCGACAGGCGATGACGGCCGGAGCGGCGGCACAAATGGCGTCGATCTCAGCGGCTTCGATCTCGATGGTGCGGGAGCGGGAGACCGCAGGCTGCTGCGGATCGTCGCGCTCGGGTCGGGCGAGGCGTCGGGTGGCGAAGGCGGCGAACCGGTGGAGCAAGGTGCGGGCGAGCCGGGCGCGAGCGCGTCGCCCGCGCTTCTGGCCACGATCGAACTCCGGCGCTACGCCGCACCAACCACGGCCTCGGCGTCCGACGCCCCGGTCGAGCCGACGCTGACTCAACTGCTGTATGTCGAGGGCCGGCGGATCGAGATCGACAACGAGCAGGGAACCATGGACGTGCCCGGTGCGGGCAAACTCGTCGTGGTCGATCGCCGGACGCCCGATGACGAGCGCGAAGCGGACGCCGCGGGCCCGTCCATCGTCGAGGCGGCGTCGGGCGACCAGACCCCGCTCGCGTCGGTCCCTGGGCAGCCGCCCGCGGCATCAACACCCGTACCGCCGCAGGCACCCGACGCATTCGCTGGGGCGTCGGCCCGCGGGGACGCCCTCTTCGACTGGCAAGGCTCGCTGCACGTCGAGCGGGGCGCATCATCGGGCGGGCGCTCCGCCAACGGCGCGCCGCTCGGCGGCTCCATGACCATGACCGACCGCGTCCGCATGATCCACCGGCGCGCCGGCGACAACCTCACCTCGATCGTCGAGGCCCCGGTCCTGACCGCCCGCTTCGGCGCCGATGCGCCGGGCGAGGGCGAGCGCCTCCGCGCCGTCAATGGCGAGGGCGGCGTCTACGTCCGCAGCGGCACGAAGGAGATCACCGCCGACACCATCAACTACGACGCCGACACCGGCGTGCTCACCGCCGTCAGCCCGACCAGCGGCACGGTCCGCGTGCTCGACGGCGTGAACGCCTGGTCGGCCGCGGCCATCCGCTGGGACATGGTCGCCGACCGGATCGAGATCATCAGCCCGGGGGACGTGGTGTCGCCGCGGTGAGGCAAAGCAGAGGCGATCGGTCGGGTGGCATGGCCACGGCTCGGCGCGGCCATGCAAGCGAGCAAGCGTCTCCGTCTCGTGAGCGACACCACAAAGGACGATGGCTCTGTCGGGCTCGACTCGGCGAGCGTCGTCACAACCTGAACGACGCCAGATCATCATCCCCCGCCGGCCCGCTCGCCGGCGGAGCAGGCGAGGCCGCACCACCCTGAACTCCGCCATCTCGCTCCCCGCCTCCATCCCCCACATCCCCACTCGCATCCGCCTCAAACGGCGCATCCCCCTCATCCACCCCCGGCCCCGCGGTCGCCGGATCCGGCGCCGCCTGGCTCGTCGTGATCGTCCCCAGGATCCGCCGCCAGTCCGCACCCGGGTTCTGCTCCAGGATGCTCAGCAGCCCCACGAAGTCCCGCACCGTCTCGCGCGGCGTCTGGAAACTCCTGGCCCCCATCCGCCGGTTGCAGTCTTGGAGGTATGCCACGATCGCCTCGTCCGGCAGCACCTCCGCCGGCGGACGATCGCCCGCCTGCACCCGCCGGATGTTCGTGAGCATCACGAAGCACTCCTCCTCGGTCAGGCTCTTGAGCGTCACCACCGGCCCGCCCAGGTCCACCAGATCATCCGTCGCGAACCGGTTCCGCTGCAGGCGCTGGGCCAGCGCGGGGTACGAGTACAGCCCGCGGCGATTGTCCTCCAGGCACTCGTCCGTCGCCGCGAACACGAACCCCAGCCCCTGCACCGACCCCTGCAAACAGTCGTTGACGATCCGCAGGATCGCCTCGTAGTTTCGATCCCGCGCGGTCTTGTTGTTCAGGCGGTGCGACAGCACGGCCAGTTCGTCCACCAGCACCAGCAGCCCGCGATACCCTGCGACCCGCGCGAACGCCGCCATCAGTTTCAGGTAGTCGTACATCGACGCGTCGTCGATGATCGTGCGGACGCCCAGGTCATCCCGGGCCTCGGTCTTGGTCGAGTACTCGGCCCGCAGCCACCGGATCGCGTTCTCGCACAGGGCCTGGTCGTGGGCCGCGTGCCCCTTGTAGTACTGCGTGACGACGTGGGCGAAGTCGTAGCCCGCGACCAGGTCCTGCAGCGGCGCGAGCCGCTGGTGAGCCTGCTTGGCCACGTCCTCGTCGGTGCCGCCCGCGGCCGTGATCTCGTACGCCAGATCGCCGATCCAGCGTTCGACCAGGTTGGCCAGCCCGCCGCCGTCCGGGCGGGCCCGCGTGGCGAGGTTGCGCATCAGTTCGGCGTACAGGGCCCGGGCATAGCCGGTCGTGCCCTGCAGCCGCCGCTCGGTCGTGATGTCGGCCTGGGCCACGACCAGGCGGCGCTCCAGCGCCACCGCCCGCAGCAGGTTCAGGAAGAACGTCTTGCCCGAGCCGTACTGGCCCACAACGACCCGCACGGCCGCGGCGTCCTGCTCGATCTTCTGCACATCGCCCAGCAGGGCATTGATCTCGTCCTTCCGCCCGACCTGGATGTGGTGCAGGCCGATGGAGGGCACCACGCCCGCCGCCAGGGAGCCCAGGATCGCGCTCCGCTCGCGCTGCGTGACGGGAGGCGGCGGCGGCGGCGCGGCCGGGTGGGGCGTCGGGGAAGCGGCTTGCGACTCGGGCGTGCTGGGTGTCTCGGCCATGCCCGCAGGGTACGGGGCGACGATCAACCCGTTGCCACCTCGCTTCCCACGCGCGCGCGAGCCGGGGCGTCCCCGCCCCGGTCCCCGCAGTTGCGGACTCGCCTCCCCCGTGCGCGAGCCGGGGCGTCCCTGCCCCGGTCCCCGATGCAACCATGCTGCGACGCGAGTCGTGGGTCCGGGGCGGCGACGCCCCACCTCGCTTTGACTCCCGATCAACCGGGGCGGGACGCCCCGGCGCGCGCTTTGCGAGAGGCCACCGGCAAGCGGAATAGCATCCGACCGTGAGCACGGAGCAGCCCAGCACAACCGACCAGACCCCCGAGTCGGCCCACCACCTCGAGCAGCAGCGCCGCGACAACCGCGAGGCCGTCCGCGCCCTGGGGTTCGACCCCTACGGCCAGCGGACCGACGCCCTTGTCTCCATCGCCGCCGCCCGTGCCCTGCACAGCGACGCCGCCGATGAGGCCTTCGCCGCCGCGTCCAAGGAAGACCGCGCCGACCCGGCCTTCGCCGACCCCCGCGCCACCGCCCGCATCGCCGGCCGCGTCGTGCTCGCCCGCGACAACGGCAAACTCGTCTGGCTCAACCTCCGCGACCACAGCGGCGATGTCCAGGTCGCCGCCAGCCAGCGCGACTGCGACGAGCGCGGCTTCAAGGTCGCCAAGTCCACCGACCTGGCCGATGTGCTCGTCGTCCAGGGCCGCGTCATGAAGACCCGCACCGGCGAGATCACGATCTGGGCCGAGCACGTCGAGCCCGCGGCCAAGTGCCTCGTCCCGCCCCCGGCCAAGCACGAGGGCCTGCAGGACGTCGAACTCCGCTACCGCCAGCGCTACATCGACTTCTGGGCCAACCCCGAGGCCCGCCGTGTGCTCGATCTTCGCGCACGCGTCATCCAGCGCGTCCGGCGCATCCTCGACGAGCGCGGCTTCGTCGAGGTCGAAACGCCCGTGCTCCAGGTGCTCGCCGGCGGGGCCGCGGCCCGCCCGTTCCGCACGCACATGAACGCGCTCGACCTCCCGCTGTTCATGCGGATCGCCCCCGAGTTGTACCTCAAGCGCCTGCTCGTTGGCGGCATGCCGCGCGTCTACGAACTCAGCCGCAACTTCCGCAACGAGGGCCTCGACCGCAACCACAACCCCGAGTTCACGATGCTCGAGGCCTACGAGGCCTTCGGCGACGTCGAATCGATGATGGACCTGACCGAGACGCTCGTGCGCGAGGCGGCCATGGTCGCCACGCTCGCGGCCCAGGACGAGGCGGCCAAGGCCGGCGGCGCCGCGCCCGATGAGGATGCCCTGCCGCGCGACCTCCGCCTGCCCTTCGGCGAGCACATCGTGGACTACGCCCCGGCGTTCCTGCGCGTCCGCTACGCCGACCTGTTCGAGAAGACGCTCGGCTTCCCCATGACCGACCACGCTCGCGCCCGCCAGGAGGCCGCCAGCCGCCGGATCAAGACCCGAAACGAGCAGGGCGTCGAACTCGATGCGTGGCTCGTCGTCAACGCGCTGTTCGAGGACGCCGCCGAGCCGACCCTCGACCCGACACGCCCGACCTTCATCACCCACTACCCCGCGGCCATCTCGCCCCTCACTCGCGCCAGCCGCCAGGACCCCGCTGTCGCCGATCGGGCTGACCTGTTCATCGGCGGCATCGAACTCGCCCCGCACTACACCGAACTCAACGACCCCGACGTGCAGGAGGCACGCTTCCGCGAGCAACTCGCCGGCCTCGACGAGGAAGAGTCCACCTTCCGCACCTTCGACGAGGACTTCGTCCGGGCCCTGAAGGTCGGCATGCCCCCCGCCGGCGGCATGGGCCTTGGCATCGACCGCCTCATGATGCTTGTGGCCAACCAGCCCAGCATCCGCGACGTGCTGGCCTTTCCCCTCATGCGCCCGCTCTGAGCCGCCCGTCCGCCGTGGTGGCACCGGTTTCCAACCTGTGCCGGCGGCGCAGCCGCCGAGTGCTCCCAGCCGATCACTCCCAACTGTGCCACCGAGTCACGCCCGCTTTGGGGCGCTACTCGGTGCGAACAACCCGTTGCGAGCGTCGCGCCGTGTGCCACGTCTATGAAGACCCGCAGTTTGTCAAGCGGCGTGTGCGGTCCCATTCGTCTATCCGAGCGTGGCGTGGCGGCGTGTGTGGCCGCCCGCGTGCCCATCTGGGTTGCGTCCGAGGCGTGATGGGGCCGGCTGCCCTTTCGACCTTCGAGCCCTGTTGGGGTCCCATGTGGCACCCGAGCTCACCGGCCCCACACGCGGGTCCGCGTCCGCCGCCTGTCGTCTCTTGCGTGGTGGTCGCCCCGCGGCTACGCCGCCATGGCCGGCTCCTTCATCTGGTGGTGCAGCCCGCGCACCCAGCGGTTGGCCACCGCCGCCACGATCACGCTGGCGGGCTTGCCGCGGGCGGCCATCGAGTCCGACAGTTGCCGCCACCGGGGCTCGTAGCGGCGCAGCCGGTGGGCCGCCTCGATCAGCACGCTCTTGAGCAGCGGGTCGCCCGCGCGGACGAGCCCCGCGTCGGCCACGCGCTGCCCGCTCGAGGCGTTGCGCGGCGTGACGGCGCAGAACCGCGCCAGCTGCTTGCCGGTCGTGAACCGGTCGAACCGCCCGATCACCGCGCGCATCGTCCAGGCCGTCACCCGGCCCACGCCCTTGACCGACATGAGCCGCTCGACCACCGCGTCGCCGGCCGTGGCCTCGGCCAGCCGCGCCTCGACCCCGGCGATGCGGGCCCGCAGCTGGCCCAACTCGTCCCGACGCATCGCCACCGCGAACCGGGCCTGCTCGCTCAGCCCGCACGCGGGCGAGGCCAGCCACGCCAGCCACGCCCGCGTCCACCGGCGTGCGTCGGGCGGCTCGGCGATGCGCTGCAGACGCAGCGTCGCCAGGACCTGCGTCTTGACCGCGCGGGCCCGGGCCACCAGGTCGGCCCGCAGACGCACCAGCAGCCGCAGCTCGCGGATCGGCCCGGGGGCCAGCCACACCGGCGGGACCAACCCCGCGCGGGCCAGCTCGGCGAGCATCCGCGCATCGGCGTAGTCGGTCTTGTCCGGATTGTGCCGCATCCGCGCCACGTAGCCCGGGTGGGCCAGGCTCACCGACCAGCCCGCCTGGTCGATCAACGCCTCGGCCAGGTCGGCCGCGCCGCAGCAGCTCTCGATGGCCACACGCTCGACCCGCCACTCGGGCCGGACCAGCCCCGCGATGTCGGCCACGCTGTTGCCGCTGCGCCGGTTGACCAGCACGCGCCCGCCCGCGTCGACGACGCACACCTGCACGCCGCGAGTGTGGTAATCAAGCCCGATGAACACCGGTACAGTCTCCATGCCTGTTGCTCCTTGATGGGAACGCGAACTCCCGCCGGGATCGTTCCCCCGGCTGGAGCAACAGGTCTTCATCCCCATCGACCTTGCGGCTCTGGGCAAGGTCGTGCTCCGTCCCTACACCGCCTCCGTCTCCTACCGCCATCCACCGTCGGCACGACCTTCGGCCAGAGCCCCGAAGGCCGTGGCACACTCGCTTGCTTGCGCGTCGCGTTCGTCGGGCGTCCGTCCGCGCATCGCCACCGAGTCACGCCCCCGAGCCGGCGTGTCTCGGTGGCACAGGGGGTGCGTTCGGGGCGGGGACGCCCCGGCTCGCAAGGGGGCGGTAGTCTGGGTTGCATGGGATCGAATCGGGCAGTCGCGACGGCGTGGCGGGTCGAGCGGGCGGACTGGCTCGATGGTGTCGCGTCGCTGGACGCGGCCAGCGTGGACCTGGTGTACGCCGATCCGCCGTTCAACACGGGGGTGACCAAGGCCGGGCCGGGCGGGTCGTACGCGGATGCATGGCCCTCGCTGGAGGCGTGGCTGGCGTGGCTGGGCGAGCGCCTCGTGGCGACGCGCCGGGTGCTGCGTCCGACCGGCTCGATCCTGCTGCACGTGGACTGGCGCACGAGCCACCGGGCCAGGTGTGTGCTCGACGAGGTGTTCGGGGCCGACCGCTTCGTGAACCACCTGGTGTGGGCGTACGGGCTGGGCGGGTCGTCGGCGCGGCGTTTCGCGCGGAAGCACGACGACATCCTGTTCTACTGCGTTGACCCCGCGGCGTACTGGTTCGACCCGCCACGCGTCCCGGCCACGAGCCGGCGGATGCGGGGCCGGACGAAGAAGGCGACGGACGTGATCCGGGTGGCGGGGGTTGAGGACGGCGTCGGCGACGTGCTGGACGTCCCGTCGATCAACAACATGGCGGCCGAGCGCACGGGGTATCCGACGCAGAAGCCGCTCGCGCTGCTCGACCTGCTGGTGCGGGCGTGCTGCCCGCCCGGGGGGCTGGTGGTGGACCCGTGCTGCGGGAGCGGGACGAGCCTGGCGGCGGGCGTCGGGGCCGGGCGGCGGGCGATCGGATTTGACACGAATCCGGACGCGGTCGGGCTGGCCCGGCGTCGCCTTGCTGGAGACGGGGCTGGCGACGGAGCTGGCGACCCGGCCAGGGGCGAGGTCGCCCGGGAGCCGATGGGAGGCTCGGCCGCCCCGGAATCCTGAAGCACAGGCCAGCGGGGTCCGGAAATGGAAGCAGAGATCATCCACGGCGAGGCGCTCGGCTGGGTGGCGCGGAGCACGGCCTGGCAGCCCGGAGTGCGGCCCGTCGGCTCGCCGGCCGGATTGGGGTTGTCGAAGGGGCGTGCCTGGGGCCGGTGGGTCCGTACGATGGGCACGAGCATGCCGCGCCGCCTTGTCCATCTGTACCAGCGCAAGCGGATCATCAACATCAATCTGAACGTGGTGGCCGCGGGGCTGCTGGCGATCGCGTGCACGAAGGGCGTGATCTGGACGGTGGATCTGTTCGTCGACCGGAACCTGCACCTGCTGTTCACGGTGGTGGCGCTGGTGAGCGACATCATCTTCGACGTGGCGATCTACTACGCGCTGCACTGGGTGGCCAACCACTGGCGTCCGCTCAAGCCGCGGGGCCAGGAGCGGGCCGACAAGCCGCCGGCGTTCTTCAAGGACGCGACGCTGATCCAGTTCGAGCGGGCGCTGCTGAGCCCGGTGTACTACATCATGGCGGTGGTGCTGATGCAGTTGCTGCAGGCGATGGGCTGGCACCCGGGCTGGGCGATGGTGGCGGCGTTCACCAGCGGGCTGCTGGTCACGCGGGTGATGCACACGGCGATGGGGCTGTACACCGGGTCGTTCAAGGACTTCCCGCTGGAGCCGCTGCAGACGCCGGAGGAGCAGGCGGCCGATCCGGGGGCCGATGGGGGCGAGGCCGCGGACCCGGAGGCGGTTGCGGGCGCCGAGGCGGCCGAGGCGGCGGCGGGCGATGCCGCGGCGACCGGGTCGGATGGCGAGAAACAGCCGGCGGCACGGTGACCGCGGTGCGGCGGTGGGCGATAGGTTGGGGAGTGCGCGGCACGGCCCCGTCCGCTGGCCTCGCGGAGTCTGTACTGCCGCCGGCCGCGCAACGGGGGGCAACGACGAACGTGAATCGTGCTCGCGACGGGCTTACGGCGTGCCGGCGGGCTGCGTCGGGGCGGCCGGGGCGACGGGCAGCATCTCGGGCGCGATCGCGTCGGGCGACTCGCCGGACTGCATCAGCGCCTCGAAGTCCGGGCGCTCGACGCCCAGGCGTGCGAGCACGGCGTCGGTGATGTCGTCGCTCTCGCCGCCGTAGACCAGCGGCTTGTCGCGGATGCTCTGGAGCAGCAGGTCGACGCCGAGGATCTCGAACTGGCGCGGGTCGGTCGACTGCGAGAGAACGTGGGTGTAGCCCCGCTCGCCCGCGACCGCGGCGACCGCCTCGCGGATCTCGGCATAGCAGGCCCGCATCTGGTCGGCACGCTGCGAGTCGAACCGCTGCTGGGCCTCGGCCTGCAGGGTCTGGAGCGCCTCGAGGCGCTGGTTGTGCAGGGACTCGGCCATCCGATAGCCGGCCTCGATCTGCGTGCGCTCCGGGTCGCCGTCGGGCAGGGCCTGCCAGCGTGCGGCGGCGGACTGGGCGAGTTGCTGGAGCCCTTCCTGCGAGTTCTGGACCTCGGCCTCCCTCGTGGTGAGCGCGGTGGTCAGTTCGGCCTCGAGCGCCTCGCGCTCCGCGGCCAGGGCCGGGCGGTCCCACAGGCCCTGCAGGACGATCAGGGCGTCGACGGTGCCCAGGCGGGTCTCGCCGGAGGGCTGGGCCGCGGCTGTCGGCATGGTGGCGGGGGCGGTGGCGCCGTTGAAGACGCCGCCGGCGGCGAGGACGAGGGCGGCGGCGACGCCGGCGGTCACGAGGGTGTCACGAAGATTGGCCATGGCTGTCCGTTCGGGTGCTGGGGTTGGGGGGAGAGCGAGCCCAAGTGTAAACCGCCTGTCGCGGGCGATCCGGCGGCGGTGGCTGCGCGTCTGGGGTGCGTCGGGCGAGCGTCGGGCGCTCGTTGGACCCGCCCGGGCTCGCGCTGGGGCGCGTGCGCTGCTGTTTGGTCTACAGTCCGGCCCGACGCAGGTGCCGCATGTGGAGCGAGGCCGCGTCGCCGTGATCGTCCGAACCCGAAAGGCGACCGACCATGCGTGACCCGCGGCTCGACCGGCTGGCCGATGTGATCGTCCGTTACTCGACGCGTGTGAAGCGGGGCGACACGGTCGAGATCCGGGCCGTGCCCGTGGCGATGCCGCTGATCACCGCGGTGTACGAGGCGGTGTTGAAGGCCGGTGGGCACCCGTTCTTCATGGCCCGCCCGGAGGAACTCGAAGAGGCGATGGTGCGGTTCGGCTCGGACGAGCAGCTCGCGTTCGTCAGCCCGTTCGATGTGCAGCGGTCCCAGGCCGTGGACGTGCACATCGGGCTGTGGGCCCAGGAGAACACGAAGTTCATGGGCAACGCCGACCCGCGGAAACTCGGTTTGCGTGGCCAGGCCCGCAAGCCGATCATGACCGAGTACCTCCGCCGCGCCGCCCTGGGCGAGCACCGCTGGTGCGGCACGCTCTATCCCACCAACGCCAGCGCGCAGGACGCGGAGATGAGCCTGACCGAGTACGAGACCTTCGTGTTCGAGGCCGGGCTGCTGCACCTGCCCGATCCGGTCGCGGCGTGGACCGCGATCTTTGAGAGCCAGAAGCAGGTGTGCGACTGGCTGAACACCAGGAAAGAAGTCCGGTTCGTGGCCCCGCCCCGCGACGGGCACGACGGCACCGACCTGCGCGTGAACGTGGACGGCTCGACCTGGATCAACTGCGGCGGGCACGAGAACTTCCCCGATGGCGAGGTCTTCGCCGGGCCCAGGGGCGTCGAGGGGCACGTGAACTACACGTTCCCCGGCGTGTACCAGGGGCGCGAGGTCGAGGGCATCCGCCTGGCGTTCAAGGGCGGGCGGGTCGTGGACGCGTCGGCGTCGAAGAACGAGGCGTTCCTGCTGGCGATGCTCGACCAGGACGAGGGGGCCCGCGTGCTGGGGGAGATCGCGATCGGGACCAACTACGCGATCAAACAGTTCAGCAAGAACACGCTGTTCGATGAGAAGATCGGCGGGACGTTCCACGCCGCGTGCGGGGCGGGGTATCCCGAGAGCGGCAGCGACAACCAGTCGGGGCTGCACTGGGACATGGTGTGCGACCTGCGCCAGGGCGGTTCGATCGCGGCCGACGGCGAGGTCTTCCACCGGGACGGGAAGTTCCTGCGGGCGGGGTGGCCCGGGAACTGAAGCGCTGCGGGGCGAGTCGCGGCGGGTGGGATCGGATCGTCGGAGGCGTATCCTCCTAGCCCATGTCCGACGCCGCGCTGCCATACCGCCTCGCCTGCCTGTGCGATCTCCGCGACGCCCAGGGGCGGCACCTGCTGCTGCTGCGGAAAAAACAGCCCAACCTGGGGCTGTGCTCGCCGATCGGCGGGAAACTCGACGTCGACACGGGCGAGTCGCCCCACCAGTGCGCCCGGCGCGAGATCATGGAGGAGGCCGGGATCGACGTGCCGATCGAGCGCCTGCACCTGATGGGGCTGATCGCCGAGCGGGCGTTCGAGAAGCGCGGGCACTGGCTGCTGTTCTATTTCCGGGTGGTGGGAGCGGTCGAGGTCGAGGCCCGGGACATGGACGAGGGGCGCCTCGACTGGTTCCACGAGCAGGAGTTGGAAGGGCTGCCGATCCCGGACACCGACCGCCAGATCATCTGGCCGCTGGTGCGCGAGCACGAGGTCTCGCCCGAGCAGGAGCGTGCTGGGAAGCGCCACGGGTTCTTCTCGGTGTCGATCGACTGCTCGGGACCGGACATGGTCTGGCGGGTGGAGCAGTCGATCCCGGCGCAGCGGTAGGGGCGGCGGAGCGGCCGCGCCCTCTCGCCGAACGCGGGGCCGGAGGCCCGATCGGGGGAACGGGCACGGGGGGCTCGTCCGTATACTCCGGTCGTGACACGGACACGTCTTTCACTGCGATCGATCCGCCTGCTCGTCGCGCTGGCCGCGGCCCTCGGGACGCTGCTCACAACCGCCTGGCCGCCCGCGGAGGCGTCGGCCCGCCAGCCACAGTCCTCTCCCCAAGCCGCGTCGCAAGGCGCCGGTGCGTCCGGCGGCACGATCACGGGCGCCGTCGCCGCCGCCAACAAGGCGGAGAACCTGGCGATCATCACGATCCACGGGCCGATAGACGCGTTCACGGCCCAGAGCATCCGGCGCCGGATCGCGGCGGCCGAGGCCGGCGGGGCCGACGCGATCGTGTTCGACATCGACACGCCGGGCGGCGAGTTGAAGGCCGCCCTCGAGATCTGCGACGCGATCAAGGGCACGAGCGTCCCGCTGACGGTCGCGTGGGTCCACCCCAACGCGTACTCGGCCGGGGCGATCATCGCGCTGTCGTGCCGCCAGATCGTCGCGAGCGACCCGGCGACGATGGGCGATGCGCTGGTGATCCTGGGCGGGCCGATGGGGTTCCAGTCGTTCGATGCGCTGCCCGAGCAGGAACGCCAGAAGGTGCTCTCACCGCTGCTGGCCGAGGTGGTCAACTCCGCCCGACGCAACGGCTACGACGAGATGCTTGTCCAGGGAATCGTGACCCGCGGCGTGGAACTCTGGCAGGTCCGCGACACCACGACGGGGCGGACGTACTGCGTCAACGAGGACGAGTACCGCGAGTTGTTCGACGGCCCGCCGCCACGCTCGAACCCGATCATCCCGTCGGCCCGGGGTCGGGGCCAGATGCCCAGCGCCGCCGGCCCCACCGAGCCCGACCCGACCCGCCCGCTGCCCTCGGTCCGCGAGGGCGACCGATTCCAGCCCGCCAACCCCGAACTGTCCGACTCGCTCGCGGCCGCGATCAACAGCGAACTCACCGAGGCGACGGACCGCCCGACGTTCTCCGAGGCGGAAGCGGGCCGCTACGAGTTCGTGCGCTACGTCACGCCCGGCGACGGCGCGATTGTGATGAAGACCGACGAACTGATGGCCCTGGGCGTCGCGTCGGCGGTGGTGCGCAACCAGTCCGAACTCGAGTCGCACTTCGGGGCGGTGAACGTGGTCCGCCTGGACGAGTCGTGGTCGGAGCGGTTCGCCCGGTTCATGGTGCAGATGCCGGTGCGGTTCGTGCTCGTCGTCGTGTTCCTGATCGCGATGTTCATCGAGATGACCCACCCCGGCGCCACCGTGCCGGCGTTCGTCGCGCTGATCGCCCTGGGCGGCCTCATCGCGCCGTCGATGCTCGTGGGCATGGCGGCGTGGTGGGAGATCGCGGCCATCTTGGGCGGCATCGCCCTCATGGCGGTCGAGGTCTTCGTGATCCCCGGCTTCGGGATCTTCGGCGTCGCCGGCATCGCCCTTCTCTTCGGCGGGCTGCTGGGCGTGATCATGCCCGGCGGCGGACGCCTGTTCCCCGGCGAGAGCGGCGGCCAGAGCGCCCTGGTCTCCGCGGCGATGCTGCTGGCCGCGGTCGTCACCTCGGGCGTGATCATCTACTTCCTGGCGAGGCACCTCGGCTCGCTGCCCATCCTGAACCGCCTCGTGCTGCAGGACGACCCGGACCGGGCCATCGGCACGCTCTCGGCCATGGGCTCGCCCGACCACCCGCTCATGGGCCTTTCCGGGCGGGCCGCGACCGACCTGCGCCCCGCCGGGCGGGCCGAGATCGACGGGCAACTGATCGACGTCGTGGCCGAACTCGGCTACATTCCCGCCGGAACGCCGGTCCGCGTGGTCTCGGCGAGCCTGATGCGGATCGGCGTCGAACCCGCCACCGGGGCGGACGGGCCGGGCCCGGGCTCGGCGGGCGACGCGGAGCCGGACCCGTCGGCGGGTGTCGCGTGAGGCGCCCGCGCGGGGGTGTCGGGCCTGGCCGCCCGGCGTTCGCGGAGGCCCGAGCCCGTGCCTGAGCAGCAACTCGTCTGGGGCATCATCCTGCTGGGGGCCGCGCTCGCGCTGTTCGTGCTCGAGGTGTTCGTGCCCTCGATGGGCCTGATCTCGATCGTCGGCGTGGGGCTGGCGATCGTCGGGCTGGTCATGCTGTTCCAGGCAAACGTCTACGCGGGCATCATCGGGCTGCTGGCGATGCTGGTGCTCGGTCCGCTGGCGTTCACGTTCGCACTGCGCATCTTCCCGCACACGGGCTTCGGAAGATCGATCCTGTTCGGCGGCAAGTCCGAGGAGGAGATCGAGCAGGAGTCCGCGGAGCGCCAGGCGGAGGCCGACAAGCGGCTGGCCCTGGTCGGGATGGAGGGCCAGACGCTCACGCCGCTGCGCCCGGTGGGGGCGGTGCGGATCGAGGGCCAGCGGTACGACGCGGTCTCCGAACTGGGCATGGTCGAGGCGGGCGCCAGGGTCCGCGTGACCGCGGCGGACGGGACGCAGATCAAGGTGCGGCCGGTGTGAGGCGTGTGGGGTTGCCCGCGAGGTGACAGCGGACCACGAAGTCGCACCTCGCTGGATCGTCGCGAGCAGAGCCGGGCCAGATCGCAGATTTGAGATTCGAGATTCGAGATTCGAGATTTGAGACTTGAGACTTGAGATTCGAGATTCGAGATTTCGGAATCCGATCAGTCCAGGTCCCGATCCAGCGTCGGCACGCCGATCGGCAGGAAGTTGAAACTGATCGACGTCTCGTCCTGGATGTTGTCGTACACCAGATCGACCCGGACGTAGAACGCCGGGAACTCGCGCCGGATGCCGACGCGGGCGCGGCGGAAGTCGCCCTCGTCGACGTCGAATGAGACCGAGCCGGTGGCCGCGTATTTGTCGGTGATGTTGTAGAGCCACGCGAAGTCGGCGTAGGTCACGTCCTGGGGGTTGAGGAACCGGATCTCGCCGCTGGTGGTCAGTTGCGGCGTGTGGTTGATGATGTAGCCCGCGCTGATCCGGGCCGGCTGGTTGTTGTCGAACGAGTAGATCCACTCGGTCGAGAGCCCCAGCGACTCGGTCGCCTGCCAGGTCGCGTCCACCCGCCCGAACGTGCCGGGGTCGGACAGTTCGGGGCGCGGCTCGAAGAACCTGGGGATCAGCGACTCGCGGTCCTGGTCGTCGTCGTTCCAGATGATCTCCGCGTCGATCGTGAAGAAGTCCACGCTGCGGAACTGCCCGAACGAGCCCCGCTGGGTCTGGAACGTCTGGTCCACGCCCACGCGGACCGTCGTGCCCTCGGCCAGACCCTCCACGTCGTCGTCGTAGATCGGCAGGTCGGTCGAGTCGATGTTGCTCGCGGCGTGGAAGACCGTGACCCGCGGCTCGATGATGTGGCGGATCCGGTGCACGTCGAACAGGCGCGACTCCGCCGCGTTGTCCACGCGCTGGATGCTCGTCGAGGCCGTCACGCCCGCGGCCCCCCACAGGCGGGCGTTGTCGTCCTCTTCGGGCGAGAACTCCTGGAAGTCGTTGTCGTAGAACGTCGTCCGCCCGACCACAAACGGGTTGATGTTCACCGGGCCGACGGGGATCTTGCTGGCCAGTTCGTGGCGGGCGTCGAGGCGCCACACGCCGTCCTCGAAGTACCCCTCGGAGCGGAGGCGATCGGCGATGGACTCATCCGGGTCGATGCCGAACGCCGCCTGCGACCGCCCCACGCGAGTGAATCCGAGTTCCGCGGCCGTCGGCTCCGTGAAGTTCAGGCGGTTGTACCCGCCGCGCGCGTCGAGCGAGTAGATCACCAGCCCCGGGTACCGCTGCGGGAACAGGTCGTCGGCCAGGCGGACGTAGCGGAACTCGGGGAGTTTCTCGGTGGTGTAGCCGGGGCCGGCCTGGATGTACTCGTTGGCCGAGAAGTCGTTGAGCGACCCGCGGGCGGTGATCGTGACGGCGGTGTTCGACTCGAGGCGCTGCGCGGTCACGCCCGTGGCGAACTCGCGTCGCGTCTCGCCGTCGCGGTCGAAGAACGCGTCGACGAAGGTCTCGTCGCCGATGTACGCCAGTTCGCTGGTGAACGTCCACAGGTCGTTGTAGATCCAGCGGTGGTCGGCCAGGACCATGCCGCGCGTGTCGCCGTCGCGTCCGACACGCGCGCCGGAGTTGAGGCGGTCCTCGCCGACATCGTTGAAGATGCCGTAGGCCAGCAGCGAGCCCTCGCCGCGGTCGGTCTTCCAGTCGGCGTCGAGCCCGCCGGCGATGCCCCGCTCGAAGTACCAGTCGAAGAGCAGGTCGGTGCGGAGTTCGGCGTCGAGTTCGGAGGGCGGGTCGATGCCAAGCAGCGACATGGCGTCCCAGGTCGTGCGCAGGGCGCCGTCGCTGCCGCCGATGCCGGAGACGCCGATGCCCCGCAGCGGGACCCGCTCCGGCTCGCCGCTGTAGGTCGGCCAGTAGAAGAACGGGAGCGAGCCGGCCCGCAGGGCGATGTCGTCGGCCTCGACGATGTTTCGGGTCGTGCCCTCCACGCCCGGCAGGCGGCGCAGCGTGATGGTCGAGGCGCCCAGCGTCAGCAGCGGGCGATTGAACGCCGACGTCGCCAGACGCGGGCGCTCGGCCGTGAACTCGCTCGCCGCCTCCTGGCGGATGACGTCGGCCCGCAGGTAGAGCGGCATCCGGAGTTGGTCGTTGTAGGTGTTGAACACGCCGTCGAGCACGATGGCCCGGTCGCTCTGGAGGTCGTAGTAGACGCTGTGCCCGCGCAGCGTGTACTGCCCGTCGGTGGCCATGACGGCCCCTTCGAGGTACACGCCGCGGAACTTCTCTCGCTCGAGCGTCGCCAGGTCCTGCACCGTGCCCGGGTCGTGGAAGATGACGGCCCGGTCGGCCTTGAGCAGCATCGTCCGCCCGCTGCGCTCGTCCGTGCTCTGGATCACAACGCCGCCATCGATGACGATCGTGGTCTCCTCCGCCCCGCCCTGCACCACGGCCCGCTCGGCCCCGCCGACCGTCACCACGCCCGTACGCGGCGCGATCACCGGCGTCGGTGTGGTCGGCGGGAGCATCGCGATCGCCTCGCGGAACCGCTCCGTCGCCGCAGCGGCCTCGGCCTCAGTAACCACCCTATCCGGGGCGGGCATGCCCGCGCCGTCCCGGGGAATGATCGCCCCCGGAAGCCGCGTGACCTCGCCCGGCCGCTGCCCCGGTGCCGACGGCACGCCCGTTGGCACACCGACCGGCACGCGATCCGGCAGCGTCGCGACGCCGCGGGCGCTCGGCGTGCCGGGTGCCGCGATCGCCTCACCCGGCCCGGGCGCCCGCGCCACGAACGTCGGCACCGGCACGGGCCGCCACAGCCGCCCATCCTCTTCAGGACCGGTCTGGGCGTCGGCCACCGGGGCCAGCCCGAGCGCCCGGCGCAACTGCGCCGCCAGTTCCGCCTCGGCCCGCTCAACAATCCGGTCGCTGGGGCGCCCCTGCGTCACCAGGTCCGCCGACAGCGACGGGCGCGAGTCGGACCGCACGATGCCCTGCACCGCCAGCCACGACGCCGCGACCTGCGGCCCGGCCACCGCCGCCGGCGAGCCCACATCCTCGAACACCACGAACACCTGGTACTCGCCGCCCGTCTCGCCGATGGGCTGCACGTTGGCCAGCCACACGACGGCCCGCTTGGCCTGGAACGCCGAGTCGCCAAGCGTGACGACCACGCCGTCTTCTAGCAGCAGGCGGCGCGTCGGCGGCGTGCCGGGCTCGGTCCAGACACTGGCCCGACTGGCTTTGAGCGAGATCGAGCCGGCAACGACAGGGATGTTGAGTCGGATGCCAGCGAAGTCGCGCCCCGTCGGATCCGCGATCGGCTGGGCACCGGCTGGCGTCGCCACGCCGGCGCACGCCAGAGCGCCGCCGACGAGCGCGACGGGCGCGCCACAGACGCCCGTGAGGGCGCATGCCGCCGCGCGTGCCGCTGTCGTCCTTGCCATGGCTCGTCCTGGGAACTCGATCCCCGATCCTGGGGTCGGGCCGCCCGTCCACCGGGCGTCGATCCTACGGGGCGGCGGCACGCTCCACAACCGGCGGTGGGCCATGTCGGATTGTCGCGTGATCGAACGAACACGCTGAGGAGGTTCGCGATCTCACGATCGCGGCTCGGAGCGGCTGGTGCGACTTGCCTGTTTCGCTGACCATGCATCAGCCGTGCCGAGCCACGCCCGATGGCACGTCACAGCCCCCAGTCCTGGAGAATCCGGGCCGTCTCGTCGCGGTGCTGGCTCTCGTCGCGGACCATGTCCTCCAGTTGCACCTGCAGGCCCTTGTCACCGAACGCCTCGGCCTGGCGGGACCGCACCGTGTACCGCTCCGCCGCCGCCCGCTCGGCCTTGAGGACCGCCTCGAGCATTTCGCGGTTCGACCGGGCCTCCGGCACGGGGGCGGCGCTGGCGGTTGGCGTGCCGCCCAGGGCCACGATCTTGTCGGCCAGGAACTGGGCGTGCCCCGTCTCGTCCGGGATCTCGGCCATGAAGAACGCCCGGAGCTGCGGGCGGTACGGCCCGGTCACGCGGGCGGCGTACGTCAGGTACTGCAGCATCGCCGAGTACTCGTGGGACAGATCGTCGTTGAGCGCGGCGATGAGAGCCTCGCGCGTCGGCTTGTCGGTTGTGTCGCTGGCCATGGTCGCTCCTTCTGCTCGGCGGCCCCAAGAACGGCGCGCGGGCACCGTGGGGCACTGTACCCGGCGCGATCCGACGGATGGGTGTGGACAGATTCAGGAAACCTGTCGGGTGCCCGACTCCGGGGGGCCGATGCGCCAACACTCCACCGGTGGAGCAAGGACGCCCGACCGACCCATCCCGCCGCCCCGACGCCCGAGGCCCGCGCCCGGACCTTGGCGGCATCCTCGGCAAGACGCCGCCGCGAAGCCCCCAGGCCGAGATGGCCCTGCTGGGCGCGCTGCTGACCGACCCGCACATGATGGGCGAGATCCTGGCCCTCGTGCCCGGGCCGGAGATGTTCAGCCTCGAGGCCCACGGGGCGATCTACACCGCCATCGCCGAGGTGTGGGACCAGGCCCAGTCGGGCGACCTGGTGCAGATCGTGGAGCGCCTCCGCGGCAAGAAGTCGCTCGAGGCGGTGGGGGGGCCGACGTACCTGGTCCAACTGGTCGACTCGACGCCCAGCACGCAGGCGGCCCCGCACTACGCCCGGATCGTCGCGGAGAAGTTCCGCCTCCGACGCCTGATCGAGGCGGCCGAGCAGATCGCCTACGACGCGTACCAGGCCGGCGACGCCGGGTCCGACGAGGTGAAACTGGTCCTGGACGAGGCCGAGGCCGCGATCTTCAGGATCGCCGAGGGGGCCAACGCCGACGAGGCCCAGAAACTCTCGGAACTGCTCCAGGACGAGGTCGACCGGCTCGACCGTGCGATGGACGGCGAGCGGGTCACCGGCATCTCCACCGGCTTCCACGACCTGGACAAGAAGACCTCGGGCCTGCACCCCGGCGAACTGATCGTCATCGCCGGACGCCCGTCCATGGGCAAGACCAGCCTCGCGCTCAACCTGGCCGAGCAGATCGCCCTGGGCGGGCGGGCCCCGCACGAGACCCACCGCGGCGAGACCCCCGTGGCGGTCGCGTTCTTCAGCCTCGAGATGTCGAAGGAGGCCGTGTCGCAGCGCCTGATCTCGGCCGCCGCCAACGTCGACCACCAGCGCCTCCGCACCGGCGACATCTCGATGGACGAGTTCGAGCGGATCAAAGGGGCGTGCGCCACGCTGCACCACGCCCCGGTGATCGTCGACGACTCGCCCGCGCTCACGGTGCTGCAACTGCGGGCCAAGGCCCGGCGCATGGCGACCCAGCACAAGATCCGCTGCATCATGGTCGACTACCTGCAGCTGCTGACCGCGCCGAGCGCGGGGCGCGAAAGCCGCCAGAACGAGGTCGCCGCCATCAGCCGCGGCATCAAGAGCCTGGCGCGCGAACTCCGCGTCCCGGTGGTGTGCCTGGCCCAGCTCAACCGCGGCGTCGAGAACCGCGAGGGCAACCGCCCCCGCATGAGCGACCTGCGCGAGTCCGGCGCGATCGAGCAGGACGCCGACATCATCATGCTGCTGCACCGCGAGGAGTACTACCACATCGGCGAGCCCGACTGGCTCGACGCCCACCCGGAGGCCAAGGGCAAGGCCGAACTGATCATCGCCAAGCAGCGCAACGGGCCGACGGGCGTGGTCGAGTTCGCCTGGGACGCCGCGGCCACGCGGTTCAAGAACTACGCCGACATGGACATCGACCCGTCGGCGTACGAGCGGACGATGCGGGCCCCAGCGTCGCTGGAGAAGCCGCGCCACCAGGGCAACGGGAGCGGGGGGTTTGCAGGGAGTGGTGGGGGAGGCGGATACGCGGAGTACGACGCGGGCGGCGGATCGGGCGGTTTCGGCAGGCGCGCCGAGCCCAAGCCGTTCGCGCCGGGCAGCCGCAGCGGTCCGGTGGGCGAGTTCCGCGACGGCGGCGGGCCGGATCGGGAAGAGTCGCCGCGCGATGAGCCGGTGGACTACGCGGGGGCGGACGACGAGGAGCCGCCGTTCTGATCGGAGGAGCGTGCCAAAGGACGCGGCTCGGAGCGGCTGGCGGAGTGCGCGCCGGCGGTCGCGGACCGATGTATCGCCCTCGTGTCGTCGCGCTGCCGCGAACCGACGGCACACCGCATCAGGCGTGCCCAGCCACGCCTGATGGCACGCCTCAGAGACTGTGCTCGTTGAATCGCGGCCCGCTCACCCGTTCTTGGCCTCGAAGTCCTTCATGAACTGCGCCAGCGCCCGGCAGCCCTCGATCGGGAACGCGTTGTAGACGCTGGCCCGCATGCCGCCCGTCGAGCGGTGGCCCTTCAACTGGTCCATGCCGTTCGCGAGGGCCTCCTTGACGAACTTCTTGTCGAGGTCCGCGGCGTTGGCCACCTTCGGGTTCACCTTGAACGTGATGTTCATCAGGCTGCGGCTGTCCTTGCGGGCGTGGGGCGCCCAGAACGCCGACGCGTCCAGCGCGTCGTAGATGATCTTGGCCTTCTCCATGTTCCGCTTGTGCATCACCGCCAGCCCGCCCTCGTCCAGGATCCACTGGAACACCAGGCCCGAGACGTAGATCGGGAACACCGGCGGCGTGTTCGGGCGGCTCTCGTTCTTGGCGAACGAGTCGTACCGCAGCATCGTGGGCAACTTGCGCACCGGCTCGAGCAGGTCCTCGCGGATGATCACCAGCGTCGTGCCGGCGATGCCGACGTTCTTCTGGGCCCCGCAGTAGATCAGCCCGTAGTCGCTGATGTTGATCGGGCGGGAGAAGATATCGCTCGACGCGTCGCACACCAGGGTCGAGCCCTTGGGCACGTGCGGCAGGCGGATCGAGCCGTCGGCGTTGCGGAACTGCGTGCCGTAGATCGTGTTGTTCGAGCACATGTGGACGTAGACGGGCTTGTCCTTGTACACGACCTCGTTGTCCGCCGGGCAGAACGAGTGGTTGGTGGCCCGCCCGTCCCACGCCTCGTAGCACTTCGAGGAGTAGACGCCGACCTCTTCCCAGGTCTTCTCGGTCCAGACGCCGGTGGTCAGGAACGCCGCGACGCCGTCGTCGGGCAACAGGTTGGCCGGCACCATGTGGTTCTGCGTGGTCGCGCCGCCGGTCAGGAACAGGACCTTGTAGTTGTCGGGGATGTTGCCGACCTTGCGGCACGCGGCCTCGGCGTCGGCGAGCACCTTGTCGAAGACCGTGCCGCGGTGGCTCTGCTCGGCGATGCCGATGCCCGAGCCCATGATGCTCCACAGGTCCTGCTGGGCCTGGCGGAGCACCGGCTCGGGCAGCACGCCGGGCCCGGCGGAGAAGTTGAAGGCGCGGGCGGGGATCGCGGCCTTGGACGACGCGACGGCGGGGGCGGCTGCGGTGCTCATGGGCAATGATACCGCGGTGGGCGACGCCGATGGCCGGGAGGGCGGCCGGACCGGAGACGGGGCAAGCGGGCGGGACCGCGTGCTCACGAGCAGGCGAACCGGCGTCAGCCGGCCATCGCGGCCCGCAACGCGTCCAGGTCGAACGCGAATCCGGGGATGACCTCGCTGGCCGCCGTCGCGCCCTCGCAGATCGTCTCGGCATAAACGCCACCGCTGAGGCGGAACACGCGGACGCGCCGTTCATCGGGCTCGACGACCCAGTACTCGCGGACGCCGAACCGCTCGTAGTCGGCCCGCTTCGTGCGCAGGTCCATGCGTCGGCTGCTGGGCGAGAGGATCTCAACGACCATATCTGGCACGAGCGAGAGCGCCTGGTCCCGAGGGAATGCCCGACCGGGCCCGACGTAGCAGACGTCAGGGGAGTAGACCAGGTCGGGAGCCAACCGAAGATCGACCTCGGGCAGCACCGCCCCGCCCAACGACAACGCGGCGGGGTCGATCTGGCGGAGAATCGCGAGCAGGATGCTCTGGTGGTGGGGCGTCGGCCTCGGCGACATGATCACGACCCCGTTGATGAGCTGGTACCGGAAGCCGTCATGGTCGAGCGCCAGGTACTCGTCGGCCGAGCAGCGGACGCCGATGTACTGCGGCTCCGCGGGGCGAGAATGGTCGATGCTCCGGACCATGTCCGAAGTGTATCGGCCAGAGCCCGATACCGCCCTCCCCGATTCTCTCATTCGCCCAATCAGTTCACCCGGTTCGGCGTCGCCCCACCCGCCTTGAACTCCCGCACGATCCGCACCGTCTCGTCGGCCACCGCCAGTTGGGCCTGGTCCGTCGAGGCTCCGATGTGGTGCGTCACCACCACGCCAGGCATCGTCATCACCTCCGGGGACCAGTCGCAGGTCTTCTCCGCCGGCTCGCCCTCGAACACGTCAAGCCCGGCCCGGATGCCCTTGGCCCGGATCGCGTCCCGCAGCGCGGCCTCGTCCACCACGTCGCCGCGCGCCGTGTTCAGGAAGATCGCCCCCGCCCGCATCGCCCCGAAGAACGCCGCGTCGCACATCCGCTTCGTGTCCGCGGTGGCCGCGACGTGGATCGACACGGCGTCCGCCCCGCCGACCGCCTTCAGCAGGTCCTCCCGCGTGCTGCCCCCGAACCCGATGTCTTTCGCCTTGGCCCCATCCGGCGTCAGGCTCCGCGACCAGCCGATCACGTTCATGCCGAACGCCTGGGCCCGGCGCGCCACGCCCATGCCGATCGACCCGGTGCCGACCACCAGCAGCGTCCGACCCTTCAGCCCCGGCGCCTTGCTGTACTCGCCCTTGTTCCACTTGCCCTCGCGCGACAGCGCCCCCTGCTCGGGGATCCGCCGATCGCAGCACACCAGCAGCCCCATCGTCAGTTCCGCCACCGCGTCGGCGTTCATGCCGGGGCAGTTGCACACCGGCACGCCCTTCGCGCTCGCGGCTTTCACGTCGATGTTGTCCACCCCAGCGCCGGCCCGGATGATCAGTTTCAGCCCCGGGCTGGCCTCGATCACGCTGGCGGGCACCTTGGTCGAGCGGACGATCAGCACCTGGGCCTTGGTCTCGGCGATGGCCTTGGCCATGGCCGCGGCGTCCAGCCCGGCCTTGCTGGCGACCTCGCACCCCAGGGCCTTGAGCCCGTCCACGCCGTGGGTCTCAAACTTGTCGGCGATGAGCACGTTCATGGTGGGACTCCTCAATGCGATCTCGTGGGTCGCGGGGATTCTACAGCCCATCTCGCGCCGCGCGGCTCGTCGTCTTGAACGTCACACCAACCACCGCCCCCCATCCACCCGCACGATCTGACCCGTCGTGTACGCCGCGTCCAGCGCCAGCCACCGCACGGCCTCCGCGGCGTCCTCCGGCGTGCCCGCCCTTTCCAGTGGCACGCGCGACAGGTACCGCTGCTGCAGCGCTTCGTCCGCCTCTGCGCCTTGCTCGGGCCACGCCACCACGCCGGGGGCCACGCCGTTCACGCGCACCCTTGGGGCCAGATCGCGCGCCAGCGACCGGACCATCTCCTCCAGCGCGGCCTTTGACATCGAGTACGCCGCGTGGTCCTTCCGCGGGCGACCCATCGAGTGGATGTCGCACATCGCCACGACGCCCGCGCCGATCGGCAGGACCGAGTTCCGCAGCAACTCCGCCAGCCCCGCCGTCAGCACCAGCGGCGCGACCGCGTTGACCCGCATGAAGTCCTCGACGCCGAACACGCCCTCGCAGGCCTCGCGGGCCGCGGCCTCCAGCGGCAAAGGCGCGTAGATCGACGCGTTGTGGACGAGCACATCCAACCGCCGGTGCGACCGGGCGATGGCCGCGGCGAACGCCCGCACCTGCACAAGATCGCCAAGGTCCAGCCGCTCCGCCGCGATGCTCGCCCCGAACGCCCGCGCTTCATCAACCAACCCGCGAGCCTCGTCCTCGCTCGTCCGGTACGTCACGATCAGGTCGCACCCGCCCCGCGCCAGCGCCAGCGACGTGGCCCGACCGACACGCCGCGCCCCGCCCGTCACCAGCGCAAGCGGGCGTTCAGCCATGCGGCAGGTCCTCGTCCCGCTCGAACGCCTCGGCCGGCGGCGACCCCGCCCTTCGTCCCGCCTCCGCCCACGCGTCGCTGTGGCGCGTCACGGCTCGCCCGGCCCCGTCCGTCAGGCGACGCCGAATCCGGCGCATCAGGATCAGCACCAGGCACGTGACCACGACGACGCCAACCAGCGACACCACGAGCGTCAACGTCGCGACTTTGCGGGCCGCCTCGCGCCGCTCCGGCACGGGCACAGGCGCCCCGCCAACCGTGGCGATCAGCAGCGAAACCGAACTGTGCGATTCGGGAGCCAGCAGCACGGACGAGTTTACGCGGCCACCCCGCCGCCGCCCGCCGCCGCAGGACCGCTCGCCGGTGACCCGTCCGAACCCGCCCCATCGGCCGGGCGATCCGGCACGAGCCGCACGCCCTCGGGCGTCCGCACCAGCCCCTCCTCACGCCCGGCCTCCCGAAGCGCACGCGCCAACGCCTCATCGCCGATCGTGGCGACATGCCCCGTGGCCCGCACGCGGGACCGCGCCATCAACGCCGTCCCGTCGCGCTCGATCCGTGCGACCGACACCGCCTCCACCCGAACCCGCGGCACGACATCCCACGACGCGACATCCACCGCCGGCATCACATCCCGCGGCGACGACGCCACCAGGAAAGGCGACTCGGGGGCATGCGGGGATCCGGCCCCGCTTTCACCGCCGCGGTCGCCAGCACCGCCGTCCGCGATCTCCGGGCCGACGGGACCGCGATCAGAAGAGCGAGGTCCGCCCGACACGATCGCGACACCGATCGCCAGCGCAAGCGCAGGCGCCGCCACCGCCGCCGCCAGCCCGACGCGCCGACGCCGCCCCCTGGCCCGCACCTCGCGCTGCAGCCCCGCCAGCATCGCCGCCTTCCGAGCCCGCCCAGCCTCGCTCAGCCCATCGAGTTTGTTCGTCCGATCGCCGTCCATCGCGCACACTCCGATTCTCACACGCTCGATGCCTGGATGCCTCGTGCCTCGATGCCTTCCCCTTCATCATCCTCCCGCCGACGCGCGTTCACACCATCAACACTTCGCTACGCCACCCACGACCCCCGCAGCCGCTGGATCAGGCGTCGCAGCCGCCCGTGGGCCGCGTCTCCCGAAACACCCGCCGATCGCCCGACCTCCTCCAGCGTCGCGTCCCGACCGTACCGCAGTTGCAGCATCGCCCGCTCCTGCTCGTCAACGTCCCGCAACGCCCGCTCCAGCCACTCGCCCGCCGCGGCCTCGCTCGCTCCATCGCCAATCCCATCAACCTCCCTGGCCGCCGCCGCCCGCTCTCTCGTCCGCGCCCGCGCCTCCCGCCGCAGCAAGTCGATCGCGCTCGAGTGCACCGCCCGCACCATCCACCGCGCCAGTTCCGCCTCGCCCCGCATCGCCGGGATCCGGCGCGCCACTCGCAACATGGTCTCCTGGACCACATCGAGGCAGAACGACTCGTCGCGTCGCGTGAACCCGCGGGCCATGGCGTAGCACCGCTCGAACCACGCCTCGTACAGCACGCCGAACGCCTCGCGGTCGCCCCGCCCGACCCGCGCGCACAACGCCGCGGTCTCGACGACGAGCAGGCCGCTGAGTGCCGCGCGATCCTCCTCGGCACCCGGCCCGGCACGACCCCGCGCAGGCACACCGCCCGAGGGTCCACCTCGGGCGGCGTCGTCCGCCGAACCCGCCAAGAGCGCGGCGGACGGGGTTGGGGGCTCGGTTCGGGCCAAACAGGGCTCCCGTCGCGACGCCGCCCCGACTCCGGGGCGAATCCGGGCCGACTCCCGGGGCGGCGTCCATGATGACGTTACCGCCCGCCGCGGCCCGTGTTTGCACGCATCTTCTCCAGCATCGTCCGCACCGCCTCGTGCAGCGTCGGGCCGGCCTGCAGCGTCAGCGTCCGATTCGCCTCGGTCGCCAGCACCTGCGTCCCGTTGTCGCCGACGACCGCGGTCAGTTGCTGCAGCGCCGCCACGAACCGCTGGCCCCGATCGCCCATGTCGCGGATGTCGTACACGACGACGCTCGGGGCCGCCCCCTGCGTCACCGCGGCTAGCGACGCCCGGAGTTCCTCGATCCGCGACCTCGCGTGGCGCGTCTCGAGTTCGAGGATCTGGGCCCGCGACTCGAGTTCGACGAGTTGCGTCCGGGCCGAGCGCATCTCACCCTCGCTGACCGCACCGGTCTCGTACAACTGCGTCGTCCGCTCGAGCGACTGCGCCGCCGCGCTGAGCCGCTCGTGCGCGGCCCTCGCCTCGATCGCCATCGTGTCCGCCCGCAGTTCAACGTCGCCCAGTTCCCGTCGCAGCGCCTCGGCCCGGCTCGAGGCCGGCTGCCACGTCTGCACATACCGCGCCAGCACCGCCGCCACCATCTCCCGCTGCTCCGGCGAGCCTTTGAACACCAGCATCTGCGTCTGGTCGTGGTACGCCAGTTCCGGCTCGCCCGAGCCAGGCGACAGCGACATGGCCGACTCGATCATCTCGAAGATCTGCTTGACCTGGGCCTCGGTCGGCTCCTCGTTGGCGGGGCGGAGCACGTCGCCGATGGAGAACACGTCGTTGACGACGTTGCCGCCGATGCGACGAGGCAGTTGCATCACGCGGACCACGAACACGCCCGAACCGTGCGTTTGCTCGCCGGACCGCTCGGTGGGCAGATTGCCGCCGGCACGCGGGCTCGGCGCGATCGACTCGATCGCCACTTGCGCTTCGCTCGCACCGCGGAACATCGCCTCCACCAGCGACACCGCCGAGAACGCCGACACACCCCGCAACTGCACGCCCGGCATCTGCAGCGAGTTCACCGCGTCGCCCGCGACGATGTTCGCCCCCGACGCGCGGCTCACCGCCTCCAGATACTCCCCCAGCGTCCCCCCACCGAACGCCAGATCGAACGGCTCCTCCGCCGGGACCAGCACGCCCGCGGCCGACCCCGACCCCGACGACGCGGCCAACGACGACGACGCCAGCAGCCCCCCGCCCGCCAAGGCAAGGCAGCACGCGGCGGACACGACGGCAAACGGGCGATTCCTGCGCATGTCATTCTCCAGCCCCGCACAACCAACCCGGCCCGCGGGATGCCGGATCAACGCCGCCCGCCCCGCCATCCGGCGCGACTTTCCAGGATTTTCTCGACGCACCCGCCGCCCGCCCTAGAGTCCCCACCCGCGACCCCGTCGCGCCCGGAGCCTCCCATGCACTTCGACGCCCACCAGCCCATCATCAACGACCTCGAGGCGCGGATTTTGACGATCCGCGACTCTCTTTAACTACGACGACAAGGCAAAGACCCTCTCCGAACTCGAGGGCACCATGGGCGAGGGCGGCTTCTGGGACAACCAGACCGCCGCCCAGAAGATCGTGACCCAGGTCAAGTCGCTCAAGGCGATGCTCGAGCCGCTCCGGCGCGTTATCACCGACTTCGACGAGGCACGCCTGGCCTACGAGATGGCCAAGGAGTCCAGCGACAACGACCTGCTCGCCGAGGCCGACGAGGCCCTCTTCGACCTCCAGCAGCGCATGGACAAGGTCGAGATGCAGTCGCTGCTCTCGGGCAAGTACGACCCTCGCAACTGCTTCATCACCATCTCCGCCGGCGACGGCGGCACCGAGGCCAACGACTGGGCCGAGATGCTCTACCGCATGTACGTCATGTACTGCGAGCACCAGGGCTTCGCACTCGAAGAGATCGAGAAGTCCCCGGGCACCGAGGTCGGCATCGACTCGGCCACCATCCTCGTCAAGGGCCCCTTCGCCTTCGGCTACCTCAACTGCGAGCGCGGCACCCACCGTCTGGCCCGCGTCTCGCCCTTCAACGCCCAGGGCAAACGCCAGACCTCGTTCGCCACGGTCGACGTCACCCCCGAGATGGATGAGGCCAGCGTCGAGATCCCCGAGAAGGACCTCGAGATCACCCCCTTCGTCCGCGCCAGCGGCCCCGGCGGGCAGAACGTCAACAAGGTCGCCACCGCCATCCGACTCGTCCACAAGCCCACCGGCATCATGGTCGTCGCCAGCACCTACCGCGACCAGCCCCAGAACCGGCGCCAGGCCATGAACATCCTCCAGGCCAAACTCGAGCAGATGGCCGAGGAGAAACGCGACGCCGAGATCAAGGCCGCCGCCGGCGGCGACCTCTCGCGCGGCTGGGGCACGCAGATCCGCTCGTACGTGCTCTACGACAACCGCGTCAAGGACCACCGCACCTCGCACGAGTCCAGCGACCCGGCCCGCGTCCTGGCCGGCGACCTGCACCCGTTCATCGACGCCGAACTCAAACGCCGCCGCGCCGAACGGGGCTGACCAACGCCGGTTCCCACAACCCGCGCGCGAGCCGGGGCGTCCCCGCCCCGGACCAGGTACCCAAGCGCGCGCCCACAGCGCGCGAGCCGGGGCGTCCCCGCCCCGGTCTCCCTCTCCGAGCCGGGGCGTCCTACGTCCCGGTTTTTGCACCCAGCGCAGACCTGAAGACCAGGGGGACCGGGGTGGGGACACCCCGGCTCGCGTTGTCGCTCCAGATGTTACTTGAGCGTGTGCTTCCCTGCCCATCCGCTCCGCGTTGAACCGCGACAGCGCCGGCGGATGGTCCCTGAGCAACTTCACCAACTGGCTCGGCGTGCACTCCAGCCGCAGCGCCGCCCGCGACGGCTCCCACCGGCACGCCGCCAGCATGTCCATCGCCTCGGCCAGCAACGCCGCGTAGTCCCAGTGCTCCGGGTTGCACGAGATCCGCCCGCCGCGGCAGCGCGACCGCCACAACGCCGATCGCGCATCCCCGTCCGGCACCGGCGACCGCGCCTCGACCGCCAGCGCGAGCCGCAGCCGCCGCAGAGCCACCCGCGCGTTTTCGATCGCCGACCGCCGTTCCCCCGCCGACGCCGCGATCCCCGTCGGCTCGTGCGTCAGCGTCACCTTCGTCTCGACCTTGTTGCGATGCTGCCCGCCCGGCCCGCCGGACCGCCCCTTGGCCGCCCCGCACTGGTCCAGCAGCGACTCCTCATCCAGCGAGGCCGGGTGCGGGTATCGGGCGAGGATGAAGCCTGGCTGCGTCATGCGCCTCGCGACTCGATGCTGAACGCGGAGGGAGCGGAGATCACGCGGAGAGCACGGAGGGTGAATCCCGGGAAAGGCCAGGACTCAGCCGCCGCGCGCCGCGTCATCACGTTCTTCAACACAAGCCTCCCTCCGAGACCTCCGCGTGACCTCCGCGATCTCCGCGTTCGCCCTTCTCAGCAAGCCGTTGTCGGGACCGCCGCCAGGTCCAGACCGTCGCGATGCCCCGCCCCCAGCATCACGCTCCCCAGCCCCGCGATCATCGCCGCGTTGTCCACGCAAAGCGCCATCGGCGGGACCACCAGCGCCAGTCCATGACCGGCCGCGAATGCCGCCAGTTCGGTCCGAAGCCGCGAGTTGGCCGTCACCCCTCCCCCAGCCAGCACCGTCCGCACGTCCACGCCCCGCTCGCGCAGGTGCTCCACCGCCCGCCCGAGTTTGAGCGTGATCGCCGCCACAGCCGCCCGCTGGAACGACGCCGCCAGATCGCGCCGCCGCTGGTCGGTCAGCGCCGGACGCTCCGCTTCCGCCACGGCCGGCCCGCCTTGGGCCGCGTACAGCAGCGCGGTCTTCAGACCCGAGTACGAAAAATCCAGCGACCCAGGCCCGAGCCGGCTGATCGGCAGATCGAACGCCCGCTCGTTTGCCCCAGCCTCGCACGCCAGCGCATCGACCCGCGGCCCACCCGGGAACCCAAGCCCCAGGATCGCCGCCGCCTTGTCGTACGCCTCACCCATCGCATCGTCGATCGTCGCCCCGAGCCGCTCGATATCGAGCAGCGAGCCGTCGCGTCCACCGACCACATAGATCGACGTGTGCCCTCCGCTCACGACCAGGCCGAGCGCGGGCACCGCGACCGGCGAGTCTGCGTGCGATGTCTCGCCGTCGTCGCGCCCCTGCCCATCTCGATCGCTTAAAAGCCCCGCGTACAGGTGCGCATGCACATGGTCCACCCCAACCAGCGGCACCCCCAGCGACCACGCCAATGCCTTGGCCGCCGCCACGCCCACCAGCAGGCATCCGATCAGCCCCGGGCGATGCCCGACCGCCACCGCCCCGACCTCCGCCAGCGTCACCCCCGCGTCGCGCAAGGCCGCCCGCACCACCGGCGTCAGGTGCTCCACATGCGCCCGGCTGGCGATCTCCGGCACGACCCCGCCGTACTCCGCGTGCAGGTCGTTCTGCGACGCCACGACGTTCGACAGCACAACCCGCCCATCGCGCACCACCGCGCACGCGGTCTCGTCGCACGAGGACTCGATCCCGAGCACGATCATCGCCGGCGTGCCGCCATGACTCGCGACCACATCACGGCGTTCCCGCCGGCGCCGCCTCGGGCGACGCCTCCGGCTCCAGGTCCGCGTCGATCAGCCACCGCTCCACGTTCCCCCCGGTGATCCGCAGGCGGCTCACCTCGCGCCCCTCCGCGTCCACCACCACAACATGCCCGCCCAAAAGGTCCAGGTCGTCCTCCCACAGGTCGCGCTCGGCACGCCCGTCTTCGCCGGCCACGCCCGTGAGCGTCTCGATCCGCCGATCGATCCGCACGATCTCGCGGATCAGCCGGTCACGCAGGGCCTGCACGTCCACCAGTTCCTCCGCCGCGACCTCGTCGCCCATCGGCGGGTTCCCGCCGACCGCCTCCCAGCGACCCGAGTCCTGCCGCAGGCAGATCGCCTCGTGCGCCGCCGCCAACTGCGGGTCCGCCAGCCGCTCAACCACCCACGCCGGGTTCTCCCAGTCGCCCTCGTCGCCCGCCTGCCCGCGGATCACCTCCAGTTCGCGCCGGACCTCGAACAGGGCCCCGACCTGCTCGTCGGTCAGCGGCACGAAGAACCCGTCCGACGGGTCCACGCCCCACACCGCCGAGTCGTCGTGCCGCTGGATCGAACGCCCCGTCGGCAGGTAGTACCCCTGCTGCGTCAGCCTGATCTGCGCCCCGCCGCCCGAACGCAGCGGCTGCACCGTCTGCACGCTCCCCTTGCCGAACGAGCGCGTCCCCAGCACCACCGCCCGCCCGTTCTCCACCAGCGCGCCCGCCAGCACCTCGCTCGCGCTCGCGCTCGACTCGTTGAGCATCACCACCATGGGGAAGTCCGCCAGCGTCCCCTGGCGATGGGCCCGGGCCACCTCCTCCGGGAACGCCCGCCCGCGCGTCGAGACGATCACGCCCTCCTCGATCAGCAGGTCCGCCATCACGATGGCCTCCTGCAGCACTCCGCCGGGGTTCCACCGCAGGTCCAGGATCAGCCCCTTGAGCCCGCCGGTCTGCACGCCCGACTGCACCAGCGCGTCATAAACCTCCCGCGCACACCCCGGCGTGAACTGCGTCAGCCGCACATACGCAATCCCCCGCTCAGGGTCGAGCATGAAGTCCCAGCCCGACCCGTCCTCTCCCTCGCGGTGCACGCCCTTGACCGCCAGCGTCTTGATGTGGTCCCGGATGATCGTGATCTCCAGCCGCTCCGTGTCCCGCTCGACCGTCAGCACCACAGGCGTGCCCGCCTCGCCCGTCAGCCGGTCGATGCACTGGTCGATCGTCAGCCCGAACGTGGACTCCCCGTCGATCGCCACGACCCGGTCGCCCGCCATCAGCCCCGACCGGAACGCCGGCGTGTCCTCCAGCGGCGACACGATCATCAGCCACCCGTCCGCCTGGTCGATCTGCGCCCCGATCCCGACGTACTCGCCCAGGATCTCCTTGTCGAAGTCGTCCGACAGCGCCGGCGGGATGTACTCCGAATACTGATCGCCCAGCGCCTCGATCATCCCGCGGATCGCCGCCTGCTGCACCGCGTCCTGGTCCACCTCGCGCACGAACGTGTCGTCGATAAGCCGCTTGACCTCGATGATCGGGTCGAAGAACGCGTAGTCGCCGCTCGACCGCGTGAACAGCGCCGCCGCCGACCCCGTCACCGCCACCCCGAGCACCGCCAGCAGCGCCACGTCGAAAGCCACTCGCCCGCGTTGGAACACTGAAACCTCCTCGCCGGGAACCGACCGACCCCAACCCCGCCGGACCCGATCAACCTGTCCTACGCGATGATACGGGCGGGGTTCATCCCCGGATGCTCCCCCGCTCGGCATCGGTTCGGCGATCGCCCGCCCCGCCTCGCCGACAGGGCCAGCGATCAAACCGCTACCATCGACCGCAGCGCGTGCAGCCGCTCCAATCGCCCGAAACCACCCACCCACACAGGGGACCAACCGTGCCCACCACCACCCGCACCGAATCCGACACCATGGGCGCCATGCAGGTCCCCGCCGACGCCCTCTACGGCGCCTCCACCGCACGCGCCGTGCTCAACTTCCCCATCTCGGGCCGCGGCCTCCCGCGCGACATGGTCCACGCCTACGCCCTCATCAAGTCCGCCGCCGCCAAGACCAACGCCGGGCTGGGCCTCCTCGACCCCGCCCGCGCCCAGGCCATCCAGGACGCCTGCCGCACCATCATCGAGTCCATCGCCGACCCCGCCTGGCTCGCCACCCACTTCCCCGTCGACACCTTCCAGACCGGCTCGGGCACCTCCACCAACATGAACGCCAACGAGGTCATCGCCAACCTCGTCTGCAAGGCCAAGGGCAAGCCCCTCGGCTCCTCCAAAGACCCCGCCTACATCGAGTCCGGCGGCGTCCACACCAACGACCACGTCAACATGGGCCAGTCGTCCAACGACACCTTCCCCACGGCCATGCACGTCGCCGCCGCCGTCGCCATCAAACGCGACCTCATCCCCGCTCTCGAGAAAGTCGCCAAGTCCCTCGCAGACAAGGCCACCGCCTGGGACACCATCGTCAAGATCGGTCGCACCCACCTCCAGGACGCCACCCCCATCCGCCTCGGCCAGGAGTTCTCAGGCTTCGCCGCCCAGATGGCCCATGCCCAGAACCGCCTCCACCGCGCCCTGCACGTCCTGGGCGGCCTGGCCCTCGGAGGCACCGCCGTCGGCACCGGCATCAACACCCACAAGCAGTTCGGCCAGCGCGTCGCCGCCGAACTCATGCAGGCCACAGGCGTCCACTTCCGCGAGGCCGCAAACCACTTCGAGGCCCAGCACGCCAAGGACGGCTACGTCGAAGCCCACGGCATCCTCAAGACCATCGCCGTCAGCCTCTCCAAGGTCGCCAGTGACATCCGCCTCATGGGCTGCGGCCCGCGCTGCGGCATCGGCGAACTGAAGATCCCCGCCGTCCAGCCCGGCTCCTCCATCATGCCCGGCAAGGTCAACCCCGTGATCTGCGAGGCCGTCATGATGGTCTGCTGCCAGGTCATCGGCAACGACACCACCCTCACCACCGCCTCCCTCGGCGGCATCGGCGGCCTGCTCGACCTCCACGTCGCCATGCCCGTCATGGCGGTGGCCATGCTCGACTCCATCCACCTGCTCAGCCGCGCCTGCCACGTCATGACCGACCAGATGCTCGCCGGCCTCGAGCCCGACAAGGACCGCTGCGCCGCCCTGATCGAGGGCTCGCTGGCCATGTGCACCAGCCTCGTCCCGGCCATCGGCTACGACAAGTCCGCCGCCCTGGCCAAGCAGGCGTACAAGGAAGGCAAGACCGTCCGCCAACTGGCCATCGAGCAGGGCGTGCTCGCCAAGGACCAACTCGACAAACTGCTCGACCCGTGGTCGATGACCAAGCCGGCCGAGTGAACCGGGCCCACCCGCGATGGCAGCCGCCCGCAAGTCCAACGTCTTGCCAGCCCGCCCCGATCGGGTAGGCTGATCGGCTCGACCCAGCAAACTGCTGACCGCCGGGCCACGCCCGACCGACGCTCCCTCCACGCCCCCCCCTCAACGCCAAGGCACAGCGCATGAGCACGAACCCACCCCCGATGCCCCCGACCGTCCACGACGCGCCGGCCAACCCCACGCCGCCCAACACCTTCCTCGGGCACCCTCGCGGCCTGTTCCTGCTCTTCTTCGTCGAGATGTGGGAGCGATTCTCCTACTACGGCATGCGCACCCTGCTCGTGCTCTACCTCACCAGCGTCCTGGGCATCCACCAGGTCCAGCAGGGTCTTTACCAGGGTGAGTTCCGGTTCACCCACACCCGCGCCGCCGAAGCCTCCGACACCCCGGACGGCATGCAGCCCGAACGCGAGACCGTCGGCTCCGTCGCCTGGCCCACCTACGTCGCGATCGACACCTCCCTGCCCGACTCCCTCGACACGTTCGGACGCACCGGCGAGTCACCCATCCAGGTCACCCGCCTCGTCCCGCGCGACACCACCGACGCCGACGGACAGACCACAACCCAGTGGACCCCCGTGTCCGACCCGCTCGCCGCCATCACCGTCGCCGGCGAGCACGGCAACCGCGAGTCCTTCTCCCCAGAAGAACGCGAGTTCCGATTCCAGATCACCAACCCCTCCGACCAGCCCGTCACCGTCGACATCGAGGCCGTCCAGGGCGAGGGCGTCACGCCCATGTTCGCCGTCAACGGCTCGGCCTCGCGCAGCGGCGTCGAGGTCAAGCCCGACGCCGAGCGCGCAGAGGGCGAGGCCCCGACCACCGTCGTCATCAAGGTCAACTCCCACGACAGCGGACGCTCATGGGCCGACGCCGGCGCCACCAACCTCGCCGGCTGGTACACGGGCCTGGCCTACCTCCTGCCCATCATCGGCGGCCTCATCGCCGACCGTTTCATCGGCACCCACCGCTCCATGGTCACCGGCGGCATCATCATCGCCCTCGGGCACATCGCCCTGGCCATCTCCGGCATGGGCGACCTGGCCTTCAACGACATGGGCATGGTCGGCTTCGTCTTCGGCCTCGCCCTGATCATCATCGGCACCGGCCACTTCAAGCCCACCGTCTCGGTCATGGTCGGCCAGCTGTACGCACCCGACGACCCCCGACGCGACGGCGCCTTCTCCATCTTCTACATGGGCATCAACGTCGGCGCCTTCCTCCAGGGCATCATCGTCGGTGTCCTCGGCGAGACCGTCGGCTGGCACTACGGGTTCGGCGCCGCCGCCATCGGCATGATCATGGGCCTGGCCGCCTACATGGCCCTGCGCTCGAAGATCATGCCAGGCATCGGCGAGCCGCCCGAGGGCTCGCGCTTCCCAGCATGGGTCTTCCTGCCCGGCGGCATCGCACTGGCCGCCATCGCGGCCGCCGCCTACCAGTTCAACATCCTCAACGCCATCGACTGGTTCATCAGCCTCCAGCCCGTCACCTGGGCCATCGGCATCGCCGCCGTCGCCTGGATGGTCTGGTTCTCCATCACCCAGCCCCGCGAAGACCGCGGCCCCGTCGCCTCCATCTTCCTCTTCACACTCTTCAACGCCCTTTTCTGGCTCGGTTTCGAGCAGGCCTCAACCAGCATCAACCTCTTCACCGACCGCGACACCGACCGCAGTTTCTTCGGCCTCTTCGAGGTGCCCACCACCGTCTTCCAGTCCATCAACCCCTTCTTCATCGTCACCCTCGCCCCGCTCTTCGGCCTCATGTGGCTCTGGCTCGGCAAACGCAGGATGAACCCCAGCCAGCCGGTCAAGATCGGCCTGGGCCTCGTGCTGCTCGGCTTCGGATACCTCTTCATGACCTGGGCCGGCCTGGCCGCCGGCGACGGCGGCGCAAAGGCCACCATGTGGCTCGTCGTGGCCACCTACTTCTGGCACACCGTCGGCGAACTCTTCCTCTCGCCCACCGGCCTCTCCTACGTCACCAAGGCCGCCCCCCGGAAGTACGTCAGCCTCCTCATGGGCGTGTTCTTCCTGTCCTCGTTCGTCGCCAACCTGATGGGCGGCAAGGTCGCCGGCCTGGTCAACAAAGTCCAGTCGGGCGAGATCGAGACCCCGTGGGACTTCGGCGGCAAAGCCGACTTCTTCTTCGCCTTCGTCGCCGCCTCCATCGGCGTCGGCCTGCTCGTCCTGATCTTCTCACCGCTACTCAAGAAACTCACCGGCGGCCGCGGCTGACGCGCCGCTTCCGCCGACGCCCAGCCAGCGGGATCCACACCGCCAGCCCGATCAACCCAAGGCACCCAAGCGCCGAGAGCCCGGCGAGCGGGATCAGGTACACGGCGTACGCCGCGATGTCGGTCCGCGCCCGCACATGCCCATCGAACCGCTGGAAGTCCCGCTCCGCGGCGATGACGCCGTGCGCCAACCAATACGCGACGCCGCCGAGCATCGCCGCCAGCACCAGACACGCCAGCGACGCCATCAGCGAGTCCCGCGTTGCTTCCCGCGATCCTTCGCCGCTCACCACCCACCTCGCTCCACGGGGCCCGCCACAGCCCGACACCATGCACCATCACGGCCCGCCCGTCTCCCCACCCCCAACCCCGCCCCCAACCACAGCCAGAATCGAATCCCCCGCGACCATGCTCAGCACCGTGATCACCACGATCCCGATAAGGTTCAGCCCGATCCCGGCCTTGCCCATCTCGCGGATCGTCACACGCCCCGAGCCGAACACGATCGCGTTCGGCGGCGTCGCCACCGGCAGCATGAACGCCATGCTCGCCGCCACCGCCGCCGGCACGATCAGGCGCATCGCGTCCACGCCCTCCATCGCCGCCGCCGCCGCCACCAGGATCGGCAGCAGCGTCGTCGTCACCGCCGTGTTGCTCGTCAGTTCGGTCAGGAAGATCACCACCGTCGTGATGATCAGCACCATCAGCCAGATCGGCATCCCCTCCAGCCCCTGAAACATCCCCCCGATGTACGCGTCCACCCCGTTGGCCGAGATCGCCGCCGCCAGGCTCAGCCCGCCGCCGAACAGCAGCAGCGTGCCCCACGGCAGGCGCTCGGCCGTCCGCCAGTCCATCGCGAACGTCCGCTCGCCCGCCTTCACCGGGATCAGGAACAGCGCCAGCGCCGCCATGATCGCGATCGACGAGTCGTTCAGCCCCATCAGCACCAGCCACCCGTGCTCCTGCCCGATCCCGTTCAGCACCGGCTTGAACACCCACAGCAGCACCGTGCACACGAACACGCACAGCACCACCCACTCGCCCCGACGCACCGGCCCAAGCGCCTTCAGCTCGCCCTTGATCAGCGCCTTGCCCCCCGGAATCTCCTTCAGCCGCACAGGCTGGCTCACGAACACCATGTACACCCACGCCAGCGGCAGCATCACCGCCACCAGCGGCACCCCCAGCATCATCCACTGCGCGAAGCCGATCTCCTTGCCCACCATGTCCGCCGCCACCTGCCGCATGATCGCGTTCGGCGCCGTACCGATCAGCGTCGCCACCCCCCCGATCGACGACGCGTACGCGATCCCCAGCAGCAGCGTCGAGTCGAAGTTCGGATCGGGCGAGCGCAACTGATCGCTCGGCGTCCCCTCCGGCGCGTGCCGCATCGCCACCAGCGTGATCACGCTCAGCGCGATCGGCAGCATCATGATCGTCGTCGCCGTGTTGCTCACCCACATGCTCATCACCGCGCTGGCCAGCATGAACCCGCCGATCAGCCGGCGCGGCCCCGTCCCCACCAGCCGCACCGTCAGCAGCGCGATCCGCTTGTGCAGCCCCCAGCGCTCCATCCCCAGCCCCAGGATGAACCCCCCCAGGAACAGAAAGATCACGTCGCTCGCGTACGGCGCCGCCGACGCACGGATCGACAAGCACCCGCACAGCGGGAACGCCACCAGCGGCACCAGCGACGTGGCCGAAAGCGGGATCGCCTCGGTCAGCCACCACACCGCCATCAGCACCCCGATCGCCGCCGTCGCACGCCCCGCCTGCGTCAGCCCCGACACCACCGCCCCGCCATCATCCAGCGTCGCCCCCGGCAGCAGCACATACGCCACCACCGCCAGCACCGGCCCCAGCCCGAGCCCAACCCACGAGACAACTCCCGCAACGTCCTGTTTCCCTGCCATGGCGGGCAAAGACTACCACATCGCTCCCCTCCCCCGCGTGCGGGGGAGGTGTCAGACGAGGCTCCGCGAGTCTGACGGAGGGGGTAGTCCATGTCGCACAGGCTTTCAACCTGTGTCGGCGCTGAGGTGGCACAGGTTTGCAACCTGTGCCGCCGTCGCAGCCGCCAAGTGCTTCGCACCCGTGGCACACAGCCCCAACCCCACCCACGCCTATCCTCGACCGGAGGTCCACATGGCCGTCGTCCTACGCGGTCGCACCGGCGACTTCGTCTTCAACAACAGAGGATGGGTCCAGATTCTCACCCTCGCCTACCAGCGCGGCTGGCGTCCCGTCGGCACCCTCGAACCCGCCCACTGGTCCAGCGTCCCCCCCGAGCGTCGCCCCTCCGAGTGGCCCGCCGCCGACTACTGCAACGGCAAGGGACAGCGCGTCCACCCCGAAGACGCACGCGCCCTGGCCGACGCCCTCGCCGCCGTCGTCGACGACCTGCCCGACCACGACCCGCTCGAGAACGACATCGCCCACACGCTCGACGTGCCCGGCTACCCCGCCCTCCGAACACGACGCTCCGACCGACGCCTCAACCCCTACGAGTTCTTCGGCGGCCCCAACAAAGAAGGCTTCAAGGCCTTCATCGACTTCGCCCGCACCGGCGGCTTCGCGGTCTGGTGAAGCGACGCCTTCGCCACCCGCGCCCCTCCCCCGCGCGGCGGGGGAGGTGTCATGCGAGGCCCTGCGAGCATGACGGAGGGGGCAGTCTACCCCTCGCCCCCGCGCGCCCCTCTTTCTCTGATCTCTGATCTCTGATCTCTCTGCTCCCTCGCCACCAAGTCACCGTACAACGTGTCCACCGCGATCCGCCGCACCACTCCCGACCATGCCGTCAACACCGCCAAGCCGCCCCCGCCTCCACCCCAACCCGATATGCCATGTCGAGATGCAGCGCCTCGCCATCAACCTGCGCCAGCCCACCCGGGCGCATCCAACTCGATCTCCCGCCCCTGCACCATCCGCCAGTACTTCGCCAGCGCCCCAGCTGCCCCATCCGCGCTCCACGCCGCCGCCCGGATCACCCTCGTTGATCCCGCCCGCCGGCATGAACACCAGTCCAGCAGCCTGTCCCGCGGGTCTGCGCGCCGCGCCGTCCACGCTCCGCTGCGTAGTGCCGCTGGTTCGCGACGATCACCACGCCCGACTCACCATCCACCACCAACTGCCCATCGACCCGCCGTCACCGCCGCCAGGCGTGGTTCCGAAACCTCCTCGCCCACCGGCTCCAGATACGCCAGATGCC
The DNA here is from genome assembly GCA_041401985.1 of Phycisphaerales bacterium. Lineage (GTDB taxonomy): Bacteria > Planctomycetota > Phycisphaerae > Phycisphaerales > UBA1924 > JACKHA01. The sequence continues at coordinate 134,614 of JAWKTE010000002.1, forward strand.
CCGCCGCCGACCGCCCGTGCCGCTCCATCCGGTGGATCACCGACGCGCCCGGCCCCACGCTCAGCATGATCGCAAACCGCCGCACGCCCCCGCCCGCGCCCCGCACCACCCCCACATCGATCCGATCGATCGACCACCGCCCGATCGCCCGCAGCAGGTCCCCCGGCTCGCGCGTCATCCCGAACCCGCGCGCAAACAGGTTCTCGTTGCCCAGCGGCACGTGGTACACCGCCGCGCCCAGCGCGATCGCATCGTCGATCGCGTGCATCACCGTCCCGTCCCCGCCCACCAGCACCAGCAGGTCCGGCGTGTGCCCGTTCGGGGCCGATCCCCGCACCGGCCGCAAATGCGCCGTGATCCCGGCCGCCGTCAGCGCCCGCGCGAACCGCGTCGCGATACGCTCGGCCTTGCCGCGCCCCGAACCCCGGTTGTACACCACATCGACGTGCAAGCCGGGACGGTAGGTGCCGGCCGCCCCCGGCCGCGCCGCACGCCCCGCACGCCCCGCTCGCCGTAGCCAAGCCGCTCCATCGACCCCATACACTCAACTCCAATGGGCGAATCCCAGCCAAGCCCCACGCCCGATCCGCCCACCGATCCGCCCGCACCCGACGCCTCGGACCGGGCCGGCGACGCGCCCGACCTCGACCTCTCCCCCCGCCTCTCCCTCCGCGAACGCCTCTGGGCCGCCGTCCCGACCACAGGCCTCTCCCTGGCCAACAAGTGCCTCCTGCTCTTCGGCGGCGCGGTCATCCTCATCGTTGCCGTCGCGCTCGTCCTCCCGCTCCTGCGCATGAACGCCCTGGTCGAGCGCGGCCAACTCGAACTCTCACGCCACATGGCCGACGCCTGGCTCGCCGCCGGCGGAGCCGACGCCGCCACCAGCGAGCCGCACCCACGCCGGCATCCCCACTGCCGCGTCCGCATCCCAGCCCGCTCCACCCACCTTGCCGAACAGGCCGACCCGCCTCCAACCGAACCGGCCGTCTCGCCTCGCTCGAACCCGCCATCGAATCCTCCCGCGAGTTCTTCGACACCCACCCCCGCGCCGACGAGCGCCAACTCGCCCGCTGGGAAGACTCCGCGCTCGTCTACACCTACACCCGCGCCATCCGCCGCCGCCCCGCCGCCGCCCAGACCCCCGCCCCGACCCTCGACGCCGACCAGCCCGCCCCCCTGGCCGCCATCGTCCACATCGAGCGCCGCTCCGAGGGCGCCGGCGTCATGTTCCTCTTCAACACCGCCTACCTCTTCTCCGCCGGCCTCGTCGTGCTCGGCCTCGCACTGCTCGTGTTCTACTTCATCACCAACCGCATCATCCTCTCGCCCGTCCGCGGCCTGCGCGACACCGCCCAGCGCGTCCGCGAGGGCGACCTGGCCGTCCGCTCCGACATCACCACCAACGACGAGTTCGAGGAACTCGCCGAGACCTTCAACGCCATGCTCGCCGACCTTGAGCAGACCCAGTCCCAGCAGCGCGCCATCAACGCCGCCCTCGACCTCAAGGTCTCCGAACTCGCCGAGGCCAACGTCCTGCTCTACGAGGCCGCACGCATGAAGGGCGAGTTCGTCGCCAACGTCAGCCACGAACTCCGCACGCCCCTCAACTCCATCATCGGCTTCGCCGAACTCCTGCTCGACATCGCCAAGGCCGACGCCCGCGCCCTCGAAGACGCCGGCCAGACCGTCCCGCCCCCGATGGCCAAACGCCAGCGCTACCTCGAGAACATCCTCACCGGCGGACGAAACCTGCTCGCCCTCATCGAGGACCTCCTCGAGATGGCCAAGATCGAGGCCGGCCGCGTCGAAGTACGCCCCCAGGCCGTCAATCTCCGCGACGCCTGCGAGGCCATCGCCGGCCTCATCCAGCCCCTGGCCGACCGAAAGGGCGTCCGCCTCGACGCCGAGTTCGGCCCCGACCTCCCCCTCGTCACCACCGACCCCAAACGCCTCCACCAGATCCTGTTCAACTTCCTCTCCAACGCGGTCAAGTTCAGCCCCAGCCGCCCCGAAGCCCCGCCCGCCCGCGTCATCCTCCGCGCCGAGCGCCTCCCGCCCGCCGCCGACGCCGTCGGCCAGCGCGTCCGACTCTCCGTCATCGACGAGGGCCCCGGCATCCCCGCCGACGAGCACGCACGCATCTTCGAGAAGTTCCACCAACTCGAACGCGGCGAGAACAAGCAGCCCGGCACCGGCCTGGGCCTCTCCATCTGCAAGGAACTCGCCGCCGTCCTCCAGGGCGAGATCCAACTCGTCTCCGACATCGGCGTCGGCTCCATGTTCTCCCTCATCCTCCCCGTCCACTTCGACCCCGCCCGCACCGCCGAGAACAACATGGAACGCCGCTTCCGCACCGCCCTCACCGGCCGCGCCTCCTTCTGAGCACGCCCCGCCGACCCCGACGCCCCCAACCGAGAACCGATAGACTCCCCGATCCACCGCCGCCGCCCGGACGCGCGCGGCCACTAGCCAAACCACGGAGCCCCGCGTGATCAGGAGCATGACCGGATTCGGAGACGCAAGCCGCGACACCGACGGCGCTCGATACTTCATCGAGATCCGCTCGCTCAACAACAAGTACTTCAAGGGCGTCATCCGCCTCCCAGAAGAGTTCCAGGTCCTCGAGGCCGAACTCGAGTCCGAACTCCGACGCCGCCTCAACCGCGGCACCGTCACCCTCACCGCCCGCTGCTCCGACACCTCCGAGGACGCCGCCTTCGAGGTCAACCACAAGGCCCTCGACCACTACGTCGACCAGATCCGCCGCGCAAAATCCGTCGCCCAGGGCGACGTCAAACTCGACATCGGCGCCCTCATGAACCTCCCCGGCGTGCTCGTCCCACCCCCCAACGAGGAAGAACGCATCGACCGCGCCCGCGCCGCCTTCCGCGACATCATGAAGGAGGCCTGCGACCACCTCCTCTCCATGCGGGCCCGCGAGGGCATGCTCCTCCGCGAGGAACTCCTCGCCCACGCCGAACTCATCGAGAAGAACCTCGCCCAGATCCAGGCCCGCACCCCCGACGTCGTCCGCGACTACGAGAACCGCCTCCGCGCCCGCATCGACCAGATGCTCAAGGACGCCGGCCTCTCCATCGAGCCCGCCGACCTCATCCGCGAGATCGCCATCTACGCCGAACGCACCGACATCGCCGAGGAGATCGCACGCCTCACCGGCCACATCAAGCAGTTCCACGAACTGCTCGCAAACAACTCCGAACGCTCCGTCGGACGCACGCTCGACTTCCTCGCCCAGGAGATGCTCCGCGAGGCCAACACCATCGCCAGCAAATCCCCCGACTCCGAGATCAGCCGCCTCACCGTCGAAGTCAAAGGCGCCATCGACCGCATCAAAGAGCAGGTCCAGAACGTCGAGTAATCACCGCCCGCGCCCCTCCCCCGCGTCGCGGCGGAGGTGTCACACGAGGCCCCGCGAGTCCGACGGAAGGGGCAGTCTTTTCCCCCGTACTCGATGCCTCGATGCCTCTTGCCTCGATGCCTTCCCCCCAATCCTCATGCTCTTGATCCCACCCGGCGCGATCACGATCAAAGGCATGCAATGAGCCCCCGCCCCGAACCCACGTGGCATCGCACCGCCAAGCGATGGATCCTCGCCATCGCGATCATCGCAATCGCGGCCATCCTCGCCCCGTGCACCGTCCAGATGTTCTCCGGCAACATCGCCAGGCTCCAAGCCCACCAACAGCCCTGACGCCGCGCGACGCCGCGGCCCCAGTCTCCCCTCTCTCCTCTCCCCTCTCTTCCCTCCCCCAACTACACTCCTCCGTCACGGAGGACACCATGGCCAAAAAGACCCGCTCAAACAAGCCAACCCCGGCCCGCGCCGCCGCGTCCAAGGGTGCTACGAACGCCGCTCCCAAGGGCCCATCCCCCGCCCCCAAAGCCCCCACCAAACCCGCCACCGACCGCGACCGCCAGACCTCCACCAAGCTCGTCACCCTCGCCGACGGCGTGGTCCGCTCCTCCCTCGCAGGCCGCGAGCCCAAAATCGCCGTCCCCACCCGCGCCCTGTCCAACACCAAGTGGAACAAGTCACGCCGCATCCTCGAGATGGGCCCCTCCGCGCAGGAACGCGAACTCTTCAACCTCTCCATGGCCAAGAAGTTCATGCAGACCGTCCTCCACGCCGACGGCCTCAAGGACCTCATCGACCAGGGCAAGACCTCCAGCCTCCGCGGCATGTTCTACAAGGGCCTCCACACCATCGCCGGCACAAAGGAAAAAACCTTCACCGACCAGGGCGAGTCCGACGAGATCCTCGAAGACCTCGAAGTCGCCGTCGGCGCCCTCCGCGAGGAACTCCACGTCTACGCCAAGAAAAAAGGCACGATGATCGGCAACATCACCATCATCGACTCCGGCGACGAAATCGACTGCCGCCGCATGGGCTCGGGCGGCTACGCCATCCCCTCCATCGTCGAGCCAGACGTCATCCAGTTCAAGCAGTGCGACGCCGAGTTCGTCCTCCACGTCGAGAAGGACACCGTCTGGGCACGCTTCAACGAGGACAAGTTCTGGCAGACCCACAACTGCATCCTCACCGAGGGCGGCGGCCAGCCCTCCCGCGGCGTCCGCCGCCTCCTCCAACGACTCTCCAGCGAACTCAACCTCCCCGTCTACTGCCTGCTCGACTGCGACCCCTGGGGCCATTACATCTACTCGGTCATCAAGCAGGGCTCCATCTCCCTGGCCTTCGAGTCCAGCCGCCTGGCCATCCCCGACGCCAGGTTCATCGGCATCCGCTCCCACGACTACCAGAAGCACGCCCTCACCGACGACGCCCAGATCGCCCTCAACGACCGCGACATCGCCCGCGCCAAACAGATCGCCGCCTACCCCTGGTTCAAGGACCACAAGGGCTGGCAAAAGGAAATCGACACCCTCCTCAAAAACGGCTTCAAAATGGAAGTCGAAGCCCTCATCACCAAGGACATCTCCTACGTCACCGAGACCTACGTGCCCCAGGTGCTGGCGGAGAAGGCGTGGCTCAGTTAGCGTTGCTTTGGATCAGGTGTTTTGCTCGTTGGACGACCCGTCGCAATGCGGGGCTTGAGCCTCGGCAGATTACTCCGCTGCTCGTTTGTGCGAAGGCAAATCGAACCGTGCGCATTTCGGCAGGAGAGTTCACTGGACTCTTCGGTCCGAAGTAAACCGTCACGGACTCATGCGGCTGGAGCCGACGCGGCCATTCTCCTCCGTCTCGAATGATGGGGCTGACCAATACGATGTTCCTGGCATTGCGTTCGGCCCGAGTGGTCCGCAAGCCGACCATCGCGATCGTTACGGCGAATGCCGAGAGATTGACGACTTCGATGCACAACTGATCGCCGGTAGCGTCGTCGTTACCGCTAACGCTCATCATGCTGGGATGCAGGGCGCGCGCCACTTTCGGGACGACTCGAAGACGCACGCGGGCGGAGTCCAATTGATGTCGAAGTGCGATCACGCCGCAGGCGACGCCGACGAGCGCGATGGCGAGGTTGATGGCGTCGAAAATCACTATCGAAGTCAGAGTATAGTCGCTAGCGAACAGAAACGGGGGTCACTCAAAGGCCGTGTCGCCCTGCCCTTGAGCTATCCCAACATCATTCTTGGGCATCGACTTGTACAATCTGTCGAGCTGCTTGATGGCGCGACACGTGCCTCTCGCCGTTGCGCCATCGGCCGTTCGGACTTGAACACCCCGAACGCCGAAGTCTCGTAGCTGTTGATACGAAACGCCCTCCAACAAGACTGATACTTCATCCTTGCGATCCAGCTTACGTGGCCATTCCCCAAGAGGTTGTGTGTGGTACTGGAGTGGAGCCACTTGAGACTTGGAGGCGCGGAAGCAGATGGAAACATGCTGGATCGAGACTGGAAAGTGGCTCTCATTCACGATTGAGACCGCGAGAAAGCCATCCTCGAACACCTGATCTGGTGAGCGAGCGAGTACGCCGTCCTCAATGCGAGCGAATGATGGTCGGACGCGCAAGACGACTCGCGTTCTCCAACGCCATTGGACAACGTTCCACGCCAGATTGGCGAGGCCGAGAGTTGTCCCGATGATGCCCAAGATGAGAGCCGACAGTGCGGGCCCCGTCCACGGGTTGATACTGGTACAAAGCGCAAGAAGTTCGTGCATGGATTAGTGCTTCCCATTCCCCCCATCCGCCGGATACCGATCCACAACCTGCGCGATCATCGCCATCGAGATCACCCGCTCGACCAACTCGTTGTCCAGAACCTCCAGCACCTGCACGCTCGACGAGAAGAACCGCCGCCCGCGCACCTCAATGCTCGACAGCCCGACCGAATCCCGGTGCTTCACATCGATCCGCTCGCCATTGGCCAGCACGATCGTGTACGGCCGGAACTCATCGAATGGATCCGCTGGTGCAGTTCGTGTCCAAGCATGCCCCAATCCTACCAAACACAACCCGGCTCCGCCAGCCCGCATCACCGACCCCGAGAGGGTCAATGTAAGTAGCCGGGGGTCGCGGCCGCCCCGGCCGCGACCCCGAACCAAGTCCCCCGACCCTGAAAGGGTCGAACCGCCACCACCAACGACCCCGGCTACCACGTCAACTCCCACCGCATGCCACGGCCACACCCCGGCGGCCACACAAACACCGTGCCCCCCGCCCATTCCACACCCCACACAAAATCGCGCCACCCGCGCGCGCTAGTCCTGCCCGCTAACCCACTCCCCGCCGACGCCGCGTCCACCGCCCGCTAGCGTCCCCCATGATCGCCCCCGAACTCTCACCCGCCACCGTCGCCGTCGCCCACATGCGCCGCCTCCAGGCCGCCCGCACCGGCCCCGTCCCCGCCGAAACCACACCGCACACCGACGCCACCACACCCACCCCCAACCCCACAGCACACCCCAACCCCAACCCCTCCACCCCCTCGACCCCGACTGGTCCATCCTCCTCGACTACCTCGACGCCGCCACCTCCTCACACCCTCTGCACCAAACACGCCCTCTCCCCGACGAACTCACCGCCTGGCTCGCAACCCCGCCCGTCCGCGCGCGATCGCGGCCCTCCACGCCGCCGCCGCCCAACGCACGGCCGACCTCGCCCCCCACATCCCGAAGCCGCCCGCGCCCACCCACCTGGCCATCCTCAGCCAGCCAATCCCCCGACCCCCGCCTCGCCACCCGCCACGCCGAAACCGCCCGCAAATCCGCGACGCGCCCTCGCCCGCCTCACCCCAGCCGCAACCACAATCGCAAGCCAAAACGCCCCCGCGCGTGGCATGGCTGTGGCTCTGCACAGTGCTCTGTAGACTCCTTTCGAGTCTCTCGCTGGCACTACCGATGGACGGTGTAGGCCAGCACCCGCATGGCGGCCTCGGACAACAGCGACGCGGGAGTCGGCAGTTCAGGCTCCCGCCGGTGGTCCGCTTGAGCGCGCTGAAGAACGACTCGACCTGCCAGCGCCCGCCAGCACGCCGGAAGATCGAGCATCCTGGCCCGGTGCGGGGTCTTGACCGTGCCGTCCTTCGACTTGATCACCGGCGGCACCCAGCTCTCGGTCCCGTGTTCGTCGCGGCTGATCCGTGCAGCGATTCGGCGTCGAACCCCGCGTCGGCGTACAGCCGCGCGGGACGCAGCACCGGAACGTCTGCTCCAGCAGGACGGGGTCTCGGTGGTGTCGGCCCGAGGGCCGAAGGCCACGCATGGCGCACGGCATGAACAGCGCTGACCACCGCCACCGAGACCTTGACGTAGCGGCCGGTGCGCTCGTCGAGCCGCGGCCGGTCCGGGCCGCGGGCCGGCGGCGCGTTTCTTCGACCCCTTTCCGGCCCTGTCCTTCTCCTTGACCATCCGGAAGTAGACGCTGGCGTTGGTCATCGCCAGGCCGGTGGAGTCCATCGCGACCTCCTCGACCGCGGCCCGGTCCTGCCCGGTCACGCCGCGGAGCAGGTCGGTGAGCATGGCCTCGATCACGCCGACCACGTGCGGCTTGGCGTGCAGCTTCTGCAGCGTCGTGTAGTGGGGCACACGCTCGAGACCCAGCGCCTGACGCGGACGTCGGGCATCTCGGCCAGCAGCTGGGTGATGCCCCGGAAGGTCGTGCGTGCGCGCGCAGCACCAAACAGGCGATGAGCTGCGGCTGCGTGAAGTCGTGGCGGCTCTTGATCGACCCGTAGGTGCTCACGCACCGCCGAGCCGCGGCCAGCGACAGCCGCGCGACCTCAGAACGATCCGATCGGGTCCGGGCGTCCTTGCCATATGGCCGGCATTGGACCGGCTCAATGAACATCTGTCAAATCGTTTCTACAGAGCACTCTGCACAGCCATGCTCGATGAGCCGGGGCGCTGTCCACGCTCGACATGGCTGTGCCGAGCCACAGCCATGCCCGCGGCGAGCCTGTCCGATGCCCGCACCGAGAAACGCCGCCGGGCCGGCGTGTCTCGGTGGCGCATTGGGGACTCCCCTCGCCCCCTCCACACTCGCCACGACCTTCGGCCAGAGCCCCGAAGGGCGTGGCACGGGCGCTCACTTGCGTTTCGCGTTCGTCTGTGGTGGGCGGGGCGGTCAATAGTCGGCGGGATAGCCGTCGCAGACCGGGACCAGGACGCGTTCGAGGCGTGAGTTGCCCTCGGGGTCGGGGCCGAAGAAGTCGTCGAGCATGGCGGTGAGTTGGCGGTTGAGTGTCTCGCTGCCGGGCTCTTTGAGCTGGGCGTGCTGCATGCGCCGGTAGATGCGGGCGATGGCCTCGCGGACGGCGGCCTGGCGCTGCTCGAGTTGCTGGGTGATGAAGTCGGCGTTCTTGCGCCGGACTTCGAGGACGATCTCGGTGCTCCAGATGAACACGCGGCCGGAGGTCAGGTTCTGGAACTGGCCCTCGAAGACGGGGACCTCGACGATCTGCTCGCCCTCGGCGGAGTTGTCTTCGTGGAGTTGGGAGGCCTCGGCCGACGAGCCGCCGGAGGTGGCGCCCACGACCATGAAGACGACGGCGGCCTCGACGACCATGGCGAGAAGGACCGCGGCGAGCGGGATGATCGGCAGCTTCTTCTTTGCCGGCTTCGACTCTTCGGTGGTGGGGGCTTCGTCGGCCATTGGCTCCCTCGGGTCTCAGGCGGCGCGGCGGGCCTCTGGGGCGGCGGCGCGCGGGGCGGCGTGGGTCCGCGTGCGGGACGCTGGGGCATCGACCAGATCGAGGTTCGGGTCCAGCCGGGACGGGGCTCCGGTACGGGCCAGCAGGGCGAGCATGGCCAGGAGCGAGGCGAGCAGGGCGGGGGCGATGGCTGGGGCGGGTCCGAGAATCGCAGCGGCGGCGGTGAGGGCGAGGATGGCGAGAGTTGGGGGCAGGGTGTGCGGCGTGGTTGCCGGTGCGCCGGTTCGGGTTCGTGGTTGGAGGGCGGCGAGGCAGGCGTCGCGGAGGCGGGCGATGCGCGTGGCGAGGATGGCGATCGGGATGAGGGCCGCCAGCGAGAGGACGTGGGGCCAGTCGGCCGCGAGTTCGGCGAGTTCGGCGGGCGGGGCGGCGAGCGCGAGGGCCGTCAGCGCGGCGAGCGCGATGCCGATGGTGATGAGGGAGGTTCGGTCCACGCGGGTGCTCCGAATCGGGTGGGCGGAGGGCGGGGCGTTGTGATTGACGGACCGCCGGCGTGTTATCGGCGCGATCGCGGGTCTGGTTCAGGCGGGTTTGGGGCGGACTCGGGCGGGGGTGCGGGTTTACTACAGTTCGGCGTGGGCACGCGGCGGTACAGCGTTGTGGTGATCGGTGGTGGGCACGCGGGCGTTGAGGCCGCGTGGGCGGCGGCCAATGCGCTGGCGGGGCTGGAGGCGGAGGGGCGCGGGCGTGTCGGCGCGGCGCGGGTCGCGCTGGTGACGCTGGACCCGTCGAAGATCGGCGTGATGTCGTGCAACCCGGCCAACGGCGGGCTGGCCAAGGGGCAACTGGTCCGCGAGATCGACGCGATGGGCGGGCTGATGGGGCTGGCGACGGACGCGACGGGCATCCAGTTCAAGATGCTCAACACGTCGAAGGGTCCGGCGGTGTGGGGGCCGCGGGCGCAGTGCGACAAGCACGCGTACGCGGAGGCGGTGCAGGCGATGCTGGCGTCGCGTGCGGAGATTGAGGTTGTGGGTGGGGCGGTGGATGATCTGATCGTGGAGGATGCGGGTGGCGGCGGCGGCGCGGCGGATGGCGATGGGGCGTGGGATGCGCCGCGGCGCGTGGTTGGGGTTTTCGTGTCGGCGGCGCCCGAGGCGCGGGGGTGGACGCCGCGGGAGATGATGCGGCATCGGCGCGTGGTGGAAACGGAGCGGATCGAGGCGGACGCGGTGGTGCTGACGACCGGCACGTTCATGCGGGCGCTGATGCACACGGGCGAGACGCGGACCGAGGGCGGGCGGCACGGGGAGGCGTCGGCGGTTGGGATCGCGGCGTCGCTGCGGCGGCTTGGGTTCGAGTTGGGCAGGCTGAAGACGGGGACGCCGCCGCGGGTGAGGCGGGGGTCGGTGGATTGGGACGGGTTGGAGCGGCAGTGGGGGGATGAGAGGGCGGTTGCGTTCAGTGATCTGAGTGCGGGGGTGGGGGCGCACGGACGGAACAGCCTCAAGGTTGATCGCACCGAGTTGGCCTCCGAGCCGGCCAACTCGGTGGCACGGTCGGACGCTGCGGCACAGGATGGAACGAGCGCGTTTGCGTCGCTCGAACGGTTCCCGGTGCTGGAGCAGGTGGCGTGCCGCGTGACGAGCACGACGCGTGCGGGGCACGACCTGATCCGGGCGAATCTGCACCGGGCCCCGATGTTCAGCGGGCAGATCGAGTCGGTTGGGCCGCGGTATTGCCCGAGCATCGAAGACAAGGTGGTGCGTTTCGCGGGGCGCGACGGGCACACGGTGTTTCTTGAGCCGGAGAGCCTGCGGGACGACTGGGTGTACTGCAACGGGATCGCGACGAGCCTGCCGTCGGACGTGCAGGACGCGGTGGTGCGTTCGATGGCGGGGTGCGAGCGGGCGGAGATCGTGCGGTATGGGTATGCGGTGGAGTACGACATGGTGCGGCCGCACCAGATCCGGGCCACGGGAATGGCCAAGTCGATCGCGGGGCTGTTCCTGGCGGGGCAGATCAACGGGACGAGCGGGTACGAGGAGGCGGCGGCGCAGGGGCTGGTGGCGGGTGTGAACGCGGCGCGGTTTGTGTTGAGAGAGGAGTCGGGGCTGGGGGCGTGGGTGCCGTCGCGGTCGGAGTCGTACCTGGGCGTGCTGATGGATGACCTGGTGACGAAGACGCCGGTGGAGCCGTACCGGATGTTCACGAGCCGGGCGGAGCATCGGCTGCTGCTGCGTGCGGACAACGCGGCGGACCGGCTGACGCCGATCGCGAAGGAGCTGGGGCTGCTGTCGGGGCACTGGCTGGGTGAGCGGCGGTGGAGAGTGTTCGAGCGTCGGCGGGCGCAGTTGCGGGCTGGGGAGGCCGCGATCGAGGCGGGGCGGGTTGGGGGTGAGGCGCTGGCGAAGGTGGTGAAGCGGCCGGGGTTTGGGGTGGAGGATCTGGGGAAGGCGATTGGCGGCGCCATGGGCGCGAGTGACGGCGTCGCGGCTCGCGATGGCGACGCGCTCGATCGCGGGGTGCTCGTGACGCTGCTGGCCGAGCGGCAGTACGAGGGGTTCGTGGGGCGGCAGCGTGCGGAGATCAAGCGGCAGGCGGAGTTGGAGCGGAGGCGGCTGCCGGCGGCGATGGTGTTCGGGAGTGTGCCGGGCCTGCGCGGGGAGGCGCGGGCGGCGCTGGAGCGGTATCGCCCCGAGACGTTCGGGCAGGCGGGGCGGCTGGAGGGGATCACGCCGGCGGACCTGACGATTCTGGCGGTGTATGCGAAGCGGGTGGGGGCGGGCGCTCGGTTCTGATGGCGTTCTCGTACGATCCGGTCATTCGAAGAGGATTCACCGCAGAGGCGCAGAGGGGGCTGAGGAAGGCCGATGCGTTTGTGTGCCTATCGACCGCCGCTCTCTGCGTCTCGGCGGTGAGTGCCGTTGCTGCCGATTGAATCGCGGCAGTTCTCGTGGCCTGGGCGTGTGCCATCGTGGAGTCACGATCGCGGGCCGGATTCGAGCCAGCCGATGATCGTGAGGACGATGGCGGCGGCGATGAGGGTCGCGATGGCCAGGCGGATGGCGAAGGCGCCGGCGTCGAACGGGTCGGCCGGTGGGCGGACGAGGGCGACGCGGTTCCGGGCGGTGTCGGCCAGGGGGCGAGCACCCGTGCGGGCGTCGTCCTGGACGATGGCGATGACCAGGTGGGCGTCGAAGGGGCGCAGGCCCAGGGATGTCGCGAGGGAGACGAGGCGGGCGCGGCGTTCCGGCGGGAGGATGGCGGCCCGCCCGCCTTCGAGGGCGGCTGCGGCGCGGGTGGCGAGGATCCAGCGTGGGTCGGCTGGGTCGAAGGGGTGTTCTGCGGCGGAGCGGTTCTCCGCGGCGACGGCGTCGGCGGGGGTGGGCGGTTGGGGTGGCGGCGGGGTTGGTGTCGAGCGCGGAAGGGGGCGGACGGTGCCGACGACGCGGTCGTCGGAGACGAGCGAAAGGCGGGCCCGCGGAGCCTGGCGGGGCGGAATCGGGGGTGCCTGGCGCGGGGCGGAATCCGGGCGCGTGTTGCCACGGCGCAACGGTGTTGCGGCGACGCCACGCTCGTCGTTGGTCAGACGCAACGCGGGCCTCTCTGCTCCGTCCGTGGGCATGCGGGGGGCGATGGTGCATGCGCCGTGCCACGCGGCGGCAGGATCGGAATCGTTGCGGAGGGGGCGGCTCTACACTGGCGGCTTGTCGGCCGCGGGCCGATCTCTCGTGGGGCCAGGGGCGGTTTGACACCTATGACGAGCGGCGAGGCAGCGAGTTCGACGGCGGATTCGACCGTGGATTCGGCGGGCGGGGAGGCCGCGGGCGGCGACGCGGCAGCCTCGGCGGTCGGCGCGGCGCTGCCGCGGGTGCGAACGGACCTTGGCGAGGCCGAGATCGTCGATCGCCTGGACAAGGCGTCGCGTCGGGGGAAGTTGGCGGGGTTCCACAAGGGCGGGGCGGGCGCGGGGCCGTTCTACGTCGAGGTGTTCGGGCAGTACTTCGACCGTCGGCTGCACGCGCGGCTGGAGGCGACGGCGGACGGGTCGGGCGAGCGGGTGCTGGTGTTCGAGAACCGTCTCAAGCGGTGGCGGGTGTGGGCGTTCTGGGTGGTGATGGGGCTGACGGTGTGGCCGGGGGTGCTGCTGACGCACTCGATCCTGGTGACGTACTTCGACTGGTACTGGCGTGCGATGTGGGTGACGTGCGCGTGGTATCTGCCGCTGGCGGTGGTGCCGCTGCCTTGGGTGTGGAAGGCGGCGTGGGGCAAGTCGGTGGCGATCGCGGACGCGGAGGCGCGGCAGGCGATCGGGCTGATCGCGAAGCATCTTGGGGGGCGGGTGGAGGGGTGAGCGGCGAGGCGCTTGTTCTTTGCGGCGGGGATGATGGTGGGGAAGGCATCGAGGCAGAAGGCATCGAGGCATCGAGTCAGGATGAGAGGCGGGCGGCGAGGATCTCGATGGGATGCAGAGCGCGGACGCCGGTGGCGTCCTTGATCTGGTGGCGGCACGAGGTGCCGGGGGCGCAGATGGTGGCGTCGGGGGCCTCGCGGACGGCGGGGAACAGCGTGAGGTTGCCGATCTTCATCGAGAGGTCGTAGCGGTGCGTGGCGTAGCCGAAGGAGCCGGCCATGCCGCAGCATCCGGAGTCGAGCACACGGACGTCGGCGGCGGGGAGTCGGCGGAGGGCGCGGGCGCTGGTCTGGTCGCCCCAGAGCGCTTTCTGGTGGCAGTGGGCGTGGAGGATGATGGTGTCCGTGGGCAGTTCGGGCGGTGATTCGGGGCCGGGGCGGGGACGCCCCGGCTCGCGCGTGGAGGTGGTGAAGGCTGGGTGATTCGGGTGGTCGTCCCAGTGGCTGTCGATGAAGTCCTCGGCGAGGAAGGACTTGGCGGCGAGGCGCCGGCGGATGTCGAGTGGTGTCGAGGCCTTGAGGGAGAGCCAGTCGTCCTTGATCGCGCTGAGGCAGGACGGCTCGAGGAAGAGGATGGCGCGGACGCGCGGGTCGGTGATGAACGGGCGGAGGTCGAGGCAGACCTGGTCGATGGAGCGGATGGCGTCGGGCAGCAGGCCGAGCGAGATGGCGGGTCGGGCGCAGCAGGCGTGGCGTGGGAGCAGGACGCGGTAGCCGCAGGCTTCGAGGACGCGCCGGGCGGCGCGGGCGATGTGGGGCTCGTTTGCCAGCGAGAAGCAGTCGGCGAAGAGGGCGACGGTGGGGCGGGTGTCGCTCGGTGTGGGCAGGACGCGGTCGCGGGCGGCGAAGTCGCGCTCGAGCGAGGGGGCGAACGGGGGGAGCGAGCGGGATGGGTGCAGGTTCAGCACGCGGTTGATGAGGCGGCGCACGGGCGGGAGGCTGCTCACGGCGTTCGCGAGGCGCGGCGTGCGGGAGGCGAGGCGGTTGAGCGTGCGGATCGAGGCCATGATGCGGGACGCGAGCGGGACGCGGCCCGAGGCGCGGTGGCCCTGGGCCGTGTATTCGGCTTTGAGGCGGGCGATGTCGACGTTGCTCGGGCACTCGGTCTTGCAGGCCTTGCAGGAGAGGCACAGGTCGAGGGTGGCCTGGGTTTCGGGGTCGGACCAGGCGGGCTGGGTGGTGTTGGCTCGTGTGTCTGGTGGCGGAGCGACCGGGCTGGAAAGCCCGGCCCCCTCGTTCGAGAGTTGCCCTGTGATGGCCAGGCGGAGGGCGTTGCCGCGGCCTCTGGTGGAGTGGCGCTCGTCGAGGGTGGCCATGTAGGAGGGGCACATGGTGCCGCCCTGCTTCTTGCGGCAGACGCCGGAGCCGTTGCACATCTCGACGGAGGCGTCGAAGCCGTGCTGGTCGTGGTAGGTGAAGAAGGTGTTGGTGTCGGGGACGCGGATTTGGCGGGATTCGGGGAGGACGCGGAGGTGGGTGGTGATGGCGGCGATTCGATCATCGGGCGTGGGGGGGGGGGGGGCGCCCGCCACCCCAGTCGACAAGGATGGGCTGGAGGCCTTGGTCGGCACGATGATGCCGGGATTCAGCAGGCCTCTTGGATCGAAGATGCGTTTGGCCTCGGCGAAGGCGCGCATCAGTTCGGGGCCGTAGAAGGCCTCGAGGAGCGGGCCTCGGACGCGGCCGTCGCCGTGCTCGCCGGACATGACGCCGCCGAGGTCGCGGGCGAGTTGGGCGGTTTCGAGGGCGATGGCCCGCATGCGGGCGCGGTCGGCCTCGTCGTGGATGTCGATGAGCGGGCGGACGTGCAGAACGCCGACGGAGGCGTGGGCATAGAACGCGGCGGTGGTGTCGTGGCGGTGGACGATGGCGCGGAGGCGCCGGACGAACTCGCCGAGGCGCTCGACGGGGATGGCGTTGTCTTCGATGAAGGTGATGGGCTTGCGGGCGCCGGGCAGGCCGTGGAGAAGGGGCTCGCCGGCCTTGCGGAGCTTCCACGCCTCGTTCATGGCGGCGGGGTCGGTGTGGGTGCTGACGCGGGGCTGGCCGAACCGGTCGATGACGGCGCGGAGGGCGGCGGCGATGTGCTGCGGGGGCGTGGGCTTGTCGCTGGGGTCGGCGAAGAACTCGATGTAGAGCACGGCCTTCGGGATTGCGCCGGCCGCGCGGGGCATGAGGTCGACGTAGCGGCGGTACTCGGCGTTCTGGGCGGCCAGGCCGAGCACCATGTCGTCGAGCAGTTCGACCGCTGACGGCTTCATGGCGAGGATGTCGGGCAGGGCGTCGATGGCGGACTCGACGGACTCGAACGAGACGGTGGCGAGGCCCTTGGCCGCGGGCAGCGGGTGGAGCAGGAGTTCGGCGCCGAGCGTGACAGCGAGCGTGCCCTCGCTGCCGGCCAGGAGGTGGGCGAGGTTGATACGCGACCAGCCGGGCTGGGCGCGGAGGTCGGCATCGGCGACGCCCTCGCGCCGGGCCTGGTCGAGGGCGAGCAGGACCATGTCGAGCCCGTAGCCGGCGTTGCGCCGGACGGTCTTGGGGAAGCGCTCGCGGATGAGGCGCTCGTGGTCGAGCACGACGTCGACGATGCGGCGTGTGAGTTCGCGGGCCACGGGGTCGCGGTCGCTCGCGCCGCGGTCGAGGCGGACGCGCTGGCCCGTGGCGAGGATGGCGTCGACGCCCAAGAGGCTCTCGCTCGTGCGGCCGTAGCGGATGGAGCGTGCGCCGGCGGCGTTGTTGCCGATCGCGCCGCCGATGCAGCAGTGCCGGCTGGTGGCGGGGTCGGGGGCGAAGAACAGGGCGGTGGGTGCGAGGTGGGCGTTGAGTTCGTCGATGGTGATGCCGGGCTCGACGCGGCAACGCCGGGCGGGGGCGTCGAGTTCGAGCACGGCGCGGCAGTTGGGCGAGGTGTCGATGACGACGGCGCGGTTGGTGCACTGGCCCGCGAGGCTGGTGCCCCCGCCGCGAGGGAGGATGGGGAGGGTGCGATCGACGCAGAAGCGGACGGCTTCGACGGCGTCGTCGATCGACGCGGGGATGACCACGCCGAGCGGCTCGACCTGGTAGAGCGACGCGTCGGTGGCGTAGAGCATTCGGTCGTGGCGGGCGAAGCGGACCTGGCCCTTGAGGCGGGCGGCCAGGTCGCGGGCGACGGCGGCGAGGTCGGGATTGGATGGATGGGACGTGAAAGCGGCGGGCGGCGTCATTGGGCGATTGTTGACGATGGGCGACCGGGAGGCGTCACTCGTCGGCATCTCGGCGAAACACCTCCGCCTGGTCCCGCTTCGCGTGGTACACGCGCATGACACGAGCGCCGTGGTCGGCCGGGACGTACAGCACCAGAATCGCGCGGAAGGACCGAACGCCCCACACGCGCAGCCCCTCGAAGTCCGGAACGGCCGGCTCGTACAGCCGACCAATGAGCGGGTTCTCTGCGAGCAGCTGCGCTGTGGCGTCGACGGACAAGTAGAAGCGCTGCGCGATGGCGGGGCTCTCGACCGCGTAGAACTCGGCGATCGAATCGATGTCCCGGATGGCTTCCGGGGTGAACGCCGCGTGAGCGGTCATCCGGCCTTGCTCCGGCGGTGACGCTCGATCAGTTCCTGGGCCTTGCGTTCCCAGTCCTCCCGCGTCATGACGACCGGCTCGCCCTCCAGCCCGAGCATCAGTTCCCGCCGGAGTTGCTCAGGATCGGTGGGCAGGGTCGGGACGCGGGCGAGACGCTCGGTCAGCAGCCCGAGCGCGGCCTGCTCGAGGCTGACGCCGCGGTCGCGGGCGATCTCCTCGAGCCGGGGCTGCAAGGGGTCGGGCAGCGTGATGGTGATGGTCCGGGCCATGGAGCGATTGTAACGCGAGCCGGTGGAACGCGGGCCGGGCGGATTCCGTCCTGAAACCTCCCATGTCACGCCCGCGCAACGCCGATCCACTCCGGGGGCACCGGCCGGGCGTCCGGGCGTCAGTCTTACAGTGTTCCCGGCGTGGTCCCGAGCGCGGCGCGTCCGCCGCCCGGGGCCGGCCCGCGGCGATCGCCCCCAACCCGGCGTCGCCCACAAGGAGGTACCCCATGCTTTCCCAGTCCCCCCGCACGAATCGCAACACCCGCTCGGGCTCCGCGGCTCGCCTGATCCTGGTGGCCGGGCTGGCCGCGGCGAGCGCGGCCCCCGCGATGGCCCAGTCCAGCCGTCCGGCGGCCCGCCAGCCCGGCGGCCAGGACGCCGAGCTGCCCATGACCGCGATCACGCTGTACCGCTCCGGCGTCGGTGCCTTCCAGCGCCAGGGCTTCGTCGAGGGTGCGGCCCGGGTGCAGCTGCGGTTCGACACGGACCAGATCAACGACATCCTGAAGTCGATGGTGCTGCTGGACCTTGGCGGCGGGCGGATCGACGCGGTGTCGTACGCGAGCCGCGAGCCGCTGGAGCGGCGCCTGGCTTCGTTCGCGATCGACATCTCGTCGAATCCGTCGATGGCCGAACTGTTCGCGCAGCTCCGCGGGGCGCGGGTGCGGGTCGCGTCGGTAGACGGCGAGACGACGGGCACGGTGATCGGCGTCGAGAACCGCCCGGTGGGCGTGGGCGACAACGTCGCCGAGCACCCGTTTGTGAACATCCTGTCGAGCGCGGGCATCCGCAGCGTGGACATCACGGCCCTGCGGTCGTTCGACATCCTGGACCCGGAACTGGCCGGCGAACTCGAGCGGGCCCTGACCGCCTACGCCGAGCAGCGGACGGAGAACGTCAAGACCGTGGACCTGTCTTTCGACGGGGCGGGCAACCGCGAGGTGTTCGTGGCCTATGTCCACGAGATGCCGGTGTGGAAGACGTCGTACCGGCTCATTCTGCCGGAGATGGGCGGCGGCGGCGGGCAGCCGACGCTGCAGGGCTGGGCGATCGTCGAGAACACGACCGACGAGGACTGGAACCAGGTGGAACTCTCGCTGGTCGCGGGCCAGCCGGTTGGGTTCCAGATGGACCTGTACGAGCCGCTGTTCCTGACGCGGCCCGAGGTGCCGGTGCCGGTGATCGCGAACGTGGGGCCGACGGTGTATGAGCGGGGGCGCGCGACGATGCGCGGCGGCGGCGGGGGGCAGTCCCCGTTCCAGGAGGCCGATGGACGGATGGACGCCGATCGGGCGGCGGGCGAGGTGATGCTCGCCATGCCATCGTCGGCACCGATGCAGCCCGGTCGGACACGTTCCGCGGTCGGCGGCGACCAGATGGCCAACTACGCCGCCGCGGCCCAGGCCCGGGCCGGCGAAGTCGGCGAGGTGTTCCAGTACACGATCGACACGCCTGTGTCGATAGATCGCCAGCGGTCGGCGATGATCCCGATCATCACCAGCGCGCTCGACGGGCGGCGGGTGTCGATCTACAGCCGCGGCGTGATGACCGACCACCCGATGCGCGGGGTCGAACTGACCAACTCCTCGTCGCTGCAACTGCTGCCGGGGCCGATCGCGGTGTACGACGGGGCGGCGTACGCGGGCGATGCGCAGATCGGGCACATCGTGCCAGGGGACAAGCGGCTGCTGTCGTACGCGGTGGACCTGGACGTGGACGTGCGGACCGAGGACAAGGGCGATTGGCAGGTCCGCAACATCCGCATCGTGGACGGGCTGATCGAGCAGACGGTGCGCCAGGTGTCGACGGTTGTGTATTCGATCGAGAACAAGGACCGCGCGGGCGACCGGACGGTGATCGTGGAGCAGCCGCGGATGGGCGGGTACGAACTGACGGCCCCGTCGCAGGCGGCCGAGACGACCGAGAGCCTGTACCGGTTCGAGGTGGAGGTGGCGGGTGGCGAGACCGAATCGCTGACCGTGACGCAGGAGCGGACGACGGCCCAGCGGATCACGCTGTTGTCGTGGGACCTCAACACGTTCCTGGACCACCAGCGCAACGGGCGGGTCAGCCAGGCGGTCGTGGACGCGTTCCGCACCGCGGCGGGCAAGCAGCGGGCGATCCAGGAGCAGCAGCGGATCATCGAACGCCTCGAGACCGAGCGGAACGAGATCGGGCGCGACCAGTCCCGGATGCGCGAGAACATGGGGCGGCTCGACCGCAACAACGAGTTGTACGCGCGGTACGTGCAGACGATGACGCAGCAGGAGAACCGGCTGGAAGAGATCAACACCGAGATGGCCGCGGCTCGCCAGCGCCAGGCCGCGGCGGAGGCGGACCTGGAGGCGTACCTGCGGAACCTGAATGTGCAGTAGCAGGAAGGCCGGATCGTCGTGGTGGGCCGGATCTCCGAGCCGGCTTCGCGGCGCAGCCGCGAGCGATGGGTCGGGGATGCGAGGATGTGATGCGGGGCGGGCATGGGCCCGCCCCGTTTGCATTGTCGTGCGAGGGTGGATGCGCGGGGCGTTGTTGGTTGTTCGCACTCGCTCGCGCTTCGCGTTCGCTGGTTGGACGCTGCCGGTTGATCGGCTCGCGGCTGCGCCGCGAAACCGGCTCGGAGAGCCGGTCCACCAGGGAGCCGGTCTACCAGGGCCGCACATCGACGACTTCAGGTTCGACCGTGCGCGAGCCGTTCCAGGTCGAGATCTTGGGCTCGATCAGCACGTCCAGCTTCGTGCCGGGTCGGAGGCGGGGCAGGTGCTCGGCGAACTTCCACGCGACGAATCGCATCGTGCGACGGTCCTGGCGACCCATGAGCGAGAGGTGCTCGCCCGAGTTGCCGATGGTCCGCGGCGGCTGGGAGAGCTCGACGCCACGCACGAGCACACGCACGCGCGGGTTGCCCGCGCCGAACGGGCCGAGACCGACCAGCGATTCGACCGACGCCACGTCCATCTCGGGCAGCGTGGTCTCGGTGTCGAACTCCAGGGCGTTGTCGAGGTCGTCCTCGTGCAGGCTGGCCGCGGCGTGGGACTGCAGGCGATCGCGCAGTTCCTCGACGCGATCGGCCTTGACTTTCAGGCCGGCGGCCATGGTGTGCCCGCCGAAGGATTCGAGCAGATCGCGGCATGACTCCAAGGCGCCGTGCAGGTTGTAGCCCGGGATCGAGCGGGCCGAGCCCATGCACAGCCCGTCCTCGTTCTGGAGCAGGATGGTCGGGCGTCCGAAGCGTTCGACCAGGCGTGAGCAGGCGATGCCGACGACGCCGCGGTGCCAGGCGGGGTCGGCCAGGACGATGAAGCGGCCGTCGCCCTGGGCCATGCCGTGGTCGATGGCACGCTGGGCGGCCTCGTCGGCGATGCGGCGCTCGGTGGCGCGGCGTTCGTCGTTGAGGCGCGACAGGGCCCGGGCGATCTCGACGGCGCGGTCGCCGGTCGCGGTCGTGAGCAGTTCGACGGCCTCGCTCGCGTGCCCCATGCGCCCCGCGGCATTGAGGCGGGGCGCGAGGCGGAAGCCCACATCCTCGGCCTCGATGCGGTCGCCGTCGAGGCGCGAGGCCTCGATGAGGCGCTGCAGGCCCTCGATCCGCGGCTGCTTCATGAGGCGCAGGCCGTGGAGCGTCATGGCCCGGTTCTCGTCGCGCAGGGGCACGACGTCGGCGATCGCGCCCAACGCGGCGGGCACGAGCATGTCGATCAGGTGCTGGCGGATGGGCCGGGGCACGCGGTCGGACCCGGCGTGCAGCGTGCAGAGACGCCAGGCGACTTTGTATGCCACGCCCGCGCCGCACAGGTCGCCGAACGGGTAGGTGCCGCCGGGCAGGCGGGGATGCACGATGGCCAGCGCATCGGGCAGGTCGGCGGCGGTGGCGGGGGGCGTGTGGTGGTCGGTGATGATCAGGTCGAGCCCCGCGCGGCGGGCGCGGCGTGCGGGCTCGACGGCGGTGATGCCGCAATCGACCGAGACGACGACTCGGACGCCCTCGGCGGCGAGTTGCTCGAGCGCGTCGGCCGAGAGGCCGTAGCCCTCGTCGAGGCGGTGGGGGACGTAGGTTCGGACGTCGGCTTTGGGCTGCAGGAGGCGGAGGGTGTGGTAGAGGATGGCGGTGGCGGTGATGCCGTCGACGTCGTAGTCGCCGAAGATGGCGATGGGCTCGCGGGTGCGTGCGGCGTCGAGGAGGCGCTCGCAGGCGAGGTCGATGTTGGGCAGGAGGCTTGGGTCGTGCAGGTGCTTGAGCGTGGGGGCGAGGAAGGCGGCGGCCTCGGGGCCCGCGAGGCCGCGGGTTTGGAGGATGCGATCGAGGAGGGTGGTGGGGGGTGAGCCTTGTGGTGCGTCGGATGCGATGGGGCGTTGGCGCCACGAGTGGCGGAGGCCGCGCAGACGTGCCGATTCGCCAGGAACCACGCCCGCGCTGCGCGTGGGCGTGCCACCCGGTGATGAGCGGAGCGCAACACCCCGTTCGCCGCTTGGCGAGGGGCTATCGTCCGTCGAGGGTGTCGTCGTTGGCGCCTGCATCCCTGCTCCCGGCCGCATCATCCTTGAAAGCGGGTTGAATGGTCAAGCTTACCAGAATCTACACACGCACGGGCGATGACGGCTCGACCGGGCTGGGCGACGGCTCACGCGTCGCCAAGCACGCGCTCCGTGTCGAGGCCTATGGCACGGTCGACGAGGCCAACGCGGCCATCGGCGTGGCGATTGCTGAGGCCGGGCGGGCGGCGGAGGTGGCCGGCGGTAGTGAGGCGGGCAAGGCGGAGCACGCGAAGATCGCGGCCCGGATCGGCGAGATCCTCCGCGGCGTGCAGCACGACATGTTCGATGTCGGGGCGGATCTGTGCGTGCCGTTCGAGGCGGGCGAGCCGGCCGACCAGCGCCTGCGCGTGAAGGCGTCGCAGACCGATCGGCTCGAGCCGCTGATCGACGAGTTCAACGACCACATGGCGAGCCTGCGGAGTTTCGTCCTGCCGGGCGGGACGGGGCTGGCGGCGTCGCTCCATGTGGCGAGGACGGTGACGCGCCGGGCCGAGCGCGTGTGCGTGGCGCTGCGCGAGGCCGAGGCGGCGGCGACGACGCCGGAGCCTGTGCGGTATCTCAATCGGCTGTCGGACCTGCTGTTCGTGCTGTCGCGTGCGGCCAACGGGATGGGGGCGGGGGACGTGCTGTGGGTGCCGGGGGCGAATCGGGGGGCGTGAGCGGGCTTGAGCGTGTGTGGTTGCCGTGGGTGACTCTTGGAGCGATCGGCGCCGCTACTCCGACCGCCTCAGCCACTCGTCCTCCATCTCCGACTTCTCGGCGGCGAGGTCCTCGCGCTGGCCCGTGAGTTCCGCGGCCCGCATGACATCGGGCCAGACCTCGGGGTCGGCCAGGGCGCCGTCGATCGCCTCGATCTGCTCCTCGAGTTCGGCGATGCGGGACTCAACGCGCTCGAGCGGCATCCATGAGAACTTGCTCTTGGCCTTGGGCTGGGGCTTGGAGGGGGAGGCGGTGTTGGAGCCGCTGCCCGTGCGCGGGTTCTGTGTGGACCCTGCTTGCGACTGCGTTCTTGGCGACGGCGGTGGGGGAGGCGGCTTCGCCGGCGCGAACGCCTTGGCCGGCCCCTGGCTGGCGAGTTGCTTCTCACGCTCGCGCCACTGCGCGTAGTTGCCAAAGAACGCCTTCCACCCGCCCTCGGCGTCGAGAATGAGCAGGTGGTCGCACACCGCGTCGAGCAGGGCCCGGTCGTGGCTGATGAGGATGACCGTGCCGTCGAAGCCGGCGTCGAGGGAGAGCGCCTCCTCGAGGCGTTCGGCGCTGGGGATGTCCAGGTGGTTGGTCGGCTCGTCGAGCACGAGCAGGTTCTTCGCGCTGGCCAGCAGCCCCGCGAGCACGACGCGGCTGCGCTCGCCGCCCGACAGCACGCGGAGTTCCTTCTGCTGGTCGTCGCCGCTGAACAGGAAGGCCCCTGCCAGGTCGCGGGCCTGCTGCTCATTGATCAGCACGCCCGGGTTTTCCTTCTGGATCGTGCGCTGGAGTTGCTGGATGATCGTCAGATCAAGGTCCAGGTGCTCGTGCGTCTGGGAGAAGTAGCCGACCGACAGGCGCGTGCCGAGGGAGCACGTGCCCGAGTCGGGCGTGATCTCGCCCAGCAGGGTGCGGACGAGGGTGGTCTTGCCCGCGCCGTTGGGACCGACGATGCCCCAGCGCTCGCCGCGACCGATGGTGACGGACAGGTTGTTGAAGAGCACCTTGGCCGAGCCGTCCTCGCGCGGATAGGCCTTGGTGACCTCCTTCGTGCTGGCGACCACGTCGGACGAACGCTCGGCCTTGGCCAGTGACACCCGGAGTTGGGCCATCTCCATCGGGCGTTCGAGGCGCTCGTCGGCCTTCTCGCGCTCGAGGCGGGCCTCGCGCCCCTTGGCCTGCCTGGCCCGCTGCCCGGCCTTGAAGCGCCGGATGTACTCCTCCTCCTTGCGGAACTTGTCCTGCTGCTTGTCGTAGGCCCGCTGCTGTGTGAGGCGGCGCTCGGCCCGGATGGTGCGAAAGGCCGAGTAGTCGCCGGGGTACTCGATCAGCCGCCCGTGCTCGGTCTCGACGATCCGGTGCACCACCGCGTCGAGCAGGTAGCGGTCGTGCGAGATCATCAGGATCGCGCCCTCGAACGTGCTCTTGAGGTAGTTCTCGAGCCAGAGGCGGCCGTCGATGTCGAGGTGGTTGGTCGGCTCGTCGAGCAGCAGGATGTCCGGCTCTTCGAGCAGCAGGCGGGCCAGGGCCAGGCGGGCCCGCTGCCCGCCGGAGAGTTTGGCGACGGGGATAGTGAACTGGGCGTCGGTGAAGCCAAGCCCGTGCAGGACCGCGTCGATGCGGTGGTCGATGGCGTACCCGCCGGCGGCGTCGATGGCCCGTTCCAGGTCCTCCTGGCGCCGCAGCAGGCGGGTGAGTTCGTCGCCGTCTTTGCCCTCCATCTCGTGGAAGACGGTGTGCAGGCGCTTGTGCAGGTCGTGGAGCGTGGCGAACGCGCCCTCGGCGGCTTCGCGGAGGGTCTCCTCGGGGTCGAGGTTGGGGTCCTGGCGGAGGTAGCCGATCCGCACGCCGCGCTGGATGCTCAGCGTGCCGGAGTCGGCCTGGAGGGTTCCGGCCAGGATCTTCATGAGCGTGGACTTGCCGGTGCCGTTGCGCCCGACCATGCCGACCCGCTCGCCCTTTTCCAGGGTAAAGGTGCAGCCGTCGAGGATGATGTCGATGCCGTAGGCCAGGCGGATGTTGGTCGCGGCGATGACGGGCATTGGGGAGGGACGGTAGGGGAGAAAGAGCGGGACAGCGATGGAGCGAGGCGGGGGTGGTGGCGATGACGACCATCGGCTGGGGCTGCGGGCGTTCCGCCCGCAGCAAGACTCAGAACTGGTTGCGGGCGGAACGCCCGCAACCCCAGCAGAGCGTCGGAGCCCTCGCGCGCCTGGCTCGCTGTCTCGCCTCGGCCTCAGTTCGCCACGCTGACCTCGTCCACCGACTCGACCTGCACGATCCTTGTGCCGACCGTCGGCTCGGTGGTCACCTGCCCGCGGACGCCCACGACCTTGCCGACCATCGGCGGCAGCACGAACGGGTCCTCCATCCGCACATATGCCAGCGTCCGCGGCGTGTCGGTGTTGACCGCCACGACCCGGAACAACTGCGGCCCGCCGCGACCGTCGTAGATCATCGAGGGCACGAGGCGCCCGATCACCGCGTATCCACCCTGCGTCCGCAGCCAGTCGATGCGCTCCGCGGCCCGCGTGGCGGCCTCGCGGGCGTCGCGACGGCCCTCGTCGAGTTCGCGAAGGCGGTCGCGGTAGTCCATCCGCAGGCGGAGCAGATCGACGCGGGCCTGCAGGCCAAGGCGGATGGTCTGGTCGGCCCGAGTGTCGCCGAGGTTCTGCATGGCCTGCTCGAAGCGGGCGATGAGCTCCTCGTACTCGGCGTCGCGGACGGGCTGCTCGCGAACCTCGTCGAAGGCGCGCTGGAGGCTGTCGACGGTCAGCACGAGCGGATCGGTGGTTGGGGCGGCGGGAGTGGTTGCGCCGGAGCCGGAGGTGATGCGTCCGGTCTGGTCGATCACGAGCGGACCTGGCTGGACGTCGGAGGCCGCGGCCCCGGGTTGGGCCGTGGGCTGGGCACCGGGTTGCCCGGGCGGGGGAACGAGCGTGTCCGAGGCGGTGGGGACCGCGGGGGGCGCGAGCATCGAGGTGTCGAACCGCCCGGCGGACTCGCCCGTACCGGTGGGGACGTTGGCCGGGGGCGTGGCGGTCGTGGTTGGCGCCGGATTCGGCGTGGCGGAGGCTGGTCGATCGGTCGGCGAGGCGGATGTGGGCGGCGTAGGCGTCGCACCGGTCGGCTGCGACTCACGAGCCGGCGCGTGGTCGGCCCCGCCGACGTTGCGCAGGAACGCCTGGACCTCGGTGTCGGTCGCACGGCGGACCCAGGACTCCTTCAGGAATCCGCGGGCCTGGGCGGGTGCCTGGATCCGGAAGAACATGGCCGAGCCGTCGGAGCGGTTCTCGACGCCGGTGGCCCGCAGTGTGGTTCCGGCCGGGAGCGGCTCGAGCGGGTCGGCCAGCAGCGTGGCCCACGAGCCGGCGCCCGTCGACTCCATGTTGGCGGCCCGCAGGCGTGTCGGCACGGTGGTCCGGACGTCCTGGGCGCCGTCGGCGGTCTGGGTGTTCGGGACCGGCGAGGCCTCGCTGGCTCGCACATAGGCCGTCGTGCCCGCGGGGTAGTTCACCATAATCCAGCCGTCGAGGGCGTGGTCGACGCGGAGCACCTGGCCCTGGTCCAGCACCGCGACGCGGTAGTGCGACTCGACCGGCCCGGCCAGCAGCGGGGTCTCGCCCCGGGCCACGACGACGTAGTACGGCTCGACCGGCTCGGGGCGGACCTGGGCCAGCGCGGGGGCGGTCGTGGCGAGCACGACGCCGACGGCCGCGAAGGCTGCCGCGCGTCGCCAACCGAGCGCGACTTCACGAGCGCTGGACTTCCACATGGACGTTGATGGACTGAACACCATGGCCTGTTCCTCCTGAACTCGTGCCGGCTCGATTCCCGAGCCCGTCGCGTCGCCCAGCCCACCCGGGCGACGCGTGTTGCCAGTTGTCTCCCGCCCGCCGTCCCCCGTGGGTGCCCCTGGTCGGTGCTCGTGCAAGCCTGTCCAAGGGTGGCGTGAGCGAGTATGATCCGATCCCGGTCAGCAGCGGGCTTCACTGAAGCCCGCACCAGACCCCGCACCAGACATTGCTCGCGAGCGTCGCCGGAAGCCCCGCCGAACGCTCCGAGCCGCGTGCCACACGCGATGCACGCCCGACCAACCATCGGACCACATCCGCATCCCGCGTGACTCCCAGCAGTTTACGCCGGTGCTGCGCGAGCCGGAGCCTTGGGCGGGCCAAGTCACAGGTATTCCCCGCAACCGACAGCCCTCGGGCGGTTTTGGTGCGAACGATCGTCCTCCCGCGGCCCGGCGTCCATACGCCCCCGCCGCCCTTGGAGCCCTCAATGCGCGGAACCCCGCCCACCTCCCGCTCGCTCGACCGCCCGCAACGCCCAGTCGCACGCCGCGCCCGCGCGCGCGCCGGCGCCGCGCTCACCACCGCCCTCGCGCTGGCCCTGGCCGCGGGCGGCTGCACGACCCGCGTGCTCGACACGCGCGACGACACCCTCCGCCGCGCCGTGGTCGATTCGGTCCGTCGCGAACTGGCCGACGCCCAGTCCGCGCCGCAGACGCTCCAGACGACCCGCACGGGCTCGCTGGAAGACACGGGGATCGAGCGCCGGTTCTGGGACGAGCTCAACCGCATGGCCGGCCCGGAGGCGTACGACACCAACGACCCGGACCAGTTGCCCCTGGGCCTGGACCTCCTGGGCCAGTCGCCCCGCACCGTGGTGGTGTCGCTGGAGCGGGCCGTGCAGGCGGCGGTGCGGAACAACCTGGAGGTGCAGTTCGCCTCGCTGGCTCCCGCGATCGCCCAGACGCAGGTCGTGCAGGCCGAGGCGGCGTTCGACTGGGTCTTCTCGGCCAGCGTGGAACGGTCGTTCCTGGACGATCAGTTGTTCACGGCGGGGAGCAACATCAGCCGCAGCGAGCGTGAGGTCATCGCGACCCGCGCGGGCCTGACGCGGAACCTGACGAGCGGCGGGGCGTTCAGCATCCAGCAGGACCTGACGTACAACCGCGTCCGCCAGAACGGCACAACCCCCGCTGGCAGCCAGACCACCCCGATCAACTGGTCGTTCCAGTACGACCAGCCGCTGATGCGGGGTTTCGGGGCCGACGTGACGCTCGCGCAGGTCCGCCTGGCCCGCAACGCCGAGCGGAACCAGATCGCGTCGCTCGAGTCGCAGATGCTCGGGCTGGTGACGGAGGTCGAGCGGACGTACTGGCAGTTGTGGCAGGCGTATTACGACATCCTGATCCTGCAGCGGCTGCTCGAACGCGGCGAGGAAACGGCCGAACGCATGGCGGCCGTGATCTTCCGGGCCAACCCCGCCAACGTCGCCAACGCGCGGGCCCGCGTCGCGGAGCGCGAGGCCAACCTGCTGCGGTCGCAGAACGTGCTGCGCCGGACGAGCGATCGGCTGAAGGTGCTGATGAACGACCCGTCGATCCCGGTGGGCTCGGAACTGCTGATCGTCCCGATCGATCGCCCCATCGACGCGCCGATCGAGTACAACCTGGGCGAGTCGTTCTTCACCGCGATCGAGAGCCGCCCCGAAGTCGCCCAGTCGATCCTCTCGCTGGACGACACCGCGATCCGCCTGCTGGTGGCGGCCAACGGGCGTCTGCCGGACCTGGACCTGCGCATGCAGGCCCGCCTGAACGCGCTGGAGCGCCAGGCCTCCGATTCGTACGAGCAGATCGGGCGCGGCGAGTTCCCGTCGTGGGTGTTCGGCCTGTTCTTCGAGCAGGCGATCGGCAACCGGGCCGCCGAGGCCGAGTTCACCCGACGCCGACTGGAACGCAGCCAGGCGGTCATCTCGTACCAGAACACGGTCCAGGCGATCGTGAGCGAGGTCAAGACCGCGCTGGACAACGTCGGAACGAACTACCAACTGATCATCAAGACCCGCATCGCCCGCTTCGCCGCCGCCGAGGTGCTCCGCGCCCTGCAGGTCCAGCGCGAGACCAACGCCGACATCACGCCCGAGCGACTCGACCTCGAACTGACCCGCCAGGAGGCCCTGGCCAACGCCGAGCGTCAGGAAATCGCCTCGCTGGTCGATTACAACGTGGCGATCGCCGAGTGGGCCGCGGCCCAGGGCACGGCCCTGGAGCGGAACCGCATCGACTTCGACGCCCCGAGCGTGGCCGAATCGCGCCACTGGCCGTACCCGCCGACCGAGTCGGGCGAGTCGTTCCGGCGCTGGTGGAATGAGAGTTACTACGGGCAGCAGCAGGGCGAGGGCGCCGCGGCCATGCCCGTCGGCGACGGCGCTGCTCCAAGCTTGGGGCCAAACGCGGGGCCGAATCCCGACGCCCCGCCCCCGACGCCGATCGACCCGGCCCAGCCGGGCGCGACGCCGTCGCCGACGACGGAGCCCGGCGCGGCCGCTCCGGCCACGACGCCCGAGCCGACGATGTTCCCCATCACCCCGGCGGGCCAGACGCCGCCCCCGTCCGGCGGCTGATCGTTCCAGCCGTCCGCACGACCGCTCGCCCGGCTTCGGAGACGCGCATGTCCTGGTGGGCCGCCGCACTCTGGCAGATCAGCCCCGCGCTGCTCGTCTCGTGGGCGGTCTGGATGATCGCGTCGATCGTGCTGCACGAACTCGGGCACGGGTGGGCCGCCATCAAGCGCGGCGACGACACGCCAATCCACACCGGGCACATGACCATCAACCCGCTGGTCCATATGGGCCCGTGGAGCCTTCTGGCGTTCGCGCTGGTGGGCATCGCGTGGGGGGCGATGCCGGTCGATCCGACGCGCCTCAAAGGGCGATACGCGGGGGCCGCGGTTGCCGCGGCCGGCCCGGCCATGAACGTCGGGCTGGCGGCAACGTGCATCGTGCTGGGGGCCGTGCTGGAGAAGTACCTCCCGGGCCTGGGCGTGCCCGACGGGCCGATGCGGAACCTGCGGGTGTTCTTCTTCGCCGGCGGGGCGCTGAACATCGCCCTGGCCCTGTTCAACCTCGTGCCCATCCCGCCGCTGGATGGCTGGCGGGTCCTGTCCGACTTCTGGCGGGGCTACGCCGTGTTCATGGAAGGCGAGGTCGGGCGCGGCGTCGCGTTCATCGGCTTTGGCGTGCTGTTCTTCACCGCGGGCGACGTGCTTCTCGGGGCCGCCTTCGGCGCGTACCGCTTCGGGAGCGCGCTCGTGATGGGGCTGCTGCCTTGAGCGATCGTGGTCGCGGCGGAGGCGTGGTGGCAGACGTTGCCGCGGCGGGCCCGCCGCACGCTCACGCTCGCGGCTCGGACAACTCCTCGGCCAGCCCCCGCAGCATCGCGTCCCACGCGGCCGCGTGACGTTCCAGATCCTCGCCGACGGCGTCGGAGAGGCCGGCCCAGTCCTCGGCCCCGAACGCCCGCTTGACCTCCGTCAGCGTCTCGATCAGCGCCCCGACGGCCCGCTCGGGCGCCTCGCCGTTCACGGGCCGGGACAGGTCGCGCCCGACCAGCGCGGCCCCGTCGCGCACGGTGGCCACGCACGCGCCCCAGGCTCCGAGGATCGGCTCCAGCCCCGACCGGGCCGCGTCGATCTCGCCGCCATCGAGCGACGCGACCACCTCGCCCTGATCTTGGCGGGCCCGCTCGAGCGCCTCGGCAGCGCCCAGCAGCGCCTCGCGGACCATCGCCCTCGGGTTGGCCGACAGGAACTCGACCTCGCCGATCGTCGCTGGCGCCCGGGTCGGATCCTCCAGCACGTCATCGCCGATCAGTTCCCCATCGGCCCTGGCCTCGACCACCACCCGTCCGCGCGCCGCGGCGGCGTCCCGGGCCGAGGCGATCGCCTGGCCCAGCGTGCCGATCGTTCCGGGCAGGTCGTGGCCGTCGAGGGTCGCGCGCATGGCAGCAGTGTGCCCTCTGGGCGGGCGGTCCGCAAACAACCGCCAGCCGGTCGGCTCTGGACGCAACGCCCCGCGGAGCCGACCATAGAGACACCGGGGCCGTGACGCCCCGGCTCGCGGCGAGTTGGCCGCGTTGTGGAGCACGCATTGGGTCGCTTCGTCCGCACCATCCCGACTCGTTGGCCCGTTGGGCGTGCCGCACTCGCGCGGGTTGTCGGCGTGCTGGTGGTGATGGTGGGGCTGACGCTCTCGCGGGCCCAGGCCTTCGACGACGTGCCGCTCATTCCCCGCGACGTGCTGTTCGCCAATCCGGACCGGGCCCAGGTCCGCCTCTCGCCGGACGGGCGGTGGATTTCCTACCTCGCCGCGTTCGACGGCGTGCTGAACATCTGGATCCAGCCCGCCGACGCCGAGGCCCAGTCGGCCCCGCCGGGCCAGACCATCGCCCGCCCCCTGACCGCCGACCGAGGGCGCGGCATCCGGCGTCACTGGTGGACCAACTCCGGGCGGCACATCCTCTACATGCAGGACGACCAGGGCGACGAGAACTGGCGTCTCTACTCGCTCGACGTGACCACGGGCCAGGCGATCCCGCTGACCCGGCAGGGCGTGCAGGCCCGCGTGGTGGACATCCCGCCCGAGATGGCGGAAGAGGTTCTGATCTCGATCAACGATCGGGACCCCGCCCTGCACGACCTGTATGTGGTCAACGTCGCAACCGGCGATCTGCGGATCGTCGCCATCGCGCCCCCCGAGACCACCCGCTGGATCACGGACCTGCGAGGCCGGATGCGCATGATCGAGCAGGCGACTCCCGACGGCGGGCTCCAACTGGCAAGCCCCGCGGGGGGCGGGTGGCAGGTCGTCGCCAGCATCCCACCCGAGGACATGGTGACGACTCGCGTGCTGGGCTTCGGGCCCGAGCCGAACGCGCTGTACCTGGCCGACAGCCGCGGCCGCGACACGGCCGCGCTGGTTCGAGTCGATCTCGTTTCGGGGCAGACGGAGACGCTCGCCGCCCGCGACCACGTCGACCTCGGCCCGACGCTCGTCCACCCGAGCACGGGCGCGATCCAGGCGGCCGGATTCACCGAGGACCGCCTCCGCTGGACCGCGATCGACCCGGGCGTTGCGCCCGATCTTGACTTCCTGGCCCGCGTCCACGACGGCGAGATCATCGTGACCTCCCGCTCGCTCGACGATCAGCGATGGCTCGTGCTCTATCGCGACGACGACGGCCCCATCGCGTTCTTCCTCTACATCCGCGGCGAGCAGCCCACCGCCCGCTTCCTGTTCAACCACCGCGACCGGCTCGAGTCCCAGCCGCTCGTGCCCATGCACTGCGTGGGCATCGAGGCCAGCGATGGACTCACGCTGCCGGCGTATCTGAGCCTGCCCGCGGGCTCGGCCCCGGCGGCGGATCGGTGGGGCAACGAGGTTCCCCGTCCGCGCGAGCCGCTCCCGATGGTGTTGCTCGTCCATGGCGGCCCGTGGGCGCGCGATTCCTGGGGCTACGACCCTCTGCACCAACTCCTGGCCAATCGCGGCTACGCGGTGCTCAGCGTCAACTACCGGGCGTCGGTCGGCTTCGGCAAGGCGTTCGTCAACGCCGGCGACCGCGAGTGGGGGGGGCGCATCCAGCAGGACCTGACCGACGCGGTGGGGTGGGCCATCGAGCGGGGCATCGCCGATCCGCAGCGCGTCGCCATCATGGGCGCCTCCTTCGGCGGGTACGCAGCCCAGGCCGGCCTGGCGTTTACGCCCGACCTGTACGCCTGCGGCGTCTCGCTCGTCGGCCCGTCGGACCTCACCACGCTGCTCGAGTCGATCCCGCCGTACTGGGCCTCGATGCGGGCGGTGTTCCAGCGCCGCGTCGGCGACCTCTCGACGCCCGAGGGGCGGGCGTTCCTGCTCGACCGCTCCCCGCTCACGCACGCGGGGGCGATCCGCCGCCCGCTGCTGCTGGTCCACGGCGCCAACGACCCGCGCGTGGATCAGGGCGAGTCGCAGCGGATGGCCGCCACGCTCGACGCCGCCGGCGTGCCCGCCACGCTCGTCGTGTTCCCGGACGAGGGGCACGGGTTGGCAAGGCCCGAGAACAACCTCGCGTTCGTGGCGCTGGCCGAGGCGTTCCTGGCCCGCCACCTTGGCGGGCGTGCCGAGCCCATGTCCGATGAACTCGCCGAGTCGTCGGCGCAGATCACCGTGGGCGCGGAGCATCTCGGACGTGCCGGCGGTTCTGGGACGCCCCCGGGGCGTCCACCGTCCGATCAGCGCTAGCCAACCCCCGCCCGGTCCTCTCTCGCGTCAAGCAACGGACCCACGGGACCGATGAAGCACCGGTTCCAGGGAGCCCCGCGAGCGTCGCGCCGTGCGCCGCGGGATTCCTGCCGACGAGGGGTGTGGCCATGCGGATCCTGCTGATCGACGACTCCAAGACGATGCGGAACATCCAGAAGTCGGTGCTGTCTTCGCTCGGGCACACGGACGTGGAGGAGGCGTGCGACGGGCAGGACGCGCTGTCCAAGGCGGCCGCGTTCCACCCGGAACTGATCCTCGTCGACTGGAACATGCCGGTGATGGACGGGCTGACGTTCGTCAAGTCGTTCCGCCAGAGCAACAAGGCCACGCCGATCATCATGGTCACGACCGAGGCGGAGAAGAGCCGCGTGATCGAGGCGCTCAAGGCCGGCGTGAACAACTTCGTCGTCAAGCCCTTCACGCCCGACGTCCTGGGCGAGCGCATCAACCAGACGCTGGCCAAGTGCGCCGCGTCGGCCGGCTGAGCGGCCCCACCCGAGGCGCTGGGCCCCGGCGCCCCACCAGGCCCATTCGCGGGCCTGACCGCCCCGGACGTGGACAACCGGGCCGATCTGTGTCACAATCCCGGCGATGTGCAACCAACCCCCCAAGGGCCGGCCCTTCGGGCGGGCGGACGTGTGTGTCGCCGCGCTGCTCGCCGCATGGACCGGCCTGACACTCCTCGTGGGGGGGAAGCGGGCCGACGATGCCGCCACGCTCGTCGGCGTCTCGTTCGCGCCCGTGCCAAGCCGCCAGCCCGAGCGCGAATCCCAGGACAACCCCGTCCGAGAGGCGGTCGTCGTCATGGACGACGGCACCCGATACACCGGCCTGCTCCTCGAGCAGACCGACGATCGGGTCGTGCTCGAGATCGGCGGCGTGGAACTGCCGCTGCGGGCCACTGAAGTCCGGCGTGTCGAGATCCTCCCCCCTGTTCGCGAGCGGTACGCCCGCCTCCGGGCCGCCACGCCCGACGACAACATCCCCGGCCTGCTCACCCTCGTGCGGTGGCTGGTCGAGCGGCGCGAGTACGACCTTGCGGGCGAGGAACTGCTCGACATCCGCCGCCAGGACCCCTCGAACCGCGACGCGCTCGAACTCGAGCGTCTGATCGCCGCCCAGCGCCTGCTGGAGCCCCGCCAGCCCGAGCAGGAACCCGATGACGATCCCGAGGAGGAATCGGCCTCGCCCGACACGCTGCGGACGCTGTCGATCGAGGAGATCAACCTGATCCGGGTGTACGAACTCGACCTGGACCGCCTGCCGCGCGTCATCATCCCGCGCGAGGTCGTCGAGCGGCTCGTCGAGGAGTTCCGGGGCGACCCGCTCATCCCGGCGACCCGCGAGGGGCTGGACGACCTGGTCCGGGCCGCCCGGCGCGATCCCGAGCGGGTGCTGGACATCATCTTCCGCCTCAAGGCCCGCCACCTGTACAGCCGGATCCAGGTCATTGACAATCCCCGTTCGATGCAGATGTTCCGCGACCGGGTCCACCGCACCTGGCTCATCAACGGCTGCGCGTCGTGCCACAACACCCGCCCGGACGCCCCGCGCGGCCCGACGCTCATCACGCGCCGGCGGAACTCCGACGCCACCGTCTTCTCGAACTTCCTGATCCTCGACCGGTACCGCCTCGAAGACGGCACCCCGCTGATCAACTACGACGACCCCGGCGAGAGCCCGCTGCTGCACATGGGCCTGCCCCGGAACATCGCCCGCTGGCCGCACCCGGACGTGGCCGACGCGCGCGGCTGGACCCCGGTGTTCCTCAGCCGCTCAAACCCGTCGTTCAGCAACGCCACCGAGTGGATCCGCTCGATGTACCGCCCGCGTCCGGACTACCCCATCGAGTACCCCCCGCCCAGCGAGCAACCCCCCGCCGAGCCTCGCCCCGAGCGGTAACGCGGCTCGGTCCCGACGGGCTGAACCCCCGGGGGGGAGGGGGTTGACCCCCGCGCTTGCCCCGACGACCCCCTCCCGCTCGCCCCTGACTCCCGCTACACTCTTGGTCCCTCGGCGTGGGCGGGGGGAACACCGGGTCCTGTTCGTACGAATGGCGGCCCGGGCGTTGCGCCATCGCCGTCTCTGCTTCTTTGTGTTGTGCCCTCTCGCCACGCCCGCCGCCAGCCAAACCCGAGCGCCATGACCACGACCACCACCCGTCGCAGCCGTCTTTGCCACTCCGTCCGGTCGCGCCGCGCGACGCTCGGCGCCGCCCTGCTGGCCCTGGCGGCCGGCGGCGTGCTGATCGCCTGCGATCGTTCCGACCCGACGGGCGAGGCGATCAACCACGCCGGCACCTCGCTGGCCGGCGTGAACGTGCCGGCCGGGTTCTCCGGCCCGGACTCGAGCGTCCAGAGCACGCTGGAGGCGATCCTCGCGACGGTCGAGCCCTCGGCCCGGGCCGGCAACCGCGCCGCCCAGACGCTGATGCAGGACACGCAGGACGCGCTGGCCAAGGTCCGCGAGGCCGCCAGCGACAACTGGCCCGATCAGCCGCCACTGGAGACCCGCCTGGAGTCCATCGCGTCTGGGCTGCAGTCCGCGGCCCGCGACGGGACGACCGGGCAGAAGCAGGCCGCGTCTCTGCTGCTGGCCCAGGTCCGCCTGGCGATCGCCAACCGGCACGCCGCGGTCGCGGCCGAGGCCGAGCAGGGCACCGTGGGCGCGGTGGCCGAACTCGGGCGCGTGCTCGATTCGCTGCTCGGGGCCGCGAGCAGCGCCGACGCGGCGCTGCGGTACGACCCCAGCGCCACGATCGAGGACCTGCAGAACCAGATCCGCTCGCGTGATGCCGAGATCGCCCAGCGCCAGTCCGACGCGGCCGAGATCGAGCGCGACATCCTGCTGCTGACCCAGGGCGCCCAGGAGCGTCTGGACATGGCCGCCAGCCGGCGTGACGAGGCCGCCCGCATGGCGGTCGACGCGATGTCGATGTCGACGCAGCAGGCGGCCCAGCAGATGCAGTCGATCCACCGCATCCGTCGCGAGGCGGCGGCGGTCGAGACCGACGGGCTGGACATGCAGGCCCGCGCCGAGATCCGCCAGCCGGAACTCGACGAGCGGCGCATGCTGGTCGAGCAGTCGCAGTCGCAGAAGGCCGAACTCGAGGCGGCGATCCGCAACCTCCGCACGCGGCGCACCGAGGCCCAGGCGACCGCCGGGCAGCACGCGGCCGAGGCGGCCCGCCTGGCGGGCGTGATGGACGACGGGCTGGCCTCCCTGCTCAACACGCGCCGCAACGGCGTCGACGGGCTGGTGGACGGCGCCGTCGAGGCGTTCGGCGCCGCGCGCACGGCCGCGCAGGCCGCCGGCGCGGACGGGACGGCCCAACTCGCCGCCGCCGCCCAGGGCCAGGGCGACATGCTCTGGACGCGCGGCCAGCACCTGGGCCAGATCGCCTCGCTGCTCGAGCGTCTGGCGGCGGTTCCGGTGCCGACGGCGATCAGCGCCGGCGACCGCCAGTCGCTGCAAGCCCGCATCAACGAGTACGCCTCGCTCGCCCGCGAGACGCGCCAGGCCCAGCAGGCCGCCCTGTCACAGGCCGCCGACGCCTACACCGAGGCCCGCGACACCGTGCAGCGGATCCGAGGCGGCGGGGCCGAAGCCAGCGCCCGCATCAACCGCCTGGCACAACTGATGCACCTGTGCCGCCAGGGCGCCCGCGGCCAGGCGATCGATCTCAACTCGATCACCGACGAGCCCGGCGACTTCTCCGAGCCCGTCGAGGACCAGCCGATGGACGATCAGTCCGGCGGCGATGGCATGGACGACGGGATGGGCGGCTGATCGGGCGGTCTCGATCAGGGGCGCGATCGTGAGATCGCGACGATCTCGACTGGTCCACCGCCAACGAAGCCACCCCGTGATCTCGCGAGCGCGGCGTCCTCTGCCTCACCGGCCCTCGTACAGCCGATCCCCAAGCCAGTCGTGCAGCTGCGGCACCGACTTGATCATGTCGGCCGTGTGCTTGATGTTGTACTCGACGCGGACGTACTCCACGCGGTCCTCGTGCAACAGCGCATAGCACGCCCGCGGGTCCAGGTCGCGCGGCTGGCCGACCGATCCGACGTTCACCACAACCTTCTCGTCCGGGCGGAACTTGTACGTCGCGTCGTCGCCCAGTTCCTTCACGGGCCAGAAGTCCGGCTCGTCGTTGAACACGCCCGGCTGATGGGTGTGCCCGACGATGCAGACCCGCTCGACGCGGTCGAAGATCGCCTCGAGTTTGTCCGGGGCGGTCTGCACGTCCTCCTGAACGATGTACTCGTTGATTGGGCGGCGCGGCGAGCCGTGAACCGCCAGCAGCGGGTGGGGGAACCCGTCGGGCGGCTCGACCACACGCACACGCAGGCGTCCCAGGAACTCGTAGCGGGCCGCCCGCTTGGCGCCGTCCGGCTCGGCGTCGAGTTGCTCGCGTGTCCAGTACGCGGCGGCCTCGGCGGTCGGGTTGAAGTTCGTCGGTTCGTACAGGACCCCGAAGTCGTGGTTGCCCATCAGGCTCCACTCGCACCGGTCCATGACCATGTCGATGGCGGCCAGCGGCTCCGGGCCGTATCCGATGATGTCGCCCAAGCAGATGATCCGCTTGACGCCGCGCCGGTCGATGTCCTCGAAGACGCGGCGGAGGGCCTCGGCGTTGCCGTGGATGTCGGAGATGATGGCGGTGGTCGGCACGGGCAATCCTTGGCGAAGTCTTCACACCGGTTTCGGGCGGCGTGCGGTTGATGGGCCGGCCAGAGCCCGCCCCGTGTCCCTACCGGGACAAACGGGAAGCGGACACCATAGCCTCAATCCGCAGTTGGCGGTCGGCCCGGGCCGGGCGGCGGACGAGAATCCCCCCGAATCCGGGCCGGATCGAAGGCGGGGCCTCGAAGCGCCGATAAACCCGAGTCGGCGACCCGTGCCGGTGTCCTCAGCCCCGGATTCCTGCCCGCAGGCACCGTGGTTGCAGCCTCCGTTTCGAATCGCCGCGCGGCCCGCCCCCGCCGGGGGCCTCTACGATGCCGCAGGCCTGCGGCCCGGATGGATCCGGGCCGGTTCTCCTCCCCCGATGCCCGCCCGCGGGCGTCGGGGCTCACGTCCGGCGGCCCGCCCGCCGATGCAGGACACGCCATGCCAGCTGCCAATGTGACATACCAGCGGACGCGTGAGATGACGATCGACGAGCTCTTGCTCGAGAATCGGATCGTGTTCCTCACCCAGGACATCAACCACGTCTCCGCGACGCGGGTCATGATGCAGATGCTCTACCTGGAGAACATGAAGAAGGGCCAGGACATCCACTTCTACATCAAGAGCCCGGGCGGCTCGGTGGACGACACCCTGGCCATCTACGACACCATGCGGTTCCTCTCCAGCCCGGTGGCGACGTACTGCATCGGGTACGCCTACTCGGGCGGGGCGGTGCTGCTGGCCGCGGGCACCGCGGGCAAGCGGTACATCCTGCCGCATGCCAAGGTCATGATCCACCAGCCCTACGGCGGCGTGACCGGCCAGGCCGAGGACATCCGCATCCAGGCCGAGCAGATCATCAAGAGCAAGCGCCAACTCAACGAGATCCTCGGGCACCACTGCAAGAAGAGCCCCGAGCAGATCCACAAGGACGCCGAGCGCGACCGCTACTTCACCGCGAGCGAGGCCAAGGAATACGGCCTGGTCGACGAGGTGCTCGTGCACCCGCCCAAGGACGGCCCGAACCTCGGGCACTGAGCCCCCGCCACGCTCCCATCGGGCGCCGCCTACCCACGCCGCCAGTCCGCCGGCCTCCGGCTGCCCGACCTCCAGGACTCAGGACCAAGGACCCAGGACCGCAAGACCCGATACTCCCGCCGAGGCCCGCGCTCGGACAATCCAGGACCATCCCATGTCGTACCTCGTGCCCATCGTCATCGAGAAGTCCGCCCGCGGCGAGCGGTCCTACGACATCTACTCGCGCCTGCTCAAGGACCGCATCATCTTCCTCGGCGGCGGCGTCAACGACGAGATCGCCAACCTCGTCATCGCCCAGATGCTCTTCCTGGCCAACGAGGACGCCAAGAGCGACATCCACCTCTACATCAACTCCCCGGGCGGCTCGGTCACCGCCGGGCTCGGCATCGTCGACACGATGAACTACATCAAGCCCGACGTGTGCACGTACATCATCGGGCAGGCCGCGTCCATGGGCTCGCTGCTGGCCTGCTCCGGGGCCCGCGGCAAGCGGTTCGCCCTGACCAACGCCCGCAACCTGCTCCACCAGCCGCTGCTCTCGGGGGTCATGGAGGGCCAGGCGACCGACATCGAGATCGAGGCCCGCGAGATGCTCCGCCTGCGCGAGCGTCTGTACTCGATCTACTCGGCCGCCACCGGCAAGCCCTCCGACGAGATCGCCCGCGACTGCGACCGCAACAAGTGGCTGGACGAGAAGGAGATGCTCGAGTACGGGCTGATCGACCGCGTGCTGGAGACGATGCCGCAGGTCGCGCGCACGCACGACAGCGACGACGAATAATCCCGGGCCGCGGCCGGTGACCTTGCGAGCCGCACGCCGCGGTCGTGGAGGCGTCGCCAGCCCATGAGCCAGCCCGAGACCGCCGTCCCCGCCGAGCACACGATCGCCGACACCGCCGGCGCGTTCTCGATCCTGCGCCTCGATGGCGAGGGCGGGGCGACGCCGCTCGAACCGGGTCGGGACGCCTCGTGGCGGTTGGACATCGAGCCGGTCTGGCTCGACCTTGACCGCCGGCACGAGCGAGTGAAGCGGTTCATCCGTGAGGGCGCGGTCCGCGACCACCTGCTGGCCGAGGCGATGCTGGCCGAGGAGACCCGCCCGCGCTGCGTCGAGGACGACGAGGGCATGCTGCTCATCCTGCGGGCGGTGAACCTCAATCCCGGCACCGATCCGGAAGACATGGTCGCGGTCCGCCTGTGGATCACGCCGTCGGCGGTGCTCTCGGCCCGGATGTTCCACCTCAAGTCGATCGCCGACATCCGCGAGGCGCTCCAGGCCGGCAAGGGTCCGAAGGGCGTCGGCGAACTGGTGGTGCTGCTGATCACGCGGATCGTGGCCCGGCTGGTCCCGGTGATCGAGGAACTCCGCGAGACGTGCGACGACCTCGAGGACCATGTCATCGCGCCCGACTCCGACCCGGAGCACGCCCAGGTCGCGGCCATCCGGCGCCGGGCCATCCTGCTCAAGCGGTACATGACGCCGCAGCGCGACGCGATGCGACACCTGCAGACCGCGCACGTCTCGTGGCTCACGGAGAACGACCGGGCCCGCCTCGCGGAGGCGACCGACCAGTTGCAGCGGTGCGTCGAGGACCTGGAGGCGGTCCGCGAGAGAGCGATGGTGATCCAGGAAGAACTCGAGAGCCACGCGACGGCCCGCCAGGGCCAGGCCCTCTACACGCTCTCGATCGTCACGGTGCTGTTCCTGCCGCTGGGGTTCCTGACGGGCCTGATGGGCATGAACGTGAGGATCCCGGGCGAGGGCGGCTCGCTGGGGTTCTGGATCGCGGTGGGGGCGATGCTGTGCATCGTGGGCGTGGAACTGTGGCTGTTCAAGCGGTTCAAGTGGCTGTGAGGCGGGTCATCCGTCGGCGTCGCGCTTCATCTTCACGCACAGTGCGAAGATCGCGACCAGCACGATGATGCCGCCGACCCAGACGAAGGCGGTCTTCTCCGGCGAGTCGGTCCAGTTGGCGATGTCGGTGCCGGCGTCGGCCTGGATCTGCGTGTGCAGCGATCCGGGAGGGCTGACCTGGGCGATTGGGGACATGAAAGCGGTTGTTGGGAGCGGTTAGACGACGCTTTCGTCGGACGGGCGACGAATCTTCCGGAAGCCATCGCTCAATACGCCAGCACCTGCTCCACCGCCTCCTGGATCCTCTTCGCGTTGGGGAGGTACTCGTTCTCCAGTTTGTAGTACGGCATGATCGTGTCGAAGCCGGTGACGCGCTGCACCGGGGCCTGGAGGTGCAGGAACGCCTCCTCCTGGATCACGGTGGCGATCTCGGCCCCCATGCCCGCGGTCTTGGCCGCCTCGTGCACCACCACGCACCGCCCGGTCTTCTGGACCGACTGGATCACCGCGTCGCGGTCGAAGGGGTTGATGGAGCGTAGGTCGATGAGTTCGACCGACACGTCCTCGGGCAGGTTGTCCAGGGCCGCGAGGCACTCGAAGACCATCGAGCCCCAGGTGATGAGCGAGACGTCGGTGCCCTCGCTAACCATCTTGGCCTGGCCGATCGGGATGGTGTAGTCCTCCTCGGGGACCTCTTCCTTGTACGACCGGTAGACGCGCTTGGGCTCAAAGAACACGACGGGGTCGGGGTCGCGGATGGCCGCGAGCAGCAGGCCCTTGGCGTCGCGCGGCGTCGAGGGCACCACGACCTTGATCCCCGGGTGGTGGGTGTAGATCGCCT
The DNA here is from genome assembly GCA_041401985.1 of Phycisphaerales bacterium. Taxonomy (GTDB): domain Bacteria; phylum Planctomycetota; class Phycisphaerae; order Phycisphaerales; family UBA1924; genus JACKHA01. The sequence goes on from JAWKTE010000002.1 coordinate 175,661, forward strand.
CGGGCGAGTCGGAGTGCAGTTCGGGGGCGTGGATGCCGCCGCCCCACGGCACGCGGACGGTCATGGGCACGGTGATGGCCCCGCGCGTGCGGTTGCGCATGCGGCCCGCGTGGTTGACGAGCTGGTCGTAGGCCGGGCCGAGGAAGCCCTCGAACTGGATCTCGGGGATGGGGCGCATGCCGCCCATGGCCAGGCCGATGGCGGCCCCCATGATGCCGGACTCGTCGAGTGGCGAGTCGACGACGCGCTCGGCCCCGAAGCGGGCCTGGAGCCCTTCGGTGACGCGGAAGACGCCGCCGTTGGCGCCGACGTCCTCGCCGAGCAGGACGAGGCGGTCGTCCCGCTCCATTTCCTGGGCGAGGGTAGAGTTGATGGCCTGGACGAGGTTGAGTTCGGGCATGGGTGGGTCCTGTTGGTCAGAGGCGGTCCAACTCGTCGTCGGTCGGCAGCGGAGCATATTCCCGCACAACCCCACGCTGCACGACCCAGAGTTTGCCGCGGAGCGAAGCCACGCCTCGCTCGCTTTGGGCCGTCCGGAGCGCTTCGAGCAGGGTTTGAACGCCGGGTTCGAGGCTTGCTCTCCCGCCGCGGTCGGGGTAGCGAAGAAGCACGATCCCCGCAAAGTCCGCGGGCGGGTAAAGAAGGGGGTTGGCAAACTCCTTGTCGAGTGTCACGAGGCAGCGAGACTCGCGTGCGCAGTGCTCCGCGAGCGGGCGGTCGGAGCCTCCGGAAAGGCCCTGCTCGACCACCGTCGACACGTCATGTCCGGCGGATGCAAGCAACTCGACGGCCCACTGACCGAGGTTCTCGTCGAGCTTGAAGTTCACGCGGGCTTCCTGATCTCGATGTCCACGAATCGCTCGCGCGACATCTCCGCGCCGTACGCGATGCACGCCAGGATGTCGTCCCGCTTGAGGTGCGGATACGCCTCCAGCAGCATCTCGATGGTGTCCCCGGCCGCGAGCATGTCGAGGATGAGCGAGACCCAGATCCGCGTGCCGCGGATGCAGGGCTTGCCGAAGCAGACGTTGGGGGTGATCGTGATGCGGTCAAGGAGTTCGTTGTCCATGTCGTTGCCCGTTCCGGTTGCCGGACTTGCCTCTCTGTTCGAAAGAATCGGGCGAAACCAGACTTGGCGTTCTACCGCTCAAATCGGCGCACTCGGCTCGTGTCACTCCAATACGCACGGGCTCTGCGGGTGCATCGTGTGCGGGAACACGTTCGAGCCGACCGCCATCACGCAATGGCGCGGCAGCGGCGACACCGATGCGGAGTGCCCGTGCTGCGGCGTGCTCGCCTCGACGGCCGCCCGATTGCGGCGGGTGGCGTCGAAGGCTCGCCGCGTCGCGTGCGTCTGTCGCAGTTCGCGCCCACGCCCCATCGCTCATCCCCTCCACTCCGGATCGATCATGGGCATCAGTTCCCGCAGCGGGATGAGGATGTGGTACGCGTTGCCGCCGAGCAGGTGGGCGGCGGTGTAGTCGCCGCGGTCCTCGACGTGGATGAAGTGGAACGGGTTGAGCCACGCGATGGTCGGCTTGTCCGGCGAGTCGGCGTTGAAGACGGGGACCTGGATGAACTTGGGGGTGATCATGGGTGTGTCGCCAAGCAAAACTCGGCTCAGACGTGCTCGGCCTGGCCCGGCGCCCGCAGCCCCACCTGCCCCGGCTCCTGCCCCAAACTGTGCGTCCGCAGCGTGTCACGCTGGCGGCGAAGTTCCGCCGGGATCTCGTTGAACAGGTGGTTGAACATGTCGTCGGTGTGCGGCTTCTCGATGCCCTCGGCGGTCTTGACCACCTCGGCCGTGATCTTCTTGGCCCGCTCGTCGAGTTCCGACTGCTTCTTGTCGCTCCACTGGTCCTTCCGCTCGAGGTACTTCCGCGTGCGGATCAGCGGGTCCTTGAGTTTCCAGGAGTCGACCTCCTCGGCCGAGCGATACCGCTTGGCGTCGTCGGCGGTGGTGTGGTCGCCGAGGCGATAGGTGATGGCCTCGATGAACGACGGCCCGCCGCCGGCCCGGGCCCGGTCGGCCGCGTCCTTGGTCGCCTTGTAGACCGCGAAGATGTCGTTGCCGTCGACCTGCATCGTCGGCATGCCGTAGCCAAGCGCCTTCTGCGCGATCGTCTCGCCCGCGGTCTGGATCTCGCGCGGCACGGAGATCGCCCACTGGTTGTTCTGGCAATAGAAGATGCACGGCACCTGCTGCGTGCCCGCGAAGTTCATCGCCCCGTGGAAGTCGCCCTCGCTGGTGGCCCCGTCGCCGAAGAACGTGCAGGCCACGCCCCGCTCCTTGCGGAGTTTCATCGCCCACGCGATGCCCACGGCGTGGAGCATGTGCGTGCCGATCGGGATCGACAGCGGCGTGATGTTCAGCCCGTCCGGGATCTGGTTGCCCCGCTCGTCGCCCATCCAGTGCAGGAGGATGTAGTGCATGGGCAGGCCGTGCATGAACAGGGCCGCGTTCTCGCGGTAGCAGGGGACCAGCCAGTCGGTGCCCTTCTCGAGCGCGATGGCCGCCCCGACGGCGTTGGCCTCCTGGCCCTTGTTCTGGGGGTACGTGCCCATGCGCCCGGAGCGCTGGAGTTTGAACGCCACCTCGTCCAGCGTGCGGCAGATGGTCATCTGCTCGTACAGGTGGACGACCTGCTCGTCGGTGAGCGTGTTCTTGGCGAGTTTCTCGTCGAGTTTCCCGTCCTCGTCGAGGATCTGCATGTGGTCGATCTGGGCCTTGTAGACGGTGCGGATGGGCATCGGGGCCTCCGGTGCGGGGGTCAGGGAGCGAAGTGGGGGCATTCTACGGGCGGCCCGCCCGGATCGCACCCGATCGACCTGGGCAAGCCCCAAGCGCGCGAGCCGGGGCGTCCCCAACCAGGTCCCATCAAAGCGAGCCGGGGCGTCCCCGCCCCGGTCCGAGGAAGCGCGAGCCGGGGCGTCCCCGCCCCGGTACTTCCCTCACATGCTCCCGATGCGCTCGCATGTGGGGAGTCCGGGGCGTGGACGCGCCGGCTCGCGCGTGGAGGAGGAGTGACCGGGGCGTGGACGCCCCGGCTCGCGCGCGGGGTGAGGGGTGACCGGGGCGGGGACGCCCCGGCTCGCGCGCGGGGCGCTGTGCCCGCGCGACTCGTACCATCCCGCGTGCCCGACCCCCAACCCGCCCGCGCCCAACTCATCGACGGCAAGGCCCTGGCCCAGACCCACAGGGCCACGCTCAGGCAGCGCATCGCCTCCATCCGCGCCCGCGGCGAGCCAGTCCGCCTCGACGCGATCCTGGTCGGGTCCGCCGACAACGCCAGCCGCGTCTACGCCGAGAACCAGGCCAAGACCTGCGAGGCCATGGGCATCGACTACCGACTGCACCGCCTGGGCGACGGGGCCGGGTTCGACGACATCGCCGGGCGGGTGCTGCTGCTTTCGAGCCTGGACGACGTGCACGCCCTGATGGTGCACCTGCCGCTGCCCGATGGGGTGGATGCCTACGAGGTCCAGCGCCGCATCGCCCCGGAGAAGGACGTCGAGGGCGTCAACCCCGCCAACATCGGCAACATCGTCTACGGGCGCTCCAGCCTCGCCCCGTGCACGGCCCTGGCGACGGTCGAGATGATCCTGTCGACCGGCATCGACCTCAAGGGCAAGCGGGTCGTGGTGATCGGGGCCGGGGATGTGGTGGGCAAGCCGATCGCGGTGCTGCTCATGCGTCACGAGGCGACGGTGGTCTCGTGCAACAAGTTCACGTGGGGCATCGAGGACCTGGCCCGCTCGGCGGACGTGCTGGTGGCGGCCGCCGGCGTTGCGGAACTGGTGACCGCCGAGTGGATCAAGCCCGGCGCGGTGGTCGTCGACGTTGGCGTGAACCGCGTCGCCGGGGCCGACGGTTCGATGCGGACGGTTGGGGACGTGGCGTTCGAGGGCGTGTCGCGCGTGGCCGGCTGGATCAGCCCGGTGCCGGGCGGCGTGGGGCCGATGACCGTGGCGATGCTGCTGCGCAACGTGGTGGACGCGGCCGAGCGGTCGATGGCGTGAACCGACCAGCCGCTCCTTTCGCCGCGCGGAAAACCCGGGCGCCGACGGGCGTCGACTACTCGTGATCGTCGAACTCGCCGTTCCGCGAGGCGTCGGCGTTCCGCCCGAGGCGCTTCACCTCACGCGCGATCTCGCCGAGCCGGCGCAGGGCCGCGTAGTTTGCCGCCTGCTCGCGCTGTGGGCCGGCCGGCGAGCCAAGCCACACCTCGCCTGCGGGCACGTCGTTCATCACGCCAGCGCCAGCGGTGATCTTGGCCCCCGCCCCGATGGTGATGTTGTCCTTGATGCCCGCGGCCCCGCCGACCTGGACCCCGTCGCCCATCCGCACCGAGCCGGAGATCCCGGCCTGGCCGCAGATCACGCAGAAGCGCCCGATGTCGCAGTTGTGCCCGACCTGGACGAGGTTGTCGATCTTGGTGCCGTCGCCGATCCGCGTCGAGCCGAACTTGGCCCGGTCCACGCACGAGTTGGCCCCGATTTCCACCTCGTCGCCCAGTCGCACGTCCCCGAGGTGCGGGATCTTGACCAGCCCCGGCGCGTCCGGCCTCGGTCGATAGCCGAAGCCGTCTGCCCCGACGATCGCCCCGGCATGAAGGATGCACCGCTTGCCGACAACGCAACGCTCTTCGACGACCGCGCCCGGGTGCAGGCACGTGCCATCGCCCACGACCGCGTCCCGCCCGACGTACGCCCCGGCCAGCAGCACGACGCCCTCGCCGATCGTCGCCCCGGCCTCCACCACACATTGGGGCCCGACGCTCGCCGACGGCGCGATGTCGGCCGCGGCGTGGACGGTGGCCGACGGATGCACCCCCGGCTCCGGGTCTGGCGAGGGCGGCGCGAACAACTCCAGCACCCTGATTAGCGCCAGGTCGGCGTCGTCCACCAGCAGCAAGGCCCTGCGCGACGCGTCGTGCCCCGGCACCTCGAGCCCGCTGGTGACAACCGCCGCCGCGGCGTGGCTCGCGCCCCAGCGTTCGGCGAACTTCTGCTCGCGGATGAACGTGATCGTCCGGGCGTCGCCCTGGTCGAGCGCATCGACCCGCACCACGTGCAGGTCGCGCGGCCCGATCAGCGTCGCGCCCAGGCGGTCGGCCAGTTCCCCCGTCGTGAAGCCGGCGTGCGCGACGGGCGTCTCGCCCGACTCGCCCGGACGGGGGCGGGTTGTGGAACGGAGTCTGGTCACGGGCGGGGTGCACCCCCGGCGCCCCCGCGGGCGGCCCAGGCGTTGTTCATCTGCACGATCAACTGGTCGGTCACGTCCATGTTCGCCCGGGCGTACACCACGCGCCGGCGTGCGACGATCTCCGCCTGAACGTCCGTCGGCGACATCGGGTCGGCGTACTGGATCCCGCCGTCGTTGAGGAGGATCAGGTCGTACCCGTTGGCCTCGGCGAACCGCTGGGCCGCCTCGACGACCGCCTTGTGCAGTTCGACCAGCATGTCGCCGTTGCGCCCGTCGAAGCGGCGCTGGGCCATGCTGCGTCGGAACTGCAGGATCTCCCGCTTCTCGACCAGGTCCTGGCGGGCGTCGAGCAGGGCCTCGCCCTGGAGTTCGCCGGACTGGATCAGCGTCTGGAGCGTCTGGATGTCCTGCTCCAGCAGCCGGAGTTCCTCGAGAATCGGCTGGGCGTCGGCCTGCAGGTTCGCCCGCATGTCCTTGGCCTGGTTCAACTCATCCAGCACCTTGCTCAGTCGGATCGTCCCGATCGTCGCTGGCGCCGCCATCGGCACGCTCGGCGCCGGACGCCACGCGCCCGCGACGCCCGCGCCCGCCACCAGGGCCACGGCCGCCACCACGGGAGTCCACTTTGACCACTTGTTCATGCTGCTGTCCCTTGCTCCCAACCCGATCCTTCGGAGCACGCCGCGCTGCGGAGAGGCCCGGTCTCCCCGGGCCACGGTCCAAGCCAAAGACATCGGCCTGAGGCGGCGAGAATCAGGAATCATACCGAACGCCCGCTCGCCCGTCGGCCTGCCAACGGACAAGCGTCAGAGGCCGATCATAGACCGAATCGGCGTCCCGGCCGGGCTCGGTCTGCGATGCGCCCTCACAGGGCGTACCGCTCCGGCACCGCCCCGGACGCGGCCCGGATCACCGACCGGATGCCCCCACGGCCCCGCCAGTCCGTCCTGACCACCAGCCACGCGGGCTTCATCAGGGCCGCAAGATCGTCCCGGATGAGGTTCGTGACCGCCTCGTAGAAAATGCCCTCGGTCCGGAACGACTGCAGGTAGATCTTGAGACTCTTGAGTTCCACGCAGGTTCCCCCGTCCTTGGGGCCGCGCGGCTCGAAACGCACGGTCACGACCCCGAAGTCGGGGTGCCCGGTCTTGGGGCACAGGCTCGTGAACTCCTCGGCGACGTGCTCGACCACGAAGGGCGTGTCGGTGGGCGTCGGGAAGGCTTCCAGCAGCGAGGCGTCGGGCATGGGCGAAGGTAGTCCGCGTTTCCCCGCCGGGCGCGCGAGCCGGGGCGTCCGCGCCCCGGACAACCGGACCCGCAGCGAGCCGGGGCGTCCCCGCCCCGGTCGGCCCATCGCGGGGAGCGGGCGTCGTGTGCAGTCGGGGCCGGGGCGGGCACGCCCGGCTCGCGCGCGATGCTTACCTGATCCGTGTGCCGCACTCCGGGCAGTTGTCCGCGTCGAGGCCTTCGAGCGGGTACTTGCACTTCGGGCAGCGACCGGGGTCGGGAGGCGATGGAACGAGCCGGCGGGAGATCCACGGCGCCAGCCACCACAGGAACGCCAGCCCGACAATCTGCCCGATCGGCGCGATGATCCACAGCCACCCGAGGCCCAGCGAGGAGCCGTAGTACGCGCTGGCGATGACCGACTCGACCACATAGAGCCCGTTGGAAGCAAGCACGACCGCGAGGGCGAGCAGTGCGAAGCGGATCGCCGCGACGCAGACCACGCGGCACCGGCGCACGAACGCCGCGTCCGGGTGGGTTCGCGCCGGCGTGTTGGTCCGATCGTCGTTCACGCCGCCCCCTGACCGGCCCGCTCATGCGGCTCCGACCACGCCACAAACGCCTCGGGCATCTCGATCCCGCACTCCGGGCACCGCGCCTCGCGGAGCGACACCAGTTCGTGCCGGCACGCCGGGCAGCGCGGCGGCCACGACGGGCGGCGCAGCGGCAGCAGGAACCGCGTCACCGGCCCGGCCAGCACCAGCCCCACGACGCACCACAGCCCGCACGACGCCACGACCGCCGCGTGCCATCGATACCAGTACAGGCTGAAGAAGTCCCGGTCGTTGACGCCCTCGATCGCCCACGCCGTGAGGAACGCAAGCCCGACGGGGGCGGCCACCAGCCCCGACAGGCGCAGCCCCGCCCGGAACAACGCCCGCCACCGCAGCACACTGGCTACATCGGGGATCATCGCGGGGAGCGTACCACGCCCACCCGGCGGCCGGGCGTGCGAGGGGATGCAGCGGCCGTGATGGCAGGCCGCCTACGGCCTCATCTTCCCCAGGTTCGCCAGCGCGATGATCCCGCAGATCACCGAGGGGATGTTCCCGAAGATGATCGTGCAGATCTGGCACACCGCGATGCCGGTGGCCCCGCCCTTGTGCTGGCTCGGCGGCGTCCGGCCGTTCAGGCTCGCGTACATCTTGAACTCGAAGATCAGCAGGATGATGCACACCAGCGGCACCCATGCAAAGATGAGCGTCGCGAGCCAGAACGGCGTCGCCAGCACGTTGAGGCAGTTGAAGATCGCCGACACGAGCATCGGCACCCTCACGCCGCCCACCACCGGGAACGAGCCGTAGGCCTGCCCATAGGCCTGGGTCGGCGGATACTGCTGCTGGTAGCCGGGCTGCTGGTATCCCTGCTGCGGGTATCCCTGCTGGCCTTGCTGTGGGTATCCCTGCTGGCCCTGCTGCGGATAGCCCTGCTGCGGGGGCCCCTGGTACTGCTGCTGCGGCTGGAAGCCCTGCTGGTATTGCTGGGGCTGCTGGCCCTGGTACTGGCCCTGGTGCTGGCTTTGGGACTGGCCCTGGTTCTGGTCTTGCATCGCGTGGTTCCGGGTCCGAGAAGTGCCCGGCAGGCCGGGCCGTGGTGTGCGTTGCGTGCGTCGTGCGTCCGCCCGATGGCGGTCCGAACGAGGCGATCCGCGGCCGCACGCCCCGCAGGCGAGGCGCCCCGCAGGCGAGGATAGACGAACCCGCCATCATCGGCGAGATCGCCCGGAGAGTCGATCGCGCTGGCGGTCGGATGCGGGGGGTCTCGCCAGCCCGGCGCTCGCCATCCCGGAGTTCCGGAGGCGGGCACGCGGATCAGTTCCGGTCGATCGGCAGGAAGTCCTTGGCCTTGCCCGTGGCCCACGCCCGGAACTTGGGCCAGAAGATCTCCTGCATCAGGATCTTGATGCACGCCGCCACCGGGATCGCCAGCAGCAGCCCGTAGATCCCCGCCACCGCCCCGCCCGCGATCGTCGCGAACAGGATCGACGGGATGTCCATGTTCGTGCTCTTGCCCTGGATCTGCGGCGTGAGCACGTAGTCGTCGAAGAACTGCCCGGCGTTGTACACCACGATCGGCGCGAACACCATCCACCACCACGTCGTCTGGAACGCGAACCACGGGCTGGGCGAGAGCCACATCGTGATGATCGCCGCCGGCACGCTCACGATGCCCACATACGGCACCAGGCACAGCACGCCGGTGATCGGCCCGAGAACCAGCGGGGCGGGCACGCCGATGAGCCAGTACGCGATCGTGAAGTAGATCGCCAGGATCACGCCGATGAGCAGGCGCCCGCGGATGAACCCGGCGATCACCGCGTCCATCTTCTTGAGAAGGTCGATCACGAAGCCCTTGCGCCGCTCCGGGATCAGCGAGGACCAGAACTCCTGCACCTTGCCCCAGCCGGTCGAGAAGAAGTAGAAGAAGAACGCCGTTAGAAACCCCTGGAACAGGAACACGCCCAGCCCGCCCGCGGTGCCGATCGCCAGACCGACCGCCCCGCGCCCGGTCGCCAGCGAGTGCTGCACGATCTCGTTGGTGTGGGCCTCGATCCAGTTGATGACCAGTTGCAGCAGCCCGAACTCGGCGGAGCGGGCCTCACGCACGCGGGCGGCCCGCAACGCCGCGGCGATGTCGTCCGGATTGTCCTCGATCCCCGTCGCTTGCGGGCGGTCGGCGTGGTCCTCGAGCACGTTCCACGGGATGGGGCGGACGGCGTACCCGATGTCCGACGGCCGCTGCGGCGGCGGCACCGGGGCATCCATCAAAGCCGCCGCGTCCGCTGCGTCTCCGGCCTGTCCGCCCTCGATCTGCTGCTGGAGTTCGATCCAATACTCCGCGATCGAGCGCCACCCCTCGTTGGGCAGGCGGTCCATCGTCTCGGCGAGGGCCGTCTCGTCCTGGGCGTTGGCGCCGGCCTTGCGGACCAGCCCGATGTTGGTCGAGAGCGAGCGGGCCAGTTGCGTCGTCTGGACGGCCGCGAACCCGAGGCCGATGGTCAGCGGGGCGACCACGATCACCGCGGCCGAGAAGATGATCAGCAGCGTCGCGCCCTGGCGGCTGACCCACTTCAGCCTCGTGATCCGCTCGACCAGCGGCTCGAACAGGTACGCCACGAGCATCGCCACCAGGATCGGGATCGTCACGATCCGCAGGGCGTAGCCCATCTGCACCAGCAGCACCACGCCCGCGATCAGCAGCACGTCGCGGATCGGCTGGATCTGCCACAGGTGCAGGCCCCACCAGTCCGGGCGGGCGTGCCCGCCCTCGCCGCCCTCGCCCGAATCCGATGCGGCCCGCCCCGTCGAACCGGCTGACGGAGTCGGCGGTGGGGGCGGCGGCGACGCCTTGGGCGGGTTCGCCGGGATCCGCGCCGACCGGGATGGCTTGCTTCGCTTCCGAGCCACGGATCGAGAGGGTACACGCAGTTGGCCCAACCGACACTCGACCGACCTTGGGCGCGCGAGCCGGGGCGTCCCCGCCCCGGTCAGACGGGAACGCAGCGAGCCGGGGCGTCCCCACCCCGGACCCACCACCAGCGGATCGCGTTGGTTCGAACGTCCGACCGGGGCGAGGACGCCCCGGCTCGCGCGGGAGGGACCGAGGCGGTGGGTGACACCGACCGCCGTCCGGGCGGTAGAGTTTGGGGGAAGGGGCACGCCATGCACGCGAGCGCCGGGGCAACGTCAGGACCGATCGCATCGAGCAGGGGGCGACCGCCGCGCCGAATCCTCGGCTGGCTCGCGATCTTCGGCGCCATCCCGGCCCTGTTCCTGGCGGGATGCGGGCGCGACGCCAGCCGCGCCGGCTACGACCAGACCACCCCCGAGGGGGTCATCAAGACCGCCCGCCTGATGGTCGAGGGCGGGCACGCCGAGCGCTTGGGCGAACTCATGTACGCCGACTCGCCCGAGTGGCGGGAACTCTACCTGCGCCTGGGCGAACTGCTGGGCGACATCCAGGACCTGGGCGAGTCGGTCGCCCGGAACATGCCCGAGCAAGTCGAGGAGGTCAAGGCCGAGACCATGGCCGCCGCCGAGCAGGGTCGGGCTTCCAACTACCTCCAGCAGGTGCTGACGGGTCGGCGCCCGGCGGCACCGCGCTCGCCCGCGGGCCAGTCCGCCACCGACCCGCGCGACATGCTCAGCGACACGCTCAAGCAGATCTCCGCCGACCCCTACGGCTGGGTCGCCCAGTCCGAGGACCGCCTCGGGTTCCAGTGGATCGACGACTACACCGTCGCCCTGACCTGGGACGACCAAGCCATCCTGCCGCCCATCGGCATCACCATGCGTCAGGCCGACGACGGGCTGTGGTACCTCGTGCTGCCCACGAGCCTGCCGCAGGTTCGCCCGGTGGTGCCCGACACGCCCGAGGAGTTCTCGATCTGGGCGAGCCTGGTGCAGGTGATGCGCAACGCGGTGCAGGACATGCGGACGAGCGTCGAGACGAGGCAGGTCGTGACGCTCGACGACCTGTCGCGCAAGGCCGGCGAGAACCTGCTGATCCCCGCCGGGCTGGTGATGGTGGCGTACGCCAAACTGGTCGAGGACGACATGCGCCAGCAGCGCGAGGCCCGCCGGGCCGAGCGCCGCGCCCAGGAGGCGGCTCGCCAGATCGAGCAGGCGAGCCAGCCGGCCCAGGCCCCTGCGGCGCCCGCTTCATCGGCCCCGACGGAGCCAGCGCCCGACCCTGTCCCGCCCCCGCCGGCCGCCTCCGAGCCAGCCGCCGATCCCGGTCCGAGCGATCCGGGCTGAGCCACTTGCCCGCCCGGCACGGGCGCGCTGGCTCGGTCAATCGGCGCCGGTCGCGAGCAGCGCCTCGACCTGCTGGGCCCGATGCTCCGCCTCGGCCGCCGAGCGGGCGTTCACCGTGACGTGCCCGACCTTTCGTCCGGGGCGGACCGCCTTGCCGTACCAGTGGTACGACGCCCCTGGGATTGCCAGCAGGTCCGCCGCGTCGGGACGCTCACCGATCAGGTTGACCATCACGCTGTGCCCGACGGGCTCGGTTTCGCCGAGCGACCAGCCCAGGATCGCCCGGAGGTGGTTCTCGAACTGGCTGGTGGCCGCCCCTTCGATCGTCCAGTGCCCGGTGTTGTGCACGCGCGGGGCGATCTCGTTGGCCAGCAGCGTGCCGTCCTGGTCCTCGAACAGTTCCAGCGCCATGACGCCGACGTAGCCGAGGTGGTCCATGATCGACTTCGCTGCGTTCTCGGCCGAAGTCTGCAACGCCGGCGCGACGCCCGGCGCGGGGGCGACCGTTCGCCGGAGAATCCCGTGTTCGTGGGTGTTCTCGACCAGCGGGTAGAACCGCGACTTGCCCGCGGCCGACCGCACGCCGACGATCGACAGTTCCCGCCGGAACGCGACGCACGACTCGACCAGCAGCGGCACAGACGGCAGCGAGCCGATCGCGCGATCGACATCCGAGACCGTCGCGATCCGGGCCTGTCCCTTGCCGTCGTACCCCATGCGGCGCGTCTTGACGATTGCCGGCAGACCGACGGCGTTGAGCGCCGCCAGCAGGTCATCCCGCCCCTGCGTCGCCGCATCCCATGCCACGGTCGTGTTCGTCGCCACGCCGCACGCCGCGAAGGCCCGCTTCTCAAGCAGGCGGTCCTGCGCGGTCCGCAGCGCCGTCGCCGCCGGTCGGACCTTGACTTGATCGCTCAGGTATTCGACGGCCTCGACCGGCACGTTCTCGAACTCCAGCGTGACCACGTCGCACACGTCGGCGAGCCGATCGAGCGCGGCCTGATCATCGAATCCGCCGGGAACGATCTCGCCAAGCCCGTCGCAGGGGCACCCCTCGGCGCCGGCGCACGCCGGATCGAGGAACCGCAGCCGCACGCCCATCGCCAGGCCCGCCAGCGCGAGCATCCGCCCCAGCTGCCCCGCCCCGAGCACGCCGACCGTCGCCATCTACGCCCGCCCCTTCGCGGCGTCGCCCGAGTGAGGTCCGCTGCTGCCGCCCGCCGGGTCCGGGTTCTCCAGCACGCCGCGCGTCTGCTCGGCCCGGAACGCCTCAAGAGCCGCCCCGATCTCCGGGTGGTCCCCCGCCAGCATGGCCGCGGCGAACAAGGCCGCGTTCGTCGCCCCGGCCTTGCCGATCGCGAACGTCGCCACCGGCACGCCCGCGGGCATCTGCACGATCGACAGCAGCGAGTCCATCCCGTGCAGGGCCCTGGACTCCACCGGCACGCCAAGGACCGGCACGCTCGTCTTGCTCGCGCACATCCCGGGCAGGTGGGCCGCCCCGCCCGCCCCGGCGATGATGCACCGCAAGCCCCGCCCGGCCGCCGAATCCGCGTACTCGACGAGCAGATCGGGCGTGCGATGGGCCGAGACGACGCGCGTCTCGAAGGGCACGCCGAGTCGCTCCAGCATCTCCGCGGCGTGGCGCATCGTCTCCCAGTCGGAGCGGGAGCCCATGATGACGCCGACAACTGGAGCGGCGAGTGGTGGGGGAGCCATGATGCTGCGCCTCGCTTGTGGAGCCTGAGGTTAGCCGGGACGGCGCGGCCACGCCGATACCGACAAGGCATCGGGTTCCGCTACCATCGCTCTCTGATGAAGTTCCTCCCCGCCCAGCTCGCCTACCTGCTGCGCCACAAGCAGGCCCAGCGGAACATCAAGGCCCTGCTCCGCTACGTCGCGGCGCTTGTCGGGCTCATCCTGGTCTACACCGTCATCTTCCATGTCATCATGGAGTACGAGGAGCGCGTGGGCCACCCGGACCGCGAGCACTCGTGGCTCGCCGGGGCCTACTGGACCCTCACCGTCATGACGACGCTCGGCTTCGGCGACATCACGTTCGAGACGGACCTGGGCAAGGCCTTCTCGATGGTGGTCATGATCTCGGGTGTGGTCTTCCTGCTCACGCTGCTGCCCTTCACGTTCATCCAGTTCTTCTACGCGCCGTGGATGGAGGCCCAGGCCGCCCTCCGCACGCCGCGGCGTCTGCCCGAATCCGCCGCCGGCCACGTGCTGCTCACGGGATACGACCCGGTTTCCGCGGCCCTGGTCAAACGCCTCGAGGCCGCCGAGCGCCCGTACGCCGTTGTCGTGCCGGACCTGAAAGAGGCCCAGAACCTCTCCGACCAGGGCGTAAAGGTCGTTGTCGGGCAGTGGGACGACCCGGCGACCTACGAGGCGGTGGGCGCCCGCCGCGCCGCGATGCTCTTCACGACGCAGCCCGATGCGGTGAACACGAACATCACGTTCACGGCCCGCTCGGTCGCGCCCGAACTGCTCATCGCGGCGACCGCGTCCAGTACTCAGGCCGAGGAGATCCTCACCCGCGCCGGGGCCGACCAGGTCATCCGCCTCAGCGAACTCATGGCCCAGGCCCTGGCCCGCTGCACCACGGGCGGCGACGCCATGTCCCACGTCGTGGCCGAGGTCGACAACGTGCTGATCGCCGAGGCCGGCGCCGCCCGCACGCCGCTGGTCGGCAAGACCCTCCGCGAGAACCGCATCCGCGATCTTGGCGTCAGCGTCATCGGCGTTTGGGAACGCGGCACGTTCGCCCTGGCCACGCCCGACACCGTCATCGGCGACCACACCATCCTCGTGCTCGCCGGATCACGCGAGCAACTCGACTCCTACGACGAGCACTTTGCCATCTACAACGCCTCCAACGCCCCGGCCCTCATCCTGGGCGGCGGACGCGTCGGCACCGCCACCGCCGTGGCCCTCCGCGAGCGCGGCATGGACGCCCGCATCGTCGAGAAGGACCCCGACCACGCCCGGGACCCCGAGCGCACCGTCGTCGGCGACGCGGCCAATCTGGAGGTGCTCGAAGCCGCCGGCATCCGCCAGACCCCGGCCGTGCTGATCACGACGCACGACGACAACCTCAACACCTACCTCACGATCTATTGCCGCAGCCTCCGGCCCGAGGCCCAGATCATCACCCGCTCGACCCACGAGCGCAACGTCGCGACGCTGCACCGGGCCGGGGCCGACCATGTGATGTCCTACGCGAGCATGGGCGCCTGGACGGTGATGAGCATCCTGAACCGCACGCGGATGCTGGCGATGGCCGAGGGGCTCGACGTGGTCCGGGCCGAGGTGCCGGCAAGCCTGGACGGCAAGACGATCATCGACAGCGGGGTCCGCCAGAAGACCGGGTGCACGATCGTCGCGGTGCGGGCCGGGGGCGAGGCGACGATCAACCCGCCGCCGACGCGGAAACTCGCCAAGGGCGAGGGGCTGGTGCTGGTGGGCGGGATGGACGCCGAGGCGAGGTTCCGGGCGGCGTTCAAGTGATCGAAGCGACATCGATCATTCCGACAGTTTCCGCAACGAATCGTCGTGCTGCGTCAGCATGAGTCGAAGGGCGTCCTGCGCCTTCGCGTCGAGCCTGCCCTGGCGGCACCGCTCGAGGAACATGATGTACGCGGAGACGCTCAGGTTCATCGCGGCCGCCGCGGCCTCGAGCTGCTTGCGGAACTCGGGCGTCGCCTGGAACTGGATGGTGTCGGTCGTGGACATCGCTGCAATCATCGTCCGATCCGCCGCCCCGGACCACCCGGTTCCCGGACCGCCGGGCCGGAAGCCCGCCGAGCCACCCGCACGCCCGCCTTTGGTTCGGCCCCGCCCTACTCCCATTCAATCGTCGCCGGCGGCTTGCTGGAAATGTCGTACACAACCCGGTTCACCCCGCGCACCTCGTTGATGATCCGCGACGAGATCTCCGCCAGCACCGCGTACGGGATCCGCGACCAGTCCGCGGACATGAAGTCCTGCGTCTCCACCGCACGCACCGCCACGACGCTGTCGTACGTCCGACCGTCGCCCATCACTCCCACGCTGCGGATCGGCAGCAGCACCGCGAACACCTGGCTCGTCTTGCGGTAGAGGTCCGCCGCAACGATCTCCTCCAGCACGATCTCGTCGCACTCGCGCAGGATCTCGAGCTGCGGCCTCGTCACCTCTCCCAGCACCCGCACCGCCAGCCCGGGCCCCGGGAACGGGTGGCGCCACACGATCGCCTCCGGCAGCCCCAGCACCTCGCCCAGCCGGCGCACCTCGTCCTTGAACAGATCACGCAGCGGCTCGACCAGGTCGAACCCCAACTGCTCCGGCAGCCCGCCCACGTTGTGGTGGAGTTTGATCGACGCCGCCTTGCCCGCGTGACCGCCGCCGGACTCGATCACATCCGGGTACAGCGTCCCCTGCGCCAGGAACCGCACCTGCCCGCCGGTCCGCGACACGATCTCGGCCGCGGCCCGCTGGAACACCTCGATAAACCGGTGCCCGATCAGCCGGCGCTTCTCCTGCGGATCGGTCACGCCCGCCAGGTCGCCAAGGAACTCCGCCGACGCGTCCACGACCCGCAGATCGATCTTGAAGTGATCGCGGAACGTCGTCTCGACCAGTTCCCGCTCGTTTTTCCGCAGCAGGCCCGTGTCCACGAACACGCACGTCAGGCGGTCCCCGATGGCCCGGTGGATCAGCGCCGCCGCCACCGCCGAGTCCACACCGCCCGACAGCCCGCACAGCACGCGCCCGTCGCCGACCCGGTCGCGCACCCGGGCCGCCTCGGCCTCCGCGAAGTCCGACATCCGCCAGTCGCCGCGGCACTGGCACACCTCGTGCACGAAGTTCCGCAGGATGTCCGTCCCGTGCGGCGTGTGCGTGACTTCCGGGTGGAACTGCACGCCGAAGATCCGGCGCGTCGGCGTCACCAGCCGCACCGCGGCGTGCGGGCACGTCGGCGTCGACGCCAGCGTCTCGAACGCCTCGACGACGCCCTCCGACCCGGCAAGCCGCGTCACCTGGTCCCCGTGCGACATCCACACGCTCGTCCGCTGCGGCAGCGCGGCGAACAGGTCCGACCGGTCCGCCACCTCGATCGATGCCCGCCCGAACTCCCGCGACTCGCCCGGCTGCACCAGCCCGCCCATCAGGTGGCACACCAGCTGCATCCCGTAGCAGATCGCCAGCATCGGCACGCCCAGGTCCAGGATCGCCGGGTCGATCGTCGGCGCCCCCGCCTCGTACACGCTGTGCGGGCTGCCCGAGAGCACGATCCCCCTCGGGTTCATGGCCCTGAGTTCCGCCGCCGGGATGTCCGGGCGCACCAGCACCGAGAACGCCCCGGCCTCGCGGATCCGGCGGCAGATCAACTGGGCCGTCTGCGAGCCAAAGTCCAAGACCGGGATCACCTCGTCGTGCGGCAGGACGGGCGCGGGGGCTCGGCTGGTTGCCGACGTGGGCGAGGTTCCGCCAGCGGTATCGGCGGCGGGAGCGGAAGCACCGATGTCATGGGACGCCATGCGCGGCCCTTCCGGAAGCGGGTGCGTGCGGGGGGAAACGCAGAGGATAGTGCCAACCCCGCTGCCGGACCACGCGGTGTCCCACTCGATGCCTCGATGCCTCCTGCCTTGATGCCTTCCCCTATATCCTCACCCTTCCGCCCTATCGAACCGGCGGCACAACCCACTCCGGCGCGACGCCGGGACGCAGGTACCCCCAGACCCGATACCGCCCACCTTCCATCGACGCCGGCACACTGACCGCCCGAAGCGCGGCCAGCACCTCGTCGGTTCTGTCCCTGACCACTCTCGGCCCCACGAGGTTGCCAGCCCACGCGGTCTCGATCGGATCGAACTCCAGCCACTCGATCCACGCTGCATCACCCAGCAACATGGGACGATCGAACGCCTCTCGGAGTTCCGAGTCGTTGATCCACTTCACCCAAGCCAGAGGCAGTAGCGGCTCGCCCAGGAGCAACTCCCGCCACTTCGTCGCGTTCATGCACGAGGCCAGCCGCTCCCGCTCGATCAACGCGGCCCGCTTCCGAGCGATGTGTGTTCGCTCGTCCCGGGGATCGCGCGGACCTCGCAACATGCGGAATGGTACGTCGCATGTGGATTATGCATGCGATATGCGACCTCGCCTCGCTGGCGACGCGACGCCGCCATTGTGCGGACCGTCGCCCAGTCCACCCTCCGCGTACCATTTGCCCATGAAGATCAAGGTCGTCATCCACGACGCCGAAGAGGGCGGCTACTGGGCCGAGGTCCCCTCCATCCCCGGCTGCGCCACCCAGGGTGAGACGTTCGAGGAACTCCTGCAGAACCTCTACGACGCGGTCGAGGGGTGCCTGTCGGTCGATATCCAGCAGCCCGCCCCCGGCCAGCGCGTCATCGAGATCGCCGTGTGAAACAGATCAGCGGCAAGGAACTCGCACGCGCCGTCGAACGCCACGGCTGGACGCTCCTCCGGACAACGGGCAGCCACCACATCTACGGGAAACAGGGTCTGGTCGTCCGACTTTCCATCCCGATCCATGCGAACAGGCCGCTCAAGGTCGGCCTGCTCCGCCACCTGCTCAAACAGGCTGGCCTGACCGAACAGGAGGTTTGAGCACGTCGCGACGTGTCTCCGCCCTCGTGTGATCGAGCAAGCGGTGGCATCGGCGCGGCCGTCACTTCTTCGGCTTCGCCTCACCGCTCACCCCGCCCCCATCGCCCGGCTCTTCCATCCTTCCCAACGCCCCCGGCAACTCGATCCCCGCCTGCTTCGCCAGTTCGTGCACCGGCGGCAGCGACCCGATCAGCCCCGACAGGAACTGCGCCGTCTGGCCCTTCACGCCGTTGGAAGCCGTGCCGGCCCCGCCCTCCCACACCGTGATCTTGTCGATCTTCAGGTTCTGGATCGCCTTCACCTGGGCCTGCACCAGTTCGGGGAGTTTCTCGATCATCAGCAGCGTCGGGGCCAGTTGCGGGTGCACCGAGCACGCGGCCATCAACTGGCGGTAGCCCTCGCCCTTGGCCTCCAGCACCTTCTGCACGCCCATGGCCTCGGCCTCGTACCGTGCCAGGATCGCGTCGGCCTCGCCCTTGGCCTCGATCCGGCGTTTCTCGGCCTCCGCCGCCGCCGCGATCTCGATCCGCTGCTTCTCGATCTCCTGGGCCGCCAGTTCTTCCTTTGACAGGCGCGCGATCTCCTGCTGACGCTCGGCCTCGAAGATCGCCTTGGCCGCCGTCGCCGCCGCGACCTCCGACCGGCGCTTCGCCTCGGCCTTCACCTCCGCGAGTTTCGCCGTCGAGTCGGCCACCTGGGCCGCCGACGTGTTCTCGCCCTCGACCGCCTTGGCCTCCGCGTCCGCCACGCGGACGCGCTGCTCCTGCTCGGCCGCCTTCCGGGCCGCGATCGTCTCGGCCAGCCGCGTTGCCTGGGCGATCTCCTGGTCACGCTTGGCCTGCACCTCGCCCGTGACCGCCTCGGCCTCCAACGCCGCCACCGCCACGCGCTGCTTCTGCTCGGCCAGCTTTTTTCCCTCGGCCGCCGCCGCCGCCTCCTTCGCCACGTTCACGTTCCGCTCGCGCAGCGCGATCGCCTCGCCCGTCGCGCCGTCGCGCTCCTGCTGGGCGACCTCGACCTTGGCCCGGTTCACCGCCTCGGCCGCGGCCCGCTTGCCGATCGCCTCGATGTACCCCGACTCGTCGGTGATGTCCCGGATGTTCACGTTGATCAGCTCGAGGCCGATCTTGTTGATCTCCTCGCCCACGTTCTGGTTGATCAGCGACATGAACTTCTCGCGGTCCTTGTTGATCTCCTCGATCGTCAGGGTCGCGATCACGAGGCGCAACTGCCCCAGGATGATGTCCTGGGCCTGCTCCCGCACCTGGTCCAGCGTCAGGTACAGCAGACGCTCGGCCGCGTTGTTCATCAGCGTCGGCTCGGTCGCGATGCCCACCGTGAACGTGCTGGGCACGTTCACGCGGATGTTGTTGAGCGACAGCGCCCCGCTCAGCGGGATCTCGATCACCATCGGCTCGAGCGAGAGGTACGCGTAGTCCTGGATCAGGGGCCAGATGAACGCGCCGCCGCCGTGCAGACACCGGCTGGCCTTGCGCCCCCCGACCCGCCCGTAAATCACCAGGATCCGGTTCGACGGGCACCGCCGGTACCGCTTGGCGATGAACACCGCCAGGAAGAACAGCACCAGCAGAGCCGCGCCGACCAGGAACAGCCAGACCAGTGGGTTGCCGGCGCTGATCGCCGCGTTGCCAAGAAGCGGAACCACGCGCGCCAGATCCGCCAGCATCGGTGCCATCGACATCGTCCAATCCCCCTTCAGGGCAGCCGGAACCCGCACGCCGTCCCAGTGCGCGTCTGTTCATAGCGTACAGAACCCGCCCTGCCAGACGTTCCTTCGGATTCCAGCATGTCGGTTGCAGCGGAAAGCCCGGAACCAAGGCACTCAACATAGAGCCAGAGAGGCACGGAGCCCAGAAAGAGTCGATTCACGCACGGTGGGATGGGCCGCGCCAATCCGATCCTCGCCCGCCTCGGCAACCAACAGCATCCCTCTGTGCTCCTCTCTGTGCTTCTGCGCCTCTGTGTTGACTCCTAGGCCAATCGCGCCACCGCCTCTGCCGCCTTCACCCCGCTCCGCGTCGCCCCCTCCATCGTCGCCGGCCACCCCGTCCGCGTGTAATCCCCCGCCAGCGCGATCGGCACCCCCGCCTCGATCAGCCCCGCCTCCGGGCGCACCCCCTCGAACGCCGGCGTCGCCGCGAACGTCGCGTGCCGCTGCTTGATCGCCCGCGCCCACACCACCCGCGCATCGCCCACCCCCGGCACGCACGCCGCCACATCCGCCCACACCCTCTCCACGATCTGCTGCTCGCTCAAGTCCATCCACGCATCCGCCGCGCTGATCACCGCGTGCACGCTCCGCCCCGGCGCGTCCTTCCGGAACAGCCACTGGGTCCCGCGTTCCACCAGCACCGCGTGCGCCGAACTCAGGACCGGCCGATCGCACCGCAGATGCACCCCCAGGATCGGGCTGTGCTCGAGTGCCGCCTCGAACCGCAGCAGTCCCCTCAACCGCACCGGCAGCACCTCCCCGACTCGCGCCGGCGGCAGCGCGACCACCACCGCGTCCGCGACCATCTCCAGCCCGTCGCCCAATCGCGCAACCACCCCGCGAGCGCCACCACCCGCGCCGCCCACCATGTCCACACCGCGCACCCGCGCCCCAAACCGCACCGCGCCACCCACGGGCGCTAGCACCCCCCCAACCCCCTCCCACAACCGCCCCAGCGCCACCCGCGGCACCCCGATCCGCGCCGCCTGCGCACCCGCCAGCAACCCCTCCTGGAACACCATCAGCGCCGCCCCCGCCGACACCCGCTCCACATCCAGATTGCACGCGCTCACCACCACCGGCGACCAGAACCGGCGCACCGCCGTCTCCGGCTGGGCGTGCTCGAGCAGGAACTCGCCGAACGTCCGCCCGCGCCACGCCTTCCGATCAGCGCGAGCAATCGCCGCCATCGCCCCGCCGATCGCCGCCTTGTCCAGCCCAGACAGGAACCGCGCCCTTGCAAACGCCCCGGCATAATGCAGCGGGGCCGGCAACGCCCCAGCCTCCAGCCGCGACGGCGCGCATCCCGCGCGCAGCCACGTCTGCGTCCCCGACCACGCGATCGCATCCGCCACGCCCAGCCGCTCCAGCAGCCGCTCATACGCCGCGCACGCCCCCATCGTCACGTGCTGGCAGTTGTCGATCTCCTCGCCCGTCTCCGGATCGATGTGCGATGTGGCCCGTCCCCCAAGCCGGCGCGTTGCTTCCAGCAGCGTGACCCGCCAGCCAAGGTCCGTCAGGCGCACCGCCGCCGCGATCCCGCCGATCCCGCCGCCCACGACGATGGCATGCTTTCGCCCGCTCACCCCGGCAGCCCCACACCCAGCCACCCCGCCAGCGCGATCCGCAACTTGCGCGCCCTGGCCACCCGCACCCGCTCCCGCGCCGCCCGCGACGGCTCGGCCGCGATCCGCTCCAGCAGCGCCCGATACACCGCCGCCAGCGCCCAACACACCCGCGCGCACGCTGGGTCAACAGCATCCTCCAGGCCGCCAGACGCCTCGTACAACCGCCTCGCCTCGCCGGTCCACTCCGCAAACACACCGCCGCACCCGTCCGCCGGCGTCCACGCCGCCAGCCCCTCCGCCTTTACCCCATGCCGCGCCAGCGAGTCGGCCGGCACATACACCCGCCGCGGCTCGCACGCCAGGTCCTCCCTCACATCCCGCAGGATGTTCGTGAGTTGCACCGCCCGGGCCCGCAGGATCGCCAGCCTCCACGCCGCCGCCTCATCCGTCCGATCCCGCAGCCCCCAGATGCACACACACGCCACCGCGACGGTGCCAGCCACCCGATCGCAGTACCTCGCCAGGTCCTGCGCGTCTCCAACCACCACGCCTCGCGCATCAGCCTCCAGCGCATCCAGCGTGTCCATGAACACAGTGGGGGGGATCCGGTACGCGCGTGCGGACGCTGCGAACGCCGCCCACCATTCGGGTGCACACTCGCCCGCACAGTCCGCGTCATTCGACGCCGCCGTCGCGTCACGATTCGGCGCCACCGCCTCAGCCGTCATCGCGCGCAACGCCCGCAACGCCGCAACCCGCTCCTCCACCCCCCGCCCCGGATCGTCCGCCAGGTCGTCCGCGTGCCGCATCCACGTGTAGATCGCCAGCAGCGCCGACCGGCGCGGCTCCGGCGCCAGCGACAGCCCCAGGTAGAAGTTCCGCGCGTGCAGCCGCGTGATCGCCTTGCACCGCGCGAACGACTCCGCCAGTCCCGCGTCCCGCTCCAGCCCGTCCACAATCGCCCCGTCCCGCCAAACGCGCCGCGTCCCATTCCGCGACGCATCGCCACCCGCGCGCAGCCACCCCTCCGCCGGCAACTCGATCGTCGCTGGAATCGAGAGCAGACTCACACCCTCGCCCCCTCCCCGCCGGCAGCGCCACCCTGACCGCTGCCGCCGCGAACACGAGGACCCCTCCCCGCCGGTCCGCTCTCCCGATACCCCCGCACCCGCGACATCACCATCGCCCGCGCCAGCAGCCACGCCTTGGCCGACCTCGAAAGCCGAGGCCGAGCCCACAGCGTCGTGCACCCCGTCGCATCGATGTGCTTCAAAGTTGCCAGCCCAAACGCATGGAACAACCCCACCGGCGTCGCGATCCCCCGCGGCACAATCCCCGCCAACCCCGCCGACGACTCGAACAACCCCCGCGTCCGCTCCACCAGACGACGCACCGCCCGGATGTAGGGCACGCGCGCCCGCGGGTCCCCGGGTCGCCCCATGAAGTCCCGCAGCGTCGCCTCATCGAATCCCGTCTCACGCCGCGGCAGGTAAATCCGATCCCGATCCACCAGGTCCCGCCGCACATCCTGCCAGAAATTCGTCAACTGCAGCGCGGTACATAGCGCATCCGACTGCTCCAGCATCGTCCGCGTCTGCAGGCCAAGCCCAGACGCTCCGGAATCACCGCCGTCGCCAAGCCGCGCCCCGGCATCCCCGACCCCCCCGATCGCCAGCACGAGCCGCCCCACTGGGTTGGCCGACCGCGAGCAGTAGTCGACCAGCTCTTCCCACGTCTCGTACCGTGTCACCCGCTGGTCCTGCTCGAACGCGTCGATCAGGTCCAGCATCGGCCCCACCGGCAGCGCCCGCTCCCGCGACACCTCCACCAGCGCCACAAACACCGGATGCCGCGGCCCCTCAGCCCCAGCCGCCCTTTCCTCAACACTCTTCACCCGCCCGGCCCGCCGCGCCTCAACAAACGCCCCCCACGCCACGGTCTCGCGCCGCCACCACGCCAGCAGCCCCGTCGCCTGTTCCCGAGCCGCGGCGTCCGCCCCGAGTTCATCTCCCAGATCGTCCGACCACCGGCAGAACGCGTACACCGCCGCGAACGGGTCCACCAGTTCCGCCGGCAGCAAGCGCGACAACACCGGGAAGTTCTCCTCGTGCGCCCGCGCCAGCCGACGGCAATACGCCAGCGATTCCGCCGCGGATGGAGCCTGCCGGGCGAGCCCCCCCTGCGCCGCCGCCTCGTCCGCCGCCGCGTCCGGGCCGAACTCCCCCAGCAACTCCAGCGTTGAAGATGATGTCGCCAGGCTCGCCACGCGCCGCTCGCTCCCGCAGGGTTCCCTCGTCGAATCGAACCGCCAGCGTAGCGAACCCGACAACCCCCGGCCCGATGCGAATAATCACCGACAGCCCGCCGCCTCTCCCCCCTTTTCTCTCTCCTCTCTCCTCTCTTCTGTCTTCCCCATCCCGGAGCCCCCCTTGCCCCTCCGCCTCATCCTCGCCAACCCCCGCGGCTTCTGCGCCGGTGTCCGCATGGCCATCGACGTCGTCGACCAGGCACTCGACGTCCTCGAGGGCCAGCCCATCTACGTCTACCACGAGATCGTCCACAACAAGCACGTCGTCGGACGCTTCCGCGATCGCGGCGTCACCTTCGTCGAATCAATCGATGACGTCCCCGAAGGCTCCATCGTCGTCTTCAGCGCCCACGGCATCTCCCCCCAGGTCCGCCAGCGCGCCG
Organism: Phycisphaerales bacterium; assembly: GCA_041401985.1. Classification (GTDB taxonomy): domain Bacteria; phylum Planctomycetota; class Phycisphaerae; order Phycisphaerales; family UBA1924; genus JACKHA01. Next base: position 199,523 of record JAWKTE010000002.1, read on the forward strand.
ACCAGCGCCGCCTCACCTGGATCGACGCCACCTGCCCCCTGGTCACCAAGGTCCACGCCGAGGCCATCCGCTACGCCAGGCAGGGCTACCAGATCCTCCTGGTCGGCCACCGCAACCACCAGGAGATCATCGGCACCGCCGGCGAAGCCCCCGACGCCACCCAGGTCGTGGAGAGCCCCGACGACATACCGCATCTGCACATCACCGACCCCAACCGCCTCGTCTACCTCACCCAGACCACCCTCTCCACCGACGACGCCCAGGTCATCATCGACGCGCTCCGCGCCGCCTTCCCGAACATCAAGGCCCCGCCCGGCGAGGACATCTGCTACGCCACCACCAACCGCCAGGCCGCGGTTCGCCAGATCGCCCCCGAGTGCGACCTGGTCGTCGTCGTCGGCTCGCGCAACTCCTCCAACTCCGTCCGCCTGACAGAGATCGCCGCGACCGCCGGCACACCCGCCCACCTCATCGACGACGCCTCGGGCCTGCAAGATGAGTGGTTCGTGCCAAAGGGCGTCGTGGCCGCGGCTCGGAGCGGCCACGCGAACAACCAGCAGCTTCCGAAGGGTGGCATGGCTGTGGCTCGGCACAGCCATGTCTATCAACCCCAAGCCCCCGAAGCCCCCATCACCATTCTCCTCACCGCCGGCGCATCAGCCCCCGAAGACTTGGTCGCGGGCGTCTGCCGCGAACTCCTCGCCCGCTTCGGCGGCACCATCGAATCCCGCGACATCGTCGAGGAGGACGTCGAATTCGGCATCCCCGCCACCCTCAAACGCCTCATGCGCGACCGCGGCATCGACCCCGCCGACCGCCGCATCCGCGTCGCCCCCCCAGACATCACCCGCGAAACCTACGGCGCGGTGCCGCTGACCATCAGCGCCTCCAGCATGCCCGCCGCAACCCCTCAGCCCTAGCTGCTCAGTACTCAGCACTCGGCACTCAGTACTCAGCACTCCCCATGAACCACATCTTCGACCACACCCCCGACTCCCTCGCCGCATGGTGCGCCGCCCACGCCATGCCCCCCTTCCGCGCCACCCAGATCCTCGACTGGGTCTATCGCCGCGGCGTCATCGACCCCGCCGCCATGACCAACCTCTCCATCCGCGACCGCGACACCCTCGCTCGCGACATCACCTTCCTCTCGGGCCACACCCTGGCTCACCAACTCGCCACCGACGGCACCCAGAAACTCCTCATCCAGTGGAACGAGCGCGGAAGCGACGAAGCGACGGAGCGACGCAGCGACGGAGAGGCGAGCCAGGCAGCGAGGCAGCGAGACAGCGAGACAGGGGCAGGACGCACGGCCGACCCCATCAACCCAGCAACCCGCCTCACCATCCTCTCCCCCTCACTCCCCACCCCCGACACCTCCCGCCAGACGGAGTGCGTCATGATCCCGTCGCTCCCCCGCGACGACGACGACTCAGGTGGCCCAGGCTTGCAGCCTGGGTCTGGCCCCGACCGCCGCACCGCCTGCATCTCCTCCCAGGTCGGCTGCCCTGTCGGCTGCCGCTTCTGCGCCTCCGGCCTCGGCGGGCTCGACGCCAACCTCTCCACAGGCCGCATCGTCGAGCAGGTCTGGCGACTCCGTCACATCCTCGACCGCTACCCCGTCAATCCCACCGACCTCCCCCGCATCACCAATGTTGTCTTCATGGGCATGGGCGAGCCCCTCTCGAACTTCCGCGCTGTCACCAGCGCCATCCGCACCATCGCCGCCCCCTGGGGCCACGCCATCTCCGCCCGCAAGATCACCATCTCCACCGTCGGCATGCCCCGCGCCATCGAACGATTGGCAGAGGAGTTCGACCTGCCCGTCACCCTCGCTCTCTCCCTCCACGCCCCGACCGACGCCATCCGCCGCAGCCTCATCCCCTGGGCCGAGTACTCGACCATCGAGCAACTGCTCGCCGCCTGCCAGAAGTGGTTCGCCAAGACCGGCCGCGAGGTCACCCTCGAGTACACCCTCCTGGCCAGCGTCAACGACCGCCCCGAGCACGCGGCCGAACTCGCACGCCTGGCCAAGACCCTCCGCGCCAACATCAACCTCATCCGCTACAACGAGGTCGCCGGCATGCCCTTCAACAGGCCCGCCACCGCCGATGTCCGCGCGTTCCAGGACATCCTCCGCGCCCGCGGCGTCAACGCCCACATCCGCGCCTCACGCGGGCGCGACATCGCCGCCGCCTGCGGCCAACTCCGCCACGAAACCGCGGGCGCCGGCGCGTGAACCCCGAACCACCCATCACGCCGCTGCACATCCCCGCCGCCACACGCGACGTCCTCCTGGTCGGCGGCACCTTCGACCCCCCGCACGCCGCCCACGCCGCGATGGCCCTCGCCGCCGCCGACTGGATCGACGCGGCACGCGATGGCGAGGCGTCCTCCCACTGTGCCACCGAGTCACGCCGGCTTTGCGGCGTTACTCGGTGCGACAACGGACAGACCCCCGATCCCGCACCCAACCCCACCGCAATCATCCTCGTGCCCGCCGCCCGCTCCCCCTTCAAACCACCACCCCTCGCCCCCGACGACGCCCGCGTCGACATGCTCCACGCACTCGCCCAGCACATCACAACCCAGCACACAACACACACAACACCCCACCGCTGCACCGTCTGGACCGACGAACTCGACCGCGCCGCCGCGGCCCCAACTCCAACCCCCTCATTCTGGATCGACACCCACCGCCGCGCCCACGCCGCCCTCGCCCTCGCCTCCGCACGAACCAAGACCCGCTCCCCCAACTCCACTTCCTCATCAGCGCCGACCAGGCCATCGCTGCACCGCTGCCAGCGACTCCCCGCCATCCTCGAACTCGCACGCCCCGCCATCGCCCTCCGCCCACCAATCGCCGACCTGCCAACTCTTACCCGGGCAAGCTCCTCGAAACCGCGGCCTACTGGAACACCCACGAGATCACCCACCTCACCGCCGCCAACGCCATCCCCACCCTGCTCAGCCCCATCAACGCCACCGCCATCCGCCAGGCCCCTGGCCGACGGCAAAGCCCCACCCGCCAACTGGCTCCCGCACCAGTCGCCGAAGTGATCGCCAACCGCGGGGCTGGCCCTGAGTCGCGACGCGGCGACCAGAAGAGGTCGCCGATATCACCCTGTCGAGCGACAACGGAACTTGCCACCGAGCCACGCAGGCTCTGAGGCGTGACTCGGTGCGAACATCGGATGCCGGGCTCCTCCCCACGCCACGACCTTCAGGGCTCCGGCTGACAGGTCGTGCCGATCAACCCGGTGCTCCCGCCTGAGATCTGCAACCGAGCAAGCCGGCCCCGCGGCCCGATCGACTCCATGGGCATCAACCACCAACCCGCTGACAGCCCCAAGCCAAGCAGGCCCACCACCACAACTGCCTTCCTCAGTGCCTCCGTGTCTCCGTGGCGCCCCTCCGTCCCCGGCCCAGGCGTGCAGAACTCCACAAACCTGGGCTCATCCCCCCGGAAACGGCAGACTCGCCTCCCCGACCCGCGTCAATCGCTCATACGCCCGCATCACCGAACTCACCTGGCGCGCTCGCCTTGAACCGCTCGCCGACGATCCCACGAGCCCGCCGCCCCAGCGCCCTGGCCCCGCCCACATCCCCGAGCACGCCCGACACCGCCTCCGCCCACGCGCCCGCGGCCCCCGCACCAGAACCAGCCCCAGAACCAGCCCCCGCCGGCCCCAGCACCCGTGGACACCCGCCGCCCCGTCTCCCCGTCGATCACCCACGACCCTCGGCGTCCGCCGCCGCCAGCACCGCCATCCCCGCGCCCATCGCGTCCAGCACGATCGTCCGCCGCTCCCCGAGCGCCTCCGGCACAAGAAGCACGTCCCCGTACAGCACCAGGGCCCGGTTCGCCTCCACGTTCTCGATCAGCGACGCGGCTCCGTCGTTGCGGGCCTGCAGCACCTTCCACAGCCCCGCACGCGCGTCGCCCTCATGTCGATCACCAGCCGAGCGTCGTTGGATGGCCCGCCGCCCGCGCCACCCCTCCATCGCCCCGGCCATCGCCTTCGCGTCCGGCAAGCCGCTCCCGACGACGACGATCGAAGCCGCCACCCTCAAGCGCCAGGATCTCCCGCTCCTCCTCCTGCACGTGCATCGCCCTGAGAACGCCGGATCGCCGCGTCCCCAAGCCCCGATCCCGTGTAGGACTCACGCTCGCCCCGTCCGGGCAGAACACACCGATCGACACGCCGCCCGCCGCCGACGCCCGCAGCGACCGCACGCGCCCCCGAGCCTCGCGCCACGCCTAGCCGCCAGCGGCGAGCCGCACAGCCGCGCCACCTCCAGCCCGAGCCACCACGCCGTCTCCCCGAACACGTGCACCACGTCGACGGGCGATCCGAGCCGCCCATCACACGAACCACCCAACTGCGCGCCTGGCGAACGCCGGCTGAACCGCAGCCCACGCAGCGAGTACGACACCGTCTCGACAAAGAAACTGCTCGGCGGCACGTCCTCCAGCGTTCGCGGTACCTCGCACATCCGCACGCCCTCGTCCGCCAGCCCGACATGGAGCCGCTCCAGCACGCTCCGCCTCACGCACCGCGAACGACTCATCCAATGAACAGCACACGCATCGGCCGAACTCCTCCTTGATCCCGCTCGCCCGAGGCTCTGCCGGTGGCCTCATACGTCCGCCCGGTGGCCTCACCCGCCCGGAGCCCCGGCCCACGCTCCCCACGCTCCATCATCGGTTCCCACCGCCCCATCGACGCCACCGGTGACACATCCGGGTCAAGAAGTCGTCGCGGCACGCCGCGAACAGCTGCCCGCCGACGGGCATTCCGGATCCCGCCGTCGAGTGCCCGTACGGCGTCAGGAACCGCCACCGATGCCCGGGGTCCGTGCTCAGCCCGTTCACGATCGCCGCTGCCGACTGCGGGCACCGTCTCGTCCCGCGCCGCCAGCATCGCCAGGCAGGGTGAGAGCACATGTCAGCGCGTGCCTGACCGCGTCGAATGCCGCCAGCATCTGGCCCATCGCCTCGCCCGATCGGCCATCGCTCTCGCATCGTCCCCCACACGTCGGCCCCGATCCCTGCTCGGGCCGCGCGCTCGCCCATCCCCAGCCGCCACGCCCAGTCCCCCAGCGAGGGGTGCTCCACCACCAGCCGGTCCACCCGCACCGCCGAGCCGTTGAGCAGCGACCCCTGCGCCGCCGCCAGCACCGCCAGCCCGCCCCCGAACGAGGGCCCGTGCAGCATCAGCGGCGCAGCCGCACCGGCTCGCTGGGTCAGTTCGTGCCGCACCGCTCGCAGGACGCACACCACGTCCGCGATCCCCTGGGCCAGCACGAAGTCCATCGCGTCCGCGCCCTTGCGCACCTCCGTCGCCAGGCCGCGCGAGATCCACCCGTTCGCCTCAGCCCCATCCGACCCCGTGTAGTCCCCGCAGTCGATCCGCGAACCGGCGAACCCACGCACCCGCATCGCCACCACCAGCACCCCGCGGTCCGCCAGCCCCTGCCACTCATCCTCTTCACCCGACAACGGCATCCCAGGCACATACCCGTGCAGCGTCACGAGCCCGCCCCGCACCGCCGCCCCGCGCCGCGGCTCCACGACGCGGCACCCCAGGCGCACATGCCCCACGCTCTCCACCCAGTGCGTCGCCGACGCGTCGCTCGCGTCCGGGCTGCGACCCCGAAACTCGTTGAGGCGGCACGGCGCGGCCTTGACCTGCTGCTGCCAGTGCTGCCACAACGACGCGGCCCACCCCGGCATCGACACCGACGCAACCCGGGCCAACGTCTCGGCCGCGCTCATTCCGAAGTCGTCCGGCTCAACCATCGCAAGGGCCCTCGCCCCGACTATACCGCGCCGCCCCACAACGCCCGTTCGGGTCTCGTGCGTACCGTGCCGATCTGCCGCGCCATGCCCGACACCCCGCCCCAACTCAGTGTTCTCCGCCGCCACGAGCGCTTCGTCGCCATCGACAAGCCCTCCGGCCTGCTCTCGGTCCCGGGCCGCGCCCCGGAGCACCACGACTCGGTCCACACCCGCGCCCGCGCCCTGTTCCCCGACGCCACCGGCCCGCTCATCATGCACCGGCTCGACTGGGAGACCAGCGGCGTGCTCCTGCTCGCCCTCGACCCCGAGGCCCACGCCCACCTCGGCCGCCAGTTCGAACGCCGAACCATCGCCAAGACCTACATCGCGGTCCTCTCCGGCGTCCCAGACCAGCCCGCCGGCCGCATCTCCCTGCCCATCAAGCCCGACTACTCGAATCGCCCGTACCAGATCGTCGACCACGACAACGGACGCGAGTCCATCACCGACTACCGCGTGCTCGACACGGCCAATGGGCACGCCCGCGTCGAGTTCACACCCCTGACGGGGCGTACCCACCAGCTCCGCGTCCACGCCGCCAAGGGCCTCAACCTGCCCATCCTCGGCGACGCACTCTACGGCGACCGCACCTCCGCCCCCCGCCTGCTTCTCCACGCCGCCGCCATCGAGTGCACCGAGCCCGTCAAAGGCTCGCGGACCCGCATCCGCATCGAGTCCCCTGTCCCGTTCTGACACACCCACCGCGCGCGCGCCCGGGCGGGCCCGCCCCCGTCCGATACGAGGCGATGCTTCACTCCACTTCCAGAAACGGGCACGAAACCGGGGCGGGGACGCCCTGGCCGCGCGCTCAGCGCTTCGCACGATCAACCTGCGCTGACCGCTTGCGTGCCCGCCCCTGTCGGTGTCGCCGACCGCGCTCCGACCGTCGATATACCCTCGATGCCTGTGCCCGCCGAACGACACTCCAATCCCGCACGCCGCCCGTTCCCGCGCGCCCCGTCGAGGTCCACGCCCCGCAGGCCGTCACGCCCGCCACGTGCGTGCCCGACCTCAGCCCGCCAATCGCCAGTGCCACCTCCACCCACGTCGAGATCGACGGACGCCGCGTCCTCGCGTTTGCCGGGTGCGACTACCTCGCCCTGGCCCACCACCCGGCCGTGCTCGCCGCCGCCCAGCAGGCCATCGCCCGCTTCGGCCTCTCCACGACCGCCTCGCGCGTGACCACCGGCAACACCGCCGCCCACGACGCCCTCGAGCGCGACCTGGCCCGCCTTCTGGACCAGCCCGCTGCCATCGTCGTGCCCGATGGGTTCATGGCCAACCTCGCCCTGGCCCAGTCGCTCATCGCCCGTCGCCACGCCGGCCCGCCCATCGACACCGCCCTGATCGACGCCCGGGCCCACCGATCGATCCACGACTCGGCCAGGGCCGTCGGCATGACGGTCCATCTCTACGACCACCGCGACCCCGCCTCCGCCGCCGCCCGTCTCCGCGACATCGGCCCCCGCCCCGTCGCCATCATGACCGACGGCGTCTTCACCGCCGACGGCGCGGTCGCACCCGCCGCCGACCTGCTCGCCCTGCTCCGCACGCCCGACGATGCGCTGGTCATCGACGACTGCCACGGCGTCGGCGTCCTGGGCGACGCCCGTGGCACCTGCCACGCCCAGCGCCTCACCGACTCGCGCCTCATCATCACCACCACCCTCGCCAAGGGCCTTGGCTGCTACGGCGGGGCCATCGCCGCCTCCGCCGCCGCCATCGCCGACATCCGCCACGCCGCGACCGCGTTCATCTGCACGACGCCGATCCCGCCCGCCGTCGCCGCCGCCGCGTCCGCCGCGATCCACGTCGCCGAGCACGACGCCCCACGGCGCGAGCGCCTTGCCCGCAACGCCGCCCTGCTCCGCGAGGCCATCGCCTCCCTCGGCGTGGCTCTCGTCGACGCCCCGACGCCGATTGCCGCCTTCGCCCTCGGCACGCCGCCCGACGTCCCGGCCATGCAGCGCATCCACGACGCCCTGCTCGATCGCGGCATCCTGGCCCCGCTTATCCGATACCCCGCCGGCCCCGCCGACCGATTCTTCCGCCTGACGGTCAACGCGGACCACACGCCCGAGCACGTCGGCGTGCTGCACGATGCGCTGGCCGAGGCCATCCGGGGCTGAACCCGCCCTCGATCCGGCCCGCCACTCCATCCACCACGCAGCCCGTCGCACGCCGCGAGGTATGCTGCCCGTCCACCGAAAGGAGCCGCCATGGTCTCTCTCCTGTCTCTGTGGCTGCCGATCCTGCTCGTGACGCTCGCGTGCTTCATCGCCAGCAGCGTGATCTGGATGGCCTCGCCGATGCACAAGCACGACTACAAGGACCCCGGCGACAAGGAGGGTCCGATCCGGGACATGCTCAGGGCCCAGTCGCTCCAGCCCGGTGTGTACTACGTGCCGTGGTGCGCCGGGGCCAAGGCCAAGGACCCCGAGGCCCAGGCGCGGATGAAGGCCGGGCCGTGGGCGATGCTGACGGTCATCCCGGGCGCGCCGAACATGGGCACGATGCTCGGCGCGTGGGCGGGGCACCTGCTGATCGTGTCGGTGCTCGTGGCCTACATCGCCTCCGTGTCCCGTGGCCCCGGCGCCGGGTTCGCCGGCGTGTTCCAGGTGACCACGACCGCCGCGCTGCTGGCCCACGCCGGGTACGCGATGCCGATGTGCATCTGGCATGGCCAGCCGTGGTCGCAACTGCCGGGACGCCTGGTTGACGGCGTGATCTACGCGGTGATCACTGGCGCGATCTTCGGGGCGTTGTGGCCGGCGGCGGCGACGGTCACCGGCTGAGTGCGGCGCTCGATGGTCTCCGCTTGCTGTTGGATTGAACGGCGGGGCGCACGCGGTACACTGCGGTTGGCGTGGCGACGCCGGCGGCGCCCGCCGGTTTGCTGGAGATTCACGATGCCCCACGCTCGGCACCTGCAAGCGCTCGCCTGCGTCGCCGCGTCCCTCGGCGTCGTGCCGCTGGCCGGCGCGACGGAGGTCATCTCGTCCACGCCCGGCCCGTGGTCGATGCCGGTGTTCCCCTACGGCCCCGACCTGTTCGAGGACCAGGCCGTCGCGTTCCGCATCGAGATCGATCGCCACTACACGCTTGACGACATCGCGGGTTGGTTCTGGGACAACGGCCCGGCGACGCCAGACACCATCCGCCTAACCATCCGCCCCGATCTGTGGGCGCCCGACGGCTCCCGCCCCGGCGAGGCGATCCTGGAGGCCATCGAGTTCACGTGCCCGGCGGCCCTGTTCGGCTTGCCCGAGGAGATCACCGTCCTGTCGGCCACCAACCCCGTGCTGCGGGCCGGGCGGCGGTACTGGGTCGTTGGCGAATGCGAGGGCGGACGCGGCATCAGCCCGGTCTGGGCCATGGGCGGCGGCCCACCGGGATTCGTTGCGTACGCCTCGCCGCGGAGCGAGGGCTTCACGCCCGGCACCGTCGGCGCCGTCATGTCCCACACCATCCGCGGCACGCCGATCGCTGGCGATTGCCCGGCGGATCTGACCACGACCGCCATCCCCGGCGCGCCGGGCTACGCGATCCCAGACGGCGTCCTGAACAGCGACGACTTCTTCTGTTTCCTGGCCGAGTTCGCCGCGGGGAATCGGATCGTGGCCGACGTCACAACCGGCGGCGTGCCCGGCATGCCGGGCTACGGCGAGCCCGATGGCGTGCTGAGCAACGACGATTTCTTCTTCTATCTGTCGCTGTTTGCTTCGGGGTGCTGAGCGAACCGTGGTGCTGAGGGCTTCGGATAGACTGGCGTGATGAGCGATCCCGATCCGCTGCTCGCTGCGGTTCTGGCCGAGCGGCATGTCGCCTGTCCCGAGTGCGCATACGACCTGATCGGCGTGGGCGACGGCGTGTGCCCGGAGTGCGGGGTTGGGCTGCGCATCGAGATCGGCACCGGAAGACGGTCCTTGGACCGGATCGGGGCGGCGCTGCTCGGCAGCGCGATCGGCATGCTGGCCGTCGGGTTCGGGGTCTTGGCGGCGGTGATTGGCGTGCGGGGGTGGGTGGGGGCCTTTCTGGGCGGCCTGTTCGTGTTCGGTGCGATTGCGGGGCTTCGCGCTGCGATGCCCAATGGCCGCACGTGGGCGCGACTTGAGCGGAGCGCGTGGCTCGCGTGCGTCGGGTGGTGGGCGATTGGCGTGCCGATCATGCTGATTGCCTTGCTGGAACTCGTGTCCGCGCTGTAGGGCGGCGTGTTGTGCTCTGGCGTCCGCGGGCCCGAGACGCGCAGGTCGTGGTAGTGGACACGACTGCGGGGCGGTCGGCGCGTTGAAGGCCGTAGCATTGCCGGCACCATGACACAGCCCGCCCCGACGAGCAACGAGCCTTGGACCACGCGTCGGTTGCTGGCGTGGATGGGGGAGGCGTTCGGGAAGGCGGGGCTGGAGTCGCCGCGATTGCAGGCGGAGATGCTGCTGGCGCATGTGATCGGGTGCCAGCGGCTGCGCCTGTTCATGGAGGCGGAGCGCGAGGCTTCGGCCGAGGAGCGGGATCGGCTGCGTGGGCTGGTGGCGCGGGCGCTGCGGCACGAGCCGATCGACTATCTGGTGGGGGAGCGGTCGTTCTTCGGGCTGCTGATGAAGGTCGATGCGCGGGTGCTGGTGCCGCGGCCGAGCACGGAGACGATGGTGGAGTTCGTGCTGCAGGCTGGAAGGCGGGCCGGGGAGTACGCGGAGGACGCCGAGGGAGCGGAGGGGGCGCGGAGGGAGGAGTTGGTTCAGGAGTCGGAGGCGACGCCTGCGCGGGGTGCGGGGTCGGGTGAAGTCGTGTTTGATCTGCATGACCGGGAGGGGATGTCTTCGCTGGGGGCGTTCAAGCCGAGCGGGGAGGAGTTGGAGGAGGAGGATGAGGCGGCGCTGGAGCGGGCGCCGGTGAGGCGGACGCCGGCGGCTGCGCCGCCGACCCAGGCTGCAAGCCTGGGCCACCAAGGGCCGAACCGGCTCGGAGAGCCGGTCTACCAAACGCCGGTGAATCGGCGGGCGAGGGCTGGCGGGCCGGCGTGGCGGATCGCGGATGTGTGCACGGGGTCGGGGTGTATTGCCGTGGCGATCGCGAAACACCTGGGGCGGGCCCGGGTGGTGGCGACGGATGTGTCGGGCGATGCGCTGGCGGTGGCGCGGGAGAACGCCGCCCGGCACGGCGTCGGCGGGCGGATCGAGTTCGTGCGGGGTGATCTGCTGGCGGCGCTGCGGGGCAAGGGGCCGTTCGATGTGATCGTGTCGAACCCGCCGTACATCCCGGATGATGAGTGGGCGGATGTGCCGGCGAATGTGAAGGACCACGAACCGACGATCGCGCTGCGCGGCGGAGTGGACGGGCTGGACTTCGTGCGTCCGCTGCTTGCGGACGGAGCGGCGTTCTTGGCGCCGGGCGGGATGCTGCTGGTGGAGGTGGCGGCGAGCCGCGCGGAAGAGGCGGCGGGGCTGGCGCGGGCGAATGCGATGCTCGAAGGAGTTGAGGTGCTGAGGGACTGCGACGGGCTGCCGCGGGTGGTTGTGGCGCGGCGGGTCGGGGGCAAGTGAACCCACGAGCCGCGCGGCGCAAGCCCGCGGTTCAATCGGCGTGCGACGGGATTCGAGCGATGGAACAACCGCGGGCTTGCGCCGCGCGGCTCGTCTTGTGTATCCGCAGATGGGTTTGCGCGGCTGGAATCGACGGCATCCGCGATCAGTCGGCCTCGCCCGGGGGCAGGCTCGAGGCGCCCGTGTCCACGCTCGGCGCCAAGTGTGTGGGCGCCTTGACGCCGAGGCGCCGCAGGACGGTTTTGAGATCGCGCGGGAACGGCGTTGCCACATCAATCGCCCGGCCGTCGCTCGGATGGGCGAACGCGATGCGGTGCGCGTGCAGCGCCAGGCGCGGGCTGGCCGCGGCCACCGCCTGATCGGCGTAGTCGCCATCGCCCAGCACGGGGTGGCCGATCATGGCCATGTGGACGCGGATCTGATGGAGGCGTCCCGTGACGGGGCGGCACTCGACGACGGAAGCGGGGGCCGCGCCGCCCGATCCAGCCCCGTCGGGCGCGCTCACGACGCGGAAGGCGGTGATGGCGGGCTTGGCGGGGCCGAGCCCGGCGTGGCGACCGCCGCCGCGAGAGACCGCGGCGGCTTTTCGGGACGAGTACGCCCCTGCCCGCTCCTCGCGTTCGCGGATGGGCTTGCGGATGACGCCCTTGGGCGGGTCGGGCAGGCCGCGGACGATGGCCCAGTAGAACTTGCGGACGGTGCGGGTCTCGAACTGGGTCCGCAGCGCGTCGTAGGCGGACTTGGTGAGGGCGACGATGACCAGGCCGCTGGTCTCGCGATCGAGGCGGTGGAGCAGGCCGAAGTCGCGTTCGCGCCCGATGTTCTGGAGGCGCGGGCCGTGGGTCGCGAACAGGGCGTTCATGAGGGTGTCGTGCTCGTGGCCCTTGCCGGGGGATGTGACCATGCGGGGCGGCTTGGCGGCCACGAGCAGGTGCTCGTCCTCGTAGGCGAGGGAGATCGGGAGGCTTGGGTTGGGTTCGATGGAGAGGGTTGCCACGGCGGATCATTCGGCGGGGAACGGGGGCACGATCGTGTGATCGCGAGTCGTCGGTGAAGGATCGATTGGTGCGGGGGTTCGTCGCGATCTCACGATCGCGGCTCGGATTCGCCCGGCTTCGGGCAGGCGGCCTGGTCGAGGTACCAGCGGAGTTCGCCGCCAATTGGCTTGAGTTCGAGCAGCGGGAACTCGTGCGGGTCGGCGGTCGGGCGGGTGAGCATCGTGATGGTGGGTCGGGCCCTGGCGCCGGTGGCGAGGATGCCAACGAAGCGGGCGGCCTTGAGCATGTGCATGGCCAGTCCGACGCGGGCGCCGGGGCCGCGGGCGACGGTGCTGACCAGGCTCTGGGCCCGCGACGCCGGACGCCCGGCGACGAGCGATCCGGCCGAGCCGTCGTCTTCCAGGCCCAGCAGCACGAAGTCGAGCCGGTCGTGGCCCTTCTCGCGCCAGGCGAGGACCTCGCGGAGTTCCTCGGCGTAGGCGGCGGCCGGGTCGTCGGCGTCCATGGGCACGAAGTGGACCTGCTCGCGCGGGATGTCGGAGTGCTCCACCAGCCAGCCGGTGATCATGGCGGCGACGCTGGAGTCGTCGTCCGCGGACGCGTGCTCGTGGGCGAGCCAGAGGTGGGTGCGCTTCCAGGGCAGTTCGCGGAAGGCCGGGTCGTACATCAGGCGTCGGTACAGCGGCTCCGGCTGTGGCCCGCCGCCCAGAGCCAGGTGGAAGTCGCCGAAGGCCCGGACGCAGGCGAGCGACTGGAAATAGAGGTCGGCGGCGGCGGCGTCGATCGCGGTATCGGCGTCCTCGCGGACCACGACGCGCCCGGGCAGGCGGGGGCGGATGGGTTCCGGGGCCAGGGGGATCGGGTCCACGACGGAGTATTGTGCGCGATTCGGGGGGATGAGGCGAGCGGGGTGGGGGGACTCTGGAGGGGAGGCGGGCCGGCGGGGCGCGAGCGGCAGGATCGGATGGGGCTGCGGGCGTTCCGCCCGCCCCCTCATCGGGAGACTGTGGCGGTGGTTTGGGAATGGCGAACTCGCGGCTATCGTCGTGCATGTCCGCCGAGTTCAGGATTATCGATGCGGCCGCGAATCGGGCGCGGGAAGCGCTGCGGGTCATGGAGGACGTGGCGCGGTTCGGGCTGGATGACGCCGTGCTGGCGGGTGAACTGAAGGCGATGCGGCACGGTCTGCGGGACGCGATCGGCGGGTTGTCTTGCGTCGGGATCGGCGGACGAGAACTGGCTTCGTCGCGGGACACGCCCGGCGATGTGGGCACGAGCATCGAGGGGGCGGACGAGGGCTCGCGGCGCGACCTGGGCGAGGTTGCCGCGGCGGCGGGGGCCCGGCTGAGCGAGGCGCTGCGGACGCTGGAAGAGGTCGCCAAGGCGTTGGCCGACGGCGGCGAGGGAGCAGCACGGCTTTGGGAGCGGTTCGAGTCGCTGCGGTATTCGGGGTATGACGTGCAGCGGCGGCTGACGCTCGCGATGGCTCCCGCGGCGCGTCAGTGGCGGCTGTGTGTGCTCGTGACCGAGGCGCTGTGCCGGCAGCCGTGGGAGGTTGTCGTGCGGGAGGCGGTGGAGGCCGGGGCGGACTGCGTGCAGTTGCGGGAGAAGTCGCTTGAGTCGCGGGAACTGCTGGCTCGGGCGCGGCGGCTGGTCGAGACCGCGCGGCCGCTGGGGGCGTCGGTCGTCATCAACGATCGGCCCGACATCGCGCTGCTGAGCGGGGCCGATGGTGTGCACCTGGGGCAGACCGACATGAACGTTCAGGATGTACGGCGCCTGTCGGCACGCCCGGCACGCCGCCTGATCGTCGGCGTGTCGTGCTCGACGATCGAGCAGGCGCGGGCGGCGGTTGCGGGTGGGGCGGACTACATCGGGCTGGGGCCGATGTTTGTGTCGGGGACGAAGCCGAAGGCGGCGCTGGCGGGGACGGGGCTGGTGGAGCGGGTGGTGGCGGACGCGGTCGCGTCGCGGGTGCCGCATGTGGCGATCAGCGGGATCACGGCTGCGAACGTTGGGGAGTTGGCGGCAGTGGGGTGCCGCGGCGTGGCGGTGAGCGCGGCGGTGTGCGGGGCGGAGGATGTGGGGGCGGCGGTGCGCGGGTTGCTCCGATAGTCGCCCGATGGAACAAGAAAGGGGACGGGCTGGAAGCCCGTCCCCCAGGTCGGTTGTCTGCTTGGCGTCGCGTCCCTCGCGTCCTTCGCGAAGGCCGCGAGGGCGTTAGACCCGCATCGCCTCCATCGCGTACGGGTCGAACCGCCACGCGTGCCCGTCCCACATCGAGCGGGTGGCCAGGTCGACCACGACCATGATCTTGGTGCCGAGTTCGACGTCGGCCTCGGGGATCTCGCGGGTCCGCATGCAGTGCATCCAGTTGAGGCGGTGCACGTCCTGGTCGTTGCCGATGTCCTCGCACTCGACGGTCTGGCGGTCGATCTCGTCGACGAACTTGGCCTCGGGGCGGATCTCGACGTGTCGCCCGTTCATGTACATGTTGGCCTTCTGGCCGCGGATCAGCTGCTCGAGCCCGTTCTCGTTGCACGTCGAGCCGGCGACGATCATGGTGTGCTCACGCTCGAACTCGATGGTGAGGTTGACCGTGTCGTGGTTCTCCATGGCCTTGTCGATGTAGTGCCCGCCGGACGCGGTGACGCGGGTCGGCCAGCCGCAGTCCAGGGCGTACATCATCGGCGTCATCACGTGGACCAAGAGGTCGCCGATGATGCCGGTGGAGTACTTGCGGTAGCGGCGCCAGCGGGCGAAGACCAGCGGGTCCCAGGTCTGGCGGCCCATGGAGCCGCACCAGGCCTCCCAGTCGAGGTTGACGCCCGGACGCCAGTTGGGGTCGATGCCGTAGTAGTTCCACTCGCCGTCGGGGGTGTTGCGGCAGTAGGAGGTCTGGCTCATCGTGGGCTTGCCGATGGCGTTGTCGGCGAGCAGCTGGCGGGCCTTCTTCCACTTGGGCAGCTGCATCATCTGGGTGCCGACCTGCAGCAGCACGTGGCGGTTGGCGAACTGGACCTGGCGGAGGCGCATCGCGTCGGCCAGGTTCAGCGTCATCGGCTTCTCGCAGTAGACGTCCTTGCCGGCCAGCAGCGCGTCGATGGCGTGCTGGGCGTGCCAATGCTCGGGGCTGGCGATGAGCACGCCGTGGATGTCGTCGCGCTTCAGGATCTCGCGATAGTCGCGGTAGGAATCGACGTGGGCGGTCTGGCCCTGCTCGCCGATCTTGCGGACGGCCCGCTCGCGGTGGGAGTCGCACACGTCGGCCACCGCGACGATCTCGACCTTCTCGCGCCCGTCGCGCCCCATGCGGGCGAACGACTCGCAGTGCCCGGTGCCCATGCCGCCGGTGCCGATCACGGCCATGCGGATGGTGTCGCCGTCCTTGAGTTCGACGCGAGGCTTGCCTTTGGGCGTCGGCGTGCGGGCGATGTGCCCGAACGAGAGTTTGGCGGGCGAGGCCAGGGCGGCGGCGCCGGCGACGGCGGCGGTCCGGGCCAGGAACGAGCGGCGTGACTGGTTGTGGCTCATGGGGCGGTCCCTTGCTGGGTGGCGGGTGGCGGCTTGGTCGGTCGGGCCGAACGGGTCGTCGTATTCGGGCAGCGTTCGCGGCCTTGCGGAGCAGTCTGGTGCCAGCATACCGGATCGGGGCTCGCGTGAGAACCCGACTTTGGTGCGGGATTCGGGGCTGGCGGCGGCTCGGGTCTGGACTGTGCCGGTTGGTTTGCCGGCTGGGTTATGGGCCGGTGGTCGCGGTCAGTTCGGGTTCCGGGGCCGGGACGGGGGCAGGGACACCCGTGCCGTCGCGGCGTTCGCGGAAGAGCAGGACGAACACGATGAGGACGGCCAGGGCGAAGCCGGCGGGGATGGCCCAGATCATGTCCCAGCCGATCAGGTCGGTGGCACGCTGCGAGGCCGCGGCGGCCTGGGTCAGCAGCGCTTCGGCGGCTTCGGGGTTGGGCGCGGCGGCGGCCTGCTCTCGAAGGGCGGCGGCCTGTTCCTGGAGCGTTCCGACCTCCTCGGGTGTGTATCGGCCGACGAGCACGCCGAAGGCCTGGGCGCCGATGAGCATGCCGAGGCCCTGGGTGATGAGCACGAGGAAGCCCTGGGCCTGGCCCCGGATGGTCGGGTTGGCGGCCTTATCGACGTAGATCATGCCGGTGACGAAGAAGAAGTCGTAGCAGATGCCGTGCAGCAGCACGCCGCCGATGACCATCCAGGTGATGCGGTCGTCCCATGCCCCGGCGAACAGGCCGTAGCGGACGACCCAGGCAAGCATGCCGATGGCCAGCATCCACTTGACGCCGAGGCGTCGGAAGCACAGCGGCATGACGAGCATGAAGAGGATCTCGGACATCTGCCCGAAGGACATGGTGAAGGTGGCCGAGTCGTTGACGACCGAGCCGGTGGTCTCGACAAAGTTGCGGGCCCAGTTGTAATACCCGGCCAGCGGGATGCACAGCAGGAACGAGCACACGACGAAGACCAGGTACGAGCGCTGCTTGAGCAGGGCCAGCGAATCGAGGCCCAGGATCTCGCGGACGCTCGTCTTCTTTCCCTTGCCCGGAGCCGGGGTGTGGGGCAGGAAGAACGAGAACGCGCCCAGGACGACCGCGGCCCCGCCGGCGAGGTAGAACTGCTCGGCCGCGGCGTCCTTGGCGGGAAGGAGGCTCACGGCCAGGTTGCCGACGATCCAGCCGATGGTGCCCCACACTCGCACGAGGGGAAACTGCTTCTCGCGGTTGGGCAGGTTGTGGAACGCGAGAGTCGTGGTGAGCCCGAGCGTGGGCATGTAGCAGAGCATGTGCAGCAGCAGCACGATGATGAACGGGTGGGTGAGCCCGGACACGATCTGCATGATGGGGCCGGCGTCCGCGTCCGGCGTGAAGGCCGAGGCGGCCGAGGGGGCGGCACACAGGAATACGCCGCCCAGAATCTGCATCACCCCGAGCACGCGTTCGGTGGCGAAGAAGCGGTCGGCGATCAGGCCCAGGAAGAACGGCGACAGGATCGCGGCGATCGGGCCGACCGAGTATGCGGCGGGGGTCAGCCCGCTCATGCCCATCCGGTTGATGAACCCCGTCATGGACACATACCACGACCCCCAGACGAAGAACTGGAGGAACATCATGGCCGACAGGAGGGCCACGACGGCGGATGACGAGCGGGCGGGAGCGGTCATGAGGGGTCCCCGGATGTGTGGGGGGCGAGTGTAGCGGAAATGGGGGCGGCGCACGGGTCGCTGCCGGTCCGCTAGCATGGCCAGCGGACCAACTTCCGGAGCCGCCCATGCCACGACCCGTCACCCTGTTCACCGGCCAGTGGGCCGACCTGCCGCTTGCCGACCTTGCCGAGATGGCCGCGGATTTCGGGTACGACGGGCTGGAACTGGCCTGCTGGGGCGACCACTTCGACGTGGCCGAATGCCTGCGGTCGCCCGCCTACGCCAAGAGCCGGCACGAAATCCTGGGCAAGCATGGGCTGTCGTGCTGGGCGATCTCGAACCACCTGGTCGGGCAGGCGGTGTGCGACCCGATCGACGCGCGGCACAAGGCGATCCTGCCCGAGCGGGTCTGGGGCGACGGGGAGCCCGAGGGCGTGCGCCGGCGGGCGGCCCAGGAGATGATCGACACGGCCAAGGCGGCCGCGGCTCTGGGCGTGAACGTGGTCAACGGGTTCACCGGCTCGTCGATTTGGCACATGCTGTACTTCTTCCCGCCCACGGGGCCCGCGCAGATCGACGCGGGGTACGCCGACTTTGCCTCACGCTGGAACCCGATCCTGGACGCGTTCGACGCGGCGGGTGTGCGGTTCGCTCTGGAGGTCCACCCGACCGAGATCGCCTACGACATCCACACGGCCCGGCGGGCCCTGGCGGCGGTCAACAACCGCCCGGCGTTCGGATTCAACTTCGACCCGTCGCACCTGATCTGGCAGGGCGTGGACCCGGCCCGCTTCATCCGGGCGTTCCCGGAGCGGATCTACCACTGCCACGTCAAGGACGCGGCCCGCACGCCGGACCCGGAGGCCTCGATCCTGGGCTCGCACCTGGGGTTTGGCGACCATCGGCGCGGGTGGGACTTCCGCTCGCCGGGGCGGGGGGAGATCGACTTCGATGCGATCATCCGGGCGCTCAACGAGGTGGGGTACGCCGGGCCGCTGAGCGTGGAGTGGGAGGATTCGGGGATGTCGCGCGAGCACGGTGCGGCCGAGGCGGTGGAGTTCGTGCAGGGGGTGCAGTTCGACCCGCCGGGGCGGGCGTTCGATGCGGCGTTTGAGAAGAGGTGATGGGAGTGGTGGTAGTCGCCGGTTGATCGGCGGCGGCTGCGCCGCCGGCACAGGTTGGAAACCTGTGCTACCAGCTTGGAAACCTGTGCCAGAAGGCACGCCCCCTCCGTCATGCTCGCAGAGCCCTGCATGACACCTCCCCCGCACGCGGGGGAGGGGCGCGGGCTCAGGTCAGGCCTTCGAGTTCGCCGCGCTGGCGGGCCTTGGAGTAGCGGGCGAGCGAGGCCTCGATGACGGCGTGGGCGGCCTCGGCGGGCATGATCTCGTCGACCTCGACGCCCTTGCCCTCGAGCATCTTGTAGTCCTCGAAGAACCGCTTGAGCATGCGGAACGTGTGGCCCGGGAAGGTGCTGGCCTTGGTGTAGTCGGCGTACTGGGGGTCGTTGACGAGCACGGCGATGACCTTGTGGTCGGCCTCGCCGTCGTCGATCATGGTCATCAGGCCCACCACGCGGGCGTCGCAGATGCAGAGGCTGGGGATCTCCTCGGTGCAGAACACGAGCACGTCGAGGGGGTCGCTGTCCTCGGCGTAGGTCTGCGGGATGAATCCGTAGTTGGCGGGGTAGTAGACCGCCGAGGCGAGCACTCGGTCGAGCCGCAGCAGGCCGGAAGACTTGTCGAGTTCGTACTTGTTGCTCGAGCCCTTGGGGATCTCGATGACGGCCTTGACGTGCTCGGGCAGGGAGAGGCCTTCGATGGCGGGGGTAACGTCGTGCCAGGGGTGGACCATATGGGGCAAGCGTAGATTCGGGGAGGGGGGAAGAGAAGCAGAGACAAAGAGACGGAGAGACGGAGAGAGACGGGTGTGGCTTTGCGAAGGGGCGGCGGGGCTGGTTCCTACCCTCGGCGATGAACGAACTGATCTGGGCCGGATCGATCGCGGGCTCGACGATGGTGTCGCTGTTGCTCGGCGCGGGTGTGCTCCACCTGCTCGGGCGGCTCGGTCCGGCCGGGCGGGCGGCCAGCGAATGGTGCTGCCGCGGCATCGGGCTGGACCTGGTGATCATCTGGTTCACCGCCCTGCCGATGGTCGGCGGGATTGCCACAGGCTCCTCGGCGCTTGGGGCAAGCCTGGGGCACTGGCTCGGGGCGCTGGTCGGGCTGGTCGCGGCGGTCGTCGGGCAGATCGCGGCGGTGTGCGTGTGGACGGTGCTGCACGAATTGGCCCACCGCGACGCGGTCAAGGGGCCGCGGATCGTCAAGGTGCTCAACCGGACGGTGGGGCGGTGGCGGAACCACGCGGCGGTGTGGTGGACGGCGTGGTGCGTGCCGGTGTTCTTCGTGGTGCGTGTGGCGGAGTACGTGGTGTACCCGCCGCTGACGTGGCTGGTGAAGTTGCCGCGGTACGAGTCGGCGGACTGGATCCGTGTCTCACGCCACAAGTTTCAGGGGCTTGTGGGGCACGATCTGATCTGGTGCCTGTACTGCGACTGGATGACGGGCGTGTGGTCGCTGGGCACGGAGATGCTGCGGAACGTGGAGTCGTTCTGGTGCCCGATCCGGTTCGACTCGGCCAAGAAGTGCGCCAACTGCCGCACGGACTTCCCGGACATCGACGGCGGCTGGGTGCCGGCCGACGGGGACATGGGGCAGGTGGAGGCGGTGCTGGCGGCCAAGCAGTCGCGCGAGGGCCCCAACGCGTGGTTCGGGCACCCGGTGCGTCTGAAGGTGGGTGGGAAGGACGCCTGAGGCGGTTCGCCGCCCGCCATTGTGCGATGGACTCGGATCGTCAGTGGGAGAAGTTCGCGTTCGGGTCGGACGTCGCGGTACTCGCGGCCGCAGCATTGCCCGAGACACCCGCGGACGTGACCGTCGTGCGGTCGATGATCCCGCCGTAGATGTTGTTGACCCCCAGCAGCCAGTTGGCGGTGTTTCCGGCGCAGGTGTTGTGCACGATGACGTTGGTGGTCCCCTGGACCCAGATCCCGAAGTCGGCGTTCGTGCAGTGGTTGCCCTCGAGGCGGTTATCGTTGCCGGTGATGTGGATGCCTGCGCCCGTCGTCGAGATCCCGTTCTCGCGGCAGGAGTTGCCCCGCAGGACGCACTCGCCCCCGGCCTCGATCCCGTCCCCCTCGCTGCGGATCACGGTGCAGCCATCGACCAGCGTTCCCTGGTCGGCCAGGATCCCAACGCCGTTGTCCCACACCGAGCAGTCCGAGACGGTCGAGTGGATGGCCCTGATGCCGTGGGCCACGTTCTCGCGTGCGGTCGATCCGACGATCGATGATCCGTTGGAAACCCAGAACCCGCTCTCGCCGTTCTCGCTGGCGGTGCAGTTGAGGACGCTCACAAAGGCGCCGACGATGCCGCTGCCGGCGTTGTCCCGTGCCGTGCAGCCCCGGATCGCGCCCCCGTTCTGGGCGAGGATGCCCGAACCCCCGTTGCCCCACGCCACGCAATCCACGACAACGGCGCCGTCGCCAGCCACGATGCCGGTACCGGCGTTGGCGCCCGCTCCCACACGATCGACGCGGCACGCGAGCACGCTGGACAGGTCGACCCCGGCGCCGGCCCAGCCGCGGGTGGTTCCGTTGCGGACCGTGATGCCTGCAAGCCCCGGCACGCTGGCGAAGATCCCGGCGTAGGACCCGCCGCCGGGGCCGACGCCGACCAGTTCGAATCCGCCCAGGTCGATCGTCACCCCGCTCGCCGCGATCTCGATCCCGACCTTGTTCGCCACCCCCGCCACATTGCCCGTCAGGTAGTACGACCCTGGCTGCGTGATCTTGTACAGGCTGTCGGCGTCGCCTGGCGTGTTGGTGAGGTTGATCGGGACCCGCGGCTCGACTTCGAGCAGTGTTCGGTAGGTGGGGCCGACGGGTCCCGCCGGCGGGTCGATCGGCCCGGCCTGCGACAAAATGGCGGTGCACGCGACAAGGGCGCCGCACGCGAGCGCGACGCCGACCAGGCTGCTGCGATTCATGAAGGGGCCTCCGGCGGACCAGTCCGCTCCGTCCATCCGGAAAGAGCGCGGGCCGGGGGCCAGCCTAGCAGGGGGCGATCAAACGGAGAAGGGAAGTTGGGACAAAGCGCGTCCGGTAAAGACGCTCGCCGCCAGAGCCTGTTGCCGCTCCGTCGCCTACGGGGCGGGGGGCAGCGTGCCGCCGACGGTGGGGCGAACCTCACGCCCCAGGAGGCGTTCGATGGGCGCGGGCGAGCCGCCGACGGTGTCGGTGATGGCCTCGGCCTGGGCGAGCGAGTCGCCGCGCTTGGTGACGAGGTAGGCCTGCCACATGGTGCGGGCCCGCCCGCCGCTGGCGCAGTGGACCAGCACGGGGCCGTTGGCGGACTCGATCGCGGCGGCGAAGGCGTCGACGTCGGCCGGCTCGTAGCCGTCGTCGCCGCCGAGGGGGATGTGGACGTAGCGCATGCCGCGGGCCTCGATGGCGGCGGCCTCGTCGAGGCCCTCCTCGGCGAGCAGGTCGTTCATCTCGCCCTGGCTGCGGAGATTGATGACGGTCGTGACGCCCTCGCTTGCGAAGGTGTCGAACTCGGCGAGTTCGGGCTGGCCGCCAAAGGCGACCTCGCCCGCGCGATAGAAGCCGGGGGTCGCGGCGATGGGCTGGCCGGTGGTGATCTGCGGGGCGTGCGATGCGCCGTGGCGTGAGGACGCGCAGGCGGGGAGCAGGAGAGCGGGGAGGATCAGCAGGGCGAGGGCGGGCTTGGAGTTGGGCATCGGTGTCTCCTCGGGGCTTGTCTCGCAGGGTAGCGGCACGCACGCGCGGGGTTGCACCGGGCTGGCGATCGGGGGACGTCCAGACGCCGGACCTGAGAAGGCTCTGCGACGAAGGTCCGGGTCGTGCAACCCGCGACGCCGTCACCTCCTCCGTTGCTCAACCCGGGCCTTCGCAGAGCCTCAGGTCCGGCTTCTGGGCGACGGTCCGCGTCCAAACGGTGCGAGCGGGGGCGCCCGCGCCCGCGCATACCCTCGGGCATGCTCACCATCGAATACGCCAACTGCCTGAGCGATCGCGTCGGGGACCACGGGATCGATCCCGAGCGGCTCGGGGCGGGGTCGGAGGCGGCCCGCGTCGCCCACGCGTGCACCGAGCGCCTCGCCAAGTCCCGCGGCACGGGCTGGGAGCGGTGGCGGAACCTGGCGCGCGATCCGATGCGCACCGAGCACCTGGCGGCGGTTCGGGCGATCGCGGATGAGTGCCGCGGGAAGTACGAGAACCTGGTGGTGCTGGGGATCGGCGGGTCCGCGCTGGGGAACATCGCGCTGCAGGCGGCCCTGAACCCGCCGACGTACAACCTGCTGGACGACGCGGATCGGGCCGGGCCGCGGTTGTTCGTGCTGGACAATGTCGATCCGATGCACGTCGACGCGGTGCTGGACGCGTGCGACCGCCTGGGCGGGGCGTCGGGGACGCTCTTCAACGTCGTGAGCAAGTCGGGCGAGACGGCCGAGACCGCGGCCCAGTTCATGGTCATCCGCGACCGCCTGCGCCAGCGACTGGGCGACAAGGCCGGCGAGCACATCGTCGCGATCACCGATCCGGCCAAGGGCACGATGAGGGCGATCTGCGACCGCGAGGGCTACCGCACGCTGCCGGTGCCCGATGGCGTGGGCGGGCGGTTCAGCGTGCTCAGCCCGGTCGGGCTGTTCTCGGCGGCGATGTGCGGGATCGACATCGAGGCCCTGCTCGACGGGGCCGACGCGATGGATCGGCGGTGCTCCGAGGGCGAACTTGGCAAAAACCCGGCGGCGTTGCTCGCGACGCTGCTGGTGGAACTGGGCACGCGCGGCGGGCGGGGCGGGCAGGCCAAGCCGAACCACGTGCTGATGCCGTACTCGAACGGGCTGTACCTGCTGGCCGACTGGTTCCGCCAGTTGTGGGCCGAGAGCCTGGGCAAGCGGGTGGACACCGACGGGCGCGACGTGTTCGCGGGGTTCACGCCGATTAAGGCGCTGGGCGCGACCGACCAGCACTCGCAGGTGCAGTTGTACCGCGAGGGGCCGAATGACAAGGTGTTCGGGTTGATGGAAGTCGGCGACTTCACGACCGGGGCGTGGGGGCGGGACGTCGCGATCCCGACGGGCCTGGGCGTGGAGGCCACGGCCTACCTGGAGGGACGGACGCTCGGGGCGCTGCTCAACGCGGAGAAGCGGGCGACGGAGTATGCGCTGGTGGAGAGCCTGCGCCCGAACTTCACGATCCGCTGGCCGCGGATCGATGCAAGGACGGTGGGGGAGTTCGTGATGCTGTGGCAGGTGGCGACGGCGTACGCGGGGCTGATGCTGAATGTCGACGCGTACGACCAGCCGGCGGTGGAGACGGGCAAGCGTGCGACGTTCGGGCTGATGGGGCGGGCGGGGTTCGAGGAATGGAAGCAGAAGGTGGATGGGGCGCTGGGTGGTGGGGGAAGAGTCGTGTGAGGCATCGGCGAACGCGACGCGCAAGCGAGTGTGTGGGCGCTCGTGCGTCGTTTCGCCTTGGTCTCGTCCGAGGCTTCGCCATGCGACACCGCTCGTCCTGTCTGTGCTGCGGCTTCCTCACGATCGAGCAACGCGCGATCGACTCCTACGAGTTCTGCCCGGTGTGCCTCTGGGAGGCGGACCCGGTGCAGGCGGCGGACTGGGAGTACGCGGGCGGGGCCAACGTGGTCTGCCTGAACGAGGCGAGGCGGAACTTCGGCGCGTTCGGGGCGAGCGAGCCGCGGCTGCAAGATCACGTGAGGCCGGCGGCATGGTTCGAGTGGCCGGTGTGATTCGGCGGTGTTGCGCTGTTGCAATCGCTTGCGCTTCGCGATCGCGGAAGCGAATACCACAACGCCCGCGGGCGGCGTGCCCGCGGGCGTCTGGGAGTAGGCTGATCCCTGTCCTCCCGGCCCGGGCGGCTGGCTCATGGCTCGCCGCGGTCCGGTTTCTCCTCACATGACTCGGACGCCAACGCCTCAGCGGCGGCGGCGACCGGCCAGCAGGCCGGCGGCGCCGAGCAGGCCCAGGGCGCCCGGGGACGGGGCGTCGACGAAGGGCACGGCCTCGAGGTTGGCCACATCGCCCATCGCAAAGACGCTGTAGACGAAGCCGTTCTCAACACCCAGACCCGGGACGGACAGGGCCAGGTTGTTGGTGCCGGAGACGAAGACCTCGAGGTCGTAGGAGCCGCCGGGGACCGAGACGTAGCCGCCGTTCTCGCCGAAGGCGACGTTGGAGAACAGGGTGGGGCCGCCGCCGGCGACGCGGATGTCCACGTTCGGGGCGTCGGGCGAGGCGTGGACGAAGCGGATGCGGGCGTTCATCGGGTCGATGGTGTTGTCGTCGACCAGGACGAGCGGCTCGATGTTGGACAGGAAGTTGATGGCCGCGACCGTGACGAAGTCGTTCTGGTTGAGGTTGGCGCCGAGGATGGGAAGCGCGACGGCGGTCGAGCCGGTCGCGGTGACGCGGAAGTCGTAGGTGCCGGTGGGCAGGTCGATGTAGCCGGTGTCCTGCGTGAAGGGCAGGGCGGTGACGGCGGGCGAGACGCCCGGGCCCGGGATCTGGTTGACGTAGATGTCGACCGGCGGGGTGTCGGGCGAGGCGTGGATCACGCGGACGAACGCCATGGCGGGCGTCGCGGCGATCGCGGCGGCGAGCAGTGCGGCTTGCATCTTCACAACGAATCTCCTCTTGAACGGATGGCCACGCTCGCGAAGTGGCGAGCGATGGTCGTGAGACTCCCCCCGGCCCGCGCGGGCCGTTCGGTGTGTGGCGTGGAATGTGCGTGCTTGCCCGCTCTCCGCGTCCGACAGAATCGGACGTGCGGGGCGTTTCGGGGCGTGGCGTGGTGCGGATGCGGGAATCGCGCCGGGTTTCGGCGGATTCGTGCGGGCTTTGCGCAACGGCGTAGAGAATGTTCGGGTCTTCGCGCGCCGGGCGAAGCCCGATCGACCGCGCGACGATTCGAGATTGGTTTCGCCCTGCTCGGCGACGCGTGGGTCAGGCGTGCTCGCGGAGGCACCGCTCGATCCGCGCTAGGGTCCGGCCGCGTCCGAGGATGGCCGCGACGTCGCCGAGGCCCGGGCTGACGCTGGTGCCAGTGAGCGCGACGCGGAGGGGCTGGGCCACCTTGCCCATCCCGAGCGAGCGTGACTCAGCAAACAACTTAATGGCGGCGTCGATGGCCTCTGGCGTGAATGCGTCGGCGGCGATCGCGCCGATAGCCGGCGCGAGGTCTCGCAGCGTGTCGAGGCCCGCCGGTTCGCCCTTGCGAAGCACCTTCTGCACCGCGGCGGGGTCGAACGCCAGCGCCTCGTCCTCGGTGAACGCGAACGCGATCTGGGCGACGGCGTCGCGGAAGGTCGAGGCCCGCGGGGCCGCGGCTCGGGCGGCGATTGGAAGTGTGTTGTCCGGGATCGAGGCCAAGCGCGGCTCGTACTGGCCCGCCCACTCACGCCAGCGGACGGCGAAGGCCTCGGGCGTCATGGCCCGCAGCGCATCGGCGTTGAAGGCGCGGAGTTTGTCGCGGTCGAACTTCGAGTTGGTCTTGCCGATGCGGTCCAGGTCGAAGGCGGTGGCCAGAAACGCCAGGTCGAACTTCTCGAGGTCGTTCCCGGGATTCCAGCCGAGCAGGGCGAGGTAGTTGCACAGGACCTCGGGAAGGTAGCCGCTGGCGCGGAAGTCCTCGACCTCGATCTCCGGCAGGTCGAGGCTCAGGTGGGCTGCCAGGCGGACCAGGGCGTTGGTGGGGAGTTGGGAACGCTTGTCGTCGAGCCAGGTGGCGAACTGCTCGGCTGACGCATCGGGGGCGACGATGGCCGACAGCGATGCGAGGTCGCTGGCCTTCTTCGCGGCATCTCGTGCCGCCTTGTCCTTGTCGCGCTTGCTCATCTTCGACCCGTCGGGATTGAAGATGAGCGGGAGGTGGGCGTAGACGGGCGTGCGGAAGGGCTGGTCCGTGTCGGTGCGCCGCAGGGCCCGCTGGAGGGCGACGTGGCGTGGCGTGTTGTTGAGGTGCTCCTGGCCGCGGAGGATATGGGTCACGCCCATGAGTTCGTCGTCGATCACGACGGCGAAGTGGTACGTCGGGAACCCGTCGGCCTTGCGGAGCACGAAATCGTCGATGTGCTCCGGCTCGAACGTGATGTCCCCCAGCACGGCATCGGCCACGTGCACCGGGGCGTCGGGGTTGTTGAAGCGGATGACGCAGGGCTCGCCGGCGCGGAGTCGGGCCAAGGAGGCGGCGCGGCCGTACGAAGCGTCGCGCTTGTAGCGGTACGTCTGCTTGCGATCGGCCGCGGCTTTGCGTTGGGCGTCGAGTTCTTCAGCGGTGTCGAACGCGGGATAGGCCAGGTCGCGTTCGAGCATCCAGTCGATGGACTGGTTGTAGATGCCGAGGCGCTGGGCCTGGAAGAACGGGCCGACGCGGCGCGGGTCGCCACCGATGGCGGGTCGATCCCCCCCCTTCGTCGCTCCGTCGCTCCATCGCTCCGCCACTCCAACCCGCGGCCCCTCATCCCAGTGGATGCCCAGCCACGCCAGGTCCTCGAGGATCCCCGCGACCGCCTGCTCGCTCGATCTGGCCTGGTCGGTGTCCTCAACGCGCAGAAGGAACGTGGACCGGGCGTCGCCGCCGCGGCGTGTGGCCTCGGCCCGGGCGAACGCCCAGCAGAACAGGGCGGTCCGCGCCCCGCCGATGTGCAGGTGCCCGGTGGGAGACGGGGCAAAACGGGTGATCACGTCGGGCATCGGGGCACAGGGTAGGTGCCCGGCTGGCGGTGCCGGCCGGCCGATGGCACGGCGTCTTCGCGGACTCTTGGCGCGATCTGTATACTGCCGGAACCGCCCGCGGCTGGCCCTCGCCGCGGCGGGAACCCGCGCGGCAACCCGAACGGCCCGGCGGACATCCGATCCCTCATCGCTCTGGAAAGGAGCGCAGGCGTATGGCGGTACGTATCCCGGCCAACTTCCGCAACATCTGCCTCGTCGGAAACTCCGGCTGCGGCAAGACGACGCTCACCGAGCGCCTGCTCTTCGCCACCGGCGTCACCCAGCGGATGGGCTCGGTCGAAGAGGGCAACACCGCCAGCGACTGGAGCGACGACGAGAAGCACCACAAGCACTCCCTCCGCCCCTCGACACTCTTCTTCGAGCACGAGCACCACGGCGTCAACCTCATCGACACACCCGGATTGGCCGACTTCATCGGGCACGCCATCGCCTGCTTCCCCGCCGTCGAGACCGTCGCGGTCTGCATCGACGCCCACCGCGGCATCGAGAGCACGACCCGCCGCCTGATGGCGGTCGCGGCGGAGCGCAACCTCCCACGCGTGATCATTGTCAACAAGATCGACGACGCCAACGCCGACTGCGAGGGGCTCGTCGAGCAGATCCGCGAGGTCTTCGGGAGCGAGTGCCTGCCGATCAACCTGCCCGCGAAAAAGGCCGAGTCGGTCGTCGACGTGTTCGAGCACGAGCACTCCGAGGGCGGCGAGCCGGACTTCTCCAGCGTCGAGGACGCCCACCAGCAGATCATCGAGCAGGCGATCGAGGTCGACGAGGAACTCATGGCCGAGTACCTCGAGAAGGGCGCCGCCGGCCTGAGCCCCAAGCAGACCATGAAGGCATTCCGCCGGGCGCTGTGCGAGTCGCACCTGATCCCGGTCTGCTTCGTCTCGGCCCGCTCCGGGGCCGGCGTGCCGCAACTCTTGCATATCTTCGCGACGCTGCTGCCCAGCCCGCTCGACGGCAACCCGCGGACGTTCATCAAGACCGTCGGCGAGGGCGACGAGGCCGAGTTCCACCCCGGCAACGAGCCCGACGCCCCCGTGCTGGCCCACGTGTTCAAGATCGAGAGCGACCCGTTCGTCGGCAAGATCGGCGTCTTCCGCGTCCACCAGGGCACGCTGCACACCAAGAGCGAGGTCTACATCGACGACCTCAAGAAGTCCGTGCGGATCGGGCACCTGCTCAAGCGGCGCGGGAAGGAGCAGATGGAGGTCCACGAGATCGGGCCGGGCGACATCGGGGCCGTGGCCAAGATCGACGAGATCCACTTCGGGGCCACGATGCACGCGACCGCGGGCGAGACCTACAAGATCAAGCCGCTCCCGCTGCCCCGCCCCATGTTCGGGTTGGCGGTCGAACTCAAGAACCACAAGGACGAGGCCAAGTTCGCCCCCGCGGTCCACAAACTCGAGGCCGAGGACCCGTGCTTCAAGTTGGAGCGCGTCGCCGCGACCAAGCAGACCGTGCTCCGCGGCCTGGGCGAGCTGCACCTCCGGATCGTGCTCGAGCGCCTCAAGAACAACTTCGGCATCGAGGTCGAGACCGCCCCGCCCAAGATCGCGTACAAGGAGACCATCGGCGGCAAGGCCGAAGGCCATCACCGCCACAAGAAGCAGTCCGGCGGCTCGGGCGAGTTCGGCGAGGTGTACCTCCGCGTCGAGCCGCTCCCATCCGACCACGAGGAGGGCTTCGAGTTCGTCAACGCGACGGTGGGGGGCTCGATCCCCAAGCAGTTCATGCCCGCGATCGAGAAGGGCATCCGCCAGGTGCTCGGCGAGGGCGCGGTCGCGGGATACCCCATGGGCGGGATCAGGGTCGAGGTCTACGACGGCAAGTACCACGCCGTGGACTCGAAGGAGATCGCGTTCCTCAAGGCCGGGCGCCGCGCGTTCATCGAGGCCATCAAAAAGGCACGCCCGCTGCTGCTCGAGCCGCACGTCATGCTCGAAGTCACGGCCCCGAGCCAGTACATGGGCGACCTGACCGGCGACCTCTCGACCAAGCGGGCCCGCGTCCAGGACACCGAGATGATCGGCTCGGACGTGTGCCTGATCCGCGCCACGGCCCCGCTGGGCGAACTCCAGAACTACTCCAACCAACTCAAGTCGATCACCGGCGGCTCGGGCGCGTTCACCATGGACTACGACCACGACGAGCAGACACCCGCCCACGTCCAGCAGGAGGTCATCGCCGCGTTCGAGGGGCACAAGGACGAGGATTGAACCCGTCGGCGGCCCCAACGGCGGCCCCAACGGCGGCCGTGTAACGACGCAGGTGGGTCACGCGGCACGATGCTTCAGCGCGCCGGCTCCGGCGCGCTGGTGGTGCGCCCGCGGCTCGGCCATCACCGCGCCATCACTCCGCCCGACGGTACTGCGCCGTCGCGAACTGCACCCACTCACCCTCGATCTGCGCGAACGACGTGAGCGTCCGGTGGTTCTCGCTTTTGAACTCGATGACGTCCCGGTACATCGCGGTCCCGCCGGCCGGGTCCATCATGTTCGGCCCCTCGGCCTCGAGCGTCAGGACGTTGCCCGCGTCGTCCAGCGTGCCCTCGTAGATCCACAGGTGGTCGTGCACGGAATCGACCCACGTCCCCTGGTACGTGCCCGTCTCGGGGTTGTAGCCCAGCGTCATGACCGCGTGCATCGGGCCCATGCCCGGCACGTCGCTCCGCATCTCGCACACCACCCACCGACCGCCGATCGAGCGGACCGTGTCCACTCCAACCAGCGGCTCGGCGTCCGGGCCCTGGCCCATGTCCGATTCCACCCGCCACTCGCCGACCAGTTGGTCCAGCCACGCGTGGTGCTCACCGGGCGGGGGCGGCATGCCCGGCATCCCTTCCATGTCGCCCTCGGGCTGGGCGGCTTCGCTGCCGCGCCCCGAGCGATCCGCAAGCGGAACCAGGGCCGCACCGAACAGCGGAATCGAGACGACGACGCCGAGCAGCATGGTCTTCTTCATGGCGAGCCTCCTTGGACGGGCCAGTCTACCCGGTTCAGCCCCGTTGATGCGAACGGCGGCGTCCGACGCCCGAGCCGCGGTGCCCATCGCTCGCGTCGCGCGAGCCATCCCCCTAACCTCCCGTCGTGTCCACCAACCGCGAAGAACTCAACCCCGTCGAGAACCCGCTCGAGCCCGACGCACTCGCGTCCGAGGACGCACGCCGGTCCGCCGCCCCCGGCCTCAAACGGGCCGACGACCCCGAGGTCCAGGCCCGCCTGGCGGACCTCGTCCGCGAGACCGGCGGCCTCTCGCCAGAGTCCTTCGACGGACGCCTCGTGCGCGACCTGCTGACGGCCGCCCTCAAACTCGCCCCCGACGGGCGCGACACCGGCGAACTCAAACTCATCACCGCCGCGGTCAAGGAACTGCGCTACGCGATGCGCGTCTTCGCCCAGTATCACGAGCCGCACAAGGTCACCATCTTCGGCTCGGCCCGGACCAAGCCCGATCACCCCGACTACGCCGCCGCCCGCGACTTCGGGCGACTCATGGCCGAGGCGGGCTGGATGGTCATCACCGGCGCGGGCGACGGGATCATGAAGGCCGGGCACGAGGGGCCGGGCCGCGAGGCCTCCTTCGGCGTGGCCATCCGCCTGCCCTTCGAGACGTCCGCCAACACCGTCATCGCCGGCGACGAGAAACTGATCAACTTCCGCTACTTCTTCACGCGCAAACTGATGTTCCTCAGCCAGGCCGAGGCGGTGGTCTGCTTCCCCGGCGGGTTCGGCACGCTCGACGAGGCCTTCGAGGCCCTGACGCTCATCCAGACCGGCAAAGCCTCGATGGTCCCTGTCGTGCTCTGCGAGGGCGCGGGCGGCGACTACTGGGAACGCCTGCGGGCCTTCGTCCGCAACCCGCTGCTCTCGCGCGGCCTCATCAGCCCCGAGGACGAGCATCTGCTCTACATCGCCCACACGCCAGAAGACGCGCGCGACCACGTCCTCCGGTTTTATCGGAACTACCACTCCTCGCGCTACGTCCGCGACGACCTGGTGATCCGCCTCCGCCGCCGCCTCAAAGACGCCGACGTCGAGCGCCTCAACGAAGAGTTCGCGAGCCTTATCAAGACCGGGCGCATCGTCCAGTGCGGGCCGTACGAGATCGAGGGTGAGCACCTCGACCTGCCCCGCCTGGCCTTCACCCACACCCGGTACCACTATGGCCAGGTTCGCCGCCTGATCGACCGGGTCAACGAGTTCGACCCCGCGTACTGACCCAGGTTGCGACGTCCTCGCCGGCTCGGGGCGAGCGGGCCCCGCTGTCGGCAACGGTTGCGCATTCTCGCCGCGGCTTGCGTGCGCCGCGCACCCGAACGATCCCGAAACGGGTGAAGAATCGGATGAACCCCCAGAAGGCGGGTGTTGTCCGTCTCTGGGCGTGAACTCGCGGCCTCCGACCGCCGATCCTCCACCCACGGAGGCGGCCCATGTCCAATACCCGTTCAGCGCCACTGGTCAGCGAGTTCGCCGGCGATCCCGAGATGCAGGAACTCGTCGAGTTCTTCGTCTCCGCCTTGCCGGAGCGGATCGACGCCATCCGCGGTGCCCTCGGCGAGCAGCGATTCCGAGACCTCCAGCGTCTGGCCCATCAGATGAAGGGCGCCGCCGGCGGCTACGGCTTCCCCGCCATCGGGACCGCCGCGGGCGCGCTCGAAGGCACCCTCAAGCAGAACGAGCAGCCGCCGCTGGACCAGGTCCGCGGCGAGGTCGACGCGCTCATCGCGCTGTGCAACCGGGCGGCCGGGGTCTGAACCGAAGCGGGCGGAACGGGCCGATCGGCCGGGCACTCGGAGGGGCACGCGTGGCAGAAGCCGTGGACAACCCGACCCATGCCGAGGAGGCGCCCCCCAGCGCGCTGGTCGTCGATGACTCGCCCGACGTGCACCGCCTGCTGTCGGCCCGACTCCGCAACGAGCACCTCTCGATCATCAGCGCGACCAACGGCGAAGAGGGCCTGCGCCTCGCCCTCGAGCGATCCCCATCGATCGTGCTGCTCGACATCGAGATGCCCGGCATGGACGGCTTCGAGGTGCTGCGCCGCCTGAAGGACAACGCCGCCACCTCGGACGTGCCCGTGATCATCCTGTCCGGGCACAGCACCATGCAGGACAAGGTGACCGCGTTCGACCTGGGCGCGGTCGACTACGTCGTCAAGCCCTTCGAGCCGACCGAACTCCGCGTCCGCGTCCGCTCGGCCCTCCGCCTGGCACGCCTCGTCAAGATGCTCGCCCAGCGGGCCCAGATCGACGGGCTCACCGGCCTGTGGAACCGGACGTACTTCGACGCACGCTGCAAGGAGTGCGTCTCGGCCAACGACCGGCACGGACGCTCGCTCTCGATCGCCCTGATCGATGCCGACCACTTCAAATCCGTCAACGACACCTTCGGCCACCCCGCCGGCGACGTCGTGCTCCAGGGCATCGCCGAGGCCCTCCGCAAGCAGTGCCGCGCGACCGACATCGCCTGCCGCTACGGCGGCGAGGAGTTCGCGGTCCTCATGCCCGAGACCAGGCCGACCGACGCGCTGATCCTGTGCGAGCGGATCCGCGAGCAGATCGAGCGCGTCGTGTGGAGCAAGCACCCCGAGCGGGCCGTGACCGTCTCGATCGGCCTGGCCGGCGCCGCCGCCAAGTGCCCGCTCGCCGCCGACCGCTGGGTCGAGGCCGCCGACAAAGCGCTCTACAAGGCCAAGAGCGACGGGCGGAACCGCACCATCGCCGTGGACCTGGTCAAACTCGCGCCGCGGATCGCGATGGCCGGATAAGCACCGGCTCCTTCGAAGCCAGGCCATGCGACATCCGACGGTTGGTGTCTCGCGCGCCAACGACCCGGCGCGTCGCCCGTGCGTACCGACCTCGCACCCGGTCGCCCGAGGGCGTCGGCTCACACGCCGACGCTCCACGCGCCGACGCCCCGCGAGCCTCAGCAGCCGATGCTGAAGATCGCCAGGTAGTAGAAGAAGTCGTCGTTGTTGAGGACACCGTTCGGAACGCCATATCCCGGGGAACCCGGGATCGCCGTCGTCGTCAGGTCCGCCGCCGGGTCGTTCACCGCGAAGATGGACAGGTAGTAGAAGAAGTCGTCGTTGTTCAGCACGCCGTTGGGCACGCCGAACCCCGGGGACCCGGCGATCGCCGTCGTGGTCAGGTCCGGCGGGCAGGCCGGCGGCTCGATCGGCTGGTAGTGCACCACGCCGGCGAAGCAGCGTGGGAAGAACAGATCCCCAAGGAACGGCTCGAATCCCGTCCGCGCCTTGTCGCTGAACAGCGTCAGGTCCGCGTTCTGCCACATCAGTTGCGGCGTGAACACCTGCCCCGTGTACCGGATCCCGCCCCCGAGCGTGATGCAGTGCAGATACACCGCCGTCGTCTGCGCCTCGGGCAACGCCAGCGGCGTGGCGAGCACGACGGGCGTCAGCGTCGAGACCCCGCCGCGCACGCCCGTCGCCTTCTCGTGCATCGTCCAGCCCGCGGGGCTCGACTCGAACCCGTCGTACGAGCCCGGACGCGTCCACACCTCGACGTCGACCATCACGCCGACTTCACCGGTGTACGCAACCTCGAACGACAGAACCTCCAGCCCGCCCGCGGCCGGCGTCAGGTCCATGAACACGCCCCCGCTCCCGTTGTCCGGCGCCGCCGTCATCAGCGACTGGGCCGACGCGCCCTGAACACCCGCGAGCAGCACCACCCCGATCAGCATCCCACGAGCCATCGCTCCCTCGCTTCCTTTCCCGGCCCGGGTTCCATCCCGGTCGGCGATGATCCACGCACCCACAGCGGGTGCACGACCTTATCGGTCCATGCTACCACATCCGCCCCGCGGCGGGCCGACGATTCCCGGCGCCGCCAAGCGAAAGCAAGGCCAGGCCCGGTGTCTGCCGGGCCCGGCCTGGGAGTCTTGGTCTTCCGGCGGCGTGGCGTTCGAACGCCACGCCTCGGCCGATGGGGTTTAGCACCCCGCCGCGAACAGGGCGAGGTAGTAGAAGAAGTCGTCGTTGTTCAGGATGCCGTTCGGCACCCCGTAACCGGGCACGCCGGCGATGGCCCCGGTGGTCAGGTCGGCCCGCAGGTCGTTGGCGGCAAACAGGGCGAGGTAGTAGAAGAAGTCGTCGTTGTTCAGCACGCCGTTGGGCACGCCGTAGCCCGGCACGCCCGCGATGGCGCCGGTCGTCAGGTCGGGCTCGCAGGTCGGCCCGCCGCCGAGGGTGTAGTTGATGATCCCCGAGAACGTCCGCGGCGTGAACGCCGTGCCGCCGAACGGGATCTCGAACGTCCGGGCGATGTCGCTGAAGAGCGTCACGTCGGCGTTGGACCAGGTCGTCTGCGGCGGGGCCGCGCTCGTGCCGCTGTACCGGATCCCGCCGCCCGCGGTGATGCAGTGCAGCAGCACGCCGGTGGTCTGGCCGGCCGGGATGTCGAGCGGCGTGGTGAGGGGGAGGGGCGTCCACACCGTCGTGCCGCCGCGCGTGCCCTGCACGGTCTGCGTCAGCGTCCATCCGACGGGACTTCCGTCAAATCCGACGTATGAGCCCGGGCGGGTCCAGACCTCGACATCGACGATCGTGCCGGAAGTGCCGGTGTAGGGCACCTCGAACGACGTGACCTCGAGCGCCCCGCCTGTCGGCGTCAGGTCGAGGTAGATACCGCCGCTGCCGTTGTTCGGGGCGGTCGTTGTCAGGTTTTGGGCCGAAGCCATCGCCGCCGCGCCCGCAAGGACGCACACCACTGCAGTCGCTCGATTCATGCTCGAATCTCCCACGGAAGTTCCCGGCCGAGGCCCGCGCGGGCTGTCCGCGCGACCCAAGGCCGCTCGTACCAAAGCGACCGAGCCCCGCAGCGGGGCTCGGCCACGGTCGGTCGGATCGTCGTGTCCGGTCGGCGACACGACGGGTTGATTCACCGGATCAGCACCCCGCCGCGAACAGGGCGAGGTAGTAGAAGAAGTCGTCGTTGTTCAGGATGCCGTTGGGCACGCCGTAGCCCGGCACGCCGGCGATCGCGCCGGTGGTCAGATCGGCCCGCAGGTCATTGGCGGCAAACAAGGCGAGGTAGTAGAAGAAGTCGTCGTTGTTGAGAATGCCGTTGGGCACGCCGTAGCCCGGCACGCCGGCGATGGCGCCGGTGGTCAGGTCGGGCTCGCAGCCACCGCCGGCGACCTCGTAGTGGACCTCGCCGACCAGCTCACGGCTGGAGAAGTACGAGCCGCCCGTCGTAAACGGCTGGCTCCGAGCGTCGCCGGTCACCAGTTCGATGTCCGCGTTCGCGTACGTCCCCAGCCCGGGCGAGCCCTGCCCGAAGTACCGCGGCCCAACGCCCGTGAACTGGAACGCCACGCCCACGACCGCGCCGCTGGCCGGCAACTCGATGTCGGGGATGTCGATCAGTTCCGACACGGCGCTGGACGTCGGCCCCTGGGTCGCATTGGCGGTCCCGAGCGACGTCCACCCGGCCGGCGACGACCCGGCGCCGGTGCCGGCGGTCGCGCCCGGGCCCTGCACGGCCGAACCATCGAACACCCACACCTCGATCGTGAACGGTGCGCCGGCCGTGCCCGTGTTCGCCGTCGTGATGTGCGTCACGCGGATGTCGACGCCGCCGACGCTCCGCATGTCGTGGAACGTGGCCCAGCCGGACGACCCGCCGTTGTTGGCCGGGCCGGCGTTCGCGAACAGAACCTGGGCCGAGGCCGAGCCGCACAGGCCCGCCAGCACGGACGCAATGATCGCCTTCTGCATGTGATGGTCTCCCACGAGTCTCTCATCCGACGGCCGCGAAACGCCGCGGCCCCTCTCGGACGGTATCACGCCCGAGCACGGTCGCCAAGGCAATCTCGCGATCGACCGAGAACTCTGTCGCCGCTCCGAACGGAACCCAGTCCCAAGACGATCCGCGACCGGAACGAAAGCGGCCCGGGCGAGTGCCCGGGCCGCTGGAATCAACAGGGGAGGTCGAGTTCGCGATGTCGCGACGGATCAGCCGACCGGCTTGGCCCCGGGCGCGGGCGGGACCTGCGGCACGGGCGGCTCGCCCTCGGCGCCCTCTTCCTCGGCGCGGGTGCCCAGGAACTTGGCCTCGAGTTCGAGCTTGATCTTCTCCATCGCCTTGTTCTGGATCTGGCGCACTCGCTCCTTGGTCACGCCGATGATCTGGCCCACCTGCTCCAGGGTCATGGGCTTCTCGTTCTCGCCCGTTTCCAGCCCGAAGCGGTGCTCGATCACCGTCCGCTCGACCTCGGTCAGTTCGGCGCGGTTCTCCATGACGATCCGCTTGACCTCCTCGGCCGCGTCCTTCTCGAAGTCAGCCCGCTTGACCTCCAGGTAGTTGCTCCGCTCGAGCTTCGGATCGAAGTCGGTCGGGAACCGCTGGCGGTACTTGGACAGCTTCATGCCCTGGCGGCTGAAGGCCTTGAGGATCGCGCGGCAGGCGTAGGTCGAGAACTTGTACCCGCGCCCGGCGTCGAACTTGTCGACCGCCCGCAGCAGGGCCATGTTGCCCTCCGACACCAGGTCCGCGAAGTCCACCTCGCTCATGCGCGTCCGCTTGGCCATCGCCAGAACCAGCGCGAGGTTGGTCTCGGCGATCTGCTCGCGGATCCGCTCGGCCCGGCGGTGCCAGAACAGCAACTGGTCCGCCTGCTCGGGCGTGGGCTTCTTGGTCTTCGACGCCTTGCAGGCCTTCTGAAGTTCGCACACCCGATGGCGGGCGTAGTTGAACTGGTGGAAGAGGATCTTCTCTTCGGCACCGGTCAGGATGACCTGCTGCGCGCTCTTGACCGTCCGCCCCCGCGCGTACGACAGATCGTCCATCACGGGGTGGTACCACGTGGTGTCCGGCTTCTGCACGTCGGGGACTTCGACGTAGATCTTCCGCTCCGCGTCGTTCTCGTAGAACGCCGGGCTGTCGATGAAGTCCTGCTCGAACGACAGCAGGTGGGCCAGCAGGCGCTCGTCCTCTTCGGACAGGCGCCGCTTGACCTTCTGGGTGGAGACCGCCGACGCATCGACCACGCTCGCCGCGGAACCGCCGGCGGCCCTGTGGCGCCGACGGATCTGCTCGAGCGGGGACACGCTGCGCTTTGCCGGCCTCATCGAGATGTTCCTTCCCGTAGCCATGCTTGGATCGTGCGCCTTCCTACGCCTACCGGGCCGGCGGCTCCGTCTGTGGCGCCCCGCCCGGTGATTCGAACACAACGCCCGCGAAGATGTTCTCGGAACCGATCGCCACCGACTGCCGACCACCGACCGCCCGATCGAGTCCGAGTTCGCGAGCTCGAAACAGTCCGGATCGCCTCTCGGCAATCCCGTCCCAGTCTACCAAACCAACCCCCAAACACCAGCATCCATTCCCATCCGCGAGCCACGATTCCCGCCAGTGCGTCCCGCGGCGGCCGGGCCGGGGCCATCCCATTTCCTACGGTTCCCAGCCTGCCAAGTTTCGCTTCTTAGAGCATTTCCAGAAAAGTTGCTCCCGGCATCCCTGCCCACCGTCCGACCTCGCCCGCCGTCCGACTTCCCAAGTTCCCGCCCGAGCCCTCGCCCCGACTTGCCTCAACATCCGCCCGGCCTAGCCCGGCTCGCGCCGGATCGACCGATTCGCATCCCCGCCGCCCCCGGTTCTGCCGGGCCGTTTCTCGCGGGGATTTCCACGTGGGCGTCCACTGATGGGCGCTTCATTGACTCGCCCGGAAGGTCCGAATAGTGTTCGCATCGGCCCCGGAGTCTTCGGGTCGCCGATGCCGCGCGCCCGGCAATGCCGGTGGCGCGAAAGGGGGGTGAGGATAGCAGATTCCCCGCGCCCGTCAAGGGTGAGCGCGGCGGGTGCCCCATCGGCCCCGCCTGTCGGCTGTCGTGTTGATTGTTGTGGGACTGTTGTGGACAAGGCGGGCTTGCGACTCCCCAGTATAGGGGTTGGTCCGGGCCGCCGACCCTGATCGCCGGTCGGTGGTTCTGCTTGGCCTCTGGGCCGGTGCGGCCGCGTCGCGCACGGGCGGTCGTCGGGCGGTCGTCGGGCGGTCGTCGGGGTCGTGGGGCGGGCTACGCTGGGTTTGATCGGCGGGACCGGTTGGCATGACCAACGGGTCGTGCCGCCGCAGGAGGTCGAACCCGTCGGCCCCGCGTCGCACCGTCTCCAGTCCGCCGATCTCGTTCCTGCCACCCGTCGAAAGGAGCCGTCCATGGCCTTCACGCTTCCCCCGCTCCCGTACGCCGCCGATGCCCTCGAGCCGCACGTTGACGCGCGGACGATGGAGATCCACCACGGCAAGCACCACAACGCCTATGTGACCAACGCGAACAACGCGCTGGCCGAGACGCCGATGGCCGGCGAGACCGACCCGTGGGCCGTGTGCGCCCGCCTGGGCGACGTGCCCGAGGCCAAGCGGACGGCGGTCCGCAACAACGCCGGCGGGCACGCGAATCACTCCCTGTTCTGGCAGGTCATGGCGCCCCCGAGCGCGGGCGGCGGCGGGACGCCGGGCGGCGATCTGGGCGGGGCCATCACCAAGGCCTTCGGCTCGTTCGACGCGTTCAAGGAGAAGTTCGCGGCGGCGGCGGCGACACGGTTCGGCTCCGGCTGGGCGTGGCTGTGCGTCAAGCCGGGCGGGACGCTCGAGGTCTGCTCGACGGCGAACCAGGACAACCCGGCGATGAAGGCGGCGATCGGGGATGCCGCGGGCTGCGGCGGCACGCCGATCCTGGGCCTGGACGTGTGGGAGCACGCGTACTACCTGAACTACCAGAACCGTCGCCCGGACTATGTGGCGGCGTGGTGGAACGTGGTGAACTGGAAAAAGGTGGGGGAGTTGTTCGCGAAGGCGCGGGGGTGAGGCGGACCTCGGTCGTGGCGGGCCTGCGACCCGGACCTTCGCGGAGCCTCAGGTCCGGCGTCCATCGCGCGGGGGGCGCGAAGTACCCGCAAGGCCTGATGGGCGTTGTTCAGATTGTGGCGCTACGGACGCCGGTCCTGAGGAGGCTCTGCGACGAAGGGCCGGGTCGATAACGGACGGACTCGCCACAGGTCTTGCGCCCTCAATCACGCCTTCCCGATTGGTTCGCGCGTCGTTGGGCGAACTTCTCCGGTTCCCAGATCGAGGCGCCTCGGTTCGCGTGGTCAGCGATGTAGTCGACGGTCGCGCGCCAATGGCCCTCATCTTCGACGCGGACAACGTGGCACCCATCACCCCAGATCGAGCCCGGGAGTCGTTCGCGGACGTGGACCGAGGCGTGCTGCTTGGCGCGGGCGATGAGGGGCTTGGCGTCCTGTTCTCCGACATGGATGAGCGCGTGCGCGTGGGTCGCGTCGATCGCGACGATGCGCGTGGCGATGCGGAGCGTGTCGAGTTTCTCTGCGACGAGTTGCGCGAGGCGGGGGCGGACCTCCATCGGGAAGAACACCACTCGCTTCGTGATGGCACGGGCGTGGCGACGCAGGCCCTCGTGTTCTGACTCCGGCGGAGGAGATCGATAGTCGCCCGATGAGTGGATGCGGTGGTCGTGGTCGCGGAACCCGCGTGCATCGCCCGGCAGCCTCTGGCCTCTGGCAGACCACATCGCGTGGACCCAGTCGTTCCATTGCGTGGGCATGTGGGTGAGGTTCCCTCGGGTTGTTCGACCCGGCCCTTCGTCGCAGAGCCTCCTCAGGACCGGCGTCCGGGCGTGGGCGACGTTGAGGCCCGGGGCTACTCCGGCGGCTGCCACTGGGCGGCTTGGGCGTCGTGGCCCTGGCCCGGCTCGGCCTCGTTCCATGCGGTGTAGATCAGGTGCAGGACCCTGGCCAGGTCGCGGGTGATGAACTCGTCGGGGCCGAGGGTGCGCAGCGCAATGCCGTGGGCCTCGAGCACGAGCGGCTCGGCCTCGGCATAGCGGCCCAGGGCGCGGAGGCACGCGCCGTGCCAGGCGAGGTTGAGCAGGAGGCCGTAGGCATCGGGCTCGAGGTGCTCGCGGGCCATTCGGATCGCGCGCTGCTGATATGGCAAGGCCTCCTCGTATCGGCCCAGGTTGCGATAGGTGTTGCCGATATTGGCCAGTGAGACGATCAGGTCGGGGTGGTTCTCGCCCAGCGCGCGGGTCGCGATTTCCATCTCGCGGATCTGCAGGTCGAGGGCCTGATCGACCATGTCCAGTTCCTTGTAGACCGAGGCCAGGTTGTTCATCGCGTTGAGCGTGATGCGGTGCTCCTCGCCGAGCACTCGGGTGCCGTCCTCGATGATCGACTCGCCCAGGGTGCGGGCCTCGTCGAGGCGGGCGGCGGTGTCGGCGTCCCGGTTGCTGGTCGCCCGGTAGTACAGCAACCATGCGAGGTTGCCGCGGACGTCCAGGGCGAGCAGGCTGTCGGGCCCGTGGGACGACTCGAAGGCGGCGAGCAGGTCGCGGAACATCGGCTCGGCCTGTTCGGCGCGCCCGGTCTCGGAGTAGATCATCGCGAGCGAGTTGCGGGCCGAGAGCGTCTCGGTGCTGTCGGGCCCGTCGAGCCTGGTGTGGGCCTGGATCGACTCCTCGACGAGCGGCTCGGCCTCCTCGAATCGGGTCTGCTCGGTGTAGAGATTGGCCAGGGCATCGATGCTCTCGGCGGTGATGGCGTCGTCGCGCCCGAACAGCGATTCGTTGGTCTCGATCGCCTGCTTGAGGGCCGCCTCGGCCTCGTCGTGCCGGCCCGCCGCGTGGAGCCACAGGCCCAGGTCGTTCACGGCGCGACGCGTGTCTCGGTCGTCCGGGCCGAGCGAGGCGGTGCGGAGTTCGACCTGGCGTCGCAGCGGGGCCTCGGCCTGCTGGAGCGCGCCGAGGTTGAGATAGGTGCGCCCGATGGTGCCCTGCAGGCGGGCGGCGACGAGCGGGCGGGACGCGAAGCGGTCGTCGATGGAGGCCGCGGATTTGTCGAGCACCTGGCGGACGGTCACGTCGCGTCCCTGGGCCAGGGGATCGACGGCACCGAGCATGGAGTCGAGGAACTCGACGGCGGCCTCGGCCTCGGCGAGGCGCTCCTCGGCGATGTGGCGGGCGTCGGCCTCGCGCTCGCCGGCGGCCTGGGCCCGCTCACGCTCGCTGTTGGCGTCGATCAGGCCGAGGCCCGTGCCGACGAGGCCCAGGACCAGCGCGAGGGCGACGAGGGCGACGGTGGCGGCCAGGCCCCGGTTGCGGGCGATGAGTTTGCGGGCGCGGTAGGCGACGCTGGGAGGCGCGGCGGAGATCGGCTCGCCCGCGAGGTACCGGCGGACGTCGTCGGCCAGGGCGCTGGCGGTGTCGTAGCGGCGGATGCGGTCCTTCTCCATCGCCTTCATGACGATCCAGTCGAGTTCGCCGCGCAGCAGCGTGCCGAGGCGTTCGGGCTGGGTGTTGCGTTTGGCGGCGATGGCGGCGATGGTGTCGGCGCTCTGGCCGAGCCTGGTGCTGGGTTTGGGGGGATCAACCTCGCGGATGAGGCGCTGCATCTCGGCGTGGCTGGCCGAGCGGACCTGCTGGCGGCTCAGGGGCGTCGAGCCGGTCAGCAGTTCGTACAGCAGCACCCCCAGGGAGTAGACGTCGCTGCGGGTGTCGATGTCGAGGCTGCCCTCGGCCTGCTCGGGGCTCATGTACTCGGGGGTGCCGATGAGTTGGCGGTGCTGGGTGTAGAGCGTCTGCTCGGTGAGGCGCGAGTCGATGGCCTTGGCGATGCCGAAGTCGATGACCCGCGGCGTGGGGTGGCCGTCCACGTCGGCCACGAGCACGTTGGCGGGCTTGATGTCGCGGTGGATGACGCCCTTGGCGTGGGCGTGCTGGACGGCGGCGCAGACCTGGGCGAACAGTTCCAGGCGCTGCGGGATCCCCAGCGAACTCCGGTCGCAGTAGGCGGCGATGTCGTCGCCCTTGCAGAGTTCCATGACGAAGTACGGGCGTCCGGTGGCGGTCGCGCCCGCGTCGAGGACCTTGGCGATGCCGGGGTGGTCCATGAGGGCCAGGGCCTGGCGCTCGGCGTCGAAGCGGGCCACGACCTGGCGGGTGTCGAGCCCGACCTTGATGACCTTCAGCGCGACGCGGCGTCGGACCGGCTCGCGCTGCTCGGCCACCCACACACGCCCGAACCCGCCCTCGCCGATCGGCTCCAGGAGGACGTACTTGCCGATCCGATCGCCCTGCTGCTCACCCGGCGCGATCGCGGCGTCGTCCGGGCCGACAAGGGTCGGGGCGCTGGCCACATCGGCCCGCATTCGGTCGTGCATCGGCGAGAGGCCGCGGGCCAGCGAGGAGAACACGCTCTCCTGGTCGCGGGCCCCGAGCATCCGCTCGACGTCGCGGCGCAGTTCGGGGTCGCCCGCGCACGCCTGGTCGAGGAACGGGGCGACCTGGGTTGTGGGCAGCGCGGCCGCCTGGAGGAAGCACGCCGCCGCACGCTCGAACCGATCGCGCTCACCCATGGCGACTCCCCGGAACCCGGCTCGGCCGCCGGGCGTGGAGTTTACGGGTCGGGCCGGGCGGCGGTGGGGGCGGCGCGAGAAGGCCGGGGTGGGAGCGGCGGCGGCTATACTCGAAGTGGACGAAGCAAGCACCATTATGGACGTGCAGCCACTGCCAATTTCGATGGACGAGTCCGGCGAGTTCGCCGGGGTTGTGACCGTGACGCTGGAGCAGGCGGGGCGGCCGGTGGTCGTGCTGGACCATGATCTGCTTCGGCGGATCGATGCGACGCTGCGGCCGCTGGCGTCGGGGACGGTGGTCGGCGGGAGCCACGGCGGGAAGTCGATCCGAGGG
The DNA here is from genome assembly GCA_041401985.1 of Phycisphaerales bacterium. Classification (GTDB taxonomy): domain Bacteria; phylum Planctomycetota; class Phycisphaerae; order Phycisphaerales; family UBA1924; genus JACKHA01. The sequence continues at coordinate 242,639 of JAWKTE010000002.1, forward strand.
CTGGTGTTGGCTTCGGCGTCGCGGGTGTTCATCGCCGGGGCCGACCTGAAATCGATCAGCGAGTGGCCCGACGAGGAACTGCACCGGTACCTTGAGTACGGCGGCGAGGTGTTCGGGCTGCTGGCCAAGATGGCGTTCCCGACGGCGGCGGCGATCGGCGGGGCGGCTCTGGGCGGCGGGCTTGAGATCGCCATGCACTGCGACGGGCTGATCGGCGCCCCGCCAGGGCCGGGCAAGGACGGCGGGCCGGGCAAGCCGTACCCGATCGGACTGCCCGAGGCGGGCCTTGGCCTGTGCCCGGGCTGGGGCGGGACGAACCTGCTGCCGGCGCGGATGGAGGCGGGCGAGGCGATCCGCAGGACGGCCAGCGGCGAGACGATGCTGTTCGAGCAGGCCGTGGATGCCGGGCTGTTCGACGCGGTCGCGCCCGAGGCCGGGTTGCTGCTCGAAACGGCGAAACGATGGGTGACCACAACCGGCGCGTCGCTGGTCGCGGAGCGGCGCGACGGCGTGCCGCTGCGGTGGATCGGACGGAACACATCAGCGGCGGGCACGCTGGCAGCGCTGGACAGGGTGCGATCGGAGTTGGGCGCGGGAGCCCCGGCCCGGGCGGTCGCCCGCGCGGTCGATACCGGACTCAGCGCCGGCTGGGCGGCGGCGTGCGCCGTCGAACGTGAAGAACTGGTGCGTCTACGGCACACGCCGGAGGCGAAGAAGGCGTTGGAGGCGTTCTTCGCCAGGGGGAAGTAGGGCGACCTGGGGTGTTCGGAAGGAACGCGAAGGCCGCGAAGGGCGCGATGTGTTGTGGGCGGGAAGGGGTTTGAGATCTTGGCTCGGAGGTCGAGAAATCGAGCTCGTGGGGTCTTTGGGAACTGGATCATGGTGAAGCGGGTTGCCGCGAGCGTCGCGTTCTTCGCGACCCTCGCGTTCCGGTTGATCGACGGGAGACTTTGACATGGCCGACCTGAAGGACATGAAGGGCGTTTCGGACAAGGACAAGGCGATGATCGCCGAGGCCGAGCAGTTGCTCGGTGCCGAGCCCGAGGCGATGGGGGTGGTCAAGAACTACTTCTGGGGGCGCATCCGCGAGGAGCTGCTGTTCCCGTACCCGCAGGCGATTCCGGCCGACGAGGTCGCGGCGTGCGACCAGTTGGTGGCCCGCTTGGAGGATTACCTCCGCAACGAGCACCCGTCGATCCTGATCGACCAGGACCAGGAGATCCCGCGCTGGGTCGTCGATCGCCTGTTCGAGATGGGCGTCCTGGGCATGACCATCCCGAAGGAGCACGGCGGGCTGGGCATGGGCATCACGTCGTACAACCGCGTGCTCGAGACCATCGGCAAGTACTGCGGCTCGACGGCGGTCATGGTCTCGGCCCACCAGTCGATCGGGTGCAAGGCCGTCATGCTTTTCGGGAACGACGAGCAAAAGGCCAAGTGGCTGCCGCACCTGGCCAAGGACTGGCTGAGCGCATTCTGCCTGAGCGAGCCGAACGTCGGTTGCGACGCGGGCGGGCAGGAGACGTACTGCGAGAAGACCGAGGATGGCGAGTTCTTCATCATCAACGGCGAGAAGAAGTGGGCCACCTCGGGCGCCCTGTCCGGCCTGTTCACCGTCATGGCCAAGCAGAAGATGGAGGGCGGGAAGGAGAAGGTCACCGCCCTGGTGTGCACGCCCGACATGGAAGGCATCGACATCTTCCAGAAGAACCGGAGCAAGTGCGGCATCCGCGGGACGTGGCAGGCCCGGATCCGGTTCAAGAACGTGCGCGTGCCCAAGGCCCACCTCCTGGGCCAGGAGGGCAAGGGCCTGAACATCGCGCTCACGTGCCTGAACTACGGGCGGTGCACGCTCAGCGCGGGCATGCTGGGCGGGGCCCGGCGCGCGATGGACCAGTCGATCAAGTGGAGCCAGACGCGATTCCAGTTCAAGCGGGCTCTCTCGGAGTTCGAACTGGTCAGGCAGAAAGTCGCGCGGATGGCGGCGTACGTCTACGCGATGGACGCCGTGCTGTACATGACCACGGGCTACCTCGACCGCCACGACGAGGACATCATGGTCGAGACCGCGATCTGCAAGGTGTTCAACAGCGAGTTCGGCTGGCGGGCGGTCAACGACGCGGTCCAGATCATGGGCGGCGAGGGCTACATGACCGAGAACGAGGTCGAGCGGATCTTCCGCGACTCGCGGATCAACATCATCGTCGAGGGCGCCAACGAGGTCATGCAGTCGTTCGTGTTCGCCTATGGCGGCAAGCAGCTGGCCGAGCACATGCTGGGCGTGCGCGACGCGGCCAAGAAGAGCCCGTTCAAGCCCGCGGTCATGAAGGCCGGGATGCCGATCGCCAAAGAAGTCTTTCTTGGCATCCGCCCGAGCCTGCCGCGCCTCACCAAGGTCCACCCGAGCCTGAACCGCCAGTCCGAGCGTCTGTGCCGCCTCGTGCGCGAGCACACCTACCAGTTCAAGATGGCCAGCAAGCGCCACGACGCGAAGATCATCGAGCGCCAGTGCGTGCAGGCCCGCCTCGCGGACGCGGCGATCCTGATCCACGCCTTCGCCTGCACCCTGAGCAAACTCGACATGGACCTGCGCCAGGCCAACGGCGGGCCCGCCAGCGCGGAGTTCGCGCGCGACAAGGCCGCGGCCGAGCACTTCTTCGATCTGGCCGAGAAGGAGATCGACCAGAACTACCGGGCCCTCAACGACGACATCACCGAGCAGGCCGACGAGAGCATGCTCAAGGCGGCCGAGGCGGCCCTGGCGTACTCCTCGACGCTTCCCGCGGAGCACTTCGTGATCCCGGAGCGGACGCCGACGGACCTGCGGGGTAAGGGGCGGACGCCGCGCCAGGAGGGCGTGCGGCAGTTCCCGGGGGACAAGTACGCCAACGCGTAGCGGGGGCGCCGTCGGGATTCGCAATCGCAAACGAGCCGCGCGGCGCAAGCCCGTGGCTTGTTCGCCCGGTCGAGCGCGACCAAACGACCGCGCGCTCGCGCCGCGCGGCTCGTGGGCACTCGCGTCTCGCGCGGGAACGTCCTCGCTACGCCGCCGTCGCCGCCTTGGCCTTCGGCGCGGGTTTGGCCGGCTTGTCGCCCGCGTCGGGCTTCTGGGCAGGGCCGATGGCGGCCGAGAGGATCTCCTCCTGCTGCTGGCGGTCCTTCTTCTTGGAGCCGGTGGCGGTCGAGGGCATCTCGGGACGCCCGATGTAGGTGAAATCTCGCACGCCCAGGCGGGTGCGGAGGCGGTCGGCCACGAAGTGGTACGCCCCCTGGTTCCGCGGCTCCTCCTGCACCCAGCAGAGTTCGGTGAAGTTCGGGTACCGCTTCATGATGTCGGACAGCAGGGCGTCGTGGAGCGGGTGGATCTGCTCGAGGCGGACGATGGCGGTGTCGGTCCGCCCGATCTCGTGGCGACGGGCCGCGAGTTCCCAGTAAACCTTGCCGGTGCACAGGAGGATGCGTTTGACGCCGTCGTGGTCCAGCGGGGCGTCGCCGACCCTGGCGTCATTGGCCAGCATGAAGGGGCGATCGCCCGGGTTCTGGCCCTTGGCGAAGGCCGGGTCGTCGAGGATCTCCTGGAACGAGCCGCGCGTGATCTCGCCGACGTGGGCGGTCGTGACGCGGAGCATGCTCTTGGGCGTGGCGACGATGAGCGGTTTGCGGAACTGGCGCTTCATCTGGCGGCGCAGGAGGTGGAACACCTGGGCGCCGGTGGTGGGGTAGGCGACTTGGAGATTGCTGTCGGCGCAGAGTTGGAGGAAGCGCTCGATGCGGCACGAGGAGTGCTCGGGCCCCGCGCCTTCGTAGCCGTGCGGGAGCAGGAGCGTCAGGCCCGACCAGCGTTGCCACTTGCTCTCGGCGGTGGCGAGGAACTGGTCGATGATGACCTGGGCACCGTTGGCGAAGTCGCCGAACTGGGCCTCCCACAGCACGAACATCGACGGGTCGGCCAGCGAGTACCCGTAGTCGAACGCCATGACCGCGAACTCGGACAGGGGCGAGTCGTAGACGCAGAACCGCGTCTGGCGGGCCTTGCCGTCGGCGCCGATTGAGCCGGGCGGCGTGTCGGAGGCGTACTGGCCCATCTCGCGGATGGCGTTGAGCGGGATGAATGCCTCGGCGGTCTGGAAGTCGCGCAGGACCGCGTGGCGCTGGCTGAACGTGCCGCGCCGGCAGTCCTGGCCCGAGAGGCGGACGGCGGTGCCCTCGATCAGCAGGGTGCCGAACGCGAGCAGTTCCGCGTCGGCGTGGGAGAGTTCGCCCGAGTCCGGGATCTCGCGGCGCGACTTGAGCAACTTGGCGAGTTTGGGGTTGAGGTGGAAGTCATCGGGCACGCGCCCGAGGGCCTCGGCGACCTCGCGGATCGTCTCCATCGGCACGCCGGTCACGACCTGGTCGAAGCGGAACTCGCGACCCATGCCGGCCCAGCGGGCCGAGCCGGGGTCGATCGTCGGGTCGAACGGCGTCTTCTTGACGGTGGCCTGGGCGTCGTCGAGGGCCTTGTTGATGCGGGTGCGGATGGCCTTGACGTCGTTGTCGGTCAGCACGCCCTGCTCGTACAGGCGGCTGGCGTACGCCCGCATGATGCTCTTCTTGTCCTTGATGAGCGCGGCGACGATGGGCTGCGTGAACGATGGCTCGTCCTGCTCGTTGTGCCCGTAGCGCCGGTAGCACCACTGGTCGATGTACACGTCTTTGCGGAACTTCTGGCGGTACTCGATCGCCAGACGCGCGACGCGCACGATCGCCTCGGGGTCCTCGGCGTTGACGTGGAAGACCGGGCTCTCGGTGATCTTGGCCACGTCGGTGCAGTAGCGGCTCGTACGCCCGTCCTGGGGCGTGGTGGTGAATCCGATCAGGTTGTTCACGACGATGTGGACGCACCCGCCGGTCGTGTAGCCCTCGAGCTGCGAGAGGTTGGCGCACTCGGCGACGACCCCCTGGCCCGCGATGGCCGCGTCGCCGTGGATGATGATGGGCACGACCTGCGTGCGCTCGTGGTCGCCCCGGAGGCGCTGCTTGGCCCGCGTGCGGCCCAGCACGACGCCGTCGACCGCCTCGAGGTGGCTGGGGTTGCTGGCCATCGCCAGGTGGACCTTGGCCCCGGAGACGAACGTTCGGGTGCCGGAGTAGCCCCGGTGGTACTTCACGTCGCCGCCCCCGTCGGCGAAGTCCTCGGCCCAGGCGTCCTCGAACTCGGTGAAGATCTGGGCCTCGGTCTTGCCCAGGATCGAGTTAAGCACGTTGAGCCGCCCGCGATGGGCCATGCCCAGGACGCATTCGACCACGCCCAGCGAGGCCCCGTGCTCGATCATGTGGTCCAGCAGCGGGATCAGCGACTCGGCCCCCTCCAGGCTGAAACGCTTCTCGCCGGGGTACCGCTTCTGGATGAACTGCTCGAACAGTTCGCTCTTGATGAGCAGTTCCAGCAGGTGGGCCTTCTCCTTGCGGCTGAACTCCGCGTGCGTGTCCGGGTGCTCGTAGTGGGCCTTGATCCAGTCACGCTCGTCGGTGTCCTGGATGTGGGCGAACTCGACGCCGATCGAGCGGCAGTAGCGGTGCTCGAGCAGGTCGATCACGTTCCGCAGCGGCTCGCTGGCGGAGAGCCCGACGCCGGTCCCGTCGCACGGGCGGTCCAGGTCCTGCGGGCTCAGGCCCCAGTGCTCGAGCGACAGGGACTTGGAGCGCTCACGCTCTCGCCCGAACGGGTCGAGCGTCGCGCCCAGGTGCCCCAGCGACCGGTACGCCTCCACAAGGTCGTTGACCGCTGTCTGGAACCGCAGCGGCGTGTCGGCCGGCGGCGCTTCCGGGATGGCGATGTGGTTCGCGCCCCCGTCGGCCCCCGGCGATGGACGCAGGGCCGTCACGCGCTCCGGGGCAAGCCCCAGGGCCAGGTCGAAGCCCCTGAAGAAGTCGGCCATCGCGGGGCTGACGGAGGCGGGGTCCTGCCGGAACCGCTGGTACTCGCTCTCGAGGTACTCGGCGTTCCAGGAGTTCACGCTGTGGGGCACGGGCGTCGCGCCGGCGCTCATGGTGGCTCCGAGGGGCAATGGACGCCGGGCGAGTCGCGCGTGGTCCGTGCGCGCAGCCCGAGCGCTGGTTTGGAGTCCGCATGGTAGGCGGGGGTGGAACGTGGCGAGCGCTAGGGGTTGGAGTCGATCGGATAGCCCGCCTTGGCCTTCTCGAACTCGGCGTATCGCCACTGCAAGCCGTGTTCTTCAATAAAGACCTTGTAAATCTCGCGGTTTCGCTTGAGCAAGGCGTCCTCGTCAAAGCCGAAGCCCTTCCGGAACGCCATCTTCTCGGCCGGGGTGACGCCGACCCAGTACCGGGTGCCGTCGGGCCCGTACACGAAGCACGGGGGGCGCGGCCCGAAGTTCGCGCCGGACTTGGCGAAGTCGTTGCGTGCCTTCCACTCGTCGTGCGCCCCGTGACGAATGAGTTCGGCGCGCATGCGGAAGTTCAGGGACTCGCGGACGGCCTTGGTGTCCTCGATGAACTGCCCGTCGGCCTTGTAGACGCCGTGCAGGTCGTAGTCGCCGTGGAATCGCACCGGGCCTTTGGCCGTGGGTTGTTCGACGACGTAGCCGTCGTCCTTGCGCACCACGAATCCACCGACCTTGATCTCTTTCTCGTAGAGTTCATAGCGCCGGCGGAACTCGGAGTCCGGGTCGGCCATGTGCTGCTCGACCGTTCGCCCGCCCATCAGGTCGTCGACGCTGAGTTTCTTCTCGCCCTTGAGCTCGGCCAGGAACCGCTGGGTCTTCCGGTGGTTGGGGTCGTAGCAGGCCAGACCCTTGTGCGGGCCCTCGTCGGCGGTCTTGGCCTTGAGGGACTCCGGCTTGCCGGCGTATCCGGGCTTCCCCATGTACGGCAGCCCGTCGGCGTTGCCCTCACGCACAAAGATCCACATCTTGTGCTCCTTGGCGAAGTCGGCGAAGGTCTTGTCGTCCAGGTCCCGCATACCGCCGGACGCGGGCGAGGGCACGTTGCGGGGCTTTGACTTCGGCGGATCGGGCTTGGCTTTGGCCTTCGCGCGTGCGCGGGCCGGGTCCTTCTGAACGGTGGTCGTGTGCCCGGCGGACTTCGTGGTCGTGCCCTCGGGCGTCGGTGTGCCGGTGAGGTCAACGACCTTGGAGGTGTCCTTGAACTCGTTGATGCGTTCGGCGGGGCTGAGGCCCGCGCGGTCGGGGAGCCTGAGGGCCTTGATGTCGGCCGCGGTCGCTCGGATGCTGATCGACTGGATGGCGCCGCGTCCGAGCACGGCGAGCAGGCGGCGGATGCGCTCGTCCGGGAGGAGCGTGCGATCGCCCATGATCTGGTCGAACTCGGCGATGATCTCGGCGGAGGCGATGACGCCGTCGATCGTGTCGGCGGTCACCTGGCCGATGAACGCGTAACGAGCGACGTTGTTGGCGGTGTTCTTGGCCAGGATGGTGCATCCCCGGGCCCAGATCGAGCCGACCATGAACAGGTTGGACACCACCGTCAGGCCGTCGAGCGCATCCTCTCGCCACGACTGGTCGGTGGTGGTGATGTTGATGATGGCCGCGGCGGAGGACGCGATGACGCTGGTCCAGATCGCCACGGAGACGAGCTGCGAGCCGGGCACCGGCAGGAGGAACGCGACGACCCCGGCGATCAGGGCGGCCGCCGTTCCCACGATGCCCAGAAAGTCCGCGATGCGCTCCCAGACGCCCTTCTCGCCCGTCTCGAACTGGCCCTGGCGCATCTCGGGAGGAAAACCGATTCCCTTCGGTACCTGATACGAGATGTCCCCCGGCGGGTACTTGCAATCCTCGTTCCACGCCTCGATCGCCTTGCGGATGGCCTCCTGATCCGTGGTGCCGGAACCCTCGTAGGTGCCCGAGAGCCGGGCGTCGAGGGGATCGGTCCAGTCGATCACCGCCCACCGCTTCATGCTTCCGGAGGGCGCCAGGCGGACGAGGGAGCCACGAAGCGCGACCCGCTGCTGTGACGCACGCTCGAGGTACGCCGCGGCCAGCGGGTACACGTCGGAGTTGTTGTGGGGCGCGAACGACGCGGCGATCGCGTCGCGCAGTTTCTCAAGCCGCTTCAGGCGAGCGGCGTGCTCGTCCGCATCCTTCCCGCTCCGGGGAGGGACCGCCTCGCCCACCTGACGCAGCGTGCGGATGTACTGTCGCGTCGCCGCCAGGACGGTCGAGGGCGTGGGGGCCTTGCCGGCTTGGATGGCCCGAGCGGCCGCGGCCATCTCCGTGAACAGCACCGACTCGGCGGTCTCGACCTTCACCTTCTGGTGGAACGGAACGAAGTACTCCTGAGAACCCTGGGTGACCTTGGCCCAGACGGTCCACTCCGCGTTGCGGGCGGTCTCGCCGAACTCGATGTCGCAGACGTGGCGGGGTGTGGCGCGCTTGAATCGGGGCTTCTCGTCCAGATCGCCGTCGAGATTCCTGTCCGGCTGCCAGTACCACACGATGTCGTCCCAGGTGCTGACGCGGCCCTGGGCGTCCATGACTTCCTGGCCGCCGCGGAGCGTGTAGCGGACGGTCGCGCCGACCCCGACGGTGGCGAACTTCGGCATGCACTCGATGAAGTAGTCGCGGGACATACGGGTGGTAGAGGGCGGGTCGGCGCGGACCGGCGTGGGTTGGTCGAGGGTTAGTCGAGCAGTTGGTCCGGCGTGACTTCCTGTCCCGACGGAAGGCCACGGTTCCAAAAGTTGTCGCCCTGAACGACGAGATTCTCGCGTCGGCCCGGAAGGTCGAGGTACGGACACTCGCCCGGTTTGCCCGCGGGGGCGAGCGACTCGTTGCCCGAGCCAGCAGCGCACCAGCGGACCTTTCCTCGCCTGATCCACGGGGCGAGTTCGAAGTCCCATGGATCACACGGGATGATCGACTCGGCCTCCTCCAGGAGGGGGCGGATTGAGTAGGTGGACTCCAGCCAGTCGGACGTCAGGTCGCGCGCGGGCGGACGCGGGTCGGCGAAGTACGCGATCGTGAACACGCGGTACCCCGGCGCGAGGGGCAGTTCGCCGATCACGGCCGTCATCGAGGGCAGGTCGAGCAGGCGCGGGATGACGTACGGGACTTCGGGGCCGGTGTGACGCTCCATGAAGCGGTGGCCCTTCGGCGGGCGGCCCTGGAAGTGGACCGCGCCGCGGAGCACGCAGAACGTGTACGGGGGCGGCGGGGCCGGGCGGAGGGCGTCCGTCTGCCACCACGGGCCGTCCAGCCCGAACGGGTCAAAGGACCTGTGGAGCGGCTTACTTGTGAACGGGCACACGCCCATCGAGACCACGGGCAGCCGCAGGTAGTACTCGTCCAGCGCGGCACGAGCGGTCTGCTTCGCGCGCTGACCCGCGGCCTCGTCGTCGGCCTTCAACGCGGCGCGAAACTCGTCCATCGCCCGCGCTTCGCGTTCGAGGAGTTCCCTGCGGTCGGCGGCGGTGAGCGGCGGTATCAGCATGGACGGAGGCCCGAGAGTAGGTCGAGCCGCGTCGAGTGGAGGGAGTCGCGCGCCGCCCACGCCGAGCCGTTAGTCCAGCAGATCCGCCGGGGTGATCGGCTCCCCGTCGGGCAGGCCGCGGTTCCAGGCCTGGTCGCCGCGGACGGCCAGGTTCTCCCGCCGGCCTTCCAGGTCCAGATATGGACAGTCCGCGGGCTTGCCGGGGGGGGCCACTCTCTCGTTGCCCGAGCCGGGGACGCACCAGCGGACCTTGCCCTTTTTTATCCAGGGGGCCAGGTCGAAGTCCCACGGGTCCACGGGGATCACGCTGGCGCTCTCCCCGAACAGAGTGGTGTAGGAATAGGAGGTGTCGGGCCAGTCGCAGGTCAGTTCCTTGGCCGACCGGCGCGGCTCGGCGAAGTAGGCGACGGTGAACACCCGGTAGCCCGGGGTCATCGCCAGATCGCCGATGACGGCGGTCGTGTTGCCCAGTTCGAGCAGGCGGGGGATGACGTAGGGAACCTCCGGGCCCGTGCAGACCTCGACGGCCTGCGGCCCGATGACCTTCTTGCCCTGGAAATGGACGCCGCCTCGGAGCACGCCGAAGGTGGGCGGCGTCGGCAGGGCGGGGCGCTTGGCCCCGTCGGCCCACCACGGCCCGTCGAGGCCGAAGGGGTCGAACGACCGCATGAGCGGCTTGCCGGAGAACGGGCACGCGGCCATCGCGACGATGGGCAGACGCTCGAAGTACTCGGCGATGGCGCCCTGGGCGTCCTTGGTGGCCTTGGCCGCCGCGGCCTCGTCGTCGCCCATGAGCGCGGCCCGATAGCGGGTGAGCGCCTTGGCGTTGCGGGCCAGGAGTTCGTCGCGTTCGGCCTTGGTGAGCGGCTGGGTGAGCATGGCTGGTTGCCCCGCGTGTCGGGGCCGTGTCTGCGTGGGAACCCGTCGTCCGATCCTAGTTGCCCGTGTCGATCTTGTTGCCCGGCAGGGCCTCCCAGTCGTCGTAGCGCCACTGGAGGCCGTTCTCCTCAAAGAACTTCTTGAACAGGACCCGGTCGGACTCCTTCGAGCCCGTCCCGCCGATCCAGACCTTGGACCCGTCGGGCATGTACACGGTCACGGGCGGCTGCGGCCCGGCGTTCTCGCCGGCGACGTTGGGATTCTGGCGGTCGGGCCACTCGTCGTGGGCGCCGTGCTGGATGAGCTTGGCGTCCATCTCGGTGTTGATCTGGGCGCGGATGTCCGACGTGTCGGGAACGAACTCGCCGTTCTTCTTGTAGACGCCGTGCAGGTCGTAGTCGCCGTGGTACCGCGCGTTGGTCTGGGCGTGGACCACGACGTAGTGGTCGTCGTCCATGACCTTGAAGCCCGAGTCCTCGATCTTCTTCTTCTTGAAGTAGTCGTAGCGTTTGCGGAACTCGGAGTTGGGGTCGGCCATCAGCTGGGCGACGGTCTTGCCTTCGAGCAGTTCCGCCACCGTCATCTCCGGGTGGCCGGGGAGTTTCGAGAGCGTGTTGTGCGTGCGGGCGTGCGTCGGGTCGAAGCACACGACACCCTTGTACGGCCCCTCGGTGGCGGTCTTGGCCTTCATCTCCATCGGCTTGCCCTCGTACTTGAAGGGCTTGCCCTGGGGGTCGGTGCCGGACTTTCCGATGAACTGCACGCCGTCGGCGTTGCCGTCGCGGACGAAGATGTACTGGTCCGTGGCCTTGGCCTTGGCGCCGAAGATCTTGTCGTCCATGTCCCGCATGCCGCGCGAGCCGGGGGGCGGGGGCGTGGGGAAGCGGGTCTTCTGTCTCGGCTTGCCCTTGGGGGGCGGGACGTTGGTGGGGTCCTCGCGCCGGGTCGTGGCGTGGTCGTCCTGGGTCTTGGTCGTGTGCCCGCCGGCGTCGCCGGCGTCGCCGTCGGCCTTGGGCGTGCCGGTCATGTCGATCTCGGCGCCGGGGTCCTTCATACGCTCGAGGCGGGCCGCGGGCGTCTCGCCGTTGACGCCCGGCTTGCGCATGTTCGCCAGGTCGGTGGCGGTGCCCTTGATGCTGACCGAGGTCATCATGCCGGCGATGGCCGCCGAGCGGAAGAGTTCGAGCAGTTTGTCCGTGCGCTCCTTGGGCGAAAGCGACGGATTGCCCAGGATCGCGTCGTACTGGGCGATGTAATCCTGGGCGAGCATGACGCCCTGGACCCCGTCGGTCCCGACCTGGCCGATCAGCGAGTACTTGACAACCTTGCCCGCCGAGTCCTTGGCGATGATTGTCGCGCCGCGGGCCCACATGCCGGCGCCCGCGAAGATGTTGCCCACGATCGTGAGCCCGTCGAGGGCGTCGGCCCGCCAGTCGCTGACGCCCTCCTCGCGCCGCTGGGCGATGTTGATCACCGCTGCTGCCGAGGACGAGAGTATCGACGACCAGATCAGCATCGAGACGACCTGCGAGCCCGGGATCGGGGCGATGAGCGTCACGACGCCCGCCACGACCGCCGCCCCGAGGGCGATCCACTCGAAGAACGACGCCACGCTGTCCCAGAACGACGAGCCGTCGGTCTCGAACTGCCCGACGTTCTTGTCCTTCTCGAAGAACTGCTGGGGCACGACGTAGCGGATGTGCCCGTCCGGGTAGCGGTTGCCCGAGTCCCAGGCGTCGAGCAGGGCGATGATGGCCGCCCCGTCGCTGGCGGCCTCACGCTCGTAGATGCCGGTCCGGGTCCGGTCGAGCGGGTTGGTCCAGTCGATCAGTTTCCACTTGTGCCCGGAGCCCTCCATCTTGGCCACGACCACGCGCAGGCGGCTCTTGGTCTGGGTGGTGGTCTCGATGTGGACCGCGTTGATCTTGTACGACGGGCGTCCGATGAACTCGGCGTAGAGATCGGCGAGTTTCAGTTCATTCTGGGAGAGGTGCGCGATGAGCGCGTCGTGCTCGGTCTTCTGCTTGCCGGTGGGGGGGTGCTTGGCCGCGACCATCTCCAGGGCCCGCTTGTAGCGGGTGGTCATGATCATGGTGGCGTAGAGGTCCGGAAGGCCCTCCTTCTGGGCCGCGGCCAGTTCCGAGTCCAGGATCGTCGAGGCCTTCTCGATCCAGACGTCGTGCTTGCAGAAGAACTCCTTGTTGTTCATGTCCTTGATCTGGGCCAGCACCGTCCACTGCCCGTCAAGGTCCATGTCGAACTCGATCTCGACCGCGTTCCGCCACGGGTCCTTGGGCTGGCGGTAGACCTGGTTGCCGGTCAGCCAGCCCTTGTCGCGGTCGTTGAAGTAGTACCAGCGGAGCGAGTTGTAGGTGTGGGTCCGCCCGTCCCCGCTCATGAACAGTTGCCCGCCGGTGATCTCGAAGTGCATCACCGCCCCGCGCGAGATCGCGCGAAGCCGCGGCGAGACCAGCAGGCGATAGGGGTTGTCACCCACCGGCGCCCCCCTGGCCGCCCTGGGCCTGCTGGCCTTCCAGCGCCCCGACCTTGCCGAACGACTCGTCGGTCTCGATGCCCAGCGGCGTGTTGAGTTCGGGCTCGACCAGTTCGGTCCCGCTCTTGATCTTCAGGCTGCCGCTGGCCAGAAGGAACTCGAGCACCGCCCGCTCGTCCTCGTCGGGGAACTGGCTGTACAGGTCCTCGATGAACCCCTTGCCGCTGTAGGTGTTGAAGTATTTGTCGTAGAACTCGACGGTGTGCTCCGCGGTCTCGACGTCGTACTTGAGCACCTCCAGCAGCATCTCCTTGTTCCGGTCGTCCATCGCCTTGCGGGCCTGGGCCGCCAGCCCCTTGGCCAGCACAAGGTGCAGGTCCTTGTACTCGATCTGGAACGCACCCGGCGGCGGGTCCTCGATCATGTCCAGGCCCTGCGGCCCCAGCGTGCCCTGCTTCGTGTCCTCGTTGGCCCACGTGATCTCGTAGTCGGCCTCGGGGATCCGGAATCCGTCGATCGTCTCGAGCCGCACCACGAACGGCACGATGTGCCGCACCTTGAACACGTGCTCCTTGCCCGTCGCAAGCCCGGTCTTCTCCCACTTCTTCGGGATGAACATGATGCCGGGGTGGTCGGTGGACGTGAACGAGAAGTTCTTGCCGTCCTTGGTCGGCTTCCAGATCCCGTTGTCGTCCACCAGGTGCTTGTTGATCTCCGTGGGCTTGTCCGTGCCCCAGTTGAACCGGGACAGGAACTTCCAGTCGAACCCGTTGGCCTTCGCCAAAGAATCGATCGACTCACCGTCTTTGACCTTGTGGCGCTTGATCTCCGCGATCCGCTTCAGGTTCGACGCGCTGATCCTGCGGCTCGGCCAGACCTTGTCCTTCGGACCCGGCTTGGGCGGCTCGCCCTCGCCCTTGAACTCGTAGGTGTCCTGCATCGTCGCGCCCGTCAGGTCGCACGAGACATCGCACGTGCCCGGTGGGATGTCGTCGATCTTGACCGTGCCCTGGGCCGAGGTCGTGTAGTAGTCCTCGACCCCGTCGGGCAGCGTGATCTTGAGCCGGACCGACGAGACGGGGTCGCCCGTCTTCTCGTCCACGATCCTGACCGCGAACGTGGTCTTCTGGACCGTCTGCTTCGGGGCCGGGGCGACCTCTTCCTGCTGGGTCGCCTCCTGGACCGAGGCCATCATCTTGGGCCGCCACCGCCACTCGGGCGGCAGGAGCATCAGCCGCCCATCCTCCAGCAGGCCGATCGCCTGCTCGATCAGTTTGTCGTCGGGCATCTGGCGGGCCCCAGCGGCTCCGGCCTCCTGGAGCATCTCGCGGAGCTGGGTCGCGCCCTCGTCGCTCTCGACCAGATCACGCAGCGCCTCGCGCAGCGCCGAGCGGTCCTGCATCCACGACGGCCCGTCCCCGGGACGGGGGGGCCAGGGCACGATCTGCACCCGCTGCGAGTTGAGACGCACCTGGATCGCCAACCGACGGACTCCCGCGAGGCCGACGGGGCGAGCCCGATCGGCGGACGAACCCCGGACCTCGATCCGTGTCCCGACCAAGGTACGGGGGTGTGCGGAATCCGACAAGTGGGGGTGTCGCTCAGCGTGAAACACAAGGCGTGGTCGAACCGATCGGCCCGCACGCGCGACCCGGGCGTCTGCCCACGCCGCCGGGGCGGCTTGGTCGGACCGCCCATGTCCGGTATCCTGATGCTGGGCCGAAGTTTGGGCCGCCCGAGGCGGGGCAGGCCGACGAAGGGGACGGCATGCGAGGCATCGGACGCACCGCGGGAGGGTTTGGCTGGCCGGCGTGGCTGGGCGGGTTGGCCATCCTGGCCACCGCGATCGCCCCGTCGGCGGGTGCCGCCCGGTCCCAGGACGCCGCGACGCCCCAGCCGGTCGCCGCGCCCGACGCCCAGCCGACGCTCGTGGTGGCGCCTCGAACGATCGCCCAGGTCGGGCGGTCCCGAGTCATCGCGTTCGAGGCCAGCCAGCCCGGATCCGAGTCCCGCCGATTCGAGGCCACCGTCGAGCCGCCGGGCGTGCTGGAGGTGCTGGCCCCGCCAACGCTTCTCGACGGGGAGCGCATTGGTTATCTCCGCGTCCGCGGCCTGCGCGCGGGCACCGCGACGCTCGCCTTCGCGGGCCAGGAGATCGAGGTCGAGGTCGTCGAGCCGGGCTTCGCGCCGGCGTGGAGCGACTCTGCGCCTCGGATCGTGTCGCCGGTGTCGGGCGCCCGCGTGTGGGGCGAGTTCAGCGTCGGGGCCGAGGTGCGGGTCGAGCCGCGCGAGCCCGAGGGGCGGCTCGTGCTGCGGACCTCCAACGGCGGGACGATCGAGGCGTCCCGCGCCACCGACGCGGCCATGGGGCCGGACCGGCGTTTTGTGTTCGAACTCGGGTCCGGAGGCGAGACATCCTCGCCGCCCGGGCCGCTCAAGATCACGCCCGTGTGGGTGACCGATGCCGGCGAGCGCGTCGGCGAAGCGGTCACCATCGAACTCATCGAACCCAGAGGCGCTGCGCTGCGGACCGCCGAGGCCGAGGCCCGCCACGACGACCCGCGCCCGGAGCGTTTCCGCGAGGGCCGCGTCAACGTCGGCCGGGCGGACGACGCCTCGGGCGGGCAATACGCGAACAACGCCGGGGCGTACCCGCCTGTGTGCGTGCCGATCCGGGTCGAGCACGCCGGCTGGCACCAGGTGCTGGTCCGGGCCTCGGGCACGTTCGCGGGCGGCGAACTCCCGTGGGTCGATGTCTTCGTGGACAACGAGCAGTTCCCGCGGACGGGCGGGTCGCTGGTCTCGATGCGGTGGCACCGCGTGGCGGTGGGGGAGCCGATCTGGCTCGAGGCCGGCACGCGGACGATCACGCCGTTCTTCGCCAACGACTTTTATGTGCCGCAGGTCGCGGACCGGAACCTGATGCTGGACGTGGTGGAGGTGGCCCGGCTGGGACCGGCCAGCGACGCCGACGCGCCGGTCGAGATGCCCGCGCTGGAGGCACTGGCGCTCGACGATCAGCCCGAGCCGAACGCCGACGGTGCGATGGGGGGCAACGCCGAGCCAAGCCCGCGCGCCATGGCCGGCCACGGCGCCGTGTCGGGTGCGATGCCGGGCGCCATGTCGGGCGTGATGTCAGGCACCATGCCCGGCACGATGAACGCCGCGATGGGCGGCCCAAGCACGACCACCGGCCCCGTCATGGTCACCGATGCCATGGGCGTGGAACTCGCCCCCATCCGCGTCGCCCTCGACCAAATGCTCGACGGACGGTCGCTCACCGGCGACCTGCTCATCGAGGGCGCGGCGTGGACCGCCCCCGCCGGCGACGCCCGGCGCGTCCCCGAGGTCGCCCTCATCCTCAACGGGCGCGAGGTCGCCCGCCAGCGAACCTTCGCCCCCAGGTTCCTCCTCGACGCCGACGCCTTCGAGAACGGCCAGAACACCATCGCCCTTGTCGCCACCGCCGGCGGGCCGGTCGAAACCCCGAACCCCGACATCTCCGTCGCCCCGTCGCCCGCCTGCACCGCCGCGACGCCGACCCAGACCGTGACCTTCAACCGCCCCGACCACGCTCCCGGCCTCGAGCCCCTCCGCTTCCTCCGCTTCGGCGTCCACGATCGCGGCTGGGACGAGGCCTCCCGCCGCCTGCACCGCAACGAGCACTATCCGCGCGAACGCGTCGCCATCGCGATGTACTCGAACGCCACGGTCGACCTCTCACTGCCCGAGGACCTGATCGGACGGTTCGAGATCGGCATCGAGTCGCTCGGCACCCGCCTCGAAGGCGCTCCCCGCCTCGAGGTCTCGCTCATCTCGGGCCGCGACGGCCCCGCCCCGGTCGGCGCGATCGAAGCCCCGACGTGGTGGACGCCCCGCACCGCGGGCACCGTCGACCTGCCCCCCGGCCCCAAACGCCTCGAGATCGCCTTCACCAACGACCGTTTCCAGGCCGGCGTCGGCGACCGCAACGTGTGGATCCAGTCGGTCGTGCTCCGCGAGGCCCGCCCGAGCGAGGGCGACGACGCGGCCCCGCCCGACCGCCAGGCCCCGGTCGCGTCGCTCCTGTGGCCGCCCGAGGGCGAGTCGTTCCACATGGCCGGCGCGGTCGTCGTCGAGGCCTGCGACAACGTGGGCGTCGAGCGCGTCGAACTGCTGATCGACGGGCGCGAGACCGGCATCCGGCGCTGGGTCCGGCGCCAGACCGGGCCATTCGTGCTGCCGCTGCTGGTCCGCGCCCTCGAACCCGGCGAGCACACGCTGAACGTTCGCGCCTTCGACGAGGCCGGCAACCGCGCCGATACGCCCGCCGCGACCGTCACCATCCTCGCCGACGCCCCAGCCGACGCCACCACGTTCGACCGCGCCACCACGCTGCTCAACCGCTTCGCGTTCGGCCCCGACCCCGCCGAACTGGCCGACATCCTGACACGCGGCGAAGAACACTGGCTCCGCGACAGCCTCGCCGCGTCGCTCGACGAGCCCGCCGAACTCGCCGCTATGGCCCCGGGCCTGATCTGGTTCGAGGACGGTCGGTACAACTACGGCCCGCCGCGCCGCGTCCTCGAGCACGCGTTCTACACGCCCAACCCCGCGCGCACCCGCTTCGTGCTGTGGGCCTCAAACCACTTCTCGACGTGGATCCGCAAGGTCGAGGGCGACCGCAAGTGGGCCGAGCACGCCGAACTGGCCCGCCTCGGCCCGGCCCGCTTCCAGGACCTGCTCTTTGCGTCGGCCCGCAGCCCCGCCATGCTGCGGTACCTCGACCAGGACACATCTTTCGCCGGGCGGCTCAACGAGAACTACGCGCGCGAGATCATGGAACTCCACACTCTCGGCGTGCGCGGCGGCTATTCGCAAACGGACGTGACACAACTCGCCGGCCTGCTCACCGGCTGGACCGCCACCACCCTCGGCGGGGGCCAGGGCGGCGGCGGGCCGCGCGGCTTCACCTTCCGCTTCGACCCCGGCGTCAGCAGCGCGGATGCGACCAGGATCGTGGGCCTCGAGTTCCCCGAGACATCGCGCAGCGATCGCTACGACCGGGCGCTGTTCATGATCGAGGCCTTGGCCGCCCACCCCAGCACCGCCCGCTACGTCGCGATCAAACTCTGCGAAGCCTACGTCTGCGTGCCCGCGCCCGACGACCTCGTCGACGACCTTGCCCACGTCTTCACCGAGACCGGCGGCGACATGGCGGCGATGCTCGTGGCGATGAGCGAGCACCCGTCGTTCTGGGCGAGCGTCGAGCACGGGCGCATGACCACGCCCTTCGACTACGCCATGCGCCTGGCCCGCACCACCCAGCATCACCACCCCTGGCGCCTCGGCGAGTATCTCCAACTCTCCGGCTTCCAGGTCTTCGAGCGCTCCACGCCCGACGGCTACCCGACCGAGGACGTGGCCTACGCCGACTCGAACGCCATGGTCCAGCGCTGGTCGCTGGCCCAGGACGCTTCCGGCGCGATCGCCAATCTCGTGCCCGATTCGTGGCGCTGGGACGGCGTCACCCCCGATCGGGCCTGGGCCCAGCGCGTTGTCGACGCCCTGGCCATCGGCCTGACCGGGCGCGTGCTGAGCGAACGCTCCAATGAGGCCGCGATCGACCTGCTGCTCTCGACCGAGGCCCCAGTCTCGCAGCGCGTCCGCATCATCGCCCCGGTCGTGGCCCAGATGCCGGAGGCGAACCTGCGATGACGCGTCGTTGATCGAGGAATGAACACAGAGGCACAGAGCCACAGAGAGGAAACACACCGAGCGAGTCCGAATTGGAACGGCGGTGCGAGCCGCGCCACAACCTGGATCCAAACACTGCCTCTACCTCCTGCCTTTTCTTCTCTGTGCCTCTGTGCCTCTGTGTTGAAACCGGTTCTGCTGAAGCCATGGAGCCCCCGATGGACCTCACCCGACGCTACTTCCTCAAGTCCACCGGCGCTCTGGCCGCGTACCTCGGCGTCGCGCCCATGGCCGCCTTCGCCGGCGGGCTTGCCATCCGTCGCCAGCCCGTGGCCCGCGGCAAGACCCTCGTGGTCATCTTCCTCCGAGGCGGGGCCGACGGGCTGAACCTCGTCGTGCCCTTCGCCGACCCGCACTACCGCCGCCTCCGCCCGTCGCTCGCGCTGGCCGCCCCGGGCCAGAACGACGGCGTGATCGACCTCGACGGACGCTTCGGCCTGCACCCGCGCCTGGCCCCGCTCAAGCCCCTGTTCGACGACGACACCGCGGTCGCCATCCACGCCGTCGGCTACGCACACAACACACGCAGCCACTTCGAGGAGCAGGACACCTGGGAGACCGGCGTCATCGGCAACACCGTCAACAGCGATGGCTGGCTCAACCGCCACCTCGCCACCTCCGAGGGACGCGGGCCGATCCGGGCTGTCTCCATCGGCGACTCGCTCCCCCGAATCCTGCACGGCAAGGCCCCCGCCTACGCCGTCCGTGGCCTGCGGGACCTCACCATGCCCGCCGCCGAGGGCGCCGACCGCGACCGCATCGCCGCCGCCCTCGAGCACGCGTATTCCTGCGACGGCATGCACGAGGCCTCGGCCGCGCGCGACCTGCTCGCCCAGACCGCCTCGACCACGCTCGACGGCATGGAGCAACTCCGCGGCGTCGTCGCCGACGAGTACCAGCCCAGCGTCGCCTACCCCGACACGCCTACAGCCCAGCGCCTCCGCGAGGTCGCCCGCCTCATCAAGGCCGACGTGGGCCTCGAGGTCGCCGAGGTCGACCTGGACGGCTGGGACACCCACGCGAATCAGGGGAGCGGCGCGGGCGGGCAACTCGGCAACCTGGCCGGGCAACTCGCCGGAGCCATGGCCGCGTTCATGGGCGACCTGGGCGACCGGGCCGAGGACGTCGTGGTCGTGACCATGACCGACTTCGGGCGCACCGCCGCGGAGAACGGCACCAGCGGCACCGACCACGGCTGGGCCAACTGCATGCTGCTGGCCGGCGGCCCGGTGCGGCGCGCCAACCGGGCCGCGGCCGAGGGCGGCCAGGCCCGCAAGGTCGCCGGAACCTGGCCCGGCCTGGCCCCGGACCAACTCCACGAACGCCGCGACCTCCTGCACACGACCGACTTCCGCGACGTGATCGGCGAACTGGTCGCGACCCACCTGGGCAACGACAACATCCGCACGATCCTGCCGAGCCACGAGTTCAAGAGCGTGGGGCTGGTGCGGGCGTAGCGAGGCCGCGCTTCGCAACCGCGAGCGGCTTCTGACAACTGGGGTCGCGGGCGTCCCCCCCGCAATCAAGACAACCCTCCAGACGCCGCGCCTGAGGGGGCCCCAAGTCGCGGGTGGGCGACGAAGGCCCGGTTCGAGCGGGCCAACGCGTCCACTCAAATGCTCAACACCGAGCACGAGCGCACGACGCGGATGTCCGCGCCGCTGAGCAGGCCGAGCGCCTCGTACCCTCCCATCGTGGTTCCCCGCCAGCACGAGCCCATCGCCGCCGCGAAACAGGCCTTCACCCGCGCCTTCGCCGCCGCGCCGACGTCCATCGCCATCTCCCCCGCCCGCATCAACCTCATCGGCGAGCACACCGACTACAACGACGGGCTGGTCATGCCCATCGCCATCGACGCCTGGTGCGCCTGCGCCGCGAGCGTTCGCACCGGAAGTGAGAAACCGGGCTCGCGCGCATTCGCGGCCGACATCGGTGAGTCCGTCGCGTTCGACGCCGCCGTCCCCTCGCCACCGGACCCAAACGACCCAGCCCAACCCGCCATCCGCCGCGGCCACTGGTTCTCCTACGTCGCCGGCGTCCTGCACGAGATCGCGACACACCACACCGGTCCGGCGTCGCAAGAACTGCCCCCACTCGACCTGGCCATCGCATCCACCATCCCCATCGGCGCCGGCCTCTCCTCATCGGCCGCCCTCGAGGCCGCCGTCGCCCTGGCCGCGGCACGGGCATGGGGCCTCGCCGAGCCCGACCGCCTCGACCTGGCCCGCCGCTGCCAGCGGGCCGAGCACACCTTCGCCGGCGTGCCCTGCGGCCTCATGGACCAGTTCGCGGTCCTGCACGCCCGCCCCGGTCACGCGATGCTGCTGGACTGCCGCTCGATGGCCGCCCGCTACGTGCCGCTGAGCGACCAGGTCGCGATCGTCGTCGTGGACACCGGCGTGCGCCACACGCTCGCTTCGAGCGAGTACGCCCGCCGCCGCGCCGAGTGCGCCGAGGCGTGCGCGCGCCTCAGCATCGCCTCGCTCCGCGACGCCGCCCCCGGATCGCTCGTCGCGTCGAGCGAGTCGTGGACCCGCCGCGCCCGCCACGTCGTGTCGGAGAACCAGCGCGTCCGTGCCTTCGGCGCCGCCCTCACCGCCGCCGACTGGCCCGAAGCCGGCCGCCTCATGCTCGAATCCCACGCCTCGCTCCGCGACGACTACGAGGTCTCGTGCCCGGAACTCGATTGCGCCGTGGACGGGCTGGCATCGTTGCCCGGCGTCTACGGCGCCCGCATGACCGGCGCCGGCTTCGGCGGCTGCGCGATCGCGCTGGTCGAAGCAACCGCCGCGAAGGGCGCGTGCGACACCGCTCGCGCGCAGGCCTGGGGCGTGTCGGCGCGGGCGGTCACGCCCGTGGGCGCGGCCTCATCTTTGGCTGCCGTTGATTGATGCCCGTCTCGGAGCCGGCCTCAGACCGACTTGATCCGACGCCCGATCCGGCGCTGGCGATTCAGGATCTTCCGCCCGCCCTTGGTCTTCATACGGGCCCGGAACCCGATGCGGCGCTTGCGGGCGCGACGGCTCCAGACGTGTGGATAATGCATGGCAGGTCTCGCAAACGCCGCGGCCTCAGGGGACGCGGATCGGGTCGGGGGCTGGCAACCGGCTCGGTCGGCCCGACAGGCCACCGCCCGCCGGGCCGGGACGATAGGCCGCCCGAGAACGAGCATCCACCGGACAGCCCCAAGGCGCGAGCCGGGGCGTCCCCGCCCCGGTCCCCTCGATCCGCGAGCCGGGGCGTCCCCGCCCCGGTCCATCCACCCCGTGAGCCAACGCCCGAATCAGATGCCATCGGGGCGAGTCGAATCGCCTTGCTCCGGGAAACCGGGGCGGGGACGCCCCGGCTCGCGTGCACTCGCGTGCTCTCGAGTGCCGCTGGGCCATCAGGCCCAATCCGCCCCCTCCGCCCGAGAAGCCGAATCCGCCCCCGGTTGCCCGGAAGGGGCTATTCAGATCCCGGGACCCGCTGTACACTCGGGCCAGTGCGTCCCCCGGTTCCGGGTGGCCCCGGCCCCCGACGTTCGCTCGCCGTGAGCGGCTGTCGGGGGCTGGGGACGCGGGCCCGGCGGTCGCCGTGGCGTCCATGCTCGAGGACACGGTCCAAGCCATCGAACGGGTCACGGGGCACCGATTCGCGGATGCGAACCTGGTCGCGCTCGCCCTGACCCACTCCTCGGTCGTCGACCAGCGCCTGGAATCCAACGAACGCCTCGAGTTCCTGGGCGATTCCGTCCTGGGCATGGTCGCGTGCCAGCGGATCTACGAGCGGTTCCCGGAC
This sequence comes from Phycisphaerales bacterium, assembly GCA_041401985.1. GTDB lineage: Bacteria > Planctomycetota > Phycisphaerae > Phycisphaerales > UBA1924 > JACKHA01. Next base: position 264,981 of record JAWKTE010000002.1, read on the forward strand.
CTTCTCGAGGGCGAGATGACCAAGATCAAGTCGGCGGCGGTCTCGCGCTCGACGTGCGCCCGGATCGCCTCGGGCCTCGGGCTGGACGCCCTGCTGGACCTCGGCAAGGGGATGCGCTCCCAAGGGCCGCTGCCGTCCTCGCTCGCGGCCGGCGTGTTCGAGTCGATCATCGGGGCGGTCTACCTCGACGCGGGCTACGAGCGGGCCCGGGCCTTCATCCTGGAGCACCTGGACCCCCTGATCGACAAGGCCTACGCCAGCGGGCATCACCAGAACTACAAGTCGGTCCTGCAGCAGCACGCCCAGACGACGATGGGCGCGACGCCCCAGTACCGGATCCTCGACGAGAAAGGCCCCGACCACGCCAAGTGCTTCAAGGTCGGCGTCGAAATCGGCGAGCGCCGGTTCGAGGCGTGCTGGGGCAGGTCGAAGAAGGCCGCCGAGCAAGAGGCGGCCAAACTGGCCCTGAGCGAACTGGGCGTGCTGGAGGCGACCTCGGCCGGGGAAATGCGGGTCGTGAGCGGGATGCTGGAGGGCGGGAAGTAGGGCCAGCACACGAAACGTGTGCCGGCGGCGCGGCCGCCGAGTGCTCCAAACCACTCGCGTCCATTGTGCCACCGAGACACGCCGGCTTTGCGGCGTTTCTCGGTGCCGATGAACCACACCGCCACGAGCGCCCTTGTGCGCAATCCGCATCGCCACGAGCGCGTTTGTGCGCCCATCTCTGCCCATACCGCACCACCACCTCGAACCCACCCCCACCCATGCAATCCTCATCGCATGGCCGCTCCACCCACGACCGCTGCCCAACTTGACGCGGCGACCGCGAGCACACCGCCGTTCCTCGCCCGGCGGGCGCACGACTCCGGCGCCCGGAGGGCGCACGACAGTTGCCAGGGGGTTCACCCACTGGACACCGTCTCCTCCAAACTCGACCCCGGCGGGGTCGGCGACGCCTTCCGACCCGCCCCGAATCCCCGTCTCCCACCCCCACCCCCCAAGTACACTCGCCCGGGGGGCTCGGAGGGCCGTCCAATGCGTTTCGCCCCCATCGCCGCGGCCCTGGCCTGCCTCACGCCGCTGCAGTTCGTGCGGGTCGGCGGCTCGGGCACCAAGTCCGCCGAGATCGACTACTACAAGTACGAGATCAGGCCGGATGTCGCCCAGGTCGGGCAGATGTTCCCGGAGTAGCGGGGTGGGTGGAGCACACGGCTGGCGTGGGGCGAGAAGGAGTGGACGATGAAGACCTCGGCGTACATCCAGGCAATGGTGCTCACGCTCCTCGCATGCGCTCTGCCGGCGGCCGGGCAGACGACGTGGTTCGTGTCGAACGACCCCGGCGAGAACCCCGACTTCCCGTCGATCGCCGCGGCCGTGGCGAGTCCGATGGTGGTCAACGGCGACACGCTGCTCGTGAGCGAGGGCGTGGGACCCTACGTCGGCGACATCACCATCGAGAAACTCCTCACGATCCAGGGCGAACCCGGCGAGCAACCGGTCGTCCGGCCGGGCAGTCCCGCCCCGTTCGCGGCGTTCACCGTGCCGCCTGGGGGGAGGGCATCCATGTGAGGAACATACGGTTTGACGGATTTGGCATCACCCGCGCTATTTCCGACTCTACTGATGTGACGACGGTGGATCGTTGCGTGTTCGTCGGCTTCGACCTGGCGTACCGAGGGTTTCAGGGGACCGTCCGCGATAGTGAATTCGTCAACAACCGCGTAGCTATGTCCGGAGTCCAATTGGCGGAACGGTGCACGATCACGGTGTCGTCAGTCATCGCCAACGCTCAGTTCCTCGGTTCCGTACTCAAGGTGGTGGACTGCACTTTCATGGGCCCATCGGGAGTCGCCTCGGTCGGCGCCTCAACGAGCCGCTACAGTTCATTCGGTGCCGTTTCACGGACATCCAGGTGCCATTGGGTGAGGCTGCGTTCTTCACGCCCGCGTTCGACACCGGTTTTGCGTTCGACTCCTGCGTGTTCGACGGTGTCGAGTCGACGGTGCCGATGTTTGACCTGAACCGGTCCAGCGTCACGTTCCGCAACTGCACGGTCGTCGGCTGCAGCGCCCGGTCTTCGTCCGCGTCGCCCCGTTCCCTCCGGGCGAGATCATCGTCCGCAACACCATCATCCGAGACAACGACTTCCCGGTGCTGTTCCAGGGCCCGTGGACGTGGCCCACTCGATCCTCAGCGTCGGCACCTTCCCCGGCCCGGGCGTGCTCGTCACCGACCCGCTCTTCGCCAACCCCGCGAGCGGCGACTACTCCCTCAAACGCGGCTCGCCCGCCATCGACGCCGGCGACTCCTCGGCCGTCCCGCCAGACATCACCACCGACCTGCTCGGCAACCCGCGCCGCGTCGACGACCCCATCATGCCCGACACCGGCGTCGGCCCGCCGCCGATCGTCGACATCGGCGCCTTCGAGTTCCAGCCCCCCGGCCCCGGCTTCTGCCAGGCCGACCTCACCACCGGCGCCATCCCCGGCCTGCCGGGCTACGGCGTCCCCAACGGCATCGTCAACAACGACGACTTCTTCTACTACCTGACCCTGTTCTCCGGCGAACTCGGCTGCGGCACCGCCCCAAGCCAGACCCGCTGCCCCTCGCCGCCCGACCTCACCACAAACGCCATCCCGGGCACCCCCGGCTACGGCGTGCTCAACGGCATCATCAACAACGACGACTTCTTCTACTACCTCAACCTCTTCGCCGTCGGCTGCTGACTGCGTCCACTGTGCCCTCCACTGTGCCACCGAGTCACGCCCGCTTTGGGGCGTTGCTCGGTGCGAGAAACCGGGCGAAGATCTCTGCAAGAGATCGTGGCGCTCCCACTCGCTCGCGCGTCGCGTTCGCTGGTGCGGGTCCGATGTGTGGCATGGCTGCTGCTCGAGCAGCCATGGTCGATCAACGGCGGCGTGTTGCGCTCGCCATGGCTGTGCCGAGCCACAGCCATGCCACACTGGGGTCCGTCCGTTGTCGGCACGACCTTTGGCCAGAGCCCCGAAGACCGTGGCCGCTCGCCGCGGCGGCCGGGGGGCCCCGGTGTACAAAACGGACGCCGTTCGCAACGGTCTGGCCGATGCTCCTGTGCCGGGCGTGCTCGGCAGGAGCCCCTATGCCCGAGCACACCACTGTCGCGCGAGCCACGAGCCCTTCGGGTCCACAGACCGGCGGGGCGGCTGGCCTTGCCCCGAGGTCTTGGACGCGGGCGCTGCTCGAAGCCGATCCGATGGAGGCCGCGGGCGCGTTCGACCGGTCGATCCGCGGGCTGGCCAAGCGTCTGTCGCCCGCCGAGGCCGCCCGGTTCCTCTTCGCGCTCGACTCGGCCCTGTACGAGCAACTCGGCGAGGCCGCGATCCGGGCCGAGCGGGCGGCCATGCCCGAACCGGGCCATGAGCAGCACGGCGGCCACGCCACCAACCCGCTGGCCGGCGCGCACCCCAAGCACCGCCTCACCCGCTACCACGACTTCTTCCTCGAGCGCATCAAGCCCGGCCAGCGCGTGCTCGACCTCGGCTGCGGCCTGGGCGTTCTTGCGACGCGACTGGAGCTTGAGGCCGGCGCGACCGTCGTCGGCCTCGACATGAGCCCCAAGAACCTCGACGACGCTCGCGACCGAACCGCTCGCGCCGGCGCGAGCGTCCGGTACGTTGTCGGTGATATCGTCGATGTGGCCGCGGGGCGGGCGTGCGAGGGGCTGGACGCGGCGTTCGACGTGCTCGTCCTGTCGAACGTGCTCGAGCACCTGCCCGATCGCCCGCGTGTGCTCCGCGGGCTGGTCGAGCGATTCGGCGGGCCACGCGTGCTGATCCGCGTGCCGTCGTTCGAGCGCGACTGGCGCGTGCCGTACAAGCGGGAACTGGGCGTGGAGTGGCGGCTCGACCCGACGCACGAGATCGAGCACACGCGCGAGGAACTGGTGCGGGAGATCGAGGCCGCGGGTCTGCGGATCGACGTGTTCGAGCAGCGGTGGGGGGAGTACTTCGCCGAGGTACGCCCGGCGGGGTAAGGCACGGAGCGTCCGACTCAGTCTGTGGCGATCCGGCCCTACCGGCGTGTGCCGCGCGGCGTCCCGAGCGAGCCGCACCCGACGCTCGACCCGAAGCAGCCTCGCGACGCCGAGGCGCTGGCGGTCATCGCCGTGTGCGTGCCGGGCGTCCGGCGTGCGTGCCGCATCGGCGTGGCCGGGCGAGGTGCGGCGGCGCCGGCGTCCATCCGCTGCGTCCGTCGGTTGGAATCCGGCTCGGGCTTCGGCGGCAACGCGACCATGGACACTCCTCGAACCGTCGCCACGTACGACACGCGGCAACGCCCCGCACCCAATCCGCGAGGCGGGCGTCGAGCGGGCCACCCGCTCTCAAGCAATCACGGATTTGCAGGCCCCAACCCTCAGCCCCCAGCCATCGCGGCCACCCGGCCCTGATTCTCGAGCAGCCACGCGGCCTTTCTTCGGACCATCTCCAGCACGCCCAGCCCGGCCATGCCCGCAAACCCGCCGGTCGCGGCGATCGGCGGGAGCGATTCGCGGAGCAGGGCCGCGGCCATCGCGGGGGCGAGGGCTCGGCGCTCGGCCTCGGAAAGCGCCGCCCGGTCGCGTTCCACACAGCCCGCGGCGTACCCACCAAGGAACGCCGACGCACGGGCCTCGTCCGGCTCGGCGGGCCACCGGGCCGGATCGCCCCCGCCCGGCAAGGGTGCCCCCAACGCGCCGACTGAGTCGCCCGCGACGCCCGACTCGCCCGCCACCGGCGAGACCTCGGTCGCCTGCCCACCCGCCCGGATCGAGAAGTTCAGCACGCCCGCCGCCACGTCCACAACCCGCGGCCCCCGCCTGGCCGAGTCGTAGTCGATCACCGCGCTGATCCGGTCGCCCTCGAACACGACGTTGCCCGGGTGCCAGTCGCCGTGGAGCAGATCGCGGTCCCACGCGGCCACACCGAGTTCGTCCAGTGCGGCCACCGCCCGTCGCCACACGCCGCGCACCTCGTCAAGCAACCGATCGCCCTCGTCGCCCAGCCGGTCCACGCACCGATCGATCAGGAACTCGATGCGCTCGTCGGCGTGGGCGAAGTCGGCCGGCGTGTGCCAACGGGCGTGGAACCCCCGCACACCGGCGTGGAACCGGGCCAGCATCGCCCCGGCCGCCCTCGCCTGCTCCGGCGTGCGGGCGAACGCCGCTCCCTCGATGAACTCGCTGACCTCATACACCCGCCCATCGAGTTGCAGCATCGAGTTGTTGTCGTCGCGCGTGCCCACCAGGGCCGGGGCCGGGAATCCGCGATCCAGCAGGTGCAGGTGCAGCCCGTGGCAGAACGCGACCAGGTGCGGGTGGTCCTCGCCGGGAGCGCGGCGTTTGACCAGGAACCTGCCGAGCGGTCCGGCGACGATGGCCTTGGGCGACGCGGGCGAGCCGCGCGCGAACTCGCGGATCGAGTCGATGCGGCCCAGGTCGTAGCGGGCCAGGACGGCCTGCAACTCCGCCGGTTCGAAGCGGGCCGGGGCCGAAGGCGGCTCGCTCGCCGCGAGAGATGGCACACCAGCCGGCGGACCGGACTCGGATCCTTCGCCAGCGGCGGCATCGGCACCCGAGTTTGACGCGGTCCTGCTCATTCGTCACGCCATTGTCACGCCGACACGCGCCCAGAGCAAATCGGACTCGGGTTCCGCCCGCCGTCATCGCCTTGTCACCCACGGGGACGTATCCCCCGTTTCTCCGGCGAAACGCGGCATGTTCCGCCCCGTCTGGCCCGCCGGTTCCCCAGAATCGGCGATCCGACTCGCGGCGTTGCGCAGCCGTGACGGACCTTCGAGGGGGGCAGGCCGTAGAACGTGCAGCGGGACGACGACAACGCCCCGCGAGCGACAGCCCCAACCCGACACCCCGCCTCAAGGCGACCACAGGCGACCCCACGATCAAGGAGCGGACGATGGCGACGAGCACGAACGAACAGGCCAACCACACCAGCAGCACCACCACAGGCGCCACCGGCGAAGACGCCCCGGCCCGACGCGCGATCCGCGCCGACCGTGCGCACCGCGCCCGCCGCCGCCTCTCCCGCCCCTCCCTCACAACCGCCATCGCGGGCCTGGCCGTCGCCATGCTCCTGGGCACCCCGGCCCTCACCCCCGCCCTCGCGCAACCCGACGCCCCGACCTTCGCCGCCAACATCATCGTCCCGCAGTCGCGCGTCATCGTCGCCCCCGACGCGGCCAATCCCGTCCGCCTCCAGCGTGTCGAGACCACCGTCGACATCCGCGACCAGGTCGCCACCACCACCATCCGCCTCATCCTCCACAACCCCTCCGGGCGGGCACAGGAGGCCGAACTCGTGATGCCCGTGCCCGACGGCGCGGCCATCCGCTCCTTCCACCTCGAGGCCCTTGGCGACGACGGTGGTGCCAGGCTCCTGCCACGCGACGAGGCCCGACGCATCTACGAGGCCATCGTTCGTCGCATGGTCGACCCGGCCATCCTCGAGTTCGCCGGCACCGGCATGATCCGCAGCAACGTCTTCCCCGTGCCCGCTGGCGAGGAGTCGGTCCTCCGCCTGGTCTACGAGCAGATCTTGCCCGCCGACGGCGACCGCTTCGACTACGTCCTGCCCCGCTCCATGCAGGCGACCGACGCGGAGTGGTCGATCAGGGTCAACGTCGAGAGCCAGCGCGAGATCGCCAGCGTCTACTCGCCCACGCACGACCTGGTCGTCAGCGACGCCGGCGCGGTCATCCCCGCGGGCGGCGGGCGGGCCACGAGCCGCAAGTCGTTCGAGGTCCAGAACACCGCGGCCGGCGGGGCGTTCCAACTGGCCGTCCTCCAGCAGCCCGGCGACGGGCTGGGCGCGACGTTCATCACCTATCCCGATCCGCGCGTGACCGACGGCACCACCACCGGCGGCTACTTCCTCATGCTCGCCGGCGTCCCGCAGCCCGACGACGACACGCCGCGCATCCCGCGCGAACTCACCCTCGTGATCGACCGCTCCGGCTCGATGCGCGACGGGAAACTCGACCAGGCCCGCGAGGCCGCGATGCAGATCATCTCGGGCCTGGAGTCGAACGAGTCGTTCGGCATCATCGTCTACTCCGACCAGGTCGAGACGTTCTCGGAGGGCGCGGTGGCCGCGAGCCGCGAGAACGTCCAGCGGGCGATGGCGTACCTCGAGTCGATCCGCCCGAGCGGCGGGACCAACATCCACGACGCGCTCGTCGAGGCCGTCCGCGAGCCGGTCGTCGAGGGCACGCTGCCGATCGTCCTGTTCCTGACCGACGGGCTGCCCACCATCGGGCAGACCGGCGAGCGGGCCATCCGCACCGCGGTGCAGGGCGGCAACCGCCACGAGCGGCGCATCTTCACCTTCGGCGTGGGCTACGACGTGAACACCCCGCTGCTGCGGGCGATTGCGACCGACAGCCGCGCGACCTCGACGTTTGTCCAGCCGGGCGAGGATGTGGAGGCGACGGTGGGGCAGGTGTACCGGCGTCTGCGCGGGCCGGTCTTCGCTGGGCCGGAGATCGGGCTGGCCGAGCGGTTGGCCGGTACCCGCGGCACTGCCCAGGGCACATCGCGCATCAACGAACTCCTCCCCGCGACGCTGCCCGACGTGTTCGAGGGCGAGCAGTTGATCGTCCTGGGCACCTACGTCGGCGAGTCGCCCATGGACATCAGCATCAGCGGGAACTTCCTGGGCGAGCAGCGCACCTTCACCGCGACGCTCGACCCCGCCAAGGCCTCGACCCGCAACGCCTTCGTCCCCCGCCTGTGGGCCACGCGCCGCATCGGCGTGCTGCTCGAGGCCATCCGCCAGAACCCAGGCAGCGAGGGCAACCAGGAACTCGTCGCCGAGATCGTCGCCCTCTCGACCGAGTACGGCATCCTGACCGAGTACACCGCGTTCCTCGCGGCCGAGCGCGACGACATCATCACCGCCGGCGGGCGGCCGATGCCCGCGGCGCCGATGGAGGCGTGGCGCGATGAAGTGGAAGCGCGACGAATCGCCGCGGGTGAGCTCTCCGTGCGCGGGGCTGCTCGCACAGGCCGCGGCGCGATGAATCAGGAGATGAACAACGCCCAGCGAGCCGAGGCCGCGACCATCTCCGCCGGCGCCAACGTCTACCTCGCCGCCGACATGGCCCGACGCGAGATCATGACCGTCCTGCAGGTCAACGAGCGAGCCTACTTCCAGCAGGGCAACCGCTGGGTCGACAGCACGATGCTCGCCCAGGCCGCCGAGGAGCCCGAGGTCACCGTCGAGTTCGGCACCGACGCCTACTCCACGCTGCTCGACGAACTGATCGTCGACAACCGCCAGGCCGTCCTCGCCAACCGAGGCGAGGTCTACCTCCTGCACCGCGGCCAGCGTGTGCTCGTCATCAACCCCAGCTAATAGAGAAGCGACGAAGCGACGCAGCGACGAAGCGACGCAGTGTTTGAGACAGCAACCCAGCACCCACCCCCGCCCCGCGCGGGGTTCCCCGAAGGAGTCCCCATGAACCGTCCCACCACCATCCTGACCCTGACCGTCCTCGCCGGCGCGGCCCTCACCCCCGCACTGGCCCGCGAACGCAACTGCCTCCAGCCCGAGCCGCGAACCACCAGCGGCCCGGTCGAGTTCCGGCCCTCGTCGATCGAACCCTGGGGCGGCCAGAACGCCCTGCAGAACGACCCGAACGCGCAGCCCGGTACCCAGCCCGACGCCGAGCCCCAGCCCGCGGCCACCGTCTCCCCCCGCGTCGAGGTCGTCTTCGTCCTCGACACCACCGGCTCCATGGGCGGCCTCATCGAGGGCGCCAAGCAGACCATCTGGTCCATCGCCAACGCCATCGCCACCGGCGAGCCGCACCCCGACATCCGCATGGGCCTCATCGGCTACCGCGACCGCGGCGACGCCTACATCACCACCGCCACCAACCTCACCGACGACCTCGACGCCATCTACAGCGACCTCATGTCGTTCGAGGCCGGCGGCGGCGGCGACGGGCCCGAGAGCGTCAACCAGGCTCTCCACGAGGCCATCACCACCATCTCATGGAGCGAGGACCGCGAGGTCATGCGTCTGGTCTATCTCGTCGGCGACGCCCCGCCGCACATGGACTACCAGAACGACGTCCAGTACGCCGAGTCGTGCCGTATCGCCGCGGAGCGCGGCATCATCGTCAACACCGTCCAGTGCGGCGGCGACCCCCAGACCACGACCATCTGGCAGGAGATCGCACGCAGCGCCGAGGGCGAGTACTTCGCCATCGCCCAGGACGGCGGCGTCGCGGTCATCGCCACGCCCTTCGACGACCAGATCGCAACGCTCGGGGCCGAGCTCGGCCAGACCGTCGTCGCCTACGGCGACGCCGAGGCCCAGCGCGTCCAGCAGGACCGACGCGACCGGGCCGAGGAACTCGACGCCGCGGCCCCGGCTCCTGCCGCCGCCGAGAGGGCCGTCTACAACGCCAGCGGCGCGGGGCGGGCCAACCTGCTCGGCTCGCAGGAACTCGTCGCCGACCTGGCCGAGGGGAAGGTCAGCCTCGAGGACATCCCCGAGGAGAACCTCCCCGAGAACATGCGCGAGATGACCCTGCCCGAGCGCGAGGCCTACGTCGAGCAGCAGGCCACGCGCCGCGGCGAGATCCAGACCCAGATCAACGATCTGGCCCGCCAGCGCCAGACGTTCCTGGACGAGGCCCGTGCCGAGGCCGCCGGCGAGGGCGGGTTCGACCAGCGGGTCGTCGAGGCCCTGCGCCGTCAGGCCGCCCGGTTCGGGATCGAGTACCGCAAGCAGAAGTAACCGCTCCACCCCCCCCGCCAGAACGCGAGCCGGGGCGTCCCCGCCCCGGTCTCTCTCGAAGTCCGCGAGCCGGGGCGTCCCCGCCCGGGACGACTACCCGGTCGTGCCCGCACCTGCAACAGTTCGAACCGGGGCGGGGACGCCCCGGCTCGCTCTCCGGGGGAGGCAGCGGGCGTCAAACGCCGAAGAATGGAGTGCGAGCGGGGCGGGCCGCCGGGCCCGCCCCGGCTCTTGGAATCCTGGTTCGAGAATCGCAGTCGGCTCAACCGCCGCGTGAAGGAGTCCCCCAGTGCCCCTCGCCACCGTGCTCGTGGTCGAAGACGACGAGGCCATCCGCCTCGGCGTCGTCGATGCGCTCGAACTGCACGGCTACGCCCCCCTCGAAGCAGCCGACGGCGTTGAGGGCCTCCGCATGGCCCTCTCCGAAGACATCGACCTCGTCCTGCTCGACATCATGATGCCCCGCATGGACGGCCTGACCATGCTCGAAGAGGTCCGGCGCATCAAGCCCGGCCTGGCCGTCATCATGCTCACCGCGCGCGGCGAAGAGTCCGACCGCGTCCGCGGCCTCAAGGCCGGCGCCGACGACTACGTCGTCAAGCCCTTCAGCGCCAGCGAACTGCTCGCCCGCGTCCAGGCCGTCCTGCGCCGGTCCGCCGAGCGCCCGCAGGGGGTTGGGCGTCTGGCCATCGCCGGCCTGACCATCGACTTCCAGCGCCGCGAACTGGTTCGCCCGAGCGGCGTCCGCGAGCCGATCCCCGAGCGCGAGGCCGAACTGCTCCGCTACCTTGCTTCCAACCGCGGGCGGGCCATTTCGCGCGACGAACTGCTCTCGCGCGTCTGGAACCTCGACCCGCGCGGCGTCCAGACACGCACCGTCGACATGGCCGTCGCACGCCTCCGCGAGCAACTCGGCGACAACCCCCAGAACCCCGGCGTCATCGTCACCGTCCGCGGCAAGGGCTACATGCTCGCGGCCGCCCCAGCGAAAGGCCCCGCGTCCTGATGGGCGGCTCGCGTCGCATCACGTGGCTCGTGTTCATCGTCGGCGTGATCGCCGTCGTGGACGTGCTCGGCTGGGTCACCTGGCGGGTGCTGCGCCTCGAACGCGACCAGGCCCAGTCCCAGGCCGAGGCCACCCGCCAGGAGGCGATGGGGCGGGCCCTGTGGCGCATGGACTCGATCGTGCTGCCGCTGCTGGCCGTCGAGAGCGCCCGCCCGTACTTCGAGTACATGGCCTTCTACCCCGCCAACCGCCCGTTCGACCGGATGTGGGCCCCGCCTGAGCCGGGCGATGTGCCCGTGCCCTCGCCCCTGCTCGGCGAGGCCGGCGACTTCGCACTGCTGCACTTCGAGCGATCCGCCGACGGCACGCTCACCTCGCCGCAGGCACCCGCCGGCGATCAGGCCCGCGAGGCCGCGGCCCGGGCGGGTGTCCCGCCGGTGCTGCTCTCCCGCGCCGAGATCCGCCTTTACGAACTCGACCGCATCCAACGCAGTGGCCTGGCGGATGGACGCGAAACCAGAGCGCCCGAAACGCTGCTCGGCGCCGCGATTGAGCGCGAACTCGAGAACCTCCGCCGAGGTGCCGCCGGCCAGCGCGAGAATCTCGCCGCCACACTCCCCGTACCCGGCGACGACGAGGCCGTCGGCGAGGACATCACGCGCGCCGGTCGCGCGCCGGACACCGGTGCCCAACCCGCCCTTCCCAGCGTGGCGGCCGGCGTGCCGATGGACGCCGCTGCCCAGCCCAGCGCACCCAACACCGGCCCCAGCGCCGAGGCCGCCGGCCCGCCCCGCGCGCCCGCTCGCGATCAGACGCCGCTCGCGCGATCGGCTCGCGAGCAAACCGAGCCCGCCCCGCCCCAAGCGGGCGCGCCCATCCAGTCCACCGAAGAACTCGCAAACGCCGTCTACTCCACGCCCCCGTCCGTCGTCGGCGACGAACGCCAGGACTACGCGGCCCGCCAGATGGCCGTCAACAACGCCACACAGACCTACAGCGACGCCGGCCGCGCCAACAACCGATTCCGCACCCAGATCGAGCAATCCCGGGCCGCCCAGCCGACGACGCCCGAGCCGACAATCGGCGCGACGCCCGAAACGCCGTCGCGTCCCGCAGAACCCGCACCAACAGCGCGCTCCGACGGCGCATCCGAAGCCGTCCGGACCCGCTCCGCCGAAGCAGGCCAGCCGCCAAGCGAGCAACCGGCCACGGGCCAGCCCGCCGGCCCCGCCACGACCGAGGGAAGCCTCGCCGATGAGCGATCACTCCAGCAACTCCGTCTCGCCGGCGTGGCGCCGACCGCGAGCCAAGCCCGCAACGAAGAGACACGCTCGCGTTCCTCGCCAACTCCCGCCGCACAACCCGACCCCGCCCGCGACGGGGTCCGCGCCTTCCTTGAGCACGTCGCATCGGCGACGGGCGCCGAGACCGGCGCGCGCGATCGCGAGTCAGAATCGGCCGCCGGAATGGCGACCGCCTCGCCGAGCACCGCCGACTCGACCCACTCCCTCGACACCGCCCAGACGCTCAGCATCGCGTCTGCTCCCGAATCCAACACCATCGCCACTGTCCGTGCCGAGCCCCCCTCCCTCTACCAACTCGGCCAGCCCTTCGCGCGCGATTCGGACCGCTCCGCCTGGCTCGCCCTCAGCACCGCGCCAACCCCCTTCGACCCCGACGCCACGTTCGGTGTCGACACCCGCGGCGACACGCGCGACGACCCCCGCGTCGCCGCCGGCCCCCTCGTGCCCACCTGGATCGGCGCCGCCGACGCCGCCGAGCCCGCGCTCCTGCTCGTCCGGCGCGTCACGATCGACGATCAGGCCCGTGACCAAGGGGTCTGGATCGACTGGCCCGCGCTGCGCGCCTCGCTCGAAGCCTCCGTCGCCGACCTCTTCCCTTTCGCCGAAGTCCGCCCCCTCGCCGGCCCGCCCGCCGCCGCCCTCGTCGGCGACGCCCAGCGCCTGGCCACAATCCCCGCCGTGCTCATCCCCGGCCCACTCTCGCCCGCGCTCGCCCCAACGCCCTCCTCGCTCTGGACACCGACGCGCACGACCCTGCTGGTCGGCTGGATCGCCGTCGCCATCGCCGTCGTCTCCATCGGCATCGTCCTCCGCAAGGCCATCGACCTGGGCGAGCGCCGCGGGCGGTTCGTCTCGGCCGTCACCCACGAACTCCGCACCCCGCTGACGACCTTCCGCCTCTACAGCCAGATGCTCGCCAGCGGCCAGGTCGCCGACGAGGCCAAGCGCACCCGCTACGCCCAGACCCTCGACCGCGAGAGCCAGCGCCTCTCCGCCATCGTCGAGAGCGTCCTCGAGTACGCTCGCCTCGGGCGCCGCAGCGGCGCCGCCACCATGCAGCGCACCACCGCCGCCGAACTCATCGACCGCGTCCGCCCCACCCTCCTCGGCCGCGCCGAACGCGCCGGCATGACGATCGAACTCCCGTCCGCCGAGGCTCTCCCCGCCGCCTCCGTCCGCGCCGACGCCGACCGTGTCGAACGCATCCTGCTCAACCTCGTCGACAACGCCTGCAAGTACGCCTGCGACGCCGACGACAAACGCATCGAACTCACCGCCGCAGCCCGCGATGGACGCCTCCTGCTCACCGTCCGCGACCGGGGGCCCGGCGTTCCCACCGCCGAACGCGCCCGCATCTTCGCCGCCTTCCACCGCGCCAAGCACCACGAGGCAAGCCCCAGCCCGGGCCTGGGCCTGGGTCTGGCCCTCTCCCGGGGCCTCGCCCGCGAGATGAACGGCGACCTGCGCCTGCTCGACGAACCCACCGGCGCGGCCTTCGAACTCTCGCTGCCCCTCACGCCATAACGCGTACGCCCACGGGTGGCACGCCCACGCGCAGCGCGGGCGTGGCGAACACCCCATGCGTGCCAGCCCACAGGTGTCGCTGACTCGATGCCTCGATGCCTCTTGCCTCGATGCCTTCCCCTCAATCATCTCCCCCGCGCCCACATCGCAAGCACCCCCTCCCGCCCGCCTCCCTCTACACTCGCCCCCATGCCCACCGCGCCGCCCATCGCGGCTCCCATCGCCCCCCGCATCGCGTGGCCACGCGCCATCACCTGGGGCGCGTTCCTGGCCTGCTCCTGGACGTGGTGCATCGGCATGTTCCTGCCGATCCTGCTCGTCCGGGACCTCGGCGCCGCCGGCTGGTGGGCCTTCGCTATCCCCAACTGTGTCGGAGCCGCGGCCATGGGCTGGGTCCTCCGCTCCCCACGCGCCGCCTCGGCCCTCCGCCAGAACCACGCCGCAGCCTGCCGCCTCTTCAGCATCGTCACCATCGCCTTCCATGCCTACTGGCTCGCCTGGCTCGGCGGCTCGGTCCTCCCGCTCGAACCGCTGCTTGCCGCCATCCTCGGCGCCGTCGGCGTCCTCGCGGGCGCGATCGCCCTGCGCGAGAACATCCGCTGGCTCGCCGCCATCCTCTGGCTCGCCTCGGCCGCGATCCTCGCCATCGTCCTCGCATCGCGCCCGGGCTCGATCGCGACCGACCTCTCGGCACCGGGCGCGCTCCCTCCGACCGACATCCTCTTCCTCGCCCCCGTCTGCGTCTTCGGCTTCGCGCTGTGCCCCTACCTCGACCTCACCTTCCTCCGTGTCCGCCGCCTGTGCGATGGCCCGACCGCCCCCGCCGCGTTCACCGTCGGCTTCCTCATCCTGTTCGCGAGCATGGTCGTCCTCACGCTCGCCTACGCGCCGATGCTCGACGCCGCCATCCTGTCGAAGCCGCTCCTGGAACGCCCCCTCTGGGCGATCCTCGCCACGATCCACATCACCCTCCAGGCCGCGTTCACCATCGGCGTCCACCTCCTCGAACTCGCGACACCCACCCGTGCCACGACCTTCGCGGCCCTGGGCGAAGGTCGTGCCCATCAACCCGACGCTCCCAACAACAACGACAGCCCCCAACCCACATCCATCCCCCTCGAACGAACCCTCCTCCTCACCTCCATCCTCCTCGCCGGCCTCCTCGGCGCCGCCTCCCAGCGCTGGCCATCGCTCGCCTCCCTCCAGGCCGGCGAGGTCGGCTACCGCGTCCTCATGTCCTTCTACGGCCTGGTCTTCCCAGCATACGTCTGGATCTGCATCATCCCGCGCCGCCGCCCGCCCGCGCCCCGCGCGGCCCTGGCCACCTGCCTCATCGCTATCGCCCTCGCCGCGCCCTGCTACGCCCTCGGCTTCCTCTGGCGCGATTCCATCTGGCTCGCCCCCGGCCTGCTCATCGTCCTCCTTGCCCGCCTCGTCCCGGCAAACCGCACCCCCGCCTAGCCTTGCCCATGACCGCCGCAAGCCAATCCAACGCGCCCAAGCAGCACACCCCCAGGGTCGTCTGGCTCTTCTCCCTCGCGCGCAGCGGCTCGTCCGTCGCCGTCTACTCCGCCGCCGCACCCTGGGGGCACGCGGTCGCCGACGAGATTCTCGGCCCCTGGGACCGCACCGGCGCGCCGTACCACTACCCCCCGGCCCAGAAGGACCTGGTCGACCTCTTCCAGGCTTCCGACCACGTGCTGACGCCCGACGTCCTGTCCCTGTTCAACCGGGTCGCGGCCGAACTCAACGCCGCCTCGGGCCGCCCGAAGGTCGCCGTCGACGGCGTCGCCCCCGAGGCCGTCCAGCCCCGCCCCACCGGCGTGGTCATCGCCAAGCACCCGCACCTCCGCCCCGGCCCCGAGGCCTTCCGCGACGCCTTCCCCGACGCGCCCTGCGTCTACCTCATCCGCAACCCGCTGCACCGCCTCAACTCCATGCACGCCCGCGGCTGGCACAAGTCCTTCGGCCCCAAGCAGGACCTGGCCCGCTACAAGCAGTTCGCGACATGGTGGCTCGAGCAGCCCATCCGCCTCTCCTACGACCAGTTCAAGGCCGAGCCCCGCGCCTTCTTCCGCGGCCTCTACACCGCCTGGAACCTCGATTTCACCGACGCCCACATCGACGCCGCGATCGACTATTCCAAACATAACTACCACGACTCCTCGCTCGAGATGTCCGACCGCGACCCGACCCAGGGCGTGCTCAGCGAGACCGAGTTCGCCCTCCCCGCCGAGGCCCTGGACCTGTACCTCAAGGATCCGTTCATCGCCGATCTGATGACCGAGATGGGCTGGTCGATGGAGCCGGCGGACTACGGGTTTGTGGGGCGGTAAAGGCTGGTCGTGGCACATGGGGGCATGGAGATGGGCGAGTTGCTTCGGACCGCGGCGGCGTGGAACCACGGGACGGTGCAGATCGTTCAGTTCGTCGCCGTGATCCTCGTCTTCCTGGCGCCATTGATTGGCGCTCAAGTCTTCATTCTGGGGCGACCCCGCACCACCACTCGTTGTCAGTTCTACTTCACCTGCAAGTGCGTCATTCTTGCGATCGCGTGTGTGCTCGGCCTAGGCTCGATCGCGTTGGGGATCCTGATGTTGCAACACCAAGGCGTCGGCTTGCGAGTGGTAGGGCTGGGGGTCGGCTTCTTCATCGCGGGTTGGTCCGCTCTCAAGGCTCCGCAGTGTGTCCCCGATTCCGGAGTGGATTGATCTGGGCTGGGATGGCAATGCCACCCGCCGTAATACTGTATTAGGAACGCTCGTTGTTGTGAGGTATGACGATGATAAGTTTGAGTGACAAGTGGGCGACGGTTCTTCGGGCTCAACCGGAGACCGGGATGGGATCCCAGATGTGTACCGTCATTCTGCGCGACGGCCGCCATGTGGAGCGAGTCACTGTCGTCGGCGGCGATGTGACGGCGGTCGCTGGCGACAAAGAAATCCCATTCACGGAAGACAAGATCATGGACAATTGCGTGACGCATGGCAAGTGAACGGACGACTGAGGGGGCGTCAGCGGTGTGGCACCGACCCACTCTTGACGCGCCGCCGACTCGCGCAGTCCGCGGAGCAAGTCGGTGCCGATAAACCGAGAGCCCCAGCAGCCCCCCGGCCCCGCGACAGGAGTTCACTCCCCCCCCGCCGCACGCCCGCATCGCGCCCGGCCCCAGCGTGATCGCGTTCTTGCCCAGCCGCTTCGAGTCCAGCGCCAGCCGGTCGGCACTCATCGAGTCGTTCTGGCCGAGTATGCCCGAACCAGGGTGACAAACTCCTCGACACTCGCGATTCCGTCCTCGCTGTTGCGATCGGATCGCAGTCGCGTGAGCACGAGTTCGGCCGCAACGACCAGATCACGGGCTATCCGGGCGCGCTGGGACTGCCCCGGCAACTGATCGATATTCAGAAGCCCCATTTCCAAGCCGCTCTCTATCGCCGTCGATTCGGGTTGTGGGCAACGAGCAAGAACATGCTCGAAGATCTCTTGGGCAAGACACGAGTGGCCCATCCACACATCCGCTCCCTCGCCGCTGCCAAAGACGATCGCTGTGGCCATCTATCAAGGCTCCCCGGCCATGAAAACCCCGCCCCGTTGACCATCCGGAAGCGGCGGGGTGGCACCGACCTCAAACCAGTCTTATCGTGCCACCCACTTGCGCAGTTTGCAGCGCACGTCGGTGCCGATAAACCGGAAGCCCCGACACAACCCGGGCCCCGAGAAAGGAGTTCACTCCCCCCCGCCGCACGCCCGCATCGCGCCCGGTCCCAGCGTGATCGCGTTCTTGCCCAGCCGCTTCGAGTCGAGCGCCAGGCGGTCGGCACGCTCGAGCAGTTGCTGCGTCGTCACGCCGTCCCACGGGTACGTCGCCAGACCGCCCGAGATCGTCAGCGTCCCCGGCGCCTGCGGCCCCAGTTTCGGGAACCGGTGGTCCCAGATCTGCTGCTGGAAACGCTTCGAGATCGCGAAGAACGACGTCGGGTGCCGGCTGCCCGTCTCGCGCGGCCCGGTCGGCTCGTAGAACACCACCGCGAACTCGTCCCCGCCGATGCGGCACACACGGTCCGTCGGGCGCACCACCGACTGCAGCAGGCGCACCGTCTCGATCAGGATCTCGTCGCCCGCCCCGTGCCCGTAGCGGTCGTTGTAGACCTTGAAGTCGTCGATGTCGAAGACCAGCAGCGTGAGGTTGTGGCGTCCGTCGCGGCTCTTGGCCAGGGCCGCGTCGAAGAACCGGTCGAAGTACCGCCGGTTCCAGGCGCCGGTCAGCGGGTCGCGGTAGGCCGCGTCGCGCAGGTCGCGGTGCTGCTGGTCGAGGCGGAGCCACGCGGCCAGCCAGTCCGCGTGTCGCTGCAGGTCGGCGGGCGAGACGCCGTCGGCCTCGAGCAGGCCCAGGTCGTGCTCGCCCCAGCGGACCGGGACACGCGCGGCGTCGGGGGCCGCGGGCTCGGCGGTGGCGACGTCGAGCAGTTCGATCCGCCGATCGCCCAGGCGGGCCCGCAGGACCTGCAGGGCCAGTTCACGCGGGTCGCGCCCGCGGATGATCTCGGCGGCCAGGTGCTCATCGCCAACGCCCGTCAGCGAGGGCTTGC
>JAWKTE010000003.1:0-261206 GCA_041401985.1 Phycisphaerales bacterium
GTCGCTGGACGCCTCCGAGCAGGCCCGGATCCAGACCGAGCAGCGCCTGACCCAAGCGGTCGAACTGGCCGCAGATTACGAGAAGGCGTCGCTGGAGCGCGACAGCGCGCTGGCGGAGCTCGACGAGGTACGAGCCTCCCAGACCAAGGACCGCACGCGGATTACCGAACTCCAGGCCCGCCTGGGCGAGGCAAACCAGCAGGTCTCGCGGATGCAGGCGGCGCTGGCCGAGGCCAGCGAGGGCAACGACACCGCCGCCGCCGCGACCGCCGAACTCGGCGCGGAGCGCGAGGCCCGCCGCGGCGACCAGGAGAAACTCGCCAAGGCCCAGGAGGCGCTGCACGAGGCCGAGCAGCGTGCGAAGGCGCTCGCGAGGGAACTCGACGAGGCCAGGGCCGCGCTGGCCGCGGCCGAGCGCGAGCGGGACGAACTGCGGACCCGCCTGGAGCAGGCGGTCGCCGAAGCGGGCGCCGCGTCCGGCGACGCCGGCACCGGCACCGACCCGGCCGAGGTCGCCTCCCTCAAGGCAGCCCTGAAGGACGCCAACACCCAAATCGCCGCGCTCAACGAGCAGATCGACATGGCCACCGCGGCCAGCGCGTCCGGTGGGGGCAAGAACGCCAACGCGCGGGCGCAACTCGAAAAGGCGATGGCCCGGATCGCCGCGCTCGAAACCGAGAAGCGCGAGCGCGAGCCAGCCCGCCAGGAAGCGCTCGAGAAGGCCGCGGCCCTCGAGGAAGAGATCAAGCGCCTGACCGTCGCCGCCGCCGGGCTCGAGCACGAACTCAGCCAGGCCCGCGCGACCATCGACGCGATGGCCGGCAAGGGCGACCAGGCCGCGGAGATCGCACGCCTCTCGCAGGAACTCACCGTCGCGCGCGACGAACTGGCGATGACGCGGGAGCGCCTCGCGGCCTTCGAGGGCGGCGAGGCGCCCAGCGGCGAGCAGGCCGGCGCGATGCGCGAGACCATGGACCGCCAGGCCCGCGAGATTGCCGCCCTCAAGGAGCGGATCGAGGAGATCAAGGCCGCCGCCCCGCGCGGCGACGCGTGGAACGAGAACCGCCGCCGCCGCCTGAAGAAGGCCAAGTCGCTCATCGGCGTGCAGTCCGGCAAGATCCGCAAGGCCAGCCAGGCCCTGGCCGACCGCTTCGACGCGTGCGAGAAACTGCTCTCGCAGCGAGGCGAATTGGCCAAGGCGGCCCGGGCCATCGAGTCGTCGCAGAACGCGATCGCCGGCGAGCGCCGTTTCTCGCGGGTGGTGTTCTCGCTCGTCGCGTGCCTGGCGCTGCTGGGAGGCGTCGGTGCGCTGTCGTGGATGCTCGCCGAGGAGTTCGCCCCGGCGACGTACGCCGCCAGCGCGTCGCTCCGGGCCGAGGGCCGGCGCGAACTGTCCGCCGCCGAGCGGGCCGAGTGGCAGCGGTTCATCGAGGAACGCCTCACCCACCCGGCGTTCATCGAGATGGCCGCCGAGCGGATGAAGCGGCGCGGCATCGTGAGCCTGGGCGAGGCCGGGCCGCTGTCGTCGCACCTGACCGCCACGATGTCCTTCGACTCCAACGCCGACGGGCAACTCAAGATCGAGATGCGCGGGCCCGGACGCCTGGCGACCGAGCGCGTGCTCGACACCTACGTCACCGCCCTGGTCAGCGACGCCAACGCCAACCGCATGACCAGCGTGATCGGCGCGGTGACCGTGGTGGGCGAGGAGGCCCACGCCCCGCGCGAGCCGCTCGAGAGCGACCGGATGATGTATGCCGCCATCGGCAGCGGCGGGGGCATCGTGCTGGTCGGCATCCTCGGCTTCGTGATGTGGTCACGCCTGGCCCGCGGCATGGAGAAGTTCGAGGAGCAGACCCGCTTGGCGTTCCTGCTCGACGACGCCCGCTGGGCCAACCCGTCCGAGCAGAGCCAGCGGTAGCCCGCCCGCCCGGCCCGCGGCCCCGCCAAGCCCATGAACAACGACACCCCCGCAGGACGGGGGTGACGCATGTGACATTGGTTCCAGTTGGTCCGGCTCAGGCCTCGCGGGTCGGCCCGAGGTCGATCGGCTCGGCCCAGGCGATCCCGCCGGCCGCGCCCGAGGCCGAGACGACGAACAGCGGCTGCCACTCGCCCTCCGCGTCGCGGGCCACGATCGCCAGCGAACTGGCGATGTGCTCCGACGTGAAGCGGACGAGTTGCAGGCCGGCCCGCCCCTCGAACTCGTGGAGTTCGTCGCCGATCTGTCCGCCGGTGTAGTCCACGATGCGGAGCGTGCCCTCAACCTTCGGCAGGTTGGACATCGCCAGCAGCGCTTCCTGCCCCTCGCCCCACTGCGGGTGCGTCCAGAGGCGGGCCTGCCCACGCGTTCCGGGCGCAACCGGCGTGAAATCGCGGACCTCAGCCCGCGAGTCGGTCAGCAGCGCGACCACATATGGCGAGCCCACCGCGCTCTGCATCGCGCTGATCAGGCGGTCGTTCTCGAGGTTCTGGTTCAGGGCGTCCAACTCGGCCCGCAGGCTGAGAAACGTCGTGCCCAGCACCAGCGCCGCCGCCGCGAACCCGACCGACGCCGCCCGCCACATCGGCGAGACCTGGCGGGCCGGCACCAGCGCCAGCACCGCGTTGCGAGCGTGGCGATGACGCGGGCGCGCGGGCGAGGCCATCTCCTTGCGGACCGCCTCGACCACCAGCGAACGCATGCCCGCGGGCGGCTCGACGTCGGGCAGCAGGCCGTCGCACAGGCAAAGTCGCGTCTGCTCGCGACGCACCTGGGCCTGGATGGCCGGGGCGGCGCGATCGAACGCGGCATCAAAGGCCTCGCGCTCTTCCTCGTCGAGCAGGCCCATCGCGTCGAGCACCGCGAGTTCGATCAGTTCCTGGGTCTTCATGCCGTCGCTTCCTCGCTCGAACGCTCTCTCAGCCGGACCAACGCACGGCTCAACGCCGACTTGACCGTCCCCAGCGGAGTCCCGAGTTCCTCGCCGATCTGCCGGAGGGTCTGCCCCCCCAGATACGCCCGCATCACGACCGTCTTCTGCAGGTCCGGCAGTGTTTCGATCCTCCGGAGCAGTGCAGCGTACCGCTCGTCCCGTTCCATCCGCGAGCCGGACCACGAGTCCGGGGCCGCGGCATCTGTCTGTGGGGCCGCATCGAGGCTCGAAGGGCGGAGACGGGCCCGGCTTCTCCGCAGCTTATCCACAAGGTGCCGACGGGAGATCAGCATCACCCAGGTCACCAGCGCGGCCCGCTTCGGGTCGTATCGACCCGCCGTCCGCCACAGCCGCACGAAGACCTCCTGCACGGCATCTTCTGCCTCGGCCCTCGTCGGCATCGACTGGAACGCCAGGCGATACACCAGCGACCCGAACCGGTCGTACAACTCGCCGACCGCTTCCGGCTGGTTCGCCGCGACCCGGCCCATCAGGTCCAGATCGATGTCGCCCTGTTCCGAGGGCGACCGACCCGGCCCACCCGGGCCTTGGCCTGATCCCTGATTCGGTCCTGGCTGTGGTGACACCGGCATTCCCCCGCGGGGCGAAACCCTCCATCACGGCCCCTCACGTCCGGACCTCTATACGCCGGTTCCGCGGAACGGATGCTCGACCGGCCAAAGGAACTCGCCCGCGAAGGGCCGTTCGATAGCGTTGCTAAAGTATTTTGTGCGTCATTTGATAGGATATGGCTCCGGATTCCGAGAATACACCCGCTTGCACGCGGGTAGGCCCATCGTCGCCTCGCAACGTGTCGATTGTGGATTCCGGGGTGCGAGGCAACTCGGACTTGCGGTGCTCGGGCCGTTCCGGTATCTTGGCAAGAGCGCTTTGGATCGCCGATCCGTCCAGGAGTGATCGCGTGCATCCGTCAGACGGGCTGGGGGCATCTCGAATGGTCCGCATCGGACCGGCTTCGGGCACGCGGTGGTCGGGGCGGTTGCTGCGGTCGCGTTGCGAGTCGATGCCGCCTCTCCATGCGAAGCCACGCCAGGACATGCTCCGGCGGACGCGCTCCCGGTGTGTCAATCGGCACGCGTTCTCGCTGATCGATGTGCTCGTGTCCGTCGTGGTCATCGGCATCCTCATCGGGCTCCTGCTTCCCACCGTCTCGCACGTGCGGGAGTCGGCTCGCAGGATCGTCTGCCAGAGCAACCTCCGCCAGATCGGCATGGGCCTGGCCCAGTACGCCGACGCCGAGCAGGACTTCCTCGCCCCCAGCAGTTTCGCCACGACCGGCGTCGCACTCACCTCGAACAGCAGCACCGATCTGGCCGAGATGATGACCCTCCGCCTGCCAGTCCCCAGCGAGGAACTGCGCACGCCTTGGGACGGCCTCGGCCTGCTCTATATCGATCAGTACCTGCCCGCCCCCGAGATCTTCTATTGCCCGTCGCATTACGGGAACCACGCCTTCAGCGACTACCGCGAGGACTGGCGGGTCGACGGCCCGACCCTCGTCGGCAACTTCCACTATCGCGGCATGGGGCCCAACGGCGCCACCCGCCTCCGCAGCGTCGAACCCATCCGGGCCGCGCTGGTCACCGACGGCCTCCGCACCACGCGCGACATCAACCACCGCACCGGGATGAACGTCCTCCGCGCCGACCTGTCGATCTCGTGGTTCTCCGATTCCCAGGGGTCAATCTCCTCGCTGCTCGCTTCCTCGGGCGGTGCGGAGGAACCCAGCACGAACCTCGTGATGAGCCAGATCTGGCACAAGATCGACCATCCGAACTCTTCCGGCGGCCAGGGCGGCAGCGGCGTCGGCGGGCTGTAGCACCCGCGCCCAGCCTCCCGCGCGTCTCCCGCCTGGCTCATTCCCACTCATTCAAACGATTCAGACGTCGCCCCGCCGCCGACGCGTGTTGGGTCCGGTGATCGTGGTCCGGCGGCCCCTCTGCAGGCCGCCAAACTCCGTCCTGCGCCTACGCTCCTGATCGGACTGGTTCTGGGTTCCGGCGCGGTTGTCGCCTGTCCGCGCGCGACGCCCAGCGAACCATGGCCGGTCCGTCCGCGACGCACCCGCGCCGCGCCCGCAATTCCACACGATCCCGGAGGGAGTCCCCGATGATCCGCACCGCCGTGCTTGTGTCCCTGCTCGCCGCGCTGCTCTGGGCGTCCGACGCGTCCGCCCAACTGACCCCCGACAAGACCTACTACGGCATCAACCGCCCGATGGCGATGACCGTCGCGGCTCCCGACGGCGTGGACGCCGATGGGCTGTCGGTTGCGCTCCTGCGGGCCGTCTCCGCCGAGGTGGTCGAATCGGCCCCGGTGGCCGCCGGGCGGGTCGATCTGGCCTCGCTCTTTCCGGCGCTGTGGTCGCGTCAGGAGACCCCGCTGCTGTACGCCCAGTTGATGGCCGGCGATGAGAAGATCGGCCCGGCCGTGGTGCTGGCGCCGATGGTCACGCCGCCGAACGCGGTCATCGTGCCTGGCCCTCGACCCAGCGTCCGCTGGGAGCCCTCCCAGCCCGTCTACACCGGCGTCAAGGCCTGGGTCGACCGGGACATCATCATGGAGACCAGCGAGGGCCCCATCCGCTTCCGCATGCGCCCGGACCAGGCGACCAATACCTGCATGGAGATCATGGCCCTGGTCGACGGCGGGTTCTACGAGGGCATCATCTTCCACCGCATCATGCCCAACTTCGTCATCCAGGCCGGCGATCCGATCGGCCAGGGCGTCGGCGGGAGCGGCAAGATGTTCGACCTCGAGCCCAGCGCCCTGCCGCACGACTTCGGCGTGCTCTCGATGGCCCGCACCAACCAGCCGAACACCAACGGCTCGCAGTTCTTCGTGTGCCTGAGCCGACAGGGGACGCAGGGGCTCGACGGAGATTACTGCGCCTTCGGCGAGGCGATCGAGGGCGCCGACGCCATCCGGGCGATCGCCGCGGTGGCGACCGACCCGCGGACGAATCGCCCGACGGGCGACGCGCCGCGCATCGTCAGCGCCCGCCTCGAAGACGCGGCCCCCTACGGCACCGGCCCCGCGCCCGTGAGCCAGGCCCAGGCAGCGCCGTCGCCGAGGTGAAAGACGAGCCCGGGAGCGATCACGCCTCGAAGTCGGCCCGGGCCGGGTCGTAGGCCGGGTCCAACTGCTCGATCAACCGCTCGATGTACCGCCACGCGTTGAGCGTGCGGCGGATCTCCGCGAGCGATTCGGGCGTCGCCGGCACGGCAAGGGCCGCGAACTGGGCGGACACGCTCCGGGCGAACGCGTCGCGCTCGGTCTCGGCCCATCGCTCCCATCGCGCGCGGGCCTCAGCATCGCCCGCGTCGGCCTCGATCTGCATCCGCGTCTCCATGATCTGGGCCAGGAACCCGTCGGGCAGCGAGCGGTCGGCCTCCTTGGTCGGTCCCCCAACGTGGGCCAGCAGCGCGTTGGCCCGGCGCTCCCGGTCCCGTAGCGTGCGGGCGGCCTGGTTCAGCGCCGCCGAACCCCGCTCGGCCGCGTCCCGGGCCGCGTCGTCGCCGGCGGTATCCGGGTGCAGGGCGGCGGCCTTGGCCAGATAGGCCCGCTCGATCTGCTCGCGGGTCAGGTCGAACGTGGCCCGAAGGCCCAGCATCGCAAACGGGTCGGTGGCGGGGGGCATGGCGGTGGGGGACATGGCGCAGATGGTGCCGACAGGAGCGGGCGTCCGAGTCCGGCCCGCAACTCGTTTCCTGCGAACAGAGTAGACTCGCGGCGTGGGGCGATGGTGCCTCGCCGCGCCGGAAGCCACGGGCGGTCGGGCACGCCGATCGGCGACGGGAGCCTGGTTTGGCCAAGCACATCGGCATCGTGGCGGCGAGTCCGGAGGGGGCGTCGCTGTTCTATCGCCAGATCTCGCGCCAAGCCTCGCGCCTCCTGCCGCCCCACGAGCACCCGCCGATCTCCATCCACAACGAGCCGCTGGCCCTGTTCATCGACGCCATCCGGGCCGACGACTGGCACGCGGTCGGGCGCCTCCTGCGGAAGTCGGCGGACCTGCTGGCCAGGTGCGGGGCGGCGTTCGCGATCTCGCCCGACAACGCCGTCCAGCACGGGATCCATCTGGCGGAGGTCGGCTCGCCGATCCCCTGGCTCGCGATGCCCGAACTGGTCGGACGCCGCGTCCAGGCCGAGCAGCGGGGCTGCGTCGGGCTCATCGGCACGCGGATGGTCACCACCGGGTCGACCTACCAGACGATCCTGGGCATGCGCGGCATCCAGGTCATCGCCCCCGACCTCCGCGAGGCCGACCTGCTCGACGAGATCATCTTCGGCGAACTGATTTACGGGAACATCCGCCCGGAATCCCAGCGGGTCGTGCTCGGCGTGATCGACGGGCTGGCCAAGCGGGGCTGCGAGGGCGTGATCCTGGGCTGCAGCGAGGCTCCCCTGCTGGTCACCCAGGCCAACGCCGGGCTTCCTGTGTATGACGCGGCCGACATCCTCGCGGAAGAGGCGGTTCGGTACGCGATGACGGCGTAGACGAGCGTCGGGGTCGTCAGCCGGGCGGACCTTTCCCCAGGTCCGAACCCAAACTCAGGTGGCAGCCCCGGGTGGCAGCGGCTTGCACAAGCCGCGTCGGATGCCCCATTTCGCTTGCGTCGGGTCGGCTCGGTTCGATACACTGTTGACTGGGAGGTGGCGGTCCGGGCAACCGGGCCAGCCCGAGGGCGAATAGACCCTCGCCCGCGTCGGATTGAGGCCCGGCCGCAACGGTCGGGGAAGCCGCCTCAGGCGTTCGGCCCACCGGGCCAGGCGTCGGGGCGGACCTCAGCCGGGGGACGCGCGGGAAACGTGCCCGAAGCGCACGAACACGCATTGGTCGCCCTCGTGCTCTGGCGGAACGCCGGGCGGGTTGGTAGACTGATGCTCCGGCCGAGAACCCCCGGACGCGGGGACGCGACCCGGGAATCGGGCGCGGGCGTTCTCCGGAACCCCACGCCACCCGGTCGGATCGGCCCGCCGACGCGCTTTGGGGGGCGATTCTCAGGCCTCGTGGACGGACCAACCGGGGTGCCCGCACCCCGAACCAAGGGGGACGACCCCCCGAACCAGCGGTCGGCCTGCCCGACCGCCCCGCTCGACCGGCCGCGTGGCCGGACCCGAGCCGCCCGCCGGGGCGGAAGAACTGCCCCGCAGACCCCGAGGCTTCGGGGGGCGAGCACCGAGAGACCCAGCGAGCAGGGCCAGACGGGCCTTGCAGCCGCGAGACCCGACCCCAGACCCTGACGACTTGCGATCCGGGCGCGTGATGGACGCCGAGTCGTCGCTTCAGAAGGATGGACGCCGATGAGCCACTGGGACATTCGTTCGTTCTGGCGTGACCGTCGCAGCCGGCGCTCGTCGGTGCGCCACGCGGGCCGCGCAGCCGCGGACCTTGCGGGCTCGGCCGGCGGGATCGGGCTGGGCGACGCGGGCGACCCGCTGCTGGGACGCCCTGGGCGGGCCCGTCGCGGCTCGGCCCCGGCCCAGATCGAGCAGCTCGAGAACCGCGTCCTGCTCGCGGGCGACCACCCCTCCTTCGACCAGGTCTTCGGCCCGTCGAGCGCCCCGCCCACGGTCATCGAGATCATGGGCGGCCTGGGCACCGGCGAGGGCGAGATCGGCGTCAACGGCGACGACGACATGTTCCAGTTCACGACGTCGGCCGACGACTTCGTGACCATCCGCGTCGACACCCTCAACGACGTGGTCTCCAGCCTCGACTCGTCGGTCCGGGTGTTCGACCCGACCGGGCAGGAACTGTTCAGCGGCACGTCGAACAGCCTGGCCGCCACCCGCATGACCGACGGCTGGGTGGGCTTCTTCGCCCCGGCCGGGACGTACTACGTCCAGGTCCGCTCGGACGTGGGCACGGGCACCAAGGCGACCGGCGACTACGTCGTGCGGGTCGACACCGAGACGGACCTGGTGGACGTGGGCACGGGCGCCGGCTCGACCACCGGGGCGATCGGGACGCCGACGGCCGACCAGGTCTTCCGCGTCGACATCGCCGCCGAGGACTTCATCACGCTCCTGGCCGACACCACCGCGACGGACTTCGGCGGCACGCCGACGGACCTGAACACGCGGCTGGCGGTGTACTCGCCCGACGGGGACCTGCTGTTCGACGCCTCGGGCAACGGGACGCTCACGGGCAGCGTGACGGTCACGCCGACGGACGCGTGGGTTGGCTTCATCGCCGAGCCGGGGGCGTTCTACGTCCGCGTGCTGTCGGACCGGGCCAACATGATGTTCGGCACGGGCGCGTTCACGCTGTTCGCCGATGTGCAGACCGACGAGCTGACGGTCGACCCGATGGAGGGCAACGTCACCGAGAACGGCATGCTCACCCGCCTGGGCGAGGACCAGGTGTTCCGCGTGACGCTGCCGAACACCGCGAACTTCGACAGCCTGGTGATGATCGGCGGGCTGGCGGCGGCGTTCGACCTGGACACCCACCTGGACCTGTACGACGCCGACGGCGAGGCCATCCGCAGCGACTCGACCTCCGGCAACGGGACCAACGCGTTCGCGGTCATCCCCGGCGGTCGGGGCGAGACGATCTACGTCCGGATCCGGTCCGATGAGATCGGCGACCCCGGCTCGCGTCCCTCGACTGGCGTGTTCATGCTGACGATCGACGCGTCGGCGACCCCGGCGCCGCTGGACCCGGTCACGCGCGTGTTCACAAACGGCGGCGCCGACGTGGTGTCGAACACGTTTCCGATGATGTGGAGTTTCAGCCCGCTTCTGAGCGGCGTGACCGTCGCGTTCGCGCAGGGTGTGGGCTTGGCCCCGCTGGCCGATCCCGCCATGACGCTGTTCCGCTCGGACGGCACGATCATCGAGTTCGTGGACGATCTGTTCGGCCCGAATCCGCAGATCGACTCTGACCTTCAGTCCGCCGAGACGTACTTCGTGATGGTCGACGGGTTCGACAACGCCTCCGGCGGCAACGTGCTGCTGAACATCGAGAACGTCGTCAGCCTCCCGGGCCAGGGGATCGACGACCACGCCAACAACGGCGACTGGTTCAACGCCACGCCCATCCAGTTCAGCGCCCCGGGGCAGCACCCCGGCACGGTTGGCGCGTTCGGCACCGGGCACCCGCTGGGCTACCCCAACGGGCCGATCACAGACCACACCACGTCGGTCGTGGGCTATGCGCGCGGGCGGATCTACGACAACGGCGACACCGACATCTTCCAGATCACCCCGCAGATCGACATGTGGGGCATCTTCGCCGGGCACGAGGCCCTCATGCCCGCGATGATGATGCAGAACGGCGAGCCGTTCGATCCGTCCCGATGGGAGGACGGCATCCTGCCCGCGACGCGCCTGCAGATCCTGGTCCGCGGCAACATCGACGGAACGCTCTCGCCGAGCATCAGCGTGTACCGCTCGGACGTGCTGCGTGCGGCGACCACACCCGCTCCGATCGCCGGGCCGAATACGGGCGTGCTGACCGCTGCCGGCGGCCCTTGGACGGGCACCAACTGGCGGGCCGGATTCCTCGACCCCGCCGCGTTCCCGCCCGAACTGGTCATCCCGCTGGGCGATCCCATCGCGTACCAGGGCGGCGCGCCGATGCTCGGCGGGGCCAACACGATCGCGGCGTGGGGCGGCGAGCCGCTGTTCCTCGAGATCGACGGCACGGGCACCGGGACGTACGAGGTCTGGGTCGTGGCCGACGCGATGCCCGACGAGGCCGCGGCGGGGCAGCGCCCGGGCAACATCTCACAGATCAACGAGGAGTACGGGCTCGAGCCGGGGGACACGCTCTTCAACGCGTCGGACCCGCGTGAACTGTCCTTCGGAACCAGCGGCGGGGGCGACGCCGTGTTCGCCGGTGGGTTCGACGGGTTCTTCAACGCCTCGGGCGGCGTCGAGCGTCTGTTCTTCTACGGCGACGTCATGCCCCCGACGCCGGCGCCACCGATTCCGATCGGCATGGGCTCGGCCAACACCTACGGCCCGGCTTCGCCCGGCGAGTTCTTCCCCGGCTACGGCGGCGCGACCGTTCTCCGCGAGACCACCCTGAACTCGATCGAGCGCATCGACGACAAGGACACCTATCGCTTCCGCGCCACCGGCACCGGTACCACCGAGATCCGGATCAACACCACCGAACTGACAAACGGCTACATGGAGTACTGGGCCAACGGGCTCGAGCGCGTCACCGACCCCATGACCGGCATGCCCGACGGCCCCGCCGACTACGAGGAGTTCACGACCGACGACATCGGCGACCGGGCCACCTACGACTCGCTGCTCGACGCGACCATCCGCATCTACAACGCCGACTTCGAGCAGATCGCCTTCAACGACGACTCGGGCATCGTCCGCGGCGACACCCAGTTCGACGAGGTCGGCACGCTCGACGGGCCGTTCAACGGCGACTACCTCTTCTACCAGCGCGACCCGCGCGTCGTGTTCGACGTCGAGGAGGGCGAGACCTACTACGTCGTCGTCGAGAGCGGCCAGAAGTACATCGACGGCTCGGCCCAGGGCCAGGCCGACCGCGTGTACGCCACGTCCGACGGCACCGCCTCCGGGCAGTACAACACCGAGTTCATCGACTGGCGCACCGCGACCGGCACCTACGAGCTGCTGATCAACTCCATGCCGCGCTCCCCGCTGGGCCCGGCCGGAGCGACGCAGCTGGCCCAGGGCGACGACCACATCGACTTCCTCGACCCGCTGACCAACGGGCTCAACGTCTTCGACGCGGTCGCGACCCAGGCCACCGTGCTGCTCGTGCAGCCGGACGGCTCGATCAACGCCAACGCGTTCACGTCCGCCTCCGCGGGCGAGTACGCCGGCACGGTCACCAACCGCGGCACGACCCGCGACACCGACCTGTTCACCTTCGTCGCCTCGTCCACGGGCGCGGCGACGATCACGCTGTCGCGCCCCACCGGCTCGACGCTCATCCCGTCGTTCACCATCACCGACTTCTTCGGCGGCCAGGTCGCCAGCGCGACGGCCTCGAGCCTCGGGACCATCACGGGCACGTTCGCCGTCACGCAGGGCGAGCGGTACTTCGTCGCCGTCGGCGGCGGCGGCGGCAGCCAGGGGCGGTTCACGCTCGAGCTGTCCACGCCGGCCCCTGAGGACGACCACGCCGACATCAACAAGTTCGAGAACGCCACGGTCCTGGACATCCAGGACTTCCTGGGCGGCGGCACCGCGACGGGCGACATCGAGGACCCCGGCGACACCGACGTGTTCACCTTCCAGGCCTTCACGACCCAGGACGTGACCGTCACGATCACGCCGACCTCGGCCCTGGACCCGATCCTGGACATCTACGAGATCCAGGAGGACGACGTGGTCGGGGCCCCGGTGGTCCGGCGGATCGCCTCGGCGACGCTCGACACCGGCTACACCACGACCTTCACGATGACCCGCGACCGGATCTCGACGGTCACCACCAGCCGGTACGACCAGTACTTCATGGTGGTCCGCGGCGCCAACCCGGCGATCGACTCGGGCGCGTACGCGATCGCCTTCGAGTTCGAGCCCACCGACGACCACGCCGACGAGGAGCAGCTCACCAATCCCGCCACGCGGTCGCTGGCGACCACGCTGCTGGCCGACACCGGCACGGGCCGCGGCGAGCGCGACGGCGACATCGAGTTCTTCTACGACTCGGACCTGTTCGTCTACATCGCCCCGGCGGGCGGGCCGGCGATCTTCACGGCCGACCCGGTCGACGCGTCGGGCCTCCAGCCGAGGCTCGCGGTGTTCGATTCGACCGGCACGCTGATCGCCGAGAGCGATCCGTTCGTGACCACGCCGGTCACGGTCGGCGTCGACGTCGAGCGCGGCCAGCCGTACTACGTGGTCGTGCGTCCCTCCGAGTTCCTGTTCACGGGCGGCGTGCCCAACAACGCGTCTGATCCGCGTCTGACCGGCGAGTACCGCCTGTCGGTCGACGGCCCGGCGGTGGACGACCACGCCAACCAGGGCGAGTTCGACCGGGCCACGGTCATCACGCTCGACTCGGCCACCGGCGACGCGTCGGTCGGCTCGGCGACCCAGGGCGCCGCGGGCAACCCGGAGATCGATCCCGCGATCGACACCGACCTGTTCCAGTTCTCGCCGCGCGACGATGGCCAGGTCATCGTCCGCGTCGTGAGCGTGGGCAACTCGCAGCTCCGCCCGTCCATGACGATCTTCCGCCAGGACGGCCCGGGCCAGTACACCCAGATCGGCGCCACCAGCCGCACCGATCCGGGCCTGGTGCAGATCAACATCAACGACGCCAACTCCGACGCGTCGTACTTCGTGCTCGTCGAGGACGTGTTCAACAGCCGCAGCGGCGAGTACCGCCTGACCATCGACGGCCCGGCCGGCGGCGGCGGCACGAACGACCCGGCCGCGGTCAACTTCGCGATGCCCGACGCGGACATCGTGCTCAACCCGCTCACCGGCGACGGGTCCTTCGTCTCGGCGATCGACATCCAGGGCGACCGCGACCTGTTCACCTTCACCGCCCTGGGTTCCGGCCCGGTGTTCATCCAGGTCGTGGCCCCGGACGGCTCGACCCTCAATGCCTCGGTCACCGTCCTGAGCATGCCCAACGAGAACGCCGGCTCGGTCGTCGCGACCGACGCCACGGGCATCCCGGGCGTCACGGCGAACGTCGCCTTTGGCGGCTCGGGCTCGCCCGTCACCGTCAACGAGGGCCAGCAGTTCTGGGTCATCGTTGACGGCGTGGGCGTCTCCACCGGCGGCTACACGCTCCGCATCGACTCGACCCCCGCCTCCTTCGCCACCAGCAACAACGTCGACTTCCGCCACCGCCTCTACTTCCCCGCGGGCTTCGCCGGCAACTCCATCAACGAGTTCATCCCCATCGCCAACCCGGGCGACCAGGCCGCCAACTACCGCGTCGTGCTCTACTACGAGACCGGCGAGCAGGTCCAGATCCTCCGCGAGAGCAGCAACGGCGGCGTGCGCTCCATCGCGCCGGGCGCCCGCGCGGGCGTGCAGCTCAGCCAGCGCGGCGTCGGGGCCCGCCTCGACGTCCGCCAGGGCGTCGGCTACTCCGTCGTCATCGAGTCCGACCAGCCGCTGGCCGCCAGCCTGTCGCGCTTCGACTTCGGCGTGACCACCGGCGAGGCGTTCACCAGCCAGACCTCGGCCTCCTGGTTCTTCCCGCGCGTCGAGCGTCAGCCCGGCGCCGTGTCCGACTTCATCACCCTCTACAACCCCAACAACTTCAGCCTCAACGTCGTCCTCACCGCCTACACCGAGGACGGCCAGCAGATCGTCATCGAGCGTCGCGGCTCGGGCGCCCTGCCCGCCAACCGGCGCGGCGGATTCGCGATCGACAACCTCGACCAGCTGCCCATCGGCACCTTCGCGGTCAAGATCGAGACCTCCCCGCGCAACAGCGCCAACAACGACGACTTCATCGGCATCGTCGGCGCCATGACGCACTTCAACGAGGCCGAGGGCCACGGCTTCTCGACCCTCGGCGATCCCGACGGCGGCGCGGTCGCCGGCGCGATCACCAACGTGACCCGCGGCAACGGCACCTCTTCCCAGATCGCCATCTTCAACCCCGGCGCCGCCTCCGCGGTCGTCAACTTCGTCGGGTCCTACTTCGCCGGCAGCCTGCCCGACTTCGAGCGCTCCTTCCAGGTCGCCGCCGGCTCGGTCCGCTTCGTCACCGCCGCCCAGCTCGGCCTGACCAACAACCAGTCCGCCGGCGTCCGCTTCACCTCCAACCTCCCCGTGGCCATCCTGACCAACCAGGTCCGGCGCGGCGACGCGGACGCGGCCCTGGCCTCCACCCAGGCCGGCACCACCGCCTTCTTCGGCGCCGCCTACCTCACCCCTGCCCTGGCCGGCGTGAACTACTTCGAGAACCTCTCGATCTACAACCCCGCGGGCCAGTCCATCAACGTCAGCGTGCAGTTCCTCTTCACCAACGGCAACTCGACCACGACCACCGTCAACGTCGCCGCCAACGACTTCCGCTCGCTCGAGCTGCACACGCTCTCGGCCCTGCTGACGGCCCCGGGGCGCACGCCCGAGTACTCGATGATCGTGACCTCGTCCTCGCCGTTCGCCTCGTCGTTCAGCCGATACGACCTGGGCCTCGGCGGCGGGTGGGCCACCAACGGCGCGCCGTTCGGCCTCTACAACCCGATCTCGGCGATCCTCGCCTGATCCGACGCCGCGTCGCCCGGCTGGCCCGGCGCGACACGACAACAACATGCACTCATCGCGGGCCCCTCGGGGCCCGCGTTTGTTTTTGAATCAAGGAAGCGCGAGCCGGGGCGTCCCCTTTCCCGTTCATCAAAGAACCGCGAGCCGGGGCGTCCCCGCCCCGGACCCGACACGCTGAGAACGCGTTGTCCATCCACGCTTGAACCGGGGCGGGGGCGCCCCGGCTCGCTGGTTCTTGGACCGGGGGCGGGGACGCCCCGGCTCGCGCTATTGCCCGAGCCGTTCCCGCATCCGGTCCGCGAGCCGTGCCGCGAACGCGTCGTCGCTGTCGATGGTCGTCGTGTACTCAAGTGCCATGCCGCGTGATCGCAGCGAGGGGTCGAGCGTCTGGCTGCTCTGGCGGATCGACTCGGTCTCGAGGCGCGTGCCAGGGCGCCGGACGCGCTCCACGTACACCTCCACGCGGGCCGTGAGCGCCACGTCGCTGCGGCGCAGGTCCAGCGGGGCGGCCCCCGCGACCGGCGTGAACCCCGCCTGCCCGCGCGCCTCGCGCGGGCGATCCACCGCCGCCGGCTCGAACGTCACACGCACCCGCCGGCGCTGCGTGCTGGTGGCGTCGCCGATCTCCTGCACGATCGTGGTCTGCTCATCGTCCCACGGCGCCAGCAGCCCGACGCTGGGCTTCGGGTGCGTCGTGATGACGCCCGACGCCGCGTCGACGCGGTCGATCTCGAACCGGGCCTCGACCAGCACGTCCCGGGCCGCGTCGAACGCCCTGGCGTAGCGGTCGGGCTGCACACCGAACTCGATCGAGTTGGCCCGCGACGCGCATCCGCCCAGCATCCCCGCCAGCGTCGCGCCCCCCGCCGCCAGCACGCCGACCAGGCGGCGACGAGCGGGTATCCGCCCTTCACCTCCACGGGCAAAGCCATCGCGTGCCGACCGGTTCTGTGGACGCCGTGCCATGGCGCCAGCGTAGCATCGGGGCGAACCAGCCGGGCGATGCCGACGCCCCTCCCGGACGCCGCGGCGCGTCCGGGCACCTCCGGCAGGAGGCCGACCGCCGATGGAACTCCGGATCGCCATCCTCGGCGGCGTCATCCCCGCCTTGCTCGTCGGCGTGGCCATGGTGGTGGGGGCGCTGCTCGGGCGTCGGACCGAGAGTCGTCGCGGTGCGTCCGGGACCGTCTATGGCGAGCCCGGCGAGCCCGGCGAGGCGATCGCCCCGAACGAGGTCGCCCCGCAAGGGCGCGGCCCGCTGTCGCCGCGAGTCGGCGTCGCCTGGCTCCTGGGCGCGATCCCCGCGGCGTTCCTGATCCACTTCACGTCCTGGTCGTGGCCCGAGTTGTGGCCCACCGACGCGACCAAACGCCTGCTGCACGCCATGGTCGTGCTGATCGCCTGGGCGCTGGCCGAGATCGCTTTGCCGGGGCGCACGCCGTGGTGGGCCCGCGCGATCGGGCGGGCCGCGGCTGTCGCGGGGATCGTCGCCATCCTGGCCCACGCGTACCTCGGGGTGCTCGGGTGGGGACGCGTGATCGGGCTGAGCGCGGGGGCGGCGGCCCTCACCGCGACGCTCACGCCAGCGATGGCCGCCGGTTCGCGCCGCTGGCATCCGTCGCTCCCCTTCACGAGCCTGTTCATCGCGTGCGTGGGCGCGATGGCGGTGCTGCTCATCGGGCGCACCGCGACCGGCGCCCAGGCCGCCGCCGGGATCGCGGCCCTGAGTGCCGCCACCGGCGTCGCGTCGCTCATCGCCCGCCGGGCCACGCCGCTCGTGGCCGGCCCGGTCGTGCTGGTCGGGAGCCTGTGCTGGGCGCTGGCGATGGGCGCGTGCGCGAGCGAGCACGTGAACTGGGCGGCGATCGCGATCCTGCCGCTCGCGCCCGTCGCCTGGGGCGTGCCGCTCGACCGCCTGCCGATCGTCCGGTCGAGGGCGTGGCTGGGCCCGCTGCCGGCGGTGCTGTGGACGATCCTGGTTGTCGGTTCCGCGGTGCTGATCGCGTGGCTCGACCGACCGGCGACATTCAACGACTACCCGTACTGACGCGCGGGTCCCGGTGGTTTCCCGGCGGTTCGGGGGCGATCCGCCTCTCCACCGAACGCCACCCGGCACGCTGCGCCACGGTTCCTGCTACGGTATGGCCCCTTCGAAATGGAGCCCGCCGGGGATGAGCGCCTCGCTAAGCCGACGAAACAACGTGCTGGCCGGAACGTTCCTGATCGGCACGCTGCTGGTCACGGTCGTGCTGGCGTTCCTGCTCTCGGGCGTGGCCGAGCGACTCGGCTCGTTCGAGCGGTACACGATCTGGTTCCCGCTCTCGATCGGGGCACCCGGCATCAAGCCCGGCTCGCCGGTGAATCTGGGCGGGCAGGCGGTCGGTCGCGTCGAGCGGGTGCACCGCGACCTCGCGGCCGAGGGCGGCCCCCGCATCCTGCTCGACGTCGTGATCGCCTCGGACCTCGAACTCCGCCCCGACGCCAAGGCCTTCCTCGAGCAGCCGCTGCTCGGCACGCTCAGCGCGATCAACATCCGCTACCTGGGCTCGCCCGAGTCGGGCGCGCCGCTGGCCGAGGGCAGCATGATCGAGGGCGGCATCGCCCCGCCCGCGTTCCTCGAGTCCGCCGGCTTCGGCCCCGAGCAGCAGACCCAGGTCCAGAACATCATCGACCGCGTCGAGCAGATCACCGACGAGTTCTACGCCTCGCTCGAGCGCACGGACGCCCAGATCCAGCCCGTGCTCGAGTCCGCCGAGCGCATCGCCGCCGAGGTCGAGTCGATGGTGAACCGGGTCTCTGCCGAACTCGACGGCTGGACGGGCGATGTCGACGCGACGCTGGCCAACATCCGCGCCGGCTCCGAGCGGATCGACCCCGTGTTCGATCAGGTCGAGAAGGCCCTCGCCGACGCGGACGCGGCCATCGCCTCCGTCCAGGCCGCCATCGACGAGAACCGCCCGAACATCGACGCCATCATCGCCAACGCCGAGCAGACGACCCGCACGATCAACGAGCAGACCATGCCGCTCGTGCACTCGACGATCGAGGACTACCGCGCCCCCGCCGGCGACTTCGGCGACTCGATGGGCGACGTGCGCATGCTGCTGGCGGAGGAGATCCCGAACCTGCGCCGGACCATCGCGAACCTGCGCCTCGCGTCGGACCAGTTGAAACTGACGCTGGCCGAGGTGCGGGCGGCCCCGTGGCGTCTGCTCGAGCGCCCGACGACGCGCGAACTCGAGGCCCAGTTGTTCTACGACGCGACCCGGACCTACGCCGAGGCCGTCAGCGATCTCCGGGCCGCCAGCGAGGCCCTGAACGCGGCCCGCGCCACCGGCTCGGCCCGCCCGGAAGTCCTCCAGGGCCTTCTGGACCATCTGGAAGAGTCGTTCCGCCGCTACCAGCAGGCCGAGACCCGCATGCTGGAACAGATCCCCCGGACTTCGGAGTAAGACTGGGGCGGGCCTCGCCCCTTTTTGAGGGGGTGCGGGCGACTGGCCGATGGTGGATGAGCGCCGGAACGTGCTGCCCGGAATGGACTTGCGGGAACGGGCTTGACGCGTCGCCTCGGACCGGAGCCCGCCCGGGTTTGGCGTGAGCCGGAACCGGGGCGGTGCTGAAGAGGTAAGGACCGGTGGGCCGGGCGGCTCGTTTTCGGACTTGCGAATCTGATTCAGCCCGGCCCGGTCGGTTCAGTCCCCGAGGCCCCGCGCCTCAAAGCCCCGAATCCACAAGGGGGGCCGCATGGCGGAACGACTCGCACACTTGGCGATCGCCGCGGGCCTAATGGGCCTGGCGGTCGGTGCCCCCGCGTTTGCCGACGAAGGCGAGGCGGCCCGGCTGGCCGCGATGCTGCCGCCGGTGCAGTCGGGCGCGATCCACCCGGCGCCGGGGCTGTATCTGCTCGCGCCCGGCGGCGCGGCGGCGAGCGAGGACAGCGCGGCGGCGCTGTGCGAGTT
The DNA here is from genome assembly GCA_041401985.1 of Phycisphaerales bacterium. GTDB lineage: Bacteria > Planctomycetota > Phycisphaerae > Phycisphaerales > UBA1924 > JACKHA01. The sequence goes on from JAWKTE010000003.1 coordinate 19,079, forward strand.
GCTCGGCGACGAGTCGTTCGAGAAGGCGGCGCCGCTGGCCGCGTCCGCCGTCGTGCTCGTGCACGGGCTGGACGATTCCGGTCACGTGTGGCACGAACTCGCCCCCGCGCTGCACGCCGCCGGTCGATGCGTTCTGTTCTTCGAGTATCCGAACGACCAGGCGATCGCGGCCTCGGCCGACGCGCTGGGCGAGGCGCTCCGCGACGCCCGGGCCCGCGGGTTCGCGTCGGTCGATCTGGTGTGCCACTCGATGGGCGGGCTGGTGGCGCGCGACGTGCTGAGCCGCGACGAGTTTTACGCGGGCGAGTGCGACGGGCGCGAGGACCTGCCGGACGTCGGGCAACTGATCCTGATCGGCACGCCCAACGCGGGCGCGCCGCTGGCGTATGTGCGGTCGCCGGGGGACCTGGTGGACCACGCGATGTCGTGGCGTCGGGCCGACGCGCCGCTGTCGGCGATCTTCGAGTTCGCCAGCGACGGGTCGGGCCAGGCGGGGATCGACCTCCGCCCGGGCTCGGCGTTCCTGACCGATCTCAACGCGCGGCCCGCCCCATCGGGGGTCGAGACGATCGTGATCATCGCGCATGCCGCGGGGGTGCCGGACGCTGGCGGATCCGACACGGCGGACGAGGCCCCAACTTCGACCACCGGTCGCGTCCGCGCGTGGTGGCGCCGCGTGGTGGCGGCGATCGTGCGGACGCTGGGCGACGGGGCCGTTCCGACCGACTCCGCGGCCCTGGCGAGCGCGGACGAGACGCTGCACGTCTACTGCACGCACCTGGGCCTGCTCAAGGCCGATCCGGTGGGCGGGTGGATCCTGGGTGCGGTGGGCGATGCCCCGGACGCGGCCCCCGCGGTCGCGCTCGTGCTCGCGCGGGTCGGGCTGGACGTGCCCGCGCCGGCGGACGCCCTGTCGCCCGCTGGCGAGCCCTGACGGGAACCGAGTACACTCGTGGCGTGATCGATCGCGACCACTACCAGCGGGCGTTCGAGGAGTACGTGCGCCTGCGCCGGATTCCGTACGTCTCGGTGGACGAGGCCCGTCGCGCGATCCTGCCGGACGCGTCGCCGCTGAAGGTCGAGACGGGCGACGGCGCGGGGCGTCTGGCGACGCTCAAGTCGTTCGACTTCGTGGTGTACGCGCCGGGATCGAACCTGCTCGTGGAGGTCAAGGGCCGGAAGGTCGCGGCCCGGCGATCGGCCAGGAGCGCAGGTGGCGGGGCCGGCGCCGAGCGTGGGACGGGCGCGTCCAAGCGGGCGGCGGCGTCGGGCGGTCGGGGCTCGGGGTCGGCCGCGAGTTCGGGCGACGGGTCGCCCGGGCTGGACCTGCTCGATCCGGGGCCGGCACTCGCGCGGCCGCCGCGAACGCGGCTCGAGTCCTGGGTCACGAGGGACGACGTCGAGTCGTTGCGGACGTGGGAGGGGCTGTTCGGCCCGGGGTTCACGGCGGTGTTCGCGTTCGTGTACTGGTGCGAGGCCATGCCGCCCGGGGCCCTGTTCGAGGAATACGTCGAGCGGGACGGGCGGTGGTACGCGATCCGATGCGTCGAGAGGTCGGCGTACGCGTCGGCGATGAAGGTGCGGAGCCCGCGGTGGGGGACGGTGCACGTGCCGCCGGTGGTGTTCGACCGCCTGTGCCGCCCGCTGGTGGGGGGGCGAGGCGATGGGACGGCCGCTGGTCTGGAGGCATAGGGCTTGGAGCCGGGGGGCTCAGCGGCTACACTGGCCTCGTGAGCAAGACCCAGCCAGCCCGCCGTTCGTCGCCCGGAACGCTCCTGACCCGCGTTGTCGCGTGCGCGGCGGTGTGGGGGATGTCGGCCGCGGCTCTGGCCCAGAACGTGAGCCCGCCCGCGCCGTCGTCGACGGACAAGCCCTCGCTGTTCACCTACCTCATGGTGATCGTGGTGGGGGCGTTGGTGGTGGCGGGCAACCTGATCCCGAGCAAGCGCGGGCACCAGGACTGAGTCCGAGCGTCTGAAACAAGTACCGCGCGGAGGGCGCACGGGAACGCCGGGGCGTGGCCGTTGCGTGGTTTGCCACGCGCCGAGTCAGCGTGCGCCGGCGGGCGATGTGCACACGCGTCCGAGCCGGTTGAGCGGCGCGCGGCGTTTCGTGTAGTCTGTGGGCGCAACCGGCTCGGGCTTCGGGGGCAGACGCTGTTCAAAGGAGTGATCGACGATGGAGCAAGGCAACGCAATGGCCGACGGGGTGCCCGAAGGGGTGTCCAGGGCGGTGTCGGAGCGGCGGCGACCGGGCGTGTCGCGCGGGCTGCTCGCGCTCAACGCCGGGCTGGTCGTGGCGGCGGGGCTGGTGGCGCTTGCGCCGCTGGCCCAGGCCGATCGCCAGCCGGGGCGGGCCCGCGGCGTGTACACGATGGTCAACGGCGTCATCCAGGGCGGGAACGCCGACGCCATCTGGATCATCGACTCGGCGAACCAGGAGATGGTGGTCGTGCGCTGGAACGACGGGCGCAACACGCTCGAGGGGATCGGGTACCGGAGCCTGAGCGAGGACGCGGCGGCGCGTCCGGGCCGCTGAACGAGCCATTGAGCAAGCCTCGAATCAAGGAGGTCGGGCGATGACGAATCAGACACGATCCGACGATCGATCGATGCCCGGGGGCGTCGCGCGGCGTCTGGCCAACGTGGCCCTTTCCGTCTCGGCGGTGGCGCTGATGGCGGTGGTGGTGGTGTTTGCGGGACGCCAGCCGGCCCAGGCTGCCGGGGCCGCGATGGGCGAACTGGGCCAGTCGGGCGACTACACGGCCCTGACGTGCCGCTCGGACAACCAGGAGGTCCTCGTGGTGCTCGACGGGCGCAACGAGCAGTTGTTCGTCTACAAGGTCGTGAACCAGAGCAGCGTCGAGGTCTTCCAGCGTGAGGACGTGTCGCGGATGTTCGCCGATGCACGGGCCCGGGCCCGCGGCGTTCGCCCGAACTGACGCGAGAACAAGCAACCCTCTGGCGGGAGCGGGGTCCGACGACCCCGCCCTCGCTTGGACTCTCGGGCGGGCACGGCTGAGCAGCCTGCTTCGTTCACGCGCCGGATCGATCCGGGTCGTGCGTTTCGGTCGGTCGCTCGCCGCGCGGCGCGTACTCCAGGTACGCGTCGGTCCGTCGCCACAGCGTCTCGAGTTGGTCGATCCGCTCGCGGGCGGCGTCGCCGAGTTCGTCGGCCACGCGGGCGACGATGAGTTCCGCCGCGACCACGGCGGGCACGGCGCTGTCGAACGGGCCGGCCGCTGGGATCTTCAGTTCGCACCAGTTCGGCGTCAGCACGGCCAGTGGCGAGAGCGGGCCGTCGGTGATCGCCACGATCGATACGCCCAGTTCCGCGAGCGTTCGCGCGGCGGTGACGGGCACGCGCCGGTACCTGGCGAAGTCGAGTACGACGGCCGCGTCTTCGGCACCGGCGGCGCACAGGTCGCGCCCGGCGGAGTGCTCGAAGACCAGGTGGACCTCGGGGCGGAGCATCGAGAGCCCGCTGTGGAGCACGTGGGCGCCGGCCATTGATGTTTCGCCGGAAAGGACCCACACCCGGCGCGCCGCGACGAGCGGGGCCGCCAGCGCCGCGATACGGGCCTCGCCCAGCGATTCGAACGTCGAGGCGATCGACCGCTCGATGTTGCCGCGAATGGCGGCCCAGGGGTCGCGCCGGCGGATGCGCTCGCCGGGCGTGGACAGGCGGCGGGAGATCTCGAGGCGGACCGACTCCTGCAGGTCCGAGTACCCGGCGAAGCCGAGTTTGGCGGCGAACCGGACGACCGACGGGCGGCTGGTGCCGGCGGCCCGGGCCAAGTCGGCGACGGTCCCGAACGCGACGCGGGTCGGCTCCTCGAGGACGAGGCGGGCGAGCCTGCGTTCGGTTGGCGTGAGGTTATTGCCCTTCTCGGCGATCGCGTCGCGGATCAGCACGGCGGGGCTCCTTGTGTACCAGCCGTTGCAATCGGCCGAAGAAACTGTACACTTTGTTTCAGATCGCGGGGTTGTCCAGAACCCCGCGCGGAGGCACGACCCATGTCGCAGCACGTCCCGACCCCGCGCGAGGAGGCGTTCCTCCGCAGCGTGGAAGACACCAACTACAAGCGCGAGATCGTCAACGGGCTGGCCCCGTTCATGGACGAGAAGGCGCCGTCGGACGTGCTGGACTTCTACACGCCCAACGAACTGGTCGCGCTGCGCGTGGTCAAGGGCTCCGAGCGGGACGTCGAGTCGCGGATGCCGGTGAAGGTGACGCGGCATTACCTGAGCCTGGCGCGCCGCAGCGAGCCCCTGCAGCGTCTGGTCAAGGCCAGCCCTGATGAAACGCTGGACCTGGCCGGCTCGGAGGACCCCGGGCACCAGATGGACTACAGCCCGGTCGAGGGGCTGCTGCACAAGTACGAGATGGGGCTGATGTACGTCATCTCGACGTGCTCGGCCCACTGCCGCTTCTGCTACCGCGAGGAACTGATCGCGCGGAAGGAAGTGCTGCGCCACGACGGCACGGTGGCGAAGAAGGGCCTGGCCCAGATCCCCGAGGTCGTGGCGTACATCAAGGCCCACAACGCCCAGGTGGCGGCCAACGGCGGGCTGCACCCCGAGACGGGTCGCGAGAAACTCCGCGAGATCCTGCTCTCGGGCGGCGACCCCATGGTGCTGAGCAACTCGAAGATCGCGGCGTGGCTGGCGGCCCTGGCCGAGGCCGGCGTCGAGTCGATCCGCATCGGCACGAAGGAGATGGCGTTCTACCCGAAGCGGTTCGACGCGTCGTTCCTGAACATGCTCGACAAGTTCCACGAGACGTACCCGCAGGTCGGGCTGCACATCATCGTGCACTTCGAGCACCCCGACGAGTTCCTGCAGAAGGACGACGAGGGCAACTACATCGAGGACTCGCTGGGCTTCAAGCAGTGGGTGCCGGATACGGGCGAGGCGATGCGGAACCTGGTGTCGCGCGGGTGGCTGACGGTCGAGAACCAGTCGCCGATCATCCGCGGGATCAACGACGACCCCAACGCGCTGCGGGTGCTCCAGCGGGAGTTCAAGCGGGCCGGCGGCGAGAACCACTACTTCTTCTGCGGGCGCGACATCGTCGCGTACCGGGCGTTCAACATCCCGATCGAGCGGGCCTGGCAGATCCTCAATGAGTCGCAGAAGGGCCTGTCGGGCATCGAGAAGCACGCGCGGCTCTCGATCACGCACTACAAGGGCAAGACCGAAGTCGCGGCGGTCACGAACCAGCCGATCCCGGGCCTGAAGGGCTCGGAGAACGGCGTGCTGATCTTCAAGATCCTGCGCAACGCCCACGACGCGAAGGACGCGGGCAAGGTGTGCATCGTCGGGCGCAACCCCGAGGCGCTGTGGTTCGACGGGTACAACGACCGCGTGCTGTTCGACGAGGCCGGGCTGTACGCCTACGCCCGCGTGAAGAAGCAGGTCGAGGCTCCCGGGCGGGCACCGGTGTTGCGTCACGGCTGCTCGTCGTGATCGGTTCTGCGTTCGGCGAATGACAGACTCGGCGATTGACAGGATTGGCTCACGCCCCGGTACCAGGCACGTCCCGCACGCCATGCTCAACAAAGCCTGTCCCAGCGTGAACGAGGCGGTCGCGGGCGTTTTCGACGGCGCGGTCGTCATGGTCGGCGGGTTCGGCGAGGCGGGCAGCCCCGTCGAACTGCTGCACGCGCTGATCGATCACGGCGCGCGGGACCTGACGGTGATCAGCAACAACTGCGGCAGCGGGCAGGTCGGCCTGGCCGCGCTCTTTCGGGCCGGGCGGGTGCGGAAGGTGATCTGCTCGTTCCCGCGGACGGCCAACTCGACGGTGTTCCCCGAACTGTACCGGGCGGGCAAGTGCGAACTGGAACTCACGCCGCAGGGCACGCTGGCCGAGCGGATCCGCGCGGGCGGGGCCGGGATCCCGGCGTTCTACACGCCCACGGCGGTGGGCACGCCGCTGGCCGAGGGCAAGGAGACCCGCGTGATCGGCGGGCGGGAGTACCTGCTGGAGCACGCGCTGCGGGCCGACTTCGCGCTGGTCAAGGGTCGGGTGGCGGACACGCACGGCAACGTGGTGTACAACAAGACGGCCCGGAACTTCGGGCCGATCATGGCGATGGCCGCGGATGTGAGCGTCGTGCAGGTGCAGCGCGTCGTAGCGCCGGGCGAACTGGACCCAGAAGCGGTGGTGACGCCCGGGATCTTCGTGAGGCGGGTCGTGGAGGTCGCCGAGCCGGCCCACGAGTCGGAACTGGTGGCCGCGGGAGCGTCGTATCCATGAGCCGCGGCGCGACGACAGGCTGGACGAGGGAGCAGATCGCGGCCCGCGTGGCGATGGACATCGCCGATGGGTCGTACGTCAATCTCGGGATCGGCATCCCGGAACTGGTGGCCGGGTGCGTGCCCGAGGGGCGCACGGTGGTGTACCACACGGAGAACGGGTTGATCGGGATGGGCCCGTCGCCCGAGCGCGGCGCGGGCGACCCGGAACTGATCAACGCGGGCAAGCGTCAGGTGACGGCGATGCCCGGGGCCGCGTACTTCCACCACGCCGACAGTTTCGCCATGATCCGCGGCGGGCACATCGACGTGAGCGTGCTCGGGGCGCTCGAGGTCGCGTGCAACGGCGACCTTGCCAACTGGTCGACCGGCGAGCCGGACTCGATCCCCGCGGTCGGCGGGGCGATGGACCTGTGCGCCGGGGTCAAGCGGGTCTACGTCATGACGACGCACTGCACGAAGACCGGCGAGCCGAAACTGCTCGAGCGGTGCACGCTGCCGCTGACCGGGTGCGGCGTGGTCAACCGCGTGTACACCGACCTTGCGGTGATCGACATCACGCCCGAGGGGTTCCGCCTTGTTGAGGCCGCGCCCGGGCTGAGCCTTGAAGACATCCAGCGTCGCACCGGCGCGCCGGTGCTGCCCCCCGCACACGCCCGGGCCCCCGCACCGGCGAAGGAATGAGCCAGCCCATGACGCCCAACGCCGCCGCGACAACGCACGCCGCCGGGAAGCCCGCCAAGTCGGAATCGGGTGGCTCCAAGGTTGCGTCTTCCTCTCGCAGCGCCGATCTGTATGTGCGCGCCAAGAAGGTGCTGCCCGGCGGGGTGAGCCGCAACGCCGTGCTGCGCGATCCCTGCCCGGTGTATGTGGACCACGCCAGCGGCTGCCGCGTGACGGACATCGACGGCGTGACCCGCCTGGACTTCGCCAACAACATGGCGTCGCTCATCCACGGGCACGCGAACCCGCGGATCGTGGAGGCGGTGACGCAGCAACTCGCGCGCGGCACGGCGTTCACGCTGGGCACCGAGGCCGAGGTGCGGTACGCCGAGCACTTGGCGGCCCGCAATCGCTCGTTCGAGCGACTGCGGTTCGTGAACTCCGGCACGGAGGCGATCATGGTCGCCCTGAAGGCGGCCCGCGCGTTCACGGGTCGCCCGATGATCGCCAAGGCCGAGGGCGCGTACCACGGCATCTACGACTACGCCGAAGTCAGCCAGGCCCCGACGCCCGCCAACTGGGGCAGCCCGGAGCGCCCCAGCCGCGTGCCGCTGGTGCACGGCACGCCGGCGTCGGTGCTCGACGAGGTCGCCGTCATCCCGTTCAACCAGACGGATCGGGCGATCGCGATCCTGGACGAGCACGCCGACCGCCTGGCGTGCGTGCTGCTGGACCTGATGCCGCACCGCGTCGGGCTGAACCCCGCCTCGCCCGAGTTTGTCGCGGCGATCCGCGAGTGGACGCAGCGCCACGGCGTGCTGCTGGTGCTCGACGAGGTCATCACGTTCCGCGTCGAGTACTCGGGGCTGCAGTCGCACTACGGCGTGACGCCCGACCTGACGGCCCTGGGCAAGATCATCGGCGGCGGGTTCCCGATCGGCGCGGTCGCGGGTCGGGCCGACGTGATGGACGTGCTCAACCCGCACGCGACGCCGCTGAAGTTCCCGCACTCGGGCACGTTCTCGGCCAACCCCGTGTCCATGACCGCGGGCCTGATGGCGATGGACATGTTCGACAAGGCGGCGGTGGCGCGGCTCAACGCGCTGGCGACCCGGGCCAGGAGCGGGATCGAGCGGGCGATCCGCGAGGCGGGCGTGGGCGCGTGCGTGACGGGGCACGGCTCGCTCCTGCGCGTCCACATGACGCCCGACGCCCCGACCGACTTCCGGGATGCCTACGCCGGCCCTGAGCAGGCCCGGCGCCTCAAGGCGCTGCTGGCGCACATGTTCGATCGCGGCATCCTGCTGATCAACACGGCGAGCGCGGCGTTCTCGACGCCGATGGGCGAGGCGGAGGTTGACGCGCTCGTTGATGCGTTCCGATCGGGGTTCGAGATGCTGGCGGCGATGGACTAAGCCAGTTCGAACACGGTTGCCAGGCCCTGTCCGACGCCGACGCACAGGGCCGCGACGCCGTGTTCGACGCCGGCGGCATGCATCTGATGGACCAGTGTTGTCGCGAGCCGCGCGCCGGTGCATCCGAGCGGATGGCCGATGGCGATGGCCCCGCCCTGCACGTTCACGCGGGCCTCGTCGAGACCGAGTTCGCGCACGCACGCGACGGCCTGGGCCGCGAAGGCCTCGTTGAGTTCGACCAGGCCGATGTCGCCGATCTTGAGTCTCGCGCGTTCGAGCACGCGCCGCATCGCGGGCACGGGGCCGATGCCCATGTACGCCGGGTCGACACCGGCTGCCGCGCTCGGACCCACGAACGCGAGCGGTTTGAGCCCGAGGGACTCGGCACGCTGGGCTTCGACGAGCACCAAGGCCGCGGCCCCGTCGTTGACGCCCGACGAGTTGCCCGCGGTCACGGTGGCGTCCTTCTCGCTCGAGAACGCGGGGCGGAGGCGGGCCAGTTGCTCGAGGCCGGTGTCGGGGCGGGGGTGCTCGTCGGTATCGACGATGATCGTCGGGCCTTTGCGCTGCGGGATCTCGACCGGGACGAGTTCGGCATTGAAGCGTTTGGCCGCGTGGGCCGCGGCCCAGCGCTGCTGGCTCTGGAGCGCGAAGCGGTCCTGGTCCTCACGCGACACGCCGTGTCGCCGGGCCACGTTCTCGGCGGTCTGGCCCATCGAGTGCGGGTGGTGCATCTCGGCCAGGCGCGGGTTCACGAATCGCCAGCCGATCGTGGTGTCCTGCAGCGTCTGGTCGCGGGCGTAAGGGGATTCGCCCTTGGAGAGCACATACGGGGCGCGGCTCATGGACTCGACGCCGCCGGCGACGAACACGTCGCCGTGCCCGGCTTCGATCATGCGGGCGGCGATGTTGACGGCCTCGAGCCCGGAGGCGCACAGACGGTTGACGGTGACGCCGGGAACTGTGTCAGGCAGCCCGGCCAGCAGGGCGGCCATGCGGGCGACGTTGCGGTTGTCCTCGCCGGACTGGTTGGCGGCTCCGAAGTAGACGTCCTCGATCGTCGCCGCGTCGATGCCGGCACGGTCGACGGCCGCGCGGATCACGTGGGCCGCGAGGTCGTCCGGGCGGACGGACGCGAGGGCGCCGGCGTATCGCCCGATGGGCGTGCGGACAGCGGCAACGACGGCGGCTCTGCGGGGCATGGCCCACGATAGCGCCGATCAGGCCTATGCCGCGCGGCCTGCGGCCCGAACGTCCGGCGGAACGTCTGCCCGCGCGTCTGAAAGACCCGCACGTCTGAAGGGAAAGTGGAGCGGAGGAGAGTCGAACTCCCGACCTCATCATTGCGAACGATGCGCTCTACCAACTGAGCTACCGCCCCGGCGTGCCGGCGGGGCCTTCCCCGCGGGCGAGCGGGAGTGTAGACAGGGCGGCGTCGGGCGGAAAGGCAACAGGGGGTCAACCGTATCGGGCGCGGCGCCGGGCGACGCGGGCCCGCCGCGGGGCGTCAGGCCTGGACGGCCGAGTCGAGGTCGCCGGTGATCGTGAAGTACTTTTCGAGGCGGGCGATCTCAAAGATCGCCTTGACGCGATCCGAGAGCGCACACAGGACCAGGCGGGTGCCGTCGCCGCGCGTCAGTTTCATGGCCTCGACGAGCGTGGCCAGCCCGGACGAGTCCATGTAGCCCACGCCGCCCATGTTGACCACGAGGCGTCGGGGGTGCGACTCCTGTGCGGTCTTGAGCGCCTCGCGGAACTGCGGGGAGACGCCCATGTCGATGTCGCCGTGCGGCGTCAGGATGGTCGCCTCCTGGCGTTTCTCGGTGTTGACCTGGAAATGCTCAGCCATTGACACTCCCCCGCCCGTGGGCTGCCGCGGCGGGCGGATTGCCGGCGGGCGACCCACCATCCTTGACCGCTCCGCCCCGCTTGACCAGCGTGAGCCTCATCCCGCCGGCGTTTCGCTTCTCGTATTGCACCTGGTCCATGACCTCGCGGATGATGTGGACGCCCAGGCCGCCCGGTCGGATGTCGTCCAGATCCCGCCCCTTGATGAGTTCGGGGTCGACCTGGCGGCCCTCGTCCTCGATGACGACCCTGAGCCCGGTCGGGGCCGCGTCCGGGTTGCCTTCCGGAGCGAGCAACCAGACCAGCATGTCGATCGGGCCGTCCTCGCGTCGTTCGTAGCCGTGGCGGATGACGTTGGCCAGGGCCTCATCGACGGCTAGGGCGACCTGGCAGGCCGAGACCTCGTCGAACCCGAGACGCCGTGCCAGCGACGCGACCATCTCGCGGGCCCCGGCCAGGAGGCGGGGATTCGACCGCATGTGGAGCGTGAGGTCGGGCGGGGGGTCGCCGTCGCCTTGCGGGCGTCCCGAGTCGCCCGGATTCTGGACGTGGTGGTCGGTCATCGACGCTTCCGGGCTGGGCGAGAACGGGAGGGGACCGATCCTGCGAAGCCCCCGATCGTATCGGGGTCGGCTACTCGTGGGCGGGCGTGCTGGGGCTCTCTTCGGGCTGGGCGTCGGCCCGGACGTTGGTCTGGGGGGCAGTTTGGGGGTGGGTTTGGGTGCTGGCTTGGCTGGTGGCGGCGTCGTCGTACCACGCGACCCAGGCGGCGGCCGCCCTGTCGCGTCGCCACGGCGGGTCGTCGTGCTGGTAGCCGAGAGTCTGGCCGGTGCGGCGTTCCAGGGCGCGGATGGCCAGGAGGCGGGCCGCGGCGTCGTCGGAGTCGAGTTGCTGGATCAGCCCGCGGAGGCTGTCCCGATCGGAGGCGTGGGCGGCCAGGACGATGGCGTCGAGGCGGTGGGCCGGTCCGATGGCGCTGAAGCCGGTCTGGTCGCGCGGGATGCAGCCTCCGAGCGCAAGGGCCGCGCCCAGCAGGAGGAATCCCGGGATGGCGTCGCGCCGCCTCATCCGGGGATGGTATCGGCCAGCCCGCGCGCGGTGTGCAGGGCGTCGGAGGCAAGAACAAGCCACGGGCGGGCGATGGTGCGCCCGCCCGTGGGGATGGCGTGTGGATCGGCGTGGTTCGGATCAGCACCCGGCGGCGAACAGGGCGAGGTAGTAGAAGAAGTCGTCGTTGTTGATGATGCCGTTGGGCACGCCGTAGCCGGGCAGGCCGGCGATGGCGCCGGTGGTCAGATCGGCGCGGGGGTCGTTGGCGGCGAAGATGGCCAGGTAGTAGAAGAAGTCGTCGTTGTTCAGGATGCCGTTGGGCACGCCGTAGCCCGGCACGCCGGCGATCGCGCCGGTGGTGAGGTCGGGCTCGCACCCGCCGCCGGAGACCGAGGCGTTGACGGCGTAACTGGCCAGCGTGCTGCTCGAGCCCAGGGGTGGGAGCGCGCCGTTGGTGACGAACGTGGTGCCCAGGTGCGTCGCCAGGCCGACCGGCGTCTGGGCCGGGCTGCTGGCCTTCCAGGAGTACGTCGGGGTGCCGGGCGGGGCGTAGGCGATGATCCAGTACCCCAGCCCGGCCTCGAGCGTCACCGTGGCCGAGGGCGTGAACGAGTAGTTGTCGATGCCGATGAGCGAGAACACCGGGTTGGACAGCGTGGCCAGCGGGGCCGACGGCAGGCCGCCCGAGTCGGACCAGACCTCGACGATCGGCGTCACGTTCGGATCGGTGATGTCCAGGCGAAGGACCACGTCGTCGAGGTCGTAGTTGTCGCCGGCGGGCATCGTAAAGCCCATCGACTTGATGCGCAGGCTGCTCAGGACGGCCGATTGGGTGCCGTCGTTGCCGGGCAGGTTCGAGATGATCTCGATGGCGCCGGCGGACCCGGCCAGCGAGGCGACGGCGAGCGGGACGAGAACGCGCGCGGACTTCATCGTTGGTTCTCCCACGAGTTGGACTGGGCGTGCGCCATCGCGCACGCCGGGACGCGACATAGGCGGGACACCCCGCCCCCGGCGTCAACGTACCGCGCCCGCGGCTTAGATGGAACCGAACGGAATATGAAACCGATCTGCGCCGGGCCGTGCCGCGCCGGGCCGAGCGGGTCCGGGCGGTCTCCGCGTCGTCTTGGCGTCGTCTTGGCGAACGGGCGCTCTCAGCACCCGGCCGCGAAGATCGTCAGGTAGTAGAAGAAGTCCTCGTTGTTGATGGTGCCATTGGGCACGCCGAAGCCTGGTTGGCCCGCGACCGCCGTAGTCGTCAGGTCGGCGACGCCGACATTGCCCGCGGCATACTGGGCCAGGTAGTAGAAGAAGTCGTTGTTGTCGAGCACGCCGTTGGGCGTGCCATAGCCGGGCTGGCCCGCCACCGCGCCGGTGGTCAGGTCGGCGGCGCAGGGCGTGCCGATCGTGAAGTTCACGATGCTCTCGTCGGAGCCGGGCGTCTGCTGGGCGTCGCGGACGACCACGCGCAGGCGGGCCGCGCCCGTCGAGGGCTGGCCCGCGGGCACCGTCCAGACGAACGAGCCGTCGTCGGGCGTGTTGGTGGCGATGGGGACGAACGACTGGCCCGCGTCGGTCGAGAGCAGGATGTCGGCCCCGACCGTCCCGTTGTCGTCGTCGCTGGACCACTGGATCGTGACGCTCTGGCCCTGCTGGACCTGCCCGCCCTCGCGCAGCGTCCGCAGGAACGCCGTGGGCGTGGAGCCGCCCGGCGCGGCGGGCACGTGCATGGCGATGCAGTGGAACACGCCGGCGGACTGGGCGATCTGCTGCCCGTTGAGTTGCTGCACGGTCTTGCCCGGCACGAGGCTCTGCCACGCCGCGAGGGCCTGGGCGTTGTACGCCGCGGCCGTTGAGTTGGTGTACGACGGCACGACCAGCAGGTCGTTGCACAGCAGCACATTGGTGAACGTGTAGTGCACGCCGCCGCTGGACACGGCGGGCAGGCGGGTGATGGTCCAGCCGTTCCCGGCCATCAGGGCCGCGGTCGCGTCGCAGATCTGGTCCTGGGTCGAGCCGGAGGCCAGCGGCCAGTCGGAGATGACAGCCTGGCGGTCGCCATACACCTGCATCCACATGTCGATGTGCTGGGTCGAGTCGACACTCGTCGGGAACGGGTTGGTCAGCGTGGTCTCGAGGTTCTGGTACTCGCGCCAGTAGTCGATGATCTGCTGCTCGGTCAGCGACGGGTTCTCGTTGCGGATCAGGCGCGTCGAGAAGGAGTCGCCCAGGCTCGAGAGGTGGTAGTTGCCCCCGCCGTGGATCAGCGGGATGTCGTAGGAAGCGTGGTTCTTGAAGGCGGCGAAGTCGTCGGGCACCTGGTTGTCGTTGGGGCGGGGGCGGTTGTATGTGTGGTCGACGATGGCGCGGACCTGGGCTCCGGGCGGGCCTTCGTAGATGTAGCGCGGGCCGTAGTCGCGGATCCACACGGTGTCGGTGGTGCGCACGCGGAACACCACGTTGGCCATGTTGGCCCCGGCGGACGTGAGGGTGGACGACGCGGAGTTCTGCTCGCTGGTATTGTCAACGTAGACGTAGGCCCTGGCGTTGCCGTCGGTCGTGACCCAGCGGATCAGTTGGGTGAGCTGCGTCGTGAACTGTTCCCACGCGAAGCAGACCCCGTCCATCGGCTCGTACTCGCCGGGGCAGTAGACGGCGCCCGTCGGGGCATCCGCGGCCTCGGGCACGACCAGCGGGTGCAGTTCCAGGTACGCCCGCTCGGCCTCGGTCAGGTTCCGCGGCAGGTTCGGCTCGTCCCACGGGCGATCCGCGAACGGGACCACCTGGGCCGACGCGATGCCGGCAAGAAGCAGCAGCGGAGCCGCGGCGGTCAGGGGCGAGAGGCCACGTGCGGCGCGGCGACGGAACGCGATGGCTTTCGGCATGAAACGGACCCTTTTTCCCCGGAGGCGAGCGGAAGCAGATCGTACCAGACCCGCTCCTTTCGAGCGATGGTCTTTTGCCCTGCGATCCGCGCGTCCGATACCCGTTTGGCCCCGGCTCGGGGCCGCACCGCGACGCCCGATCCCGCACGCCGGCCGCGTCGGATGGCTCAGCACCCGGCGGCGAAGATCGCGAGGTAGAAGAAGAAGTCGTCGTTGTTCAGCACGCCGTTCGGCACGCCGTAGCCGGGGGTGCCGGGCACGGCCGTCGTGGTCAGGTCCGCCACCGCCAGGTTGCCCGCCGCGAACTGCGCGAGGAAGTAGAAGAAGTCGTCGTTGTTCAGGATCGCGTTCGCGAGGCCGTAGCCGGGCGTGCCGGGCAGGGCGAACTCGGTGAGGTCGGCGGGGCATCGGGGCGTGATGGCCACGTCGTCGAGCGCCGGGCCTGTGTGGACCTGCGGGCCGATGGACCGGAACGTGAGCACCTCGGTCGCGCCCGTTGCAATGAATGGCCGCCCGACCCGGGCCCACATCATGTTCGCGGGCGAGTTGCCCATCGCTTCGGTGTCGAAGAGCGCGACGAACGTCAGCCCGGCGATCGAGGCTTCCAGTTCCTTGATGGGCGGCTCGCGGAACACCATCGTCGCGTCGGGGTTCCCGGAATACCGGAACGACAACACGTACTCCCGCCCCGGCGTGAGCGCGACACTCTGTCGGATGTGCCCGATCGCTGGCGTGCCGGCCATGTCGAGGCTGCGCTCGCCCTCGCCCGGCTGCCAGCCCGTGCCGACGTAGTCCGGCGAGCCGAGCACCTCCCAGCCGACGAGCCGCGTGGAGCCGACGGGGATGTTCAGATCGGCGATGCCGGGCAGCGACCAGGACGCGGCGGGCAGTTCGTACTGCTCGAACCCGCCGTTCTGGACCAGGTTCTGCGCGCACGCGGTCGCGCAGCACAGGCCGAGCACGGCGGCGACGGGCGGGGTGTTTCGCATTGCGACTCCGGTCGGAACGATCGGCGGCCTCCAGCGACGGGCAGGGCGAGACTCAGCACCCCGCGGCGAAGAGCCCCAGGTAGTAGAAGAAGTCATCGTTCGAGATCACGCCGTTGGGCACGCCGTAGCCGGGCGTGCCGGGCACGGCTCCGGTGGTGAGGTCGGCCGCGGCCAGATTCCCCGCCGCGAACTGGGCGAGGTAGTAGAAGAAGTCGTCGTTGGTCAGTTCGCAGTTGGGCAGCCCGTATCCGGGTGTGCCCGCGACGGCGCCGTGCGTGATGTCCGCCCCGCACCCGGCCATGACCGACGATCCGGGGTTCGCGAACAGGAAGTCGATGTCCGCGTCGGACAGCACCCGGTTGTAGATCTGGATGTCGTCGAGCAGGCCGTCGCAGAAGCCAACCGCCTGCCCGGAAGAGTTCAGCAGCCCGCCGAGGATCAGCGGGGCGGTGGTGGAGCCGATGGCGACGGAGGCCTTGGTTTGCTCGGCCGGCGCGCCGTCGACGTACACGCGGATCATCGATGGGTCGCGGGTCAACACGATCTGGTGCCACTGATCATCGTTGACGCTCGTGGTGGAGATCGGCTCCGGCCCAGGGGAATGGGAGGCGTAGAACCACGCCTTGCCGGGCGCACCGTACGTCCCGCTCGGATTCACGGCCAGAAAATACCCGGCGACGATCGTCGCGAAGTGGCGTCCGATGACGAACTGCTCGGGGCTGGTCGGCGTGGGCAGCCTCACCCACGCGACGATCGAGAACCGACTCTGGCCCGTGAGCGGCAGCACGTTTCCGATCAACACGTGGTCGTTGGTCGCCCGCGAGAGCATCAGCGCGCCGCCCTCGATACCCATGCCCGGCGCGAAGGCCGCGCCGCCGACGAGCGCGCCGGGGAAGTTGCGGGCGTCGTCGGAGACCGTCGGCCCGACGGCCTCGTTGAACTTCCAGTGGGCGATGGGGCCGGTGGCCGCCAGAACCGGGCTCGCCAGCGAGACGACGGCCGCGGTTGCAGCCAGAACGCACGACGTGGATCGCGTCACAAACGGCATCTCACTTCCCTCCGATCCGCGCCGATCGCTCGGTCGCGGCATCAGGGATTCTACCGATGCGCCTCGGCGACTCAAAGCAGAGCCGTGCGATGGCCGGTGCGCCAGAGTCCGCTAAGCGTGGGAGTCCGGGGAATCCACCAGCCGGTCTGGTCTCGCCATCGTTTGCCGCGCGGGCGGATCGTGACCGTCGCCCCCGTGGCCCGCCTCAGCACCCGGCCGCGAAGATCGCCAGGTAATAGAAGAAGTCGTCGTTCGTGATCACGCCGTTGGGCACGCCGTAGCCGGGCTGGCCCGCCACGGCGCCCGTCGTCAGGTCCGCCACCGCGACGTTGCCCGCGGCGAACTGGCCCAGGTAGTAGAAGAAGTCGTCGTTGTTCAGCACGCCGTTGGGCACGCCGAAGCCCGGCTGGCCCATCACCGCGCCGGTGGTCAGGTCCGGCGGGCACACCGGCATCGGGATCGTGCCGCTGGAGCGGACCGCGGCGTTGATCGTGACCGTGACATCCACCCCGCTGAGCGTCTGCACCTGCGAGCCCGAGAGATCGAACGCCAGGCTCAGCGTGTCGCTCGCCACCGTCGCGGTGCCCGCGGCGTCGCCCGCGATCACGCCCGCCTCCGACAGGTCGATCGGGATCGTCCCGATCGAGCTGAACAGGATGCCCGTGCCAACCGCCTGGCCCGTGCCCGTGGCGACCGTCGGCAGGCCCGTCAGGCTGAACGCCCCGCCCGCGCCCAGCGTCGCGGCGGCAGAAGGTGTGCCCGGCGTGTCGTACGACACGACGACGTTGTTCAGCGTGATCGTCAGACGCCCCAGCAGCCCGGCGTTGAGCACGATGTTGATCTGCTCGGTCACGTTGATCGTGTAGTCCGACAGTGCGATCGTGGTGGGGGACGTGCCGTTGTCCAGCACCGCCTCCACGCCGCCCGAGAGCGGCGACGTGTCGCTCCCGCTCAGCCCGGCCGCGGAAATCTGGATGCTCACGCTCGACTGGGCCTGGCTGATCGTCGTCGGGACGGTCACGTCGGCGAGGGCGGGCGCGGCAAGCAGCAGGCCAATCGAACCGGCGGTCATCGTGCGGGCGTTCATCGGCTCTCCTCGGCGGACGGGCACTTGGCCCGCGCTGGTTCTGGTCGTCTCACGGCGCGGTGCGTCGGGCACCGGGTTGAATCGCCGCGCGGGCGGTCGGCCCGCGCGGCGTGCGAGGTCACATCCGCGAGGCCGCTCAGTTCGAGCAGCCCGCGCTGAACAGGGCCAGGTAGTAGAAGAAGTCGTCGTTGGTGATCACGCCGTTGGGCACGCCGTAGCCCGGCTGGCCCACGACCGCGCCGGTGGTCAGGTCCGCAACCGCCACGTTGCCCGCGGCGAACTGGGCCAGGTAGTAGAAGAAATCGTCGTTGGTGATCACGCCGTTGGGCGCGCCGTAGCCCGGCTGGCCCGGCACGGCCCCGTTGGTCAGGTCGGCGCCCGAGCACGCCACCGCGACGATCTTCCACAACTGCCCGGAGTTCTGGTCGGTGTAGTAGAGTTCGCCATCGGGCCCCTCACCGAACGAGGTCAGGTTGTCGCCCATGTCGAACAGGAACGTCGACGGGCCGGGGGGCGAGACGCTCCCGGTCGGGAGGGTCCAGATCTCGCCCGAGCAGTAGTCGCCGAAGACATACCGCCCGGCCAGACGCGGGATCAGCGACCCCCGATAGACGTACCCGCCCGTGATCGAGCACCGCCCGCCGGAGTGCGAGTACTCGTGCACCGGGATCACCAGCCCCGCGGAGAACGGCGTGCAGCCCGACAGGCCCGTCGAGTGGTTGGCCTCCATGCACCGCCAGCCGTAGTTCTCGCCGCCCACGCTGGCCTGCGGCTGGAAGTTGATCTCCTCCCAGATGTTCTGGCCGACGTCGCCGATGTACAGATCGCCGGTGGCGCGGTCGAACGAACTCCGCCACGGGTTCCGCAGGCCGTACGCCCAGATCTCGTCGCGCCCGGGCGCCCCGCCGGAGAACGGGTTGGTCGTCGGGACGCGGTACTGCAGGCCGGGATCCTGGCCGTTCACGTCGATCCGGAGCATCTTGCCCAGCAGCACCTCGATGTTCTGCCCGTTGGCCTGCGGGTCGTTGCCCGAGCCGCCGTCGCCGGAGGCGATGTACAGGAACCCGTCCGGCCCGAAGGCGATCCATCCGCCGTTGTGGTTCGAGAAGGGCTGGGAGATCACCAGCATCACCCGCCGCGTGGTCGTGTCCACGACCGCCGAGGTGGCCGGGTCGCCCAGCACGCGGTACTCGGCCAGCGTTGTGGCGCCGGAGTTGTCGGTGTGGTAGATGTACAGCAGCCCGTTGCTCTGGTAGTTCGGGTGGAACGCCAGGCCCAGCAGGCCCTGCTCGCTGGAGGTGCTGGTGCCGCCGCCGGTGATCGCGTCGACGTTCAGGAACGGCGCGGTGGCGGTCACACCGTTCTCGATAATCCGGATCAGACCCTGCTTTTCGATCACAAACAGGCGATCCGCCGGGTCGCCCGGCGCATACGTCACCCAGATCGGGCGGACGAGCCCCGAGACCACCAGCTGCCCCTCGGCCAGCGGCTGGGCCAGCGCGGGCGCGCTGGCCAGCGCGAGGCCGCACGCACCGAGCACGGCACCGGCCGCGCGAGTCGAACGCATCGAGATCGAACGCATGGATTCTCCCTTCTCACCCCGGAGCGGCGAAGGCGACCGCCGACGCCCGCGTCCGAGAACGCGGCGGCGACGCCGTCTCCGGTAGTGTCCCGCCCCGCCGCGGCAAACGCAAGGCGACCGGACGAATCCGAATGAAAAACCCCGCGGGCGCGCGGGGTTTGGACGGGATCAACCGAGGCCAACGCCCCGGAACCGGGGCGGGGATCGGTCATCGCGGCGGCTCACACCCTCCCGAGCGAAGGCCGGTGCCGCTCCGGCGTCAGCACCCCTCCGCGAAGATCGCCAGATAATAGAAGAAATCGTCGTTGTTCAAAACGCCGTTGGGCACGCCGTAGCCCGGCTGGCCCGCGACGGCACCGGTGGTCAGGTCGCAGACGGGGATGTTGCCGGCGGCGAACTCGTTGAGGTAGTAGAAGAAGTCGTCGTTGTTGAGGATGCCGTTGGGCGTGCCGTAGCCGGGGGCGCCGGGGATGGCGCCGGTGGTGAGGTCGGGCTCGCAGGACGGGGCGTTGCAGGCGCCCGGCTGGCCGCACTCGGTGCCGGCCCCGCCCCACGTGCCGCCGAGTTGCCCGCACACGCCCTGGGTCACGTTGGCGCAGGTGCCCAGGCCCGGGATGCAGCACGAGCCGGTCGGCTCGACGCAGGTGATGAACTGGCACTGGCTGCCGTCGCCCTGGTAGACG
The DNA here is from genome assembly GCA_041401985.1 of Phycisphaerales bacterium. GTDB lineage: Bacteria > Planctomycetota > Phycisphaerae > Phycisphaerales > UBA1924 > JACKHA01. The sequence continues at coordinate 38,589 of JAWKTE010000003.1, forward strand.
CCGCCGGCGTTTGCGCAGTTGCCCACGCTCATCTCCTGGCAGGTGTTGCCGGGCAGGCAGCAGGCCCCGAAGCCGGGCAGGCAGTTCAGGCGGGTCCAGGAGGTGCGCATGACCCAGTCGCCGCTCGGGCGGCACGGGATGATGCCCGTCGAGAGTTCGGAGAACCTCGCCCACCCGCCGTTGGGCGGGCAGCCGATCGGCCCGCAGTTGACGCCGAAGAGCCAGTTGTTGGTCGGCTCCTGCAGCCCGCTGCCGCTTGGCGGTGCAGGATCGGTCGTCGGGAAGATGTTGAGCGTCGAAGGCGGCGCGACCAGGCACGGGTTGGACGTCTGGCTGTTGTGCCGGTCGATTCGGAAGGCGATGGTGAACTGCCCCGTGCCGCCGCTGTTGGTGATCACGATCTGCTCGGGGTCGTTCGGGTCGATCTGGAAGACCAGGTGCAGGCCCTGGGTGCCGGGGCCGAGGCGCGCGTGCGGCAGCAGTTCATCGTCCGACGAGTACTCGGCCACGAGCGTGCCCGACGTGGGCGTGCCGTCGTACACCAGCACGCTCCACCACGTCACGGTCTGGACCGAGGCGTTGGTCGTGGCCCAGAAGGTCTCGATCGTGTCGAGGCGCAAGGGGAAGTGGTCGGGCGGGAGCGTGTAGGTCGTGGCCTGCAGTTCGTTCTGCGCGAAGCCCAGTTGGAGCGTGTATGTGCCCGGCTGGAAGTCCTTGTCGGTGTGGGCCGAGATGCCGGTGCAGTTCTCCGGCGTCGGGTTGCCGGGCGCGCCGGGCGCGTGGTTGAGGCTCCACTCGGCCTGGGTGTAGTGCGTCCCGAGCGACGAGACGTACATCCGCTGCATCGAGTCGAGCCGCACGGTCTGCTCGTGCAGACGCGAGCCGGACGCGCTGGGCGACGCGTCGTCGCCGGGCTGGGCCAGCGCCGGGAGCGCGGCAACCCCAATCGCGGCCAGCGCGCAGGCCACCACACCACGGCGCACGGTGCAAGACATCCTGTCCATCGCAATCCCCTCTCAGCGTCCACGCCAAGGCCGACCGCCGGAACCCCCGCAAGGCGCCCGGCGCGGCCAGAACAGACCAAGACCCCAACAGTCCCGGCCTGTCCATTGTCCACATACGCGGGCCGGCCGCAAGTGGCTCCACGGGATTCCGTCGCACGGGGGCGGCCGGCGGAAGCCCCTGTCGGCGGCGGCGGGCGTGTGGGGGCGAATACCCTTGTCCGTGGACGCCGGGGCGCATCCCATCGCGGCGATGGATATCGGGCGGATGGGCTACGCCGAGGCCTACCAGGTCCAGACCCAACAGCTTGATGCCGTGGTCGCGTCCCGCGAGTCCGACACCCCAAGCCGCGGCGTGATCCTGCTGGTCGAGCACCCGGCGGTGATCACGGTGTCGCGCCGGGGCGAGGCCGCGGGGCATGTGCTGGCGACGCCGGAGGCGCTGGCCCGGGCGGGCGTCGAACTGGCCCAGACCGATCGCGGTGGGGATGTGACGTACCACGGGCCGGGGCAACTGGTCGTGTATCCCATCATCGATCTCAACGCCCACAACCTGCGGATCGTGGACTACATCCGCCTGCTGGAGGGGGCGATCATCGACGCGTTGGCGACTTTCGGCGTGGCGGCTGTGGCTGATCCGACGGCGACGGGCGTGTGGACGCCCGACCCGGACGCGCGACCCAGCGGGGCCGGGACGGCGCCGACGCCCCACGCCAAAGTGGCCGCGATCGGGGTGCGGGTGAAGCGGTGGGTGTCGATGCACGGCTTGGCGATCAACGTTGATCCGGACCTGAACCACTTCGGGCTGATCGTGCCGTGCGGGCTGCACGGGCGGCCGGTGACAAGCCTGCGGTGGCTGCTGGGGGAGCGTTGCCCGACGATGAGCGAGGTGAAGGCCGCGATCGTTGCCGCCCTGCGGGTCCGCCTGGACGCTCGCACCGCGGGTCGCGTTGGCGGGGGCGGGCGTATCATGGCGACCCCGGCGGGAATCGCCCCGCCGTCCCTGACTGTTCCCGCACGGACGCCCCCGGAATCGCCCGCATGAGCAACGACGAGATCTTCCAGAAGGTGCGCGAGGTGCTGGTGGACGCCCTGGCGGTGGATGAGGAGGACGTCACGCCCGACGCCTCGCTGACGGCCGACCTCGGGGCCGAGTCGATCGATTTCCTCGACATCGTGTTCAAACTCGAGCAGGTGTTCGCGATCAAAATCCCGCAGGGCGAACTGTTCCCGGAGAACGTGTCGCAGGACGCCCGGTATGTGCAGGGCGGGAAGGTGACGCCGGAGGGGATGGCGACGCTCAAGGCCCGCCTGCCGCACGCGGACTTCGCGCGGATCCCCGAGAACCCGGACATCAAGCGCGTGGCCGACGTGTTCACGGTGAACTCGCTGGTGCAGTTCGTGTCGTCGAAACTGGCGGCCAAGGGCTGAACGGGGACTGCTCAGTTCCGTGCGCTCCGGGGATGGAACCGAGAGGACTCACCACAGAGGCACGGAGGGCACAGAGGAAGGCAGGTGCGTCGGTGGTGGTGCCTCCCTCAGCGTTCTCTGTGCCTCTGCGGTGAATCCTTCGCGCTTCGTGCGGCGCCGGGGCGTCGTCGTTCGCGGACGCGTCCATGCGACGACTGGGGCCGGGAGCTGCCGAACCCCCGTGCCGCCCGTTCGATGCGATCGTCGTTTTCTGCCGAGCACGCCGGGGACCGCCATGCGATGGATGTGGATCGACCGGATCATCGAACTCGACAAGGGCACTCGACTCGTCGCCATCAAGCACGTCTCGATGGCCGAGGAGCACCTGCACGACCACTTCCCTGCGCAGCCCGGCGCGCACGATGAACCCGGCGGCGCCGACGCGCGAGCCCCGCGTCCCGCGGTGCCGATCATGCCCGCCAGCCTCATCATCGAGGGCATGGCCCAGTCCGCCGGCATCCTCGTCGGCCACGCGAACCAGTTCCGCGAGAAGGTGCTGCTGGCCAAAATCGCCCGGGCCGAACTCGACGCGGATGCCGGGCCGGGCGACACGCTGCGCTACACCGCGACGATCCAGAGCCTAAGCGAGCAAGGGGCGTCGACTGCGGGCATCGTCGAGCGACGCCGCGCCGCCGAGACCGAGTTCGCGCCGATCGGGCGGATCGACCTGATGTTCAGCCACGCGGACAACGCGATGGACATGCGGGTCGGCGGCGTGACGCTGCCGCGCGAGAACTTCGTCTTCGGCGAGGGCTTCAAGACGCTGCTTCGGACGAGCGGGATCGAGTAGGCCACCGGCGCCCGATGCCACCGGCGCAGCGCCCGACGCGCGAGCGTCGCGGTCGGTTCGGCGACACGTCAACAAAGGACCACGACGCTCGCGCGTCGGGCTCAGCCCGCCAGCAACCCCTTCAGGTACTTGCCCGTGTGGCTCTTCGGGTTCCTGGCCACCTCTTCCGGCGTGCCCGCGGCCACGATCGTCCCGCCGTTGTCCCCGCCCTCCGGCCCCAGGTCGATGATCCAGTCGGCCCGCTTGATCACGTCCAGGTTGTGCTCGATGACGACCAGCGTGTTGCCGGCATCGGCCAGGCGGTCGAAGACGCTCACGAGTTTGGCGATGTCCTCGAAGTGCAGGCCGGTCGTCGGCTCGTCCAGCACATACAGCGTGGTCCCGGCGGCCAGGTTCGTCATCCGACGCACCGCCCGCGACGGCACATCGCGGCGCTCGGATGCACTGGAGTCGTCGTCGGAATCGGCGTCGGGAGCCTCCTGGTGATCGGTCGGCGGCTGCGCCGCCGAACCGGCTCGGAGAGCCGGTCCACCTTGGACAACAGGGTTGTTCCTTGTTCCGCCGGACTTGCCCAGTTCCGTCGCGAGTTTCACGCGCTGGGCCTCGCCGCCCGAGAGCGTGGTCGACGGCTGGCCCAGTTCGATGTAGTCCAGCCCCACGTCGCGGAGGCACAGCGCGAAGCGGTGGATCTGCGGGTGGTTCTCGAAGAACCCGCACGCGCTCTCGACGGTCATCGACAGCACGTCCGCGATCGACTTGCCGCGGTACAGGATCTCCAGCGTCTCGCGGTTGTACCGCTTGCCGCGGCAGACCTCGCACTCGACGTAGACGTCGGGCAGGAAGTGCATCTCGATCTTCTTGAGGCCCTGGCCCTGGCACGCCTCGCAGCGCCCACCGCCGGACTTGGCGGGGACGTTGAAGGAGAAGCGTCCGGGCTGGTAGCCGCGGATCTTGGCTTCCTTGGTGGCGGCGAAGACCTTGCGGATGTCGTCGAAGAAGCCGGTGTACGTCGCGGGGTTGGAGCGCGGCGTGCGCCCGATCGGGCTCTGGTCCACCTCGATGATCCGGTCGATGTGGGAGAGGCCGTTGATCCGCGTGTGCGCCCCGGGCTTGGTCCGCGTGCCGTTGAGGTGGACCGCCAGCGCCCGCAGCAGGATGTCATTGACGAGGGTGGACTTGCCCGAGCCGGAGACGCCGGTGACGCACACCAGCCCGCCGAGCGGGAACGCGACATCGACGCCCTTGAGGTTGTTCTCGCGGGCGCCCTTGACCACGATCGCGCGCTTCGTGGAGACCGCCCGCCGGCGCCGCGGCACCTCGATCGACCGCCGCCCGCTCAGGTAGTCGCCCGTGATCGACGCGGGCGTGGCGCAGATGTCCGCGACGGTGCCCTGGGCCACGACTTGGCCGCCGTGCACGCCCGGGCCGGGGCCGATGTCGATCACATGGTCCGCGGCCCGGATCATGTCCTCGTCGTGCTCGACGACGAGCACGGTGTTGCCGATGTCCGAGAGGTGGCGGAGGGTGCGGATCAGGCGCTCGTTGTCGCGCTGGTGCAGGCCGATGGTCGGCTCGTCCAGCACATAGCACGCCCCGACCAGCCCCGAGCCGACCTGCGTCGCCAGGCGGATCCGCTGGGCCTCGCCGCCGGAGAGCGTGCCGGTGCGTCGGTCCAGCGAGAGGTACTCGAGCCCGACGCTGGAGAGGAACCGCAGGCGGTTGTTGACCTCCCGCAGGATCGGCTCGGCGATCCGCGACTGCTCCTCGGACAGGATCAGCCCGCCGATGAACGCGATCGCGTCGGTGATGGTCAGGCGCGAGAGTTCGGCGATGTTCAGGATCGAGCCGTCGTCGCGCGGCCGCCCGATGACGCTGGTGCTGAAGGCCTTGGCGGTGTCGGCCTTGTGGGCGCTGGTGACCAGCACGTGCAGGGCCTCGATGCGGAGGCGGTCGCCGCAGCAGGTGCGGCACGGCGACTGGCTCATGAACGTGCCGAGCCACTCCTTGACGCCGGGATTCTCGGTCGAGCCCCACCACTCCGTGATGTTCGGGACCACGCCCTCGAACTTGGCCTTGTGCTTCTGCTGGTCGGCCTTGGTCGCGCCGTGGAGGAGGATGCGGCGCTGGTCGGGCGTCAGGTCGCGGACCGACTCGCCGAAGTCGGCGTCGAAGTCCTTGCAGAACTTCTTGAGTTTGCGGTTGAACCAGGCCCGGACGGGCCCATTCTTGGCCCAGGCCGCGACCGCCCCGCCCGCCAGGCTCAGCGTGTCGTCCGGGATGACGAGTTTCTCGTCGAACTCCAGGATCGTTCCGAGGCCGTGACACTCGGGGCACGCGCCGAACGGGGAGTTGAACGAGAACAGGCGCGGCGAGAGCTCCTCGAGCGCGATCTCGGGATGCTCGGGGTCGGCGAACTTGTCGGAGAACGAGGTGTCGATCCAGGTGGAAGAGACGGAGAGAGGAAGAGACGAAGAGATGGAGTGTTCGGGGGCGCGCGACGCCGGCGGCTTGCCCTCATCTCTCCGACTCTTCGTCTCTACTTCTCTTTGTTCCCGCGACACGATCACCGAACCGCCGCCCATCTTCAGCCCGGTCTCGATCGCCTCGGCCAGTCGCTGGCGGGCGTCGGGGCGCACAACGATGCGGTCAATGACGGCCTCGATGCTGTGCTTCTCGTAGCGCCCCAGCCCGAGCGGGTTCTCGCCGCCCTCTTTGAGCGCCTCGCGGAGTTCGACGACATTGCCGTTGACGCGGGCCCGCCCCCAGCCCTGGCGGAGCAGGTCCTCGAGCACGTCCTTGTGGAACCCCTTCTGGCCACGGACGACCGGGGCCAGGACCATGAGGCGGATGTCGGTGGTGGACCGGCTCTCCGAGCCGGTTTCGGGGCGCAGCCCCGAGCCCGATGAACCCTTGGCGTTCGGACGCGGCTGCTCGCCGCTGCACGTCGAAGCCGGCTCGGAGATCCGGCCTACCCCCGAAGTCGGCTCGGAGTCCCGGCCCAGCCACGCCATCACCGCATCCACGATCTGCGTGCTGCTCGTCGCGCTGATCGCCGCGCCCGACCGCTCCAGCACCGTCCCGTCTTTCTTCGCCTTCGTCACCGCCCAGGATCGCGGCGAGCCGCACCGCGCGAACAGCAGGCGCAGGTAGTCATAGATCTCGGTGGTTGTCGCAACCGTCGATCGCGGATTCGCGCTGGCCGAGCGCTGCTCGATCGCGATGGTGGGGGGGATGCCCTCCACCTCCTCGACATCCGGCTTCTTGAGTTGGTCCAGGAACTGCCGGGCATACGCCGACAGCGACTCCATGTACTTCCGCTGGCCCTCGGCGAAGATCGTGTCGAACGCCAGGCTCGACTTGCCCGAGCCCGAGAGCCCAGTCATCACGACGAGGCAGTCGCGCGGGATCTCGAGATCGATGTTCTTGAGGTTGTGCTCTTTGGCCCCGCGGACACGGATCGACCGATCCGGCGAGCCGCGACGCGGGCCGGCTTCGGCGGTCGGCTTTGACATCTGCGCAGCCCCGGGCGCACCCTCGCCCTCGCCCGACGCGTCTGCCGCAGGTTCCGGCCCTTTCTTTGATCGACGCTTCGGCTTCACGGCGACGTCCTGCGGCATCGGGTCCTCCATGAACCCGGATCGTAGGGATCCGCTCGGGAGATTCGGATTCCCGCTGCAAACCCCGGCGTGCGAGCCACCGTCCCGCCCCTCGCCCCGCCCGCGTTGCCCGCCGCCCCGAACCCCCCTAGATTTCCCTCCCCGCGGGCATCCCCCGCCGGGTCACAGGGCGTGTTCCGGAGCGGCCAAACGGGACAGACTGTAAATCTGTTGGCGAAAGCCTACGGGGGTTCGAATCCCTCCGCGCCCATTGACCACCTTGCACCGCAGCGCACGCTTCGCACCGCGACGAACCCACGGCTCGTCGCGGCCTCGTCCACCCTCCCACTCAGACCCGGTGGAACACTCTGCTCGCGAGCAAAGGGCGCCTTGTCGACACCTGCCGCTGTTTCGCCGACCGTGACGGCCACCACCAATCGCCGTGGAGGTCCGCGCAGGATGCCTCATTCCGCCCGGTCAGTCCGCGCGAGTTGACACCCCGCCCCGGCATCTCTTGACTTGGCCTTGATCGAAGCGCTGCTCGGATTTGCGATCGGCATCCTCATCACCGCCTCGGCGGCCTGGGGGCTCGTGCGCCGGCACCTGCGCCGCGTGCGGGCCGCGGAGCGCCGGGCACGGTCGGCCGAGCGGCTGGCCGAACTCGGCTCCATGACCAGCGGGCTGGCCCACGAGATCAAGAACCCGCTCTCGACCATCGGGCTCAACGCCCAGTTGCTGGCCGAGGGCCTGGCCGACCTCGACGCCCCCGCCGAAGCGAAGGGCCCGCTCGTCCGGCGCGTCGGGGCCCTGTCGCGCGAGGTCGAACGCCTCCGCGGCATCCTGACCGACTTCCTCGAGTACGCCGGCGAACTGCACCTCTCGCGTGAGGCCGCCGACGTGGGCGCGCTGGTCGAGGAACTCATCGACTTCTTCGCCCCGCAGGCGACCAAAGCGGGCGTGCACCTGCGGGGCGATGTGGGGCCGGGGCGGCTTGTGGCGTCGATCGACGTTGCGGCGGTGAAGCAGGCGCTCTTGAACATCCTGCTCAACGCGGTGCAGGCGATGACGCCGCGAACGGGAGTGGCGGCGGCCGGCGGCGGCGGGGCCGGCGCATCGAACGGGTCGTCGGCGAAGGAGATCATCGTCCGCGTGCGGGCCGACGCTGCGGACGGGGCGTCGCGTGATGGCGATGGGGCCGCGGGCGTGGTGGTGGAGGTAATCGACACCGGCCCGGGCATCCCGCCCGACGTGCTGGGGCGGATCTTCTCGCCCTACTTCACCACCAAGGCCGGCGGCACGGGGCTCGGGCTGCCGATGACGCGGCGGATCGTCGAGGCCCACGGCGGGCGGATCGACGTGCACTCGGAAGTGGGGCGGGGGACGTCGTTCCGGGTGGCGCTGCCGGGGGGCGGGGCGGGTGAGGCGACGCCGGCGTGAGGTCGGGGCACGGATCGCATTCGAATCAGCCGCCCGAGTTCGCCGCCGCCTCGATCAGCAGTTGGTCCGGCGGCATCGGGTTGTGCGGGACGACGCGACGGCCGCAGTCCGGGCAGGTGGCGAAGCCGGGGCCGCCGGGGGAGGTGTCGACGTAGACGTACGTCGGCTCGGTCTTGGCCTTGCCGTCGGCGGTCCAGAAGCAGCGCTCGGCGGGGTAGAGCGTGTTCTGCCCGGTGCGGGGGTTGCGCCAAGGCAGCGAGTCGCCATCGCGCACGGGGAAGTCGTGGAAGACCTCGCCCGAGACGCTGTCGATGGCAACGCGCTTGCGGGCGGCGTCGACCATCTCGCCGTCGCCGAAGAGGCCGGAGTTGGCGATCGCGTACACCAGCACGCCGCCCCCGACCAGGACGCCCACGACCGCGGCGATGAGTTTGGGGCTCATCGCGCCGAGGCGACGGGGGGCGGGGGCGTTGGCTGGGCGGTGCTGCACGGCGTGGTCTCGCGGGGCTCGAACGGACGTGGGCCGCGATCAGCGGACGCGGTAGGAACCCTCGAGCCCGGACTGTCGGGGCCAGTTCTGGCGGGTGTAGTTCCAGGTCTCGAGGGGGCGGACGATCGTGGTGCCGGTGGGGAACCAGATGTCGGGCTCGGTGGCCTCGGCGTCGGTGCGGGTCTCGACGTGCCCGTCGAAGAAGGCGAGGTTGCCGCGAACATCGACGTTCTGGATCTCGCCCTTGCCGCCGAAGAAGTTTCGGGTGCTGTGGCGGAAGGCCCAGCGGCGCGCGTCGTACTGGAACTGGGTGAACAGGGCGGGCAGTGCGCTGCCGGCCTCGCCCGGGGCGTGGTAGCGGTCGACTTCCTTGCTGTTCTCGAACCAGACGCCGGTGCCGCCGAACGCGCCGCCGAAGGCGGCGTACGGGGCGCTCGTGCCCACGTCGAAGTCGGGCGGCGTGGTTCGGTCGCTGTACCGCGCGGCCTCGAAGAACGCGACCTTGTCGCTGGCGGTGCCGACGCGGTTGATGAAGGGGCGGTAGTTCCATCGCTCAGCCGGGCGGCCGCTGGGGTTGGCCGGATTCCCGTTCGAGCCGGTGCCGCCGATCATCGTGTTGGCGTCGGGCAGCGACGTGAACTGGGTGGTCATCGCGTACGAGATCATCCGCCCGGCCTGGAACTGCTGGATGTTCGGATTGGGATACGGGACGGCGGTGTAGTCGTTCTCGGGGCAGGCGAAACCGTCGAAGTTCTGGTACCAGGTGAAGCGCTGGCCCCGCGCGAACTCGACTTCGCTCCCGCCCATCGGCCCGCTGACATCGCTGCCCGGTCCGCCTTGGCCGCCCTCGGCCAGCAGCGGCCCGTACCAGTCGAACGGCTGCATCGCGATGCCGTTGTACTCCGCGGGCTTCGTTGCTCCATTGCGGTACGGATCCTGCGACAGCATCGACCAGCCGCTCGTGACCGGCGAACCCGCGATCGCGTCGTCATTGCCCGCGGCGTAGGTCGCCAGCGACAGGGCGGCCTGACGCAGGTTGCTCGAGCAGACGATCAGGCGGGCGGTCTTGCGGGCCGCGCCCAGGGCGGGCAGCAGGATGCCGATCAGCAGGGCGATGATGGCGATGACCACGAGCAGTTCGATGAGCGTGAAGGCTCGGCGGCCGGTCGGCGGGGGCGTGGCGGGCATGGCGGCGATCGCTCCGGAACGGCGGGGTGCGGCGGCGTGGGCGACGCGTCTCCGCGGGGGTTGATCGGGCAGGAACACGGCGGCCGGAACGCGGGGACGACGCCCGGATCGGGGTCGTTTCGAGAAGGAGCGGAGTATACGCGGGCGGCCTCGAGGCGGTCGGCGACGGGGGCGAATGCTCACGGGACCTTCACATTTGGGGGCAAATGCGTGCCAGGGGGCGGAGGATGTCGGTTGTGGCGAGGGAGTTGCGCGGCGATCTGACTCCGACGCGCGCGAGCCGGGGCGTCCCCGCTCGGACGCTCCTGAGAGGGGCGGTTGTCTCGCGTGGGAGGGGACCGGGGCGGGGACGCCCCGGCTCGCGCGATGTGTGGTGAGGGACCGGGGCGGTGGTGCCCCGGCTCGCGCGCGATGTGTGGTGAGGGACCGGGGCGGGGACGCCCCGGCTCGCGCGCGGACGGGACGCGGTGTTATTCGTTGTGGGGCAGTGCTTTGTGGTGGGTGGGGTTCGTGGGGGGCTTACGTTCGCGCTGGCGTGGCCGGGCCTCGGACGTGGGCCAGGGAGGCGGGATCGGTGAGGCGGCCCTGGGCGCGGAGGATGTGCTCGATGGCCTCGCGGACCGCCCCGTGCCCGCCGGGGGTGGTGGTGGTCCAGGCGGCGGCGGCGCGGACCTCGGGCGTGGCGTCGGCGACAGCGATGGGGTAGCCGACCAGGGCCATAGCAGGAAGGTCGGGCCAGTCGTCGCCGACGAAGGCGCAGTCGGACAGCGGCGTGGCGAGGCGGGCGGCGGCGTCGCGGACGGCGGCGGCCTTGTCGGGCGCGCCCTGGACGATGTCGGTCACGCCGAGGCGTTCGAGGCGGTGGCGGGCCGACGCTCCGCCCCGACCTGAGATGACGGCGATGCCCAGACCCAGGGAGCGCCACAGGGCGATGCCGAAGCCATCGCGGACGTTGAAGCGTCGGGACTCGGTGCCGTGGTCGTCGACGGTGATCGCGCCGTCGGTGAGCACGCCGTCGCAGTCGAGGATGAGGGCGCGGATGGTGGTGGGCATGTGGGGAGGGTACCGCGGTGTGGCATGGCTGCAGCCCGGGGCAGCCATGCGTTCGCCTCGCGTGGTTCGTGGGCTTGTGTGGTTCGGGGGTCAGTCGTGCATCGGCATGGCTGTGCAGAGCCACAGCCATGCCACCCATCGGGCGTCGGTTCGCGCATCGGCACCGAGAAACGCCGCAGAGCCGGCGTGTCTCGGTGGCACGGTTGGGCGTCAACCTCAGGCTGGGGCGTCAGTCGCGCACGAGCCGCATCGTGATGAGGTCCTGGACGTCGAGGATGCCCACGGGCTGGCCCACGTCGTCGACGACGGGGATCTCGTCCTGGCGGAACTCGCGGACCATGTGGACCGCGTCGCGGACCAGGGCCGAGGCGGGCAGGGTTCGCGGCGTGCGGGTCATGACGGACTCGATTGGGCGGGTCAGGGCGGCTGGGTCGCGCCCGACCAGGCGACGCAGGTCGCCGTCGGTGAAGATGCCGGTAAGGCGCCCGGCGGCGTCGACGACGACCAAGGCACCCGGGCGGCGGGCGTTGTGGTCGGTGCGTGAGAGGGCCTGGGCGACGGTGAGGCCCTCGGGAACGAGGGGGAGGTTCTCGCCGGCGCGGAAGCGGAGGATCTCGACGACCGGGCGGAGCAGGCCGCCGAGCGCGCCGCCGGGGTGGCGTCGGCGGAAGTCGTCGTCGGTGAAGCGTCGGCGGCGTGCGGCGGCCAGGGCCAGGGCGTCGCCCAGCGCCATGGTCGCGGTGGTGGATGAGGTCGGGGCGACGAACGCGGGCTCGCCGGCCTCACGCTCGAGCGGGATGCGGAGGGCGACGGTGGCGAGGCGCTCGAGGCTGGAGGGGGTGGGGGGCGCGGCCGGCGGGGCTGCGGTGATGGCGATGATTGGCAGGCCGTCCTGGCGGAGGATGCCGGCGAGGTTGACGACCTCCTCGGTCTCGCCGGACTTGGAGAGGCAGATGACGGTGTCGTGGGCGCGGAAGCGACCCAGGTCGCCGTGGGCGGCCTCGGCGGGGTGGACGGCGTGGGCGGGAATGCCCAGGGAGGCAAGGGTGGCGGCGATCTTGGCCCCGACGAGGCCCGACTTGCCCAGGCCCGAGACGATGACCGAGGCGTTCGAGTCGGCGCAGGCGACGACGAGATCGACGGCACGGTCGAACGCCTCGCGCCCGTCGGTTTCGAGCCACGCTGCGAGGGCGACCAGCGCGGCGGACTGGGCGGCGAGCGTGGCCGCGGCGAAGGCGGCGTCGGGGGCCGCGTCGGGGCCGCCTTCCGGGACGGGGCTGGCGTCGTGGCGCGCCGGTGTCGGCGCGTTCGGGGCTGGCATTGCGGTAGGGTACACTCGATCGGACGGACCGAGGCCCGCGGGACTGCGGCAGGATTGGGAGCGCACGGATGGTTGAGGACTACTGCGTCCGGCTCGACGCGTTCGAGGGGCCGCTGGACCTGCTGCTGCACCTGATCCGGCGGGCGGAGGTCGATATCCACGACATCCCGGTGGCCCAGATCGCGGGGCAGTACGTCAAGCACCTGGAGCAGGTGCACACGATCGACATCGACCTGGCGGGCGAGTTCTTGGTGATGGCTGCCACGCTGATGGAGGTCAAGAGCCGGATGCTGTCGCCGCGGCCGGAAGGCGAGGGCGAGGCGGAAGGCGAGCGGGGCGGGCGGCCTGGGGACGGCGTCGATCCACGCGCGGACCTGGTGCGGCAACTGCTGGAGTACAAGCGGCACCGGGACGCGGCCGATGCGCTGGAAGAGCGGCGGATGACGTGGGAGCGGCGCTTTCCGGCGGGGCACGCGGGAATCGACAAGGAGGCGATCGCCGAGGCCGCGGCGCGGGTGCAGGCCGGTGGCGGCGGGGACATGGGCGAGGACGCCGGGCCCGGCGGCCTGGACATGGAGGACCTGTCGCTGGGCGACCTGGTCGAGGCGTTCGCGCAGGTGATCGCGGCGGTGAACTTCGATCGCCTTGGCGACCACCAGATCACGTTCGACGACACGCCGATGGAACTGCACCAGGCGGACATCCTGGATCGGCTCACGCGGGAGGGGACGGGCGGCGAGTTGGCGCTGCCGCGGGTGTTCGAGGGGCGGAGCCGTTCGGAGATGGTGGGGCTGTTCATCGCGACGCTGGAACTGGTCAAGCAGCGTCGCCTGCGGGTGCGGCAGGGCGGGGTGGGAGAGTCGATCGTGCTGTGCCGGGTGGATGAGTCGGAGGTGGACCCGGCGGCGGACGCGGGCGGGGTCAGTGGCGGTGCGGATGGCGAGGGGACTACCCACGTGGAAAGCCGGCGTCGTTCGTGAGGACTTCGACGCCGAGGCGGTTTGCGATCGCGCGGATCAGGCAGTCGGCGAGGTGGCGGGGTTTGCCGTCCGGAGGCACGCGGCGGACGAGCCGCTCAGCCTCGGTCCAGTCTTCGGCTCTCACGCCTCTCTGTCGCTTGGCGGCAAGGTCGAGCACCTCGAACTGGTCGAGGAACGCGTCATACAGCCTCAGTTCCTGCTTCGTTCGGGCGCCGGATAGGAACTCGAGTCGGATCGGAGAGAGGATGCCGCCGGACCCCATTGTGTTGAGGAACTGCTTCGCACGCTCCCGCGCTTCCGTGAGGGACTGCGGCGGCCCGTGGCGGTTCCACGCGCCGATCAGGTAGTTTGTGTCGAAGACTCGTCCAACTGCCATGGAGTTTCACGCCGCGAGTTTGCGGGCGACGGAGTTGAACTGCTTGGCCCAGGCGCGGAGGTGGCTGGCCATCTGGCGACCGTCGACGCGCTTGATCGCGGAGTATGCGACAACGACCTTCCAGCCCTTCGGGGCGTTGATCTCCTGGATGTGGGGCCAGAGGTCCGCGTCGATCCCGACGGGGATGTCGTCGGCCGCGGCCCGGAGCGCGTCGCGCAGGAACTCGGAGTGTTCGGTGAGCCACGTCTGGGCTTCAGACTCGGAAGCAGGTCCCTTTCCCCGAACCGTGCAGCGAATGTCGATAAACCACTCTAGTGCCGGATCGGGTTCCGGCGAGCCGGCCTGGAGGTGCTGGAGCAATCGTGCTCCGTCGACGGAAAAGCCGGTGCGGATGCCCCCATCCACGCGCTTCTGGCGATAGATCTCGATCTTGGCCATGCGACGCTCCAGCGGCGGTGTTCCCCTCGGCGGGCGAAGTCCAGCGGCAATAGTATCGCGGCCGTGCCGGGGTTCCGTCGGGTTGACATTCCGCTCGGCCCGCGCTTCACTCGCGCGTGACCGTGTCGCCGCATGTGGCCGAGACTCCGCCTGAATCCGGGGCGTCGCGCGCCGGAGGGGAGCGCCCCCGGGCCGTGCTGTTCACGGCGTTCGAGCCCAGCGGCGACGACCACGCGGCGGCGGCGATCGCGGCGCTGCGGCAGATGGCGCCGGACGTGAAGATCTACGCCTGGGGCGGGCCGAAGATGGCCGCTGCCGGGGCGGAGGTCGTCGAGCAGACCGGGCACGACGCGGTGATGGGGATGCCGGGGCTGAAGAAGATCCGGGAGCACCGGAAGATCAACGCCCGCATCGCCAGGTGGCTTAGGGCCAACCCGGTGGATGTGCATGTCCCGGTGGACTCGCCGGCGGCGAACTTTCCCATCTGTCGGATCGCAAGGCAGGTCGCCGCGGACCAGGGGCTGCGGATCGTCCACCTTGTGGCGCCACAGATCTGGGCATGGGGGCAATGGCGCATCCACAAGTTGCGTCGCCTGACGGACCTGGTGCTGTGCCTGCTGCCGTTCGAGGAGGCGTGGTTCAAGGAGCGGGGCGTGCCGGCGCGGTTCATCGGGCACCCGCTGTTCGACCCCGCGCACGCGCCGACGCCCGCGACGCTCGAGGCCTCTGACCTGGCCGACGGGCCGGTGCGGGTGGCGCTGATGCCCGGCTCGCGCCCGGCGGAGATCGCCAACAACTTCCCGCTGATGCTGCCGGTGTTCCGTTCGCTGACCGAGGACCGCCCGGGGCTGGTCGGCACCGTGGCGGCCACGACGCCGGCGGTTGCGGAGCGTCTGAAGCAGATCGCGTCGGAGAACGGCGGGTGGCCTGAGAACCTGCGGGTGGTTTCGGGTCGGACCGACGCGGTGATCGGCTGGTGCACGATGGCGCTGGTGGTGAGCGGGACGGTGACGCTGCAGATCGCGCGCCAGGAGCGCCCGATGGTGGTGTTCTACAAGAGCAACCCGCTGCCCTACATGCTGCTGGGGCGGTGGGTGCTCAAGACGGAGTTCTTCACGCTGCCGAACCTGATCGCGGCCCGGGAGATCGTGCCGGAACTGGTGCCGCACTTCGCCGGGCCGGAGCCGATCCTGGCCGCGGCGCGGGAACTGCTGGCATCGCCCGAGGCGGTGGCGAGGCAGGTCGAGGAACTGCGGAAGGTGGTGCGCCAGTTCGAGGGGCACCGGGCCGGGCATGAGGCGGCGGCGGCGATCTGCGAGGTGCTCGAGGGCCGGGCCGCCGGATCACCCGTCGGCGGCGACTGACCGACAGTCGGCAAGCCCGCCGGTGCCGGCGGGGCGGCCTCCCGCAACCCGTACCCGACATTGCTGTACCATGCCCCACCGCGCCGTGCCGGCGCGGCGCTGTGGCGTTGACCCGCCCGACCCGAGCCCCTCCCCCAGGAGAATCCGATGGACCGCCCCCGCCCGTTCGATCTTCGCCTCACGCTCGGCCTCGCGGCGTCGGCCGGCACGATGTTCGGACTGCTCGGCGGCTGCGCGGGAAGCACGGCCCGGACCCCGTCGCGCTCGCTGCCCACGCTGGGCAACATGGCGGTGGTGGACGAGGTCGAGGTCGAGGCCCCGGCCATCCCGATGGGCAACCCCGCCACGGTGCGCCGCATTCTGGATGAGGGGATGCACCGCAACCAGGTGATGGAGCACCTGACCCACTTCTGCACGACCTTCGGCCCGCGGCTCACCGGGTCGAGCAATCTGGAGAACGCCCAGCGGTGGGCGGTGGGGCGTCTGGGCGACTGGGGGATGTCCAACCCGCGCCTGTGGGAGTGGGGGACGATCCCGGTGCGGTTCGATCGCGTCGCGTCGAGCGCAAACGTGGTGACGGTGGCCCCGAACGGGCAGGCGTCGGTCGATCGCGAGATGGCCCACTCCACGCTGGCGTGGTCGATCGGGACCGACGGCCCGGTCCGCGGGCGCGTGCTGAAGATGCCCCAGACGCTGGCGGAACTCGAAGCGTCGCGGGGCGACATCGCCGGGTCGTGGATGCTCATCGCCCCGCCGTCGGGTGCGCGCCAGGGCATCCGCGGCGTGGGCGGGAACATGAACACGCGGTACGGCGCACGCCGCGAGGCCCGCGAGGTGCTGGCCCGGGGCGAGTCGTCGCCGACGCGCGTCCCGCCGCCCCAGGGTCCGGGCGTGTCGGACCAGTTCCCCGTGACGGGTCGCTGGACCGGCACGGTCCAGCACGCGGACCTGCCCGATGGCTCGACGCCGATCGTCGTGAACGTCGCGCGGTTCCGGCGGAACTACATCGTGACCGTGGAGATGACCGAGATGGGGGCCGACGAGCGCGGGCGCGACGTCGAGTTCAACGAAGAGACCAACGCCCTCTCGTTCACCTGGACCACGCCCGTCGGCGACACGAAGACGACCCTGACGCTCGACGGCGACATGCTCACGGGCTCGGCCGCCCAGAACGGCGGGCAGGCCACCGCCGACGACCCCGCCGCCGGGGCGACCTGGACGCTCTCGCGCGTCGACCCGAACCAGAGCGGCGAACTGATCGACAACGAGGCGTACATCCTCGAGCAGGTGCTGGCCGCCGGGCCGGCGGGGTTCGTGTCGTCGTCGAACGACGAGCGGGTGTGGACGACCTCGGCCGGCGGGTGGCGTGATCTGGACCTCGACGCGATGCCGCGGGACATCGAGGTCGGCATCTCGATGCCCGACTACGACTACATCAACTCGCGTCTGGCCGACGGGCAGGACGTGAACGTCGAGGTCAACCTCGACCACCGTCTGATCGAGGGCCCGATCCCGGTGTACAACGTGATCGCGGAGATCCCGGGCACGGACCTGGCCGACGAGGTTGTGATCATCTCGGCCCACTTCGACTCGTGGAACGGTCCCGGCTCGATGGGCACGACCGACAACGGCACGGGCTCGGCGGTGATGCTGGAGGCGGCCCGGATCCTGCGGGCCGTGGATGCCCGTCCGCGCCGCACCATCCGCCTCGTGCTGTGGTCGGGTGAGGAGCAGGGGCTGCTCGGCTCGCGAGCCTATGTGGCAAGCCTGTCCGAAGCCGAGCGGGCCAAGATCAGCGTGTGCTTCGTGGACGACGGTGGGACCAACTACCAGGGCGGGCTACCCACGCCGGACATCATGATTCCGTACCTCTCCGCCGCGACCGCGCCGATCAACAACCTCTTCTACTCCGAGACCGACGGGAAGTACCTGAACGTCAATGTCCACTCGTCGGGCAACCGCATCCCGCCGGGCGGCTCGTCGGACCACGCCTCGTTCAACGCCGTCGGCATCCCCGGGTTCTTCTGGGACGAGGTCGGGCGGGCCAACTACGGCTACGGCTGGCACACGCAGCACGACCGGCTGGACCTTGCGATCCCCGAGTACCTGATGCAGTCGTCGACGAACACGGCCGTGACGGCGTACAACCTCGCGTGCGCACCGACGCTGCTGCCGCGGCCTGGGCAGGAGCAGGCCAGCGCGGGGGAGTGAAGCCAGATTTCAGCCCTTGAATCAGCGGAGAGCGCGCGAGCCGGGGCGTCCCCGCCCCGGTTTTTCTCATGTCGCGTCGGGCTGCAGGTACAACTCGATCGCTTCGCCGATGTTGGCAATGGCCTCGTCGCGTGTGGTTCCGGCGGACGCGCAGCCAGGCAACTCGGGCACCCACGCGGCCCAGTCGCCGGACTCGTAATCCTGTTCCAGAACGATCTTCCAGTCCACTCGATTAGTGTACGGGCGGCGCGACCGGCGTCGTCCGTTGATCGGCACCGACTTGCTCCGCGGACTGCGCAAGTCGGTGGCACGGCAACTCGCGCCAGCCGCGCGCGAGCACACTTCGGGGCAGACGATCAGGCCTCCGCCGCCAGACTCTCCAGCGCGCCGTCCACGAGTTTGTACGACTCGATCCCGGTCTTCGGCCCCGCGCCGAGGCGCTCGTAAAACCGGATGGCCGCGGCGTTGCCCGAGACCACCGACCAGTGCATGCCCGTGCACCCGCGCTCGAGGGCAACGCGGGCCAGGGCGGCCATGGCCAGCCGCCCGAGGCCGCGGGACCGGTGCGCCTTGAGGATGCAGATGTCCTCGAGGTACAGCCAGCTCTCGCCGGAGAACGTGCTGGGGTGGAGGTAGAACCACGCGTGCCCGACGCCGACCGGCGGCGTCGCGTCCTCCTCGATGATGACGCACTCGCCCAGCGGGCGCGGACCGGTGAGCAGCGACCACAGCATCTCCGGCGTGGCGGTCACGCTGTCGGGGCGGCCCTCGACCGCGGCGAGTTGGCGTGTGCCCTCGAGCACGAGCGGCATGTCGGACTCGACGACCGGGCGGAGGCGGATGGGCATGGGCGATTGTTGCGGGGCGAGACCGCCCGGCTGCCTCAAGCCGCCGGCGGGCATCGGCCGATGCACCCGGCATGGCCCAGGCGACGCCCGACGCGGTTCGGTCCACTCCGGCACGGGCGTCCGCGCCCTCGCACAAAGCGACCTCGGCCGAGTACGGGCTCGAGTACCACCGCCAGCAGGCGGCCAAGTACCGCGACCGCGAGCGGAACCACTGGCGGGCCAGGTGCGACCTGTGCCGACGCCTGGTGGATGGGATCGCCCTCCCGCGCCTGGCGGCGCGTGGTGTGACCGACCCCGCCCGGATCCGGGTGCTCGACGTCGGGTGCTCGATCGGCACGTTCGCGATCGAGTCGGCCAAGCGAGGATTCGTTGGCACGGGGATCGACCTGGACGCCGAGGCGCTTCTGGTCGCGCGGGAACTCGCGGCCGAGGAGGGTGTCAACGTCGCGTTCGAGCGGGCGGATGTCTCGGCCTGGAGCGGGGGCGAGGGCGCGTTCGACATCGCCATCGCGTTCGACATCTTCGAGCACCTGCACGACGATGAACTGGGCGGGCTGCTGCAGGCGGTGCGCCGCTGCCTGGCCCCCGGCGGGACGCTGGTGTTCCACACCTTCCCGACCGAGTTCGACTACATCTTCTTCAACCAGGACAAGCCGCTGTGGGAGCCGCTGCTCGAACACGCGGGCCTGCCACCCGAGGAGTTCGAGCGCAGGACGCGGGCGTACGCGGCCCGCCTCGACGCGGAGTACCTCGAGAGCGGCGGCATGCCACGGCGCGAGTGGATCGAGCGCTGGCAGCACTGCAACCCGCTGACGCAGCGCCGCCTCGGGAAGATGCTCGCGCGGGCCGGGTTCGAGGTGCTGCTGATCGAGACGGCCCAGTTGTACCCGTACGGGGCCGAGCAGCAGGCGCTGTTCCGGGGCCAGCCGATCGCGGATCGGAACCTGTACGGCGCGGGCGGGGTCTAGACTCGCCAGCCGATGCGCTTCCGCCCGCCCGCGTTCCCGCATATCCACTTCATGGCGGCCGCCCCGCTCGACGCGTGGGCGCGGCTACTGCTGACGCCGGGCGCGAGAATCCCGATTCGATACTGGCCGCGCGTCGGCGTGAACCTGGTGCTGTCGGCGTGCGTGACCGTCCTGACGCTGCCCGAGCGGGTGGCGCTCGGGCCTGCGCTGTGGTGGTTGGGGAGGCGGCGCGGCTGGCGGCTCGGGCGACGCGACGCGAGCGAGGCAGCGCCCGCGATCGTCGTGCTGGGGTACTACCGCTCGGGCACGACGCACCTGCACAACCTGCTCGCGTGCGATCCGCACAACTACACGCCGCGCTGGGGGCAGGTCCTCGCGCCGCAGGGGTTCGTGCTGTCGTGGTTCGTCCTGAAGTTGTTCCTGTGGGCCGCGCTGCCCACCAAACGCCCGCAGGACGACATGGCCTTCGGCCCGGAGTGGCCGGGGGAGGACGACTTCGCGCTGTCGAACTGGACGCTGACCTCGCCGCTGACCGGGCGGAGCGTGCTGCCAGGGGCGTACCCGCACTTCGAGCGGTTCAATGACCTGGAGGGCCTCTCGCCGCGCGAGCGGGCCCGCTGGCGGCGCACGCAGTGGGCCATCCTGGCCAAGGTCTCGTGGCTGGGCGCGGGGCGTCGCCTGCTGCTCAAGACGCCCCCGCACACCGCCAGGGTGCGGGCGATCGGCGACGTGCTGGGCGGCCCCGGGCGCGTGAAGTTCATCCACCTGTCGCGCGACCCCGCGGCGGTGCTCCGCTCGAACGAGCGCCTCATGCGGGCCATGGAGCCGTTCCATCTGCAGAACGGGCCGGGCGACGTCGCCATCCGCGAGCGGCTCATCGCCGACTACGACCGCGCCGAGCGGAAGTATCTGGAGGCCGAGGCGTCGCTGCCCGAGGGCGACTTGGTCCGCGTGCGGTACGAGGACCTCGTGGCTGACCCGGTCGGGCAACTGCGGTCCGCGTATGGGGCGCTGGGGCTTGGGTTCTCTCGCCGGTTCGAGGGCAGGCTCGCGACGTACCTGGAGTCGGTGCGCGAGTACCGCACGGAGACGCAGAAGATCGCGGCCGATCGCACGCAGGACGCGCCGGCGGCGACCGAAAACACGCCGGAGCGCGCGTCATCCGGCGATCCGGGCACGTCCGACGCCCTCGCGTGGATCGCCCGCGAGTTCGGCCACGACGCGCCGGCGGTGGCACGCGCCGAGCCGCCCGCGTCCCGAAGGCGGCGCGCCGGGCGTTGGGACTGGTGGCGTTCGTGCGCGGCGATGCTCGCGGGCGGCGTGGCGACACTTGCCTCGTGGGCGATGGTCGCCGGGACCACCGGGCACCGGTGGGGGAGTTTCGCGCTGCTGGGCGGGATCGCCATCGGGCTCTCGGCCGCACGCCGGGGCCCCGGCTCGCCGCGGCGAGGGCTCGTCGCCGCGGCGCTGGGCGTGGCGCTGGCGATGTTCGGGATGCTGCTGGCCGTCCGCCTCGTTGAGGTCCGGGCGACCGGAGACGCGCCGCCGGCGGAGTTCTGGTCGGCGCTCTGGTCGGTGTGGTGGAGGCGGTTCTCGCACGAGTCCACCTTGCTCTGGACCGCCCTGGGGGCCGTGGCCGCGTACCGCCTCGCGTCGCGCCGGTTCGGGGGCGTTCCGGGTCAATAGTCCCCGTGTCTGCCGCTTTGGCAGGCCGGGGCGGCTCGTCCCCCCCGTGGGCGGGCGGATTCGTGCCGCCGGCCTCGGATCGTCTGCCCCGCCGCGCGGCATTCGCCAGCGGTCTGGCACCGCGCTTGCAACACGCCCTCCCGACGGCGGCAAGTCCGTCCCGCGGGGCCTCCCGCGACGCGAGCGCCCCGCCGAGACCCGGATCGGCAACACGACGTACCCCTCCACGGAGGCACACATGGCAAGCGGCAAGATCATCGGCATCGACCTGGGCACCACCAACTCCGTGGTCGCCATCATGGAGGGCAACACGCCCAAGGTTCTCATCAACACCAGCGGCAGCCGCCTGACCCCCTCGGTCGTCGGCTTCACCGACAAGGGCGAGCGCCTCATCGGACAGGCCGCAAAGCACCAGCAGGTCACCAACCCCAAGAACACGATCTTCTCGATCAAGCGGTTCATGGGGCGCCGGCGCGGCGAGGTTTCCGGGGCCTCCGGCGAGTCCTACGGCAAGACCGGCAACGAGGAGTCCAAGGTCCCCTACGCCCTGACCGGCTCGGGCGACGAGTTCGTCAAGGTCAAGGTCAACGTGCGCGAGGGCGGCGGCGAGTTCACGCCCCAGCAGATCTCCGCGTTCATCCTCCAGGACCTGAAGAAGACCGCCGAGGACTATCTGGGCGAGAAGGTCGAGCGGGCGGTCATCACCGTCCCGGCCTACTTCAACGACGCCCAGCGCCAGGCCACCAAGGACGCCGGCGAGATCGCCGGGCTCAAGGTCGAGCGCATCATCAACGAGCCGACGGCCGCGGCCCTGGCCTACGGGCTCGAGAAGAACAAGAACCAGAAGGTCGCGGTCTTCGACCTGGGTGGCGGCACCTTCGACGTGTCGATCCTCGACATCGGCGACGGCGTGTTCGAGGTGCTCTCGACCAACGGCGACACCCACCTGGGCGGCGACGACTGGGACCAGGTGCTCATCGACTACGTTGCCGAGGAGTTCCGCAAGAAGGAGGGCATCGACATCCGCAAGGACGCGATGGCCCTGCAGCGCCTCAAGGAAGCCTGCGAGAAGGCCAAGTGCGAGCTCTCGACGATGCAGGAGACCTCGGTCAACCTGCCGTTCATCACCGCCGACGCCAGCGGGCCCAAGCACCTGCAGGTCTCGCTGACCCGCTCGAAGTTCGAGGAACTGGCCCGCCCGCTGTTCGAGCGCCTCCGCCACCCGTGCCTCGCGGCCATCAAGGACGCCAAGATCGACGCCTCGCGGATCGACGAGGTGGTGCTGGTCGGCGGCTCGACCCGCATCCCCAAGGTCCAGCAGATCGCCAAGGAGATCTTCGGGCGCGAGCCCAACAAGAGCATCAATCCGGACGAGGCCGTCGCCGTCGGCGCCGCGGTCCAGGGCGCGATCCTCAAGGGCGACGTCAAGGACATCCTGCTGCTCGACGTCACGCCGCTCTCGCTGGGCGTCGAGACCCTCGGCGGCGTGATGACCACGCTCATCCCGCGGAACACCACGATCCCGACGAGCAAGAAGGAGACCTTCTCCACCGCGGCCGACAACCAGCCCAGCGTGACCATCCACGTCCTGCAGGGCGAGCGCGAGTTCGCCAAGGACAACCGCACCCTCGGGCAGTTCGAGCTGGCCGGCATCGCCCCGGCCCCGCGCGGCCTGCCGCAGATCGAGGTCGAGTTCGCCCTCGACGCCAACGGCATCCTGACCGTCACCGCGACGGACAAGAAGACCAGCAAGAAGGCCGACATCAAGATCACCAACTCGGGCGGCCTCTCGTCCGAGGAGATCGACAAGATGAAGTCCGACGCGGAGGCCCACGCCGAGGAGGACAAGCGCCGCCGCGACGTGGTCGACCTCAAGAACCAGGGCGACGGGCTGGTCTCCCAGGTCCGGCGCGAACTGGAAGAGCACGGCGAGAAGGTGCCCGGCGACGTGCGGGGCAAGGTCGAGTCGGCCCTGTCCACGCTCGAGTCCCGCCTCAAGGAGGACGAGAAGGCCCCGATCGAGGCCGCCATGAAGGAACTGACCAACGCCCGCATGGAGATGGGCAAGGTCATCTACCAGGACGCCGCGGCCGGCGCGGGCCAGGCCCCCGATGGTCGGGCGGGCGAGGGCGCTGCCTCGTCCGGCGCGGACGACGTGATCGACGCCGAGTACGAGGTGAAGAAGGACTGACGCCGGAGCGACGGCGCGATCGGCGACGAAGCGACGATGCTGAAGGCCCGGCGCGATTGCGCCGGGCCTCTTTCTCTTAAAGCGTCTCAACGTGTGGCATGGCTGTGGCTCGGCACAGTGCTCTGTAGACTCCTTTCGAGTCTCTCGCTGGCACTACCGATGGACGGTGTAGGCCAGCACCCGTATGGCGGCCTCGGACAGCAGCGACGCGGGGAGTCGGCAGTTCAGGCTCCCGCCGGTGGTCCGCTTGAGCGCGCTGAAGAACGACTCGACCTGCCAGCGCCGCCCGTAGCACGCCGGAAGATCGAGCATCCTGGCCCGGTGCGGGGTCTTGACCGTGCCGTCCTTCGACTTGATCACCGGCGGCACCCAGCTCTCGGTCCCGTGTTCGTCGCGGCAGATCCCGTGCAGCGATTCGGCGTCGAACCCCGCGTCGGCGTACAGCCGCGCGGGACGCAGCACCCGGAACGTCTGCTCCAGCAGGACGGGGGTCTCGGTGGTGTCGGCCCGAGGGCCGAAGGCCACGCGCATGGCGCACGGCATGAACAGCGCGCAGGCCACCGCCACCGAGACCTTGACGTAGCGGCCGGTGCGCCTCGTCGAGCCGCGCTTGGTCCGGGCCGCGGGCCGGCCGGCGCGTTTCTTCGACCCCTTTCCGGCCCTGTCCTTCTCCTTGACCATCCGGAAGTAGACGCTGGCGTTGGTCATCGCCAGGCCGGTGGAGTCCATCGCGACCTCCTCGACCGCGGCCCGGTCCTGCCCGGTCACGCCGCGGAGCAGGTCGGTGAGCATGGCCTCGATCACGCCGACCACGTGCGGCTTGGCGTGCAGCTTCTGCAGCGTCGTGTAGTGGGGCACACGCTCGAGACCCAGCGCGGCGCGGACGTCGGGCATCTCGGCCAGCAGCTGGGTGATGCCCCGGAAGGTCGTGCGCAGGTACGCGCGCAGCACCAAACAGGCGATGAGCTGCGGCTGCGTGAAGTCGTGGCGGCTCTTGATCGACCCGTAGGTGCTCACGCACCGCCGAGCCGCGGCCAGCGACAGCCGCGCGACCTCCAGAACGATCCGATCGGGTCCGGGCGTCCTTGCCATATGGCCGGCATTGGACCGGCTCAATGAACATCTGTCAAATCGTTTCTACAGAGCACTGTGCACAGCCATGTCGAACAACCCCCAGCGCCTCGATCCCCAACCGACCCCGCCCCACCCCGTGGCATGCCCGCCTCCCCGCACCGTGCCACCGACTTGCGCAGTCCGCGGAGCAAGTCGGTGCCGATGAACGGTGAACGCGCCACGCGGCGTGTGGCTGATGCCGACTCGCGGATCACCGGCGCGCCCAGAGGCCCATGCTTGTCCGCCCCGACCCGCTCCGAAGACTCCGCAGGTCCGTCGCACGGCCTGTGATCCCATCGGGCACGCCACGGGTGAGCCCACACCCATCCGAATACCATCGCCCCATGGCAGGACGAGATCTGGCGGAACGGGTTGCGGTGGTCACCGGCGCCTCGGCGGGGATCGGGCGGGCGATCGCGATGGAACTGGCCACGCGCGGAGCCGGCGTCGTGGTCAACGCACGACGCCGGGAGCGGCTGGTTGATCTGGCCGGCGCGATCCGGGCGGCCCACGAGGGGGCGCGGGTGGAGGTGGCCGCGGGGGACTGCGCGGAGCAGGCGACGATCGACGCGATGCTGGACATCGCCCGCCGGGCCTTCGGGCGCGAGGCGGACCTGGTGGTGGTCAACGCCGGGCGCGGCCTGAGCGGGTCGGTGATGACGTCCGACACGTCGCAGTGGGAGGAGATGGTTCGCACGAACCTGCTCGGGGCGGCGCGGCTGATGCGGTCGGCCGGCGAGCGGATGCTGGCGGAGTTGGAGGCGGCCAAGGCGGACGGAGCGAAGGCCGGCGACGGGAAGGGCAAGCCGGCGTGGCTGGCCCGGCCCCACGACATCATCGCGCTGGGCTCGGTGGTGGGGCGGCATGTGTCGCCGTTCTCGTCGATGTACGGCTCGACGAAGTTCGGCGTGCACGGGCTGGCCGAGGGCCAGCGCCGGGAACTGGCCGGGCGGGGGATCCGGGTGACGGTGATCGAGCCGGGGTTCGTGGTGTCGGAGTTCCAGCAGGTGGCGGGGTACGACCCGGCGTGGTTCGAGGAGCGGGTCGCCGCGCTGGGGCCGATGCTGGAGCCGGCGGACATCGCGCGGGCGGTGGGATTCGTGGCGAGCCAGCCGGCGCACGTGCACGTGAGCGATGTGCTGGTGCGGCCGACGCGGCAGGAGTATCCCTGAGGGTGGGGGACCGGGGCGGGGACGCCCCGGTTCGCGAGCCTGGGGATGGCGAGCATCACGCCGCGGCTTCGGTGTCGTCCTCGTTGGGTGGCAGCAGTTGGCGGCGGGCGAGGGTGCGGTAGACGGCGCAGCGGCGGAGGAGTTCGTCGTGGGTGCCATCGTCGATGAGGCGGCCCGCGTCCATGACCAGGATGCGGTCGGCGGCGCGGACGGTGCTGAGGCGGTGGGCGACGATGAGGCAGGTGCGCCCGCGCGAGAAGTCGGTGATGGCCTCGGCGATGTGGGCCTCGCTCTCGGCGTCGATCATGCTCGTGGCTTCGTCGAGGATGAGGATGGCCGGGTCGCGGAGGATGGCGCGGGCGATGGCGATGCGCTGGCGCTGGCCGCCGGAGAGCGTGGCGCCCTGCTCGCCGACCATGGTGTTGTAGCCGTCGGGCAGGGCGGCGATGAAGTCGTGCGCGCGGGCGGCGCGGGCGGCGGCGCGGATGCGGTCGTCGGTGGCGTTCTCGGCGCCGTAGGCGATGTTGTCGGCGATGGTGGCTCGGAAGAGCACGGTCTCCTGGGTCACGACGCCGATCTGGCGTCGGAGCGAGCGGATGGAGACGGTGCTGATGTCGTGCCCGTCGATGAGGACGCGGCCGGTGGGTTCGTCGGCGCCGGCTCTGTCTGGGGCAGTCGGACGGTCGGGCTCGAAGAGGCGCGGGACGAGGGAGAGAAGCGTGGTCTTGCCGGAGCCGTTTGGCCCGACGACGGCGACGGTCTGGGCGTGGGGGATGGTGGCCGAGACGCCGCGGAGGCTGGGCGTGTCGGCGCCGGGGTAGGTGAAGGTGACGTTGTCGAAGCGGATGCTCTCGGCGTGGCGGGGCAGGCGGGGGAGGCTGGCGTCGTGCCCGGCTTCCTCGTCGGCCTTGAGGAGCTGCTCGAGGCGGTCGGCGGCGGCGGAGGCGGCCTGGATCTCGTTGAAGATGCCGTTGAGGGGCTTGAGGCTCGCGCCCGCGACGGCCAGCGCGCCGAGGCCGGCGATGAAACTGGAGGCTTCGAGCTGGCCGTCCATGATCTGCTTGGTGGCGACGGCGGCGAGCGTGCCCATGACGAAGATGACGATGATCTCGTTGAGGGGGCTGGCCAGGGCGCGGGCGGCGCGGGCCTTGAAGAGTTGGCGCATGACCTCCTTGTTGATGCGGTGGAAGCGGCCTTCTTCGTAGCGCTCGGTGGTGTGGACCTTCACGACGCGGAGGCCCTGGAGGGCCTCGGTCGAGGCGCGGAGCATGTCGGCCCCGCCGGCCAGGGCCTTGCGCGAGGCGCGCCGGACGCGCTTGCCCAGCGTGCGGGTGAGGGTGCCGACGACGACGGCGACTGGGATGCAGATGACGGCCAGGCGCCAGTCGATGATGAACGCCGCGACCAGGCCCGCCAGGCCCTTGGCGATCTGGAGCACGGCCCGGGAGATCAGGGCCGCCATGCCGGCGGCGAGTTGGGTGGTGTCGCCGACGAGTCGGCTGACCACGTCGGCGGTGCCGCCGGAGACGACCGAGGCGAGCGGCATGTGGATGACGCGCCGGAAGACCTCGCGGCGGATGTTGGTCATGGTGCGGTAGACGGCGGTGAGGGCCAGGTGGGCCTGGCAGTAGTTGGCCGCGCCCGCGATGACGGTCAAGACGCCGAGGGCGACCATGATGGTGACGACGGCCTCGAACGGGCCGGAGGGCAGGCGGGCGGGTAGGTCTTGGGGGATGAGGCGGGCGCCGATGCTGCTGGTGGTGCGGAACTCCTCGGCGAGTTCCGGGAGGGTGCGGGACTTCTTGAGGATGGCGTCGAGGATGGGGATGGAGCCGAGGATTCCGGCCCCGAGGCCCGAGCCCGCGACGAACGCGCACGCGAGGGAGCCCGCGAGGGTCCAGCGATACCGGGTCATTCGTGCGGCGAACCGCCAGAAGGCGTCCATGGGACGGGGAAAGTATGGCCCCTGGGGCGGGAAACCTCAACCGGGGGGTGTCTGGGGATGGGGCGGCGTGCGGGGGTTCGGTAGGATTGTGGCGGGCTTGTGCCGTGGAGAGGGTGCGTGGGGCGAGCGCGGGAGCGGGTGGTGATGGCTGTTGAGCGGGCGGCGTTGTGCTGGTTGATTGGGGTTGTTGCGGCCGCGTTGTCGGGGCTGGCCGGTGGGGCGCGCGGTTCGTTGGCGGTGCGCGACGTGGACGTGTCTGGCATGGGCGTGGCCGGCGCGGCCGAATCGGCGGTCGCGCCGGTGCGGCTTGCGCTGCCCGAGTGGGACCTGCCCGTGTGGCCGGGCACGACGCTGGTGGTGCCGATGGCGGAGTGGGGCGGGGGCGAAGTTCCGGCGGTGCGCGGGGCGCGGGGCGACGCGCTGGAGGCGAGCGTGTGGGCGCTCACGGCGACGGCGGTGCGGGAGACGTGGAACGGGTCGGTGGCCAGGTGGGGCGCGACGCGGGTTGATGGCGGCGCGGCGGTGGGCGGTTCGGCCGATCGGTCGCGCGACGGGGCGATTGTCGTGCTGGCGGTCGCGATCCCCGCGGGGTTCCACGCGGAGGAGATCGTGGTTGGCGGCACGCGGGTGCGGCTGGCGATGTCGCCGGAACTGATCGACGCGGCGTGGGTCAGCCCGTTCCCGGCGTTCGCGGACTGGGCGACGCTGCTGGATGCCGCGGCGAGCGATGAGTCGAGCCCGCTGCGCCGGTGGCGTGCGATGCTGCTGCGTGCGGGCGTGCCGGACGATCCGGCGCGGATGCCGGCGGACCTGGAGTCGGGCGTCGTGGAGGCGCTCGCGACGCAGGAGGAGTTGTGGTGGCGGGCGGGGCTGTCGCGGCTGCACCGGGTCGATGCGGACCTTGCGGCCCGGGTGCGGGCGCGGCTGCTGCCGGTCGTGGAGCACGAGGAACTGTCGCTCACGGTGCCGCTGTGGACGGGCGATGGGCGGGCGATGGATCAGTTGCGGTCGATCCTGCTGGACCGGCGATTGCGGGACGCGACGCTCGCGGAGCGCGTGCGTTCGTGGCTGGAGCGTCAGCCATCGGGCGTGGCGTGGATCGAGCGTTCGTTCGCGGAGCCGTTGCCGGGCGGCGAGAGCGCGGTGGTGCGGGCCTGGGCGGCGAATCTGTCGGATCGGGAGCGGCTGGCGTGGGTCGAGGCGCGGGCTCCGCGGCCGGTTGGCGTGCTGGCGCCGGAGCCGGCGCTGCTGGCACCCGGCGTGCTGGCGACGGTGGATGCGCCGGTGGCGGTGGGATTGGACGGCGCGTCGGAGGTGACGGCGGTGGTTCGGGTGGGGGATGTGTCGGTGCGTCGGACAGTGGGGGTGGGTTCGATCGCCGCGATGCCGCCGGGGGTGCGGCTGGGGCCGTTGGTCGCGGCGGCGTCGGCGGAGGACGTGCTGGACCCGGACCGGGCGGTGCCGACGTTCGCGGGGCTGGCGGCGACGCTGCGGCGGCTGGACCCGACGGGGCTGTCGCCCGGTCCGGTTGAGGCGCGGACACGCTGGTCGGTGCTGGTGGAGGCGGCGTCCGGCGGGGTGGAGACCGCGGAGGTGCGTCTGGTGTTCGATCACGATGGCGGATCGACGACGGTGACGCTGCGGCCCGATGGCGGGCTGGCGGTGCGTGGGCCGGCGGGGCTCCCGACCGCGGGGTATCCGATGGTGGCGGCCCGGGCGGAGACGCCAGCGGGCTGGGCGGCGGAGGTGCCGGTGCCGGACTGGTGCGTCGGGCTGGACGGCGACCTGCGGGTGCTGGTGGTTCGGATCGATGCGGTGTGGGGCGTGTGGACGTGGCCGTCGCGCGCGACGATGCTGGCGCCGGAGCGAGCCGGTGCGGCGATGATCGACCTGGGTGCGTGGGACACGGGTTCGCCGCGGCGTCCGGGGGAGCGTGGGGGCGTGGGGGGCGAGCCGGCTGGGGTCAGGCGATCAGGCTGGTGATCAGGACGGCGAGCAGGCATCCGCCGACGGCGCCGGCGATGGAGCCGATGATGGCGGCCCGGGTGATGGCCCTGGTCAGTTCGGCCTTGGTGGGCGAGGTCTGCTGGCGGTCCTCGACGAGGCGGACGCGCTCGGAGAGGGCGGCGAAGGCCTCGGGCGGCAGGCCGGTCATGGGCCCGGAGCCGGGGCCTTCCTTCATGGCCATCATGGATCGGCGGCCGAGGTCGCCGGTTGCGCTTCTGTATCCCGTGACGGCCATGCGTGTCCCCCGGGGCATCGTTGCCCGGCTGAGAGTCTAACGGACTTCTTGGGGGAGAGGCGTGGAAGGCGGCCCGGGACCGCCAAGGTGGTGGTCGGATCGTGGGGCGATGGCGGGAGATGCGGGAAAGCGTGTAGATTGGGGTGCCGGGCGGGGAGGAGCGCCCGTCCTGTCCGGTCGGCACGGGGTCTGGCCTTGGAATCCGTGATCTTCGTATGCAGGGGTGCGGGGCGGCCCGGTCGCCCGCGCAGAAGGAGCCTTTGCCGATGACCCGTACGCAGGCCTTCCGCCACATGGCCGTCGCCGGACCCGGAGATGAGGTTCTGCTGCTGCGTTCGATGAGCGGGACGGAGCAGTTGGGGCGTCTGTTCGAGTACCAGCTCGAGTGCGTCTCGGAGAACGAGGAGGTCTCGTTCGAGGAATGGCTGGGGCAGAACGTCTCGATCCGGTTCTCGACGCACGGCGGCGAGGACGAGCGGTTCCTGAACGGGATCGTGAGCGAGATGGAGCAGACGGGGGTGATCGGGCGGCTGGCGGTGTATCGCCTGGTGGTGGTGCCGTTCATCTGGGTGCTGACGCGCCGGGCGGACTGCCGCATCTTTCAGGACAAGACGGTGCCGGAGATCGTGGTTGAGCTGCTCAAGGAGCGGGGGTTCAGCGACGTTGAGGACCGCCTGACGCGGTCGTATCGCCCGTGGGAGTACTGCGTGCAGTACCGGGAGACGGACCTGAACTTCATCACGCGGCTGATGGAGCAGGAGGGGATCTACTTCTACTTCGTGCACGAGGAGGGCAAGCACACGCTGGTGCTGGGCGACGATCCCGGCTCGCACGAGAAGAAGCCGGGGGTCGAGAGCCTGCCGTTCTTCCCGCCGGGGGCCAAGTCGGTGGCGCGTCCGCACGTGTACCACTGGCGGGTGCGGAAGCAGATCCAGACGACGGCGTACGCGACGACGGACTTCAACTACGAGCGGCCGAAGGACGACCTGTTCGTGCGGGGGTCCAAACTCAAGAGCCACGAGTTCGGCGAGATCGAGATGTTCGATTATCCCGGCGAGTACACGGAGTACGCCGACGGGGAGACGGTGGCGCGGCTGCGGACCGAGGAACTGGCGGTGGCGCACGAGACGATCGATGCGCAGACGACCAGCCGGCAGGTTGGCTCGGGGCAGAAGTTCGGTCTCGAGGGGCACCCGCGCGGCGACCAGGCCAGGGACTACCTGGTGGTGGGCACGACGCTGGAGGCCTCGACCGACGCGTTCGATGGCGGGCAGGTGGACACGGACGGTTCGTTCACGTTCCGCTGCGGGTTCGACTGCATCCCGGGCGACACGCCGTTTCGTTTGGCGCGTTCGACGCCCAAGCCGGTGATCCCCGGCCCGCAGACGGCGATCGTGGACGGGCTGGACGGCGAGGACATCACGACGGACGAGCTGGGGCGGGTGTGGGTGCGGTTCCACTGGGACCTGTACAGCAAGCCGGGCGAGCGGGCCACGTGCTGGCTGCGGAGTTCGCAGGACATCGCGGGCAAGAAGTGGGGTGCGATGTATGTGCCGCGGAAGGGGCACGAGGTCATCGTGACGTTCATGGAGGGGGACCCGGACCGCCCGCTGATCACGGGGCGGGTGTATAACGGGGAGAACAAGCCGGCGTACGACCCGAAGACGATGCCGACGATCAGCGGGATCAAGACCAACACGGTCAAGGGCGAGGGGTTCAACGAGATCCGGTTCGACGACAAGGCGGGGCACGAGCAGATCTTCATCCACGCCCAGAAGGACATGGACATCCGGGTGAAGGAGACGGTGCGGCACACCGTTGAGAAGGAGTACCACTTCACGGTCGAGAGCCACTATTACTACAAGACCGGCGGCGACCACCACATCGAGACGTCGGGGTCGTACTTCGAGACGGTCGTCGGCGACCGGCACATCGCGGTCGATGGCAGCGAGATGAAGCAGATCGGCGGGAGCCAGGATCTGACGGTCAGCGCGTCGGTTACCGAAGGGATCTCGGGGTCGTGGACGTCGGATGTCTCGGGCGATGTCACGATCAGCAGCGGGTCCAAGATCACGCTGAGGGTCGGCGGCACGTCGCTGGTGATCGACTCTGGCGGCGTGACGATCAAGACGCCGGGGAATGTCAAGGCCGAATGCGGCGGGAACATCGAGGGCATCTCGGGCGGTTCGGTGCGGTTCCTCGCGGCCTCGTCGTTCGAGGCGATCGCCTCGTCGGCTTCGATCGTCTCGTCCACCATCTCGCTCACGGCGGGGACGGTGTCGTGCACCGGGCTGCTCAACGCGATGACGGTGGCGGCCACGATGGCGGTCGTGTCGCCCTCGTACACGCCCGGCGCGGGCAACATGGTGTAAGGAGTGACCGTGCATGGCTGGAGGGGCTGCACAGATCGAGAGGGTTCGGGTCATCGGGCTGGCGTCGCGATGGCTGGACGCGTCGTCGATCAACGACGCGGACGCGTCGGTGCGGCTCGGGGCGCTGGCGACGGGGTTCGTGCGTCCGGCGGCGGCCGCGCCGCTGCGGGACGTGATCGCGGCCCGCCTGGCGGATCGTGGCGAGTCTCCAGAGATCCGTCGCCAGGCGGCGCTGACGCTCGGGATGCTGCGGCCGTTGCCGGTGGCGGCGCTGGTGGCGGGGCTGGCCAGGTGGCAGGGACCGACGGTGCGTGCGGCGGCGGCGACGGCGCTGCACTCGACGGAGGGGACCGCGGCCGACGCGGGCGAAACGCTGGCGCGGTGCCTGCTCGCGGGGGACGCGACCGTGAGGCTGCAGAGCGTGCTGGCGCTGCGGGGAATCGGGGCCGCGGCGGTCGGCCACGTTGTGAAGGTGGTGGAAGAGGCCGAGAAGTTCGACATCACGCGGATGTCCGGGCTCGACGCGCTCGGGTTCATCGGCGTGGACGGGCACGGCTCGCTGGACCTGGCGACGCGCCTGAGCGAGGATGCGCCGGGGACGGTGCGGGTGTGCGCCCGGTTCGCCGTGGCGAGCATCGAGGGCGCGGCGATCGAGCCGGACGCGAAGGGGCGCGACAAGCGGCTGGCCAAGGCGGCCGAGCCGCTGGCGGCGATGCTGGAGCACGAGGATGAGGCGGTGCGGCTGCTTGCCATGGAGCGGCTGGGGTGGCTCAAGGACGGCGCGCCGTCGGCGGGCGGGGCGCTGCTGCGGCTGCTGAAGGAAGGCTCGCCGGCGGAGCGTGAAGCTGCGGCTCTCGGGCTGGCGCGGACGCGGACGCCGACGGAGCAGGCGGTGGAGCCGCTGCGTGGGGCGCTCCAGGATGAGGAGCCGGCGGTCCGCAAGGCCGCGGCGATCGCGCTGACGGCGTATGGGACCGACGCGAAGCCGGCGCTGGGGGACCTGCTGCGCCTCGGGAAGGACGCGACGCAGCCGGAGGGTGTCCGCCGGGCCGCGGGCGAGTGCGCCAAGTCGATCGTGAAGGCCGAGCGCGGCCCGTATTGGGCGTGATCGCGGATTGAATGGTGGACAGACGTGGGTGGCGAGCACGCCGCCCGCGACGGAGGAACGACGATGCCCGCTTCGCCAACCAGAGCCTCCGGCCCGGATCAGGCGTGCACGGCCGATCCCGGCTCGAAGTCGGAGATCGAGGCCAAGGAGCCGCGCCCGCTGCCGCACGTGCCGGAGGAGGAGCCGGCGCACTGGATCGAGGTCCGCCTGGTTGATGAGGCGGGCGAGCCGGTGGTGGGGGAGATGTGGGAGGCGCTCTTGCCCAATGGGCGGATGGCCCGGGGCGTGACGAACAAGGAGGGCGTGGGGCGGGTTTCGGGGATCAAGCCGGGCGGGTCGTGCAAGGTGTCGTTCCCGAGGCTCGACAAGGGGGCGTGGGAAGAGGCGTAGGGGAAGCGACGGAGCGACTAAGCGACGAAGTGACGGAGTGACGGAGTGACGGAGTGACGGAGTGACGGAGTGACGGAGTGACGGAGTGACGGAGTGACGGAGTGACGGAGTGACGGAGTCCGCAGGGCGTTGAGTCCAGCGGGGAGCAAACCACGGGAGACACCGAGACACGGAGAGAGACATCGAGGGTTGGGTATGTGTCTTTCTCCGTGTCTCCGTGCCTCCGTGGTGAGTCTTGTGTCAGGAGCGTGACATGCCAGATGTGACGGTTGGGACCGGTGACAGCATCATCTCCATCGCGAAGGGCCACGGGTTCTTCTGGGAGGACATCTGGAACCACGGCGGCAACGCCGAACTCAAGGCCAAGCGCAAGGACCCCAACGTCCTGTACAAGGGCGACGTGGTGCACGTGCCCGAACTCGAGAAGAGGGTGCTCGACAAGGCCTGCGACCAGCGCCACGAGTTCAAGCGCAAGGGCGACCCGGTCAAGTACCGCGTGCGCCTGCTGCGCTACGGCAAGCCGCGGAAGAACCTGGGCTACACGCTCGACCTGGGCGGCGAACTGATCGACGGCACGACGGACGCGGACGGGAAACTCGAGCACTGGCTCCCCGGCAACTGCAAGGGCGGTCGCCTGATCATCGACGGCGGCAAGGAGGTCTACCCGGTGTCGATCCACCGGCTCGACCCCGTGGATGAGATCACCGGCGTGCAGCAGCGCCTGAAGAACCTTGGGTACCCGATCCCCATGATCAGCGGGAAGATGGACAAGGCGACCAAGGCCGCGGTCGCGGCGTTCCAGAAGGTGTGGATGCTCGAGGAGACGGGGGAGCCGGACGAGCAGACCAAGGCGGCGCTGCTGGGGGAGCATCCGTAGTTTCGCGCCGCCTCGCGTCCTTTGTTCCCTCCCTGTCTCGTATTGATCGGGGATTTCGAGTCGTTCTGATCCGCACGTTCCACCAAGGCAGACCACCATGCTCGAAGCAGTTTCAGACGCCATCGGCGGGATCGCGGACAAACTGGGCGGCGGCGCGGATGCCGCGGCCGTCAAGGGCGATCCGGTCTACCACCCCGGTGAGTCGATCGCGCCGAGCGACGGCTCGGACGCGGCCGACCAAGCCCCGCAGAACGTCATGCCGCTCGACGCCATGCCGATCGAGTACATCCACTTCGGGCGGGCCCACCCGGACGACGGCACGCGGTTCCCGCACATGGAACTGCCCGACGACGACCACGCCGACCTGGACGACGGCATGGACCCGCGGGCGATCTTCTTCCGCGCGGGCCTGCAGCGTGAGACGCTGCTGCTCGACGCGATGATCGCCTCGTGCCAGGAGGTGATGAAGGAGCACGAGTCGAACACCGGCGCGGTGGGCGAGCTCATGGGCGCGGCGACGAGCATGCTCATGGGCGACGACTCGGGCGGCTCGCCGCCGGACGTGGCCGACCTGCAGCGGATGCGCGACGACGTGGCGCTGGCGGGCGGGAAGGCCAACCAGCCCGAGATCAAGTACGAGGACCTGCACGACGCGGGCACGATGCTGCACCAGGCCCGGGCCGACTACCACAAGTTCTGCACCGATCACCTCGTGCCGTTTTACGTCAAGAAGGACGGCGGGGGTGGCGGCGGGGGCGCGGGCGGCCTCATGGACACCGCCGGCGGGCTGATCCCCGACCTGCCGGGCGTCGGCGGGGTGTTCAAGATCATCACCGGCATCCTGTTCAAGGCCTTCGACCTGTACCTGGCGATGTACTTGAACGCCCGCGAGGTCGTCGAGAAGGACATCGAGAAGGGCTCGTACAACCTGACGATCCGCCAGATCCGTGCGCGGCACACGCCGATCTTCAACGCGTGGGGCCCGAAGAACCCGCCGCCCCCGCCGCCGCCGCCCGGCTCGCCGCCGCCCCCGCCGCCGCCCTCGAACTTCATCGAGGAGGCCCAGCAGAAGGTCAACGAGGCCAAGGAGAAGGTCGAGGGCGCGGTCGACGATGTGAAGCAGAAGTACGCGGATGCGCAGAAGTCGTTCAACGAGTTCTTCGGCGTGCCGCCCAAGGCGATGTTCGGCGATCCGTCGCTGTCGATCGCGTTCGCGTCGATGCCGGACATCGGGCCGCTGTACACGGATGCGATCCGGACGGTGATCGGTGTCGACGACCTGCCCGGATTCGTCAAGAAGATCCTCGAGGAAATCACCACCGTCCAGTTCGACATGCTCAAGCGGGTCTACGAGACGATCAACCGCGATCCCTCCGTGCGGATCCCCGACTCGGCGCTGCTCGAACTCGGGCGGCGCGCCGTGCTGGACCGCCTCATGGCGGTGCTGGTCGATCTCGTGCCGTTCCTGGCCCCCCTCACGAATCCGAACGCCAACCTGTTCAACATGGGCGGGTTCGGCATCGGCGGGAAGCAACTGGGCGACTTCGGGCTGGCGTATCTGGACAAGGCGGTGGCGCCCGGGCTGAACTACATCGTCGAACTGACGATGAAGGACCTTGGGCCGCGGCTGCGGGCGCTGCAGGACGAGGCCGACGACAACAACTGCGAGACGATGGACGTGCTGCTGGGGCACTTCCCGCACCTGTTGACGCTGACGGTGCGCAACACGTTCTTCCCGTTCTGGGAACTGATGGTCCAGCACCTGTTCAACAACGCCAGCGACATCCTGGCGATGGGCATGTCGCCGATGAAGTCGTTCCTGGGCAAGCCCGCCGAGCTGCTGGGCAAGGCCAAGGACGAGGTCGACGAGGCCGATCAGAAGATCAAGGACGTGCAGGACAAGGTCGGCAAGGTGCAGGACGAGTTGTCGTCGATCGACGAGAAGGACATGGCGGCGTTCGCCTCGGACCCCGAGGGCTTCATCGACAACATGATGAAGGACGACCCGACCAACCCGCTGGGAGACGACGACCCGCAGGAGCCGCCCCCGGTGTTCCCCGGCTCGCCGCGCGAGGGCAAGGGCACGGGCCAGGACATCGACGGCGACAAGGCCGAGGAAATCGGGTTCGTGGACACCGAGCCGCTGCCGCCGGAGGACGACGACGCGGACGGTGCGCCGGCTGCGGCGGGCGCCGGGGCCGCGAGCGGCACGCCGTGATGCGAACGTGCGCCACCCGACCCGCGAACGCGACGCGCAAGCGAGTGCGGAGGCCTACGGCTGTCCGACGGGGCCGGCGTTCTCTGGCGCCTGAACCGGCGTGGGTTCCGGCCCAACCGCGGCCTCCCGAGCCGCCTCCTGCTGCTCGGCCGCGTTCCGCTGCCACTCACGCGCCGCGGACTCGTTCGACCGGCGCATCGTGAACCAGCCCAGCAGCAAACACCCGATGGCCACGCCCATGAGGTACACGATCAGGCGGTGGCGGGTGGAACTGCCCGAGCCCGGGCTGACGGTTGGACGGCGCGACGAGGGCATCGCGGGATGTTAGCGCGGCAT
Organism: Phycisphaerales bacterium; assembly: GCA_041401985.1. Lineage (GTDB taxonomy): Bacteria > Planctomycetota > Phycisphaerae > Phycisphaerales > UBA1924 > JACKHA01. The sequence continues at coordinate 75,770 of JAWKTE010000003.1, forward strand.
CTCGCGTCCATCGGCTCGAACGGGCGGTTGGCACGCTACAGGCGTGCGAGCATCTCCGAGACGAACACCACGCCGTGGTAGCCCCAGTACGCCACGAAGCCCAGCACGAGGAGCATGAGCAAGTGCCGCTCGCGTCGGGGCGACGCGGTCCCGAAGGCCACGAGCAGCCCGCCCGCGATCCCCACCAGCCCCAGGGCGGCCCACCCGCCGAACTCGAGCCACAGCCGCGTCGGCACGGCCGACCAGCCGCCGCCGAAGCCCCCGCCGACGCCGGCGAGGCCGCCCGGGTTCACGCGTGCCCACTGCGGGGAGAGGTAGAACTCGTGGACGCGCACGCCGAGGCGTGTGGCGTTCATCGTGCCCGCGAACGCGATCCAGCAGAACATGAGGACCATGAGTTGTCGGAATCGGCGCGGCCCGGTCGTGCCGACCAGCCCGGCTTCGAGGCCCGTGCCGCACTCGGGGCAGGCCGTTGGCAGGGCTTCCGCCCGGCTCAGGCCGGCCAGGTCGTAGCGGCAGTTGGGGCAGATCGCGCCGCGTTCGAGCACGGCTCGGAGGGCGTTTGAGCCCGAGCCTGAGCCTGAACCCGAGCCGTTCGGCACGGTTGCCGGGCGTGGGGCGTCGGGATCGATCCGTGATGTGCCCTCTGGCGCGGCGTCCACGGGCCGAGTGTATCGGGGCGTGCCCGCGCGGCGGGCGGGGCGCGTGAGCGGCGCACCCGATCCTGCGTTCGAGTTTGTGGAGACACGATCGTCCGTGCGACGGACGACGGGAACGCACGACCCGAGGAAGGAAAAGACATGCCATCGCCACGTTTCGCCCCGATCGCCCTTGTCGGCCTGGCCGCGCTCGCCCCGATCGCCATGGGCGAGGTGGTGCAGATCAACCCGGAGACCACGGCCGATTTCTCCGAGTCCGCCGGATCGTTCACACTCGTGCTCGTGGGCACGCGGGTCGACGACGACCGCAACACCCCGATCATGATGGGCGAGCAGTGGCGGCTGAACCTGGTGCTGACGCTCGACAACAACGGCTCGGGCGACAGCGTCGGGCTCCAGGGCTCGATCTACCACGCCGGCGATCCCGCGGGCGGGCCCGTGACGATCGCCGACCTGCTCCACGGCGCCGACGACCCGCCGCTCTTCCTGAACTTTCGCGAGCGGTACCGCCCGCACGGCACGGACTGGGACTATTACACCCAGGCCGGCACCTACCAGAAGACCGGCAACCAGTTCGAGGGCTGGACGCTCACCATCACCGGGCAGCACACGACAACGCCGGCGCCGGGCAGCGCGGCGCTGCTCGGTCTGGGGGGGCTGGTCGCGGGCGCGCGCCGCCGCCACGCCGGGCCAGACGCGCCGGTCGCCGCACGCCGATGACAGGTCCGGGGCGCTGGCCGGCGGTATCACTCCGCGGAGGCGTCCATGAACCCGAACCGCCTGATCGCCGCGTCGGCCGTTGTCCTGCTCGCACTGGCGGCCGACGCGTCGGCCCTGGGGGGCGTGGAACCCGTTGATCTGACCGGCGAGTATCCGGGCGTCAACCGGCGCTTCGACCGCGTGGGCGGCCTGCTGATCGGCGGGCAGCCGGACGAGGCCACGCTGCGACGCCTGGTCGGCGAGGGCGTGACGACGGTGGTCAGCCTCCGGACCCAGCGGGAGATCGACAACCGCGAGTGGGTCGCGTTCGACGAGCCCGCGTTGCTGGCGGAACTGGGTGTGCGGTTCGTGCACGCGCCGATCTGGGGCGGGGACGATGAGCCGTATCGACCGGAGGTGGTCGATGCGCTGGCCGAGGCGATCGAGGCCGCCGGAGATGGCCGAAGCGGCGCCGACGAGGCCCGCAACGGTGCGGCGGATCGGCCGCGCGTGCTGCTGCACTGCCAATCGGGCTGGCGGACCGCCTGGGTGTACGGTGCCTACCTCGTCCGCGAGAAAGGGTTGTCCATCGAGGAGGCGACGGGCGTGATCGAGGAACTGACCAACGCGCCGGTGACGAACCTGGCGTGGTTGCTGGGCGAGCCGTTGACGCTGCGATATGCCGACGGCTCGGACGCGGGTGCCGCCAGCGACACCGGCTCGAGCGGGCGAACGGTGCTCGCGCCGCCGGACGCACGGGCCGCGTCCACCGGCCTCAACGCGATGCCGATCGCGCCGCCGGCGCCGGTCGAGGGATTCGAGCCCGCGGTCCAGGCCCGTCATTTCCACGTGGGCCCGCTGCACATCGCGGGCCAGCCGTCGCGCGAAGCCTTCGAGGCATTCGGCGACATGGGCGTGACGCTCGTGGTCAACCTCCGTGGCCCGAGCGAGATGGACGACCGCGACGAGGTTCCGTTCGACGAAGCCGCCCTGCTCGGCGAACTGGGCATCGAGTATTTGTGGCTGCCGCTGAGCACGCCGGAGCACCCCTACGAGCCGCGAGTGGTCGACGAGTTCGCCGCGGCTTTGGCACGCCACGACGGGCCGGTGCTGCTGCACTGCACGGTGGCCTGGCGGGCGAGCCTGGTGTGGGCGGCGTACCTGGTCCGCCATCGCGGGCTGAGTCTCGAGGAAGCGATCGAGCACGCCGGCGCGATCGTGTCGATGGACGTCCCGCTGGGGCTGCTGCTGGGGCGGGAGGTGGAGTTCGCGCTGGCGAGCGAAGCACCGACCCAAGCGGGCGGGGAGTGATCGGTCGATCGGAACGGCGGCCGGACGGCGAAGGGCTCGCTAGCGGTCGTGGCGTCGCATCGACCACGCCTCGCCCACGACCGAGCCGGGCCCGATCGCGGCAACGGCGACCGCGTCGATCGCGCCGTCGCCGCGCGAGCGAACCTCGAGCGAGCGTTCGCTCGCGCCCTTGACGCGCAGCGTCCACGAACCGCTCTCGGCCCGCGTCCACACCGCCCAGCCGCGGATGCCGCGGGCCTCGCCGTAAGCCTGCCAGTTGAAGAACGAGAGGGCCCCGCCGTCCTGCACCGTCACGCTCGGCGCGGCCGGTGCCGGAGCGCCGGGCAGCCATGCGTATCGGGGCGGGAGCGCGGCCTCGGCAAAGGGACTCCGCTGGAGGGCGGTTGCCAGCCCACCCGCGTCGCTCATCAGTGTGGCCGCGCTGTAGAGCGCGACGCCGGGCGCGACCCGCTCCACCGATCGGGCGATCTCGATCTGGCGGAGGATCTCTTCCTTCGGCCAGCGCTGCTCGGCGTCCGCGACGCGGCTGGCGTACAGCCCGGGCCACACGTGCCGCCCCTGCGTGTTCTGGGCCCGCCACCAGCGCAGCAGGTGCTCGTAGGGTTGCTGCGGGGCGTCGGTCTTCCAGTAGAGTTGCGGGGCGACGTAGTCGAGCCAGCCCTCGCGCAGCCACAGGCGGGCGTCGGCCGCGAGTTCTTCGTACGCATCAAAGCCCACCACGCCCGCCGGGTGCCCCGGTCGCCAGATGCCGAACGGGCTGATGCCGAAGGGCAGGCCGGGCTTGATGGCCTTGATCTCGCGCCCGAGGCGCTGCACGAACTCGTTGATGTTCCGGCGGCGCCAGTCGCCTCGTGACAGCCCGGCCCCGAAGCGGGCGAACGGCGTGTCGTCGGGGAACGGGCGTCCCGCGACGGGATAGGGATAGAAGTAGTCGTCCAGGTGCACGCCGTCGATGTCGTAGCGCCGGATGACGTCGGTGATGACATCGAGCGAGTGCTGGCGTGACTCGGGCTCCCCGGGATCGAGCCACTTCAGGTTCGAGTACGTCCGCACCAGCCCGGGGCGGGTGTTCACGACGTGGCGGGCGTCGTCCGGCCCGGTGGCCCGGTGGTGGCGGGCCCGGAATGGGTTGAACCAGGCGTGGAGTTCCATCCCGGCGTTGTGCGCCAGCGTGATCCAGTGCTCGAGCGGGTCGTAGCCCGGCGTCGGCCCGCGCCCGGCACGCCCGGTCAGGAACTCGCTCCACGGCTCCAGGCGCGACTCATAGATCGCGTCGCACGACGGGCGGACCTGCAGGATGATCGTGTTCAGCCCGATCGCCTTGCAGCGCGCCACGATCCGCCCGGCCTGCTCGCGCAGCGACGCGGCATCGGCGGTCGGCGTCGCCGGCCAGTCGATGTTCGCCACGCTGGCGACCCAGACGGCGCGGAACTCGCGGGGCGGCGTCGGCGGGCGGAGCAGCGCGTCCTGACGCCACCGACCCGAGGCGTGCGACGCGCGCGGACGCGTGGTGGTCTGGCACGCGAGCAGCACCGGCGCGCACGCCGCCGCCGCCCCGAGGCCGATCGCCCGCCCGATGGCCTCGCGCCGCCCGATCGTGTGGGTCGTAACCCGCCCGAACTGGGGGGCGTCGGCACCGGTTGGTGAAGTTGGCGTTGGGAGCGGGCGTTCGTTCATGGCATCGCGCGGGAATCGCCGACACAGGATCTGAGGGAGAGCCGGTGGAATCGGCCGGGCCGCGTCGGCGGCTGCACCATTCGTAGGGACCCGTGCGCGGACGCGGGGACGGGGGTGCCAGCCACGCGGCGAGAACACGGAGGGAGCCCCGGATGGGACTTCTGCAATCGCTGGGACGCCTGTGGAACGGCTCCGGGCGCACGCGAAACGCCAGCACGATGACCACCGACACGGCCCGCCGCCCGGTCTCCATCGACCTGCACACACGCAACGCGGCCAGCGTCAACGACATCGACGACGAACTCACCGCCCGCCTGGGCCTCGAGCCGGCCCCGCTGCCGAAGCGTCCGGCCGCGGCTCCGCGGGCCGCCCAGACGCCCGCGCCCCGCCCCGGCACCGGCCCTGTCACCGGAGATGTGCTGGATCCGGTCGGCGTGGTCGCGTCGGCTTCGCCCGAGCCTGTCGAGGCGATCCCGCTTGAGGACGCGGACGAGGCCCCGGCGATCCCGCACCCCGTCGGCGAGCATCGCCACAACGGCAACATCGTCTCGGCCCTGCTGGCGTTCCCGGGCGAGGCCCGCGGCCGCCTCCGCAGCCGCCAGCAGGTGCTCGATCAACTCAAAGAGAACTACGAGGAGGTCATCCGCGTCGTCCGCAAGGTCGACTCGCAACTCGACCAGCAGACCCGTCGCGGCGAGCGGATGCTCGAGGTCGCCGAGCACACGGCCCACGGGCGACTCCCCGAGATCCGCGAGGAGACCCGCAAGGTCGGCGACGCGATCGAGCGTCTGGCCGCCGGCATCGGGCGCGGGCACGACCGGCTCGAGCAAGGTGTGGCTGACCAGGTCGCGGCCATCGAGCGGGTCCAGGGCCTGCTGACCCAACTGGTCGAGGCCGATCGGTCGCTGGGCGAGTCGCTCGTCGAGTTCCGTCGCACCGCCACCGGCATGGCCACCGCCACCGAGCGACTGGGCAGCGCGCTGGCCGGCCTGCAGGACCGCTCTGCCCGGCGCGACGAGCAACTGGCCGAACTCATCGACCGCAGCCAGAAGACGACCACGACGGTGATGGTGCTGAGCGTGGTGTGCGTCGGGGCGGCGGTGACGATGGCCGTGCTGGCGATGCTCTGAGCCCGGCTCACCCCGGTACGGCGTCAACGGCGTTGCGCACGCGGGTCGCCGCGTCGGAACCGTCGCTCGACACCCGCAACCCGTCCGCGCCCCGATCCACACGCAAACCCAGCGTCTCCACGCGCAAGGTCGAGCCCGCGCGGCTCGACCACAGCGCATCGGGGAGGTCGGCGGCTCTGGCCCTCATCGACCGCGAGGCGCCGGCGGCGTCGATCAGCTCCACCGTCCCGACGCCCTCTTCCGCCAGCACGCCCGCCAGCGCCACGCACTGCCGCCACAGGCGCGACGCCTCGCCAGTGCGCTCCGAATCTCGCGGCATCGTCACGCCCCGGCGTCCGCGCGGGCCGCGCCCTGGATCTCGGAGGGGTCCTGCCCGTCGCACACCTCGCGCATCGCCAGATAGACCCGCGTCCCGGCGGTGAAGAACAGGCTGATCGCGTAGCCCGAAACCAGCACGACCGGCACGCCGCCCCACAGGTTCACGAACCAGTGGGCGATGCGGGCGGTGCCGCCCAGGGTGCCCGGCGTGCCGTCGTCGGCGGGCGGCGCGACGCCGGTCAGGGCCGCTTCGCGTGATTCGGACAGCCACGCGCCGGCCTGCTGCACCGTGAGTTCCCCCCCCCCCACCACCAGCCCGCGGGCCACGCCCAGCGCGAGCGCCGACACGCCCAGCGCGATCGCCAGATACGCCACCAGCCGCAGCGGCCTGGCCACCACGTATGCCAGCGCCCTCTGGAGCGCATCGACTGCGTCCGAGTCCTCCGCGGCCCGGGCCGGCACGACCATGATCCCGCCAAGCCCAAGCCCGATCGCCAATGCCGCCATCGCCAGCCCCAGCGCGACGCCGAGCGGCAGCAGCACCGCGCCCACAACGTTCACGCCCGGCAGCGCGAAGCCGAGCCACCCCAGCGATCGCAGCAGCACCACCCCCAGCCCGAGCGCGACGAGCGGCACCGCAACCGCCGCGAAGGCCGAGGGCCATCGGGCCAGCGACCAGCCCAGCATCCGGGCCGCGCTCGGGCGGGTGCCGGTGGCCCCCTCCTCCGCGACGGACCGGGCGATCCCGCCGCCGACCGCGACAAGCGACCCCAGCATCGCCAGCCCGAGCAGCGGCAGGCTCACCGGGTACGCAAGGGCCAGATCCGCCGGGCCGGTGACCAGGGCGCGGACGACCTCCCGGGCCGCTCCGTCTGCGTCGAGCGCGACGCCCCGCGTCACCGCGGAGCCGAGCCCGCCGGCCACGACCCGCTCCAGGGCCGAGCCGATCCCCGGGCGATCCGACCACAGCGTGTTCAGGCTGCCCAGCAGCCCGGCCAGGGCGGCCCCGATCACCCCCAGCAGCAGGCGCGAGGGCCACAGCGCCGCCGCCGGCACCCGCAGCAGGCGGGGCCAGATCAGTTGGGTGGCCAGATCGCTCAGGACGATCAGCGGCGGGAGTTGGCGGGCGACGCCGCTCGGCTCCGGGGGCGAATCGGCGGCGGTGGGGGGCGTGGGCACGGGGCGATGCTACCGCCGCTGGGGCGGGGCCGCCATTGGCTCCGGGGCTCGGCTTCACGACCCGCGCCGCGCCCAGCCCGCCATCGCTGGGTTGTGGCGTAACCGACAGGCGTGGCCCCGCGAGAATTCTGGCTGCATCCGGAACCGTTCCTCTTGACATGCGGATCGGATCTGGTAGTCTCATATTCCTGCGAGCCGGTCGGCCCGATCCGATCTGCACATGCCCTCATTGGCGACCATCGTCGCCGACTCATACCGAGGGACGCCCGACTCGCCACATTCTGGCCCCGGCCCGCTGGACCGGTTCGAGTTCGGGCTTCGCGCCACGGGGTTTTCCCGATCGGCGATACGCCCAAGCAACAACCAGGTTCGCCCGGCTGGCGAGTCGATCCGCACCATTCGCGGCCCCATCGACGCTCCCCGTAGGCCTTCGGCCCTCGGTCGGGGCGGACGATCCGGGCTCCGGATGCCGCAGATCAACGCTTCGCGGCCCCTTCGCGTCGCAGACGACCCCGTCCGGGTCGCCGCACGCCGCGTCGGGATCGCCCAGCGACGCCAGCCGCCATACCTCCCCCCAGGCGCCGGGACGAGTCGGGCACGTTGCGGCGTGCGACGAGCGGCCCCCTGCTGACCTCCAGACCATCCTCTGGTCCGGTCAGTGCTGATCAGGTCTGGTCAGATCTGGTCTGGTCAGATGAGGGCGGCCCCGTCCCACGCCGGGCACTCGTCGGCCCCGTTCCAAGCCGCCCCGCGGCGGCGTCCGGAACCCCAAGCCGACCCACCCAACCCGCAACCGTGCCAACCCGGCTGCCCAGCGGCCGGCGCCTCGTGCCGAGTGCCTCGTGCCGAGTGCCTCGTGCCTCTGGTCCCCCAGTCTCCTCCGGCCGACCGCGTGCGTCGGCCTGTTCGAACGAATCCAGACCACCCTTGTTGGGGGTCATGTCAAAGGGAGTCAGCCCATGAAGAAGCGTGCGTTCACGCTGATCGAGCTGCTCGTGGTCATTGCGATCATCGCGCTGCTCATCGGCATCCTCCTGCCCGCGCTCGGCAAGGCGCGTCAGGCGGCCCGTCAGTTGAAGGACGGGACCCAGGTCCGCGGCATCCACCAGTCCATGGTGACCTACGCCGGCAACAACAAGGACCGCTACCCCCTGCCCAGCCTCCTGGACACCACCGGCAAGACCGTCCAGGTCGGCCAGATGGCCAACCCGGCCCAGGGCGCCTCGCTCGACACCACCCGCCACATCTTCTCCATCCTCATCTTCCAGGGCTTCAACCCCGTTGAGCAGATGGTCTCCCCCGCCGAGGCCGGCGCCATCGAGACCTACCGCGACTACGAGTTCGATGAGCCCACCGCCGCCTCCGCGACCGGCAACGAGAAGAGCCTGGCCCTCTGGGACCCGGCCTTCCGCGCCACCCCCGAGGACGTTGACTACAACGGCAACGGCCAGCCCGGCTCGTTCTCCTACGCCCACGTCCCGCCGTTTGCCCTCCGCAAGCAGCAGTGGTCCAACAACTTCGCCGGCAACCAGGCCATCCTGGCCAACCGCGGCCCGTCGTACGAACTCAACGGCGGCAACGAGCAGGGCGTCTGGGTCCTCAAGCAGGACACCAGCAACCCCGGCACCTACGAGACCCCGCTGGGCACCGCTTCCAACACCCTGCTCATCCACGGCGGTCGCACCACGTGGGAGGGCAACCTGGTCCTCAACGACAACTCCTCCAAGTTCGTCGCCGAGGCCGACCCGCAGGAACTGATCTTCACGTTCCCCGGCATCGCCACGGCCCAGTACCGCAACCGTCCCGACAACATCTTCATGAACGAGAACGACTCGACCCGCATGTGCTCGCCGACCGACGCGCAGCAGCGCACGCTCGGCGGCGCGGCCGAGAACCGTCGCAACGCCTTCCTCCGCTCCTACCAGGGCGGCGGGCAGACGTCGGCCTCGACGGGCGTCATGGTCTCGGGCAGCGGCTCGTCCCGCACCTGGACCATCGATCCGTTCTGGGATTGACGATCGGCTGATTCGGGCGACGCGCGGCCGGGAGGCCGACAGCGCCCGAGCCTGACCACACACGGGTCCGCCGCCCGCTTGGCGGCGGGCCCGATTCGCGGGGCGATGCCCCGCACCTGATGCCGGGTCGCGTGGGGGCACGTCGGTTCGGCGACGCGTTGGACAGCATGTGGATGGTCGCACGTGGGCGGTTGCCCGCAACGACCGCCCGCGTGCAGGACGCCGGCACGAGTCCGCCGGCGCACGACGCCGGCCCCGATTTCCGGGGCGTGACTGGCTCCAAAGGAGGATCCAGCACGCGCGGGGGTTGGGGATCGCGTGTCGGTCTCAGGCCGTTCCCCGCCGCGCGCCCGGAGCCCTCTCCCGGGCGCCGGTGGGAACGGCCGCCTTTTTTTGCGGGCGTGCCGATGTTGGGGTCGGATGGCAACCCGGGCGGCTGGGGTGCGGATCGATCATTGCCCGCCTGCTTCTTCAAACGTCTGTGGACGCGCGAGCCGGGGCGTCCCCGCCCCGGTCCAGTATTCGTTGACGCGCGAGCCGGGGCGTCCCCGCCCCGGCCTCTCCGTCCTCGTCTTCGGACGCAGCGGACGCACGGACGGATTCGGGACCGGGGCGGGGACGCCCCACCATGCGTTTAGGGACCGGGGCGGGGACGCCCGGCTCGCTTGAGGGATCGGGGCGGGGACGCCCCGGCTCGCTTGGGGGACCGGGGCGGGGACGCCCCGGCCTGCGTTGAGGGATCGGGGCGGGGACGCCCCGGCTCGCTTTGGGGGACCGGGGCGGGGACGCCCCGGCTCGCTTTAGGGGATCGGGGGCGGGAGGCCCCGGCTCGCGTTGGGACGCGGGCGTTCGTGGCTGGATCGGTTTGGCGATGGTTGGAGAGGGCGCGGGGCTAGCATTGGCAAGGCGGGGTCTTCCGCGTCGGCGTTCGATGGATTGAGGAGTTGTCGATGAGCAAGTCGCAGGCCGGGCGTCCGACGCCGCGCCCCCGCACGGGTTTCTCGCTGGTCGAGTTGCTGGTGGTGGTGCTGATCATCGCGCTGTTGATCGGGATCCTGCTGCCCGCGCTGGGCGCGGTGCGCGAGCGGGCCCAGCGTGCCAAGGACACGACGCAGCTGCGGAACATCGTGCAGGGCCTCGAGGTGTGGGCGGGCAATAACGACGGGGACTACCCGCTGCCCAGCGCGCTGGACCGCGACAGCACCACGGTGGCCACGAGCGAGTCGTACCAGAAGGACAACTCGGGCAACATCTGGTCGGTGATGATCTGGAACGGCGTCGTGCCGACCGAGGCGCTGGTGAACCCGGCCGAGGTGAACGCCAACATCGGCCAGGACGAGGCGTACCAGTTCGAGACGCCGGAGAAGGCGGTCGATCCGTCGCGCGCGGTGTTCGATCCGGGGTTCGCGGGGGTGCCCTTCGAGTCGGGCACGGGCACGGGCACGGGCGGTCGCCGCCTGGGGGCCGGGGGCGACGTGGTCGGCGGGACGTCGTACGCGTCGATCATCCCCTTTGGCCCGCGTCAGGGGCAGTGGCGCGCGACGAGCGACAAGGCGCGTCCGCTCGTGGCCGATCGCGGGCCGGAGTACATGGGCGTGGCGGGCAACTGGTCGCTGCGGGCGGGCGCGACTGGGACGAACTCGAACACGCTGCGGATCTTCGGGCTCTCGAACCGGTGGCGCGGCAACGTGGCGTGGACGGACGGGCGGGTGGACTTCTTCACGAGGCCCGACCCGTCGCCGCAGATGACCAGGACGTTCCCCGGCGCGAGCGGGACGGGGCTGGCCGACAACATCTTCGTGAACGAGAACGACGACAACGGGTTCCTGTCGATGGAGCAGAACCCCGGGCAGAACGACAACACGCTGCTGCGTCCGTTCTCTGATGTGCAGGCGGGCGGCTCGAGCCGTCGCGACGCGCGGGTGACGACGTTCATCGACTGAAAGAGTGACGGAGTGACGGAGTGACGAAGTGACCAAGTGACCAAGTGACGAAGTCTTCGTCACTGCGTCACTCCGTCACTGCGTCACTCTCACACAATCTCGACGATGAGGAACTGCTTGACGCCGCGTGGGGCGCGGACGGAGATGGTCTCGCCGATGCGGGCCTTGAGCAGGGCCTCGCCCATGGGGCTGGAGAGGGTGACCTCGGTGTACTCGTCGATCTCGAGGCCGCTGGCCTCGCCGACGAGTCGGACCATCTCCTCGTCGTCGTTCTTGAGGTCGCGGATCTTGACGGTGCAGCCGAGGAAGACCATGTCGGTCTTGGGCTGCGAGCCCTCCTCGATGACCTGGGTGGTGGCGAGCATGTCGGTGAGGCGGCGGATCTCGGCCTCTTCGAGTCCCTGCTGCTCGCGTGCGGCGTGGTACTCGGCGTTCTCCTTGAGATCGCCGAGTTCGCGGGCCTCGGCGATGCGCTCGGAGATGGCGGCACGGTTGGTCAGCAGGCCCTCGAGGCGCTGCTTGAGCCTGTCGTATTCGGATCTGGTGAGCATGTGCCGTTCCTTGCGATTCCCAGCGAGCGGGCCCGAGGTGGGCCGCGGGTCGACCGTGTGGTTGGGTGCCGAGGCCTGCCGGCGGTTCGTGATCGTTCGTGGCCATCAACACAAACCCGCCGGACCTGGCCTTGGGGCCGTGCCGGCGGGCGTTCTTGGCAGAAAGTTAGCGCGCCTGGGCGTGCGGGGCCACCGGCTCGGGGAGGAACCCTGGGGGCGGTGGGCGTCGGGGCGAGAGCGCCTCGCGTCCGAGCGCTCCGAGCCACGCGAGCAGGGCCAGGGCGCCGATGGCCAGCACCGCCGCGCCGTGCTGGGGCGAGACGTGGGCGGCGGGTCCGAACTCGACGCGCGAGCGTGTGATCTCGTTCACGCCGGCGTGGGGCGAGAGCATCATCCACCACGCGGGGTGCTGGCCCAGTCCGCGCTCGGCGGGGCGGGCGCCGTCGAGCACGAGCGCCCCGATCCCGCTGAGCAGCACCCAGGCGAGGATGAGCGTCATGGCGAGGGTGCGCCCCCCGGCGCGGGGCGGCTCGATGGCGTCGGATTCGGGCAGGTTGTCGGGATCGAACGAGCGGGTGCCGAGCGCGAGCGCGATGACGGCGCCAACGAGCAGCGCCCAGGCGGCCATCGTCGCGCTCAGGGCCGCCACGACCTCGATCGGCCAGTGGGCCAGCAGGACCTGGGGCCAGAGGACGGCCTGGAGCGGGACGACGACGATGAGCAGGTCCTTGAACGCCGAGAGCACGCCCCCGCCGCGCGGCCGCACCTGGCTGAGGCGGACCAGCGGCCAGGCGACGACGATGGCGGTGATGATGGCCATGAGGCCCTGGCGGAGCACGTGGCGGTAGACGTCCATGTCGAGGCGTCCGCCGACGGCCGAGCGCATGAGGATCAGGGTGGCGAGCAGCGTGAGGAAGACGGTCCAGGCCAGGGCGAACATGCGGGGCTCGCCGCGACGATGGGACCAGTCGGGGCGGCCGTGCGGAGCGTTGCCGAAGAGGTCGAGGTCGGGCTGGGCGGCACCGGCGGGCTGGGGGTCGTCGGCGGTGGTACTGGGTTGTTGTTCGACGAGCGTGCTCACAGCCGTCGATTCGGCGTCCGCGGCGGGTCGTTGCGGTTGAGGATCGGGTCGAGCGTCCGGAGCGGGCGGCCCGAGATCGGACGGGGGCGGCGCGTGCGGCCCGTTCGTGCTCGGCGTCTGCTCGTTCATTCCTGGCCTTGGGGCGGCGACATCGGGATCATCGTGCCGCCCTCATGGTAGAGTTCGAAGACGATCGACGGCTGATTCAGTCGACCCTCTGCTTCGTGGACGAACAGCCGGTCGAGGCGCTGGAGTTTCATGGGCGTCGGGATCTCGCCGGGGTTGAACACGCCGGCCCGCCCGCCCCAGACGATGCGGGCCCCGGTGTTGACCACGAGCACGAGCATGCCGCGCGAGGCGAAGTCGCCGACGTCGACGCCGGTGATGCGATCGAAGTATGGCTGGGTGCGGAGGGCGTCGAGCAGTTCGAGGCCGGCGTCGAGGTCGCGGGCGTCCCAGCGGGCGGCGTAGTCGAGGCTGCCGTCGGCACGCAGCGGCGGCAGGCCCTGCATGCCGAACACGACGGGCTGGCCCGACTGCCCGACCTCGTACGGAATTGGCATGATGCGACCCTGGCGCGAGACGGGCAGATCGTTGCCCATCACGCGGACGGAGGCGACGGGCACGCGCCACACGCCGTCGATGCGGATGGTGCTGCCGGGCTCGCGTCGGATGGTGGGCTGCCCATCGAACCAGCCGGAAGCGGCCAGCGACTCGCCGAGTCGGGCCAGCGGCTCTTGGCTGAGCGGGTCGCGCTCGCCCAGGTGCAGGGCGGCGAGGTGGCGCAGGTCGGCCCGGAATTCTTCCGGGAGCCAGGTGCGGTCGGGGCTGGGGCCGGGCCAGGCGAACTCGAAGCGGGCCTCGACGGTGCGGAGCGTCTCGGTGGCGCGGGACTCGACGCGGGCCGCGACGAGCACGAGGCCGATGGCGATGCCGACGGACACGAACACGAACAGCGCGGCCCCGCCGAGGCGCCTGGCGGCGACCGGATCGAGACCGGCAAGCCAGCGCCGGAGCGGACCCGGCTCGGCGGGGCTGGACGCCTTTCTGGCGGGCTTGCGTTTGGGCGTGGCGGCGCGGGGCATGGCGAGGCTCCGAGTCTTGATGGCGGCGGCTTCTGGCTGACTCGGGTATCGGCAGTTTGTGCCGGAGGGCACGAACCGAGCCGCGATCGCGGGATCGCTGGACTGGCGAGGGCCGTGCCACCAGCCGCGGCTCGGAGCGGCCGGTGCGAACGACCGGCGCGATGCCGGAGCACACGGCGGCTTGGCATCAGGCCTGCAGAGCCACGCCCGATGGCACAATCCGTGGCGATCTCACGATTGCGGGTCCGGCGCGGCCATCGCCAGCAGGTCCGGCAGCGCGTCGAGATCGACGTTTCCGCCCGAGAGAACCACGCCGACCCGCTTGCCCGCGATGGAGGCGGGGTTGGTCCGGGCCGTCTCGAACAGCCCCGCCAGCCCGAGCGCGCCGGTCGGCTCGAGGAGCAGTTTGAGTCGGTCGATCCCCCAGGCCATGGCCGCGGCCACCTGCGCGTCCGACACCGTGATCATGTCCGCGACGTACCGGCGGATGAGCGGGAACGTGTATCGCCCCAGATACGGCGTCCGTGCGCCGTCGCAGATGGTCCGCGGGTTCTCAATCGTCTGCAGCACACCCGAGCGGAACGAGCGGGTCGCGTCGTCGCCCGCCTCCGGCTCCACGCCGATCACGCGGCAGCCCGGGCTGAGCGAGGCCGCGGCGACGGCGCAGCCGGAGATCAGCCCGCCCCCGCCGACACACACGAACAGCGCGTCGAGCGGGCCGGCGTCGTCGATCAGTTCCAGCGCGGCGGTGCCCTGGCCGGCGATCACGTCGGGATGGTCGTATGGCGGGATGATGGTCAGGCCGCGCTCGTCGGCAAGGCGGGCGCCCAAGGCCTCGCGCGATTCGACGCTCCGGTCGTACACGACGACCTCGGACCCGGGCGGCGCGGCTTGCAGATACTCGCGCGTGCGAGCTAGTTTCGTTCGCGGCGCGTCCGACGGCATCACGATCACCGCCTGGATCGCGAGCATCGACGCGGCCAGGGCGATCGCCTGGGCGTGGTTGCCGGAGGAGTACGCCAGCACGCCGCGGGTTTCGCCCGACTCGCGCAGACGGGCCAGCGCGTTGTACGCCCCGCGGAACTTGAAGGCCCCGACGCGTTGGAGGCACTCGGGCTTGACGAGTACCGATGCGCCGACGAGCGCGTCGAGCGCGGCGTTCGTGACGATGGGCGTGCGGACCGCGACGCCGGCCAGACGAGCCGCGGCCTCCCGGATGTGCCCGAGCGTCGGGGAATCCGACGGACCATCGACTCCGGATCCAGGCGTCGCCATGCGGATCGATCCTATCGCGTTGTGGCGCGGGTCGGTTCTCGGACGTGCGGACCGGCGATCGGGTCGAAGGGACGCCCGCCGGCTGGCCGCCGGGCCGGGCCACGCGTCTGAGAACCGCGATTTGTTCGGATGCAGGGGTCTAGACGCTTGAAGGACCATCACTTGCGTGGTACAGTTCCCCCGTTCAAGGGAGTGGAAGAAAAGAGAGGGTGAACATGCGTTGCGCGCTGGTTTCGGCCGCGGCTCTCGCCGCGGGTCTTGCCGCCCTTCCGGCTGCGGCGGGGCAGCTCATCATCGAGATGGACACCGAGTACTCCGGGGCGGCCTCGCCCTCCGGCCCCGCGCCGTGGGCCCGCGCGACCTTCACCGACAAGGGCGGCGGCGTCGTTGGCCTCTACCTCGAGTGCCTTCTCCAGGGCCAGGCCGAGTTCATGGCCAAGGCCGCCGGCGGCGCGGGCAACCCCGCCGGATGGGCGTTCAACCTCGATCCCACGCTCAACCCCGCGAACCTCTCGGCCGTGAACGTGGGCGGCGAGTCCGCCAGCGCGTTCCTCGGCAGCGCAAACACCTACAAGGCCGGCCCGGACCGATTCTTCGACGTGCTCTTCCAGTTCGGCAGCGGCCTCGTCGGCGGCCAGACCGCCGAGTTCGACCTGACCATCTCCAGCGGCACGCTCTCGGCGGCGTCGTTCGACTTCGTCACCACCGACGGCCCCGTCGGTCAGACCGGCTGGCACTCGGCCGTCCACGTCCAGGGCATCTCGAACCCGTCGGCGGGCCAGGGCTCGTCCGGGTGGATCGGCGGCGGGACGGCGCCGGCCGTGCTTGTGCCGCTTCCCGGTCCGGGCGCGATGGCGCTGGCAGGGCTTGGTGCGCTTGCCACGCGTCGGCGTCGTGCGATCGCCTGAGGCGGACGCCACGCACGCGGATGGCCACACGGGTGGCGATGCGGACGCCGATCCTGGCGTCGTTGCGGACGACGGACCTGTCAGTCCATGTGCGGGCGCAGGAACTCGAGGAAGTCGCGCGTCGGCAGGGCGCCCGACACGCGATCGACCTGCTCGCCGTCGCGCATGATGATGACCGTCGGGATCCCGCTGATGCGGAGCGACTGGGCCTCGGTCCCGTTGCGGTCCGTGTCGAGGTAGACCGGCTCGAAGTTCGCCAGGATCGCCTCGGCCACATCATCCCGCGACAGCGTGCTTGCTTTGAAACTCTGGCACGGGCCGCACCACGACGCGGTCGCGAACACCAGCACGGGGCGCCCCGACTCGCCCGACCGGGCGGTGGCCTGCTGGAGCGTCAGCCCCTCGGCGAACGCGGCCAGCGGCGTGTGCGGGCCAACGTCCCGCCCGCGATACCACAGCATCGCGCCGAAGGCCACGATCAGCACCAGCCCGAAGATGAAGTTGCCGCGCGTGGCCTTGTTCATGCTCATGGCGTGCGAACCCCTGTTGCGTGCGGTTGATTCCGCGGCACCGCGCGCCGCCGCGTCTCATCGACCCCACCGGGCAGGGTATCGAGCGGTCCGGAACCTGGTCGGTCCGACTATTCTTGCCCCATGCCCGCCGAGCGTCGCCCACGCCGCCCGTTCCTGACGGCCAGATGGAGCAATCTGCTGCTGGTGAGTTATGCGGTGGACGACGACGCGCTGCGGCCCCACCTGCCGGCGGGGCTGGAACTGGACAGGTTCGAGGGGCGGGCCGCGGTCAGCCTGGTGGCGTTCGACTTCCTCGACACGCGCGTGCGCGGCGTTCGCTGGCCGGGGCTGATCTCGTTCCCCGAGGTCAACCTGCGGTACTACGTCCGCCAGCCGGCGAGCGACCGCCACCCAGAACGCCGCGGCGTGTCGTTCATCCGCGAACTCGTGCCCAAGTGGCTCATCGCGGCGACCGCGCGGCGGCTCTACAACGAGCCGTACGTGGCGTGCCCGATGCGGTCGAGCGTGGAGGCGGGCGGCACCGTTCGGATGCGCCACTGGTTCTCGCTGGGCGGATCCGAGCACACGATCGAGGCCGAGGCGGATGCGAAGGCCGCGATCCCGCCGGAGGGTTCGCCCGAGCACTGGTTCAAGGAGCACCAGTGGGGGTTCGGCAAGGACCGGCGCGGGCGGCTGCTTGTGTACGAGGTCCGCCACCCGCACTGGGAGACGCGGGGTGTCCGGTCGTTCAACGTCGGCGTGGACTTCGCGAAGGTGTACGGCGAGAAATGGGCGATTCTGAAGGACGCCGAGCCGGTGTCGGTGGCGTGGGCGGTGGGATCGGGGATCGAGGTGTACCCGCATGCGCGGGGATAGGGTCTGGGCGAGAGACGGAGAGAAGAGAGAGAAGAGAGGCGAGGCACTAGGCATTGGGCACTCGGCACTCGCCTGAATGGGAGCACCCACCGGGGTTCTTCGGTGCGGGTTCCTGCTTCGAGCGTTCCGCTTCACTCAGCACTCAGCACTCAGCACTCAGTACCGTTCACGGCAACGCCCGTGCCGCCGCGATGACCTCGTCCGGCTCGGCCCGCTGGCGGTAGTCCCAGTCGGCCCAGGCGTAGCGGACCACGCCGTTGCGGTCGATCAGGAACGTGCCGGGGGCGGGCAGGTCCCACAAACCCGCGGCGTTGTGCTCGGCCAGATCGACGCCGAAGCCCTTGTACCGCGTCTGCGTGTCCTGGTCGAGCGTGAAGCGGACGCGGAACGCGTCGGCGGCCTCGAAGTTTGCGTCGGAGAGGATGCGGAAGTCTGTGCCGTTCTTCTCGGCGGTCACCAGCGTCTCGTCCGGACGCTCCGGCGTGATGGCGACGAAGTCGACGCCCATGGCCTGGAGTTCGGCGACGCGGCCTTCCCACTCGGTCAGGGCCCGGTTGCAGTATGGGCACCACCCGCCGCGGTAGAAGGTGACGACGACGGGGCGGTCGCGATACAGCGAGGCGAGGGCGACGGTGCCGCCGGACGCGTCCAGGAGGTTGGCGTTGCCGACGCGCTCGCCGACCGCCAGGCCGGGGCCATTGGAATCGGCGGAGGCTGCGCTGATGGGCGTGCCGTCGGCGGTGGTGCCGGCGTCGGGCTTGGCGCAGCCGGCGGCCGCGAGGGCGAGTGCGAGGCCGGCGGTCGAGAGGGCGGAACGGGTGGTCGTGCTGGCGAGCGAGCGGGGCATGGGCACCTCGGGGGATTGGGGGTACAACCGGGCGACAAGCGGACAGGTCCGAACGCGCGTCGGGACCGCCTTGTTCCCGCTGGATGCGGATGTGGGATGCGAGGGTCTTGGGGCGCGTGACAACCCAGATCAAGCCCCTGGGCCCGGCCGCCCTGCCCAATCCACGAGTCAGTCTCCGACGAGTGGTCGGGGCGGCCAAGATCGATCACGGCGACGCGGCCCGGCACCGCCACTGGCGGGCCGTGCACCGGACGCCCCCGGTCGTCGCAAGGACGCATGCCGACGCGACGGGCCGGGAACCCTTGGCGATGGGTCTGCCCGAGGCCGCGCACCCGCGCGCCCTCGCCGCGTATACCCGTCGCATGTGGGGCCACAATCGTCTCGTGCGGCCGCCCGCATCGCCGCTCTTCTGCTGGGCGTTGTCCTGTTCCCGGCACGGCGATGGCCTGTCTGTGGGACAGCGACACGCTGCGGGCCAGGCTCGCGGGCTGCCGGGGCTGGTGGACATCCTCACCGGGCGTTCGAGCCGACCGACCGTACTACGAATGCGCTGCGGGCGCGGCCATCGAGGCTGCCGATGACCTCGCGTACGACGACGCCGGCGTCGCGTGCACCTCGCCACGACGAGGCCATCGCCTGGATGGCGAAAACGCGAGCGGCTCGACATGGCGCGGCGGCGACGGGGCCGCCGATGCCGCGTGAGCGAGACCGCTACCTGGCCAACCTCGGCACGCCACGCCCACCGCTGGCTCGCCGGCGGGGCCGACCGCGAGCGATGGCGACCTGCGCAGCCCGCGACCTTATCGCCGCGGCCATCGAACTCAACCCCGACGCCCCTTCGGGGCGCGAGGCGTACCAGTGATGGCGATCGAGGCTACAGGCCCGCCCGAAGAAGACGGGTCCGACAGAACGGCGATCAGCAGCATCTTCGCACGCCATCGGCTACCGGGGCATCCGGTTCTACGACCTGGACGCGCTTCCGCGCGTCGTGCCGATGACGCCGTCGCGGGATTGTCGGGCCTGATCGTGCTCGCGGGCCTGGGAGAGCATCGACATCGTCTCTGCTGTCGCTGGTGTGGAGCGGAGGGCGACAACGCACTCGCGACCGCGGATCCTGCGGTGCATCGAACTCGCTCGCCGGGCGGGGCGCTCGACCCGGCGGCGAGCGTCGAGATCGCCGCGAGGCTGCGATCCGAATCGCGCTCGATGGTCGCCGGGAGATCGACTCGTCTTCCGCGGCCCGGCGGGCCGCCGACGAGGCGGCATCGGAAGCGTTCATGATGCGGCCGCGGGTCGCCACCCGGACACGGACCCGCGTTCTGGGACGGCTAGTGCCGGTCGCGCGCTCACGCCGCCGACGGGTGTTCGGTCGCGGGTTACGACCTGCAGATCGTCGCTTGGTCATTGCCCCGGCTGCGATTGTGGCGATCATCGCTTCGCGGTCGTGCGTTCGAGCGGCGTCGATCGGCGGCGAACCGCGCGACTCAATGAACCTCGATCACGCCGACCGCAGCCTCATCCCCAACGGCACACGAATCTCCGTAATGAGATCCTCCTCCCGCGTGTCCCGCGGCGTGTTGCGATAGATCTCGTACGCCGGGCCGTCGCCGATCTCGCGCCGCTGCGACGGGATCCACTGGCCCATGAGCCACAGGTAGGCCCGCTCCAGGCCGCGGTAGTGCCCGCGGTGCGCGCCCACGGCGTACTCGCCGGCCGCGACGCGGACCTCCTCGAATCCGGCGGGCAGCGGGCGACCGTCGGCGATGGTCACGCCCGCGTGGGCGCGGCACTTCTCGGGCGGGGTCTCCTGCGGGTCGTCGTGGTACACGCCCAGCATCAGCGTGCCGGGGCCGAACAGCCCGGCGGGCGCGGCGGTCATTCCCAGACGCTCGAACGTCTTGCCGATCTGCATGTACGGGCCGGTGTGGGCCAGGGCGGCCAGTCGCAGGGCGGGCATGGCCTTGATCGATGCGTCCATCATGGCGTACTCCTCTCGGATGGGGCGGAACAGCCCGACCGCGACGTCGGGCCCGTAGTGGATGCCGCTGGGGGCGGCGGGGATGTCGGGGTCGGCCTCGGCCGCGCGCCACTCGCGCGGCGTGAGCGCGAAGTGGGCCTTGAACGCGCGGGTGAACGACTCGTGGGCCTCGTACCCGGCCCGCAGGGCGATCGCCAGCACATCATCGCTGGTGTGCCGCAGGTCGCCCGCGGCCCGCTCCAGGCGCAGGCGCCTCACGTGCCCGCCGACCGACTCGCCCACCATGGCCCGGAACACCCGGTGGAAGTGGAAGGGCGAGAAGTGGGCCAGATGGGCCAGGTCGTGCGGGGCCAGCGCCCCGTCGAGGTGGGTCTGGATGTGGCGCAGCACGCGGACCATGCGGTCGTAGTACGCGTGGCGGGTGTCGGGGCGGGTCGGCGGGTCGGGCGGGCCAGCGGTGGTCATGGGCGGAGTATGGCCCGGGACCGGCGGCGTGTCTTGATCGCGCGTGCGGATTGGTGGGGGACGCGAGGCGGGAGCGCGGGCCGGAGGCCCGCGACCCCAGTTGAGAAAAATCGCCCAGACTCAGCGCGTGATGCGTTCGATCTCGCCATCGCGGTCGACGAGGATCTCGTCGGCCTCGTGGAGGAACAGCCCGTGGTCGATCACGCCCGGAATGTCGTTGAGGTTGCGTGCGAGTTCCTCGAGGTCGCGTTCCTCGTCGAGGGTGACATCGATGATGACGTTGCCGTTGTCGGTGATGAAGGGCTTGCCGTCGATGTCGCGACGGCACACGCCCGAGAGGCCCATCTCGCGGAGGCGGGCCCGGATGGAGGTGTATCCGAAGAACATGATCGCCACCGCGAGCGAGTGGTTCTGGCCGAGGCGGTCGACGAGTTTGGACTGATCGACCATGTACACCGTGCGATCGGAGGCCCAGGCGACCATCCGCTCGCGCGTCACCGCCCCGCCCGCGCCCTTGAGCACGGCGCAGTCGGGATCGACCTCGTCGGCCCCGTCGAACAGGTAGTGCACACGCTCCATCCCGGAGAAGTCCCCGACGGCCAGGCCCAGTTCGGCGGCGTACCGGGCCGAACTCTCGCTGGTCGAGACCAGCGTCACCTCGAGGGCCTTGGCGTTGATGCGCTCGGCCAACGCGCGGATGACGCGTTTGGCCGTCCGCCCCGTGCCCAGCCCGACGATCATGCCCGACTCGATCGGGGCGATGGTCGCCTGCGCGAGCGCGTCGTGTACCGTCGCGGCCGGCGCGTCGGCGTCGGGCGCGGGCTTCGAGGCCGCCGGCGTACCGGCTTGCTTGGTCGGTTGGGGCGTGGGGCTACTCA
Source organism: Phycisphaerales bacterium (assembly GCA_041401985.1). Classification (GTDB taxonomy): domain Bacteria; phylum Planctomycetota; class Phycisphaerae; order Phycisphaerales; family UBA1924; genus JACKHA01. Next base: position 97,157 of record JAWKTE010000003.1, read on the forward strand.
AAGCGGATCCCCTGTGCGAGGGTGACGGTGTCGGCGAAGCCGATCGAGCAGGTCTGGCGGCGCATGTAGGCCTTCCACGAGTCGGAGCCGGACTCGCGCCCGCCCCCGGTGTCCTTCTCGCCGCCGAAGGCCCCGCCGATCTCGGCGCCGCTGGTGCCGAGGTTGACGTAGGCCAGGCCGCAGTCCGAGCCCGCGCCGGAAGGGTGCAGGAAGCGCTCGGCCGAACGGCTGGAGGCGGTGAACAAGGCGCTCGACAGGCCCTGGTCGACGGCGTTGTTCATCGCGATCGCCTCGTCGAGCGAGTCGTACGTGAACACATAGAGGATCGGCGCGAACGTCTCGTCGCGCGCGATCGGCAGGTCGTTGGAGGCCGGGGCCCGGACGATGGCCGGGCGGACGAAGTGGCCCTTGAGCCCGGCGGGCTGGGTGTGCTCCGGGCTGATGCGCGTTCCGCCGGTGGCGATCGTCGCGCCCTGCTGCTTCGCCGCGGCAATCGCGGCCAGATACCCGTCGACCGCGCGCTGGTTGACGAGCGGCCCGACGAGCACGCCGGGGGCCAGCGGATCGCCGACCTTGATCGTCTCGTACGCGCGAACCAATCGGCTCACGACATCATCGGCGATGGAGCGGTGCACGATCAGGCGGCGCGTCGTCGTGCAGCGTTGCCCGGCCGTGCCGACCGCGCCGAACACGATGCTCGGGATGGCGATGCCCAGGTCGGCATCGGGCTCGACGATGGCCGCGTTGTTGCCGCCGAGTTCCAGCAGGCACCGCCCGAGCCGCCCGGCGACGACCTGCCCCACACGCCGCCCCATGCGGCACGAGCCGGTCGCGGAGATCAGCGGCAGACGCCGGTCGGCGATCAGCGGCTCGCCAACCTGCTCATCGGATCCAATGACCAGGTGGAACACGCCGGGGTGGCCCATCGAGGCCGCGACGCGCTCGGCGATGGCGCTGCACGCGATGGCGGTGAGCGGGGCGGCCAGGCTGGGCTTCCACAGGACGCTGTCGCCGCAGACCGCGGCCAGCATCGCGTTCCAGCCCCACACCGCGCAGGGGAAGTTGAAGGCGGTGATGACGCCGATCGGCCCGAGCGGGAGCCACTGCTCGATGATGCGGTGGTCCGGGCGCTCGCTGGGCATCGTCATGCCGTAGAGCTGGCGGGACAGGCCGACGGCGAAGTCGGCGATGTCGACGACCTCCTGGACCTCGCCCTGGCCCTCGGCCGTGATCTTGCCGACCTCGAGCGAGATGATGCGTCCGAGGGCGGCCTTGTGGCGCCGGAACTCGTCGCCGATGGCCCGGACGACCTGCCCGCGGACCGGGGCGGGCACGCGCCGCCACGCGAGGAAGCCCTCGTGGGCCGCGCCGATGGCGGCGTGGAGCGCCTCGGTCGAATCGAGGCGGACGCCGGCGAGCGGCTTGGCGGTGGTGGGGCTGGTGACGACCTGGAGCGAGGCGTCGGGCGACGCCGGGAGCGCGTCGGGCGCGACGACGCGCCGGCGGTCCAGTGCGCCGAGCGAGCCGAGCAGATCTCCGATCTCCCATGCCATCGCGTGACTTTAGGCGAGCGGCGGGGGGACGCCGGGCGCGTCGAGGCGGGGGTGGGGCGTGCGCGGCACTTGCTCGTCCCGCGGACGGGCCCGGTCGCGCGGCTCGCTCAAAACGGCTCCGGCCCGGGAAGGGCGCGGAGGAACGCGAGCAGGCGGGGCAGGTCCGGGTTGGCCGCGTCTCGGACATACGCGCCGGAGGCCGCGACGCCGATCGCGAGGCACTGGTCGATCGGCAGGTCGAGCGTCTGGGCGACGCCGAAGCCGGCGTTGAACGCGTCGCCCGCGCCGGTGGAGAGCCGGGGGGTGCGGGCGACGGGGCCGTCGAACCAGACGGGCGGCATCGGATTGCCTTGGTGATCGACCGACGCCGCGGCCGCGCCCTCGCGCGGGTGGACGACGACGGTGTCCAGCGAGGCTGCGCCGCGGATCGACAGGGCCAGTTCGGGGACCGTGCTCGTGGAGACGCCCAGCACGCGCGCGACGCGCTCGCCCTCGGCGAGGTTCAGGCCGAGCGTGACCGGCACGATCCGGTTCATCCGGGCCAGCAGGGCGAGCGCGCGCTTGAGGTCGGCGTCGCTGCGCTTGGCGGGATCGGAGAGGTCGATGAAAAGCCGTCGGCGGCCGCCGGACGGCGGTGGGGGGAGCGTCGGGAGCACGTCGTCGATGAGGGCCGACCAGATCGACTCGACCCCGCCGCAGAGGGACCAGTTGACGATGCCGATGAGCGTTGCGTCGGCAACCGTCGCGCGGAGCGACTCAGCGCCGACGCCGGCGGAGATCGCGTCCCATGTGGCGGCTTGCACCTGGGCGGTCTGGTTGAGCATGATCTTGCCGTCGCCGAACTCGAGCGCGTCGGTGTGCCCGGGCGGAGCGATGGGCACGACGCGTCGGCAGCACGCGGCCAGCGGGTCGTAGATCGGGTGGAGGGTGTGCGGGTCGTCCGGGGAGCCGACGCAGCCGACGAAGGTGGTGGGAGGCCCGAGCGCGGCGATGCCGGTGGCCAGAAGCGGGCCGTTGCCGCCGGGACGGGACTCGCGGCGGACGAGTTCGATGTTGGTCGAACGCCCGGCGGCGGCGCGGCAGCGGTCGGCGAACTCGGTGATGGTCGCGATGCGGTCGTAGTCGTCTACCGCCATGGAGCGCCGGGTTCGGACCGCGTCGTGGATGTCGTCAATGAAACCGTCGAAGCCGACGAGGGCGTGGGTCGAGGCCAGGCGCGCGGCGCCGGCTTCGAGGGCGTCGGCGGCGCGCCGGGCGATGGCGGCGCGGTCGGGTGGGGAAACGGGGCGTTGGTCGTTGGGGCGTGGCGTGCTCATGTTGCTCGTGATTGGCGGGGGAGAGTGCGATGCTGGTCGACGGGCGCGGGTATTGTCGGGCGGACGTGATCGGCGGAGGCGGTGGCTGTGTGGATGGGGTTGGTTGGTTGGCTCGGCGAGACGGGCGTGGAGGTTGGCGTGGATCAGGAGCCTCGTGAGATTGTGATCGCCACCGGCAATCCGCACAAGGTGGAGGAGATGCGGGCGATCCTGGGATCGGCGGCGGCGTCGGCCGGTTTCGGGATTGTCGGCCTGAGGGACCTGGAGGCCCGCGGGCTCGGGCCGTTCGAGGAGCCGGAGGAGATCGGCGAGACATTCGAGCACAACGCGGCCATCAAGGCGCTGGCGTACGCCGAGCAGACCGGGCGGGTGTGCGTGGCCGACGATTCCGGGCTGGAGATCGACGCGCTGGACGGGGCGCCGGGGGTGATCTCGAGCCATTACTTCAACGATGGGCGGACCGACGGGGCCGCGGGCGGGATGGGGCGCGACGAGCGTGACCGGCGGAACAACGAGCGTGTGCTGCGGGAGTTGGCGGGGGTGGAGTGGGAAAGGAGAGCGGCGAGGTTTGTGTGTGTGATGGTGGTGGCGAGGGGTGCCCGATCGCGGAATCAACTGGGGTTGCGGGCGTTCCGCCCCGCGCCATCTCCGACAAGAGGGGGCGGGGCTTTCCAGCCCCGCCCGGCGTCCGCTCGCGGGGACTCGCCCGAGACGCCGGCACCCACGCATCGCGTCCGCCGGCCGCCGCACTTCGAGATCCCCGGCGGAACCTACTTCCTGACGTTCCGTCTGGCGGCGGGCGAACTCTCCGCGAGCGAGCGCGACATCGTGCTCGACGCCTGTCGCCACTGGCATGGCGAGCGAGCCTGGATCCACGCGGCGGTGGTGATGCCGGACCACGTGCACCTCATCCTGCGCACGCGGCGGCAGACGGACGGGACGTGGCCGACGCTCGCGTCGCTGATGCAGAGCATCAAGGGATACTCGGCCCATGAGGTGAACCTGTCGCGCGGCGTAGCGGGGACGCTGTGGCAGGCGGGATACCACGATTACCTCTTGTGGAGCCGCTCGCACATCGAGCAGAAGTTGGCGGATGTGCAGATGAACCCTGTTCGGGCGGGCCTTTGTCGGAAGCCCGGTGAGTATCGGCACCTGTGGTTGCAGGCCGCTCCGGGAGTCGGGCTGGAAAGCCCGACCCCCTCCGCTGGGGGCGCGGCCGGTCGGGGAGAGCAGAGGCGTGCCCCGATCGAGATGGAGGCTGGACAGACGGAAGCAGGCAGCAGGTCGGGCGTGCTCGCGATGGTCCGCGGCACGTTCGAAGGCCGAATCGGTTTCCATGCTGGGCAGACGGATCGAGCGGCGTTGGTTGTGCCCCGCGGCACGAACGGTTTCGGCTACGACCCGCTGTTCCTGGTCGAATCGGGGTTCGAGCGGACCAGCGCGGAGATGGAGGCGGCGGAGAAGAACATGGTCAGCCATCGGGCCCGGGCCGGGGAGCAGTTGGCGGCGTGGCTCCGCGAGGGTGGGTTAGACGGGTAGCAGCGGCGTGATCAGGCCGGTCGCCGAATCGAACACGGGCACGACCGGCAGCGTGTCGGGAGTGGCGCAGAACGCGACATCGGCGTCGAGCGAGAGGCGGAGGAGGTTGCGCCCGCCGCGCGAGTCGCGCATCGCGGCGTGGAGGGACTCGGGCGTTGCCGAGGCCTCCCGCCAGGCGCGGAGGCACAGTCGGGCCGAGTCGTCCTGCGTCAGCGCTCGCCCCGCGGCCAGCAGGCGATCCACGAACGCCCCGGCCGGCAGGCAGTCGTCCAGCGAGACCTCGTCGCGCGTGCCGGCGCAAAGAACGTGCACGGGCCGCGGGTCGTCGGCGACGGCCGCGACGACGGCGGACAGGTTTGCGAGCGAGGCGACGAGAACTCGGGCGGCGAGCGACGCGTGCAGCAGGGCCGCGGTCCCGTTGGTGGTTGTGAAAATCACGTCGCGTCCACTGCAGCGTTCCGGGGTGTAGCGCATGGGCGAGTTGTCGAGGTCGAAGCCCTCGATGCGCGTGCCGCCGCGCTCGCCGCCGAGCAGCGGTGGGGGGTGCGAGGGATCGGCCTGGGACTTGGCAAGGAGTGCGTCCTCGACGGTGAGCGTCGGGCGGACGGCGCGGGCGCCGGCGTGGAGGGCGGCGGCGATGGTGACGCTGGCCCGGAGGTTGTCGATCACGAGCACGACCGCGCCCGCCAGGGCCGCGGGTTCGACCGAGCGCGGGAGCATGTGAACGCTCAGCGGGCGGGCGACGCGGGCGAACTCGGGGGGCGGGGCCAGGTCGGGTGCGGGCATGGGCAGATCATGCGGGGCGGCGTCGGGGATTCAAGCGGGCGGGGCGGTACGAGCAGGAATTGGCGCGCGCCGGTGCGACATGCTCCGCTTCTGTTGCAGGTACGGCGGCGAAGCGGGGCTGGAAAGCCCCGCCCCCTCTGTCGGGAGAGGCCTCTGCGTGCGTTGGCATCGGGGGAGGATGATGGGGAAGGCATCAAGGCAGGAGGCATCGAGGCATCGAGCGGAGCCTCTTGGGCCATCAAGCGGGTCACGAGCGCGACGGGTCGGGAGTTGTCGTGGTCGACACGCCGATCGCCGGGGCGTCGGACGCCAGCCCCCGCAAGACGCCGGCTTTGTGCATCGTCTCGTCCCACTCGCGGCCGGGGTCCGAGTCGGCGACGATGCCGGCCCCGACGCTGCACGACAGCAGCCCGTCGTCTCCGGGAGCCCGCTCGGCCAGGGCGGTGCGGATCGCGACGTTGAGCGAGAGCCGCCCGTCGTCGCCGAGGTAGCCGATGCAGCCGCAGTACGGGCCGCGCGGGCGGCGTTCGAGCGACTCGATGATCTGCATCGCGCGGATCTTGGGCGCGCCGCTGACCGATCCAGGCGGGAACACGGCGCGGAGCAGGTCGAGCAGGGTGATGCCATCGCGGAGCGTGGCCGAGACGGTCGCGACGCCCTGCCATACGCCGGGCCTGTCGGCGGGCCTTTCGGCGTCGGCGCCGGCGTGGGGCTCGATGGCGCGGCGCTGGTCGACGCGCACCGACCCGGTCGCGCCGATCCGCCCGAGGTCGTTGCGCATGAGATCGACGATCATGTCGAGTTCGGCGCGGTCCTTGGCGGAGCGTTCCAGGGCGGCGGGGTCGAGATCGCCGCGGAGGGTGCCCTTCATGGGGCGTGTAATGAGGCGGCGGGGCTGGTTCGAGCGGACGGGGTCGAGTTCGAGGAAGAGTTCGGGGCTGGCCGAGCAGACGGCCCGCGCGAACCCGTCGGGGTCGGTGTGCTCGATGTGCGCGCCGTACCAAGGCTGCGCGGACTCGAACAGCGCGGCCGACAAGCGGCGGGGGCTGGTGGACAGGCGTGTGTCGATGGTGTGGGCAAGGTTGACCTGATACGCGTCGCCGGCGCGGATGTGCTCGATGGCGCGGGCGACGATGGCCTCGTAGCGCTCGCGCGGCGACACAACCAGGGCATGGCGGAGCGGCGGCACGCTCGCACGCCGACGCGGGCGGGGCGGGGCCTGGCCCGGATCGCCGACCACGCCCCAACGCCCGGTCGTGTTGTCATGGACGTACGCGCCCTCGACGCGGTGCCAGACCATCAGCGGCCAGTCGGAGCGCCGGCTCGGCTCGAGCGCGGGCTCAAGGACCGCGCCGAGGTTGTACGAGAAATAGCCGATCCAGCCCGAGACCAGCGGCGGGGCGTCGTCGCCCGTGCCGCCCAGCCAGCCGGCGCCGGGCCCGAGGCCCCGGAAAGACGGCTCGAGGAGTGCAAGATCGCTCTCGACACGGGCCAGGTCGGCCAGCGCGGGCGTGACGATCGAGCGGGTCGGGCGGGCGAGGATCGACCAGCGAGATCGGGGCGAGCCGGTCGCACCCGAGACGAGGGCGGCCAGGGGCTCGTCTTCGGGCCAGGCGTCGATGACGCGGGCGGGGCTGAGGCCGCGCGGGATGGGGTCGGGTGCGTGCGTGGCGGTTGTTCTCGCGGATTGAACGGCGGAGGCGCTGGACCAGCCGGGTGCGGGGCCGGGTGTTCGGATCGATCGTACGCGGGCGTGGTGTTTCCTCGCGAGGGCCGCGCTTCTACACTTGGTTCCCCCGACGCGCCCGCGCCGGGCGGCGGCGGCGGGAGCGTACACAACCCAAGCGCCGAACGAACACGGGACTCGGTCCCGGGCGATGTCCGACCCGCTCTGGGTTGGTGTGGACGAGCCCGGGCACACATCGGAAACGGACACCCACGCGATGGCCAAGAGCAGCAGCGGCACGAAGCGTCCCACGGCGACCCGGTCGGCCAAGAAGCACACCTCCGCGGTGGCCGAGCCGCCCAAGAACAAGACCGCCAAGAAGACCGCCAAGAAAGCCGGCCCCAAGAAGCCGGCCTCGCGCGTCGCGGGCGGGCCGCCCGATACCGACCAGTTCGTGTTCTACTTCGGCCGCAGGAAGTGCGAGGGCAAGGCGTCGTGGAAGGCGCTGCTGGGCGGCAAGGGCGCGAACCTGGCGGACATGACATCGATCGGCCTGCCGGTCCCGCCCGGGTTCACGATCACGACCAACGCGTGCGCGAAGTACTACGAACTCAAGCAGCGCCTGCCCGTGAACTTCATGAACGAGGTCCACAAGAACGTCGCGCTGCTCGAGAAGGAACTGGGCAAGACCTTCGGCGATGTGGACAACCCGCTGCTGGTGTCGGTGCGGTCCGGGGCCGCGGTCTCGATGCCCGGCATGATGGACACCATCCTGAACCTGGGCCTGACCGACGCGGCGGTGGAGGGGCTGGCCCAGTCGACGGGCAACCGGCGATTCGCCTACGACGCGTACCGGCGCCTGATCAACATGTTCGGCGACGTGGTCATGGGAGTGTCGCACGAGCACTTCGAGCACGCGTTCGACGAACTCAAGCGCAAGCACCGCGTCGAGCTCGACACGGACGTCTCCGAGGACGGGCTGGTCGAACTGTGCGACCGGTACAAGGAGGTCTACCGCCACAAGGTCGGCGAGGACTTTCCGCAGAACCCGTTCAAGCAGCTCGAACTGGCGATCGAGGCCGTGTTCAAGTCGTGGATGCACGACAAGGCCATCTCCTACCGCCGCATCGAGGGCATCACGGGCCTGAACGGCACCGCGGTGAACGTGCAGTCCATGGTCTACGGCAACATGGGCGACGACTCCGGCACGGGCGTGGCCTTCACCCGCAACCCGTCCACCGGCGACAACACGTTCTACGGCGAGTTCCTGGTCAACGCCCAGGGCGAGGACGTCGTGGCCGGCATCCGCACGCCCCAGCCGGTCGACCAGATGCCCAAGTGGAACAAGAAGGTGCACGCCGAACTGCTCAAGATCAAGGGCATCCTCGAGAAGCACTACCGCGAGATGCAGGACATCGAGTTCACGATCGAGCGCGGCACCCTCTTCATGCTCCAGACCCGCACGGGCAAGCGCACCGGGGCCGCGGCGGTCAAGGTCGCCTGCGACATGGTCAAGGAGAAACTGATCACCGAGGAGGAGGCGTTGCTGCGCATCCCCGCGGGCGACCTCACGCAGCTGCTGCTGCCCTCGTTCGACCCGACCAAGAAGAAACTCGCGGTCGTGCTGGCAAAGGGCCTGCCCGCCTCGCCGGGCGCGGCGGTCGGCAAACCGGCGTTCACCGCCGATGAGGCCGTCGAGCGCCACCGCGCGGGCGAGAAGGTGATCCTGGTCCGCAAGGAGACCAGCCCCGAGGACGTGGAGGGCATGCACCACGCCGCGGGCATCCTCACATCCACGGGCGGCATGACGAGCCACGCGGCGGTGGTGGCCCGCGGGTGGGGCAAGTGCTGCGTCGCGGGTGCAGGCGAGATCCACATCGACCCGAAGGCCGGCGAGTTCACCGTCAAGGGGCGCTCGTTCGGTCGCCAGGACACGATCTCGATCGACGGGGCGACCGGCGAGGTGATCGAGGGCTCGCTGGCGACGGTCGAGCCGGAACTCTCGGGCGACTTCGCCAAGATCATGCGCTGGGCCGACAAGCACCGCACGCTGCGGGTGCGGACCAACGCCGACACGCCCAAGGACGCGACGCGGGCCCGCGAGTTCGGGGCCGAGGGCATCGGCCTGACGCGGACCGAGCACATGTTCTTCGAGGGCGACCGCATCACGTCGATGCGTGAGATGATCCTGGCCGAGACCAAGGCGGAGCGTGAGGCGGCCCTGGCCAAACTCCTGCCCTACCAGCGCGAGGACTTCATCGGGCTGTTCCGGGCGATGGACGGGCTGCCGGTGACCATCCGCCTGCTGGACCCGCCGCTGCACGAGTTCCTGCCGCACGACGACGAGAACCAGAAGGAAGTCGCCGACGTGCTGCGGGTGCCGGTGGCCAAGGTGCGCAAGCGCGTGTCGATGCTGCACGAGGCCAACCCGATGCTGGGCCACCGCGGCTGCCGCCTGTCGCTGACGTACCCCGAGATCCTGGAGATGCAGGTGCGGGCCATCGTCGAGGCGGCCATCGAGTGCCAGCGCGAGGGCCGACGCCCGATCGTGGAGATCATGCACCCGCTGGTGGGCACGCGGAAGGAACTCGCGCTGCTGCGCGAGGCGACCCAGGCCGTGATCGACCAGGTCAAGGCCGAGGAGGAGTTCACCAAGAAGCTCGACATCAAGATCGGCACGATGATCGAGATCCCGCGGGCCGCGGTCACGGCCGACGAGATCGCCGAGGTGGCCGACTTCTTCTCCTTCGGCACCAACGACCTGACGCAGCTGACCTTCGGCTACTCGCGCGACGATGCGGGCACGTTCCTGCCGCACTACATCGACCACGACGTGCTCGAGGCCGACCCGTTCCAGACGCTGGACCAGGGCGGCGTCGGGCAACTGGTGCGGATGGGCCTGGAGCGCGGGCGCGGGACGAAGGCCGACCTCAAGGTCGGCATCTGCGGCGAGCACGGCGGCGACCCCAAGAGCGTCCACTTCTGCCACGCCATCGGCATGGACTACGTCTCCTGCTCGCCCTTCCGCGTGCCGATCGCCCGCCTCGCGGCGGCGCAGGCCGCGCTCAAGGCGGCCAAGAAGGGCAAGTAGCGGGAAACGGACGCCGCGCTAAGCCCGACGTGCGCAGAGCCCGACGCGCCAGCGTCGTGGTCTCCCGGTGCCCCCGATCGACCCCGCTCGCGCGGGCATGCACTCCCGAGCGGTGGCTGGCAGGCATCTGCTTGCCGGCAGCGATCGCGCATCCACAGGTTGTTCACACAACCCACCACATCGTGGTCCCCCACGAGCGGTGGCGTACCGCGCCCGAATGCAAATCGTGCCGTGCGCAGTGTCGCGGGCCGCGTTCGATGACGAGCGTTTTTCCCGGACCCGGGCCGATTTCCCCCTGATCCGGGCCGTTGCGGCCGATGCTCCGCGTCGCCATGCTCCTCGCCCGTGTCCGGCCCGATCGGGCCGGGCATCGGTTGTGGATGGACACGAGGAGAACGCGATGGAACGGAAGCAGTCGAAGCGGCAGGTGGTCGGGGCCGGGATCGGTGTCGTGGTCGGTGCGGTCGGCGCGATGGCGGCCCACGCCGGGGCGACCGGCCTGAACTTCAACATCCAGGGTTTGGCCAACGGCCAAGGCGTGCCGCAGGGCTATGGCGACCGGGTGACCGCCACGACGATGGGCGGGTTCGGCTACACGTCGGCCCTCGGGTTCACGCCCAATGTCGTGGTCGACTACACGACGGGCGCGGTCGAGCCGTCGCTGTGGGTCTCGGGCTACGGCGACATGACCAACTGCGCGTACGACCAGGGGGTCGGGAGCGGGCGGTTCGAGATGGTGTTCGTGGCCGATCCGGGGTTCGAGGTCGAACTGGAGCACTTCGACCTGGCGGCCAAGGCCAGCGCGTTCGCCAGCGATCCGACGATCAGCCGCGTCGCGGTGCTGGATGCGGGCGGGGCGGCGCTGTACGAGGCGACCGACCACTCGATCTCGCGGACCGAGCGCCGGCACTACCTGTTCGGCACGCCGCTCAGGGGTCGGGTGCTGCGCCTGGTGGTCGAGTCGGCCAACCTCGGGGCCAACTCGGGCGGGATCGCGATCGACGACATCCGGTTCGGGCAAGTCGATGTGCCGGGGGCGTGCCTGCCGGACCTGACGACCGGCGCGGTCGCGGGCACGCCGGGATTCGGCGTGCCCAACGGCGTGCTGAACAACGACGACTTCTTCTACTACCTTGGGCTGTTCGCCGCGAACGACCCGGCGGCGGACCTGACCACCGGCGCGGTCGCGGGGACGCCGGGCTACGGCGTGCCGAACGGCGTGCTGAACAACGACGATTTCTTCTACTACCTCGCGCTGTTCTCGGCGGGGTGCTGATGCCGGACTCGACGCGGCGGGGGATGGCCCGCGCCGCGATGGTGCCCCTTGCGCGCGAAGAGGGTTCGCGAGGGGCACGCGGAGGTCGCGCAATCGTGCGTTTGTCGCGGCCTCTGCCCGCCTCCCCCGCGGCCGAGAGGGCCGGGGGAGGCTTGCGACTCGTGTTCGCCTGCCAGCCAGACTAGCAACCGGTGCGCGAGCCCCGCGCGGGCAGCCGGGAGGCGAGCGTGCTCGCGTACGCTGGACGGATGGACGCAGAATCGCTGACGCCGGCGCAGGCCCTGGAGCGCCTCCGCGAGTCCGGGCGCGAGTTCGTCGAACTGTTCGCGCACGGCTCGCTCGTGGTCGAGGTCTATCGGCCCGACGGCGTCGATCGCCAGACGCCGCACACGCGGGATGAGGTGTACGTGGTCATCTCGGGTTCGGGGTGGTTTGTCAACGGGGAGCGGCGCCATCGGTTCGAGGCCGGGCAGGTGCTGTTCGTGCCGGCGGGCGTGGAGCACCGGTTCGAGGAGTTCACGCCGGACTTCGCGACGTGGGTGTTCTTCTATGGGCCGGAGGGCGGGGAGTCGCGCGCTTGCGCGGCGTCGTGAATGCGTCGAACATTCTGAGCCTTTCGGGTGCTGCATGGTCGCGGGCCATTGCAGGGGCCGCAGCCTGTGGAACGAGCCGTTTTCCCTTCGGGCAGAGATGGAGCGGGGCGGCGACCGGAACCGGATTGCAGCAACGGTGTGCGCACAAGGGTGCCTGTGGGTTGATCGCGTGGTCGCGCAGGGGCGTGGCGAGCGAGCGGCGTCGGGGGTTGGGCGGCACGACCTTCGGCCAGAGCGCCGAAAGCCGTGGCACGGGCGCTCGCTTGCGCGTCGCGTTCGCTGGGGCGGGTCCGATGTGTGGCATGGCTGCTGCTCGGAGCAGCCATGCTCGATAGGCGGGGCGGGTTGCGCGCTCGTTATGCCTGTGCAAAGCCGCAGGCATGCCACGCTTCGGGTGTCCGTCCGTTCATCGCACCGAGAAACGCCGCCGAGCCGGCGTGTCTCGGTGGCACAGTGGAGACTCCCCTCGCCCCCTCCACCCTCGGCACGACCTTCGGCCAGAGCCCCGAAGGTCGTGGCACACTCGCTTGCGCGTCGCGTTCGCCGGCCTTTCGGGCCGGGGCGGAGCACTTCCGCACTGACCGTTCTCGACTACCGATCCGACTCCGGGATCCCCATGCCGCGGCGGTTGGGGTAGGCGGGGCGCTGGGGCGGGTTGTAGGGGCGGGTGCGGATGGCCTCGAGCATGAGTTCGATGGCCTTGTCGAGTTGGGGGTCGCGTCCGTCCTGCCAGAGGGCGGGGTCGTCTGGGACGACGTGGTCGGGGTCGACGCCGTGGCCCTCGATGCCCCAGGTGCCGTCGGACTCGTAGAAGGCGAAGGTGGGGACGGTGACGGATGCGCCGTCGATCAGGCCGGGCACGCCGGTGATGCCGACGAGGCCGCCCCAGGTGCGTGTGCCGATGAGCGGGCCGAGGCCGGCCTGGCGGAAGTACCACGGGAACGCGTCGCCGCCGGAGCCGGAGGGGCCGTTGATGAGCATGGCCTTGGGGCCGAAGTGTGCGTCGGGCGGCCATGGCCAGTCTTGGCCGTCGCGTCGGGCCCAGTAGTTGGTGGCGGGTCGGTTGAGCAGTTCGATGAAGCGAGTGGGGATCTGGCCGCCGCCGTTCCAGCGCTCGTCGATGATCATGGCGGGCATGTGGATCTGGCCGAAGTACTGGCGGACGAGGTTGTTCTGGCCGTTGACGCCGGTGTCGGGGACGTGGAGGTAGGCGACCTGGCCGTCGGTGCGGTCTGCGACGTATTGGCGGCGCTGCTCGACCCAGGCGCGGTAGCGCAGGCCCGAGTCGGAGCGCATGGTCTCGACGACGATGCGACGTGCGTCGTCGTCGACGACGGGCTTGGTTGAGACGGTGAGCGTGACGGTCTGGCCGGCGAGGCCCTCGAACGCGGCCCAGGGGTCCTTGCTGGTGTCCACCGGCACGCCGTTGACCTCGAGCAGGAAGTCGCCCTCGGCAACATCGAGCCCGGGCTGGTCGAGCGGGCTGCGGGCGTCGATGTCCCAGGCGCCGGCGCGGAGGATGGTGGCGATGCGATACGCGGAGACTTCTTCGCCGTTGGCGTCCTGAGAGGCGAGGTCGAAGTCGCAGCCGAGCATGGCGACGTTTGCGCCGGGGGCGGTCTCGCCGGTGGGGCCGGCGCGGTAGTAGGCGTGGCCGACGTTGAGTTCGGAGATCATCTCGGCGATGACGAAGCCGACATCGTCGCGGCTGGCGCAGTCGGGCAGCATGGCGGCGTATTGCTGGTAGACCGCGTCCCAGTCGACGCCGTGCATCGTGGGGTCGTAGAAGTAGTCTCGCTGGCGTCGCCAGGCGTCGCGGTAGACGCCGGCCCATTCCTCGCGCGGGTTGATGGCGACGTTCATGCCGGCGGTGGGGACGGCGGACTCGAACTTCTGGTTGGGACGGGCCTCGATGATGTAGGCCCGCCCGGAGCGGCCGACGAGCAGGTGCTCGCCATCGGCGGCGAGTTCGTAGCCGCCGACGCCGGTGGCGACGGTCTCCTCCTTGCGCTTGTCGTCGTCGGTCTCGAGTGCGTTGTAGAGGCGGATGGAGGGCTCGCCGTCGATGCCGCGGGGCGAGCGCCGGGTGAAGAGCAGGGCGCCGGACTTGGTGACGGCGAGGTTGCCGATGATGCCGCGATCGACGGGGAGGAGGATGGCGCGGGATTCGAAGGCGTCGAGGTCGATGCGGAGGGCGTCGTCGGCCTCGTCTTTTTCGTTATCGTCGGCTTCGTCCTCATCGTCCTCATCGTCCTCATCGTCCGCGGCGCCCGCGTTGCCCGCGAGTTGGTCTTCGTGCTCGTCGTCATCGGCGTCGGCGTGGTCCTCGTGGTCCTCGCCGGCGTGGTCGTCGGCCTCGTCCGCTTCTTCCGATTCGGCGTCCTTCCATGTCTCCTCGTCGCTGGTGGCGGCGAAGGGGCTCTCGACGTCGTCGCGCAGCGGGACCATCGCGATCCGCGAGGTCTGCGTGTAGACCCACGAGGTGCCGACGTCCTCGTATGTGGGGCTGTTGAAGTCCATGCTGGTGACGAAGTAGAGGAAGTCGCCCTTGCGGTCGAAGGCGGGGTTGGAGGCGGGGAACACGCCGCTGGTGACGCGCGTGGTTGTGGCGGTGTCGATCTCGTGCAGGTAGATCGCGCTGGTCGCCTGGCTCTCCTGCATCGTGAACGCCAGCCAGGACGAGTCGTGGGACCACGAGGGCACGATCGCCCCTGCCCACGGCTCCTGGATGATGGTGCTCGTCGTGCCCTCTTCCGCGTCGTGGAGGAACAGGTTGCCGGCCTGGTCTGTGAAGGTCAGTTTCTCCGAGTCGGGGGCCCAGGTGATGCCGAAGATGAAGTGGCCGGGGCCGACGTCGACGGTGCGGGACTCGCCGCGCCCGTCGGACTGGGTGATGACGACCTGGTACTCGCCGGAGGCGTCGGAGGCGTAGGCGATCCAGCGCCCGTCGGGGCTCCAAGCGGGGTTGCGGTCGGCGTGACCGGCGGAGCGGGTGAGGTTGCGGGGCGAGCCTTCCTCGGCGGGGAGGGTCCAGATGTCGCCGCGGGCCTCGACGACGACGCGCCGGGCGTTGGGCGAGATCGACCAGCCGTCGATGCGCTCGGCGGCGTCGAACGTCTGCGGACGCAGGCGCGGCTGGGCGCCGGGGATCGTGACCTCGACGGTGCGGGAGCGACCCGAGGCCAGGTCGAGCAGCATGAGGTCCGGGCCGCGCTGGAAGACGATCTCGCCGGCGTTGCGTTCGCCGGGACCGATGGCGGGGAACTTCACGTCGTTGTCGGCGAAGGTTGTGATCTGTGCGCGTTGGCCGGTGCCAGGGTTGAATCGCCAGATGTTGAGTCGGTGCTCGGGGCCGGCGTCGGAGAGGTAGTAGAGGTTCCCGTTGTGCCACATCGGGACGGTGTCGGTGCCGTCGAAGTCTGTGGCCTGGCGGGAGGCGCCGGAACTGGGGTTGAAGAGCCAGATGTCGGAGGCGAGCCCGCCGCGGTACCGCTTCCAGGTGCGGAAGTCGCGGTTGACGTTGGTGTAAGCGATCCAGCCGTCGGCGGCGATGGCGGGGTTGGAGCCGTATGGGATCGGCAGGCGTGTGGGCAGGCCGCCGGTGGCGGGGACGGTGAAGAGTTCCGAGGCGCGGGCCTGGCCGGTGAGGCCGTTGGAGGTGAAGACGAGGTCGCCGTCGGGGGTCCAGTCGACCGTGGACTCTCCGGCGGGGTGGTGGGTGACGCGGAATGGCAGGCCGCCGTCGACGGGGATGGTGTAGATGTCGCGTCCGGCGTCGTAGGAGCCGAGGAAGGCGATGGTCCGCCCGTCGGGGCTGAAGCGGGGGAAGAGCTCCGCGCCGTCGGGCGAGGCCAGCGGCGTCGCGACGCCGCCCTCGCGCGGCACGGTCCAGAGGTCGTTGGCGTAGACGAAGACGATGTGCGTCGCGCTCACGTCGGGGAAGCGGAGCATGCCGGCGTGGGGGCGCGCTTGGGCCTGGGCGGAAGCCGCGGCGGCCAGTGCGAGCAGCGGCAGGGCGAGGCCCGCGAGAACCGCGAGGCGTGCGGCGGGGGAGGGCCGGGTTGGTGTGGCGGCGTTCGGCGTCGGCATGGCGTCTCTCCGGGGTGGCGGGGGCGGCCCCGCCGGAACGGGAGCGTACCGGGTTCGGGCACACAGGATGCCCCGGGCCCGGGCGGGGGCCATGGTTTCCGTTGGAGCGGCGGCCTCGGGTGAGTAGACTGTTGGTCTCGTGGGTTTCACCGAGGCCCGGGCCCGCGCGTCCAATCCCGCGCGACGCCCCCGGCCTGCCCCGAAGCGAAAGAGAGATGCCGATGACGATCCGTTGCGTCGCCCCCGCCGCCCTTGCCGTCGCGTTCGTTGCCGGAGCGGCGGTCGCCCAGCCGTGCATGCCGACGTGGAGCAACCAGCCGGGCCAGCCCGGCATCACCACGGGCTACGTCGCCCCGATGCTGTCGTACGACGACGGCTCGGGCGAGCGGCTGTACGCCGGCGGGTCGTGGTACGGCTCGACGATCGGCGGGGCGCCCGGCTCGTCGATGCTCGGGCGCTACGACGCCAACACCGACACGTGGTCGGCGGTCGGCAGCCCGGGCCTGGACCACGGCTCGACCAACGGGTTCCTGACCTCGTTCCAGCCGTACACCGTCGGCGGGCAGGAGAAACTCGTCGTCGGCGGGTTCTACGCCTCCGCGGGCGGGCTGGCCGGCACCGCGAGCCTGGCGATGTGGAACGGCACGTCGTGGGAGTCCATGGGCACCGGCTGGGACGGCAACGACCGCGGCTCGGTCTGGGGCATGGGCGTCCTCAACGGCCTGCTGTTCATCGGCGGCGGCAACGTCGGCGGGTCCACCATCGCCGGCCTGCCCTACAACGGGGCCGCGTACTGGGACGGCACCACCTGGTCCAACATGGGCGCGGGCCTGGTCGGCAACGCCAGCAACGTCATCGTCCACAACGACGGCTCGGGCGACAAGGTCTATTACGCCGGGCGCTTCACCAGCGCCAATGGCGTGCCCGGCACCCGCAACATCGCCCGCTGGGACCCCGCCACCAGCCAGTGGGAGTCGGTCGGCGGCGGGCTGAACTCGACCAGCCCCGCCTTCGGCATGGAGGGTCTGGCGGTGTTCAACGGCGAGTTGTACGTCGCCGGGTACACGCACACCTCCCCCAACTTCCCCTCGCAGCCCGTGGCCAACGTGTTCAAGTGGGACGGCGCGGCCTGGACCGCCGTGGGCCAGGTGCTCAACGGACGCTCGACGTGCCTCGAGGTGTTCAACAACGGCACCGGCGATGAGCTGTACCTGGGCGGCACCGCCCAGCCCGCCACCGCCTACTTCACCAAGCTCATGGGCGGCACCTGGCAGACCGTCGACGGCGGCGTCACCGGCAACTCCGTGACCGGTTCGTTCCCGTCGGTGTTCGGGCTCTACGCCGACGGCGACTCGCTGTATGTCGGCGGCAACTTCACCGCGATCGGCACCGTCGCCAGCACGGGCGGCCTGGCCCGTTACGAGGCGTGCCCGACCACGCCCACCTGCGCCCCCGACCTGACCACCGGCGCGATCGTCGGCCAGCCCGGCTACGGCGTGCCCAACGGCGTCCTGAACAACGATGACTTCTTCTACTACCTGGCCATCTTCGCGGCCAATGACCCGGCCGCCGACCTGACCACGGGCGCGATCGCCGGCATGCCGGGGTACGGGGTGCCGAACGGGATCATCAACAACGACGATTTCTTCTACTACCTGGCGCTGTTTGCCGCGGGCTGCTGATCGCGTCCCGGCGCACGCCGCACTCGCGGCGTGCCTCTCGACCACAGTTCCGTTCGAGCCGCGTGTGCGGCGGAAGCGGGTGTTCGTCTCGAATGCTCGGGGGAGTACTGAGGAGATCGCATGAAGTCGCTTGCCATCATCGTCGCCGTCGCGGGCGCGTGCTCGCTCTGTTCGGCCCAGACCGAGCTGGTCCGCCAGGACCCGATCCCGAACGGGTTCGGCGGGCTGTCTTCCCAGGACGCCCGGAATCCGGGCGGCCTGGGCTGGTTCAGCGAGGTCGCCGACAACTTCCAGGGTGACTCGTCCTGGAACATCAACCGCGTCCAGTTCTGGGGCGGGTACGCGACCACCGAGGCCGGTCGTGGCAACACCGAGGGCTTCACCGTTCGCTTCTACGACGACAACGCGGGGTCGCCCGGCACGCGCATCTTTGAGCAGGACGTGTTCGCGTTCACCGAGACCGCGTACGCGTTCCCGGTCATCATCCCGCCCGAGCCGTGGGTTGGCTACGACACCGAGGTCGTGCTCTCGCCCGGCTTCCAGCCGCCCTCGAACGGGCAGTACTGGGTGAGCGTGGTGGCGATCCTGCCTCGCGGCGGCGGCGCCGATGAGCCGCAGTGGGGGTGGATCCCGTCCATCGCCGCGTCGGCGCCGCTGGCCCACCAGTGGTTCTTCTCGCCCGGCAACTTCACGCAGCAGGGCAATGACGTTGCCTTCGTGCTGTGGGAGGACGCCGGCGGTTGCCCCGCCGACCTGACCACCGGCGCGATCGCCGGCCAGCCCGGCTACGGCGTGCCCAACGGCGTCCTGAACAACGACGACTTCTTCTACTACCTCGCGCTCTTCGCCGCCAATGACCTGGCGGCCGATCTGACCACCGGCGCGATCGCCGGGCAGCCCGGCTACGGCGTGCCGAACGGCATCATCAACAACGACGACTTCTTCTACTACCTCGCCCTGTTCGCGGCCGGGTGCTAACACCCGTTCCCAACAGACAACCAAGCGACTCTCTTCGACCAGAGGGCGGCTGCTTGCAGCCGCCCTCTGTCGTTGTGTGGTACCCTTCCATCGCCGGCGTCACCCGCCGGAGTGTCCGCCCGCCGCGCCCGAGCCGCCCATGCCCACGCCCGCCCATCCCGAGGACCTGCTCGCCGCCGCCCGCAAGGGGGACCGCGCGGCCCTGGTCTCGCTGCTCGAGCAGGTCGGGCCGACGGTGCGGCACCGCGTCGAGCCGAAGATCGGCAAGTCGATCCGTTCGTCGATCGACGCCGACGACGTGATGCAGGTGACGTACCTGGAGGCGGTGCTCAAACTCGGCTCGTTCACGTCGGGCGGGATCGAGGGGTTCATCGCGTGGCTGACGCGCCTGGCGGAGAACAACCTCGTCGATGCGGTGCGGGCTCTTGAGGCCGCCAAGCGTCCCGACCCGAAGAAGCGGATCCGCCCGGGGCCGGGGCAGGACACGCACGGCGTGCTGATCGAGGCTCTGGGCATGACGTACACGACGCCGAGCGTGGTCGCCAAGCGCCACGAGGCCAACGGGTTCCTGGAGGATGCGCTGGGGCGGCTGCCGCCGGCGTACGCGAAGGTGATCCGGCTGTACGACCTTGCGGGCAAGCCGATCGAGGAGGTCGCGGCCGAGATGGACAAGAGCCAGGGGGCGGTGTACATGCTGCGGGCGCGGGCGCACGAGCGGCTGAAGGAGACGCTGGGGTCGGAGTCGCGGTTTTTTTCGGTTGGGGGTAGGGCCGAGGTGCGGGAGCCGGGGTGGCACGCCCACGCCTCGCGCCCAGAGCGTCATGGCAAGCCCAGTTGGCGCAGCCGCGAGGCGCGGGCGTGATTCCACGTCCGTGCGCCCGTCCGTTCTCGCCACGCCCGCGCTGCGCGTGGGCGTGCCACCCGGGGTGCGCCCACGCCGGTGTCTGCCGTGTGTTAGGATTCTCGTGGTGGCTCGCGGATTGGCGTGAGTCCCGCGGCGGGCGTGTCGTTCAAGAAGAGGGGAAGCGTGCGCGCATCCGCCTCGGTTGAGGGGCCAGACCGGCGCGCCGGAGCCGACGATGGACGAGGAACCTGGCAATCAGGGTTCGTTCGACATGGGCGATGATCCCGCCAATGGTGGCGGCGCGGCTCCAACGCCCGGTTCCGGGCCCGGTTCAAGGCCGCGGGCCAAGTCCGGCTCCGAACGCGACCTCATCGAGGAAGCCCTGCTCGAGGCCGAGCGGGCCGCGCGGCCACCGGACCTGCCCCCGCCCGACTCGTTCAAGGGCTACGAGATCCTCGGCGAGATCCATCGCGGCGGGCAGGGCGTTGTGTATCAGGCCATCCAGCTCGCCGCCAAGCGGCGCGTGGCGATCAAGGTGCTGCACTCCGGCCCGTTCGTGGGCTCGGCCGGGCGCACCCGGTTCGAGCGCGAGGTCCAGGTCCTCGGGCAACTCAACCACCCCAACATCGTCAAGATCCACGACTCGGGCGTGACCGACTCCGGCTCGTGCTTCTATGTGATGGACTACATCTCCGGCTCGACGCTCGACGAGCACATCTCGCGGGACCCCAAGCCCGAGCCGCGGGCCACGCTCGCGCTGTTCGCCAAGGTCTGCGACGCGATCGCCCACGCCCACCTCCGCGGCGTGATCCACCGCGACCTGAAGCCCTCGAACATCCGCGTCGATCGCAGCGGCGAGCCGATCGTCGTGGATTTCGGGCTGGCCAAGGTCGCGCTGAGCGATGTGGGGACCGACCCCGACGAGCCGCGCGTGATGACCATGACCGGCGAGTTCATCGGCTCGCTGCCGTGGGCGAGTCCGGAGCAGGCCGAGGGTTCGGGCTCGGCGATCGACGTGCGGACGGACGTGTACTCGCTGGGCGTGATCCTGTACCAGATGCTCACGGGGCGGTTCCCCTACGCGGTGATCGGGAACATGCGGGATGTGCTCGAGAACATCCTGAAGGCCGAGCCAGCGCGACCGAGCACGGTGCGGAGGCAGATCAACGACGAGGTCGAGACGATCGTTCTGAAGTGCCTGGCCAAGGACCGCGACCGGCGGTACCAGTCGGGCGCGGAACTGGCGCGGGACGTGCGCCGGTACCTGACGGGCGAGCCGATCGAGGCCAAGCGCGACAGCGTGTCGTACATGCTGCGCAAGGCGGTGCGCCGCCACAAGGCCGCGGCCGCGATCGTGGCCATTGGGCTGACGGCGCTGGTCGTGTTCGGGGTGTCGATGTGGGCGATGTGGCGCGAGGCGTCGAGCCAGCGGGAGCGGGCCGAGGCGAACCTGGCGTCGATCCGGGGCATCGCGCGGACCATGATCGTCGAGATCAACGACCAGATCGACGACCTGCGCGGGGCGACGCCCGCGCGCGAGGCGCTGCTGACCAAGGCACGCGACCTGCTCAGCCAGATGGAGGGCCAGGCCTCGGGCGATCCCGGCTTCCTGCGGGACCTGGCGGACGTGCACCTGCGCGTCGCGGACATCCACGCCGGGTTGTACGACCCGCGGGTCGGCGGGATCGACGAGGCCCAGACGCACGTCGATCGCGCGGGCGAAGTCCTGCGTGGGCTGGCGGGGCCCGACGCGAGCGCGGCGGCGACGGTGGAGCTGGAAGCGCGCGTGCACATCGCCCGCGCCGAACTCCTGCACCAGCGGCGCGAGTTCCAGCAGGCCGCAGATGAGTTCGCGGTCGGGATCGCGGCGTACGACCGGTTGCTCGCGCCGCAGGCTTCCGGAGCGGCGGCGTCCGCGCTCGACATCGCTGCGCAGAACCGCGTGCGCGACGCGCGGATGCTGGCTCGCGTGCGTCGGGCCGACTCGCTGCTCCGCGTGCCGCCCGGCGACGAGGCCCAGGCCGCGGCGATCGAATCGGAGGCCGACGCGACGTATGACGAGGCCGAGCGCTACTGGGAGCAGCGAGCGGCGGCGGCTCCGAGCGACCTCGATGCCGCCCAGCGACACTACATCTTGCTCGACCAGCGGGCCAGGACAATGGTCTCGGCGGCGATGGGCGCGGCCCGGGCGGGGACCGATCCGGGCGTGGTCGCGCAAGCCGCGGCGTCTCTCGATGAGGCCAGAGCACTCGCCGAGCGGGCCCGCGACGGGTTCGAGCGCCTCGCCGCGGCCCGCCCCCAGAGCGCCGACTTCCAGCGCGACCTGTACCTGGCCGACTACTTCCTGGGTCGCACGCTGCTGGACGAGGCCCGCCTCCGCGCGAGCCTGCCGGGCGATCACGCAGGCGCACTCGACGAAACCGGCACCGCGGCCATGCGCGACGCCGCGATGGCCCGATTCGAGTCGGCCCTGCGCACCACCGAGCGCATCTTCGCCGCCGACGAGTCCAACCTCCAGGCCCAGCGCGATGTGGCCATCTGCCTGAACCAGATCGGCAACACGCTGCGCGACATGGGGCGATACCCCGAGGCCGTCGTCGCCTTCGATCGCGGCCTGGGCATCCGACGCGACGTGCTCCGGGCCGACCCGACGCCCCGCCACCAGAGCGATCTTGGCGTGGGGCTGTACAAGCGGGCCGAGGTCGAGCGGCTCGCCGCCCTTGCCTCCGGCGTCGCCCCGGCCGAACGCCGCTTGCGCCTCCAGAACGCCGAGCGACTGGGCGTCGAGTGCGTCGGCGTGTTCCAGCGCCTGGTCGACGACGGCGTGCTCGCGCCGAACTCGGTCGAGATATCGGACTCATCCGCTCTTCTGCGCTCCATCCGCGACGACCTCCAGGGCACGCGGGCAGGTGGCGGGCTAGGCGGATGACCAGCGCCGATGCCCGATCGCCTTCGCGCCGGGGTCGGGCTCTGGTACGCTCGTAGAATCCCCTGGCCAGGGGGGCGGAGGGAGAGAAAATGGTCACGCGCAACCGGTCGGTGAACGCACGGGCTCGCGCTTCGCGCGGGGTTGTGATGGCGGTCGCGCCGCTGGTTCTTGCCCTTGCGGCGGGCTCGGCCCACGCCCAGACCAGCGCCACCTGGCAAGCCGCGGCCAACAACAACTGGTTCACGCCCGCCGCCTGGGACATCGTGCAGGTTCCCAACAACGCCGGGCCCATGACCTTCAACGCCTTCATCGGCCCGGGCCTGGTCGGCGGCCCGTTCATCGCCACGCTCGACGCGCCGGCGACGATCGAGTCGCTGACGCTGACGCAACTGATCACCACGCTCGACCTTTCCACCAACACCCTCACGCTCAACCAGAACCTCACCGTCAACCAGGCGACCGTGCAGGCCACGCCGCCGCTCGGCGGGGGCACGCTCGACGTCACGGGAAACCTCTTCCTGACCGAGTCCCGGTTCATCGGCGTCAGCCTGGTCAGCAGCCCCACGAGCCAGATCTTCCTCAACACGACCGGCGGGCTCGAGGACTTCATCTGCGACACCGATGTCAACCACCGCGGCCGCCTGCGGTACCAGGGCGCCGGCGCGTTCACACTCGACGGCAACACCACGATCACGCTCGACTCCACCGCCACGTTTGAGATCGAGACCGCCTCAGCGATGATCACCGGCATGGGCGCCCCGGCCATCAACAACGCCGGCTCCATCCTCCAGGCCCAGCCGGGCGCCATGACGCTCGCCACCGGCGTGGCCATCACCAACACCGGCACCATCGACATCTCCGCGGGCTCGTTCTCCACCGACGGCGTGACGATCCCCGGCGGCGTCTTGGCCGACGGCACCTGGCGCGTGTCCAACGGCGCGTCGCTTGACCTGCAGGGCGCGGCCCTGACGACCAACGCCGCGACCATCGAGATCGACGGCCCGGGCTCTCTCTTCAGCGCCCTGGCAGGCATCCAGACCAACGACGCCGCCGGCACGCTGCGCCTCACCGGCGGCAACCTCTTCACCACCGCCGGCGCGTTCACCAACGACGGCCTGCTGAACGTCGGCGACGCCAGCGAGTTCACGGTCGTCTCCGGCTCGGCCCTGACCAACTTCGCCGGCGGCGCGCTCTCCGGCGGCGAGTTCGATATCGGGGGCACGCTTCGCTTCGACGGCGCCGACGTGACCGACCTGGACTCGACCATCACGCTCTCCGGCCCCGCGTCGCAGATCCTGGATGAGAACGGCCTCGACGGGATTCGCAACCTTGACACCATCGCCGGCGCCGGTGACCTGACGCTGGCCGCCGGGCGCACGTTCACGGCCGGGAACGACCTGACCGTCGCCACGACCGGACGCCTGGGCGTCGATGTCGGCTCGACCTTCACCGTCCCGGCCCCGTTCAACATCACCAACTTCGCCTCCGGCACCTTCACCGGCGGCGTGTTCGACATCGCCGGAACCCTGGTCATCGAGGCCGACGTCGAGACCCTGGCCGGCGACTTCACCCTCGACGGCCCGGTCTCCAACATCATCCGCCCCGGCGGCGGCGACGTGTTCGAGAACCTCAACCTCATCGACACCGACGGCGCCTTGACGCTCCGCAACGGGCGCACGCTCTCGGTCCTGGGCAGCCTCACCGTCAACGGCTCGCTGACCATCGAGAACGGCCCGCCCGACAACCCGACCATCATCTCCGTCCCGTCCGACCTGTTCCACAACGCGGGCGTGGCCGATCTCCGCAACGGCGGCACCATCGAGGTCGGCACCACAGCCGGCCAATACCGCCTCGCGGGCGGCACGCTCCGCGGCTCGGGCACGGTCGTCGCCAACCTCGTCCAGACCGGCGGCGTGGTCGAGCCGGGCCAGGGCGCGGGCACGCTGTTCATCGAAGGCAACTGGGCCCTCGACCCCACCGTCACCGGGCTGCCCGGCGTGAGCATCGAACTCGGCGGCACCGGGCCGGGCATGGCCGACTTCATCGACGCAAGCGGGAACGTCGTGATCGGCGGGGGAACCCTCGGCGGGCACCTCTCGCTGTCGCTCATTGACGGCTACGTGCCGTCGCTCGCCGGCGACACGTTCGAGATCATCCGCGGCACGCAGCGCCAGGGACAGTTCAGGACCGCCACCGGCCCGATGGTCGGCACGACGGCCGCGTTCGAGGTGTTCTACACCGGCACGTCCGTGTGGGTGACGGTGTACGCCGTGCCCGCGCCGGGGTCCGCCGGGCTGCTGGGGATGATCGGGTGCGTGGCGTCACGGCGTCGGCGCCGCTGAACGCTGGTGCGCCGGTGGTCAACGGTGTCGTCGGCGCGCGAGCCGGGGCGTCCCCGCCCCGGTCCAACCAAACCAAGCCACCCGCGAGCCGGGGCATCCCCGCCCCGGTCCAACCAAACCAAGTGACCCGCGAGCCGGGGCGTCCCCGCCCCGGTCCCGTCCCACCAGTTGCGGGTCTTCGGAGCACCCCGACGCGGTCAGACCGTGGCGCTTCGAACAACGCAGTGGCCCCGCGCGAGCGAGATCCCGGTCTACGAAGTCCGCGGGTCAGCCGCGTGCCGGTCCGTGCAGCGCACGCCACTTCGTCACGGCCTCCGGCTCGCGCGGGTACAGCGGCAGCAGCGCGAGCGGATCGACGGGCTGGATCGTTGCCGCGACGCGGGCGCACGCCGCCGCCGACAGCCGAAGCGGCGCGATGAGAAGGCCGAGGCGCGTCGCCTCCTCGCGCATCGCTTCGGGCAGGTGCCGGTCGCACACGATCACCGTGATCCGCGGCTCGCCGGAACGCGCCGCGTCATCGCCCGCCAAGGTGTGAAGCGCCGCCGCGTCGCCGATGGCTCCGCTCGCAGGGACGACGCCCGCCACCGGCTCGCCCGACCGGTCGAACACGCTCAGGAACGCCGTGTCACGCTTCGACGCGAGCGCGACAACGAACGCGTCGGCGTATGCGCCGGTGCGCGAGGCGGTCGCCTCGCGGCACCGATGCCACGCCGCCACCCGCGCGGTCGGCACACCGACGCAGCAGGCTCGCGTGCCGGAGCACAGCATGATCGTCTCGCCGAGCGCCTTGGCCGTCGCGACCGCGACACGCACGCCGGTGAATCCGCCGGGGCCGATCGACACCGCCACCCGCTCCACGTCCCGCGCCGACAGCCCGGCCCGTCGCACGAGCCGATCGATCGCCGGCATCAGGTCGTCGTCCTGACGCCCGGCCCGCCCGCGGACGGGCTCCTGGTCTATGACCGACTCGCCGCGTGCCAGCGCGACGCTGGGACCGAGCACGTCGGCCCCGCTCGCCGAGGCTGCGCCCCGGCGGCGCCGGTCGCGCCCGCCATCGTCGCGCGATCCGCCATCGCCGCCGTCCCGCTCGACCGCCGACGGGTTCGACACCTCGATCGCGAGCGTCAGCGGTGGGGTGTCGTCAGAGTCGGTCTGAACGCGGTCGCCGCTCACGACCGCCCTCGGCGTCCCCGACCAGCACCACGTCGTGCCCGCGCGACTCGACCGGCACGCCGAACACCCGCACGCTGGTCGCCTGCTGCTCGCGCACGATGCCGCGACCCGTGACCCAGAGCACGGTCGTCGTCCGCACCTTCGCCGGATCGAGATCGAGTTCCAGCAGACCCTCGACGACGCGCGCGGTCGGCTGCCCGACAGACGCGGCCAGGGGAGCGGCCCCCTCGCCCGTGCCGACCGCCCGATCCGATCCACGCCCATCGAGCAACGCTGCTATTCCCGCCTCGATCGCCGCCTCACCGACGTAGGCGACCCGCCTGGTCGCCGTCCCGCTGGACCGCTCGCGCGTCTGGCCGCGATCGTTTGTCTCGGTGACTCGCACCGCGGCCGTCGCCTCGAACGTCTCGCCCAGGGCCAGCGACGCGGGCATGTACACCAGCCCGCCCTCGAACGCCGTGGTCCGCGCCCCCTCGCGTGAGGACAGCAGGACGACCGAGCCATCGGCGTCGCGCCGCAGCGTCAGCACCCGCTCGACCCCGCCCTCGCCGACGCTTCGCACCTCGAACCCATCCGGCGTGCGGCGAACCAGCCGGCGGAAGCCGCCGCTCGCGCCTTCCACCTCTGCGTACCGCTTGTCGGCGTCGCGGTCGGGGTAGACGTCGACGGCGGAGACCGCGGCTTCGACGCCGCGATCGACACTGGTGAGGGTGGCCGGGGCTGCCACGGTCGGGCCTGTTGAGCAGCCGCCGCTCAGGCCAACGGCGACCGCGGCACCCCACAGCCCCGCAACTCGGCACCAGACCACTCGATCAGTCATGCCCGGACGATACGCCGAACTCCAATCGAAGCGAGGGTGGCCCGCCGCCGGTACGCTCCGGCCACGATGACCCGACAGTCCCGCCAGAACCAAGCCTCCGAGAGCCTCGACCGCGTCAACCTGATTCTGACCGCGTGGTTCGCCGCCCGGGGCAAGCACGAATGCCCGCTCGTCTCCGACACGGCCGAGGATCTGCTGGTGCTGGCGAACGATCGCAAGGCCCGCGCCTTGCTGGCCGAGTCGATGGGACGCCCGTTGGATGAGCCGCTCCGCCGGATTCCGACGGACGACGTGCTGGCGCCACTTCTTCAGTTACCGCTCGATCGGCTGCGCAAGGCGAGGGCAACCGGCCTGCTCGATGCCTACGTCTCGTTGGGTCGAACCGCGGGACGACGGCCAATGTCGCGAACGTCGGCTTTCTTCGAGTGGTATTCGCCGTATCCGATCCCTTCGGACCCGAGCGGCGAGCGCGACGACGCGAGGCTTCACGTCCAACTGACCCCGGCGGACCTGCCCGCCGAAGGAGCCCGGGGCATTCAGGCGTTCGCCGATCGCTTTTTCCGTCGCGCTGCCCAGTCCGGCGTGTGCTCGTACGCCGAGGCACGCCTCGTGCCGTACCACTACCGCAACTGGCATCGCTCCGGCTCGATCGGCGAGCCGCCGGAGCTTGTCGAGTTTTCGAACGCAGATCTGCGATATGCCCTCGGCCCCGCTCGGCGCGAGCACGTACCGACGGTGCGTCACATCAGCATGCTCTCGAAACAACACCTCGCGAGGCTGGGCGGGCGAGAGGCCTTCGCCAAGGAGATCCGCGCGTTCAGGGCGACCGACCCGCCGGGCGGGGCGCCCCACGCGAAGGTGATGCCCAACGGCATGATCCTCGTGAGCGTCGAGCGCAATCTGCTGGAGGAAATACGAGATCCGTGGGAGCTCGAGTCCATAGCCATCGACTCCGGAGTTCGGAGCGCAACGTGGCTCCTCACGCGATATATGCAGGCGGGTCTGCTCTTCGCGCAGGCCCCGAACGCGATGGAGGCCATGGCCCGCCAGGACGCCGCATTTCGAGCGGAACTCGAGAAGGGACGCCAGAAGGAAGCGGCCGAGTTGCTGGAAGCCGAGATCGCCCAGCGAGAGGCCGACTTTGCGGTGTTCATGCAACGCATGTGGGACAATCCGCCGACCTGCGTCGCCCACGCCGCCCAGCCGGTCACCAAGGCCCAGCGTTCGGCCCTCTCCGGTTCGCACGGCAGCCACGGCCAGAACATGACCGCGTTCCGCATCGCCCGCCCGGGCTCGAAGGAACCGATCGGCCTCTGGGGACCGATCTCCAGCCGCGGCGAGTTCTGGTATCCGTACTACCTCGGCGGCCCGACCGAGCAGGCCGCCCTGGCCGTGTTCGATCCGAGCCGCCACGGCTTCGACGGCGAGCACGGCAACGCCCGACGCATCCTCCGGAAGACGCCAGACGCCTACCACTGCGTGCGATGCGGGCACGACCGCTTCCATGTCACGACGATGTTCGAGTACGCCGAGCCAGAGGAAGCCACCAGTCCCGAGGAGCAGGCCCGCCCGCAGGACTTCTTCACGTGGTTTGTCCTCATCGCGGCTTGCGCGGGCTGCAAGCACCGCTCGGAAGTCGGCAGCGTCGAGTGCGCCTGACGCGGCCCAACCCGCCCCTACCCCTTCCGCGTCACCAACCGCTCGATCCGCTTCTCCGGCACGCTCTTGACCACGCGGTCCACAAACGAGCCGGGCGTGACGATCTCGTCCGCGTCCAGGGCCCCGAGGTCCACGATCTCCTCCACCTCCGCGATCACGAACGCCCCGGCGGTGGCCATCTCCGGGTTGAAGTTCCGGGCCGTCTTGCGGAACACCAGGTTCCCGAACGTGTCGGCCTTCCACGCCTTGACCAGCGACAGGTCCGCGTACAGCCCCGTCTCCAGCACGTACTCGCGCGGCGAGCCGGACTGCGGCAGCGTGGCTTCCGCCTTGGCGCTCTCAACCTCGCGCCCCGCGAAGCCCCGCCCCGGGATCGTCGCCCCGCACCGCCCGCTCGCGGGGCGATAAAACTCGCGGGTCTCTTTGCCCTGGGCCACCAGCGTGCCCGCGCCGGTCGCGGTATAGAACGCCGGAATGCCCGCCCCGCCGGCCCGGATCCGCTCGGCCAGCGTGCCCTGCGGGTTGAACTCGACCTCGAGCTCGCCCTGGAGGAACTGCTTCTCGAACGTCGCGTTCTCGCCGACGTACGACGAGACCATCTTGGCGATCTGGCGGGTCTGCAGCAGCAGCCCGAGGCCGAAGTCGTCCACGCCCGCGTTGTTGGAGATGCAGGTCAGGCCCTTGACGCCGGTGTCGCGCAGCGCGGCGATCAGCGTCTCCGGGATGCCGCAGAGCCCGAAGCCCCCGACCATGACGGTGGCCCCGTCGAAGATCACGCCGTCCTGCTTGAGGTCGGCAAAGGCGTCGGCGGCGGTGAGATAGACCTTGTTCGGCATGGTGGGGTTCCTGGCGGGGAAGCGGTCCCTGCATCCACTTTACGGCCAAGCAGGACTTCGCGGCGTCGCCCAACACCCGGTGTGCCAGTCGGTGGACGGTCGGTCGTAGAAGTCCCGGCAGTTAAGTCGAGTTAACGGCCAAGCCCCGCCAGTAAAGAAATCGGCACGAATCTTTAACGGCAGGCGGCCACCAGTGTGGGCGCTCCGGCTCAACTGTACCCCGCCGCCCGCATCCCCTGGTACGCCGCCAGCGCCGCCGCGTACGCCACGCCGCTCATCCACCCGAGTTGCAACAAAGCCCACTTTGCCCCGCCCGCCTCGCGGGCCGTCACCGCCAGCGTCGGCAGGCACTGCATCGCCAGCACATAGAACACCAGCAGCGAGACGCTCGTGGCCGCGGTGAAGATCGGCGTCACGCCGTCGTCCCGCGTCGCGCCCGCGAGTTCGTCCAGCACGCCCTCGGCGTCCGGGTCGTCCGTGCCCGAGACCACGACGGTCATGGTCGAGACGAAGACCTCGCGGGCCGCGAACGACGACACCACGCCGATGCACAGACGCCAGTCGTAGCCCAGCGGCGCGAACGCCGGCTGGACCGCCCGCCCGATCCGTCCGGCGAACGAGCCCGACTGCTGCCGCCGCGCGTCGATCGCGTCGGCCTCGGCCAGGCGCGCCGCCGCGGCCTCCGGGTCCGACACCTCCACAACCGCCGCCTGCTCCCGCATCGCCTCGGCCTCGGGCGACGTTCCGGCGTGCGGGTACGCCTGCAGCCACCACAGCACGATCGAGATCGCCAGGATCACCGTCCCGGCCTTCTTGAGGAACACCAGCCCCCGGTCCCACGTCGTCACCAGCGCCGTCCACAGGCTGGGCCACTTGTACGCCGGGAGTTCCATCACCATCGGGCGACCGGTCCCCTTGAGCAGCGTCCGCCGCGCC
The DNA here is from genome assembly GCA_041401985.1 of Phycisphaerales bacterium. Taxonomy (GTDB): domain Bacteria; phylum Planctomycetota; class Phycisphaerae; order Phycisphaerales; family UBA1924; genus JACKHA01. The sequence continues at coordinate 127,265 of JAWKTE010000003.1, forward strand.
AGCAGCGCGGAGCCCAGAGCGGCCGTGATCCCCAGCGCGTAGCACCCCACGAACGCCAGCGACGCCGCCAGCGCATCGCCCGGGAACAGGATCCCGGTCAGCAGCACATACACGGGCAGGCGCGCCGAGCACGTCATGAACGGCGCGACCAGGATCGCCGCGAGGCGTTCCTTCGGGTCCGGGATGCCGCGGCACGCCATGATCCCCGGCAGCGCGCACGCGTGGCTCGACAGCAGCGGCACGAACGCGTGCCCGCGCAGCCCGAACGGGCGCAGCAGGCGGTCGGCCACGAACGCCGCGCGGGCCAGATACCCCGTGTCCTCCAGCAGTGCGATCAGGAAAAACAGCAGGCAGATCTGCGGCAGGAAGATCACCGTCGCCCCGACGCCCGAGACCACGCCGTCGGACAGCAGGTCCGCGACCGGCCCGCTCGGCAGCACGCCGTGCACCGCCCCCGCCAGCCACGCGAAGCCCGCGTCGATCCAGTCCATCGGGATCGTCGCAAGGCTGAACACCCCCCAGAACACCGCGGCCATCACCGCCGCGAACGCCAGCGGCCCGGCCAGCGGGTGCATGAGGACGTTGTCGAGCCGATCGGTGGTGGGGGAGTGACGCTCGTGGAAGGCGACGGCATCGGAGTCGGTCGCGACAGCCCGAGCCGCGCCCGAATGACGAGGGACTGCGACGGCTTCGCTGAGTGCCTCGGTTCCGGCGTTCTCTGGTGCGTTGGGTTCGGAAGCCGGGCCCGACCGCGCGCGGGTTGCGACCTCCGCCGCCCATCGCTCCAACGCCTCCTGCTCGGCCGGAATCTCACGTGTCGTCGGCGCCGGTCCGACGCCCAGCACCCCGCCACCGCGCTGCGGATGTCGCGCGGGTCGCACGCCACGACCGGGCACCCTGCGCTGCGGCCAGCCCCGCGGCGAGCGTGGCCACGCTCGCCCCGCCGCCCGCCTTGGCCGCCCGATCGACCATCGTGAGCCGCTACCACCGTCGGCAGCCCAAACGCCAGTACCTCGCCCGCCAGCGTCAGGTTCCGCGACAGGTTCGTCGCGTCCACAACCAGCAGCACGCCGTCCGGGGCCGCCGCCCGCTCCCCCGCCGGCGCGGCCTCGCCCAGCAGCGCGGCCCGGCACACGCGCGACTCGCTCACCGCCAGCGACAGCGCATACACACCCGGCAGATCGATCAGTTGCACGGCGCGCTCGCCCGTTCCGCCGTGTGGGCCCAGCGCCCGTCCCAAGCGCGCCTCCTGCGTCGTGCCGGGGAAGTTGGACGTGCGATGGCGCAGCCCGGTCAGCGTGTTGAACAGCGTCGTCTTGCCCGTGTTGGGATTGCCGACCAGCGCGAGCCGCCAGACGCGAGCGCCCGCGGACTCACCCGCGCCATCCGCGCCGCCACTCCGCTCGTTCACCGCCGCCGGCTCCACGCGAACCGCCCTCGACTCGACCGCGGCCACCTTGTCGGATTCGGTGCCCATCAGCGCGTCCGGTGCGAATCGGCCTCATCCAAGCCAGTCAGGCGACGCGTCCCCGAGCAGACCTCGGGCGCCACGCACACCGTGATCCGCTCGGCGATCCGCCGAGCCACGCCAAGGCGGCACGAGTCGCCCCGCTCCCGCCCGACCTGCACGATGCACGGGTCGCCCAGGCGGCACAGGCGCACCGTCGCGTTCGGGTGCAGCCCCATCGCCCGCAGCATCCCGGCATCGTCGGCCGCCAACCCCGCGTGTCCGACCACCTGCCCGGGGTCCAGCCGTCCGGCCGAGCCGATCGGCAGTTGTGTCAGGCTGATGACCGATTGGGTCATTCGGAACTCCCGAAGGGGCATTGGCGGACCGGAAACGGCATTTCGTTGCGACTGAGTCTCAATCGCTGCGAAAGCGTAGCGGGACCGCCCCCGACTTTCCAGCCGCCTCGCCGCCCGGCGGCGAATGTCGGTTGGGTTGCGGCGTGCCACGCGGCTGCCGAGTCGCCGGTCCAACGACGACGTGCAACCGGAGCCAGTCCCGGCGCGGGCACCCTCGCCCGTACACTTCTCGCACGCTCCCGTAGCTCAGTTGGATAGAGCACCGGACTTCTAATCCGGATGTCGCTGGTTCGAATCCAGCCGGGAGCGCTTCGCGCCGCGCCCCCAGCCCCGGCTTCCGCTCCGGTCGCCAGCCGATGCCAGTTCTCGCACCCGCCGAACCGCCGGCTCTACCCTCCCGCTCCATGCCCCACGAGGCCCGCGACAACCGCTCCGCGAACCCGGACTCGCCCGACGACCACGCCCTGGCCGCGGCCCCGCTCGAGCCGCCCGCGTGGGACCGCACGCTCGGCGCACCGGCCGCGTGGACCTTTGTCGCCTGCTTCCTCGCCTGGATGCTCGTGGTCTTCACCGTCTGGACCACCTGGCCCGGCCAGGACCACGGCACGCGGATGGCCGACTCCAACATCCTCAACGCCGGCAACGTCTACGCAACCCGCGGCTTCGACCACCGCCACGCCATCCCGCAACTCGAAACCTACGAGGACGACGAACGCCGCCCCGTGCTGTACGGCACCTATCCGCCGGGGCCGTACTGGGTCCACGCCGTGGTTCGCCTCTCGGGCATCGACGATGTTGCCACGATCCGCGGCGTGTCGGTCATCGGCGCCACGCTCGCGGGCCTGCTCGGGCTCGTCGCCTTCGGCGTGCTGGCCCGGTCGTGGCTCGTGGGCGCGGTGGCCGCGGCGTTTTATTGCTTCTCGGCCCCCTTTTCCGGATACGCCGACTCGGTCCACATGAACGTGTGGATGCAGATCATCCTCTTCGCGTTCCTGATCGCGTGGGCCGGTTTCGAGCGCGTCCGCGGCCCTTGGCGGTGGGGAATCCTCGCGCTGGCCGGCTTGGCCTACTTCCTGCAGGTCTGGATGACGCTCGAGCAGATCGGCCTCATCGCGATCGTTGTCGCCGTTCGGACGATCCTTTCGCGCCGCTGGAGCGTGTGGATCGGCGGGGCCATCCTCGCGGGCGTGTGCGTGCTGGGCCTGGCCTCGCGATTCTGGCACCTGCACTTCGAGTTCGGCTCGTACGACGGGGCCCGCGAGTACCTGCTGGGCAAGTACCAGCACCGCTCCGGCGAGGGCAACGCCGGGCGGTCGGGGGTTTCGCTCGCGGAAGTCGCCCGCCAGTGGCTGGGCCAGTTGCACTGGAGCGAAGCGGGCGAGAGTTCGCGCAAGCGCGAGTTCGGGTATCCGCTGCTGGCCACGCCCGTGCTGGTCTCGGGCGGGCTGATCCTCGCAACGATGCTCGCCGCACGTGTGCTTCGCGCTCGGCCGGCGGTCCGGGTCCGGCCACGCGCGTTCCGCGGGTGATAGCACGCGCGCGATCCGCTCGGCTCCCCGCCGCCCGCGTCTTCGACACCCGCCCGCCCGCGATGCGCGCCCCACGGGCCGCCATCGGCTGGGGCCTGCTGCTGCTGCTCGCCTCGCTCCACTGGCATGTCTGGATGCGTCAGCACGCCAGCATCCACCCGCACATCATCTTGAACATGCTCCCCGGCATGGCGCTCATCCTGGGCGGCCTCGCATCCGCCGGCGTGCGACTGGCGATGGACGACGCGCGCCCCGCCGGAATGATCCGGTGGCTGGGCCTCCCGCTGGCCGCGGCCCTCACCGTCGCGTTCGCCTCGCACCTGCAGTACGCCGCGGCCCTCAACCGCCTGCTCCCGATCAACCGCGACATGCACGCCGAGTTGAACGCCCGGGCGAGGGCCGACCAGTGGTGGACCGACCTGGGCGACGCCCTCGAACGCCGCTACGGGAACGTCCGGCGCGTGGTGCTCTACCACTGGGGCCCGCGCCAGGCCAACCGCATGGGCCTGCCGCATCAATACGTCGAGGGCGGGCAGATGCCCCAACTCTTCGGCGGCGAGCCCACCGGCGTCATCGCCGACATGCCCGGCGTTCCACCAGACGGCCCCTCCGGCGGGGCAGATCTGCTCATGGTCGAGCACCCGCGCCGGGCCAAGACGCCGCGCGTCATCCTTGAAGAGGGCTTCGACCGCTTCGGCTTCCCGGAGATCGATCAGGGCCCCGAGAGCACGACGCTGTTCTTCTCCAACCGCCGGTGGGCCGGCGCGCCCGACGCGATCCCGACCGACATCCGCTTCACCGGCGGCCTGCGGATCGACGCGGTCCGCCTGACCGAATCGGTCACGGGCGACGCGTTTGTGCTGTGCATGCTCGTGCGCGGGCCAAACGGCGCGGCGTTTCTGCCCGAGCGCCACGGCGTGCGGGCCATCGACGAGCAAGCCGCCGACAACGACGCCGAGACCGACGGGGGACTTGGAGGCGACGGTGCCTCCCAAGATGCTGCGGACGCAACCTCCACGGATGAAGACGGCGAATCGATCTTCGACGACGCCCCCGAGCAGGCCATCCTCCCCACACGCCGCCCGCCCGACTCGATCTTCGCCCTCGTCCGCACCTTCGACGCCGACGGCCAGCGCACCGGCGTCTACTCCCCGATGCTCGCCTCGCAGGCCCTGTTCCGCAACCGCGCCATGGTCTGGATGGTGATCGACAAGCACCGCCTGCCGCGTGGCGGCTCGCTCCGCATCGCCCTGACGCCGCTGCGCCGCGAGGGGCGGATCGACATCCGCAGCGCCCCGACGCTCGGCCCCGGCATGAGCCTCGATCGGGACGCGGGCGAGATCGTCTGGGAGGTGGTGCGACCATGACGCGGTGTCTCGCGAACTCCCCGGTCGGCCCGATCACGCGCGTGCTCGGCGTCATCGCGACACTCGCGATCTGTGCCTGCTTCTGCGCGTGCGGGCGATCGGCGCCCAGCGCCGCACCGCCGTCGGGCTCGCACAGCGGCCACGGCGGCACGACACGAAACGCCGCCGACGAACCCCGCTACGTCGTCCTCTCCCCCGCACTGGCCGTCATGCTCCGCGATCTGGGCCACGAGGACCGCATCGTCGCCCGCCACGCCTACGACCTCGTGCTCGACGAGGACCTGCCTGTCGCCGGCGAACTCGGGCGGATCGACTACGAGGTCCTCATCGCCGCCCGCCCCACGCACGCGCTCGTCGAGTGGGGCAACGCCGGCCAGGCCCTGCCCGAGCGCCTCGAATCGCTCGCACGCGAGCGCCACTTCGAGATCATGCGCTTCACCCTGCTCACGCTGGCCGACATCCGCGACGCCGTCGACACCCTCGAAGCCACGCTGCCCTCCACCGACCCCGCCCCACCCGATGGCTTCTGGCAGGACCGCATGGACGCGGCGTGGGTGAACAACCGCCTCGACGACACCGGGCTGCCGCGCTTCGAACGGGCCGGGCGCATCCTGCTCGTCGCCGCGACCAACCCCACCATCGGCGTCACCGGCCCCGGCTCGTGGCACCACCAGATCGTCGAGGCCATCGGCGGCACCCCCGCCATCTCCGACGGCGCGCCGTGGATGGAACTCTCCGCCGAGGATGTCGTCCGCCTGGCTCCCGACGCGATCCTGCTCATCCAGCCGCGCGGTCGCGACGAGCCCGATGCCGCTCCTGCGACGCCCGACGAGGTGCTCGAACGCCTCGGCGTCCTGGCCCGCCTCGACATCCCAGCCATCCAGAGCCGGCGCGTTGCGCTGATCGACGACCCGCTGGCCCACACGCCCAGCACGGCCATGGTGCCGCTGACGGACCAGATCGCCAGATCCTGGCTTTGGTGGAGCGCGTCCCCGCGAGAACCGGTGCGAACTGAGTCGGGCCGCACGGAATAACCGGTGGGCGGCGACCGCGTTCAACCAACGGTCACTCCAGATACGTGTATCCCTCCAACCCACCCTCATAAAACCGCATCAGGCTCCGCGCATCGCCGACCGACATCGTGCCCTTCTTGACCGCCCGCTCCGTGTCGCGCCGCACCGAACGCTCCAGGTCCTCGTGGTCGAACTCGACGTACGACAGAACCTCACGCACGGTGTCGCCCTCGACGATCTCGTCGATCTCCCAGCCGCCCTCGCCGTCCAGGCTCACGTGCACGACGTGCGTGTCGCCGAAGAGGTTGTGCAGATCGCCCAGCACCTCCTGGTACGCCCCGACGAGGAAGAACCCGAGGTAATACGTCTGGCCCTCGAGCAGGTCGTGCACCTCGATCACCGGCTTGAAGTCCCGGTGGTCGACGCACGCGAACTTGTCCACCTTCCCGTCCGAGTCGCACGACATGTCCGCGATCGTCGCGCGCCGCGTCGGCTTCTCGTTCAGGCGGTGGATCGGGCAGATGGGGAAGATCTGATCGATCGCCCACGAGTCCGGCAGCGACTGGAACACCGAGAAGTTGCAGAAGTAGATGTCCGACAGGAACTCGGGCAGCACCTGCAGGTCCTCGTGCAGGTCGTCGGTGCCGGCCTCGCCCTGGGCCCGCGCCAGCACCTGCCGCCCCGTCGCCCAGAACAGCCGCTCGGCCGCGGCCCGCATCGGCAGCGACAGATAACCCAGCGTGAACAGGCTCAGGGCCTCGTCATACGCCTGGGCCGCGTCGTGGTGCACCTCGACCGGGTCCCGCTTGGCCACGCCCTCGTACGCGTCGATCAGGTCCAGAATCGGCTGCGGCGCCCCGTCGGGCTCCGCGGCGATCAGCGAGCGCACCTTCGGCATGTCCGGGTCCGACGAGTACCGGTTCCGCCCCAGCACGTCCACCACCAGCACGCTCGAATACGCCACCATCGCCCGCCCGGACTCCGAGAAGATCCGGGGGTGCGCAACACCAGCGCTCTCGCACGCCGCCTTGATGCGGTACACCACGTCCGCGGCGTACTCCCGCAGCGTGTAGTTCATGCTCGACGCCCACGCCGACTGCGAGCCGTCGTAATCGACGCCCAGCCCGCCGCCGATGTCGATCGTGTCCATCCCCGCGCCCAGGCGGGCCATCTCCGTGTACATGTTGGCCAGCTCGCTCACCGCGTTCTTGAACTGGCGGATGTCGCAGATCTGGCTGCCCACGTGGAAGTGCAGCATCTTGAGGCAGTCGAGCATGCCGTGCTGACGCAGCAGGTCCATCGCGTCGATCATGCCCGAGACCTGCAGCCCGAACTTCGAGCGCATGCCCCCCGAAGACTCCCACCGCCCCGCCCCGCGCGCCGATGGCTTGCACCGCATGCCGATCCGCGGGCGCACGCCATACGCCTTCGCGTGCTTGAGCAGCAGTTCGAGTTCGCGGTACCGCTCGACCACCGGCGTGATCGTCCGGCCCAGCTTGTGCGCCAGGATCGCCATCTCGACGTATTCGTCGTCCTTGAACCCGTTGCACACGATCGGCATGTCGGGCATGTTCTCGGTCAGACCCAGCACCGCCAGCAGTTCCGGCTTCGAGCCGGCCTCAAGCCCGAAGCCCAGCGGCCCGCCGATGTCGCGGATCTCCTCGCACACGTGCCGCTGCTGGTTCACCTTGATCGGATAGATGCATGAGTACCCGCCCGTGTACGCGTTGTCGGCCATCGCCGCGTCGAACGCGCCCCGGATCTCCCGCAGGCGGTGGGCCACCATGTCCTTGAACCGCACGATGATCGGCGTCGTGATGCCGCGCTCGTCCAGGCCCTGGATCACCTTGTGCAGGTCGATCCGCCGCCCCTCGTCCTTGTCCGGCTGCACCAGCAGGTTCCCGTCGGCCCCGACCGCGAAGTACCCCTGGCCCCACTCGTCGAGCCCGTACAGGCTCGCCGAGTCGCCGGTCGACCACTCCGTCGGCGCCCGCGAGGCCAGGATCGAGTCTTCGCGCTTCGTCTCGCGCCGAACGCCGTGCACGGGTGCTGTGGTCATCGATCGCCACCTCCGACCCCGGCGCAACCGCCGGCCGTTCCGCCGCGTTCAAGCGCGGCCTCCGGCCTCCCGCGCCGAGGCCGACCACCACCAACGCCGCGCGGCAACCGGATTATTCGCACCCCGACCCTCCACGTTTCGTGCCTCCGCGCCGCCGCTCCAAACACGGCGCCGGGTCCACGCCGCCCCGCTCGGGTTTGTTGCCCGGAGCCCGCCAGGCCCCGCCCCGACGCCCCAACGCGCCCATAATCGTCCCCCATGACCCAACTCACGGGCGTCATCAAGTGGACGATCTACCTCGCGGCCCTCCTCGCGATCGGGCCCCTCGCCGCCGCGCCCATGGCCGCACTCCGCGACGCCACCGGCGGCACCGACGCCACGATGCTCGTCGGCACCTCTCTGCCAGCGGGCCTGATCGCCGGGATCGTCCCGCTGCTCGCCGCCGCCGCCGTCGGCCTGCTCGGTGCCCGCCTCGTCGGCCCCAAGCCGGGCATGGTCGCCGCCGGCCTCGTGCTCTTCTGGGCCGCATGGCGCTCCGCGAGCATCGACGGGCTCATGCGCGCCACCCGCAGCGCCGCCTCCATCTGGCCGCTGGCCATCGAGGGCGCACTGCTCGGCGTCATCGGCATCGCCCTGGGCGCACTCGTGTGGCAGGCCGGCGCCCGCCACGCCCAAGCCGCCGATCCGAAACGCCGCGACCCGCTCACCCGCGCCGACGGCGGCGCGATGCTCGCGCTCATCCGCATGGCCAGCCTCGCCTCCGGCGGCAAGGGGGGCCCCATCGGCGCGATCGGCGCCGGCCTCGTCGCCGCCGGCGTTGCCGCCTGGCTGCTCGCCCAGGACCCCCTCAAGGGCCAGACCATCGCCGCCGGCGTCCTCGCGGGCATCGCCGCCGGCGGCTTCAGCCGCGCCGTCGCCTCGCGCGAAGCCCCGCCCACACCCATCCCCGCCCTCATTGCCATGGCCCTGCTCGCCCTCCTCGGCCCCATCTCCGCGATCGTCTTCGGCGGCGGCGGCTCACGCCTGGTCGTCCACGCCATCCAGGGCGACGCCTTCCCCCTCGCCATGCTCATGCCCTTCGACTGGCTCGCCGGCGCGTTCTGGGGCATCCCCATCGGCCTCTCCTGGGCCGACTCCATGGTCGAGTCGAACGAGAAGTAACGCCGGCGTTCGCCGAGCGTGAAAACCGAAAAGAGCGGCCCAAGAACGAGGGGGACGGGCTTTCCAGCCCGTCCCGATTCGGCGACACACCATTTGCGGCCAGTCGCCCCGCCCGTGCAGCCTCGCCGGCCGGACCGTCACAGCGTGCCGCCCCGCACATCAAATCGCTGCCCACCGAATCCGCCGCCCCCGCCGCAGGGAACACACCGTGGGCGTCGGCAGTTTCCTCGTCTGTGGGAATGTCGGTGGGGCCGGTCGGTGGGCCTGCCCCGCCCCGACCCCTAACCTTCGTGAAGGGCCGCGGGCATCCCGCCCGCCCCCGACGGAGCCATGATGACCCAGTCCTCTCCCAAAGCCATGCCCGACGTCCAGGCCTCCGCCGACAAACGCCGCGTCGCCATCGACCGCGTCGGCGTCAAGGACGTCGTCTACCCCATCCGCCTCGCCACGCCCGACGGCGGCGAGCAGACCGCCGTCGCACGCATCAACATGTACGTCTCGCTCCCGCACCACCAGAAGGGCACCCACATGAGCCGCTTCCTGGAGGTGCTCAACGAGCACGCCGGCGAGAAGGCCTGCTCCCCGCTGACCCCCGCCCGCATCCCCGAACTGGCCCACGCCATCAAGGAACGCCTCGAAGCCGAGGAGGCCCACTTCGAGGCCACCTTCACCTACTTCATCTCCAAGCCCGCGCCCGTCACGGGCATGCCGGGCCTGATGAACTACGAGGTCACCTTCGAGTGCACCGCCAACGGCACCGACGACCTGATCATGGCGGTCGCCGCCCCCGCCACCAGCCTCTGCCCCTGCTCGAAGGAGATCTCCGAGTACGGCGCCCACAACCAACGCTGCCGCATCGAGGCCAAGGTCCGCTCCAGCGGCCCCATGCTCTGGATCGAGGACCTGGTCAAACTCCTCGAAGACGCCGCCAGCGTGCCCGTGTTCGCGGTCCTCAAGCGCCCCGACGAGAAGTGGGTCACCGAGCGGGCCTACGAGAACCCCAAGTTCGTCGAGGACATCGTCCGCGACCTGGCCGTGGCCCTCGAGGGCGAGAACCGCATCGCGTGGTACTCGATCAACTCCGAGAACTTCGAGTCGATCCACAGCCACAACGCGTACGCCCAGATCACGCGGGATAAGCGCGACTAGCGCAGAGCCCCACGCGCCAGCGTGGGGTCGGCCTTGCCCGCGGCAACCTATCGTGGAACAGACCCACGACGCTCGCGCGTCGGGCTCAGCGCATGAGCCCGCACAGCACCTCGCACCCGCGCCGCAGCACCTCGTCCGTCGCCGCCAGCGATACCCGGAAGTGCGTGTCCCGCGTCGAGAACGCCTTGCCCGGCACCACCAGCAGTTTCTTCTCGACGCACCGCTCCACGAACTGCGTGGAGGTGATCCCCAGCCGCTCCGGCACTTTCGGGAACACGTAGAACGCCCCGCCCGGCTCCGTGACCTCCGTCACGCTCCGCAGGCGCTCCAGCACCATGTCGCGCCGGCGCTCGTACCCGTCCACGATCGGGTCCATGTCCACGCCGTACGCCGCCGCCGCCGCGAACTGCAGCGGCGTCGGGGCGCACACATACGTGTACATGTTGATCTTGGTCATCTGCTCGACCAGCGCCCGCGGCCCCACCGCATATCCCAGCCGCCAGCCCGTCACCCCGTACGTCTTGCCGAACCCGCGGATGACCAGCACGTCCTCCTCGGCCCCGGGCAGGCGCGCCGGGCTCGGGCAGCGGGCTTTGGACGCGTCGCCCACGCACGCGTCGCCCCGGTGGGCCCGGAACGTGAAGTCGTCGTAGATCTCGTCGGACACCAGCAGCACGCCGCGACGACGGCACAGGTCGAGCAGGTCCGCCACGTCCTCCTTCGTACACACCACCCCCGACGGGTTGCTCGGCGAGGTCAGAAGCACAAACTTGGTCCGCTCGGTGATCAGCGGCTCGACCCGCGCCGCGGTCAGCCGGAAGTCGGGATACGTGTCGCACGCGACCATCCGCGCCCCGCACAGCGCCGCCAGCCCAGGATACAGCGAGAAGTACGGGTCGCCGACGATGAACTCATCGCCCGCCCCGAGCAGCGTCTGGGCCAGCAGCACCAGCGCGCCCGACGTGCCCGACGTCACGAGCATCGACGCACCACCCGCCCCCGCATCGGCCCGCACATCGGCGCGCGGCGTGCAGTCCCAGCCAAGGTCCGTCTTCACCCACGCGTGGATCGCCTCGCGCAGCGGCCCGACGCCCACCGTCGTCGAGTACCCGTTGCGGTCCTGCTGGATCGCCTCGACCGCCGCCCGCTTGATCGCCTCCGGCACCGCGAAGTCCGGCTGCCCGATCGACAGGTTGATCGCGTCCGGGATCCGGGCCGCCAGGTCGCTGATCCGCCTGATCCCGCTCGGTTCCACCGCACGGGCACGGTCCGACAGCAGTCGCGCGATGTCCATCGCTCGCCCCCGCAAAGCAGCCGCCCCCGCCCGAGGCGGACCGGGTCGGGTCAGATGTCACTCGTCCATCAGAACGGCACGCGGCGCCGCCCCATCACCCGGCTCAGGCCTTCGGCACCAGCGTCTTGGCGATCCCCAGCGCCTTGTCCTTCTTCGGGTCGAACTTCTTGTCGGCGATCATCTTCGCGATCCGCTCGTCGCGCGTCATCACCGAACGCTTGCCGGTGAGCGAGGCCTTGGTCTTCAGCGAGGGGTCGAGGCTCATGGTCGATGCTCCGGGCGTCTGGCCGGACGCCGCGGCGGGCGGTTCCGGTGGGTGTCGGCGTGTCGGACGGGGGTGTCGAACGGCGTTGGTCGTCGGTTCCGAGACCATCTACTGGCTGTGTCGGAACCACTGCGGCTGCGAGAAGTCCGAAGTGCCCCGTTCCTCGCTCTGCCACCGTCGTCCCAACTGGGCGACGAGCGACTCGTGGCGGGACCGGCGCTGGGGGTTCTCCCGACCCGCGTATTCGTCGCGTGTCAGGCCCTCCAGGGTGTAGAGCGCGAAGAGCCGATTGTTGGCCGTCCCGCCCCGCTGTTCCACCCCGAGCGCCGCCACCCCGTTCCGGGCCAGGAAGTCCAGGGCCCGCTCCGTGTCCGCCTCGGGCAGGCGCGACACCAGACAGAAGTAGTTCAGGCCGGGCTCCCGCGGCTCGGTCGCGTAGTACCCGCCGGGGGCCTTGAAGTCCGTCCGCTCGGCGATGATCGCCGGCAGCCCGGCCACCCCTGCTGGCGGCGTCACGGGTGTCGAGGGTCTGGTCCCGCCAGCCTGAGTCGGCGTCGACTGGCCCGCGCCCGATGCCGGGGTTCCGCCGCCCGGCGGATCGACCTCTCGGGGCCTGGCCGCGTTGGCCGCCGACTCGATCTCCTCCCGAGCGTCCTCCTGGGCCGCGGTGTTCCCGCTGGAATACCCGACGCTCCAGGCGATCAGCACGGTGACCAAGACAACGGACAGCACGATGTACACATAGTTGATGGGAAGTCGGACGATCCCGCCGCCGACGGTTGCCTTCCCGAACGTCCGCCCCACTTCGGCGGTCCCCGGCTCGCCCGTTTCGGGGGCCGGGGCGGGGCGCACGGGGCGCGCCCGCTCGGCCCGTGGCTCCCGGGCCGGTTCCGGGGGCTCGTCGGCGTGCCAATCCGACGGGACGCGGCTTGGCTTGGGCTCGATCCGCTCCGCCGGGGCACGCTCCGACTCCGGGGCCACCCCGTTGCCGTTGCGGCTCATGATCTCGAACAGCGGCGTGGTCTTCCGGCGCCCGGCCATGCGCCAAGTGTAGTCGAGACCGGCGGTTGGGCGGTGGGGGAGTGACGGAGTGGCGCAGTGACGCAGTGACGAACCTCTTCGTCTCTTCGTCTCTTCGTCACTTCGTCACTCCGTCACTCTCCTACTCTCGCCCTATGCCCACCTGGCTGCTCAAGAGCGAGCCCGACTGCTACAACTGGGACCAGATGGCCGCCGACAAGCGGACGCACTGGGACGGGGTCCACAACGCGGCGGCCCAGCTGCACATGCGGAACGTCCAGAAGGGCGATGAGGCGTTCTTCTATCACACGGGCAACGAGAAGGCGATCGTCGGTCTGTGCACGGTGGTCAAGGGCCCGTACCCCGATCCCGAGCAGCCCGGCACCACGGCCAAGGGCGATCCGAAGGGCGTGCTGATCGACATCGCGCCGCTCAGGCCCGCCAAGACGCCTGTGACGCTCGCCCAGATCAAGGCCGACCCCCGCTTTGCCGAGTTCCTGCTGGTGAAGATCTCGCGTCTGGGTGTGCTGCCGGTGCCGCCGGCGATGGACAAGGCGCTGCGGAAGATGGCGGGGTTCTGAGCGGCCCGCGAGGCGGACTTCGGGCGGGCTTGTTCACGGGTACGGGAACATCATGCGGGGCGGGCCGCCGGCGCGGCCGGGCATCTTCATCCACTCGATGATCGCGAAGTGCTCGTCGGCCTGGTCGTTCAGGCCCAGGGCGGCGCTGGCGTAGGCCAGGCGGAGGCGGGCGTCGGTGTTGGCCGGGTCGTCGGCGATTTGGGCGGCGGCCTCTTCGCGGACGCGGTCGGCGTCGCCCTGTTCGATCATGAGGGCGACGAAGCGGCGGGCGTACCAGGCGGTGCGCACGTCCAGCAGCGGGGCCTGGTCGGGATAGGCCGCGTTGTTGTGGCAGCGTTGGCAGGACTGCGTCGGCCAGTACTGGAGTTCGTGGACGATGTTCTCGATGGCGGCCCGCTCGGCGGGCGTGTCGTTTTCGAGGCGGGCGATGCGGGCCTGGAGGGCGTAGGCGCGGCGGCGGTCGCGGACGTTGACGGCTTCGAGGTCCTCGATGCGGGCCAGTTCGGCGCGGGCGTCTTCGATGCGGCCCTCCTCGAGGAGGCCGCCGGCGAGCAGGACGCGGTGGGTATCGATGCTGGAGAACTCGGCGCGGTAGTCGCGGAGGGCCATGAGCCAGTCGCGGTCGCCGGTGCGAAGGGCGACGGTGCGGGCCAGGTCGTGCCAGGCGTCCTGGTCGGCGGGCTCGAAGGCGGCGGGGTCCATGCGGCGGAGCACGCGACCGGCCGCGGCGGGGTCGGTGGCGGCCAGGGCGCGGGCGTCGTTGAGGCGCTGGGTTGTTGTGGGCTGGGAGCCGGATTCGGCGCTGGTCTCGGCGGTGGGGCGTGTGGCGAGTCCGGCGGCGAGGAGGGTTGTGGCGGCCAGGGCGGTGGCCGCGCCGATGGCGAGGGGGCGGTTGGGGGCCATGGGGCGGCTCCGGGGGGCGTGGTTGTGGTGTGGTGTGTGTGGGTGGGCGGTTGAGTGTATTCGGGATGGATCGGGGGGATTCGGGGTTGGGGGGTGGGGTTCTGGGGTTGATCGCACCGGGTCACGCCGCGGGGTTGGGGTGGGTCGGTGGGACAGGTGGGTGGGGCGGTCGTGTTGTTGTGGGTTTGTGGTTGATCGCACCGAGTAACGCCGCCGAGCCGGTGTGACTCGGTGCTGCAGGGTGGGGCGGTCGTGTTGTTGTGGGTTTGTGGTTGATCGCACCGAGTAACGCCGCCGAGCCGGCGTGACTCGGTGGCACAGTTGGGTGGGGCGGTCGTGTTGGTGGGGCTCAGGAAGACTGCACCGAGTAACGCCGCAAGCCGGCGCGTGACTCGGTGGCACAGTGGTGTGGGGTGGTTGTGTTGGTGGGGTCTGTGGTTGATCGCACCGAGTAACGCCGCAAAGCCGGCGTGACTCGGTGGCACAGTGGTGTGGGGTGGTTGTGTTGGTGGGGTTCAGGGAGTTGATCGCACCGAGCAGCTGCGCCGGCGTGACTCGCAGGCACAGTTGGGGGTTGTGTTGGGTTTGGGTGTTGGTTTCGCGGAGGGCGAGGAGGTTGCGGGCGGCTTTGCGGGCGGTGTCGGGTGGGGTATCGAAGAGGAGGCGGTTGAGTGGTGCGGCCAGGCGTCGGGGGCCGCGATGTCGGCGGCGGCGGCGAGGCGGAGGCGGGCCAGCGCGGAGACGTGTGATGCAGCGCGGGCGGTGGTTGGGTGCTCGGTCCAGTCGGCGAGTTGTGAGGGTGATGTGTTGTTGGCCGCGGCGACGATGCGGAGGCTGCAGGCGGGTCGAGGAGGTCTTCGAGGAGTTTTTCTGGAAGGGTTCAGAGGTTGGGTCGAGGAGGGACTGGGGAGAGGTGTCGAGGTGTCTGGGTATCCAGGTGTCGAGGGCCGCGGGGGTCGGGGCGCGGGGTTGTTGGGGGTGGGGGGTGGGCATGGGCGTGCTCCTACCCGTGGGGCGGCGGCGGGTTTGGGGCGCGCCGGTGCGTTTCGATTTGTGGGGAGATGGGTTTGGGGCTGGGATTCTCGGGGTGGAATTGGTTTGTAACGGGCGCGCACAAAGGCACGGTTGTGCGCGCGCACAGGGGTGCTCGTGGGGTGGGGACGCCGCGGTTGATCGCACCGACTTGCTCCGAGTGACTCCGCAAGTCGGTGGCACGGTCGAGGGAGCGTCGCGTTGCTTGGTGCCATCCCGCCATTTGTCGGGGTGGAATTCATTTGTAACGGGCGCGTGCACAAAGGCGCGCGCACGCGCAGCGCACAGAGGGCGTCGCGGGTTCATCGCATAGCCACGCAAAGCCGTGGCCATGGCACCCGAAGCGCGGGACGACGGGTGCTTGGGTTGATCGCACCGACTTGCCCGCGACTCCGCAAGTCGGTGGCACGGTTGGAGAGGGCGACGTGCTTGCTCGGTGCCACCCCGCCCGGCCGGTCGAGCGTTAGCAGCAACATGCAGTCTTCAATGCGTTCCCTGATACTCATTTGCGGCACCAGTTCTCGTGAAGTCTGCTAGCGCCAGGCGCGAAACGCATGCTTGCTCAAAGCAGCAAGCGTGCCACGCGTCGGGCGCGCCGGGAAGTCGGGAGGCTCTGTAGAGGGGGTAGAAAGCCCGGCTCGGAGAGCCGGTCCACCTCACAGCAGCGGGTTCGTCTCGCCGCGCCCGTACTTCGCCGTGGGGCTCAGGTTGGGTTCGATGTTGATGTAGACGTCGGACTCGAGTTCGGCTTCGACGTCGGGGACTTCGGCGGACTCGGCGAACTCGACGGCGTCGCGGACGATCTCGGCGAGTTCTTCCTGCATCTTCTTCCAGTCGTCCTCGGAGAGGCAGGCGCGGCCGCCTTCGGCCTTGCTGGTCATGAGGTGGCTGGCGAGGCTGGCGATGGAGTCGCGCTCCTTGAAGGTCTCGACTTCCTCCTTCGTGCGGTACTTCTGGGGGTCGGACATGGAGTGGCCCTGGTAGCGGTAGGTCTTGAGGTCGACGAAGGCGGGGCGCTGGAGGTCGCGGCACTCATCTGCCAAAGGCTTGAAGGCGTCGTAGATGTCCAGGATGTTCATGCCCTGGATCTCGACGGCCTTGATGCCGTAGCCGGCGGCTTTGAGGCACAGGTCGTGTGCCATGGTGGTGCCGCGCTCGATGGAGGTGCCCATGGAGTAGCCGTTGTTTTCGACGATGAAGATGACGGGGAGGTTGAGGAGTCCCGCGAGGTTCTGGGCCTCGTGGAAGGCGCCCTGGTTGAGCGCGCCGTCGCCGAGGTAGCAGAGGCAGACCTTCTTGGGGCCGGTGCCGAGGACTTCCCACTCGTAGCGTGCGGCGAAGGCGAAGCCGGCGCCGAGGGGTGTCTGGGCGCCGACGATGCCGTGCCCGCCGAAGAGCCAGTTTGGCTTGTCGAACATGTGCATGGAGCCGCCCTTGCCCTTGCTGGCATCCGGGCGCTTTTGCCGAACATCTCGGCCATGCAGCGCGTGCGTGGACATGCCGCGGGCCAGGGCGTGGCCGTGGTCGCGGTAGGCGAGCACGATGGGGTCGTCTTTGTTGACGCAGGCGATGGTGCCGACGGCGGAGGCCTCCTTGGCCGATGTAGATGTGGCAGAAGCCGCCGGGTCGGCCTGCTGGTACTGCTGCATGCAGCGGAGTTCGAACTCGCGGATGAGCTGCATGTCGCGGAGCCAGCGGAGGAGGGTCTTGTCGCGGAGGAGCCGATGCGGGGGCCTGAGGGCTGGCCTTTGGCGGAGGCGGCGGGCTTCTCGGCGGTGTGGCTGGCGGAGTGGCCATGGTGGTCTTTCGGGGCGTGGGGCGCGTGGGGGTGGCGGCTGGGGTGGCCGCGGGTGGTTGATTGGGAAAGGGAAGGATAGGGGCGTGGTGGGGCGGTGGGGGCTGATGGCGGTGGGGGGATGGGGTTTGGGAGTGGGCGTGCGGGGTGTGCGGCGGGGGTTGCGGGTCGGGCGGAAGTCGGCGGCGGGTCGATTGACGGTGGGGGGGGGAGGCGGTCTATCTTCCCCTTGCTCCGCAGGGCCGCGGCGAACCCGGGCATCGGGTTTCGGCGGGTTGGGCGGGGTGACAATCTGAGGGTGTAGCTCAGTGGTAGAGCGTCACGTTGCCAACGTGAATGTCGCGCGTTCGAATCGCGTCACCCTCTTTTTCTCTGACGCCGGGGGTGCCCCCGGCGTTTCCGTTGGGGCCCTTGGGACGGCGGTCAACAGCATGTCCGGGCTCCTGAACTCTTTTCTCTTGGCCGGCTCGCCGGTGCGAGGGAGCGACCCGTCTGCCCGCGGCCTGTTGGCCAGTCGGTGGCGGGGTGCTCCGGAGGACAGCGACCGTGAGCAAGACCGTCAAACTGCTGCTGACCGAGAACGTGGACAACCTCGGCATCGTCGGGGATGTTGTGAGCGTGCGCCTGGGGTACGCGAGGAACTACCTGCTGCCGCGGGAGCTGGCGACGACGCCCTCGGACGAGATCATCGCGGCGCTGACGGAGAAGCGGAAGGAAGCCGAGAAGCAGGTGGCGGCGCTGCGTTCGCAGCGTGAGGAGCTGATCAAGAAGATCGACGGGCTCGAGATCACGATGCAGCGTTCGGCCAACGAGCAGGGGATCCTGTACGGGGCGGTGACGCAGCAGGAGATCGCCCAGGCGCTGGCGGCGCTGGGGTACAAGGTGAGGCCGCGCGAGGTGCGGATCCCGCAGACGATCAAGCGTGTGGATGCGCACGAGATCAGCGTGAAGTTCGACTCGGACCTGGAGGCGACGATCCGGCTGCACGTGGCGGCGGACAAGAAGGTCGTGACGGAAGAGCGGGACGAGATGGAGTTCGACAACGAGGGCAACCTCGTGGACAAGAAGGCTCCGAAGCGGGAGTCGTGGCGCGACAAGCTGAAGGACGGGGACAAGGAGAAGGGGCCGCGTGGTGGTGGCGGCGGCGGCGAGCGTCGTCGAGAGGACAAGCCGGGGCGGATGGATCGCGCCGAGCGGGCCCGCAAGGAGTTCGAGGAGGCGACCAAGCCGACCAAGACCGGCTGGGGCCCGAAGCCGAAGATCGGGCAGGACGCCGAGGGCGGCGAGGGGCAGTGAGCGGGCGTCGGGGACGTTCGGTCGAGTCTTCGGCCTGCGATCTGCGGGAACGTGCGGATGCACCGTGCGGGTGATGGACGCCGGATCTGAGCGAGTCGGCGAGCGAAGGTCCGGGTTGGCCTGCGTCGTCCGCAGCGGCTTGTCGGTCGCAATGAACGCATTGTCGCGTCGCTGGGTTCTCGACCCGGGGCTTCGGCGCAGAGCCTTCTCAGCCCCGGCGTCTGGGCGCGTTTGGTTTGTCGTGCGGGCGTGTGGGCCTGAGTCGCGGCGGTGACGCGTGGGCGAGCGTGTTGATATCGCGGTGGTGGGGCTCGGGGCCGCCGGGTTGATGGCGGCGATATGGGCTGGTCGGCGTGTGCGCGAGTTGGAGCGGGCGGGCGGGCGATCGCTGCGCGTGGTGGGGTTCGACGGGGCGGCGCGGCTCGGGGCGAAGATCCTGGTGGCCGGGGGCGGTCGGTGCAACGTCACGCACTTCGAGGTGGGCGAGCGCGACTACGCCGGGGCGTCACCCAACGCGATCAAGAAGGTGCTGCGATCGTTTGATGTGGCGCGGACGGTGGGGTTCTTCCGCGAGATCGGCGTGGAGTTGAAGCGGGAGGAGACGGGCAAGTTGTTCCCCGTGACGGATTCGGCGCGGACGGTGCTGGATGCGCTGCTTGGGGCGGCGGGCGAAGCAGGGGTTGAGTTGCGGCATCCGGCGCGGGTTGGGGGCGTGCGGGTTGTTGGAGCCGCAGCGGGAGAGCGTGACGAAGTCGGAGCGGCGGGGGGAGTCGGAAGCGCAGAAGGCGAATTCGGGTTCGAGGTTGCGGGATCGGGGGGAACTGTGGCGGCTTCGCGTGTGATTCTCGCGACCGGCGGGATGGCGCTGCCGCGGTCGGGGTCGGATGGGTTCGGGTACTCGATCGCCAAGGGGCTGGGGCACACGGTGACGCCCGCGGTGTTTCCGGCGCTGGTGCCGCTGAAGGTCGAGGCGGGGCATCCGCTGATGGAGCTGGCGGGTGTGGCGGCGCCGGCGGCGGTGGAGGTGCGGGCGTCGACGGGCAAGCGGCTCGCGTCGTTCACGGGGGCGGTGCTGTGCACGCACTTCGGGTTGTCGGGCCCGGCGGTGATGAACATGTCGCGCCATCTGACCGCGGCGCGGCGGGAGGACGCCGGGGCGGGTCTGGTGCTGAACTGGTTGCCGGAGCACGATGAGCAGGGCGTGGATCGCGTGCTGCTGGAGGCGGGGCGGGAGCGTGTCGGGCGGGTGGTGGATCGGCTTGCGGGCAACGGTGTGCTGGCGTCGCGGTTGATCGAGACGCTGTGCCGATGCGCGGGCGTGGAGGCCGATGCGCCGGCGAGTTCGCTGACGCGCGAGCGGCGGCGGGGGCTGGTGGGCGTGCTGTGCCGCATGGAAGTCGGGGTGACTGGCGATCGCGGGTTCACGTTCGCGGAGGCGACGGCCGGGGGCGTGCCGCTGTCGGAGGTTCATCTGGCGACGATGGCGTCGCGCGTGTGCCCGGGCCTGCACCTGTGCGGCGAGATCCTGGATGTTGATGGGCGGATCGGCGGGTTCAACTTCCAGTGGGCGTGGGCGAGCGGGTTCGTGGCGGGGTGCGGGGCGGTTGGGGCGATGGGGGACGAGTAAGCGGCGTGCCACGTCCATCGGGCTCGGGCCGATGGTCGTGGCGAGGCCGAGTCGGCCCATGGACTTCGAGGTGAGTTTGGACGGATGGGTAGGAGACGGAGCACGACCCTGCCCGGAGCGGCAAGATCGTGGCACATCGATCGGCGATGATCGCGGCGACGAGCGTTCGAGGCTTGGAGAAGGGGTAGGGCGTCCGGCTCGGAGAGCCGGCCCACCTTTCAGGCGACTGCGGCCACGCCGGGCATCGCGATCGCCTCGCGGAAGGCGACGGCGACGGTCTGGCGGCGGTTGAGCACCGGGCCGGCGCGGACGACCTTGGCCTCGACGACCTGCTGCTGGGTGAGCAGGCTGCGCCCGGCGAAGTCGATCGCGATGGCGATGGACTGGCCCTCGGCCAGGGGGCGGGGCGAGTCGAGTTCGAGCAGGGCGCCGCCGGCGGAGATGTCGCGGGTGCGGGCGGGCTGGTAGCGGAGGTCGCGCTGAGCGCGGAGTTTGCAGGCGCGGGCCAGCGTGAGGCGGTCGTGGCGGCGGCGTTCGCGGGCGGCGGGGGCTTTGGCGGTGCCGGTCGTGCCGATGGCGCCGAGCGGGGTGCGGTTGTCGCCGATGTTCACGCCTGACTCCCTTCGGTGGTCGCTTCGCGGGCCGGGCTCGGTTGATACGGGCCGGGGCTGGTCGATCTTGGGCCGCCTGCTCCGCGGGCGACCCGATTCGTCCTGTTGTGCATCGGCTCGCGCCGGGGCGGGCGATCGGGTTTCCGGTGTAGGCCCGGTGCGGGGGTCGGTCGATATGGGTGGGCATGCCAGATGTGCCGACCCATCACCCGGAATCGGGGATTCCCGCGATCAGCGTGCAGATCCCGACGCGCGGGCGGCCCGGGCTGCTGGCGGCGGCGGTGGGGGCGCTGGCCGCGCAGGATGTGCGCGGGGGGCTTGGGTTCGAGGTGATCGTGGGGCTGGATGGGGCGCAGGCGGAGGCCCAGGCCGCGGCGAGGGGGGCGTGGGACGCGGCGGGGGGCGATGCGCGGGCGACGCTGCGGATCGTCGAGTTCCCGCGTGAGGGGCACCTGCCGATCCGGCGGGCGATGGTCTCGATGACCGACGCGCCACTGGTGCTGTTCATGAACGATGATGTGGTAGCGGATGCGGGCCTTGTTGCGGCGCATGTGGCGGCGCACGGGGAGGCCGCGGAAAGGTGCGCGACGCAGCGCGGGGCGGGTTGCGAGAGCGTGGGCGGGCTTGCGTATCCGCATGGCGTGATGGTGGTGGGGGACTCGCCGTGGGCGGAGGTTGATGCGGCGTGCGCGGCGGCGGGCGACGGCGAGACCGTGCTTGATCGGATCGTGCGCGAGACGGCACTGATCTTCTTCTTCGACTCGCTGCGGGCGGGCGCGGGCGAGCGGTGGCGCGACTGGGGGTTCCGGCACTTCTGGACACTCAACGGCTGGCCCCGCGCCGGGCGGTGGAGGCGGTCGGCGGCGTGCGGGCGATTCCCGAGACGTATGGGCATGAGGACATCGAACTGGCGTTCCGCCTGCACGAGCGGTTCGGGATGCCCGTGCTGTTCCGCCCGGAGGCGCGGGGCGTGCATCGGCATCGGTATGGGGCGGCGGACATCGTGCGGAGGGAGCGGGCGTTGGGGGCGGCGTCGTGGCGGTTTGCGAGGGCGAATCCGGCGTTCGGGGCCGCGCTGTTCGGGCGGGATGTAGCGAGTGAGAGCGAGCTGGCGTACTCGCGCGAGTTTGTCGAGCGCGAGCGGCGTGATGCGGAGCGGCTGCGGGCGGACTTCGAGGCGCTTGGGCGGATGGCGGTTGGGGAGGCGGGTGTGTCGGAGGCGTTGCTTGGGGTGCTCTCGCGGCAGTTCGTGCTGCTGAAGCGGTGGTTGTGGCGGAAGGGGTTGGTGGAGGCGGCGGCGGCTGAGGCGGCGGCGATCGAAGCGGAGGGGGTTGCGGCGGGCGCGGGCCGCGTTGAGCGAGCGGCGGTGGGGTCGTGAGCGGCCCGGCGAGTGCCGATGCGGTGTGGCGCGGCCTGCGCGTCGTGTGCGTTGGCGAGTTTGCGCTTGGGTCGCGCCGGGCGCACGCGATCAACGTTGTCAAGACCGCGGGCGGCTTTGCCCGCCTCGGGTGCGAGGTCACCTTGCTGTGCGCCGGGCCCGGCTCGTCGCCGGACAGCGCGGAGGCGGCTGGGTGTGAGACGCGGGACACTCTCGCGGCGCTTGGCGAGCCAGGTCTGCGTGTCGAGACGATCGCCGGCGTGAACGACCGCACCCATCCGCCCGGGTCGGATGCCCGCGGCGAAACCGTCGGGGCTTGGGCGGTTGAGCGGGCGGCCGCGCTGGACGCGCAGGTGATGTACGCCCGGCAGTTGCACGCGCCGATCTGGTGGGCGGATCGCGGCGGCACGGCGATCGTCGAGACGCACGCGCACGTCGGCAACGCGAAGGCGTCGTTCCAGCGGGTGCTGGATGCGACGGTGCGGGCGACGCGGCCGATCGCGGTGATCTCGACGATTTCTGAGCGGCTTCGGGCTCACTACGTCGAGCGCGGCGCGGCGTCCGGGCGCGTGCATGTGGTGCCCGACGGCGTGGATGTGGACCTGTTCGCGCGCCCCGATGATCCGGGCCGGATGCCGTCGGACCCGTGTCCGGCTCGCCATCCGCGTGCGGTGTATGCGGGGCACCTATACGACTGGAAGGGGATCCCGGCGATTCTGGACGCCGCGGCTCGGTTGCCGCGGGTCTGGTTCGACATCTATGGCGGCACGGAGGGCGACATTGCCCGGCACCGCGAGACAGTGGCGGCACGCGGCCTGGCGAACGTCGCGCTGCGGGGTTGGATCGAGCACGCGGCGTTGCCGGGGCATCTGTCGCACGCCGATGCGCTGCTGCTGCCTCCCGGGCTTGGCGACCCGTCGAAGGACTGGACCAGCCCGGTGAAACTCGGCGAGTACCTGGCGGCCGGGGCGCCGATCGTCGCGTCGGCGATCCCGGCGCTGCGGGACTGGGTGGACGAGCGGGTGGTGCAATGGTTCGAGCCGGACGACGGGGCGGGCATGGCGAGGGCGATCGAGGCGGCGCTGGGCGAGTCCTCGGACGGCGCGGCGGCGCGGCGTGTTCGCGCGTTGGAACTGGCGCGTGCGTGGTCGTACCCGGCGCGGGCGCGCCGGATGCTCGGGGCGGCGCTGGGTTCAGGCCCCGCGCCGGCGCTTCGTCGCGGCCTCGAGGAACTTCCGCTCCTTCGGTGACAGCGACTGCATGCCGTGGTCGCGGATCTTGTCGAGCAGGCGGTCGACCTCGGACTGCTCGGCGGCGACGCGTGCGTTGTCGCGCTCGCGCTGCTTGCGCTGGCGTTCGGACTCGCGGTTCTGCTGGGCGATGGCGCGGCGGGCTTCGGGGGATTCGGCGGCGGGACCGCCGCGCCAGGACTCGCTATCGCTGAAGGCGTCGCCCATCATGGCCTGTCGCTGCATCTCCATCCAGCAGGTGATGCCGCCGAAGATGGCCAGGCCGATGAGGCGGGTGGTGTTGAAGACGATGGCGAAGACGGCCAAGGCGATGGCGACGCCGAGGCCGATGCGGACGACCAGGCGGGTCGCGGGGGCGTGGCCCATGCGTGCCCAGAGGATGGCGTGGAGGATGCGTCCGCCGTCCATCGGGTACATGGGGAGCAGGACGTTGAAGAGCAGGAGCATCCAGTTGGAGAAGTAGAAGGCCCAGGCGACGATCGCGGCGTACGAGTCGAGAGCTCCTGTGACCACTTGGAGGTTGAATGGGTCGAAGACCACGGTCTCCCAGCGCCCCGTGAGGAAGTAGACGGTGGCTCCCAGCGGGAGCACGAGGGCCGCGTTGACTCCGGGCCCGCCGATGGTGGTCCAGAGGTCGGCCCGCCAGTCGTGGGGCGGTCGGCAGGAGGCCAGGCCGCCGAGGGGCCACATCAGGATGTCGTCGGCTTCGCCGCCGACGCGTCGGCAGGTGAAGCAGTGGCCGTACTCGTGCAGGAGCACGAGCACGCACATGCTCAGCCAGATGGAGGCGACGTAGGTGAAGCCCAGGTTGTTCAGGCTGAGCGTGCCCAGGAACTCGAAGACCATCATGAGGATGAAGAAGACGTGGATGCGGACGCGGATGCCCCAGGCGGTGTAGAGGGGGAAGGCCCAGGTGAGGGGGTTGCCGCGGAAGGCGCGGGCCATGGCGTCGCGCCAGGAGCCGCCGGTGCCTCCGCCGCCGCCGCCGCCATATGGCCCGTAGCCGCGGCCCGGGCCGCTCCCGTCCTGGTCGCGCCATCGCGGCATCTACAGCAGCCCCTTCCGGCGGGCCAGGAGCAGGGCGAGCATGCTCTTGGCGTCCATCATGCGGCCGTCGTCGATCATGGCGAAGGCCTCGTCGGGCGTGATGATCTGGACGGTGATCTTCTCGTCGGCCTCGAGGCGCTGGCCGACGTGGCGGAGGTTGAGCGCGGCGTAGGTGTGCATGATCTCGTCGGTCAGGCCGGGGGTGGTGTAGAAGGGGCCGAGCGGGCGGAGGTCGTCGGAGGTGTAGCCGATTTCTTCTTCGAGTTCGCGCACGGCCGAGACCGACGGGTCCTCGTCGGGCTCGAGCGTGCCGGCGGGGAGTTCGACCAGCGTGCGGGCGACGGCGAAGCGCTCGTTGTTGATGATCACGACGCGCCGGCCGTCGGGCGTGTCGAGCAGGGGGAGGATGGTGACGGCGCCGGGGTGGCGGACCATCTGGCGGTGGAGTTCGGAGCCGTCGTCGGCGCGGAGCACGACGTTCTCGTAGGCGTACTTCTTCCCGGCGAAGATGGTGGAGCGGGAGACGATGCGGGCGGCGGCGGGGTCGGGGTGGGGTGCGACCGGCGCCGGCGTGGTGGAGGGCGCGGTGGGCGGCGCGGCGGATCGCGTCGAGGGCTGTGCGGGTGGATGGCTCATCGATCGATCGTACCGGCGGCGTCCGAAGGGAGCGGCGGCACCCGTCGGATCGGCACGAATCGGAGCGGCCTTGATCCTCGCCCGTCGCAGCCGCATCGGGCTCCGAGCAAAAGGCCAGAAGCCCCCGGCGCGGCCGGGGGCTTCGTGGTGCTGCATGGCTGTTGATCGCGCGAGCGCCCCGGGCGTGCCGGGGCGGCGTGGATCAGACGGCGTCCTTGAGGGCCTTGAGCGGGCGGGCCTTGACGATGTTGCGGGCCGGCTTGGCCTTGAACATCGTCTTCTCCTTGGTGAAGGGGTTGATGCCCTCGCGCGCCTTGGTGGCGGGCTTGCGGACGACGGTGACCTTGAACATGCCGGGGATCTTGAACTGGCCTGAGCCGGACTTGGAGAGGTCGGCGATGACCATGGCGTTCAGGGCGTCGAACATGGTCGAGACCTGCTTGCGCGTGACGCCGGCGTGCTCGGCGAGGGTGTTGTAGATGTCGCTCTTGGTGCGGACGGACGAGGACGCCTTGACCTTCGGCGAGGCGGCTTTGGCGCCGGCGCGGGCCGGGGCCTTCTTGGCGGTCTTCTTGGCCATTGATCGTTTCTCCAGAGTGCTGGCCCCGCGGCTCCAACCGCGGGGTTTGCCCGTGCTTTGTCGGCCGGATCCGTCCTGAGCCTCAAAAACAGCGGGAAAAAGCGATGATGGCAAGGGTCTGGCCCGTCGTCAAGCGGGATCCGAGATGTCCACAACAACCGGCGCGTGGTCGGAAAGGCTGGTTTCCCGCAGGGAATGCTCGTAGCGGACGGCGGCGACGCGCGGCAGGAGCGACGCCGAGGCGAGGGCGTGGTCGATCCGCACGCCGCGCTTGAGGTGGCTGAACCACGTGAATTCGCGGGAGATTGGGGCGTTTTCGCGTGTGTTCGCGGCGCGCCACGCGTCGGCGTAGCCCAGCAGGGCGAGGCGTCCGAGGCTCTCGGCCCCGACTCGCTGGAGCGCCGGCGGGTCTTTGTGGAGGCGGCGCGGGCCGGTGGTGCCGGCCTCGTCGGCGAAGAAACGACCGGCGTTCAGGTCGCCGAGGATGAGGGTGTCGGTTGCGGCGTGGGCCGCGGCCAGGTCGATCAGGCGTCGCCAGACCTCCTGGGCCTCGCCGTCGCGGGCCTCGAGGGGCGGGACGTGGGCGGCGAGGAGGGCCGTGCCGCAGGTGGAGAAGCGGACGGTGAGGAGGCGCTGCGAGGGCGGGGCGGGGCTGGTCTGGCCGGGAAACGCCGGGGCGTCGAGAGGGGCGATCGGGCGGCGTGAGGCGATGAGCAGGCCGTTGCGGCCCTCGGGCGGGTCGGTGCAGGCCTGGTGCTCCCAGCCGTGGTCGGCGAGCACGCCGCGGAGTTGGCCGCCCATGGTGGTGCGGAACTCGGCCAGGACGATGGCGTCGGCGTCGGAGGCGACCAGGGCGAGGGCGATCTCGGGGATGCGGTTCGAGCCGCCGCCGTGGAGGATGTTCCAGAAGAAGAGGCGCATGGTGGAGTGCGTCTGGTCAGCGTGTCCGGCCACGGAGTTCCCGCGGGCAAGCCCTCGTGAACGCCGGGGCCGCGAGGGCGGCTGCGACGCCACCACCATACCGTTGCCCATGACCGAGCAAGCCAGCCAGCCGATCATCGCCGTCACCCGCACGATTCCTGGGAAGGTTGACGTCCCCGGCGCCCGGGTCCGGCACGGGCGCGACGAGCGTCTGACCCGCGAGGCCCTGCGCGAGCACGTGCGCGGGGCGACCATTATCGTCAGCATGGTCTCGGACCGGATCGACGCGGAAGTGCTGGACGCCGCGGGGCCGGGGCTCAAGGGCGTGTGCAACTTCGCCGTGGGGACGGACAACATCGATCTGGCCGCGTGCCGCGAGCGGGGCATAAAGGTCGGCAACACGCCGGACGCGGTGACGGAGGGCACGGCGAACCTCGCGCTGGCCCTGCTGCTGGCCACGGCCCGGCGTCTGGTCGAGGGCGACCGCTTCGCCCGCAGCGGCGAATGGGCCAGGCACGGCCCGCTGGGCATGCACGAGTTCATGGGCATGGACCTGTGCGGGCGGCTGCTGCTGATCGTCGGCGCGGGGCGGATCGGCTACGCGACGGCGATCCGGGCGTTGGCGTTCGGCATGCGGATCGGCTACGTCGCCCGCTCGCGCCACACGGAGTTCGAACTCGCGCCGCTGGCGGGGCGGCGGTACGAACTTGATGAGGGGCTGGCGGCGGCGGACGTGGTGTCGCTGCACACGCCGCTGACGCCGCAGACGCGGCACCTGATCGACGCGCGGCGGCTGTCGCTGATGAAGCCCGGGGCGATCCTGGTCAACACGGCCCGCGGGGCGATCGTGGACGAGGCCGCGCTGGTCGAGGCGCTCAAGGCCGGTCGCATCCGCGGGGCGGGCCTTGACGTGTTCGAGCGCGAGCCGGAACTGGCGCCGGGGCTGGCGGAATGCGACAACGTCGTGATGGCCCCGCACATCGGCAGCGCGGAACTGCGGTGGCGGGAACTGATGGCGACGATGGTGTCGGAGAACTGCGCGGCGATTTTGGCGGGGGATGAGCCGCCGCACCGGCCATGAGCGTCGGGGCCCCGCGAGCGCACCAGACCGGTTGTTTCAGCAAGACCTCCATCCACTCACGTTTGAGGTGCCCATGCGCGTGATCGACGCCGTCGTGTCCCGGGATCGCGCCGAGCACCTCGAGCAGCGGGCCACGTCAGAAGAGCACCGGGCCGTCCGCCTGGCCGACGCCGATCGCGTCGTGCTCCGGATCACGTGCGAGCACGGGGACCCGGACGAGTTCCTGGCCGAAGTTCGTGAGTCGCTCCGCAACGGGTGCGAGGACTGGGAGCACTACGTCTCGTTCGAGCCGCTGGCCATCGAACCCCGCCCCGAGGACGAGGAGGCCGACGATCGGGACGAGTCTGTGGCGGGCACGGAGGAGATCGAAGAGTTCGTGGCCGAGGGCGCGACGATCACGCGGACATTCATCGTGCTGTCGGTCGTGTCGGGCGTGCTGGCCGCGGCCGGGCTGCTGCGCGGGAGCATCGCCGTGCTGGTGGGGGCGATGGTGCTGGCCCCGCTGTTCAAGCCGTTGGCGCTGGCGGGCGTCTCCGTGGTGCTGGGGCAGCCGGGGCGGTCGCTGCGTGGCCTGCTGTGGCTGGCGGTGTCGCTGTCGCTCGCGGCCGGGGCGGCGCTGCTGGTGGCGCTGCTCACGCCGGATCGCTCGGTGACGAGCCTGATCGAGATGCGGACGGGGATCAGCCCGTTCGATGTGGTTGTCGCGCTGGCCGCGGGCGTGGCGATGGCGTATGTCATCGTCAAGCGGGACTCGATGGCGATGGTCGGGATCGTGGTGGCGGCGTCGCTGATGCCGGTGGCGGCGGCGCTCGGGATCGCGGTGGCGCTGGGGCGGTGGGACCTGCTCGGGGGCGCGGCGTTCACGCTGGCGAGCAACGTCGGGGGCGTGCTGCTGGGCCTGGTGGTCGGCCTGCGGGTCGAGGAGATCCGCACGAGCGATGCCCGCCGGGCCAAACTGGCCGAGTGGGTGACGAATCGTTCGCTGGCCGCGGGGTCGCTCGTGATTCTGGCGCTGGCCGGCTTCAGCATCTGGGCGTATTCGCACGCGAGCGGAAGGGATGCCGCGCTGGATCGACTGGACGGGTCGGTCCCGCGTGACCGGGTGTTGACGACCATCCGCGGCGAGGATGGGGCGGTGGTCGTGGTCGTTGGACCGGAGCGAGGCGAGCAAGCCACGGAAGGGGACCAGCCAGCGGGCGACGGCGGGTCGGTGGTGGTTGTCGAGGGGAGCCGGTAAGGGAGGCGACGGCGGAACGGGCGCGCGGGCGGCGGAGACGGGCGTGCAAGCCTGATACGGATGAGTGAAGGGGAAGGCATCGAGGCAGGAGGCACCGAGGCACCGAGCCGGATCAGGACACGGCGTGGGCCTGGCGGTGCTTCTCGAGGATTCGGCGGCAGATCGACTCGTCGACGCGCGGGTCTTCGACGCCTTCCTCGTACGACCCGCCCAGCACGAGAGCGGATGATCGCGGGAACATGTAGGTGTAGTTGGCGTGGTAGATGTAGTCGATCGCCTGCGGGCGCAGGTGCAGCAGGTGGCCGCGGACGGGGAGCATCGCCGCGTCGTTCCACACTTCGCGCGCGCCGAGGCCGAGGCAGTTCACGACGGCGGGCTCCGGCAGGTCCGCGATCTGCTCGGCGCGATCGAACGCCCGCTCGACGAACTCAACGCCGGCCGCCCGCAGGTCCGCGAGCAATCGATCCAGGAATACCGGCGTGTCGATGAACAGGGCGGTCCACGCCTGGCCCGGCTCGCCGCCGCCGGGCGTGCCCGCCAGCGGCAGGCGATCGATCACCCGCCAGTCCTCGACGATGCCGTCGCGGAAGAACCGGGCGTCCTGCTGGCTCGTGCCCGGTTCCCAGACGGGCAGCGTCCGCACGCCCCAGGCGCCCTCGTCCATCTGGGCCAGGAACCGTCGCTTGGCCGCCAGCAGCCATCCCATGAACCGGGCCCGCTCCGGGTCGGTCTGGCCCCAGGCCACGCCGGTGGGCAGCCACAGCGCCCCGGCCAGCGCGGACACGGTCTGGTGGGCGACCTCGCGCGCGTAGACGCGCACGCGCCGCCCGCTTCGCGCCAGTTCGTGGGCCGCCGTCAGCCCGACCACGCCGGCCCCCAGTACCGCCACCTCACGCGCCTCACGCGCCACCAGCCCAGCCGCGGCCTCGGCGGTCCCCCACGACAGCGTGACCCCCGCCCCGCCGTGCCCGTAGTTGTGGACGATGTGCTTGCCGAAGGCGTGCTCGGGTTCGACGCGGACCGAGCCGCGACGATGCGGGCGGATGCCGCAGCGGATGGCGAGGATGTCGTCGTCGCGGAGGCTGGGGGTGGGGAGGATTGTCGGCGTGTTCGGCACGCGCCAGCATAGCGCGGCGGGGGGTCGGCGCGGTGCGCGCGACGCGTCCACCCCTTTTCGGGATGCGTGCGGCGCGATTCGCCCATTGCGACCCGGTCTCAGCAGCGGCCCCGCGGGTTGTCTGTATACTCGCGCCGACGGAGGTGCTCGATGGACACGCCGCGCGACAACCAGGCCCGATCCTCCGGCGTCTCCCGACGCTCGTTCATGCAAACGCTCGGGCTGTCGGCGGCCGGGGCGGCCATCGCCGACCGGGCCGACGCGCTGGAGCGCGGGCAGGACGGGGCCCAGCCCCGTGATGGGCAGCCCGGTGGTCCGGCGATCTTCGGCCCCGATCCCGTCGCGGTCCAACTGAACGTCAACGGACGCCTCGTCCGCACGACCTTCGACCCCGCCACGACGCTGCTCGAGTGCCTCCGCATCAACGCCGGGCTGACCGGGACCAAGGAGGTCTGCGACCGGGCCTCGTGCGGGGCGTGCTCCGTGCTGGTCGATGGGCGGCTGGTCAACGCGTGCATGATGCTGGCCCTCGACGCGGTTGGTTCCGAGATCACGACCATTGAAGGGTTGGGCGAGGGTGTGGGCGCGGGCGATGCCGACGGCCTGCATCCGATCCAGCAGGCCTTCATCAAGCACGACGCTCTGCAGTGCGGGTTCTGCACGCCGGGCCTGATCATCGCGGCCAAGAGCCTGCTCGACCGCACGCCGCGCCCCGACCTCAAGCAGATCCGCAAGGGCCTGGCGGGCAACATCTGCCGCTGCGGCACGTACACCAACGTCTTCAACGCCGTGCTGGAGGCGTCGGGGCAGGAGCCCGTGCGCGATTCGGGCACGCCGGGGGATCGCTGAGAGGGGTTTACCACGGAGGTACGGAGACACGGAGGGGAGCATGAATCGAGAAACCCGTGGACCCGATTGCTCCGACTTCGCGTTGAGTCTCGACTGGGCCGCCGTACGCACACTCCGCACACACCCCATGCCTCTCTCCGTGCCTCCGTGTCTCCGTGGTGAACCAAAGGCCGTAGAGACCAGAAAGAGCCAGGGATGATCCCGACACCCACCACCAACCGCCCCATCAACGCCGGCCAGTCTCTGGCCGACGACATCGATCGCCTCGACGCCGTCGCCAAAGTGACCGGGCGTGCGAAGTACTCGCGCGACCAGTACCTCGCCAATGGCCTGTTCGCGTGCCTGATCCGCTGCCCGATCGGCGCCGGCACGCTCGAGTCGATCGATCTGGACTCGGCCCGGGCGGTCCCCGGCGTGGTCGAGGTCGAGTGCGAGGCCGGGGCGGCGGGCCAGTACCACGGGCACAACGTCGGCGTGCTGGTGGCCGAGTCGCCGCTGGCGATGAAGCGCGGCATGCGGGCACTGCGCCCCCGCTGGCGACGCGGGGCGTTCACGACGACGATCGATGAGTCCAACCCAACGCCCGAGGAGCCCAGCGAGCAGACGCGATCGATCCTGGACCGCGGGCCGCGGCGTCTGACCGCGACGTACACGACCGAGGTGCAGACCCACTCGCCGCTCGAGACCCACGGCGCGGTCGTGGACCATCGGGGCGACAGCGCGACGGTGTACTCCTCGACCCAGGGCACGTTCGCGGCCCGCGATGGGTTGGACGAGCCGCTCGGTCTGCCGCGGGCCCGGTACGAGGTCGTGTGCGAGTACGTCGGCGGCGGGTTCGGCTCAAAGTTGAATGGGCCGGGCAAGGAGGGCGTCACCGCGGCCCGCCTGTCGGCCAAGCACCGTCGCCCCGTGTACCTGTTCGTCAACCGGGGTGAGGACCATCTTGACACCGGCAACCGCCCGTCGAGCCGCACGCAGGTGGACATCGCTTTCGGCGAGGACGGCACGATCCACGGCGGGCAGGTCAGCACGTGGGGCGGCGTGGGCGTCTCGCGCGGCGGCGGGGGCGTGAACATCCCGTCCGGGCGGTACAGCCTCGGCACGATCCAGAAAACCCACAACGACGTGCAGACCAACGCGGGGGCGCCGAGGCCGTTCCGAGCGCCCGGCCATCCGCAGGGCGCGTTCGCCGAGGAGATGGTGATCGAGGAGGTCGCGGGGGCGCTGAACCTCGACCCGCTGGCGCTGCGCCAGCGTTTGGAAACCTCCGATGAACGTCGGCGCATGATGGACGTCGGCGCCGACCTCATCGGCTGGCGGGACCGGCGGCGCAACGGCGAGCAGACCGGCATCGTGCGGCGCGGATTCGGGATGGGCGTGACGTCGTGGCCACGCTTCCCGGCCCAGGCCGAGGGCGAGGTCGTGATCAACCGCGACGCGTCGATCGAGGTGCGCACTGGGACGCAGGACATCGGCACGGGCATGCGGACGGTTGCGGCGGTGGTGGCGTGCCACGAGTTGGGCGTGCCCGTCGATCGCTGCAACGTCCGCATCGGGTCGTCCAACCTGCCGCCCGGCCCGGGCTCGGGCGGGTCGATGACCACGCCCAACACGGCCCCGGCGATCGCCGCGGCCGCGCGGGACGCCAAGCGGCGGTTCCTCGAGTGGGTCGCGCAGCGCGAGGGCGCGGATGCGAGCGAGTTCGACATCCGCGGGGGCGAGGTGCTCCGCCACAACGAGCCGTACGCCGACATGACCACGCTGACGGCCCGCTTGCCCGACTCGATCACGGGTCGCGGCGAGTCGAATCGCCAGACGCTGCAGCGCGAGCAGGGCTCGGGGCACTCGGACGGCGTGCAGTTCGCCGAGGTGTCGGTGGACACCCAGACCGGCGTGGTGCGGGTGAAGCGGATCGTGGCGATCCAGTCGTGCGGGCTGGTCGTGGCCCGCAAACTGGCCGAGAGCCAGATCATCGGCGGGGTGATCCAGGGCGTGTCGTACGCGCTGTTCGAGCACAAGGTCCTCGATCGGAACACGGGCACGATGGTGAACCCGAACCTGGAGTGGTACAAGGTCGCGGGGACCGACGACATGCCGCACATCGAGCCGGTGCTGTGGTCGGACGGGCAGGACAGCGTGCGTCCGCTGGGCGAGCCGCCGACGATCCCGACGTCCGGCGCCATCGCGTGCGCGGTGCTCAACGCGATCGGGTGGCCGGTTCGGTCGCTGCCGCTGACGCCGGACCGGGTGCTGGCGGCGCTGGATGCGCGGGCGGCCCACGAGCGGCTGGAGCGGCGCGGCCCGGTGGACGGGGCGGTCAATGGCGACGCCGATCGCGGCATGCCGGGAGGTGGGCGATGAACCGATTCGCGTACGCCAGGGCCGAGACGTGGTCGCAGGCCCGCGACCTGCTGGGGGACCGTCGCTTCTCGCTGCCCGTGCTCAAGGGCGGCGGCTTGGATCTGGTCGACCAGATGAAGGAGGGGATCCTCGAGCCGGACCTGCTGGTCGACGTGCGCGGGGCCGGTGCAGTTGGGGAGGACGGGCAGCGGCGGGGCGAGCAGCCCGAGCCGATCCGGATGAGCGATCGGTGGGGACGCCCGCTTGTGTCGATCACACCGAGCGCGACGCTGGCCGAGATCGCGGCCAGCCCGCTGGTGCGGGAGCGGGCGGCGGCGCTGGCGCAGGCGGCCGAGTCGGCCGCGACGCCGCAGGTGCGGAACGTGGCGACGATCGCGGGGAACCTGCTGCAGCGTCCGCGCTGCTGGTACTTCCGGCACGACGAGTTCAACTGCCTGAAGAAGGGCGGCTCGACGTGCTTCGCGGTCGATGGCGAGAACGCCTACCACGCGATCTTCGGCGGCGGGCCGTGCCACATCGTGCACCCGTCGAACGTGGCGTGCGCGATGGCGGCGCTGGGGGGGTACGTCGACGGGTTCGGCGTGCCGGATGAGGCCAGGTCGATCGAGGGGCTGTTCCACCTGCCGGACCAGGGCGTGCGGACGGAGCACAACCTGCCGGCGGGGGCGGTGCTGACGCACATCGGGGTCGAGCCATGGGCGGTGTCGGGGTTCCACGCGATCAAGGCGAAGCAGTCGTTCGACTGGCCGCTGGCGATGGCGGCGGTGGGGCTGCGGGTCGAGGGTGGGCGGATCGCGTCGGCGCGGGTGTGCGCCGGGGCGGTGGCGCCTGTGCCGTGGATGCTGCCGGATGTTGCGGGGGCGCTGGTCGGCGTTTCAACGGACGATGACCTGGCGATCGAACGGGCGTGCGCCGGGGCGGCCCAGGGGGCGGCGCCCATGAGCCAGAACGGGTACAAGGCGCGCCTGCTGCCGGTGGCGGTGCAGCGGGCGGTGCTGCGGGCGCTGGGGCGGCTGGCGGAGGAACTGGCATGAGCGAGGTGCACAAGAGTGCCGGCGGCGTCGATGGGCGTCCGGCGCGTGACTCCGATGTTCGCCCGGTCCTTCTCAAACCGGCGTGCCTGTGCCTGCGCCACAAGATGATGTACGCCGACGAGCGTCAGGCCGAGCCGGGGATGGTCGACGACTCATCGGACACGCGGGTGTACTTCTGCGTGAAGTCGCAGGACTCGCTGGGGCCTGACGGCAAGGCGGTGCACCCGAGCGAGTGCACGGGCGCGCGGGGGTGCTTCAAGAAGGCGTGAGGCGCGGAGCCCGACGCGCGAGCGTCGTGGTTGTCTTGAGGTCGTGGTGAATCGGCGATCGGATGTTGCCCGGACCGCGACGCTCGCGCGTCGGGCTCGGCGCTAGCCCTCGACATCGAGTCGGGGCGGGGCGTCGGGGTGGTCGGGGTCGCGGGTCGGCGTGTACCCGGGCTTGGCGTTGCGGTCTTCCTGCGATTCCTCGTGGGTGGCGTCCTTGAGGTTGCGCACGGCCTCCGGCGCCTCGACGCCGCCGGAGATCTCGACCTCGTCCTCGCGTCGGCGTGTGGCGCGGGTCTCGCGTTTGGCCTTCTCCACGTCCTTGGACTGGACGCGCTGGGCCTGCTCCGAGGCGGCGACCGACTGGGCCACGTTGGTGCCGAGGATGCTCACGAGTGGTACATCGGCCGGGCGCGTGCGGGGGCTCCAGCGTCCGGTATTGGGCTCGATCCGGGGGGATCCAGGCGTGCGGAGCGTCCGAATCAGGCTGTGCATGGACCGGACAAGCGGGCGGCGGGCGTGGCAGGGGATCGTGCTGGGCGGGCTGGGGACGCTGCTGCTGTTGATGCCGCAGGTGTATCTGGCGGTGGTCGGGGTGAACACGCTCTGGGCGCGGGCGGTTGTGGTGCGCGAGGTCGGACGGTTGGGCGTGGGAGACGTCGCGATCGGGTTCGAGCCTGTGCTGGGGCTGGCGTGGCTCGGGTGGGTGAGTGCCGCGTGCGGGGTCGTGATGGTCGTGGCGGCGATGTGGGGTGTTGCGCGACGTGGGCCGCGGCGTTGATCGTGCGGGGGAGGCATTGGGCAGGCGGTCCGGCTCCGAGCGCCCGCCCCCCCCCCCGCGGCCGGTCGCGGCTCCTTGCGGCAACCGCGCCGGCCGGCGATCCTCCCGACCGCTTACCGCCGACGCCGACGCCCCGCCAGCAGGCCCGCGGCTCCCAGCACGCCCAGGCCGGCCGGGGCCGGCACGACGCCCTGGTAGCGGAAGATCAGGAACTCGTCGTGGTTGAACCCGCCGTTGAGCGGGTTCGGCGAGTTGTTCGCGTTGTGCCAGATCCACTGGGCGTTCGGCGAGATACCGCCCACCGGTCCCCACGACGGGCTGCCGTTCGTGTTGTTGTACGGAGCGAAGGTCGACGGGGTGATCCACAGGCCGTTCGTGGTCGCGTAGTTGATCGCGGCGTCCACCTGGGTCTGGGTCGGCGTCTGGAACGCGGGCCACGAGGCGAACGGGTAGCCCAGGGCCGCCAGGTGCGCCCCGGCGGGGAAGACCTGCCAGTTGGTCAGATCGGTGTTGACGGTGACGCTGGTGGTGGTGTTGGTGAACGTGCCGAGGAAGCCCTGGGCGGTGCCGTAGTCCGAGTGGCACTCGACGTAGAGGGTGTCGGTGCTGGGGATGTTGGTGGGGTTGAAGGTGGAGGCGACGGGCCAGCCGCCGCCGCCGACGTAGGTGGTGGTCTGGGTCGGCGTGCCGAAGTAGGCGTTGAAGAAGTTGTCGGCGGTTAGGGTCATCGTCCAGTTGTCGGCCAGCGCGGTGCTGGCGCCGGCGGAGGCGAGCAGGGCCGACATGATGGCGAGCGGGGTGCGGTTCATCTTCGGATCTCCAGAGTGGTCGGGCCGGCCCGGGGTCCGGCGGGGCCGAACATCTCGGCCCCGCGCGGCGGGCGGGTCCATCGCAAGCGACGACCGCCCGGTTTGCTCACGCGGCCTGGTTCGAGCGGCGTCGGCGGATCGACACGAGTCCCGCGGCTCCCAGCAGGCCGAGCGCCCCGGGCGTCGGCGTGGCGGTCAGGACGCGCATCTCGACGGTGTCGGTGCTCCAGATCGGCGGCGCGCCGCCCGGACCGAACGGCAACTCGATGTACAGGCGGTTCGGCTGGCTCGGCGACATCCACACCCAGCCCTCATGCCCGCCCCAGGTGTTGAAGTACCCGGTGGTCAGCGACCCGCTCGGCGGCATGGGGCTTGTGCCCGCGTGCGGGGCGACCAGCCCCGCCAGCCCGTGCGTCGGGTCGGTGGCCGCGAGCCCCTGGTCCGTGAACAGCACGCCGAGGATCGGGTCGGCGAAGTCGATCCATGTCGGTCCCCAGCCAAGGAACGTGGAGTGGTCGAAGTAGACGTAGTGGCTGTCGACCGCGTTCCACGACTGGGCCGGGAACGAAGCGGGCATGCTCTGGCTGTTGCCCAAGGAGGGCCAGAAGTCGAGCGTGCCGCTGAACGCCACGCCCGCCTGCTCGTCCCAGGCGACGCCCGCGCTCGTCGAGAGCGCCTGGGGGACCGGGGGGTAGCCCGAGATCGACGAGGCGGGGTGGGCGATCAGCCCTGGCGAGGTGCCGGTGATCGCGGCCTGGCCCGTTCCGGCGAGGAAGGCGATGGCCGTCGCGAACGCGACGCCGATGTGCGTGCGGCTGGGGTGGGTCTGGCGGCGAGTTGTCATGATTGGTGGCTCCTTGGGGGCGCACCGCCACGGTGGGCCCGGAGCCGAAGCGACAATGGCGTCCGATGCTCACGCGGCCCGTGAGGGGGTTCGGAGCGGGTCGATGCGGTCTGGCTCGGTGCGTGCCTTCGACGCCACGGCGTTCAGCACCCCGCCGCGAACAGCGCGAGGTAGTAGGAGAAGTCCTCGGCGTTGAGCACACCGTCGGGCTCGCCGTAGCCACGCCGCCGCCACGAAGCCGCCACGACGCCCGCCACGCCCTAACAAATACTTCCCGGCCAGACCCCCCTCACAGCGGGGATTCTGGCGCGAATCTTCTTGCGGTTTAGGTGGTGTTTGCGTAAAGTTCATACTTGCCCGCCATCCCGGCGGGTCTTTCGGAGGAGATAGACATGAGGCGGACCGTTTTCGCAGCGTCCCTGTTTGTTCTGGCCGCGGGCAGCGCTGCCCAAGCCCTGGTTGTGCCCAACGGGCTCGAGAACACCGAGGCCGACGGCACCTTCTCGCTGACGACCAGCAGCACCGCTGGGCGCACCTTCCAACTCTCGATGGCGGCCAACCAGCTCACCTCGCTGGTCGGTCAGCAGATCACCGGCCTGCAGTGGCGTCTCAACGGCGCGGCCTCGGCCAACTGGCCGCCGGTCGACGTCTCCTACGCCTTCTGGGACGTGTTCATGGGCCCCGGCGTCGCCCCCAGCGCGATGAGCAGCACCTTCGCCGACAACTTCACCGGCGCGGCGACCCAGGTCCGCAGCGGCGGCGCGATGTTCACCGCCGGCTCGTTCACCGCCGGCGGCTCGCCCAACGCGTTCGGCCCCGCCCTCAACTTCACCTCGCCCTACCTCTACACCGGCGGCGACCTCATCATCGAGATGCGCTTCGCCCAGCAGATCGGCGCGACCACGCAGTCCGCCTTCGACGCCGTGCTCGCCAGCGGCGGCCCCGCCAACGGCTGGGGCGTCGACTACGCCGGTCGCTGGACCGGCAACGCCGCCGGCACCACCGGCAACAACGGCAACTTCCTGGTGACCAACCTCGTCGCGGTCCCGGCCCCGGCCTCCCTGGCCCTGCTGGGTCTGGGCCTGGCCGCCCGCCGTCGCTCCCGCTGAGAGACGACGCCGCGAGCATCGCGGCCCGCCATCCGCTGAATCAGCCAAACCGCCGGCCCCCTCGGGCCGGCGGTTTGCGTTGCCGCCGACCCCGGGACTTGCCCCGGTCCGCCCGGCGCAAACAATGCCACGATGCCCACAACCCCTTCACCATCCGCCAACAAGCAAAGCAACGACGCCGGGCCCCACATGCCCGAAGTCCGCATGCACCTGCACACCCCCGCCGACCCGGGCCGCGGCGTGGTGGTTTCCAACGAGCGCTGCACCGCCGGCAAGTCCTCTTCGTTCGTCCGCCACGTCGTGATCGACATCGCCGAGTCCAGGCTCGCCGGTCACTTCCGGGCCGGGCAGTCCTTCGGCGTCATCCCGCCGGGTGTTGACACGCACGACAAGCCCCACAAACTCCGCCTCTATTCGATCGCGTCTCCGACCCAGGGCGAGAACGGCAAGGCGACCCACCTGGCCACCACCGTCAAACGCACCATCGACGAGCACTGGGAGAACCACCGCCTGTTCCTGGGCGTCGCGTCCAACTACCTCGCCGACCTGCAGCCGGGCGATCCCGTCACGCTCACCGGGCCCAACGGCAAGCGGTTCCTCCTACCCGACAACCCGGCCGCGCACGACTACCTGTTTATCGCGACCGGCACGGGCATCGCGCCGTTCCGCGGCATGCTCGGGGATCTGGCCGCCGCAGCGTTCCCGAGCCGAGCCGCGCTGCTCATGGGCTCGCCCTACGCCACCGACCTGCTGTATCACCACGAACTGACCGACCTGGCCGCCCGCCAGCCGAACTTCACGTACCTGACGGCCCTGTCGCGCCAGCCGCAGCACGACGGCCAGCCCGCGATGTACGTCGACGGACGCCTCCGCACCCACCGCGAGCAACTCACGGCGCTGCTCGCCTCCGACCGCACGCTCATCTACATCTGCGGCATCGCGGGCATGGAACTCGGCGTCCTGCAAGCCCTGGCCGAGATCCTCCCCGGCGCGGCCCTCGAGCAGTACATGCAGGTCGACCCGGCCGTCGCCCCTGAACCCAAAGCCTGGACGCGGCGCATGCTGCACCGCGAACTCAAACTCAGCCGTCGGATCATGCTCGAGGTGTACTGAACGAGTGGCTCTGAGATTCCATGTCTCAAATCTCAGATCTCAGATCTCAGATCCCAAGTCTGAAGCCTCAAGTCTGAAATCTGACATCCACCGCTGCTCCGCCACAATCCCGCGCTCCCCTCCCGCATCCCCGCTCCGTGCTTCTGCGGCTCTGCGTTCAATCCCCTTCTCTCCTCTCCACTCTCTTCTCTCTTCCCCCTCCCCCCATCAACCGCCTCGCATCCACCACGAACCGGTACGCCCCGACCACCAGCCCAAGGCCCGCGCCCACCAGCAGCCACAGCGGTCCCGTCCCGGCGAAGTAGTCGACCGCCCAGCCCAGCAGCGCCAGCCCCGCCACCGCGTACGCGAAGTTCAGCGACACCGCCCCGACCTTCACCAGCGCGTCCATTGCCCCACCTTGCCCGCCGGCCCGGCGCTCCGCCTCGGCGCGAGGCGTCCACACCACCTTCTGCTTCGGCAGCGGCGCGTCCTCCCTCAACTCCGGCGGTATCGGCGGCGGCTGGCCCATGCCCCTATTGAAGCCCGCTCGCCCGCGCCACGCGGGAAGCCAGGATCACCACGGAGACACGGAGGCACGGAGAGAGCCGTGAAACGGTGGGCGATGCGACGCCCATTTTCGTTCCAGGCACACCCCTCCTTGCCTTGCTCCGTGTCTCCGTGTCTCTGTGGTCGACCCCGTCCTCTTCAACCCTCCGTCGATCTGTCGCTCCGTCGCTCCGTCGCTTCCGCCTCCACCATCCCCAGTTCCAGCCACTTCCGCACCACGCCCACCACCGGCCCCATCAGACGCCCCGCGTCCAGCCCCAGCCCCGTCGCCACCGCCGACACCACATCGCCCACCGGGGCCCGCCCGTCCAGCGAGCCCATGATCTGCAGCGTCACCGGGTCCAGCGTCCCCTCGTACGCCAGCCCCCGCGCAACCCGCACCCGCGCCGACGTGAGCGCCCACGCGCTCCCGTCCGACTCGCGCTCCTGTGCCGTCGCGGGCCTGGTCTCGCGCGTGATCCGCACGTCCGGCGACACCCGCACCGGCGCCCGGCGCACGTCCTCGTCGCTCATCTTCTCGATCGCGCCCCACCGCCCCATCATCGCCAGCACCTGGTCCCCGCACTCGCCCAGCATCTTGTCCGGCGCCTCGCTGAACCGCGCCCACCCGCTCGCGCCGCGCTCGCCGCTGCGCCGCAGCGTCACCACGCCCGAGCCCATCGCCTCGATGCCCGCGGCCTCGTAATACTCCATCCACTCCCGGTGCGCCGTCCGCAGCCCCTCGCCCTCCAGGTTCTCCGAGTGCGTCAGCCACCGGGCCGCGTACTCGCTCGGGTCGCTCGCCCACGACCGCAGCACCCACATGTCGCACCCCGTGGCGCCGGCCCACGACGCGAGGCGCTCCTGCCAGTCGCGACCCTTCAGGTGGGCCCAGTTGCACAGGATGCTCGCCGTCCCGCCGGGGTTCAGCCGCTCGGCCGCCCCGCGGATCACCGCCTCGCTGATCCCGTCGCCGTGCAGGCCCCCATCCCGATAGATGAACTCCTTGCTCGGCGAGATCACGAACGGCGGGTTCGACACGACCATGTCGAAGCCAAGCCCCTCGACCGGCTCGTACAGACTGCCGAACTTCGCCTCGACGTTGGTGTGCCCGTTCAGGCGGGCCGTGAACGCAGCGAGCATGACGGCCCGCTCGTTCATGTCGGTCGCGATCACGCGCTCGCAGTGGTCGGCCGCCAGCACCGCCTGCACGCCGCAGCCCGTGCCAAGGTCCATCGCCGTCCCGCACTTCCGGCGGACCGTGATGTTCGCCAGCGTCATCGAGCTGCTCGCGGCCCCCATCACATAATCCGCCCGCGGCTTGGTCCCCGCCGGCACGCCAAGGTCGTGCACGAACACCTTGCCCACCAGCGGCGTGAACGCCAGCAGCGGGCGCACCACGTCGCCATCCCGCGCCACCACGCCCGCCTCGACCCACGCCGACGGCGCCATCGGGGCCACGGCCCTTTCGAACGCCCCGCCGCCCACGTCGTGCCCGCACAGCAGGCACCGGATCAGCGTGTCGAGCGGCGTGCCAGAGGCGGTGCGGGCCAGCAGGGCCGTGCGACCCAGCTTGCGGGCCTCATCGATCGAGCCGACCTTGAGCTGCTGCTTGATGGTCGCATCGTCGAACCCGGCCCCGCGCAGCACGCTCCGGGCCTCGTCGTACAGGCGATCGTCGGCGAATCGGACGGTGGTCATGGTTGGGAGCATACGGAAAGCCGAGGGGGGAGGTGCCAGGGCGTCGGGGTGGCGAGGGGGGCCCGAAGTGTGGCATGTCTGCCGCTCTGGGCAGACATGCAATCAACCCGGCCCGACGCACGGTGAAACTCCGACCTGGTGGGGCATCCCGTACCATGCAGGAGATGGCCCGGAAGCGGCGAATGAAACGTGCGGCCTTGGCGGTGCATGCCTACTCCCTTGACTGGGCATACTGGCTGTTCCTGTCGTCCTGTGCGGTGATGTTGCTTGCGAAGATCACTCAAAGCAGCACGCTGGGAATCCTGGCGGCGGTGGGCTTCGCCGCCTTTGTTCTCGCGCTCAGCGCTCGACGCCTGATCGGACGGTGAGGCCCACAGCATCCCGGCGAATCGCATTCCCGCCCAGAGCCGCGGGCATGCCACACGTCGAACCCCTCCCCCTCGACACCCCGACACCTTCCCCATTTCATAGTTCACCCGCGCGCGCCAATTCCTGCCCGTTCTGCACGCCAGGCCGACAACGCTCCCCCACGCGCCTTGACTCCGCCACCCCGTCCTCGCCGGCCCGCGGGCCGAACCCGGCGTTGACCACCCTCGGCCCTTCCCGACCGGGAACAGGAATCCGCCATGTCCATCCGCTCCGTGCTCGCCCGCACGCTCGTCGCCGCGTGCGCCGCCCTCGCCCTGCTCACCCTGCCCGCCTGCACCAGCCTGGAGGAACTCATCGCCACGCGCGACCGGGCCATCTCGCAGGCCGACGATCTGGACCGAGAGGCCACCCAGATCGAGCAGGCCCTCGCCGCGCTGCCCCCCGCCGACCCGCAGCGTCCGCCCCTCGAAGCCGCCCTCGTCCAGGCCCGCCAGGCCCGCGACCTCTACGACGCCGACGCGGCCCGCCTCTCCGACGTCATCGCCCAGGCCCAGTCGCCCACCGACCCGATCGCCCAGGCCGTCGGCGTCGTCGCCCCCTTCCTGCCCGTGCCCGCGCGCACGCCGCTCGTGCTCGGAGCCGCCCTCGTCGGCACGCTCCTGCGGATGCACCGCCTCCGCCAGGGCCTCACGTCCGTCGCCCGCGGCTTCGAGATCGCCAAACGCGACGACCCCGACTTCAAAGCCCGCTTCACCGCCAACGCCCCGACCTTCCGCGCAACCCAGACACCGCTGGCCCGCCGGATCATCGAGCACGCGGTGAAGTAACACGATGCCCCGCCCTGCCCCTCGCCTTCCCCTTGTCGCCGCGCGATGTGCTTCCGCAGGCGACGGGGGGAGGCCGGGGCGGCCCCAACGTGTGGCATGCTTGCTGCTCCGAGCAAGCATGCCCGAAGAACCCCGCGGCCCGCACGCCGGCCATGCCTGCGCAGAGCCACGGGCACGCCACACCTCGCACACCCTCCCGCACGTCGGCGGCACGGGAGGCGTGTTGAAATCGAGGGCCAACGAAAAAACCGGCGAGCGCGGGGGCGCTCGCCGGTCTTCGGGGTGATCGTCGCGCCGGCTGTCAGCCATCTCCACGCCTGGAGGGCCGCCGGGCGGGTTCACCCGTCAGCGCCCGCGG
Source organism: Phycisphaerales bacterium (assembly GCA_041401985.1). Taxonomy (GTDB): domain Bacteria; phylum Planctomycetota; class Phycisphaerae; order Phycisphaerales; family UBA1924; genus JACKHA01. Next base: position 169,969 of record JAWKTE010000003.1, read on the forward strand.
GGAGAGGGGGTTCCCGGGGCGGTCTTGCAGGACGTTAGGGCGCGTAGACCTGCTGCGCCTCCAGAGCCCGCTCGATGCGGACCGCGACGTCGGACAGGTGCGCCCGGCTGTAGGGATCGAGGTTTGCCCCGCCGCGGGTCAGCGCCCCGTTGATCTTCTCGCTCAGTTCGCGGAGTTCCATGCGGCACAGCGAGCGGAGCGGCTGGGCGGCCGAGCCGGTCATCGCCCCGGGCTGGGCCATGGCGATCAGGCGGTCGGCCATCTGGCCCTGCAGGTTGCGGCGCAGGCTCGAGATGTACGGCTCGCTGGCGGTGAAAGCACGCGTCGGCAGCACGTCGAGTTCGCCCCAGACCGAGTCGGTCACGGTCGAGACGACCTCGGCCATCGTGAGCGTGTCCTGGCTGTGCCCGTTGCTGCGGAACTCGTTGTCGTAGATGGTGCGGAGGCGGGAGGGGTTGATGAGCATCGTCAGGGCCGAGGTCTGCACGCCCGAGACGGTGTCGTGGACGTTGTAGGCGGGGTCGGCCCCGCGGCTGGCGTAGGACTGGTCGTAGCCCTTGTCGACTGAGAGGTGGGCGATGAGTTCGGGCGTGAGGCCGAAGGCGTCGTCCTGGAGCGCGTGCTCGATGACGAAGGCCAGGGCGCGGCGCTGCTGCTCGGCCGGGATGTCCATGACCGGCGCCTCGGGGGCGTTGGGGTCGCCCTTGTGCGCGTTGGAGATGTAGGAGCCGCCGACCCAGGCCGCGGCGGTGCTCACGGCGCGGAGATGGGTGGACAGGAGGGTCTGGTAGATGTCGCGAGCGCGCCCCCAGCCCTCGTTGTCGTCGACCAGATCGCTGATGATCTTGGCGCGGAGGTCCTGGACCATGGTCATGCGGACGTCGCACAGGTCGAGCGGGTTGGTGCCGAAGTCGTAGGTGCGGACGCGCGGGTCGGAGCCGGACTGGTGGATGTTGGAGCCGTAGATGAGGTCGGGCTCGGTGTTGCGGTCGAGGATCTCCTCGAGGCGGTTGTTGTCGAAGGTGTAGCCGTACTCGATGACCCAGTAGTCCCAGGGGCCGAGCTGGTGGATGGTGTACTGGCCCTGGGCGGGGCCGAGGAGGTTGTTGTAGTTGAAGTTTGGCTCGGTGTACTCCATGACCGAGCCGCCGATGGCCTGGTCGGCGGGGTACTCGCCGGAGTTGATCTCCTCGGCGGTGCGGATGGTGGAGGCCATGAAGTTGTGGGCCAGGCCGAGGCAGTGGCCGGTCTCGTGGGCGGTCAGGCCGCGGAGCATCTGGCCCGCGTACTCCTCGGGGAGGCTGTCGAGCATGGCGGTGCCGGAGTCGGCCTGGGGGCTGGCGGCCACGAGAAGGCGCATGAGGTCGGTGCCCATGGCGGCGTAGACGCCGGCCATGCAGTAGGAGGCGTGGGCGGCCTCGGGGTTGGCCACGCCGGCGTCGGTGAGCGCGCCCATCATCATGGCGGCCTCGCCGATGGGGATGCGGGTGTAGTCGACCGCCTCGCCGCGGGCGGCGCGTGCGGCCCGCTCGGCGAGGATGGACTCGCGGATGCCGGGGGCTGCGAGGCCGACGCGCGGGTCCCACTGCGGGTTCTGGTCGAGCCAGGCCATGGTCTCGGGGGTGAAGCCCTCGGTGGCGATGGCGGGCATGAGGTTGCCGTACCAGCGGGCCATGGCGGCGAAGATGCCGGTGTTGATGGTCAGGTCGGCGTCGAAGATCTCGCCGGTGAGCGGGTCGGCGCGGCTGGGGCCGATGGCGAAGGTCTGCTGGTTGTCGTTCCAGCGGACGAAGTTGTAGCGGGCGTCTTCGGGATCGAGGTCCATGTAGGCGCCGGTGGCGGCGTCCTGTTGGCGGACCTCGATGGCGTTGGCGATGCCGACGCGCTCGAAGGCCTTGTTCCACTCGAGGACGCCCTCGCGGACATAGCGGCGGTAGCGGATGGGCACGGTGTGCTCGATGTACCAGACGAGCGGCTCGCGCGGGGGGCTCATGGCCAGGTTGGGGTCGGCCTTCTGGATGTTCCAGCGGGTGATGTAGCGGACCCAGGTGTCCTCGTCGCGGACGGTGCGGGACAGGTCGTTGAAGGCCGTGCCGAAGTAGCCCATGCGAGGGTCGCCGGCGCGGGGGCGGTATCCGGTGTTCTCGGGGAGGACCTGGATGGTGTAGAGCAGTTCGGTGAAGCGTGCCCCGCCGCCGAGGGACGGCCCGCCGAAGGGGTTGCGGCTTGCGGTGTTCATCGGGGCGCGGAAGCCGACGATGAGGTTGTTGGGGAAGGCGCGTGTCTTGGAGACGCGTGCGAGGGAGATGTCGAGGCCGGAGGCCGCGCCGCCGAAGAAGCGGCTCGCCTGGCCCAGGAACAGGCCGTCGAGGTCGATGACGGGGCCGCCGCCGGGGCCCATGGTGACGATGGGGACCGAGAGCAGGACCTGGTCGGTGTACATCATCTCGACGGAGCGGCGGGACTCGGCGTCGCCCGTCGTGCGGTACTCGAGCTCGGGGCTGACCAGGGCGAGGCGGTTGCCGATGCGCTGCCACTTGCAGAAGTTCTCGTTGTCGTTTCCGATGCCGCCGACGCCGGCCAGGGGGTTGCCCTCGGCGACCATGCCGTAGATGAAGAGGCGCTGGGACTCGAAGTTGCGGGGCAGTTCGGCCAGGACCTGGGCGTCGCGCTCGCGGACGTAGAGGGTCCAGAGGGAGCCGTCCTGCCCGGTGACCTTTTCGTAGCCGTCGATGGTCTGGTCAAAGGGTGGGAAATCCTGGCCGTTGTTTCGACCGCCCTGGGCCAGGGCGGGAGCGGCGGCCAGGGCGAGGCCGGCGGCCATGATGAGGGCGGCGGAGCATCGGGTTCGCATCTTCTTTTCCTCTCTTGTGGCCGATCGCGGCTGGATGTGGCGGCGGGCATCGGCGGGGGAGCGAGATCGGGTTCGTCGGACGTGATTTCGGTTCGCCGCGGGGTTGAGCGTTGTCGGGACGGTGGAATCGGCCCGAATCGGCCTGGCGACGCGGAAATGGCGCAGTGGTGCGCTTGGATTGGTACCACCGGCGCCTCCCGCGGGTTTCACGGGAGCGGCGGGGAACAGGAAACTGCAAGTCCAGTCGGGGTCGGGGGTTGGGGCCCGGTCGCCGGTGCGGCGGGCGGGCGCGCAGAGCGACATGCGCCGGGAACTGGCGACGGGGGCCAGGGCTGGTCAACGGACCGGGGCGACCAGCGGCGGCGACGGGCGGTCGTCCGCAGCGTTGGACGCTGCGGCTTCCACGAGCCAGAGGAGTTCGGCGGGGCGGCACGTGGCATCGGTGCCGTGTTCGCACCAGGCGAAGGCGAGTTCGATGGCCCAGAGGGCGTCGTCGTGCACCTCGGCGGCGGGGATGGTGATGGTGGCGGGCAGGCTGGGGGGGAGGGTGGCCTGCAGGATCACCCGGGGGAGCATGCGCTGGCCGTCGCGCGGCAGCCGCCAGACGCGGACGCCGAGTGGGGCCTCGGTGTTGATGGATGCGCCGTCGGGGAGGGTTGGGGCGAGGGTGAGGGTGGCGGGGGTGTTGGGCGTGACGGGGAGGCGGACTGGTTCGGCGGCGTCGATCTGGGTCTGGAGCGATGGCGGGAGGAGGGCGTTCGAGGGAATGCCAGCGCCGGCGGGCTGGGGCAGGGCGAGGGCGTCGAAGATGATCTCGCGGTGTGCGCGCGTGTCGGTGTTGACCAAGACGATGCGGGGGTTGTTGGTGTCGGCGATGAAGAGCAGCGGGGGACGCGCGTTTGTGGCGTCGCCTGCGAGGCCCGGCACGAAGCAGAGGCCGCCCGGCTCGGTGAGGCGGAGGGTGTCGGGCGGGGTGTCGGCGGAGGAGCCGCGGCCGATGCCGAGGAACGCCTGGCTGGTGCGGGCGCCGGGGTTGACGATCTTGACGCGGTCGTTGTAGGTGTCGGCGACGAGGAGGCGTTCGCCGGCGTCGGTGGGATACACGGCAACGTCGAGGCAGTGCTGGAGGCGGGCGTCGGGGTAGACGCCGTCGATGTCGCCGAAGTCGAACAGGCCGGTGCCGATGATGGTGGCGACCTGGTCGTGCTCGGTGTCGTAGAGGCGGATGGCGGAGGACTCGGAGTCGGCGAAGAAGAGGTGGCGTCCATCGGCGGACATGGCCAGGCCCGAGGGCTGGGCGAGCAGGGCGAGCAGGCCCTGGTCGTCGACGAGGGCCTCGCCCATGCCGCCGGCGATGGCGGAGGCGGTGTACCCGTCGGTCGGGGCGTCGGTCAGGTCGATGGCCCAGAGTTGGTGGGTGCCGGCCATGGCGACGTAGAGCGTTGTGGCATCGGGAGAGAGTTCGACGTCCCAGGGGGAGGCGAGGGGCTGGCTGGTGCCGCGGCGTCCGCCGACGATGTCGCGGCCTTGGGTGCCGGTGCCGACGATGGTGGAGACGTTGTCGGTGGCCAGGTCGATGGCTCGGATGGCGTGGTTCCTGGTGTCGGCGACGTAAATGGTGCCCGCGTCGCCGCGCGAGGGGTCGAAGGCCAGGCCCTGGGGGTCGTTGAAGGCGGCGTCGGTGGTGCGGGCGTCGGTGAGGGCGGGCTGGCCCGAGCCGAAGATGTCGCGGAGCGAGGCGCGGCCGCTGGCGTCGGGCCAGTTGGCGAGCACGACGCGGTTGTGGGAGGAATCGGCGACGGCGAGCAGGCCGGGGAAGGCGGTTGTGGGGTCGGGCGGGACGGCCAGGACCTTGCCGGGGAAGGACAAGCCCGTGATGGGGCGGGGCATCTGGTCGAGCGTGATCTCGACGCGCTGCTCGGCGAGGGTGCCGTCGGCGCGGGCGCGTTCGAGCGTGCGTGCGATGGCGGCGTCGAGCAGGTCGCGCTTGCCCTCGCCGGAGGTATAGCCGACGAGGCGGCCGTCGGGGCCGATGATGACGAAGGTGGGCCAGGCGCGGACGCCGAAGCGGGTCCAGAGCTGCATCCCGGTGTCGATGAGCACGGGGTGGTGGATGTTGTATCGGAAGATGGCGTTGCGGATGGAAGCGCGGTCGCCCTCGTTCTCGAACTTCGCGGAGTGGACGCCGATGACGACGAACGGCTGGTCGGCGTACTTGTTCTCGAGCCATTCGAGGTCGGGCAGGACGTGCATGCAGTTGATGCAGCAGTAGGTCCAGAAGTCGAGCAGGACGACGTGGCCGCGGAGTTCGTCGGCGAGGCGCAGGGGGCGGTCGGTGTTGAGCCAGGCCTGGTCGGGGGGGAGTGCGGTGAGGAGTTCGGGGGCGAGGGGGTTCTGGGGTGGGGGTGGTGGTGGTGTCTCTGGGGATTGGGCCACGGCGGAGGGGGAGAGAGTTGTCGCTGCGATGAGCGAGACGAGCGCGGCGAGCCACGGGACGAGGCGGGTGCGCGATGCGGATCGGGGGTGGTGTCGGGTCATCGTGCGCTCGGTTCGGTGGTGGCAGCGGGGTCGGATGCGGGCGTGGTCGTTGCCGGACCGGGGGCACGATAGGGTGTAAGGCGAGGGATCCAGCACGGGACGCGGTCGCGGTAGTGCTCGAACGAGGGTCCGAAACGCGCGAGCAGGTCGGCTTCTTCCCAGCGCCGAACGGCGAAGTTCCAGACGATGAAGCCCCCGAACGCGTACAGCAGCACGGCACTGGAGCCCAGCCAAAGCGCGACGCCGACGCCCTGCATCAGGCCGGCGACCGCCATGGGGTTTCGGACGAAGCGGTAGGGGCCGATGACGACGAGGCGGCGCGGGCAGTCCTGGGGCATTGGCGTGCCGCGGCCGATGATCGATATCGTCAGGCCGCTCGTGAGGCCCAGGGCACCGAAGGCGGCGAAGATCGCGGCGCCGAGGATCGGGCGGCGGGGCGTGTGCGGCCAAGCGTCGAGGGCCGTGGCGAGTTCGTGCTCGAGCCGCACGATCGCGGCCGGGAGCAGGAAAAGGAAGAGCCCCCAGAAGCACACGGTCTGGAGGAGCGTCTTGGCGACGTTCCAGGCGGGCGGGGCCTCGCGGGCCGGTCGGCCGACGGGCATGTCAGGTTGGCTCCGAAGGCGCGAGGCCGCGATAGGTGGGTCTGTAGAGCCAGGCCATGAGCGGCGGGACGATGAGCGCGGGGAGCATCATCAAGGCGCCGAGCCAGCGGGACGGTTCGAGCACGGCGAGGAGCAGGGCGTAGGAGGCGGCGTACATCGCGGCGCCGGCGTGGACGAGCAGCGTGGGCCAGACGCGGCGGCGGCGGATGAGAGCGATGGCGGCGATGAGCGAGGCGACGGCGTAGAGGGCCAGGTCGCCGAGGGCGAAGGCGAGGACGGTGCTGTCGGGCGCGCCGGGGACGACGAACGGGGCGCGGGCGGAGGGGACGGCGATCAGCACGATCCAGTAGGCGACGAGCGCGATTGATTGGACGAGCTGATAGGCGATCGAGAGGGTGCGGAGAAGGCGGCGGTCGGGCGGCTCGGGGGGCATCGGCGGAGTGTACTGGGGGATGCACGTGCTACAGCGATCGCTCGATGTGGTCCAGCAGGTTCAGGCACGAGCGTTCGAGCATGTGGTAGAGGTCGTCGAAGCCGGAGTCGGGGCCGGTGTAGGGGTCGGGCACGTCGGGGATGGCGGCGGCGTCGGGGAAGAGCAGCGGAGCGGGCGTGGGGCGGGGCCCGGTGCCGGATTGTGCGGTGTCGGCGGGTTCGAAGAGGCGCATCATGCGGACGCGGTCGCGGGGGGCGTCGCGACTCAGAAGCGTGCGGTGGTTCTGGCGGTCCATCGGGAGGATGAGGTCGAAGCGGGCGGGGTCGCGGCGCGGGTTCCAGAGGCGGGCGATGCTGGGGACGTTGACGCCGCGGGCGCGGCAGGCGGCGATGGTGCGCGGGTCGGCGGGTCCGCCGACGTGCCAGTCGCCCAGGCCGCAGGAATCGATGTCGAGGCGTGGTGCGAGGCCGCGGGCGTGTGCGTGGTGAATGAAGATGGCCTCGGCCATGGGGCTGCGGCAGATGTTGCCGAGGCAGACGAACAGGACGGCGTAGCGGTCGGTGCCGTCGCGTCGCGGTGGGAGGGGCGGGGCTTCGTGTTGGTCGCGCGTGGGATCTGGGCGTGTCATGCGGTCGATTGTTGGGCGCGGGTGCGGGGGCGTTGCGGGGTCGCGGCCGCTTCGTGATCGTCGGCGGCGTGCGGCGAGGTCGTGGCGGCGTCGACGGGGAGCCACGGGGCCGCGGCGTGGAGGGCACGGAGGGCGGCGGGGAGGAGGGTGCGGGTGCGCCCGTCGGTGGTGAAGACGCGGGGTTGGTGCGATGTGGTGGATTGGAGGTCGGTGGCGATCGGGGCGAGCCACTCCGGGGCGACGAGCGGGAGGTCGCGTGCGAGGGCGGCGTGGGCGGCGGCGAGGGAGGCGGCGGTGCGCGGGCCGCGGAGGATGGCGGCGTCGGCGGCGTCGAGCCAGTCGAGTGTGGAGGCCTCGACGATGTGGAGGGCGGAGCGCTTGATGGCGGTGCGCTCGAAGCGGCGGGCGCGCAGGAGCGAGCGGGCGCCGGCTGGGAGCAGCGCGGCGATCGGGCCGACGCCGACTTCGAGCAGGGCGACGAGGAACGCGAAGTCGCGCGCATCGGCGGCGGCGGGGGGATCGGCCAGGAGGACGAGCAGGATGTCGCGGTCGGTCAGGGTGAGGGCGGCGCGCTGCGCGGCGCGGCGGACGGCGCGGGATTCGGCCGAGGGTGTGTTGATCGGATCAAGTGCCGCGGCTTGATCGGGCAGCACGGCGCCAAGGCTCCAGGGCGTCTGCTCGATCGTGCCCGATGACTTGCAGCCTCGTGCGACGGCGTCGAGGCCGGGGGACCAGAGGCGGACGGCGGTCGGGTTCCAGGCGCGTTCGCGGGTGAGTCGCGTCCAGGCGAGAGCGGGAATGGCCAGCGGCGGGCGGATGGTGCGGTCGGGGGTGAGGGCGGTGCTTTGGATGGAGTCGTCGGCGTCGGGGCACGCGATGAGCACGACGCGGTGCTCGTCGGGTGCGGCGGCGGCGCGGGCGGCGTGCACCTGGTCGCGGCAGGCCAGCAGCGCGCCGTAGGCGGGGTCGGTCGGGCCGGGCGCGGCGAGGGCGCGTCGCGCGGCGGCACGGGCCGAGAGGTGGGGGCTTCGGATGAGGTGCAGGACGCGGGCGGGGGGCACGCGTCAGCGTCCCCGGAGGTGGCTGGAGTTCTGTTCGTGCTCGTCGAAGAGTTGGGCGACGGCGGTGCCGAGGTAGCGTGCGAACTCGATCTCGGCGTTGTTCCAGTCGGCCCCGCGTGCGGGGAGCGTGCGGGTGGACTGCTGGAGGGTGACGGTGACGCTCTCGCCCTCGCGCTCGTCGGGGAAGACGCGCTCGCCGGTCAGGGCGTCGAAGACCTTGACGCGGAAGGTGGACGAGGGCAGGAAGTTCTGGCCATCGGGCGTGAGCGAGAACGAGTCGATCATGACGTGGACGACGACCTCGGCCCCGACGGCCGAGGCGATCTCGGAAAGCGGGGTCTCGGCGCCGAAGCGATCGAGGGCGGCCAGCGACTGGGCCGAGCGTGGGTCGATGACGCTCTCGATGCCGGCCATGGTCTGGAGGTCCTTGCTGGCCTGGTCGGCGATGGCGTTGCGGTTGGCGGAGCGGATGGGGTTTGCGGAGGTGGTGTCGACGAGCACGACGGTGGGGCGTTCGCGGTCGAGCGTGTGGACGGCGGGGATGCGGGGCGGGCCGTGGGCGATCAGGAAGGCGGGCGCGACGATGTTGCAGCCGGCGACGAATACGGCGAGGGCGCAGATGGCGGCGGCGAGTGCCAGGGCGCGGGGCCACGCGTCGGGGTGTTGGTGTGGCATGGTCGGGTCGTCCTCGGGCTTGTGAACGGCGGCGCTCGATCGGGAGGCAACGGAGCGGAGAGAGGCGTGGTCAGTAGGTGATGGCGTTGGCTTCCTCGTGCTCGTAGAAGAGCCAGGAGACGCGGTCGATGACGCGCCGGGCCAGGACGCTGGTGATGACCTCGCGCTGGATCTCGCCGGGGGTCAGGCCGGCGTCGTCGGGATAGGTGACGCGGATGTCGCGTTCGAGGGCGGTGGCGCCGCCCTGGTCGTCGGCCTCGAAGACGATGACGCGTGCCTGGGCGGCGCCGTCCCAGGTGTAGCGGTTGCCGGGCTCGTGGAGGCGGTACTCGTAGAGGTCGACGACGATGAGGCGTTCGACGCCGCCGAGTTCCTCGGCGAGTTCTTCCAGCGAGAGGGCGGACCAGCGGGCGTTGTTCATCATGTAGAGGATGAGTTGCTGGCTGGGGATGTGGCCGCTGGCGCCGGCGTGCTCGGCGATGCGGTTGTTGATGTTGGCCAGCAGGTGCTCCATGAGGTTCGGATTCTCGGCCAGGGTGGAGCGGTCGGCCTGGATGACCACGGCGTAGGTGTGGCCCTGGAGGCCGGTGTAGACGGGGGGGACCTTCTTGGAGCCGTAGCGCTCTTCGTTGGCGGCGACGTACCCGGCGAGTTCGCAGCCGGAGAGCGCGGCCAGCGGCGCGAAGAGGGCGGCGCCCAGCATGGCGGCGGACAGGCAGGCGGCGACGGGGCGACGGGTGGTCGTCATGGGTGGGGCTCGGAAAGAGGGGGCCCGGGGGGTGGTCAGGCGATGGCGTGGGCGTCGGCCCAGACCTTGTAACCCCAGGAGCCGAAGAACAATATACCACCGACGACCAGGTACCGCGGGCGGAGGAGCCAGTCGAGCACGCGATCGACGCGGGCGCCGGTGATCGCGCCGTGGAGGGCGATCCAGAAGGCGACGGCGGCTCCGAGGGCGACGAGGAGGCCGAAGGGCTGGGTCTTGAGCGAGGCCCAGAGTTCGGCGTGGGCGGCGTGGGAGACAGCGGTGGTCATGCCGCAGGTGGCGCAGGGGGTGCCGGTGGTCCATTTCCAGGCGCAGGGGGGCATGCCGAGTTGGGTGTGGGTGCCGTACCCGTCGCGGCTTGGGGTCATCCAGGCGCCCAGGCCGAGCATGGCGGCGCAGGCGGCGGCGATGAGGACGCAGCAGACCCGCTGCCACGGGGCAAGGGGCGGGACGCCGACGGGGCGGGAGGTTGGCGGTGCGGGGGCGTCGGACGCCATCGGGGAAGGCTACGCGGGTCGGCGCGTGGCGATCAGGCGGCGGCCTTGGCCTGGGGGGCCGCGGTCTCGCCGGGGGAGCCGACTTCGATCACGTCGCTCTGGTCGTCGTCGCCGGGCGAGCCGACCTGGATGCCGCGGGTGCGGGCCAGGTACTTGATCTGGAGTTCGGCGACTTTGACCTTGGTGTCGTGGACGGTGGTGTGGGACTCGAGGACGCCCGCGAGGACGCGCCACATGCAGGTCACGCCGACGCCGGCGACCGTGAGGGCCAGTGTGAGGGCTCCGGAATCGAGGATCGGGCCGGTCGCCATGGGAATGCGATCGGCTTGCGAACGGATGGGCTTGACGTCCGTATAGAATCCCGTCGTGCCGACCCCGATGCGAACACCACCCGTGCGAAGGCGTGCCGACTGGCGTTGGGCGGGGGCGCGGCTCCGGCTCGTGCTGGCGGCCGCGTTTGCCTGCTTCGGATTGACGCGGACGAGCCTGGCCCAGCCGGACGAAGGGGTTGACGGGGATGGGGGCGACCGGACGCAGACCGCGTCGGTCGTGTCGGAGGTCAGCCTCGCGGTCGATCAGTTCGGGCTTGGCGACGCGGCCCGACCGGGCGGGTGGATCGGGCTGCGGGTGGTGTTCCAGGACAACACGGATCGCCCGCGCGACATCGTGATCCAGGCCGAACTGCGGGACGCCGACGGGGACCGACCGCTGTACGAGCGGGTGGTGACGTCGAACCCGGGGCGTCGCCAGCAGACGTGGCTGTATCTGTTTCTGCCGTTCGACTTCGACCCGGCCCGCGGGCTGCGGATCGTGGCGCGGGAGGTGCGGGGCGAGACCGAGGGCGTGGAGGGGGCCCAGGCGGCCCAGGCGGTGGCGGGGCGGCTGCTCGGCGAGGTGGCCCGGGTGCAGTCGGGCAAGCCGCTGGTGCAGCGGAACGAGGGCGTGCTGGGGATCGTCGGCACGTCGGCGCACGGGCTGACGCTGTATGGCTCGTCGATGCAAGGGGAGGCGTACTCGCCGCTGGCCCACGAGCGGACGGAGATCGCGGCCCAACTGGCCCCGCTGGACATGCCGGACCGCTGGATGGGGCTCGCGCCGTACGAGGTGCTGGTGTGGAGCAACGCGGACCCGGCCGAACTCGGGCCGGACCGGGCCAGGGCGCTGCGGGAGTGGATCGAGCGGGGCGGGCACCTGGTGATCGTTCTGAGCGTCGAGAACCAGGTGTCGTGGACGACGAATCAGAACAACCTGCTGCGGGATGTGTTCCCGGCGGTGGAGGTCGTGACGACCGAGGGCGTGGACCTTGAGAAGTACCGCCCGCTGATCACGCGCCAGCCGTCGCGGGCCTCGGGGCGGAACGACCCGGGGCTGGCGCTGCCGAGCGCGGTGGTGGTGCACACGTTCGAGGCGCTGGCGTCGGCGGGCGAGTACGACGCGATGCCGATCCTGGCCGGGCCCGATGGGGAGTGCGTGGTGTCGCGCAGGCTGGTGGGGCAGGGGGCGGTGTCGGTGGTGGGGATGGGGGTCGGGTCGCGGGTGCTGTCGAACTTCGGGCTGCCGCTGGCCGACACGCTGTGGAATCGGGTGCTTGGGTGGCGTGGGCAGTTCGAGACGTCGACGCGCCTGGGCGAGATCGCCACGGCGACCCGCGGCGGGCTGAGCCTGAGCAACCGGCGCGACCCGGACATCCTGGATCGCGGCATCGACGCGGAGGTGAACCTCGTCGGGCGGTCGCTGGCGGGCGTGGTGCTGGCGTTCGCGGTCTTCGGGCTGTACTGGGTGGTGGCCGGGCCGGGCGGGTACGCGCTGCTCAAGGGCACGGGCAACCAGCGGCACGCGTGGCTGGGGTTCGTGGGGGCGGCGGCGCTGTTCACGGCCATCGCCTGGGGCGGGGCGACGATCATCAAGCCCAAGCAGGTGCAGGTCAGGCACGTGACGATCGTGGACCACGTGTACGGGCAGGACGTGGACCGCGGGCGGGTGTGGGCCAGCGTGCTGATCCCGTCGTACCTGGGGGCGAGGGTTCAGGTGCCCAGCGACGGTTCGGATGAGGGGCTGGCGCGGTTCACGCAGGCGCTGGCGCCGTGGCAGGGGCCGCGGGAGGTGCAGATCGGGGCGGGGGCGTCGTTCCCGGATGCGCGGGCGTACGAGGTTGATGCGCGGTCGCCGGACACGCTGCGTGTGCCGACGCGGGCGACGGTGAAGCAGTTCCAGGCGGACTGGGCGGGTGCGCCGCGCCTGGCGTGGCCGACGCCGGTGGCGGCACCAGAATCCGGTCCGCCGATCACGATCGATCCGGAGACGAACCTGCCGCGGGGCGTGCTGACGCACGGGTTCCCGGTGGCGCTGCGGGATGTGATGATCGTGTACGTGGGCGGACAGACGCGGATCGTGGAAACAAGCCCCGGGACGTGGACGGACGTGGATGGGGCGCCGACGGTGTTCTCGCCGGCGCGGACGTGGGCAACCAACGCGCAGAACGTGTTTCCCGTGTTCACGACCGACGGATGGCTGCCGGGCGACTCGCTTGATCTGCACGCGGCGTTCGAGGCGGCCTCGCCCGCGGCGCGACAGATGTCGACCTTCCTCACCGGCGCCGGCGGACAAAACTTCCTCCGGCGCGTGTATCACTCGTCGTTCTTCCACCAGTTGGAGACGCCGCAGGTGGGCGGCGGGCAATCCGCGGACCGGTTCCACCGGAACTCGACGTTCGGGCTGGACCTGTCGCGGTGGCTGGGCCAGCCGTGCATCATCGTGATGGGCACGCTGGACCTGGGCGAGGACGACGAGATGGCGATCCCGCTGGACGTGCGCGTCGGGGGCAGCGACCGGCGGACGCATCCGAGCGGGACGACGATCGTGCGGTGGGTGTACCCGCTGCCGGCCAGCCCGCCGGCGTGGCCGAAGCCGCGGCAGGACGGCGGGGACGAGGAGCCGCCGATCTAGATTCGGACCTCGGCGTAGGTGTTGTCGTCGCGTGCACCTCGCTTGTCTCTGGATTCTGCTTCAGTCTCCCTCGTCTCTCTTCTCTCCTCTCTCGTCTCTCCCCCCGGCCGGAACCCCCGCATGGCGATGATCGAGACCACCAACCTGACCAAGCGGTACGACAACGTCGTGGCGCTGAACAATCTCAACCTCACCATCGGCGAGGGGGACTGCTTCGGGTTCATCGGGCCCAACGGCGCGGGCAAGACCACGACGATCAAGGTCCTGGCGACGCTGCTCAAGCCGTCGTCGGGCCAGGCCCAGATCGCGGGGCTGACGGTGGGGTACCAGAACCGCCAGATCCGCCCGCTGATCGGCTATGTGCCGGACTTCATGGGCGCGTACGAGGACATGGTGGTCACGGAGTACCTGGAGTTCTTCGCCGCCGCGTACAACATCCACGGGGCCCAGCGGCGCAAGGTCGTCAACGACGTGCTGGAACTGACGGACCTGACGTACAAGGCGACCGCGGAGGTCAACAGCCTGTCGCGCGGCATGCAGCAGCGCCTGTCGATCGCCCGCGTGCTGCTGCACGATCCGAAGGTGCTGCTGATGGACGAGCCGGCCTCGGGGCTCGATCCGCGGGCCAGGATCGAGATCCGCGAACTGCTCAAGGAACTCAAGCGGATGGGCAAGACCATCCTGATCTCGAGCCACATCCTGCCGGAACTGGCCGAACTGTGCAACGTGGTGGGGATCATCGAGAAGGGCACGCTGCTGTTCTCCGGCTCGGTGTCCGAGGCGCTGCGCCGGGCCCGGGTGGGGCAGGTGATCCACATCGGCGTGGTGGACCGGACGGAGGAGGCGGCCAAGGTGCTCGAAGGGCTGCCGGGCGTGAGCCGCGTGACGGTCGCGCCGCCGGCGAACGCCTCGCCGGGCGACCCGATGCTGATCCACGTGTCGTACGAGGATGGGCAGGGGCGGAACTACTCGGACCTGCCGAACGTGCTGATCAACAAGGGGTTCCGGCTTCGGAGTTTCAGCGAGGAGGCGATCAACCTGGAGACGGCGTTCATGCGGCTGACGAAGGGGATGGTGCAGTAAGCGATCGGGCCGAGGAGCGTATCCATGATTCTCATCGAATGGCTTCGGTGCGTGGCGTGGTGGGATTGGATCAAGACGCTATCCCCGTCGGATGTTCTGCAAACTGTGTCGTTGTGTGCGGTCGCTGCGGGCATCGTGTTCGCCGTTCGCCAGTTCAGGCTGACAAGCACGCTTGGCTACATGCACGTCTTCAGCAACCCGACGGTCATCGCGATGCGAACGAAGGTGGATGCGTGGCTGGCGTCAACGGCCGATGACGCGCAGAGGCTCAAGGAGATCGAGCGGGACATCGAACTTCAGACGGCGCTTCGGCTGATGCTGAGCGTCTTCAGTCAGATTGGCGTCGCATACCACTATGGAGTGCTGAGTCGACGGATCGCCCGCGCCATCTTCAATCCCCTGGTGCCGACGTACTACGGGCGGTTGAAGTTCTACATTGAGGCTCAGCGTGCTCGGAAGGTGCTTGTCGGATACTTTTTCGAGTATCTTGCCCAAGAGATCGAGCGACATCCGAGGGTGCTGCCGCGGCGGATGCGCGCCGTGCCCGATCCTGCCGGGGAAGAATGAGCCGCAAGAGTGCCGCGAGCTGGTTCGCGCCTCGCAATGGACGCACGACTTGGCGGGGGGGGTTGGCTGGCGTGGCGACGAGGTGCTCGCAGCCACCGCCGAATCGCCGTGCTTACCGGACCCGCTCGGGCGCACGAAACAGCACATGGCGACCTCTGAGCGGTCGTCTCAGGTTTGGCACGCGATTCACGCCCCGTCGGTCGGCACTGGGCCGATGTTCTTGGTCATGGGACGCCGACCCGTTCGAACGCCGCGGGCCTTCACCCTGGTGGAGATCCTCATCGTCGTGGTGATCCTGGGGATCCTGGCGGCGATCGTGACGCCGCAGTTCGCGGGGGCGTCGCAGCAGACGAGCCAGGCGTCGTTCGTGACGGACCTGCTGAACTTCGAGAAGGCGATGGACATCTACGCCGCCCGGACGGGGCGGTACCCCGGCGACGGGTCGTCGGGGCAGGTGCCGGCGGGGTTCGAGGACTATGTGCGGGTCGAGGGGTTCGAGGGTGGCACGCCGGTGGGGGGCGTGTGGGACCTCGAGTACAACGACCACGGCGTGACGTCGGCGGTGGGCGTGCACTTCAACGGTTCGGGCTACACGCAGGATGACGCGTACATGAGCCAGATCGACGCGATCTTCGACGACGGGAACGTGAACGCCGGGCGGTTCCGGCGCTTGGCGGCGGGGCGGTATTACCTGGTCGTCGCTGAGTGAGTGTGGCGGCGGTCCGTGGCTTTGCGTGGGACCGCTTGGACCACGGAGGCACGGAGGGCACTGAGGAAGTCAACGAGAGGGTGGTGGGGGCGGAGCGCCCTTCGAGGCGTCACCGTGGGGAGGCCGAGCCGGCCGACTCGCGCCCCGACGTCTCTCTCCGTGCCTCCGTGTCTCTGTGGTGACAACGCTCGGACGCGTCTGGGTTCTATCGATCCCCGATCCACAACTCCACAGCGACCGGCAGGTGGTCCGAGGCGAAGCCGGCGGGGGCGGGGGTGGTCCGCCAGTTGGAGCCGGGAGCGCGCGTGGGCGTGCCCAGGATGAACGCGCTGCCGGGCACGACCTCGGGCATGGCGGGGGCGCTCACGAGGATGTGGTCGATGCGTCGCCCGGACTCGTGGCTCATGGTCGCGGCCCAGCGGTCCTGATCGACCCGCAGCAGTTCGGTCAGGCCCGCGTCCAGCAGCGTCTGGACGCTCTGCTCGTCGGTTTGCGCGTTGAGGTCGCCCAGGACGATGATGTTGGCGCTTGCGTCGGCGGCGCGGGCCTCTTCGATGAGTTCGACGATCTTGCGAGACTCGGCCTCGCGCCAGTACCCGCCGGGGCCGCCGGACTTGTTGTGCAGGACGAAGAGGGTGAGGACGTAGGGCTCGGCCGCGCCGGCGCTGCCGCCCTCGCTTCCGCCTTCATTCGCTGATGCCGGCACGGTCACGTCCACGCGCAGGGGCGAGCGCTTGAACGTGATCGGCTCGCCGGCGAAGTAGTTCTCGGCGTTGCCCCACTGGTCGGGGTGGATGCCGCCGAGTTCCAGGCCCGCCCAGGTCTGGACGTTCGAGAGCGGGAAGCGGCTGAGCACGGCGCACTCGATGCCGCGGGGGTCGCCGGTGTCGATGGAGACGAGGTGGTCGTAGCCCAGGCCCGCCAGGTGCTGGTCGCGGAACTCGGCCAGGGCGGATTCGGACTCGATCTCCTGGAGCGCCAGCACGTCGGCGTCGAGGCGGCGGATGGCGTCGGCCAAGGCGTCCCGCTCGTTCTCGGGTTTGGCGTCGTCGATGTCCTCTTCGTTGCCGGAGTAGGCGGGGTCGTCGATGTCGTCGAAGAGGTTGAGCAGGTTGTAGGTGGCGATGCGGATGGCCCCGTCGTGGCGCGGCGGGGCGTCGCGCGAGCCGAGGTAGATCGAGTCGGCGGGGAGGCCGGTGTTGGAGGCGTTGTTGTTCGCGGCGTTGCCGCGCGGCGTCGCGGGGGCGGTCGATGGGCCGCAGGAGGCGAGCATCAGCGTGAGCGGCAGCGCGAGGGTCGCCGCGAGGGCCAGGGAACGAGACGTGCTCAATCGCATCGGGCTTTCCTCCAAGGAGCGGGCCAGCACTTTAGACGACGCGACCGGCCCCCCGCCCGCCACACCCTCGCCCGAGCCCGTTACCCTCTGCCATGCTCGACTATCAGACCGCCGGCGAGAGCCACGGCCCGGCCATGCTCGCCATCGTCACGGGCCTGCCCGCCGGCCTCTCGCTCGACGCCGACACCATCAACGCCGAACTGCGCCGGCGCCAGGGCGGGTACGGGCGCGGCGGGCGTCAGCGGATCGAGACCGATGTAGTCGAGTTCCTCGCGGGCACACGCCAGGGCCACAGCGTCGGCTCGCCGCTGGCGATGCGGATCGCCAACAAGGACTCGCGGATGGACGACGCGGCCCGCACGCCGCCGGTCACGAGGCCGCGACCGGGGCACGCGGACCTGGCGGGGAGCATCAAGTGGCTGACGACCGATTGCCGCGAGACGCTGGAGCGGGCCAGTGCGCGGGAGACCGCGGCACGGGTCGCGGCCGGGTCGGTGGCGCGGTTGCTGCTGCGGGACTTGGGCATCGAGGTGTTCGGCTTCGTGCGCCAGATCGCGACGGCGCGGACGGATGTTGATGTCGCGCCCGAGTCGTGGCGCTCGCTGCTGGCGGCCCGCGACGCGAGCGAGACGTACTGCCCCGATGCCGGCGTGACCGAGGCCCAGTGTGCCGCGATCCGCCAGGCGAAGGTGGACAAGGACACGGTCGGTGGCGTGTGCGAGGTGCACGTGTTCGGCTGCCCGCCGGGGCTGGGCTCGTGCATGGACTGGCGCCTTCGCCTTGATGCGCGGATCGCCGCGGCGGTGGTGGGGATCCAGGCGTTCAAGGGGGTGGAGTTCGGCCTCGGGTTCGGGTGCGCGGCGCGTCCCGGCTCGAGGGTCCACGACCCGATCGCATTCGATGCTTCTCGCGTGGGCGACGCGTCGCTGGGCTTCACGCGCCCGAGCAACAACGCCGGCGGGCTCGAGGGCGGGATGACCAACGCGATGCCGATCGTGGTTCGCGGCGTGATGAAGCCGATCTCGACGCTGCTGCGGGGTTTGCCGTCGGTAAACCTGGAGACCAAAGCGCCCGAGCAGTCGCAGTATGAGCGGTCGGACATCTGCGCGGTCTCGGCGGCGAGCGTGGTGATGGAGGCGGCGGTGGCGTTCGAGGTGGCCCGGGCCGTGCTGGACAAGTTTCCCGGGGACTCGATGCGGGAGTTGCGGGCGGCGTGGGCGGGGTATCTGGAGGCGGCGCGAGGGCTGGGTGTGACGCCGGCGTGACTCGGTGGCACCCGCTCGGTTGTGCGCAGAGCCCAACGCGCGAGCGTCGGGTCGCCGCGAGGCTCTGCGAATCGGCGAGACTTAGCCCGCGCGGACCTGCCAGATCTGGCCGGCCCAGGTCAGGCCAGCGCCGAAGGCGAGCATGAGGATGCGCTGGCCGTCTTTGAGCGAGCCGCTGTCGCGGGCCCGCCCGAGGGTGATCGGGATCGACGCGGCCGAGGTGTTGCCGGTCTCGGCCAGGTCCAGCATCGCACGGGACGGGTCGATGCCGACCTGGTCCGCGACGCTGGCGATGATCCGGGCGTTGGCCTGGTGCGGCAGGATCCAGTCAATGTCCTCGGGACGCAGACCGGTGGCTTCGAGCCCCTCGCGGGCGGCCTCGGCCATGCGGCGGACGGCCTGGCGGAAGACAGCGGTGCCGTCGAGGCGGAGGAAGTGCTCGCGGTCGCGGACGGTCTGCTCGGAAGCGGGGCGTCGGCTGCCGCCGCTGGGGATGTCGATGAGGGCGGCTTCGCGTCCGTCGGCGCCCAGGGCGGTGTAGAGCAGGTCGAGGCGCAGGTCGGGCTTGCGGGGCGTGTGGACCGCGATCTCGGGCGAGGTGACGACCGCCGCCCCCGCGCCGTCGCCGAAGAGGATGCACGAGCGCCGATCGGCGTAGTCGGTGACGCGGGTGAGCGTCTCGGCCCCGACGACCAGCACGCGCCTTGCTGCGCCGGCGCGGACGAAGCACGAGGCGGTGTGCATGGCGTAGAGGAAGCCGGTGCAGCCGGCCCCGACGTCCATGGCCGCGCTGCGCCAGGCGCCCAGTTCGCGCTGCACGAGGCAGGAGGTGGCGGGCACGGGCGTGTCGGGCGTGGCGGTGGCGACCAGGATCATGTCCAGGTCCATGGGGCGGACGCTGGCCTTCTCCATGGCGCGGCGCGAGGCGTGGACCGCCAGGTCGCTGGTGGCCTGGTCGCTGGCGGCCCGGTGGCGCGAGCGGATGCCCGTGCGCTCGATGATCCACTGGTCGGAGGTGTCGACCATGCGGGCCAGGTCGGCGTTGGTGATGACGCCCTCGGGGAGGTAGTAGCCGAATCCGGAGACGGAAACGCCCAGGTCCGGCCCGGCCAGACGTGTGGCGGACGGGGCGTCCGTGTGGGCGACGGGACTGTCGGCGTGGGTGTCGGCGACGGTCATCGTGGCTCGCTTTCGGGCGCGGCTCGGGGCTGGGGATGGCCGGCGAGCGAGGCAGTCGGGGCGCGGGAGAATCGTTGACTCGCGCTCGCGAGCGATCTAGATCGCGTCCGTGCGGGCGTGAATCGGGGCGATTGTAGCCTCCGATGCCGGGCGTTCCGGCGATCGCCGCAGCGCGATGGCGCTGTGGAAGGGCCGTCGGTTGTTGGTCGGCGGGGGCGGCGCGTTTCGCGCCGAGCCGCCACGCGGCACGGCGGGCGGCGCCCGCTGCGAGGGATCAGGGGTCCCAGGAGCGGGGGTCGCCCGGCTGGTGGCGTTGGGACGTGGGCGCGTCGACGACGCTGCAGCGGACGTGCCCGGAGCCGCTGCGGAGCACGACCTCGTTGGTGCCGGCGTTCAGGACGCCCTGCCAGGCTTGGGGCGAGACGCGGACGCGGGTGAGGGCGCCCTGGAGGGCGTAGAAGTTGGCCTCGCCGTCGTCGGTGCGGAGGGAGAACGAGCCCTTGGCGGTTGGAGGGATGAAGCACTCGACGTTGCCGCGGGGCGTGTCGATCCAGACGGGATCGGTCAGGGGGTGGTCGGTGCGGAGCACGACGTTGCCGCCGGGGCCTTCGCGGAGGCCATTGGTGATGGAGATGGGGCCGGAGACGTTGGTCAGGACGATGGGGCCGCCGGAGGAGCGGATGTAGACGCCGCGGTTGGATGGGGCGCGGACCTCGACGTCGACGTACACGCCGGGTGTGTTGAGCATCTCCTCGGTGGGGCGGATGCGGATGACGTTCTGGCCGTTCTGGATGACGACGGTGGCGGCCATGCCCTCGGCCCGGAGGCGGGCGAGCGTGGCGGGGTCGACCGTGCGGTCACCGGTGATGTTGCACTCCCAGCGGGCGGCGGGCTCGCGCTCGTCGATCACGACGTGGACCGTGCCGTTCGGGTTCACCACGTCGACGGCCGGCAGGCTGGTGACCGAGAGGCTGCCGGCCAGTGAGGTCGAGCGGGCGAAGCGGCCCTCGCCGGGGCGGGCGCAGCCGGTGGCGCCGAGGGCGATGGCCAGCGCAAATGCGGGGGTGATTGCCGGGGCGAGGCGTCGGAGGGTGGAAGCGAGGGTGGTCACGGGCGGCTCCTGGTCCGGTATATGTTTGGTCTAGGCCTGCTTCGGCGGATCGGTTTCGGTTGTATCGGTCGGAAGGGCGGTCGGTTCGCGGACTTTGAACCGGCACCGAACCCGGTGTTGGGGGATAGACTAGATATTGCGTCTGGCATCGGCTGGACGAAGGTTGTTCGGCGTATCGGCGCTCGGGCGTCGATCGTTCGGCTCTTTGGATTGTTCAGCGTCGGCGAAGGCCGCGCTGTGGTTCGGTCGGCATCTGCCGCGGCGTGCGTGTCCCCGGGGCTTCCCGGGTGGCTCCTTCAAGATGGGTCCGCGGTGCGAGAGGTGTTCCATGGTTGAGCGGCTGGGAGTCGCGGGTTTGGCGGGGTTAGGCTGGGCGGTGCTTCTGCGCTGTTCGATGCCGCGACCCACCGATGCCGCGTGGGGGACGCTCATCCGGGCCTGACCGGTTCTGCAATCGAGCCGAGATCGACCATCGCGCGGGGCGACTTGCCCGCGCCACGAGCGCCGTGATCAGACCCCGCTGTGCGCGCGGGGCGGGAGGCGGTGTCGTGGCGCGATTCGACCACATGCTGTCTGGGTTTGGTGGAGATGCCGCGGGTTCGGCGCTCGGGCTGACCGCGCCCACGCTGGCGGTTGATACCGGCATCGCGGTGCTGATCGGCGTCGCGGGGCTGGTGATCGGTGCGGTGGGGATGTTCTTCGGCGTGCGGGCCCTGATGGGCCGGACGCTGGGGCAGGCCCGGGCCGAGGCCGACCAGATCCTGTCGCGGGCCGAGGCGGACGCGAAGACCGCGGCCGAGCGGGTGCGGCTCGAGGGTGAGCGCGAGGCGATCGAGCGGAAGACCAGGGCCGATGCCGAACTGGACGCCGCCCGGAACGAGATCAAAGAGACCGAACGCCGCCTGACCAAGCGGGAGGACCTGATCGATCGCAAGGAGGAGTCGCTCGCGGCCAAGGAGGCCGGGCTGAACAAGGCGACCGAGAAGATCGCGGCCAAGGAAGCGGGTCTGGCGACCAAGGAGCAGGAACTGGACGCGACGCTCGAGAAACAGAAGCAGAAACTCCACGAGGTCGCGGGGCTGAGCCAGGACGAGGCAACGGAGATGCTGCTGCGCCGGGTCGAGGAGGAGAGCCGGCTCGAGGTGGCCAAGCGCGTACGGAAGATCACGGAGGAGGCCGAGGAGGAGGCCGAGGGCAAGGCGCGCGAGATCACGCTGATGGCGATCCAGCGGTTCGCCACGGAAGCGACGCACGAGACGACGGTGCGGACGGTGGCGATTCCATCGGACGACATGAAGGGGCGGATCATCGGGCGCGAGGGTCGGAACATCCGCGCGATCGAGAAGGCTACCGGCGTGGACATCATCGTGGACGACACGCCGGGCGTGATCGTCGTGTCGTGCTTCGACAAGATCCGCCAGGCGGTCGCGGTCGAGTCGCTGGAGCGGCTCATCGCCGACGGGCGGATGCACCCGTCGCGGATCGAGGAGATCGTCGAGAAGGTCCGGAGCGAGATCGAGCAGAGGGTCCAGAAGGCTGGCAAGGATGCGGTGCTGGAGGCCAACCTGCGGAGCGTGCACCCGAAAGTGGCCGAGGCGATGGGCAAGCTGCACTACCGCACGTCCTACGGCCAGAACGTGCTGCGCCACTCGATCGAGGTCGCGTACTTCTGCCAGTTGATCGCGGACCAGCTCGGCCTGGACGGGCGCGTCGCACGCCGGTGCGGGTTCCTGCACGACATCGGCAAGGCGATGGACCACGAGATGGAGGGCGGGCACCCGAAGATCGGGATGGAGTTCGCCAAGCAGTTCGGGGAGAAGGAGCCGGTGCTCAACGCGATCGGCGGGCACCACGCGGACATCCCCTCGACGTCGTTCTACACGCCGATCGTGATGGCCGCGGACGCGGTGTCGTCGGCCCGGCCCGGGGCGAGGCGTGAGTCGATGGAGCGGTACATCCAGCGGCTCAACCAGCTGCAGGACATCGCCATGGATATCCCCGGCGTGACCGAGGCGTACGCGATCCAGGCCGGGCGCGAGGTCCGCGTCATGATCGACGCGGCCCGCGTCGGCGACGACGAGGCGTACCTGATCGCCCACGACATCGCCAAGCGCGTGAGCGAGGAGATGACGTTCCCGGGGGAGATCAAGGTGACGGTTCTGCGGGAGACGCGGGCGATTGAGGTGGCGAGGTGATCGGCGGACGCATCCTCCGGGCGGGCAACAGATACAAGCCAGCACGGCGCGATGCGAGGCGGTGTAGCGATGAGGCTGCTTTCTACTCGGCATGGCCTGTCGCTTGGCTGGGGCCTCGCCGTGGGCGCGCTGGCGGCCGAGTGTTCGTGGTTGTTGGCTGAGGTCTTTCTCGCTGGGACGCCAACTTCGCTTCTCGATGTGGTCTCGTCGCTCGTGCTCGTGATGGGCGTTCCCGCGCTGTGCGCCTCGATTCTGCTGCTCCTTTGGCCGAAGCGGGCCGCTTCCGCGGTGATCTACTTCCCTTCGGTCTACATCGCGTGCTCCTACACGACCAAGGCACTTTCGCTGTTGACGGCGACGGCTCGGCCGATCTACGGCGTTGGTGTTCTGGATTACTTGATCCGGTTGCCGGTGGACTTTGTTGGATTGCTGGTTGTCACCGGGGCGGCGGCGATGTGGGGGATGGTCAGAGCCGTGTCGTCGTTGGGAGGCACCGATGCGTCGGCATCGCGAACACCGCTCACGGCGCGAGAGCAGCGGATCGCTCCCATCGTGTTCGTGTCGAGCATCGCGATGTGGATTCTTGGTACGGTGGGCATGTCGGTCCTGTACGCGAGCGTTTGGGCTCAAACGTGGTCGTTCATCGAAAACCCGACCGAGTGGCGAGGAGTGGATTCCATCGAGTATGTACTGCCGTCTGGGCAGCGAATTCAGAGTTACGGTGCGTTGCGGACGGGTGAATTGCCGCAGGGGCAGCGAGTGGCGATTGCGTTCCTGGTCGGCGCTGGCGGCGAACGGCTGGATGGTGCCCAACTGCACGTTGTGCAGCGCGTCGAAACACGATCCGGCGTTGTGATCGCCACCTTGCCCGATCGCCCCCGGTTCGTTGTGCTCACGGAGCGCGAGGTCAAGACGCTGCTGCGAGTGGGGGCGGACCGTGGCACCATCCAAGAGTTGATTCGCGATTCGCGAGACTGAGAGGCCCGGATTGCGCGGGAGCGTCGGGCTCGACAGTGACGGGCTGTCGTCAAGCCAGCAGCGGCGCGATGGCGTTCAGGAACGCCTTGGCGTCGACGGCCACCGCCTGACCGAAGTTCAGGTGCGTCTGCTTGGCGTCCCACCCGCAGAGGTAGCCGCGCGTCTCGCCCGACTCTTCGAGCATCTCGGAGTGCTCAAGCGTGAAGTACCGCGTGAGGTCCCCCCGGAACAGCACCGCGCCGAAGTACGCGTTGGGCGAGCGCGTCGGCGGGGGCATCGTTATGAGCAGGCAGCCCCACCCGGCGACGCGGCCTTGTTCGCAGGCGAGGTCGGTCACGCGGTAGAACGGGTCCTCCGGCGTCGGGGCGCCGCGCCCCTCGGCCACGGGCAGGAAGCGGGCCGACCACTGGGCCTGCAGCCAGCGGGTCCAGTCGATCTCCGGGTCCTCGGCCATGCGTTCCAGCGGGGGCTTGCCCCGGAACAGCAGCGCGGGCAAAAACTGGTGGGCCCACTGGTACTCGATGGAGCCGCGGGCGTTCGAGTCGGGGTAGAACTCGGCCAGCGTGCGGCAGTCCTCGCGGTATTCGGGGTGGGGCATGCGTGGGTCTCCCGGGATTGGCGCGCGGTGGGGGCGCGGGTGCCGGCGTCGACAGGCTATTCGCTTTCGTGGGCCGCGCGGGCCAACCTTGAGACAGACTCGGGCCAGCCTCGGGGCGGTCCCGGGCCCGCGAGATTCCGGCACGACGATCCCCAACAATCGGCCGTAGCGGCGGGTGCGCAGGGCGATGGAGCCTGTGCGAGAGGACGCCGCGCGACCGGAACCTGCACCACGAGGCCCGAACCATGCGAAAGGGGATGCGGCGAGCGCTGGTGCTGGGATCGCTGCTGGCGGTGCTCGCCGGCGGGGTTGTGGGCATGGGGCTGACGGGCGTGGTGGAATCGTGGCTGTTCTACTTCCCGAGCCGTCGGGCGTTTGTTGATGCACCGGGAGCGGAGGCGGTCACGTTCGAGACGCCGGACGGGCTGCGGCTCAGCGGGTGGTTCTGGAGCGGCGCGGACACGTTCGAGCCTGGAGGCGATGTGGCACTGGCGGTGGGCGCCGACGAAGAGGAGCCCGTGACGCCGCTCGTCGCGCCCGATGCCCAGGGGCGTCGCCCGACCATCCTCGTGGCCCACGGCAACGCCGGCTGCCTGCCCGACCACGACGAGTTCTGCGCGTTCCTGGCCGACTACGGCTTCAACGTCCTGCTGTTCGACTATCGCGGCTACGGGCGGAGCGACCTGCCGACGCGCGGGTTGCGACGCGACGATCTGGTGATTGACGCCCAGGCCGCGCTGGAGTACCTGCTCACGCGCGAGGATGTCGATCCCGAGCGGGTCGGGCTGCTGGGGTACAGCCTTGGGGGGAACATCGGGCTGGCGATGGCGGGCGATGAGCCGCGGGTCCGGGCGGTGGCGACGCTCTCAACGTTCTCGCGCTGGCAGGCGGTCGCGTCGGACCATGCCGGGTGGCTTGGGCCGATGCTGATCCGCCCGGGCTTGGACGCGGCGGATTCGGTGACGCGACTGGGCGATCGCCCGTACCTGATCGTGCACGGCGACCGGGACGACATCGTGCCGTATCGCCACTCGGAGGTCCTCGAACAGGCCGCGAGCGCGGCTGGGGTGCCGACCGAGCGTATCACGGTGCAGGGGGCCGACCACCTGAACATGACCGGGCGGCGCGAGGTTCGCGACGCGATGGCGGCGTTCTTCGCCGGGGCGCTCACGCGCCCGGCGGGCGGGGTGTCGGCGTCGGGCGGAACGGCTCCGGCGGGCGAGGGGCGGGTATCGGACGAGCCGGAATCGCCCGAAACGAGCGGGGCAAACCCTGGTGCGGCCTTGCCATAGCGGATTTGGATGACCCCGCCCCGTTTTCGGGGGCCACAGAACCGGGGACACCCGGTAGGATGTACCCGTGCTTCGCTTTCCCGCCGAGGTTGTCGCGCGCGTCCGCCCGTTCTACGAGGGGCGGTCGGTGTGCGTGACGGGCGGAGCGGGGTTCATCGGCGGGCATCTGGTCGATGCGCTGCTTGCTCTGGGCGCGTCGGTCACGGTGCTGGACGACCTGTCGAACTCGTCGCTGTCGCACCTGTCCGGGCTGATGGAACTCGACTCGGAGCGGGTGCAGTTCGTGCACGGCTCGATCCTGGACGACGCCGCGTTGCGCGAGGCGATCTCGCTGCACGACGGGGCGAAGTCGATCTTCCACTTGGCGGCACTCGGCAGCGTGCCGCGGAGCGTGAAGTACCCGGAGCGGACGTTCGAAGTCAACGCGGTGGGGACGCTGCGAGTGCTGGAGGCGGCCCGGGCGGTGCGGGCCGGGCGGGTGGTGTACGCGTCGAGTTCGTCGGTCTACGGCGACGGGGCCCTTCAGCCCAAGCACGAGGGGATGCTGCCCTCGCCGGCGTCGCCCTATGGGGCGGCGAAACTGGCGGGCGAGCACCTGTGCGCGACGTGGGCCAGGACGTATGGGCTGAGCACGGTGTCGCTGCGGTACTTCAATGTGTTCGGGCCGAGGCAGCGGCACGATTCGGCGTATGCCGCGGTGATTCCCGTTTTCGTGCGCCGCCTGCTGGCGGGCGAGCGACCCGTGATCTTCGGCGATGGCATGCAGACCCGCGACTTCACGTTCGTGGCCAACACGGTGCTGGGCACGCTGCTGGCGGGCGCGGCCGATCGTCCGCTGGCGGGCGAGGCGTTCAACATCGCCACGGCGTCGCGGACGAGTCTGCTGGAACTGACCGAGCGTCTGTCGGCGATCGTGCACGACCCCGGCTCGGGCGGCAGCCACACCGGGCCGCTCAAGCCCGAGGTGAAGGCCGAGCACAAGCCGGCCCGACCCGGCGAGGTGCTGCACTCGCAAGCGGACATCGGGCGGGCCGAGGAGGCGCTGGGGTACCGCCCGGTCGTGGACCTGGAAGCGGGGCTGACGCAGACGGTGCGGTACTACCGGGAGCTGGCGGAGTGGAAGGCGGGGGGGCCGGCGGAGGGGCATTGATCGCGCTGCCCCAGGGGCGGCAGGCTCGGCCGCGATCGGAGCCGCGATCGTGGGGTTGCGACGGGTTGTTTCGGTCGGTGCCAGTGGGCGTCGGAGCCGGCACTCGCTTGCGCGTCGCGTTGGCCGAGGCGGGCCCGACGTGTGGCATGGCTGCTGCCCTGAGCAGCCATGTTCGATCAACGAAGGCGGGTTGCACGCTCGTCATGCCCGTGCAAAGCCACAGGCACGCCACACGTTGGGCGCGGGTCCGCCTTCCATACGGCCTTCGGCCCGAGCCCCGAAGATCGTGGCACGCCGGGCATCTTCATCTCGTCGTGAGTGGCCCCGGTGGGGGTCGAACCCACACGCCCTTGCGGGCCGCGGATTTTAAGTCCGCTGCGTCTGCCAGTTCCGCCACGGGGCCGATCAGGGACGATACGCCGATGGGTCGTGCGAGCCCGCTGTTCCGGGCAAGGCCGGGAGGGCCACCGGACTCGCCCGTGTTGCTCGATGGCTGCCGAACGCACTTGCACGCACTCGAGGGGCTCAGTCTACTGGGTGGACCGGAGGGCTTCCTATGCGTCGAATCCTCGTGGCCATTGTCCTCACTCCCGTCGCCTCGGCTGAGATCGTGTCCGTCGCCGGGCAGGTTGAGCGGGTGGACGCTCCACCGTCCGTCCGGCGTCAGGCCTACGAGTCCGTGCTGGCCCGCGTCTTCCTCGAACGGGCCGATATCACCATCCCGCAGGGCCAGACCATCAACGCCGTCAACTCCGGCGTCTACGACTGTTACTGCGACTTCGAGGACGAGCCCCTTGCGGAGTCGGTCGTCGCCGACACGTACTTCTTTCACTTCGACCCGCCCGGGACCTCCCAGCACTTCGCGCAAGGAGAGATCGAGTTCAGCCGCCCGATCGTCGGCGTTCTCGGGCGTTCGCTCACGATGCACGACACCGACGCCACCTTCGGCAGGCCCGGCACCCTCTACCCCACCGACCGTTTCAACCGCGAGTTCGAGTTCCAGAACCGCGGCAACTACGACTACTTCGAGATCTCCTCCGACCGCCGACGCATCTCTTTCCGCGTCGTGTGTTCGACCGACGTCGATCAGTTCCGTGTCATCCTCGGCTCCGGTTGTCGGGCGGACTTGAACGGCGACGGCGCCGTTGACACGCAAGACGTCGTCGGGTTCCTCGCCGCCTGGTCCGCGGGCGAGCCTGCCGCGGACACCACCGCCGACGGCGTGATCGACAGCCGTGATTTCGCCGAGGCGCTCCACGTCTGGTCTGGCGGCTGCTGACCGGCAATGGCGCCCGGTTGCGGGCGCGGCGGCGCGGCGGGCGGGCCTAATGTCGATCCGGCCACCCAACGCACGCCGTGTTCGGGGGCCGCTTTCACCCGCCGGGCACTCGCTCCGGTGGGGCCGCGTCGCGCCACGAGCGACGCCAGGGATGACCAACAGTCCGTCGACGTGCCGACGCGAGTCCCGCGCCGGCGTTCCGCTTGATCCTCAGGGCTTCGTCGATCTCGCCGTGCGCCTGCGGGCGTCGCGCGAGGCGCGGGACGCAAGCGGCCTGCACGCCGTCGATGGCGTCCGCAATGCCATGCGGTGCGTCGAGCACGGCGTGGGGATCGGGGCGCTGGGCGTGTGCCGCGAACGGTGCGCGACGCCGGCCGGAGAACAACTCGTGCGGGTCGTGCGTCGGCGCGGCGTGCCGATCGTGCGGCTCTCGCGCGAGGCGGCGGGGGGGCTGGCGACCACGGCGCGGGAATCGGGGCTGGTGGCGGTGGTGCGACAGCACGTGCATGAGAGCCTGCCCGAGGCCGGACGCGACGTGTGGCTGTGCGTCTCGAGCGTGCGATCGCCGGGCAACCTCGGGACGCTGCTGCGATCCGCGGCGGCGGTGAGGGCGGGCGGGCTGATCTGCCTTGGTCCGGACGTCGATCCGTTCGACCCCAGCGTCGTCCGCGGCAGCATGGGCGGGGTGTTCGGCGTGCGGCTGTTCCGGACCGACGCGCCGACGCTGGGCCGGTGGATCGCCCGGAGCGGCGTGCTGGCCGTGGCGGCCGACGCGGGCTCGCGCCGCGTGTTCGATTCGTTCGAGTACCGGCGTCCGTGCCTGATCATGCTGGGCGAGGAGCGATCCGGGCTGAGCGACGAGCAGCGGGCCCTGTGCCGCACGCGCGTGCGGATTCCGATGGTGCGGGGCGTGGATTCGCTCAATGTCGGGGTGGCCGGGTCGTTGCTGCTGTACGCGAGCCGGGCGGATCGGGGCGCTCGCGGCTCACGCTGATGTCGGACGCGGCCCCGACGACTCCTAAAGTTCTTCGAGGAGTTCCAACCACAGGAGGTGGTCCATGTCCGCCGTCCCTTCCAACGCCGCCCCGTCGCCCGCGCACGCCGGCCCGGCGTCCCAACCGCTGCCCGGCGCTTCCGGCACCGCCGGCGCGCCGGTCGACGTTTCCCCCAGCGTGCTCGAGGGCTGGCTCGCCCAGGGCGACACCGTTCTGGTCGATGTGCGGGAAGATCATGAACGCGCCGGCGAGCACATCCCCGGCTCGGCCCACGCGCCGCTGAGCCGCTTCGACGCCGCGGGCGTGCAGCGACAGCACGCGGGCAAGCGGGTCGTGTTCCACTGCCGCTCGGGCAAGCGGTCGGCCGACGCCGCCGGCAGGTTCGGCTCGGCCCAGGGCGGCACGCAGGTGTTCCACCTCGCCGGCGGGATCGAGGGCTGGAAAGCCAGCGGACGCGCCGTCGAGCGGGCGGCGGGGGCTCCGAAGATCGACGTGATGCGACAGGTGCAGATCACAGCGGGCTCGATCGTGCTGATCGGCGTCGGGCTCGGGGCGTTCGTGCACCCCGCGTTCCTTGGCGTGAGCGCGTTCATCGGGGCGGGGCTGGTGTTCGCCGGTGCCTCGGGCTGGTGCGGGATGGCGATGCTACTGGCGAAGTTGCCGTGGAACCGGAGCAAGGGCGCGTGCGGCTGCGCGGGTTCGTGCGCGAAGTCGTGACGCGCGACCGGTGGAGGTGACGGAACGAAAGCGCCACGGGCCGCGATCGGCCCGTGGCGTTGTGGTTTGTTCCGACGGGTCACGCGCGCTCACCGCGTGTCGAGCGACGGCTCAGTCGATCCGGAACTGCGTGTGCCCCAGGTCCTCGAGGTCCTCAAGCGCCTCGATGCTCTCGCGGGCGGCCTCGGCGTCGCCATCAAGAATGGCCGACTCGAGCATGAGCGATTCCATCATGGCCTCGACGAACAGGGCACGGAACTCGTGGCGGGCCTCGGCCTCGTCGCCGTCGAAGTCCTCGATCGCCTCGCGGTTGATCCGCTGGCGTGTGGTGCCGGCCTTGCAGATCAGGAGGTTCTCCTGAAGGCGCTGGCACTGCTCGAGGTCGCCGGCCATCGTCGAGGCGTCGAGGGCCGAGTCGCCCAGGGCGTGGATTGCCTCTTCCACCTGGTGCATGGCGGCGTCCATCGATCGCCCCGCGCCGCCCGCGCCGGGGCCGCGTCCGGGAGCGCCCGCCGCGCCGCGGGCCGCGTCGAGTTCGGCGCGATCGATGAACCCGTCGCCGTTGGCGTCGAAGCGGTCGAAGTTGTTCTCGGCGAAGCGGGCCGGGACCTCGCTGCGGGACAGGCGGCCGTCGCCGTCGGCGTCGAAGGACATCAGGCGGTCGATGAACGCGCCCGGGTCTCCCTGCGGGCCGCCCGGCTGCCCGCCCGGCAGGCCTGGCTGACCACCGGGCTGCCCCCCGGGCTGGCCCGGGCGCTGCGGGCGATCGGGGATGCCGGGCTGGGCGATGGCCAGGCCCGCGGCGAGCGCGGCAAGGGCGGCGGGGACGGCAAGACGCGTGGCGATGCGATTCATCGGGGTGCTCCTGGTCTGGTGCGACGGGATCCGTCGGGAACAGGGTAACGCCGTCGGGCGGTGCCCGATTGCCGGATCGGGCGTGCGCCGCAACCCGGGAGTTGGTCGGTCCGAACAGGAGTTGGACTACCATGCTCGGCCCGACCGATTCGCCCGAAACAGGGCGGTCTGGCGGGAACCTTTTGGCGCGGGCCGCGTCCGAAGGGCGATGCCCTGGCTCCGGCGCGGCCGGCGGGCAAACTCTCGCGGGGCGACACGCGGCGATCCGATGCCTGTGCGGGCAGCGCGCGGGCGGTGCGGATCGCCAAGGCCCGGGCGACTCCGGGCGAGACCTCCCTGGAATCCTGCATGCAGACCACCCTTGCCCCGATCGTCTCCGCGTGGATGCTGGCCCAAGCCGACGGCGCGACCCCCGAGGGGGCCGCCGAGGGAGCCGGACAGGCCGCGGCCCGCACCGTGCAGTCCGCGACGCTGTGGGACTACATCACCGACGGCGGCCCGCTGTCCATCGTGTTCATCGCGCTCTCGGTCGTGGCGCTCGGGCTGATCATCCGCAACATCATCATGCTGCGGATCACACGCCTCGCGCCGCGTGGGATCGTGTCGCGGCTGGAGGAGTTGCTGGCGGCCCGGAACCTGGGCGGGGCGCTGGCCTTCTCGCGCGAGGCGGAGAACGCGTGTTTCGTGACCAGCGTCATGGAGTCGGCCATCACCCGCGTCGCGCGCTCCGAGTTCGGGATGATGGAGTTCCGCAACGCGGTCGAGGAGTCGGCCCAGGGCGAGGCCGACGAACTCCACCGGATGAACGACTTCATCGGCATCATCGCGGCCATCGGCCCGATGCTCGGCCTGCTGGGCACGACGATCGGCATGATCGGTGCGTTCCGGACCATCGGCACGCTCGAGGGCGCCCAGCGCTCCAACGAACTGGCGACGTTTATGTCGATGGCCCTGGTGAATACCGCCGAGGGCCTGGTCATCGCCATCCCGTGCACGGTGGCGTTCAGCATGTTCCGCCGCCAGGTGGACGTGCTGCTGCGGAAGATGGGGATGGACCTGGAGCGGTTGATCGGCGTGGCGACCTCGCCGCAGCAGGACCCACGCCTGGCCCAGCGGGGCGGTGCGGGCGGTGCGGCGCCGCAGGCGGCTCCCGCGGCCGCCGGGGCGAGGGCCCGCCAGTCGTGAGGCTGTCACGGGTTCCAAGGCAGAAAGAGGCCTCGTTCGATCTCACGCCGATGATCGACGTGATCCTGTTGCTGATCATCTTCTTCACGTTCACGTCGCAGTTCTCCAGCACGCAGCGGACGCCGATGGACCTGCCGCGCGAGCGCGGCGAAGAGGCGCCGCGGGCGGCGACGGAAATGGTGATCGATCTGGATGCGGACGGGCAGGTGAAGGTGCTGGGGCACGAGTACGACCTTCAGACGCTCGCGACGCTGCTGGCCGGGCGGGAGTTCGTGGTTGAAGGGGCAGGGGCCGATGAGAGCGGCGTGGCCCAGCCGATCGAGGTCGTGATCCGGGCCCACCGCGACTGCACGACGGCGAATCTCAACGCCCTGGCGCAGGTGCTGCTCCGGGCGGGCGTGCGGAAGTGGAGCCTGGCGACCAGTGCCGAATAAAGCCGGCGCGGACTGAGTCCGGCCCCGGGGCGGGGCCGGCGGGAGCGATCGATGCGTCTGACCACGCGGGAATCAAGCCGGGTCGAACTGCACAGGATCCGCCTGCCGCTGATCGCGATGATCGACGTGATCCTGTTCCTGCTGTTCTACTTCGTGATCTCCGGCAACATGGCCGCCGAGGAGCGGGCCCTGTCCACGACGCTCGGGGCCTCGCAGGGCCAGTCGTCGTCGCTGCTGCAGTCGCAGATGCTGCTGATCGAGTCGCAGAACGGGGCGGTGGTCTATCGCATCGGCGATCGGACGCTGACGGATCGGGCGTCGCTGGCGGCGGTGCTGTCGGCCCTGCCGCACGAGGCGGGGATCATCGTGCGCCCGTCCGCGGAGGTGCCGGTGGCCGCAACGGCCGAGGCGGTGCAGGTGGCCAAGGACGCGGGCTTCACGCGGATCTCGTACCTGGTCGCGGGGGTGTGATGGCGGCTACGGACGCCGCGGCGTGCTGCCGGGCAGCCCGCCCGGCTGGCTCGCCGGCGCCGGTCCCCGCAAAGCGCCCATCGGGATCCCCTTGGTGTCCCACAGGCTGCGCAGCCGCTCGAACGTGGTGGGGGCGATGTGGGTCTCCTCGACGCCGACGCGGATGACCGTGCCGGTCCAGTCGAGCGCGCCGTTGAACGCGATGTCGTGGTTCTCGGCGTTGTCGCCGACGACGCGCCGGATCGCGCAGCCAAGCCCGTCGCCCTCGGGCACCACCGTGTCGTGCACGAAGCGGCACGTCTCGGCCCCGGTCTGCCAGACGTAGTACCCGAAGTCGGCCCAGGGCATCTCGCCGCCCGCGGCCAGGTCGGCGAACAGATAGAACTCCGCCTGCGACATGTACCCGCCGGCCTCGAACACGGGGCGGACGACGCGGTCGCCCTCGCCCGGGGCGCGGGTCCAGACCGTGAGGCTGTCGCCGTCTCGGGCCCCGACCTCGCGGAACTCGACCGGGCCGCGCCGTGAAAGCGGCGTGTCGATGAGCATCCACTTGAGCCACGCCTCGGTCTGGCGGTCGAACGAGACCCAGTAGCGGGCCCGGAAGTCGGCCGAGATGCGTCGGCTGCGCCCGGACTCGTCCTCCATCTCGTTGAGGTAGCGGCCCGTGAGTTCGACGATGTATCCCTCTTCACGCTCGATGTCGGCGAAGGCCTCGACGGGCTTGGAGGGATCGATCTCGCCGCGCTGGCCGATCCAGCAGTTGGTGCGCCGGACGCCGCGCTCGCGTTCGTCGGCCGCGCCCCCGCCGGGCGCGGGCTCGTACAGGCGTTCGAGGCGTCCGTCGATCCGGGCCATGGCGGCCTGGACCTGCTCGCGCGTGCGCCCGCCCATGAACGCCGAGCCCGCGAGCATCCACTGGCGGCGCTGGGCGTTGATGGTCGCCGGGTCCAGGAACTCGAGCGTGGCGCAGACAGTCTCGTACACCGCGCGGCTGTCGAGATCGACGAAGTTCTCCTCGGGCGTGGTCATCTCCAGCACAAGGAACTCCGGACCCGGCAGGTCCAGCAGCGTGTAGCCCAGCACCAGGCCGGTCTCGAAGTGCCGCCGCGGCAAGCGGATGTAGAACCGGTACGCCGGGCGCCCGGCGATGCGCAGGTCCGGGTGCTTCTCGAACACCGCGTAGGCCTCGACGGAGGCCCCGGAACGGGCGGCGGCGGCGTCGACGATCTGCTGAGCGACGGACTGGGCCAAGACGTCGAGAGAGGTGGGGCCGGTCTCGTCGCCGACTCGCGGCGTCTGGATGCGGATGGTGACGCGGGAGTCGCCCGGGGCCAGCTCAATCAGGCTGATGTCCTGGGCCGCGAGTTCGGTCCAGCGGGTCAAGTCCCGCAGGTCTCGGGCACGCCGGGGGTCCGCTTCCGGGTCGAACTCGCGTCCGGGAGTGGCCTCTGTGGTGACGCGCTGGGTGCTCCACCCGGCGGGCACGGCGATCTGGATGCCGTGTTGGGACAGAACCAGCGGCTCAGGGTCGAACTCGATGGCGGTGAGGGAGGCCGGGCGATTGGCCGGCGAGACTGGTTGCTCAGGGGCAGCCGGAGCGGGCGAGGGCGGGACGACGACCGGCTCCAGGTCCTGGGCGGCGGCCCGACCCGAGTTCAGCCCGACCCCGACCGCGAGGCAAGCCACCAGAACGAGGGGGTGTCGGGTGGTCACGGGAGGCTCCTTCCGGTCACATGCGGCACGGTCACGGGCGGCGCGGGCAGAACACCGTTCGTCGGTTCAAAGCGTCGGTTCGATCGACGCGCGTGGCGGGCGATGCGCCGCGGGCTGTGCCGCCGCGGGGGACTGAGATCGCCGGACGGGTTTGCCCGCGTTGACATCCCGACCCGCATGGGTACCCTACAGGCTCGCCTCCCGGGCCGCGCGGTGGGAACTCGCGGCCGCCTCCTTTGATGGGGGCTGGGAGTCGTCGGCGGGGGCTTCCCCCATCGCAGCGGGAGAGTACGCGGGGCTTGGCCTCGGGGTCGCGCCGGTTTCGGGCCGCCTTCGGTGGCCTGTCCGACGCGGCCTGAGGGTGGCCGACGCAGAATGTTGCGTCGGGGAGTGGTCGGACGCGTTGTCGCGGCCAAGAATCTCGGCCCGTCCGGATCGAGCGGTCCGGGCATCGGGTGTTGGATCGTGATCTCTCTTGTTGATCGTGGACGGTCGGTTTGGTGCGTAATCGAGGGCGTTGATGACCGGCGGCAAGATCAGAATTCGGATGGAGGCCTACGACCACCTCGCGCTGGACGCCAGCGCGCGGGAGATCGTGGACCATGCCAAGCGCACCAACGCGAAAGTGGCGGGCCCGATCCCGCTTCCGACGCGGATCGAGCGGTACACGGTGCTGCGGAGCCCGTTCATCGACAAGAAGAGCCGCGAGCAGTACGAGATCCGGACGCACAAGCGGATCATCGACATCCTGGAGCCCAACGCCCGCACGGTCGAGGCGCTGAACCGGCTTGTCGTGCCCGCGGGTGTGTTCATCAAGATCAAGGCATAGGTGGTTTGACGGGCCGGGGCCACGCCGCGAGGCGGGGCGACCGGCCCGAATCGTTGGCAGTGCTGAGTACAGAGTGCTGAGTGCTGAGGTTGGGACAGGCGGCCCTCGGTGGGCCTGAACGAATCTTCCTCTGGGCGACCGGCCCTTGGTTCCGAGAGCCGGGCAGATCCATGAAGCGTTGCCCGGCGAGCCGGGCCCTGCGGGGGGCGAGGATGCCCGCTGCCGGTGGATCGGAAAGGACGAAGCGATGTCGGTTCTGCTGATGGGTCGCAAAGTCGGGATGACCCGCGTGTTCACCGAGAAGGGCGCCAACGTCCCGGTGACCGTGCTGTCGGTCGGCCCGTGCGTCGTGACCCAGGTCAAGACCGACGATGGCGACGGCTACACCGCGGTGCAGGTCGGGTACGACGAGGTCAAGCCCAAGAACTCGACGTTCCCCATGATCGCCCACGACGCCAAGGCCGGGACCACGCCCAAGCGGTTCCACCGCGAGTTCCGCGTCGACGCCAAGGGCGCGGGCGAGTACTCGCTGGGCCAGACCCTCGACGTCTCGGCCCTGGACGGCCAGATGTTCGTCGATGTTGTCGGCCAGTCCAAGGGCAAGGGCTTCGCCGGCGGCATGAAACGCCACGGGTTCAAGGGCTACATCGAGACGCACGGCACCGAGCGCAAGCACCGGGCCCCCGGCTCGATCGGCTCGTACTGCTCGAACCGCGGCTTCGGCGGCGGCCTGGTCAAGGGCAAGCGCATGGCCGGGCACATGGGTGATGAGCGGGTCACCACCCGCTCGATCGAGGTCGTCTCGATCGACAAGGACAAGGGCCTGCTGGTGCTCAAGGGCCCGGTGCCCGGGGCCAACGGCGGCATGGTCATGGTCCGTCCGGCGGTTCGCTTGAACCGCAAGAAGGCGGGGATGGCTCGGGCGGCGAAGTGACGAAGTGACAGAGAGAAGAGAGATCAGAGAGTCAGGGGTCGGCAGGAGGCCGGCGGATTGGATCGAGGCACGGAGGTCTGAGTCATAGGAGAACACCGGCGGATGGCCCGAAGGCCTTCCGTCGGGCCCGAGAGGTTCCGAGGTTCGCCGAACGGCGTCCCGAGGAAAACCGGCGGGCGGAAACAGGCAAGGTCGCCGGACCCTGCACGAGCCCCGGACCCAGCGATGCTGGTTTCCGGGGCAGGCCCGGCGACATGGACGGCCGAGTCGATGCCGAGCCAACCCCGCTCCCCACGTTGGGGGGCGCTCCCGGAAGCGTGTCCGGGGGCAAGAGGAGGTGGCCGGCGAGGCGGAGCAAGGGCGCGGCGGGTTGTCCCGTCGGGCCAGAAGGCGTCAGGACGAGGTGCGACAGATGGATGTCCCCGTCTACAACATGCAGGGCTCGCAGGTCGGCAGCATGCCGATCGATGAGAAGTCCCTTGGCGGAACGATCAACGCCGCGCTGATCAAGCAGGCGTATGTGATGTACCACGCCAATCTTCGCCAGGGCTCGGCCAGGACCAAGACCCGGGCCGAGGTCGAGGGCTCGACCAAGAAGATCTACAAGCAGAAGGGCACCGGGCGGGCCCGCCACAGCGACCGCAAGCCCCCGCACTTCAAGGGCGGCGGCCACACCTTCGCCAAGCACCGCCGGCGCGAGCACTACCACCTCGAGATGCCCAAGAAGATGCGCCGCGCCGCCAACCGCAACGCGCTGCTGGCCAAACTCATCGACAACGAGGTCCGCGTCGTCGACCGGATCGACTTCGACAAGCCCAAGACCACCGCGTTCCTGGGCTTCCTCAAGGCCCTGAACGTGGACAAGTCCGCGTTCGTGGCCCTCTCGCCCGACCCGGCCCGCACCAAGACGGCCCGCCTGAGCGCGCGGAACGTCGAGGGCGTGACGCTGGGGCGCAGCGACACCATGAACGCCTTCAACCTGCTGACCTCCCGGTTCATCGTGATCGAGAAGGACGCGCTGGAGGCGTGGCTGAGCGGCCCGTGGTCGCAGACCGGCAAGGACGCGAAGGTCAGCCCCATGGGGGCCGAGGCCCGCGAGGAGGCGCCCGCGCCCGCCGCGAAGAAGCTGCGTCGCAGCGCCCAGAAGCGGGCCGCGGCCGGCGGTGGCAAGCCCGGCAAGACGGCCGCTGCGAAAAAGGGGGGCGAGTAAACCATGCACCCGACGTACGTGATCAAGAAGCCGCTGCTCACCGAGAAGACCACGCTCGGGATGGAAGGCGACAACACCTACACGTTCCTGGTCGACCGCACCGCGTCCAAGGACCAGATCAAGGACGCGGTCGAGACCATCTACAAGGTCAAGGTCGCCGGCGTCCGCACGCAGGTCCGCAAGGGCAAGCTGCGTCGCCTGCG
The DNA here is from genome assembly GCA_041401985.1 of Phycisphaerales bacterium. GTDB lineage: Bacteria > Planctomycetota > Phycisphaerae > Phycisphaerales > UBA1924 > JACKHA01. Next base: position 207,257 of record JAWKTE010000003.1, read on the forward strand.
GTACGGCTACCAGCAGGAAGGCACGACCAAGAAGGCCTCGGTGCGGCTCGCCGAGGGGCAGACGATCGAACTGATCTAACGGGCACTCGGCATCCGGCACGGGGCACTCGGAGCTGGCGCTAGGAAACTCTACTCGGAACTCAGCACTCGGAACTCAGCACTCGGAACTCAGCACTCAGCACTCGGAACTTTCCCATGGCCATCCGCGTCTACAACCGAACCAGTGCAGGCCGGCGCAACGCGTCGGTGAACCTGCATGTCGAGGTCACCAAGAAGGACCCCGAGAAGTCCCTGCTCCGCCCGCTCAACAAGAAGGCGGGGCGGAACAACCAGGGCAAGATCACCGTGCGCGGGCGCGGCGGCGGGGCCAAGCGGATGTACCGCCTGATCGACTTCCGGCGCAAGGACCGCGACGGCATCGTCGGCAAGGTCGTCGGGATCGAGTACGACCCCAACCGCACCTGCCACATCGCCCTGATCGAGTACGCCGATGGCGTGAAGCGATACATCCTCGCGCCGGTCGGGCTCAAGGCCGGGCAGGAGGTCGTCTCCTCGCACACCAGCGCCGTCGAGCCGACGCCGGGCAACTGCATGGCCCTCCGCCACATCCCCACCGGCATGGAGGTCCACTGCGTCGAACTGACCAAGGGCCGCGGCGGGCAGATCTGCCGCACGGCTGGCGGTCAGGCCCGCCTGACGAACAAGGAAGGCGACTTCGCGACGCTGGTGCTGCCCTCGGGCGAGATCCGCCGCGTGAACATCGACTGCACCGCGGTGGTCGGCCAGGTCGGCAACACCGACCACGCCAACCGTCGCCTCGGCAAGGCGGGCCTGGCCCGCCACCTGGGTCGCCGCCCGGTCACCCGAGGCATGGCCAAGAGCCACAACGCCCACCCGCTGGGCGGCGGCGCCGGCAAGTCCAAGGGCAACCGCCCGCCGGTCGGCCCCACGGGCACGCTGGCCAAGGGCGGCCGCACGCGGAACCCGAAGAAGGCCTCGAAGAAGATGATCATCCGCCGGCGCTACAGCAAGCGGTACGGGCAGGTGGTGTAAGGGAAGCGACGGAGCGACGAAGGGAAGAGATTCAGGGCAGGACTTGTCAATCACGCCGGGCCTGGGACGGCGATCTGGATCGAAGGAAGTGACGCATGGGTCGGAGTCTGAAGAAGGGGCCGTTCGTCGACGAGAAGCTCTACCGCAAGGTGGAGGCGCTGGCGGCGGCCAACCGGAAGGCCCCGATCAAGACGTGGGCCCGTCGCTGCACCATCGTGCCCGAGTTCGTCGGGTACACGTTCCAGGTGCACAACGGGCGCGCGTTCCTGGACGTGTTCGTAACCGAGGACATGGTGGGGCACAAGCTGGGCGAGTTCAGCAACAGCCGCACCTTCCGCGGGCACACGAACAAGAAGGAAGGCATCACGTCGAAGTGATCCGTCCCCTCGGGACGGGTCGGAGTCCGCAGGAGTCTGGTTCGGGTCGGTGAGTCGGCAGTCGAGACGATCTGGCCCGGACGGGCGCAGGAAGGTGCACGGTGAAGATCCACAGCGCAAGGCTGAAGCAGTTCGCGGAAGAAGGCGGCGTCGGCGTGGAAGCGCTGGCCCAGGCCGTCGAGCGGACCGGCATGACCGGCGACGAGGCGGTCTCGGCCGTCAGGAACTGGATGCGCGGGCGCGACCACCCGCGCTGCCGCGCCGAGGACATCCGGCGTCTGGCCCAGGCCCTCGGGCGTGAGGCCAAGGACATCGCGCTGTTCGAGAGCAAGGTCCGCGGCACGCGCGGCAGCACGCGGAAGATCCGCCTGGTGGCCGACCTGATCCGCGGCAAGCGGGTCGACGACGCCCTGAACATGATGACGTTCACCACGAAGCGTGCGGCGGTGGACATCAAGAAGTGCCTGCAGGCCGCCATCGCCGACGCGGAGGAGGCCGAGGCCGACGTGACCAGCCTGTGGGTGGCCCGCTCGTTCGTGGACGAGGGGATGCAGATCAAGCGGTTCCAGCCGAAGGACCGGGGTCGTGCCCACGCGATCATCAAGCAGACCAGCCACATCACGGTGTGCGTGGAGGAGCGGGCGTAAATGGGACAGAAGACGCATCCATTCGGGCTGAGGCTCGGCGTGACCGAGGCGCACCGCAGCCGCTGGTACGCGCCCAAGGCGCTCTACGGCGAACTGCTGATCGAGGACGAGAAGATCCGTCGGTTCCTCGACGAGCGTCTCAACCGCAAGCCCCCGTTCGCCGCGGTCAGCGACATCCACATCGAGCGGACCCGCGAGGAACTGAAGGTCATCATCAAGACGGCCCGCCCGGGCCTGGTGATCGGCCCGAAGGGCGCCGAGATCGAGCGGATGACCGAGCAGCTGCGGTACATGACGGGCCGCAAGGTCTCGATCAACGTCGTCGAGATCAAGAGCCCCGACCTGGACGCCCAATTGGTGGCCGAGGCGGTCGCCGAGCAGCTGGGCAAGCGGATGGCGTTCCGGCGCGTGGTCAAGCAGCGGACCGAGGCGACGATGCAGGCCGGCGCCAAGGGCGTGAAGATCCAGATCTCGGGTCGTCTGGGCGGGGCGGAGATGAGCCGCACGCTGGACGCGAAGCTCGGGGCCCTGCCGCTCTCGACGCTGCAGGCGAACATCAACTACGGGTTCGCGGAGGCCAAGACGGCCGCGGGCCAGATCGGCGTCAAGACTTGGATCTACAAGGGCGAGTACAGCAAGGACCAGCAGGACGAGATGGCCTCGGACGCCGCCGGCGGCCGGGCCCGGGCCCGCGGCCGCCGCTGAGCCGCCGGACGCCCCAGCAGCCAACCACCGACAGGACTCAGCACTCAGCACTCGGAACTCAGCACTAGGACGACCCCATGCCTCCCTTCAAGATCCCATCCCGCGTCAAGTACCGCAAGGAGCAGCGGCGCGTCCGCGACCGCAAGGCCAGCAAGGGCAACTACGTCGCCTACGGCGACTATGGCCTGCAGGCCCTCGACGGCTGCTGGCTCAAGGGCATCAACATCGAGGCCGGCCGCATCGCCATACAGCACCTGCTCAAGCGCGAGGGCAAACTGTTCATCCGGGTCTTCCCGGACAAGCCGATCTCCAAGAAGCCGCTCGAGACCCGAATGGGCACGGGCAAGGCCGACGTGGACTACTGGGCGGCTCGCGTCCGCCCCGGCACCATCCTGTTCGAGATCGCCGGCGTGTCCGAGCAGACCGCCAAGCAGGCCCTGGTCCGGGCGGCCATGAAGATGCCGATCCGCTGCCGGTTCGTCGGGCGGCGGGTGTCGGTGTAAGCGGGAAGGGCCGGAGCGACGAAGCGACGAAGCGACGAAGGGTTGTAACGGGAAGCGACGACGAGGGTTGGAACACAAGTTTGCGGGGACTGCCGGAGCGGGTTCCCGAGGTTGAAGGAAACGAGCCATGACCGGGGCCGAAGCCAAAGCGCTGAAGGACGAAGAAATCACGATCGAACTGAAGCGTTTGCGCGACAAGGCGTTCACGCTGCGGTCCCAGGCCGTGACCGAGAAGGTCGAGGACGTCACGCAGTTCAAGAAGGTGCGGCGTGACATCGCCCGCCTCCTCACGGAACGCAACAGCCGGCGGAAGGCCGCGACGGCCTGAGGCCAGACCAGAGTCGGACCACGCGACGCCCCCCGAGCAGCACCCAGCACGCACACGGCACGGATCACGACGGACAGACGACCGGGAACCACACACCGATGAGCCAGACGACCACCACCAGCGCGACGGCGGCCCTCAAGGCCACCAAGATCGGCACCGTCGAGACCGACTCCCGGGACAAGACCCGCAAGGTCGTCGTGCGCTACGTGGCCCGCCACCCGCAGTACGGCAAGTACGTCCGCCGCCGCACCGTCCTGCACGTGCACGACGAGCACAACGAGTCGCGCACGGGCGACATCGTCGAGGTGGCCCAGTGCCGCCCGATCAGCAAGTCCAAGCAGTGGCGCCTCGTGCGGGTCGTGGAGAAGCGCTCGACCGAGGAGTAGGCGTCTCCGAGATCGACCTGACCAGTGCCCAGCAACCCGCTCTAGGAATCGAGCAAGCCCCCGCCGGATCGACCAACAGGACCCCAAGCCATGCTCCAGCAGGAATCAAGGTGTGAAGTCGCGGACAACTCCGGCGCCAAGCAGGCGTACGTGATCCGCGTCTACGGCGGCACGACCCGCTCGGGCGCCTTCACCCGGCGTGTGGCCCACGTCGGGGACCGCGTGCTGGTCTCGATCAAGAAGGCCATCCCCGGCGGCGAGGTCAAGGAAGGCGACATGTCCAAGGCCGTCGTCGTCCGCACCGCCAAGCCCACCCGGCGCAAGGACGGCTCGTACGTCAAGTTCGATTCTTCCGCCGTCGTGCTCATCCAGGACGACGGCAACCCCAAGGGCACGCGCATCTTCGGGCCGGTGGCCCGCGAACTCCGCGACAAGAACTACATGAAGATCGTCTCCCTGGCCCCCGAAGTCGTCTGAAACCCGCAACGAAGCCTCCTACCTCATACTCGGCACTCGGCACTCGCTCCTCAGCACTCCCCACCACGAGACTCCCATGCCACGGCACGTTCGAAAAGGCGACACGGTGAAGGTCATCGCCGGCGATGACAAGGGCAAGACCGGCGAGGTCCTGCGCGTCATCCCCAAGGACGATCGCGTGGTCGTCAAGGGCGTCAACCTCCGCGTCAAGCACATCAAGCCCACGCGCACCACCCCCCAGGGCGGCGTGGTCTCGCGCGAACAGTCCATCCACATGTCCAACGTCCAGCCCCTGGGCGACGACGGCAAGGGCTCCCGCGTCCGCTTCCAGACCCGCGACGACGGGTCCAAGGTCCGCGTCGCGGCCCGGGGCGGCAAGGTGCTCGGCACCGTGCGTGGGGCCAAGAAGGACTAAGCCCCGGCAGGAACCCGCAGGAAGCCAGACGGGGCAGTTCGGTAGCGATCCAAAGCAACGGCAACGATTCGAGACACAGGTTTCGAGGCACAGGTAAGGACCAAGCCATGGCGAAGGACAAGGGCAAGGGCAAGGGCGGTGCGAAGGGCGCGGCGATCGATGCGCCCCCGCCGACCGGGACCCCACGCCTCAAGCAGATGTTCGACGAGCAGGTCCGGGCCAAGGTCGCCGAGCAGTTCGGCATCAAGAACCCCATGGCCCAGCCGCGCCTCGAGAAGATCACCATCAACGTGAATATGGGACGCCACCTCGACGGCGGCAAGGTCCCGGCCAACGTCAAGCAGACGATCACGAACACGCTGACCGCCATCTCGGGCCAGAAGCCGATCCTGATCAAGTCCAAGAAAGCCGTGTCGAACTTCAAACTGCGCGAGGGCATGGACTCCTCGAGCATGGTCACCCTCCGCCGCCAGCGGATGTGGTACTTCCTTGATCGGTTCATCCACCTGGCCACGCCGCGTATCAAGGACTTCCGGGGTCTGCCCGCCAAATCCTTCGACCGCCAGGGCAACTACTCCACCGGCCTGACCGAGCAGGGCGTGTTCCCCGAGATCAACATGGCCGAGGTGGACTTCACCCACGGCATGCACATCAACTTCGTCTTCTCCAACTCCACCCCCGAGAAGTCCCGCTTCGTGCTCGAGCAACTGGGCATGCCGTTCCAGAAGCCCGAGGACCGCAACTAAGCCCGCAACGGGGCCCGCTTCCAACGCTTCGATTCCCGCCTCGAAATCCGAAGATCTGACCGACCCGTTCGCAGACCCGTTCGCAGACCACTCGACGACCAGCCAGACGACCCCGCGAGACGAACATGGCCACAACCGCCCAAGTCGCCAAGAGCAACCGCACCCCGAAGTTCTCGACCCGCACGGTCCGCCGCTGCGAACTGACCGGGCGTGTCCGCGGCTACTACCGCAAGTTCCGCATCAGCCGCATCATGCTCCGCAAACTCGCGCTCGAGGGCAAGATCCCCGGCATGCGTAAGGCCTCCTGGTAAGCGCCCTTCGAAACCGCTCCGTCTTACTCTCCCTAGGCACTCAGCACTCGGCACTCGCTCCTCAGCACTCCGCTCTCACTCCTGGAACCACAGATGGCACTGTCCGACCCCATCGCCGACATGCTCACCCGGATCCGCAACGCCCTGCGGAACCGGTCCAAGACCGTGAACTGCCTCAACAGCAAGGTCTGTCGCGGCATCGCCGACGTGCTCGTCAAGGAGGGCTACGTTAACTCCTTCGACGTCGTCGAGGACGGGCGCCAAGGCCTGCTCCGCGTCCACCTGAAGTACGGCCCGCGCGGCGAGAAACTCATCCACGACCTCCAGCGCACCAGCAAGCCCGGTTGCCGCGTCTACTCGGGCGTCGAGGACCTGCCCCGCCCCCTCCAGGGCCTGGGCATCGCCATCGTCTCCACCAGCCGCGGCGTGCTCTCGGACCGCATGGCCCGCGAGCAGCGCGTCGGGGGTGAACTGCTGTGCACGGTGCAGTAACGCAGGAATAAAGGCACTAGGCACTAGGCACTAGGCACTGGGCATCAGGCACTAAGATCGAAAGACTCAGCACTCAGCACTCAGCACTCAGCACTCAGCACTCACACGCACGCAGAAGCCCGGAGCAACCAGACCCCATCGCCCCGGCGAGCCGCACGCGAAGGAACCCAGCCATGTCCCGCATCGGAAAGAAGCCCATCCCGCTGCCCAAGGGCGTCAAACTCTCGGTCAAGGACCGCCTCGTGACCGCCGAGGGCCCCAAAGGCACGCTCAAGATGACCCATCGCCCCGAGGTCGGCGTCGCGGTCAACGACCAGAACGAGGTCGTCTGCACGATCGACGAGGCCCAGGCCGCTCAGGACCCCAGCGTCCGGGCGTACTGGGGCACGACGCGGGCCCTGATCGGCAACATGGTCGAGGGCGTCGCGAAGGGCTACGAGCGGAAGATGGAGGTCGTCGGCGTCGGCTGGACCGCCGCCGTCACCGGCAAGCAGCTCAAGATGATGCTCGGCTTCGCCAACCCGATCATGATGGACATCCCGACCGGTGTGAACGTCGCGGTCGAGAAGCAGATCGTGACCATCACCGGCGCCGACAAGCAGGCCGTCGGGCAGTTCGCCGCCCAGATGCGGGCCAAGCGGAAGCCCGAGCCCTACAACGGCAAGGGCATCAAGTACTTCGAAGAGGTCATCAAGCGCAAGCAGGGCAAGCAGTTCGGCTCGTAAGCAAGGCATCAGGCAACGGGCACGAGGCACGAGGCACGAGGAACGGCACGCACTGCAACCCGGACAGGCCCGAACCCCCGAACTCGCCAACCGCCCCCGCCAACCCTCGACCCGACCTCCAGGACTCAGGACCAAGGACTCAGGACAATCGACCAGGGACTCAGGACTCAAACCCCAAACTCTCCAACAGCCCTCAGGCTCCGTCACTCAGCACTCGGCACTCAGCACTCGGAACTCCCCATGGACAAGTCAAGCGGCAAACGAGTTCGACGGGCCCGCCGGCGCATCGGCATCCGCAAGCGGATCGCCGGCACGCACGAGCGCCCCCGCCTGGCGGTGTACCGCTCGCTCAACCACATGTACGTCCAGGTCATCGACGACCTGGACGGCCGCACCATCGCCGCGGCTTCCACCCGCGACAAGGACCTGGGCCTGGGCGAGGCCAAGACCGGCAACGCCGCCGCCGCCGCCGCCGTGGGCACCAAGCTCGCCGAGCGGGCCAAAGCCGCCGGAGTGACCAAGGTCGTGTTCGACCGCGGCGGGTTCCGCTTCCACGGCCGCATCAAGGCCCTGGCCGAGGCCGCCCGCAAAGCCGGCCTCGAGTTCTGATCGACCAGACAACCACCGCCCAACGGCTACGATTCAAGACCACTCAGTACTCAGCACGCAGCACTCCCCGAGACTCCCATGCCCGAGATGATCGACGAAGCCGGCCACATCGAGTCCACCACGCTGGGCATCTACCGCACCGCCTCCACCGTCAAGGGTGGGCGTCGGTTCTCGTTCGGCGCGCTGGTCGTCTGCGGCGACCGCAACGGACGCCTCGGCTTCGGCTACGGCAAGTCCAACGAGGTGCCCCAGGCCATCGAGAAGGCCCAGAAGTACGCCAAGCGCGACCTCATCGGCGTCTCCCGCACCGGCGGCACCATCCCGCACGAGGTCGAGGGACGTTTCGCCTCCACCAAGGTCCGCCTCATCCCGGCCGCCCCCGGCACGGGCGTGGTCGCCGGCGGCACCGTCCGCGCCATGATGGAGACCGTCGGCGTCACCGACTGCCTCACCAAGTGCTACGGCTCGACCACCAAACTCAACGTCGTCAAGGCCGTCTTCGACGCACTCAGCCAGATCCAGACCCCCGCCCAGGTCGCCGAACTCCGCGGCGTCGAGATCGCCACCTCCGTGATCGACGCCAAGATCGAGCGAGGCAAGCGCTTCGCCCCCGCCACCCGAACCGGCGAGAAGATGCGAGCCCCGGTCAACACCATCGGCCAGGAACGGCGCGGCGGTCGTGGCGGCGGCGGTCGTCGCCGGCGTGGCCCCGGCGGCGGCGGCGACGACTCCGGCTCCGGCCAGATCCAGGGCGGCGGCCAGGCCCAGGGTGGCCAGCCCTCCGAGGCCCCGTCCGCGTCCTGATCTCAGTTCCCGTTTCGGTGCCCACTCGCCCGCAGACCCCGGCCCCACTCGACACCCAGGCCGACGCTTCGCAGGAGTCCGTCCCATGATGATCCACGACATCACAGCCCTGGCCGGGGCGTCCAAGAACCGCAAGCGCGTCGGGCGCGGCAAGTACGGCGCCCGCGGCAAGACCTCGGGCCGCGGCATGAAGGGCGCCGGCTCCCGCCACGGCCACTCCACCCTCTATCAGTTCGAGGGTGGCCAGATGCCCTACTTCCGGCGCATGCCGAAGTTCGGCTTCACCAACGCGGTCCACACCGTCAACTTCTGGGTCGTCAACCTCCGCGACCTGCTGGCCCATCCGAACTTCGCCAAGGGCGGCGAGGTCTCACCCGCCACGCTCATCAAGGCCGGCCTGGTCCGCGACGAGAGCCGTGACGTCAAGATTCTCGGCACCCTGCCGGAGGGCAAGGACAAGATCGGCGTCGCCCTGACCGTCAACGTCTCCCGCTGCTCGGCCTCGGCCCGGCGCCACATCGAGGCCGCCGGCGGCAAGGTCACCGAGTCCGGAACCCGGCGCGACCGCGTCCGCGGCGTCGACCGAAACAGCGACGACAAGACCCCCAAGAACCTCACCAAGAAGCTCAAGCGCGGCGGGAAGAAGGCGGTCGTCACCGACGACGCCGCCGAGTGACCGTCCGCCGCCACCGCCCGCGGATGATCCCCCGACCCGCCACCAGCCGATCCACGGACGCCGCCGACCCCCTCGGCGGCGTTCGTCGTTCTCCCGCCTCCCCGAACAACTGCGCGCGAGCCGGGGCGTCCCCGCCCCGGTCCGGCTCCATCGCGGTCCCCGCCACCCGCTTGCCCGGAGCCCGCACGCCCCAGCAGCCGACGGACAACGCTCCGTGCGATCCGGGTTCCAATCGCACGGGCCCTCTCCTACCCTTCCCGCCCGCGGGCTCTCGCGGGTTTGTTCCGGTCCATCGCGGCTTTGGGCGCGGCCCCGCCGCGTCCTGAATCCCCGCCCAGGCACGCCCATCCGATGATCAAGATCCTGACCAACGTCTTCAAGATCCCCGATCTGCGCAACCGCCTGCTGTTTACGCTGGCGATGCTGGTCGTCTACCGCATCGGGTTCTGGATCCCGCTGCCGGGCATCGACCAGGAGCAGATGGCCGCCACGTTCCGCACCGCCAGCGAGAGCGGCAGCGCCTTCGCCGGCGTCGCGTCGTACGTCGCCATCTTCTCGGGCGGGTCGTTCAGCCAGTCCACCATCTTCGGCCTGGGCATCATGCCCTACATCTCGGCCTCGATCATCTTCCAGTTGCTCACGAGCGTCTGGCCCGCGCTCAAGAAGATGCAGGAGGAGGGCCCGACCGGGCGCCAGCGCATCCAGGACCTCACCCGGCGCGTCACCATCGTGCTCTGCCTTATCCAAGGCTGGATGTGGCTCGGCCTGGTTCGCAGCCAGGGCGGCGTGTTCGCCCAGTGGTCCGACAACCCCGTCTGGTGGATCATGGCCCTCTCGGCCCTCACCGCCGGCTCGATCTTCCTCATGTGGCTCGGCGAGCAGATCGACAAGCACGGCATCGGCAACGGCGTGTCCATGATCATCATGGCCGGCATCCTTACAGGAATCCCACGGGCGCTGCTCATCATCATCGAGGGCTCACCGATCCGCACGCTGATGCCGGTCGAGTGGCTCATGGGCCCCCCGGCAGACGGCTTCCAGGCCTCGATCCCGTGGATGGGCCTGATCTTCCTCGCGGCCTGCTTCGTCGGCGTCGTCGCCGGAGCGGTGCTGCTGACCGTTGCGCAGCGCCGCATCCCGGTGCAGCAGGCCAAGCACACGCGCGGGCGCCGCGTCTTCGGCGGGCAGCGCTCCTACCTGCCGCTGAAGGTCAACCACGGCGGCGTCATGCCCATCATCTTCGCGAGCACGCTCATGCTCTTCCCGTCGATGATCATCACGGGCGTGGCCGACGCGTTCGCCAACTCCACGGGCGGCTGGGTCGCCGAGGTGCTGGTGTTCCTCAAGGACTCGTTCCAGGGCGGCGCGTTCCCCTATGTGCTGATCTACGTCCTGCTGGTGTTCTTCTTCTCGTACTTCTGGATCACCGTCCAGTTCAACCCCGAGGACATGTCCAAACAGTTGAAGGAGCACGGCTCGTTCATCCCGGGCCTCCGCCCCGGCCCCCGCACCGCCGAGTACCTCACCAGCGTCATGGAGCGAATCACCTACGTCGGCGCGGGCGCGCTCGCGCTGCTGGCCGTGCTGCCCAACGTGGTGTCGAGTTCGCTGGGGATCGACTTCGCCGTCACCCAGTTCATCGGCGGCACGGGCCTGCTGATCGTTGTGTCGGTCAGCCTCGATTTCCTGCAGCGCGTCGAGGCCGCCCTGCTCATGCGGAACTACGAGGGCTTCCTCGGCGGCGACGCCGAGGCCCCGCGCATCCGCGGGCCGCGGGGATAGACTCGGATCGTGCCCCAACCGCTGCTCGGGTTTGACGCGAAGGACGCGAAGCAGCGCGATGAGTTCCGACGGAATCGGGGTTCGAACCCCTGACGTGGGAGGCACCCAGGGCGAGAGCACTCGTCTTGATCCGGTCACTCCCCTGGCGTTCCTTCGCGTCCTTCGCGTTCCACTCGAAGCACCGGGGCCCCCGTGATCCCGATCCGTTCCCCAGAGGAGATCGATCGGATCGCCGAGGCCGGGAGGGTGGTGGCTCGTGTGCTCGACGCCCTTCTCGACGCGTGCCGCTCGGGCGCCACGACCCTCGAACTCGACGGGCTGGCCCGCACCCTCATCGCCGATGCCGGCGCGACCGCCCTCTTCCCCGGCTTCTCGCAGCGCAACGCCGCTCCGTACCCCGCGGCCATCTGCGCCTGCGTGAACGACCAGGTCACCCACGCGGTCCCGACCGACCGCCCGCTCCAACCGGGAGATCTGGTGACCCTGGACACCGGCGTCTCCGTCGCGGGCTGGTGCGCCGATGCCAGCCGCGTGCGAATTGTCGCGCCGGATCGACGACCGGCCTCGCCCCACGATGCGCCCCAGAACTCGACCGCCTCCCGCATCGCCGCAGCCGCACGGGCCGCGACCGAAGCCGCCATCGCGGCCATGGCGCCCGGCACGCGGTGGTCCGACGCCGCCGACGCGTGCCGCGCCGTCGCCGAGGCCGCCGGTTTCCGGGTCGCCCCCATCTACGCCGGGCATGGCATCGGGCGGGCCCTGCACGAGCCCCCGCGTCTGCCGTTCTACCCCGGCCCGCGCGACGACTTCGTCCTCCGCCCCGGCATGGTCGTGACGGTCGAGCCGATCCTGCTCGAGCGGGACGTGGCGATGACCGTCGGCCCCGACGCCTGGACCGTGACCGCGGCCGACGGCGTGCTGGCGTGCCAGGTCGAGCAGACCGTCGCGGTGACGCGCGATGGGCCGCGGGTGCTGACGGTCTTCTGATCGTCGCCGGCTCGGAGCGATGCCGCGGGGAAACCGGGCGGTGGGGGGGCTAAAGTCCGTGGCCCGTTCGGCGTCGATCGTCGCCCAAGCGGGTCCGAGGAGTCGTATGCCCAAGCAGGAAGAGAAGTTCACGTTCGAGGCGACGGTGGTCGAGGCGCTGCCCAACGCGATGTTCAAGGTGCGTCTGCCCAACGAGCAGAAGACCGAGGTGCTCGCGTACGTCTCGGGCAAGATGCGCCAGCACTACATCCGCATCCTGCCGGGCGACCGCGTGACGGTCGAGATGAGCCCGTACGACCTGACCAAGGCGCGGATCACCTACCGGCACTGAGCATGCGAAGGCGCGGCGAGCGATGTGAAGGCTCGGTGTCGTGCGCCCGGCGCGCCAGCAGGCGCTGAATCAGTCGAGCGAGCCGCGAACCGCGGGGTCGGACATCGCGGCTTCTGGTCGCGGAGGCGAAGCGCCACGCGACACGGACCGGGATCCGAGCGCGACGACGGTTGCCGCCCTACAGCACCACCCGCTCCCCGCTCCCGATCCGCGCCGGCAGGTTCGCCCGCACCTCGGCACGCTCCAGGTCCGGGGCCTCGCACGCGGTCAGCGGCGAGAGTTCGATCACGCAGTCGGCCTCGCCCTTGGCGTTCCGGGCCACCTTCACGCCGACGCGCTCCAGCCACGCCGCGGCCCGTTCGGTCTGGATCCGCGTGCTCGACGCCGGGCTGTCCACGCCGTCGGCGTTCTTGATCGGCGCGAACTCTTCCAGGCGCAGCGTCTCGAGCACGATCGACGCGCGGCACAGCGGCAGGGCATCGAACACGAAGCGCTCCAGTTTCACACCGTTGGGCTCGCGCGGCTCGACGGGCTTGCCCGTGTCCGGGTCGATGCACGCGATCTTCTTGTCGGCCCGGTGGTAAGGCAGATCGAAGGCCGCGTCCTCGTTCAGGCGGCGCAGGAACTCGACCGACATCGCGTGGACCGCGACCGAGCCGGCCAGGAAACGCAGCGAGCCGTCCGGCAGCGTCTCACGCTGGCGCTCCATCGGCAGGTCGCTGTACTCGATGACCTGGACCTTGCCGCCGGCGCGGCAGAACAGGCCGAGTTTCTCCTCGGCGTAGGCCTTGGCGATCATCTTGCTGGACATCTCGCCCGAGGAGCCCGAGTTCGCGCCTCCAGTCGCCGCCCCAGCGTGCAGGCCCAGGAACGCCGGGTCCACGACGCGGACGATCGGGTTGTCGACCTGGAAGTACGAGACGTGCTCGACGCCCGCGTCCGCGAGGCGATCCAGCGTGCCGGAGCGGTGCAGGGCGGTGATGGAGCCGCCGTGCCCGTCGGGGTTCGTGGCGATCTCGCCGGGTGAGGCCATCAAGAGCCGCCCGGTGGCGCGATCGAACGAGGGCATCACGCCCTGCGGAAAGAACACGACGCCGGCCGGATCGAGCCCAAAGTGCTTGTGCTCGGCGAAAAACGCGACGGTCGCGTTATGGTTGAGCGGGCTGGTCATGATGGCCCAGGGGATCGGGGCGCCGTAGCGTCGCTGGGCCGCGAGGATGCCCTCGGCGAAGAACCGGAACAGCGGACGCCCCGTGATGGCTCCGCCGGGGTAGCAGCCCTTGGGCCCGTCGTAGCCAAGGCGCGAGCCCTGCCCGCCGGCGACGGTGAAGCACGCGACCTTGCCGCGCCGGAGCAGGTCCTCGCCGGCGGCACGCGCGGCGTTAGCGTCCCACGATCGGCGCAGCGCGGTCGCGTCGGAACCCGCGGCCGCACCCCGGGCCGGGTCCGCCGAGAAGAACGGCGCGGGCTCGACGCCGTCGGGCAACGCGAAAATCGGCTTGTGCGTCACATACTTGTCAACCAGGCCGGGCAATACGGCCCAATCGATCTTGTCGATCTGGCCGATCAACCCCCGCCGCTGCCCGGCATCGAGGCGATCCCAGAAGTTCAGCACGTGCCCCTGCCCGACGCGCTCAAGCCGAGCGCGAATCGCGGCGAGGTCGTTCACGGCTCCGGCACGGTCGGCGGCGTTGGCGGGCATGTCGTTCCTTCGGATTGGACGAGGCGGCAGGCGAGTAAGGATTGAACACAGAGGCACAGAAACACAGAGCGGACTGCACAGGGAGAGAGGCCAGAACCGGAGCAAGGGCCGAAGGCATCGTACCAGCGACCGCATCGGCACTCTGCCACTTTGCCACCCTGTCACGTGCCACTTCTTGTGCTCGCTTCCGCTTCTCGCGTCCGCGGCTTCGTCGCTCCGTCGCTCCGTCGCTCCGTCGCTCCGTCGCTTCCTATTCTCCCCGATGCTCTCGCTCCGCGCCCCGACTCGCCTCCCCCTCGTCGCGCCTTCCATCCTCGCCGCGGACTTCATGCGCATGGGCGACGAGGCGGCGTCGGTGCTCGACGCCGGCGGGGACCTGCTACACGTCGATGTCATGGATGGGCACTTCGTCCCAAACCTGACGCTCGGGCCGGACATGGTCCGGTGCCTGCGGCGCCGGTTCCCCGACGCGCTGCTGGACGTGCACCTGATGATCGAGAAGCCCGGCGACTTCGTTCGCCCGTTCGTCGACGCCGGGGCGAGCCACCTGACCTTCCATGCCGAGGTTGTCAGCCCCGACGCGGCCCGCCGGCTGGTGGACCAGATCCACGGTGCGGGGGCGACGGCGGGTCTGGCGATGAACCCCCCGACTCAGGTGAAACCCTGGGCCGACCTGTTCCCGGACCTGGACCTTGTGCTGGTCATGTCGATCTTCCCCGGCTTCGCGGGCCAGCGGTTCATGCCCGAGGTGCTCCCCAAAGTCCGGCAGATACGCGAGGCCCTCCGGGCCGATCAGAGGCTCGAGATGGACGGGGGAATCGGACCTGACAATGCCGCTATGTGCCGGGAGGCCGGTTGCGACGTCCTCGCGGCGGCTTCGGCGATCTTCGCCAAGCCTCCGGCGGAGCGGGCGGGAGTTATCCGGGCCCTACGGGGGCCGGGCGGTCGGGCCGAGGGAACCGAGGGCCATCATATCCGTACACGATCCGAGTAAATAGGGCAGGCCACCCGCCTGTTCGTCCTGTCCGGGAGCCTTGCTGGCGACCCCGGCCCGGCTACACTCTGCCCTTCGTATGGGCCTGAGTTCCGGGCCTCGAAGGGCTGTCGATGGCTGAAAACACTCAACTTACGCTCACGCTTGTCCGCACCGGCGCGACCTCCTGGGAGCAGGCGGGTCGGCTGGCGGGCGGGGTGGACATCCCGCTGTGCACTGAGGCCAGCGCGGCGTGCCTGGACCTGGCGCGTCGGGCGGCCGAGGGCGAGCCGGACCTGATCTTGCACGCCGACGACCAGGCCAGCCGCGCAACGGCGACCGCCATCGACGGGTTGGCAAAGGACGCGAAGGTCCGTGAGATCGAGGAACTGGCCGAGATCAACCTGGGTCTGTGGGCCGGGGTGAAGGCCGAGACGTTGGAGGACCGCAGCCCGCAGGTCTGGCGTCTGTGGCGGGACGACCCGACGGCGGTGAACGTGCCGGAGGGCGAGCAGGTGGCCGCGGCGGCGGACCGGATCGTCGGGACGCTCGTGAAAGCCCTGGGCAAGGCCAAGGGCGGCACAAGCGTGGTGGTGGTGCTGCGTCCGATGGCCTACGGCATGGTCCGTTGCTGGCTGGACGCGCTGCCGCTGAGCGGGCTGTGGAAAGCGACCGAGGGCGTGGCCCCGATCGACCGGCGCGAGATCTCGAAGGACCGGCTGAAGCGGGACCCGGCGGGGACGTGAGTGCCGCCGCGCGGTTGGGGCGTGGTCGCCAAAACACGATATGATGCTCCTGAATCCAAGGAGCACGCGATGGCAGAGTCGATCGAGGCGCGTCTGGTGAGGCTGGAGGATGAGGTCGCGGCGTTGCGCAAGCGGGCCGCGGGCGGCTCGCCTCGCCTGGTGGACGGCCAAGGGCGGGTCCGCGGCGAGATGACGCTCACGCCGACCGGCCCGATGCTGTGCTTCTACGACGAGTCGGGCGCGGCCCGGGCGAAGTTGATGCTCACGGGCGACGGGCCGGGGCTGACGCTGGCCGACGAGAACGGGCACACGCGGGCGTGGCTGGGGTTCACCAAGGAGGCGCTTCGGATCGGGTTCGCGGACGAGGCGGGCAACAGCCGCGTGTTCGTGGGCGTGATGAAGTCGGGACCGGTGGCGAAGATCTACGACGAGCAGCAGCGGGTGGTGTGGTCGGCGCCGTGACGGGCACAGTGTGATGACGGCGTGCGACCTACGCTGGCGTGGCTGCGGTCACGGCCCATGACAGAAACCTCTCGGAGCCCCGCATGACGCGGGGGGCGCGATCATGTTCGACCGGCTCAGCCACGGGTTCAACAACGTCTTCCGCAAACTGTCCGGGCGGGGCACGATCACCGAGGCCAACGTCCGCGAGGCGCTCGAGGAGGTCCGCACGGCCCTGCTCGAGGCCGACGTGGCGCTCGACGTGGTCGACGCGTTCTGCGAGAACGTGATGGCCGATGCGCGCGGGCGGGAGGTGACCAAGAGCCTCAAGCCCGGGCAGGAGATGATCGGGATCTGCCACCGGCGGCTCGTCGAGTTGCTGGGGGGCGAGTTGCGACCGGAGACTGGGCCGGACGGGCAGATGCTTGCCCCGAAGCAGACGCCGCCCGAGGGCGTCATCCCGCGCGTGTCCCCGGCGCCGACGATCGTGATGATGTGCGGGCTGCAGGGCTCGGGCAAGACGACCACCTGCGGCAAACTCGCGGCGTACCTGGCCAAGCGCGGGCGGAGCGTGATGCTGGTCGCGGCCGACCTGCAGCGCCCGGCGGCGGTGGAGCAGTTGGAAACCGTCGCGGGAATGGTGCGCGAGCAGGTCAAGGGGGCCAAGGTCGAGTTCTACGCCGAGGCCGACAAGACCGCCGAGTACGGCAAGGCGGTCGGCGTGGCGGTGGGGGTGTGCCAGCGGGCGGTGGCCAAGGCCCGCCAGAGCGGCGTGGACACGGTGATCCTGGACACGGCCGGTCGGCTGCACATCAACGACGACCTGATGGGCGAACTGGGCGCGGTGAACCGGACGCTCCAGCCGCACCAGGTGCTGCTGGTCGTGGACGCGATGACGGGCCAGGACGCGGTGCGTTCGGCCAAGGCGTTCCACCAGCGGCTGGAGGTGGACGGGCTGATCCTGACCAAGTTCGACTCGGACACGCGCGGCGGGGCGGCGTTGTCGGTCAAGACGGTCACGGGCGCACCGATCAAGTTCATCGGCGTGGGTGAGAAGATCGACGCGATCGAGGAGTTCCACGCCGAGCGGATGGCCGGGCGGATCCTGGGCATGGGCGACGTGGTGTCGCTGGTGGAGAAGGCCCAGCAGGAGGTGAGCGAGGAGGAGGCCAAGCGCCTCGAAGAGAAGATGGCCAGGGGGGAGATGTCGATGGACGACTTCCTCGGGCAACTGCGGACGCTGCGCCGGATGGGGTCGCTCAAGAGCCTGCTGGGGATGCTGCCGGGCGTCGGGGCGATGATGAAGGACGTGTCGGTGGACGACGGGCAGATCGACCGGGTCGAGGCGATGATCAACTCGATGACGCGCCACGAGCGCGACAAGCCATCGGTGATCAACCCCGGGCGTCGCCGGCGGATCGCGGCCGGGTCCGGGGCGCAGCAACAGGAGGTCGCGCAACTGGCCAAGCAGTTCGAGACGCTCAACCGCCTCACGAAGGAGATGGCCGGGATGAGCGGGGCGTCGAAGGTTAAGGCCGTGAAGCAGCTCGGCGCGGCCGGCGGGCTGGGGTCGATGGTGCCCGGGGTGAGCGGGATGCCCGCGTTCCGGACGAAGGGCTCGACGTCGGGCTCGTCGCCGAAGGGGCGGTTCAAGAAGCGGCGATAAGAATCACCGCCGAGGCGCAGAGGCCGCTGAGAAAGGCGGGGATGGGTCTGGATTGAGGCGACGCGAGCCGGATTGGCTCGGCGTGCGTTCGCTGTATGGCGTGGCCGGGCGATCTGGGCGCGGCGTGGCGCACTATGAGGCGGGATTCACCCGGGGTTCAGGGGCGGGCCATCGCGGCGTGCGACAGTTCTTTCGAGCGTTGTGCTCACTCGAAAGGAACGCCCATGTCGCTGCTTGGCCTGGTTCTGCTGATCGTGCTCATCATGCTGCTGCTCGGCACGCTGCCCACGTACCCGTACAGCCGTCGCTGGGGCTATGGGCCCAGCGGCGGGGTGGGGCTGCTGCTGGTGATTGTGATCCTGCTGCTGCTGTTCCGCGTGTTCTGATGTTTGTTCCCTCGGCCATGATGGGGCCGCGAGGGCTGGGCGGGCGCGTGCGGCTGCTCGCGGAGGAGCCAGGGCCGGCCGCCGCGCAGGGCCGGGTGCGCCCGGTCGAGCTGCCGCGATCGCTCGCGCTGGCGGCGTGGCTGGACAGCCGGTTCCGGATTCCGGGGACGCGGATCCGGTTCGGGTGGGATTCGATCATCGGATTGGTGCCGGTGGTGGGGGACACCGTGGCGACGGGGCTTGGGGCGTTGATCGTGGCCGACGCCGTGCGCTTGGGGGTGCGGCGGCGGGCGATCGCGCAGATGGGTGCGAACCTGGCGATCGACTGGGTGCTGGGGCTCGTGCCGGTGGTTGATGTCGTGGCCGACGTGGCGTTCAAGGCCAACAAGCGGAACGCGAGGCTGCTCCGCCGGGAGTGGGCGAGGCTGTGCGCCGCCGGCGACCCGACGTGATCCGGTTCGGGTGAAGATGATCCCCGATCAGCGCTGCTCGACCTGGCGGTCGCGTTCGGCGCGGCGCTGCATCTCCTGCGTGTACCACTGGCGGAACTCGTTCATCCCGCTCGGCTCGGGGAACATCTGGTCGAAGCCGCGGCCGCGTCCCTGGCGCTCGGCGTCGAGTTGGGCCTTGAGTTTGGCCACGAGGATGTCGTAGGCGAACCGGCGCAGGTCGGGCGGGGCGACGTCGTAGGCCCGCTCGGCATAGTCAACGGGGACCATGCTCATGAAGCGTGCGAAGGCCGAGCCTGCGAGCATGCGGAAGTCGGGCTCGAGCTGGTCCATGCGCCGGGCGCCGTCCTCGGTCGCGCTGGTGCGGAAGCGGGGCTGGACCTCGAAGTACTTGCGGTGGAAGTCGGAGGCGAACTGGAACTGTCGCTGGAACATCTCCTGGTCGCCGACGATCATGGCGGCGAACGCGCCCTGCAGGGCGCCGGAGACCTCGGCCTGGGCGACGTAGGGCGACGACCACCGTTGGCTGGTGTACTGGGTGTTGACCCAGGCGTCGAGCGTCAGCGCGTCCTCGGCGCGCCGCTGCTCGGTGGAGATGTTGAGGTTGCGGCCATCCCACGTGCGGTATCGGGCCAGGATCTCCTCGGCCTTGGCCAGTTGGCCGCGCCGGTAGAAGAATCGGACGCCGTCTTTCAGAAAGTTCTCGTATCCGGCGGCGTAGAAGGAGTAGGCGCGGCTTCCGATCTCGCCGCCCTCGGCCCAGGAGCGGCTGGCGAGTTCGTAGATGATGGTGCCGTAGGTATCGAAGAAGTGGGCGTTGGGGACCGCGTCGTACATCGCGGGGTCGCCCAGGCGGTAGTCGACGTAGGCGAAGTAGAGTTCGCCGGAGCGGTAGAGTTCCTGGACGGCCTGGATGACGATGCGGTCGGCGTTGACGAAGTCCCAGTCCTTGCGGTTGTCGATGGTGACGCGGTCGAGGCCCTGCTCGACGCCGCGGGCGCCCCAGTACAGGGCGTGGGCGGCGGGGTGGCGCCAGTCGATGGGGCCGTACTTCTGGGTGTAGCGGACCATCCGCGACGGTTCCATGTTGTACTGGTCGATGAGGGTGCGTTTGCGGAGGTGGGCCAGCAGGACGGGCCAGGCCTCGGCCAGATCGGGGTCCTCGACGACGTCGAGCAGGGCGCGGCCGCGCTCGTCGGTGTTCTCGCGGTAGAGGTTGCCCCGGCCTGAGTCCTTCACGCCCTGGTAGAAGGCGTGGAACGCGAGGAGGCGGCGATCGGCCGCGCCGCCGCCGGCCTCGAGGCGGGCGATGATCTCGGCCACGCCCGGCTGGCGTTCGATGGCCTGCTCGAGGGTTGAGGGGGCGTCGACGATGGGCTGGAGCCAGTCGACGTAGGCCTGGATGGCCGCGTCGCGGTCGCGCATGGTCTGGGCGGTGGGGAAGGGGGGAGCGCCGAGGACCTCGGTCCACTCCTGGGCGAGTTGGCGTTTGTAGTACTGGTTGGCGTCGTCGGTGAAGCCGGCGATCTTGTGGAGGAAGATCCAGGCCAGCTCCTTGTGGATGAGCATGTCGTTGGGGTTGGCGCGGAGGCCGTCGCGCCGGAGGAGGTTGATGCCGTTGTTGACCCACTGCCAGCGTTCCTGGGTGGTCTGGGTCGTGACGGAGATGTTGTACGCCATGTTCCAGGCGTGGAAGACCCAGACCTGGTTGAAGCGTGGCTGGAGGCGTGTGATGGCGCGGGCCAGTTCCATCGCTTCGTAGAACTTGCCCTCTTCCTTCAGGTCGTTGGCCCGCATCCAGAGCATGTTGACGAACAGGCCGCGGAACGCGCCCATGGCGATGCCCAAAGCGACCTGCGGGGGGTCGCCTTCCTCGGCGGTGTCCATGTAAGTGAGGTGGTTGCGCCCGGTGGAGGCGGCCACGTCGGTCGCCATCGCGCCGGAGAACACCAGGGCGATGGCCATGATGATGGCGGCGATGATCTGGGTTCGGAGGTCGTTGGACATGGTGTGCCTCCTGTCGGGCGCTTGGCCGCGATGGACGCCGAGGACTCCTGCTGTCTTTCCTACTGGCCCGAGTAGATCGCCAGTTCGCGCCTTCGGAAGGTCAGCACGGCGACGAGATAGAGCGTGGCGGTGATGGCCCCGAGGACGCCGACGCCTTTGGCGACGCTGGCCCAGGAGAGCAGGCGTCCCTCGACGATGCGTCCGATGGGATCGACGTCGCGGTACACCTCGAAGACCCAGGTGACGGCGCTGGCGACGTAGAAGATGGTGAAGTTGATGATCAGCGGGTTGTTCTGGCGGTCGTGGAGCGTGAACGACTCGAGCGCGACGCTGAGGAAGCCCGAGGACTCGGCCGCCAGGAACGTGCCCAGCGCGACCAGGCACGCCACGGGGAAGGACAGGAACGTCGAGGCGCAGATGGCCAGCATCGCCAGGAACGCGAGTTTGATCCACAGGACGGCCACGACGCGGACGAAGTTCGAGCGGTAGTTGCCGTGGGAGTAGGAGACCTCGAGGCCCCCTGCCGGGAAGGACATGGTGTCGGGGTTGATGCGTCCGGTGCCGGCGTCGCCGTTGTAGAACTCGAGGTAGAGCGAGCCGTCGGGCTCGATGAGGTCGCCGGCGTCGAGGAACTCGCCGACGAGTTCCCCGCTGGCGATGGCCTGCTCGGCCAGGGCGTAGTCGGGGTCGTCGAGCGTGATGCCGCGCCCCTGGACGACGATGACGGGGGCGAGCGGCGCGGCGTGCGTGTAGCCCAGGCTGCACTCGCGGACGATCACGTACTTCCCGCCGACGCGGATCGTGACGTAGTACGACTGGTCGGGGGCGTTGGAGCCGGCGTCGACGCGGTAGCGGAGCAGGAGCGGCTCGTCGTGGGCGCGGGCGTAGCCCAGATCGGGAATCACGAACGGGCGGCCGCCGCCGGGGGCGACCGAGCGCATCCGGGCGACCTCGGAGGTGTAGAGGTCGTTGTAGACGCGCTGGTACATGTCGTCGAGGATCTGGCGCTGGTCGGCGGCGCTCTCGGCCGCGGCGAACATCGGGTCGTTGGCCTGGATGCCCTCGATGTACTCGCGGACGGCGGCCTGGAAGTCCGGATCGTCGCGGCTGAGGTCGGGCGGGGGCTGGACCGCCACGCGGGCCTGGAGCACCTGGGTTTCGAGGATCAAGCGGTCCTCGACGATGCGGTCGCGCACGTCCTCGGGCTGGTAGGCGCGGGCCTCGCCGATGGCGGGCGTCGAGCGGAGGTACTCGGTGAACAGGAACACGCCGGTGCAGCAGGTCAGCAGCAGGATGGCGTTGAGCCCGACGACGCCCAGCCACTTGCCGCCGATGTACTGCCAGGCGGTAACCGGTTTGGTCATGGTCTGCCAGATGATCTTGTCGCGCTGCTCGAGGGTGACCGTCGAGACGCCGAACAGCAGCGTGAGCAGGGCGATGAGCCAGAACGAGCCGCCCGTGGCGTACTGCAGGAACGCCTGCACGCGGTACCGCAGCGGCGTGTCGGGGTCGAGCAGCAGCGGCAGCGTGGCGACCGCGAACATCAGCAGGACGATGAACACGAGCGTGAGTTTGAGGCGGACGGCCTCGTCGAGCACGTTCCGGGCCACCGCCAGCATCGGCGACGAGGGCGAGTACGCCAGGCGCAGCACCGCCAGACCGACGTTGAACGCCCAGGCCAGCGACGCCACGCCCACCATCAGCCAGCCGTAGCCCTGCGTCGGCCCGTACTGCGTGAGGGGGAACGCGACGCCGGCGATGATGGCGGCGATGAGCAGGTGCGTCAGGAAGAAGCCGAGCCAGATGACCACGATCGAGAGCCCGACCGCCGCGATGATGCCCACACCGAGGCTGGTCAGATCGCCGCGGCCCGCGAGGATGCGCTCGACGGCGCGGCTGCTGGCCTGGAGGTCGCTGGTGGCGGCGCGGGCCCCGTCGATGGTGCCGGCCGCGCTGGGCGGCGCGGCGGGGTCGAGCGTGGGGGCCTGGCCGACGGTGCTCTGGTTGCCCCGGGCCGCGTCGCCATCGCCGCGGGCGGTGGGGGTGGCGGGCTGGGTGATGGAGGCGTCGGCGCCGAGGGTGTCCTCGGTGGCTTCGAGGCCGCGCTGGATCGCGTAGGCCGCGAACACGATCAGGCCGATGGCGACAACGCCGATGGTGGCGCCGATCTTGAAGGATCGGGCCTTCTGGGCGCGGTTGAGTGCGGCGAGCCACTGGCGCCAGTTCACGCGTCGCGCTCCCGCCCGGCGCCGGGGCCGCTGTCGTCGGTGTTGCCGAGCAGGTTGCGGATGAGGTCCTCGTTCACGTCGCCATCGCCCTGGCGGGGCGCGGGCTGCTGTCGCGGCGCGGCGGGGCGCGGGCCGGACGGGGCCGCGCCGCGATCGATCGGGGGCAGTGGCGCGGGCGGCTCCGGTGCGGTGCGTGCGTCCGACTCGGGGGCCATCGCGACTGGCTTGTCGCCGGGCTCCTCGTCGGGCTCCGCGTCTGGCACTTCGCTTTGGGGGCGCGACCGCTGCATGAGGGCGCTGATGACCTCCTCGCGGGCGCCCTCGTCGGTCGGTTTCTCGTCAGGGGCCGCTTCGGCCATCGGCTCGACGCCGGTGAAGTCGTCGGCATCGCTGGTGAGCGTCGAGATCAGGTCCGCGCCCTCGCCCGGCTTGCCCATCAGGAAAGCCGCGGTCCGCCCGTCGCTCGCCGCGCCGGAGGTCGGGGCGGCCTCGGCCTTGGCCCTGGCGACGATGTCGAGGAACAGTTCCTCGAGTTTCTGGCGCGGGCGTGAGACGCCCAGGACCGACTGCGAGCCGTGCGAGCGTTCGCGGATGATCCGGTCGATCTCGGCGATGGTGTCGTCGTCGAGGGCCTCGGTCTCGATGGTGGTGCGGCTGGGGGATTCGAGGAGTTGCTCGCAGGTGCCCTCGGCCCGGATCTTGCCGCCGTAGAGCACGACCATACGGTGGACGCAGTCTTCCACATCGGCCAGCAGGTGGCTGGACAGGACGATGGTCTTGCCGCGCCGCCCGAGTTCGATGATCAGGTCCTTGACCTGGCGTGTGCCGAGCGGGTCGAGGCCGCTGGTGGGCTCGTCGAGGATGAGCAGGTCGGGGTCGTTGATGAGGGCCTGGGCGATGCCGATGCGTCGCTGCATGCCCTTGGAGTACTCGCGGACCTGGCGGAACTGGGCCCCGCGGAGGCCGACCATGTCGAGCAGTTCGTCGATGCGCTTCTGTCGGGTGCGCCGGTCGATCTCGAAGAGTTTGGCGTAGTACTCGAGGGTCTCGCGGGCGTTGAGGAACGCGTAGAGGAACGACTCCTCGGGGAGGTAGCCGATCCGCTTCTTGGTCTCAACGTCGCTGGGCGGCTGGCCGAACACTGCGACGCGCCCCTTGGTGGGGCGGAGCAGGCCGAGGATGATCTTGATAGTGGTGGACTTGCCCGAGCCGTTGGGCCCGAGCAGGCCGAAGACCTCGCCGCGCCGGATCTCGAAGGTGACGCCGTCGACCGCGCGGGCGCGGTCACGCATCCAGAAGTCCTTGAAGGTCTTGACGAGCCCCTGACAGACGACCACGCTCTGCTGGGCGCCCATGATCCGGCGTGTCGGGCCTGGCTGTGCCATCGTGGTCCTCAGTCGTGGTCGACCGATCGAGTGGTTCGAGTTTCCTACGGGCGTGCGGGCGGAGTTGTTCCGTCGCGGCGAGCCGATGGGCGGGAAGGCCCGGGCGACGCGGGGCCCGGCCGGATCAGTCCGGGCGGGAGAACGCGCCGGTGGGAGTCTGGAAGTTGCCCTGGAGCAGGAGTTGGAGGCGCTGCTCGGCGGCCTCGAGGGCCTCGCGGTCCTTGAGCGCCTCGTCGAGTTCGCGGACGATCTGCGGGTCCTGGTTGATGAGCATCTGGAGCGGGCCGCCCTGCATGGGCACGGCGTACTGCTGCACGAAGTCCCGAGCCGTCAGGCTCGCCAGCGCGTCGGTCCACTCCCGGTGGAGCATGAACCCCGGGTTCTCTTCGTACTGGGCCCGCTTGGCCTGGAACATCGCCAGCATCGCCTGACGCTGGTTGACCAGGCGCGAGCGGGTGACCGCGGCCTCCTGCAGCAGCGACGTGGCCTGCCCGGAGATCTCGACGACCTCGCCGCTGGCCAGCGTGATCGGCTCGCCCTCGAGGATCGCGTTGATCCGCTCGAGGATCGGGGCGGCTTCGAGTCGCTCGTCGGCGGGCACGTCGCCGCCGCTGGCGATCGTCTCACGCTGGCGCATGGCCAGATCGTACTGGTCGATCAGGCTGGTGAGCGTGGCCGCGGCCCGCCCGGCCATGGCGTTGAGCGTCTGGGCCGCGGTGGTCTCGGCCTGCTCGCCGGCGGCGTTGAGCTGGTTGGTCGCGTTGGTGACCTTGTTGTACGAGTCGAGCAGGAAGCGCGGGGGCGTGCGCTCCACCAGGTTGATCCGCTCGATGGTGATCCCCGAGCGGGCCTCGTCGAGCGTCTGCTGGGCGATCTGCGTGGCCCGCCCGGCGATGGACCCGGCCTGCTGCTCGCGGAGCACGGCGTCGATGGGCAGTTCGGCGCACGCCCGGACCAGCCCGCGTCGGGCGGCGTTCTGGATGAGCAGCACCTCGGTGGGCGTGTCGAGGATGTTCTGGGCGTAGAGCGCGGGGTTGGTGCGCCGGTACTGGACCTTGTAGATCAGGTGGGCCAGGGCCTGGTCGCCGGTCAGGATCGAGCCGTCGCGATCCGGGCGGAGGCTGCCGAGCATGGGCAGCGACTCCGGCCCGCGGGCGCGTGCCTCCGCGCCGACGAACGGGTAGAACGCGCTGGCGTCCTCGAGTTCGACGCCGCCGGTGGGCACGCGGACGATCTCGCCGACGGGCGCGGGCAGGGCGAAGCGCATGCCGGGGGCGATGTCCTCCTCCTGCAGTTGCCCGAACATCAGACGCAGGCCGGCCTCGCCCTCGCGGACGGTCTGCAGCCCGCTGAACACGAACAGCACGAACAGCACGATCATCGCGATCTGCAGCAGGCCGAACGTGATCCGCAGCGCATCGGCCAACGACTTGTTGGCCGGGTCCATCATCCCGGCGACGCCCTCGCCCTCCTCGCGGAGCACGACCGAGGCGCGGCGCGAGCGCGGCGCCGGGTTCGGGCCGACGGGGCCGCCGCCGCCCTGCGCGTCGGCGTCAAGAAGGATCGGACGCCTGGTCATGAGTTGGCCTCCCCGTCGGCGGCTTCACCGGCGGCCCCCCCGGGGGTGGCGGTGGGAGTCGCGCTGGCGCCGGGCTGGGCGGCGGGGGTGCCCGCGGTGCCGCTGGGGTTCCAGCTCTCCGGGAAGCCGACGCCGGGGATGCGTCCCTGCCCGGCGTTGTCGAGGTAGTTGGGCTCGAAGGCGCCGAAGCCGGGCATGGTGGTGGGGAAGATCAGGGTGACGCGCCGGGCCAGGATGTTCGAGACGAACTGCATCTGCTGGATGAACACCGCCAGTTCCGGGGCGTCGCGCATCTGGGCCAGGAAGCGGGCCGACTCGCGCTCGCCGAGGGCCCGGATGGCCGCGGCCCGATTTTCGGTGAACACGCGGATCTGGCTGGCCTCGGCGTCGGCGCGCGAGCGGATCGCGGCGGCCTCGGCCTCGCCCTGGCTCTGGATCGCCTGGGCCAGGCGGTCCTGCTGGGCGGTGATGCGGGTGAAGACGGCCTCGGTCGCGCCCTCGGGCAACTGCACGCGGGCGATGCCGACCGAGACGATCTCGATGCCGAAGGCCCCGCCGCCGGCTCCGGCGGCGGTGGGGGCGGGGGCCACAAGGTCCGAGCCCGCGCCCACGCCCTGGATCGTCGACTTCATGTGCGCGAGCATCTGCTGCTCGAGGTCCGCCAGACGAGAGCCCTGCTCCCCGAGCGTGAACAGCTCGTCCATGCGGTAGGCCGAGACCGCGGCCATCGCGGTGCGCATGGTCGAGTCGAGCGACTGCTCGGCCTCGCGGAAGTGGTCGATGGGGCGCTCGCCCGCGTTCGAGAAGCGCCGGAAGAACGCCAGCGGGTCGCTCACGCGCCAGGTGCAGAACGCCTGGACGACGACCTGCTGGTTGTCGGCGGTCTGCTGGGTCTCCTGGCGGGTCTGGAGCACACGCACGCGCGTGTCGTAGGTCATGACCCGCTGGATCGGGTAGGGCCACTTGAAGTGCAGCCCGGCGTCGACCGTCGAGGACTCGTCGGCGCGCCCGAACGTGGTGAGCACCGCCCGCTCGGTGAACCGCACGGTGTAGGCCACCATGTACAGCACCAGGGCCAGCACGAACACGCCAGCGATGAGGAAGATGACAAGGCGTCTCACGAGTGCACACTCCCGGATGGAGGAGAATCAGAACCGTCTGGTCGGACCGCGCCCCGATGCGGCGCTTAGTTGTTGTTCTCTTCGGCGGTGAAGATGTCCGAGGCCCGCTGCGAGTCCTGGAAGTCGAACTGCTGCCAGAGGTTGGCCGCGTCCCCGCCCACGATGAACACGCGCGAGCCCCGCATCAGTTGCAGCAGCGAATCGAAGTACATGCCGGTGCGGAACAGCAGGGGCGAGGCCTGGTACGACTCGACCTGCCCGTTGTGCAGCGTCGCGGTCGCCAGCGTGCCCATGTGGGCCCGCCAGCGCTCGGCCCGCGCGGTCAGCAGGTCCGAGGCCGCAAGCCCGCCGGAGCCGATCAGCAGCGTCTCGACCTCGCGCCGAATCTCCTCGGCCTCGGCAGGGTCGCTCGTTTCCGCGGCCCGGGCCAGCATCGCGGCGGCCTCGCGGGCTTTGTCCACGCTGCCGGCGGTCGAGGCCAGCGTGCGGATCGCCCACTGCTCGGCCGCCTCCAGCGTTGCCTGGCGACGCTGCTGGGCCTGCACCACACGCTCGAACGAGCCCGCGACCCGCTGCGGCGGATGCACGCCCTCGACCCCAACGTACACGATCTCGATGCCCGCGCCCTGCGGCTGCCCGCCGGCGTCGGGGTTCAGGCGGGCGTACGCCGCGGCCAGACGCTCGTGGAGTTCGCCCGACATGTCCAGACGCCCGGCCCCGAGGATCTGCTCGATCCCGTGCCCGGAGAAGTACGACATGACCTCGCGCTGCCCGACGACACGCAGCAGTTCGTCCCGCTCGTCGGGCTGGCCCAGCAGTTCGAACAGGCGCACGTCGGACACGACGTACCGCATCGGCACCTCGGCGGCCACGAGCACCATGTCCGTCCGCGTGCCGGTCCGCTCGGCCGATTCGGGGCCCTGGACCAGGAAGTACTGCTCGTTGGCGGTATGGTCGTTGGTCCAGAGGATGGCCCGCTGGTCCTCGGGGCCGCGGGTGCCCAGTTGGATCTCGCGGACGCCCGTGCTGGTGCGCTGCGAGCGGACGACCCGCCCGCGCTCGTCGCGTTCCTCCTGAACGGGCACGAGCACGTCGTCGATCGGCCACGGCGCCTTGATGTGCAGCCCCGGCTGCAGGTCCTCGCCGCTCTGGACCAGTTGCCCGAACCGCAGCAGACGCCCGGTCTGGTGCGGCTGGAGCATCGTCACGCTGGTGAGCAGCCACACCACCAGCCCGCCGAACAGCACCAGCAGCGCGACCGAGCGCGACAGCAACTGGTAGAACCACGACGCCGAGACGTCGAAACCGAGTTGGTACGACAGCGCCCCGGCCATCGAATCGGCGATGCGGTCGGGCGCGGCGACGAACGCCAGGATCCGCGAGTCGAACGCCGGACGCGGGATCTCGCCGGCCTTCCGCGGGCGATAGATGTTCAGCACGAAGTTCAGGAACACCTCGCCGCCCAGCAGGATCAGCGCGACGGGGAAGAGCACCTGCAGGTACCGCAGCACCGCGTCGGGCCCGGCGATGTCCACGAAGTGGGCCACCGCCATGATGAGCCCGACCAGCGCCGAGCCGACCGCCGCCGCCGCGCCGCCTTTCAGGTTGCCCCACACGTCCCGCTTGGACATGCCCGAGACGAACCGGGCGAACACGAATCCGACGAACGCGACGCCCAGCCCGAGGGCCACGGCCCAGCCGCGCAGCGTCGGGGCGTGGAAGTTGTCGGGATCGACCATGGGCCGCCCGCTGCTGAGACGCCACGCGCCGAACGCGATGAGGAACACGCCAAGCAGCACGCTGGCGACCGGCATCCAGACCTTGTGCATCTGGGCGACGCGCTTGGCCGCCACGCGCAGATCGCTGCCCGAGCCCTCGAACACGCTGGAACCGGCCATGCCGGAGGCGGCGAACTGCTCGGCCTCCAGCGACTCGATCCGCTCGCGCCGGTGCAGGTCGAACGAGATCGCCAGCATCAGCCACACGACCGACCACCCGCCGACAAGCCCGGAGGCGGTCAGGGCGGCGTGGTCGCGCGCGAACAGGCCATAGACCAGCAGCAGGACGAACAGGACGATCTGGATCGCCAGGCCCAGCAGGGCCACGCCCGCCGCTCGTTGATACGACTGATAGTCGGCCTTCATCGCCGCTCCCGCGTCGCGGCCGCTGGGCCGCGAGGTTTCTTCAGAACACCGGCGGGCGTCGGGTCGTACGTCCCGAAGCCGCCTCCCGACACTGCCGCCCGACTCCCGACCGCGACTCCCGACTCCGCCGAAAGGACCGGGCCCCGGCGTTTTTGGGGGCGGTATTCTGCCCAACCCCTCCCGACCTGTCCACCCCGCCCGAAGGCGGACCGAACCCACCCTCAAATCTCAAGCCAACGCCAACGCGGCCAAGCGGGCAACGCACCCACCTCTCGCCCCGGCGCTGGGGCGCTCCGACCTGTTCCGCGGTGCCGCCCCAAGGGCGGGCCAGCCGCGTGTTGTCCGACCCAAAGGGGGCGAGCCCGCGCGATGGGAGTCCCCACCCCGACGGGGCGAAGTCCCTCCCTGGCGTTGCTCGCCACGCGCCCACCGGGGGCGCGGCCCCGAATGGGGCAAACGGAAGTACGCCGAAGGCGAACCCGGGTTCGATCTCCGCGTAGGATTTGTTTGATTCCCATCGCAGCGGGGCGAGCCGAGGTGTCGCGCGGCGCTGCGGAGCGGGATCGGCGCGGTCGCCGGGTCTTGGCGGTCGCGGCTAAGTCTCGTGATGTCAAGTGTTTGCCATGCATCGCCACCCGGGTTCTTCCCGGGTGTGACAGAGGTTGACGCCCCATGGTGCTCCAAACCGCGACCATCGCCCGCAACACGTTCCTGGAGTCCATCCGCCAGCCCATCTACATGATCATCATCCTCCTGTGCGGGGTGCTGCTGCTGTTTACCACCTGGGGCACGGGCTTCTCGATGGGCTATTCCAGCAGCGCGGAGGTCTCGGGCGACAACAAACTCCTGCTCGACGTCGGGATGGCCACGGTCTACGTCTCGGGCATGCTGCTGGCGGCGTTCGTCGCCACCGCCGCCGTCAGCCGCGAGATCGAGAACAAGACCGTGCTCACGGTCATCGCCAAGCCGATCAGCCGGACCTCTGTGATTCTGGGCAAGTACGCGGGCGTGTCGTGGGCGATGCTCATCGCCGTCATCCCCATGCTGGTGTTCCTGCTCATGGGCATCCGGCACGGCGTGATGTCCACCGCCGCCGACGAACTCGACGCCCCGGTCCTGGTGTTCACGTCCGCGGCCGTGGGGCTCGCGCTGTTCCTGGCGGCGTGGGGCAACTTTTTCTACGGCTGGCCGTTCTCCCAGACCGTCGTGCTCGCGCTCGTGCCGCTGAGCGTCGTGGCCTACGCCCTTGTGCTCGTGTTCGGCAAGGAGTGGAAACTCCAGATCGGGTACATCGAGCACCAGATGCTCGACCGATGGGAGCAGCCCACCGGCGAGAGCCAGACCCGGTTCGAGTGGCCACACGACGACTTCAAGCCCCAGATCCTGCTCGCCTCGCTGGCGATGGCCATGTCGATGCTCGTGCTGTCGGCGGTCGCGGTCGCCGCCTCGACCCGCCTGCGCCAGGTCATGACCATCTTTGTGTGCTGCGGCGTGTTCCTGTTCGGGCTGCTCTCGAACTTCTTCGTCGGACGCCACGCCTACGACAACGACCGGCGCTCCGTGATCCAGACCGCCGAGGCCGCCCATCCCGCCGAGGAGCCGTTCCGCGCCTCGGGCGACACCTATCGAATCACGCTTGAGTGGGCCCCGGACCCGCCGATGCGGGTCGGCGAGTCGTTCTATTACGGCGACTCGCCCAACGGCGCCCGCCTGGCGGTGCCGCCCTTCCGCCCGTTTGAGGGCGACGCCGCCGACCAGTTCTCGCTCTCTGGCCCGGGCGTCGATCCCGGCGTGGTCGTCACCGAGGTTCGAGGCCCGATGGACCTGACCATCCGGAACGTCGGCGCCTCCCCGGCCCGGGTCGCCCGACCGCCACGGGTCGGCGATCAGGTCTTCAGCCGCCCGACCCGCGTCCGCCCGGTGCCGCTGGCCCTGTGGGCGGCGATCCCGAACATGCAGAACTTCTGGCTCGTCGACGCGGTGACCCAGAACTCCCCGATCCCAACGTCCCATATCCTGCGGCTGGCCCTGTATGGGGTGGGACAGGTGGTCGCGCTGCTGTGCCTTGCTGTCATACTGTTCCAGCGTCGGGACGTCGGCTGATCCGCCGGCGACCGGGCGTTTCGGGGGGTCCGGTTCGGATCGCCCGGTTCGTGGGGCCGCTCGCGCCCCGTTCGGCTTGCAAACCCTTGGAAAGGACGGTGCTCGATGGCCGGTCAGGACAGCGGAAAGATGATCAAGATCGGTGTGGCGGTCGGCGCCCTGGTGATCGCGGCCGGGCTGATCGCCTGGACCATGCTCGGTGGCGGCGGCTCCGGCCCCGAGACCACCCCGCCGCCCCCGCCCACCCCCGAGCAGCAGCAGATGATCGATCAGCAGACGGAACTGCGTCAGCAGAACCCGGCGACGGCCGGTTCGGAAGCCGGCGCCTGATCCGCACGCGGTGACGACGCGGCGTGGCCCGATCGCGATCGGGCCACGCCCGCGTTTGGTCTCCCGGGAGGCTCCGCGTGGGGCTGTTCGGTTCGTCCAACGCCGACGTGGCCGCCCGGCTCGCGCGGGTCGAGCGGAAACTCGACGCGCTGCTGGCGAGCCTTGGCATCGACGGCGCGGCGTGTGCCGGCGCGGGGGATCCCGCGCTCGACGACGTCCGCGCTCTTGTCGCCGGCGGACGGAAGATCGAGGCGATCAAGCGGTACCGCGAGATCACGGGCGTGGGCCTGAAAGAGGCCAAGGTCGCCGTCGACGCGATGTAGCGAGCCGGCGTACCCCCCCGCTGGGAGGCCGTCGGACCCGGATCGGCCGCTTTTGCTGCCGCAACCGCCCGTCCGTCTGCCGATAGGGAATCTGGGTTGGGGGGCTCCGCGAAGTTCCTCCCGGTTTGTGCCGAGGTCCGCTCGCAGGAGGGGTCCGATGCCCGGCGAGTTCCAGAAACTGCCTTCCATCCTGGATGACGTGCCCGACGCGGCGTCGGTCGGGGGTCCGAAGGTCCGGCGTCGGGGCGTGCGCGATCGACTCACCGCGCTCGACTCGCGGGTCAGGGGCTTTGCCGGATCGCTGTGGACCAACCCGAAGCGGCGTCGCATCGCCATCCCGGCCGCGGCCCTGATCGTGGCCGGCGCGGGCGTGGGCACCTGGCTGGCGGTGCGGATGCAGCCCCCGCCGAACTACCAGACCGCCCGGATCGACCTGATCTTCGACTACACGCTGCTGACCGATGACTTCAACCGCCTGCCGATCGAGGAACGCCAGCGGCTTGTGGGCGAACTCATCCGGCGCGTCAGCGACCTGGACAGCAGCGAGAGCGGGATGCTGGCCGCGTTCGCCGCGGGCATCTACGGCAAGGCCCGCGAGCAACTGGAAGAGAACGTGTCGCGCCTGATGATCGACACGGTGGACCGGCAAGCGTCGCAGTATGTGAACGTGCCGCCGGAGCAGCGGGGCGAGTTCCTGGATCAGGCCGTGCTCGACCTGATGCGGACCGTCGAACTGATGGGCGGGCGGGTCGACGACCGCCCGGACAGCGAGCGTCTGGCCGACGCCCGCCAGCAGGCCCAGCGGGACCAGGAAGCGCTGCAATCGGGCGAGTTCTCGGCCCGTGCCGCGGGCACCATGTTCCTGGTGCTCGACCGGGGCATCGGCGAGCACGCCAGCGCCCACCAGAAAGCCCGGGTCTCGAACATGCTGCGCGACATGACGCGGCACCTGCGCGGCGGCGGCTGACCCGGCTGCTTGCGGACGCGCCGCCCGCAATCCGATCCCACGCCAACCCGCGCGAAGGTCTTTGATCCGCGTGGCCCACCGTCTATGCTGGAGTTGCATCGGCGGCGCGGCTCTCGTGCCGACCGCCCTTGGTGGGACTGAGAGGAGCCTGATTATGCGGACCTGCGCCATCGCCGCCCTCGCGGGCGTCGCGTCGATCGCCTGTGCGAACCCCGAGGTCATCTTCACGAGCATCCCGACGTCGCCGACGTCGCTGATCCCGGGCGGCGGCGGGGCGCGGTTCCGCTCGCCGCTCGTGTCGATGCTCGATCTGTACTCGAGCCCGTCGGGCAACGCCTGGGTGTTCAAGGGCTTCAACGACAACGCCGACGGCGACATCATGATGGTCGGCAGCGGCGCGACGATCAGGATCCTGGCCGCGACCGAGGGCGACGCCCTGCAGGGCACCGGTTTCACGTTCGGGTTCTTCGACTCGGACTGCTCGATCAACGACAACGGCGTCGCGGCGTTCGGCAACCGCCTCGTGGGCGCGACCGCGACCACCGACGAGGTGCTGCTCCGCTGGACGCCCGCCGTGGGCGCCCTGCTGATGCACCAGGAGTCGGACGCGGCCCCCGGCCTGATCGACGCGCCGGGCCAGTTCTCGGGCGACGAAACGCTGGGCAACTCGCTCAACTCGCCCGTCATCCTCGCGAGCGGCGACTTTGCCTTCCGGGCCGATCTGATCAACAACCTCGCGAGCGACCGCGATGCGGCCCTGTACATGGGCAACACCGTGCTCATGCAGCAGAACACGCCGCTGCTCGGCCAGTTCTATGACGCGCCCGTCGCCTCGACGCTGCGCCTCACGCCCGACGGCGCGCACTGGATGGCCGAGGTCGACACCACGGTCGGCCTGGGCACCACCGACGCGCTGCTGCTCGACGGCGCGATCGTCATCCAGAACGGCGACCCGCTCACCACACTCGCGCTGCCCGTCGATGCCATCTTCGACAACGACCTGCTGCCCAACCAGTCATGGACCGCGCGCGGCGACTTCCCGGGCGACAACGACTGGGCCGTCAAGGACGGCGTGGTCGCGTTCGTCACCGGCGATCCGATCCAGACCGCGCTCGGCACCGAGCACGTCGGCGACGCCATCAGCGTGTTCCGCGCCAACCTCGCCGGCGACACGCTCATGGTCTGCAACACCGACAACCCCTTCTCCGACCGCGACACGGTTATGATGCTCAACGACGACACCGAACTGGCCCGCGAGGGAGACCCGGTCGACGTCGACGGCAACGGCCTGCCCGACGACGACGCGTTCATCGCCACCTTCGGGGCCAACGACGCGTTCTTCGGCGACGACGGATTCGTCTACTTCCTGTGCACGCTCCGCAACGAGTCGCAGACCAGCCTCGGCTCGGCGTTCCTGCGCGTGCAGATCGACGCGGGCGGCTGCGCCCCCGACCTGACCACCGGCGCGATCCAGGGCGTGCCCGGCTACGGCGTGCCCAACGGCGTGCTCAACAACGACGACTTCTTCTACTACCTCGCCCAGTTCGCCGCCGGCAACATCGCCGTCGCCGACCTCACCACCGGCGCGATCCCCGGCATGCCCGGCTACGGCGTGCCGAACGGCGTGCTCAACAACGACGACTTCTTCTACTACCTGGCGATCTTCGCCGCGGGGTGCTGAGCCCGCAAGCGAGGGCGACGCCCGCAACCCCCCCGATCGGCTTGGATTCGGCCGGCTCCGGGGCTATCTTGGTCGAACCGGCTCGCCGGGGGGATTCTCGCAACGACGTCCGTTTGGGAGCGATCATCATGCGCACCGCCACCTCCGCCGCCCGGCGGCTCAGCCGTCTCCTCGCGCTCGCCATCACCGCCGGGCTCGCTAGCGCGGCCCACGCCCAGTGGATCGATGAGGCAACCGTTCACGGGGACCCCCGCGACGCCGACACCATCGTGTACACATACGTTCGCCCGGCCGACCTGCCCCCGCTGCGGCTCGGCGCCGAGCCGCGGCTGGCCGGGCCGACGCCGGAACTGACGCCCGCCTACGTCCCAACGGGCGGCGATCCCGAAGGCGACGGCCCGAGCGATGTCGCGTTCACGCCCGATGGTTCGCTCATCGTCATCAGCCACCGAGAGAGCCGGAACATCGTCGTGTTCAACGCCGCGACCCGGGCGTTCGTGCGGGCCATCGATGTCGGCGGGGCGGCCCAGGCGGTCGAGATCGCATCGGACGGCACGACGGCGGTGGTGGCCCTTGTCGACACCGACGAGGCGGTGCTGGTCAACATCGCAACGGGCGCGGAACTCGGGCGCGTGCTTGTCGGGCAGTCGCCGGGCGTCGTGAAGATCAACGCCTCGGGCACGCGCGCCGTGGTCGGCAACACGTTCGATTCATCGCTCAGCGTGATCGACATCGCCACGCGCTCGGAACTGCGCCGGATCCCCGGCGTCGGGTTCACGCAGACGATCTCGTTCACGCCCGAATCCGGCCAGACCGGGCTGGCCTACAGCGAGTTCGAGTTCGCGTCGGACCAGATCGTCGTCAACGCCGACCGCTTCGGCGACGCGATCCAGTTCGTCGACATCGAGACGGGGCTGGTCAATACGGTCGGCGTGGCCGATGCGCCCGCGGGCCTGGCCATCACGCCCTCGGGCACGGTCGGGGTGGTCGCCCATGCGGGCACGGTCTCGCAGATCACGCTCATCAACCCGCTGGCCTCGAGCGTCACGGGCACGATCGGCACGGGTGTCCAGCCGCAGGGGCCGGTCGCAA
The DNA here is from genome assembly GCA_041401985.1 of Phycisphaerales bacterium. Lineage (GTDB taxonomy): Bacteria > Planctomycetota > Phycisphaerae > Phycisphaerales > UBA1924 > JACKHA01. Next base: position 242,934 of record JAWKTE010000003.1, read on the forward strand.
TCGACCCGGCCGGGACCAAGGCCGTGGTCGCGATCCTGAACGCCGCGGTGCTCGTGGACCTTGTCACGCAGAGCGTCTCTCCGAGCATCAGCACCGCCAGCAACTCCGCGTGGCTGACCACCGCCGATGGGCTGTACGCCTTGGGCGTCGGCTTCCGCGGCAGCCTCATCCGCTTCTCCGACGGCGCGCTTGTCAAGGACCTCAACAACTTCGTGAGCACGTCGATCGGAGCGGTCTCGCCGGTCGGGGCCCGGGCCGCGCTGGTCGCGCCGAACTTCGGCGAGGACCTCGTGACGGTCTCGACCAGCGGGGCCGCGGGGGTGCTGGAGGGCGCGGTGCTGACCGGCCCCGACCCCGAGTTCGACCGGACCCGCACCGCCGGCATCACGCCCGACGGCTCGCGCGCGGGCGTGGCCGGCATCGTCTCCGACTCGCTGGCGATCCTCGACGATGAGGGCACGATCATCGACCGGGCCGCGACGGGGATGCGCCCGGGCGGTGTCGGCATCACGCCGGACGGTTCCAAGGCGATCGTTGCCAATCTCGACTCGTTCTTCGCGACGATCCACACGGTCGGCGGCGCGACGGTGCAGGTGCCGATGGGGCGGCGGGCCGGGCTCGCGCTCGTCAGCCCGGACGGGCAGTACGCGTACCTGCCGGTCGTGGCCGACGGCGACGGCGTCTATCGCATCAACCTGGTCACCAACGCGGTGGAGGGCGCCAAGCTGCCCGTGGGCAACATGGGCAGCGTGAGTTACCCGTACTTCCCCGTGTCCGGCGCGGCCCTGAGCCCCGACGGCGCCACGCTCGTCACCTGCGGCTCCTTCGACGACACGATCTCGATCATCGACACCGCGTCGTGGTCGGTCGTCGCCACGGTGTTCGTCGGTGAGTTCCCGACGTTCGCGGCGTTCAGCCCCGACGGCTCTCGGATCTATGTGTCGTGCTCCGATGCGGCAAGCACCGTGGACACGGTCTCGGTCGTCGAGAACGCCGGGGCGGCGTCGGCCCAGATCGCCTCGATCCCGGTCGGCAACGCGCCGTACGCCATCGACGTGGGCGCGACCCGCGCGTATGTGCTCAACACGCAGACCGCCGACACCATCTCGGTGATCGATCGGGCGTCGAACACGGTTGTGAACACCTTCTCGCTGCCGGAACAGGGCAGCGACCTGGCCCTCGATGACGCGGCCGGGCTGCTGTATGTGCCAAGCGGGGAGGCGCTGACGACCCTGGGCGGCAACGTGGGCTTCTCGACCTCCAGCGCCGGGCGGATGCGTGTCTTCGACGCCGGCACCGGCTTGCTGCTCGACACGATCGACACGGGCCGGGCCCCGACGTTCATGGCAGCCACGCCCGCCCGCTCGCACTTCGTGCTCCCGCACCCGGCGGGCGACGGCGCGACGCTGCTCGTGCCCGAATCGACCGGCTGCCAGCCCGACTTGACCACGACGGCCATCGCCGGCACACCGGGCTATGGCGTGCCCAACGGCGTGCTGAACAACGACGACTTCTTCTACTACCTCGCCCAATTCGCCGCCGGCAACCTCGGCGTCGCCGACCTGACGACCACGGCCATCGCCGGCCAGCCCGGCTACGGCGTGCCCAACGGCATCCTGAACAACGACGATTTCTTCTACTTCCTGACGATCTTCGCCGCGGGCTGCTGAGCCGACAAACCGGCCTCAAGGCGACTCAAGTGCCGCCCGAGCGACGCCGCCGTGCGGCACCGTCGGCCCCGCGCGAAGGCGATCGGTTCGCGCCGCCTGCGCCATCGACGTCCTCCGACACCTCGTATGTCGTCTCAAGCGTCTCGACGTACCCGTCCCGCTGACGCGGCGGCGACACCGAGGTGAACGACCGGGTCACGCCGGGGCGTTGCGCGCCGGTTTCGCCATGGCCGGTCCCGCGGGCGTCAGCGTTGCTGCCGGCGTACTCGCGGACGATCTGCCCCTCGACCGCCGCGACCACGCTCGCCCGCTCGGCCTCGGGCACCAGCATCAACGCCGACAGCCACCGCCGGGCCAGTTCAGGCCCCGTCGGGCGGAGCAGTTCGATCAGGAGGCGGAGGTGGTCGCTGGGGGATGGCCCCGGCGATCCGGTTGGCTCGGGAATCATCGGTTGCGGCACGGGCGGTTCCATCCTCCGATTGTTGCGGCTTGGCCTCGACCGCGGCGGCGGCCTGCGCCTCGCCCCGCACGCGCGTCTCGAGCGTCTGCACGTACAACTCCACCCGCTCGAGCCGTCCGCGCATCTGCTCGAGTCGGTCGGCCATCGCGCCAAGCAGGTCGGTCGGGCCCGCGGATCGCAGCGCGTGACCCCGCACATCCGCCGCCAGCATCGGGCCCTGGCCCGTCAGCAGCCAGTCGGCGCTGATGCCGAGTGAGCGGCAGAACGCCACGACGAACGCCAGGCTCGGGGCCTGGCCCTGCATGTACCGCCGCACGTTCTCGGCGTGGACGCCCGTCAGGTCGGCGACCTGGCGATAGGTCCGCTCGCCGACGGCGTGCTCGAGGCGGTTGTGGAGCGATGAACGGGTGAGCGTGGTCACGCCGGGCACGTTACCAGCGCGGCGCGTGGCCCGCCACCGGTTTGCGGCACCTGTTCAACAAGCGGGCTACGAACGCTTCGGCGAGGATTCTGTGGACGATCGGCACGGAATCGTGCGTCATCCACAAACTATCCACCGCCAGCCTGTCGGATGGCTGTCCCGTCGGCGACGATCAGTCCCGCGCCCAGCCCCAAGCCTTGCCGCGGGCCGGACCACGTGCCGGCGCCGTCGGGCGTCGGCGAGCCCGCCGTCGGGTTCCGCGGGTCCCACTCCGTGCGGCACCGGACTTCGAGCATCCCGCCGGAGGCCCGCAGGCCAAGGATGCGGACCCGCCGCCCGTCCGGCAGACGGATCGCGGGCTCCAAAGCGACGGCCGATCGCCCGAGGAACGCGTTCCAGAGCAGATCGGTGTCGGCCTGGCGACGGATCGACGCCGGCACCATCTCGTCGGCCCGATCCTTCGCCGTGCTCAAGACCGCCCCGGCCGGCAGCGGCAGCGTGCCGATGCGGATGACCCGCGCGGGCAGCCACAGCGAGCCGTCCTCGCGGACCTCCGGCTCGACCTCGGCCGAGAGCACCCGGACCATGCCGCCCACTTCCAGTTCCACGCCCAGCCAGATCGTCCCGTTGCGGAAGTCGACCTGGAGTTGGCGGACCTCTTCGGGCCAGGTGGACAGGTCCTCGGCGCGTGTGAGCCAGGCGGGCAGGCGGGTGTTCAGCCAGGCGTTGGCGTCGCTGGCGCGGACGGTGAACCGCCACTCGTCGGATGCGATCGAGCCGCCCAGGGCGGGCGAGGGGCTTGCCTGGCGGTCCATGTGGAACAGGGTCGTCAGGCCGTCCTCAACGTCGCGTGCGGCCACGAGCGTCTCGGGGTCCCGGACGTCCACGGCCCGCCACCACGCCGGGCTGCGACGCATCATCGCGGCGGCGGCGAACCCGCCCACGGTCAGCAGCGCGATCAGCAGCAGCATGGAGACCAGCGCGGCGCGGCGGACGCGACGCCACCGCCTCTTCCATCGCCGTCGTCGCCGCGCCCAGGCCATGGCACGATGGTCCGTGTTCCCGGCCCGAGAATCAAGGCGCGAGCCGATCCGTCATCGGACGCGATCGGTCCACCGCAAGCGACAGTCGGGCCGACGCGGGCGGCGTGCCAAGGCCCGCGCCGCTCGCCCGTTCCGGGATCAAAGCGGCTGGCGCCCCAGAATGGCATCCCCGAGCACGGCCTTGGACGCGTGCTCCAGCGTGCCGCCGGAGGGCAGGCCCCGGGCTAGTCGCGTGACGCGTACGCCGCGCTCGCGGAGGATCTCGGCGATGTACAAGGCGGTCCCATCACCCTCGACGGTCGGATTCAGGCCTAGGACAACCTCTTTGATTGGCGTCTTCTGGCCGAGGCGACCGTCCAGGCGTGCCAGCAGCGCGTCGATGGTCAGAGCCTCGGGGCCGATGGCGTCGAGCGGTGCGATCCGCCCGAGTAGGACGTGGTACACGCCCTTGTACTGGGCGGTCTGCTCGAGGGCGATCAGGTCCTTGGGCTGCTCGACGACGAGCACGAGCGAGTGGTCGCGGTCCGGGCTGGCGCAGATCGCGCACGGATCGGTGTTGGTCAGGTTGAAGCAGCGGGCGCAGTGGCGGACGTGGTCCTTCACGTCGGCGACGGCCTTGGCCAGGGCCATCGCCTCTTCGCGGGGTGACTTGAGGATGTGGAACGCCATCCGCTCGGCCGAGCGCCGCCCGATGCCGGGCAGGCGGGCCAAGCCCTCGATCAGGCGATCGACCGGCTCGGGGTAGGCGAGGCCTCGCTTGGCGGGTGGGGGCATGGGGGATTGTTGACGAGCGCGGGTGCCGTGGCCGCGGGTTCGAATCAGCGACGCGGGTTCCGCGCGGTCGGGCGCTGGCGGCCTCCCGGCCCGAGCGGGCTTCGCTTCGTCGACGAACGGGGTTCGGCCTCGGGTTCCGATTCCTCCGGGAGCGGCGGAAGCGGCAGGCGCGTCGCCTTGCCGGCGGAGGGATTGGCGTCGTCGATCACAGAATCATGTTCGTCGGATTCATTGGAGGCTTCGGGCGTTGGCGAGCCGGAGCGGTCCAGCCGCGCGAACACCAGTTTGCCGGCGGTCGTCTGCATCGACGTCGTGACCTCCGCGCCCACCTGCTGCCCGACGCGATCGGCCGCGCCTTCAACCACCACCATCGTCCCGTCTTCGAGATAGCCCACGCCCTGCCCGGCCTGCTCGCCCTCGCGCGTGATGGCGATGGTGATCCGGTCGCCCGCCGCCACCGGGGCCTTGAGCGCCACCGCCAGGTCGTTCAGGTTCAGCACCGGCACGTTCTGGATCTCGGCCACACGGGCCAGGCCCAGGTCCACGGTCACCACCGTCGCCGGCATCTGCTGGGCCAGATCGACCAGCATCTGGTCCACGGCCTTGCCCGGCACGTGCGTCTCGTCGATCGACACGTCGAGCGACGCCATCCGCTGCAGGCGGGCGACGATCGCCAGGCCACGCCGCCCCTTGGCCCGCTTGAGGCGGTCGCCCGAGTCGGCCAGGGCGTGGAGTTCGTCGATCACGAACTGCGGGATCACCAGCGGGGCCTGGAGCGCGCCCGTCGCGGCCACATCGACGATCCGCGCGTCGATCATGATCGACGTGTCCAGCAGCATCGGGCGCACGCCGCGGATCTGCTTGGCGAACTCGACATACGGGATCACCAGTCGGAAGTCGTCCTGGGTCTGGAGCACGACCGCGATCGCCAGGTAGCACACGCAGATGCCGGCAAGCACCTTGATCGTGGCGACGACGCTCTCGGCCCGATTGAACTCCCAGAGGCGGGCCAGCAGATCGACGACCAGCCCCAGCGCGCCGGTCACCACCAGCCCGCCGATGATCGCGAAGAAGACGGCGAACAGCGTGGCGACCCGCTTGCGGGGGGTGAAGACGTCAACGGCGACGATGAGCGCGCCGATGATCACCGCCGCGATGATCGTCAGCGCGTAGTTCTCGGTCAGCGGCGAGCCCGCGCCCGTCTGGATGTTGTCCACGTTCAGGACCGCCAGCAGCGTGACGGTGATGAACAGGATGAAGAACCCGGCCCGAACGATCTTCAGAGCCAGGCTCTGGTTGGCGGACCGTTCGCCCGACGCCGGCGGGGCGGCACGCCGGGTTCGACGCTGGTCGCCCGCACCGGGGTCGCCCGAGCGCCCCCCCTCGGCGCTGGGGTCGTCCGGTTTGGTCGGGTTGGTCGAGCGCTGGTCGGTCACTCGGGTAGTTTACGGTGCGGCAGGGGCGTAGGATCCGGGCCTTGCCCGCGCCGCGGGCGGATGGACTCGCGTGGGTTGGCGGCCGGGCCTCGCACGGTCGGTGCGTGAACCTGGTCAGGGCTTGACCGCAGCAGCCATAAGCGTGGCCGGTCGGGGCGGGATCACTCGGCCGCCAACCCTCTCGAGTCGTCGCTCGCGGCGTGTGACGGGACGTTCAGCCTGGGACCGACCAGGGGCCGCGTCGGAGGCCGAACCGCCATCTGGTCCGGGACCGACCGCGGCGGTCGCGCCGCCTGCCGAGCCGCGGGCGGTTTGCTACGCTCAGCCCCGATGGCCATAGTGGAACCACCAACCAGCGACGCGGCCAGCCCGGATGCGCCGTCGCCGGGCACGCCCGCCCGCGCGTGGTGGCGCCACCTGTTCGGGGCGCAGGAGTCGGGCCTGCTGCTGGTCATCCTGCTCATGATGGCCGCCCTGACGATCTTCGGCGGCTCCAAACCGCTGCGCGAGGCGGTCGCGCTCGGCGAGGGCGACTCGTTCCGGGCCACGCTGCTCGACTCGACCGACGGGCGCGAGCGGTACGAGGTCGTCATCGTCCGGGCCGACGGCTCCGAGGACGCCCGCTCGAGCACCTCGCGCCCGCGCGAGGGCGAGAGCGCCGGCGCCCGCGTCGTGTTCGTCACGCGCGACGTCAACGCCTTTCTCGACCCGGCCAATCTGGCCCTGGTCGCCCGCAGCGCCTCGTTCATCGCCGTGATGGCCGTCGGCATGACCGGCGTGATCATCCTCGGCGGGATCGACCTGTCGGTGGGCAGCATCTACGCCGTGGCGGCGATCGTCGGGGCCATGCTGCTCCAGTCGATGCAGGGCACGCAGGAGGTGCCCGGCGGCGAGTGGTCGGGCTGGTGGGCGAACCAGCCGGCGATCATCGTCGCCCCGCTCGGACTGCTTGTCTGCTGCGCCGTCGGCGGCCTGTGCGGCCTGGCCAACGGCGCGATGGTCGTCGGCCTGCGCGTCCACCCGTTCGTCATCACGCTGGGCATGATGGCCGCCCTCCGCGGCGTGACCATCATCCTGCCCAAGGAGATCCTGAGCGAGCAGTCCGTCGGCGGGTTCCCGCCCTCGTTCGTCGGCGGGTTCTTCCGGGCCGATGTGCTGGGCGTGCAGCCGGTGCCGATCCTGTTCATGATCGCGGTCGGCGTGCTCGGGTGGTTCGTGCTGTCGCGGACCGTCTTCGGGAGGCGCACCTACGCGGTCGGAGGCAACGAGACCGCGGCCCGGTACGCCGGCGTGCCCGTCGGCGGCGTCAAGGTTCTGGTCTACACCATCATGGGCGTGCTGGCGGGTCTGGCGGGGGCGATGTACATCGGCTTCTACGGCGCGGCCACGACCGACGCGGGCGGCGGGTACGAACTCCGCGTGATCGCCGCGACCGTCATCGGCGGGGCGTCGCTGGCCGGCGGGCGGGGCACGGCGGTGGGGGCGGTGCTCGGGGCCATCCTCGTGCAACTGATCGAGTCGGGCATGATCATCCTGAAGATCGACCAGGATTACAATCAGATCGTGATGGGGGCGGCGATCATCGTCGCCGTCGTCGTCGACCAGGCCAAGAGCGGGCTGTCGCGCGGGCGGAAGCACTGAGGCAGCCTTGGCGCGGCGGTCCATCGAGAACAGGCAAGCACCGTTTCGGCAAGGGAGCGAGCATGAACATCGGCAGTTGGGATCGGCGTCGCGTGCTGGGGCTCGGGCTCGTCGGCGTGGCCGCGGCCATGCTCACCGCGTGCGGGAACAACTCCGGCGGCGGTGGCGGGAACAACGCCGGCGGCAACGGCGCCCGCCCGCGCTACCAGATCGGCGTGATCGCCAAGAGCAGCAGCAACGCGGTCTTCCAGGCCGCACGCCGGGGCGCCGAAGACGCGGCCCGCGACCTTGGCCAGCAGATGGGCTGCGACGTCGAGATCATCTGGCGCACGCCCAACACCGAGGACGCCCAGAAGCAGGCCGAGTTCATCGACAACCTGGCCAGCCAGGGCGTCGACGGCATCGCGATCTCCTGCACCGACGCCAACATCCTGACGCCCACGATCGACTCGGCCGTCGACCAGGGCGTGACCGTCGTGACCTTCGACTCCGACGCGGCCGGCAGCCGGCGGATGTGCTACTACGGCGTGGACGACTACACCGCCGGGCGGACTGTCATGCAACTGCTCGCCGAGCGCATGGGCGGCGAGGGCGTGGTCGCGGTGCTGGCCGGCAACCAGGCCGCCCCGAACCTGCAAGCCCGCGTGCGGGGTGTGCAAGAGGAAGCGGCCGAGCACGACGGCATCCAGATCCTGAGCGTGTACTACCACGTCGAGACCCCGGACGGCGCGGTGCAGCAGATGCAGCAGGTCCAGACCGCCAACCCGCAGATCACCGGCTGGGCCCTGGTCGGCGGCTGGCCGCTCTATACCGACAGCGCGCTCGACGGCATCCACGAGAACGCCGCGATCGTCTCCATGGACCCGCTGGAACTCCCGCTCAACTACATGATCAGCGGGCAGGTCGATGCCCTGGTCGGCCAGCCGTATTACGACTGGGGCTACGAGTCGGTCCGCCTGATCCTGAACAAGGTCCACAACAACCAGAACCCGCCGCAGGAACTGATCACCGTCGAGCCGGACGTGGTCGCCACGATCGAGGAGGCCGAGGCCCTCAAGGGTCGCTGGAGCCGCTGGCTCTCCGGCCAGGCGTCCGAGGGCGGCGGCGAGTAAGGCGAGCGTGCCCGAATCGCAGGCCAAACCCGGGGCGTTTCTCCTGGTCGAGAACGTCTCCAAGCGCTTCGGCGTCACGCGGGCGCTCACGGATGTCTCGTGCTCGTTCGAGGCCGGCGAGGTCCACGCCCTGATGGGCGAGAACGGCGCGGGCAAGAGCACGCTCGGCAAGGCCATCGCCGGGCTGCACAAGCCGGACACCGGGCGGATCGTGCTCGACGGGCGCGAACTCCGCCCCGGCTCGCTCGACGACGCCTTTGCGCACGGCGTGCGGATTGTGCACCAGGAACTGGCCCAGTGCCCGAACCTGAGCGTCGCCGAGAATCTGTGCCTGCACGACATGCCGCGTTCGGCGCTGGGCACCGTGGACTTCCGGGCCATGGCCGACCGGGCCGCGGCCATCGTGCGACGCCTCGACCCGACCATCGACGTGACCGCCCCGCTGGGCGCGTTGGCCCCGGGGCGTCGCCAGATCTGCCAGATCGCCGCGGCCCTGGACGAGGGGGCCGCGACGCACAAGGGCGCGTCCAAGCCGCGGGTCATCGTGTTCGACGAGCCAACGAGTTCGCTGTCGGTCTCCGAGGCCGACCGCCTGCTGTCGATCGTCCGCCAGATCGCGGGCGATGGGATCACGGTGATCTACGTCTCGCACCGGATGGGCGAGATCTTCCAGGCGTGCGACCGGGTCACGGTGCTGCGCGACGGGCGGTTCGTCGCGACGACGCCGATCAAGCAGATCGACGAGGCGGGGCTGGTCGAGCAGATGCTCGGGCGCCGGCTCGGCGGCGGCGGAGAGGCCGCGGCGATCAAGGAGATGTCGGGCGAGGAGCCGGACGGGGACGACGAGACGCCATCACCCTCGTTGCCAATCCGACCGGTCGCTTCGGCCGACGGTTTGCAGCCGATCCTCCGCGTCGAGCGCCTCTCCTCGCCAGGCCGGATCAGCGGCGTCTGGCTCGAGGTCCGTCCCGGCGAGATCGTCGGCATCGGCGGGCTGGTCGGCGCAGGGCGGAGCGAGGTGCTCGACGCGATCTTTGGCGTCGACCATCGGGCGTCGGGCGTTGTGGCCATCGGGGGCCAGACGATCCCGCGCGGCCAGCCTCGGGCCATGATCCGCGCAGGCGTCGGCTACGTGCCCGAGGACCGGCGTCTCCAGGGCCTGTTCTTCCAACTCGGCATCGGCGAGAACATCGTCGTCCCGTTCATGAAGCGCGTCGCCGGGGCGATGGGCGTCCGGCGCTTCGGGGCCGAGCGAACGCTGGTCGCCCAGCGGATGGGCGAGTTCCGGGTCAAGGCCGCCTCGCCACGCTCGCTGCCGGGCGAACTCTCCGGCGGGAACCAGCAGAAACTCCTGATCGCCCGCTGGCTCGGGCCCCAGACCAGAGTCCTGCTGCTCGACGAGCCGACCCGCGGCATCGACGTGGGCACCAAGGCCGAGGTCTACCGCCTCATCCGGGCCGCCGCGGATCGGGGCCTGGCGGTGCTGCTGGTCTCCAGCGAGATGCCCGAACTGCTGGCCCTGTCGCACCGGGTGCTCGTGATGGCCGAGGGGCGGATCACCGGAACACTCGAGGGCGAGGCGATGACCCAGACCGGGGTGCTGACCCTGGCAACTCGCGAGGCGACGCGGCAGTCCAAGCGGGGTGGGGCCGCCGCGTGAGTCCCTTGATCGGGTGAGCGGCGCGATCGGTCCCTCCGCCCGCCGGGATCGCGCGGCCGCGGCACTCTCGGGGCAATCGTTGACCCGACCCCCGCGTTCCCCTTCAATACTGGTTGACGGGCGGGGCCACGCCCGCCGTCTGGAGCCCGCATGATCCTGCCCACGCTCGCCATCCAGCCGCCCGGCCCGCTCGAGTGGGGCATCATCCTCCTGATCGCCCTGCTGCTCTTCGGGCGACGCCTGCCCGAGGTCGGCAAGAGCCTGGGCAAGGGCATCGTCGAGTTCCGGCGCGGCCTCAAGGGCGTCACCGACGAGATCGAGGACGAGTCCAACAAGCCGTCCCCCCCGGCGTCCCGCCCCTCCGCGGCCCGACCGCCCCTGACCGGCGGCGAGGACCCCCGCGTCGCCCACGGCTCCAACCCCGAGCCGTCTCAGAGCGAGCCGCAGCGCGACGTCGTCGGCGAGCGCCCGAACGGGGCGTGAGGCACGTGCCCGCTACGCGTCGCGGTCCCGGTCCCGGATCGTTCGGATCTGCAAGGGCGTGTACTGCGTGCCGTGCCCCATGCCGGGGCACGTCCGGCGGGCCTGCTCCCACTGTCGCTTCGACCGCAGGTTGATCTCCCAGAACGGCCACGTGCGGCACTGGGCGGGGCGGTCCTCGTAGATCCCGCAGATCGCCTTGCCGGGCATCGACTGCCGATCCAGGAACACGCAGTCCAGCCCGTTCTGGCCCGGCACCTCGCGGAGCGACCGCCCGGCCGGCGTCGCGTGCGTGTACCCGTCCATGAACGACTCGAGCGAGATATCCAGGCGGGCCGCGATCGCGGCTGCCTCATCCTCCGTGAACGACACATACCCCGGCGGCCCGGAGCAGCAGTTGCCGCACATGGTGCAGGAGAACCGCAGGCCGGGCTTGCCCGACTCGGCATCCGCGGCGTCGAACCACTCCGGCCCGCTGCCCGGCGCATCGCCCCGCTCGCGACGATCGCGGCTCATGCCCTTGGCCCGGTCCCGACGCCCGCCGGTTCGGCGCGCGAAGCGCTCTTATCGACGCCCACCTGCTGGACCTCCTGGCCCACAAACCGCATCGCCACCAGCGTCTGGTCGTCGTCGCGGGCCCGGCGGGCGGTGTGCTTGAACAGGGCGGTGTGGACCGAGTCCACGACGCAGTCCGGCTCGCCCGAGCAGCCCAGCAGGGCCGCGTCCAGGCCCTCAACGCCGAACATGGCGCGGTCGGCGTTCATGGCCTCGGTGATGCCGTCGGTGTAGAGCACGATCGTGTCGTGCATCCCGAGTTCGACGACCTCCTCGACAGGCTCGAACTCGTCGAACAGGCCCAGCGGCGGGTCACCCTCGCCGGACAGGTCGGTCACGCTGCCGCCGTCGCCGAGTTTCAGGCGGGGCGGGTTGTGCCCGGCCCGGGCGAAGGCCAGGGTCCGCTCGCGCGGGTCGTACAGCCCCATGAACGCCGTGACGAACGAGCCCTCGCGCAGCGTGCGGACCAGACGCCGGTTGGCGTACCGCAGGATCGCCGCCGGCGAGATCTCGCCGTTGTCGTACCCGTGCAGGATCGCGTGCAGCATGGCCATGACCGTTGCCGCCGGCGCGCCGTGCCCTGAGACATCCGCGATCACCACGCCCCAGCGCCCATCGGGATAGGGGAAGAAGTCGTAGTAGTCCCCGCCTGATTCGTCGCTGGTCAGGTACGACGCCGCGAGGCGCAGCCCGGGGATCACCGGCAACCGCTGCGGCAGCAGCGAGCGCTGGATGTTGGCGATCTGGACCAGTTGCTTCTCGAGACGCGTGTTGAGTTCGGCCGCCCGCTTGTGGGCCACCAGGTTGCTGGTGGCCATGCCCAGCAGGTTGCCCGTGAGCAGCCCGGACTCGACCTGCTCCAGGCTCCACGCGTTCGGATCGGCGGCGAACCACAGGCCCCAGTTCAGGCTCTCGCCGTTGTCATAGTTCGGGATGGCCACGCACGCCCGCATGTCCGCGACCGCGTCGCCCAGCACCGGGTCGTTTTCGATCCGCAGGTTGCGGAACAGTTGCGGCCCCTCGCGCTGCAGCACCATGCCGACGAACCCGCCGTCGTGCGTCGGGATCGAGTCCCAGTCGCGCCACGGGTTGGCGTTGGCGTTGGCCGGCAGCCCGTTGTTGACCATGCGGATCGAGCGGGTGACCTTGTACTTCCCGTCGGGCAGGCCGCGCCGGGAGATGGACACCAAGTGGTCCACCGGGCGCTGGCGGCGCAGCCAGTTGCCGTAATGGGCCACGAGGCGGGCGGGCTCGTGGATCTTGCTGCCGCGCCGGAGCAGGTCGTTGAGTTCGAGAATCTGGGAATGGGCGCCCAGATCGATGCGGTCCATGGCCAGAGGGTATCCCTCGGGCCTCGCGGCTTATTCCCCGCGGCGCGTTTCAAGAGGCGCTCTGGCCCGGGCTCCCGCTCGCAGGACCGATCGCTCCGGAATCAGGCGTCGCCCGAGTGCCCGTGTGATTCGGCGGCAGCCGAGGACGGCGCGGCCTGGTCCGCCGCCGTCGCGCCCGCCTGCTCCGGTGTCTTGCGGTACAACTCGACCCACTTCAGCCCGCCGCACTGCGAGCAGCGTCCGAGCACCCGCTTGACCCGCGATCTGGCTCCAATCCGAACGATCCCGACCGACTCGGCCGTGGCCTCCCGCCCGCAGCCGGTGCAGCGGACGTACCAGTTCGGAGCGGGATCGACGCCAAGGCGGCGGAAAAAGCGGGCGAGCATGCAAGGCTCCCTGAGACGGGTCTGACGGGACGGTCGGGCAGGACTCCCCTCCAAGCGTATTCGGTGGCGGGCGGCCGCCCGTTCACATGTCACGCCGTTCGATCGCGGCTCATCCATCCCAGTGCAGGTCCACCCGTTCTTCGCGCCCCCGCTCGGGCGGGCCGTAGCGACGGGTCGCGAACGACCCGTGCGGGAACGGGTGCTTCTCCAGAATCGGCGCGACCGCCTCCCACAGCGGGTCGGCGTGGCGGCCGTAGCAGAAGACGACAAAGCTGTCCGGGCCAACCTCGTTGCCGTCGAGTTCTCCGACACCAGCCCGATCGATCGCGTCGCTCAACTCGTCTTCGAGTTCGAACAGCCGTGCCAGACCGTCCTGGAGGTCCCACTCGCCGTCCAATGTGACAGTGATGAGCACCGCGTGTTCCTCGGCGTCGGTGTCCGAACCCGCGGGCTTGTCGCCGGCCAGTTCCGACGAGCGCCCGGACCCGAAGAAACTCTTGATCCGCTCGAACAATCCCATCGCCACAGCCTACCCACCTCTCCACCGGCGGGCGAAGAAGGTCCGGGGAGGCTCGCGCGATCGGCTGACAGCCAACGGTCGCTCGACCCGGGGCTTCGGCGCAGAGCCTTCTCAGCCCCGGCGTCCGTCACCCGCCCCTCGCGCCCGGCGCCGTCGATGCGCGTCCGCGTCGGCGCGATGCGTCTCGACGATGCCTCACGCCCCCCGGTTCAAGCACGCATCCAGCACCGCCATCCGCACCGCCACGCCGTTGGTCACCTGCCTCGGGATCACCGTCCGCGGCAGGTCGTACACCGCCGCCTCGATCTCCAGCCCCCGGTTGATCGGGCCCGGGTGCATGATCAAGGCGTGCTCCGGCAGGCGTGCGGCCCGTTCTGGCGTAAGGGCGTAAGACTGGCGGTACTCGCGGGCCGACGCGATCGTGCCGCGCGACTTGTGGCGCTCGAACTGCACTCGGAGCATCATGATCGCGTCGGGCCCGGCGTCGATGGCCGCGTCCAGGTCGCGCTCGACGGTGCAGCCCAGCGTCGCCATGGCCGCCGGCAGCAGGGCCGGCGGGCCGACGCAGGTGAGCGCGGCCCCGAGCGTTCGCATCGCGTGGATCGCCGAGCGGGCCACGCGCGAGTTGACCACATCGCCCACGATCGCCACGCGCACGCCCGACAGGTCCAGCGCATCGAGGCGACCGAGGCCCTCGGCCAGCGTGTACGCATCCAGCAGGCCCTGGGTCGGGTGCTCGTGCCGACCGTCGCCCGCGTTGATCACGCTGCAGCGGACCGAATCCGCCACGATGCCCGCGGCCCCCGGGGCCGTCGCCCGCACCACGATCGCGTCCACGCCCATCGCGGCGATGGTGCGGGCCGAGTCGGCCAGCGTCTCGCCCTTCGAGACCGACGAGCCGCTGGAGCCGAGGTCCACCACGTCCGCCCCGAGCAACTGGGCCGCGCGGGTGAACGAGACACGCGTCCGCGTCGAATCTTCGAGGAACAGATTCCCCACGCACCGCCCGGCGAGCGCGTCGCCCTTCCGCCCCGCGTGCACGCGCGGGGCCATGTCGTGCGAGCGCCGGAGCAGGAAGCGGACCTGCTCGGGCGAGAGGCCCGCGAGACGGAGCAGGTGCGGGCTGGTCCACCGGGCCGGGGGAGCGGTGGTCGCTGGCATGGGACATGGTATGGATGCAGCCACGCGTCCGCGCTACCCCCGCACACCCGCGCGTGCGAGCCGGGGCGTCCCCGCCCCGGTCCCCTCAGTCCCCTGCGAGCCGGGGCGACCCCGCGCCCCGGCAATTGAAGTGGTCGCGTGCGTTCCATACCAGCGCGTCGAAGACCGGGGCGGGGACGCCCCGGCTCGCGCGCCAAGGGTCGGTCTGGCCCGGCATAACCTCCGTCGATGAACGGGTTGGGCCGAGAACAGCCACTCGAACGACGCCCCCGCCTGGTCGGCGGGCTGCTCGCCTGCACGCTCGTTCTCACCGCCGTGGCCTGCCTGCGGGCGATCGTGGCGTTCGAGCCGATGCCGTATTTCTCGGGCGACCCGTTCGTGTCGGTCGTGCAGGTGACGGCCCTGACGCCGGCGCACGGGCTGTGGCTCGACATCGCGTCGATCGCGGTGGGGGGGATCGGGATGTGCCTCCACCTGCTCGCCAGTGGACGGGTGCGGGCGGGACTGGTCGGGCTTGTCGGCATCGGCGCGATCGTGCCGCTGGCGGCGTGGAGCGCGGGGCTGGTCGGGCCCGGCACGACGATCGACGGCTCGCGCCAGGCGTTCGGCGCGGTCGCCGCGCTCTGGACCGCGGCCGCGCTCGCGCATCTGTGCGAGGACGACCGAAGGCGCTCGATAGCCCTGGGCCTCGCCCTCGGCGTCATCGCGATGCTCGTGTGCAAAGGGCTGGTGCAGGTGCTCGTCGAGCACCCCGACACCGTCGCGTGGTACGAGCGCGATCGGGCCGGATTCCTCGGCGAGCGAGGCTGGGAGGCCGATTCGCCCCAGGCCCGCGGCTACGAGCGGCGTCTGTACCAGGCCGAGGCGACGGGGTGGTTCGGGCTGTCAAACGTGCTGGCGACGTTCGCGGCGGGTGCAGGGGTCTCGCTCGCGGCTGTCGGCGTTGCGGGACTGGTGCAGCGTGTGCGAGGCACAAGCGCCACCCGAAGTGTGACGCGGCTGGGCTTCGGACCCATCGCCGCCGTATTGGTCGGCGCGGTCGTCGGCGCTGTGGCGCTGCTGATGACCCGATCCAAGGGGGGGCTCGCCGCCGCCGGCGCCGGGGCGGCGTTTGTCGCCGCGATCTGGTTCGTCCGAACGCGGCTCGCCGCGCGCGCATCGGCTTCGAACTGGTCGCAGCGTGCGGGCCTGCCCATCGCCGCCGCGCTGGGCGCACTCCCGCTGCTCGCCGTCGTCGCCCGCGGCCTGCTCGGCGAGCGGATCGGCGAACTCAGCCTCCTGTTCCGCTGGTTCTACATGCAGGGCGCGGTCCGCATCGTCGCCGACAACCCGCTCGTCGGCGTCGGCCCCGCGGGCTTCCGCGACGTCTACATGCTCGTCAAGCCGCCGCTGGCCGTTGAGGATGTCGTCAGCCCGCACTCGCTCCCGCTCGATCTGCTCTCGGCGTACGGCGTCGCGACCGGCCTGTGCTGGCTCGCCGCGATCGTGCTGCTGGTCACCGCAGCCGTTGCGGGTGCGCTCGCGCTTGCACGGCCCTTGAGCAACGAGAACAAACAGCCGGAGCCGCGGCCTGACGCCACGCAGGATCCCACGCCCCGCCTCGCCGACGACACCAAACTCCTCGCCCTGGCCGCCATCCTCCCGACCATCGCCGCGGCGTTCGTCGAGCGTGCCCTGACGACGCCCGAAGCCGCGGTCATGCGCCTCGCGGGCCTGGCTGGCTGGATCGGGATCGCGTGGGGCGTCCTGGCGATCGCGCGGCGGATGCCACAAGCGTTGACGCTCGGCGCCCTGGCGCTCGCCGCCGTGTTCATCCTCCATGCCGGGATTGAGACCACGCCGATCTGGTCGGGCGCCCAGCCGCTGTTCTTCGCCATGCTGGGGATCGCCGGGGCGCGGATCGGAACGAAGAGCCGCTCACAACGCGCCGACCCGCCCAACGCGGATGGCGGCGCCGACGACCACTGCTCGGATTCCTCCAGGGCACCGCATCGCCTCTGGCCGGTCGCCATCGGCGTCGCGACGCTCGCATCTCTCGCCTTCGCCCCGTGGCCCATCCTCGCCTGGCAGTCCCATCTCCGCCGCGCCGCAGGGTCCGCCTCGCCCGTCGGCCAGATCCGCCAGGACATGCGCCTCATCGCCACCGACCCGGCCGGCTCGGTGGCCCTGGGCATCTCGCCCCAGTCGCTCGCCACGGACCTTGCCAACCTGGTCGGCCAGCAGCCCGCCCGCGACCAGGCGACCTTCAACCGCCAACTCGCCTCGGCCACCATTCAAGCCGCCGACACCGCTTGGCCCGAGCTCCAAGCCGCCGGGGCCCTGGGCGACTTCCGGGCCGCCCGCGCCGCCACACGCGCCCGCCAGCACGCCGCCTCGGCCCTTCTCGAACTCGGCCGCCCCGATGAGGCCCTGACCGCCCTGACCGAGGCGGCCGACGCCGCCGAGGCCGAGGCCGATCGTGACGATTCGGCTCAGGCCCGGTCCCACGCCGCCACCATGCGGTCCGGCCTGGCGGACCTGCTGGAATCGCTCGGTCGATTGAACGAGGCTCGGGCCAGCCGCGAAGCCGCCGTCGCGGCCCACGCCCGTGCCGCCGAACTCGACCCCTGGGGCGTGTTCCACCCCGTCCGCCTGGCCCGCCTCCACTCCCGCCTCGGCAACCCCGCCGAGGCCCGGCGCTGGGCCGAGCGGGCCCTGGCCAACCACGCCAACAGCCGCCTGGACCCCGTGGCCGGGCTGACCGACGCCGAGCGGGCAGAGATGGAGCGGCTGGCGAACCCCTGAACTGGGTGTAGGTGAGCCGCGAGGCCGGCGTCCCACCCCGTGTTCGGGTATTGATTCGCTCCCGCCGACGCCTAGGATTGCTCTCCCAACTCCGTTGCCGGTTGGAGGTTGCGCCGCCCGGCCCGGTCCAGACCGGGCCAGATTCGGGTCGGTGAGGGATGCCCCTCCCCGAACGCTGCGCAAAGCCAGCCCGGCCATAGAGATGGAGCCTCCGGAGGGGTACGCGATGGCCCGCTCGTCCGACAGCAACGATCCCGACGACGACGACTGGTGACGGCGCCAAACCTCCGCCCACGCCCCGCCGCGCGTCAGCGCGAAACGGGGCGACGCGAGCGAGGCCGGGATGCGTGACGTAGCCCGGCGAGCCCGACGAATCGGGCGCTCGCGCGACACAAGACCACGATGAAGATTCTGTTGGCCTCCCGTTCCACGGCGGCGTCGGGGCGGGTCGGGCCGATTCCAAAAGACATCACGGGCGGTCGGTGCCGCCCCGCGTGGACGCGGGCGGTGGCCGGTGCCGCCGGAGCCGCGGGAAGATTCGAGAGCAGCCATGGCGACCGACCTGAAAATGCCCACCGACCTGAAGTACGTCCGGAACATCGGCATCTGCGCCCACATCGACGCGGGCAAGACGACCGTCTCCGAGCGCATCCTGTTCTACACCGGCAAGAACTACAAGATGGGCGAGGTGCACGAGGGCACCGCGACCATGGACTTCCTGCAGGAAGAGCAGGAGCGCGGCATCACCATCCAGTCCGCCGCGACCACCTGCCCCTGGGAGCACAAGGGGCAGATGTACAAGATCAACCTGATCGACACGCCCGGGCACGTGGACTTCA
>JAWKTE010000004.1:0-236780 GCA_041401985.1 Phycisphaerales bacterium
CCAACGACGACCACCACGAGCCGGGCGAGGGCGACGACAACCACGAGCACGGCGAGGAGGTCGCGCTGGCCTCGATCACCATCGGCGAGATGGAGATCGAACTGGCCCAGGGGCACGGGGCGGTCGTTGCCGGGGGCGAGAGCCACCTGGTCGTCAAACTCCCGTACAACGACAACGGCCAGACCATCGTCCGGGCCTGGATCGGCACGGAGGATCGGACGCTGTCGTTCGTCGGGCGGGGCGAGTACGCCGCGTCGCACGACGACTACGACATCCACGCGATGGCCCCGGACCCGCTGCCGGAGCACGCGATGTGGTGGATCGAGATCGAGCGCCCCGACGGCACGAAGCACGTCGGCTCGGCCGAACCGATCCTGGAGTGAATCACGACGGCGGCGAGGGGAGGCGGCACGCTGCCCGGCCCGTGCCTCGCCAGTCGCCACATCCCGCGGAGCCATGCCATGCCCACAACCACGCCCGAGCACGACGAGCGCATCGCGAGCATGACGTTCGCGTCGGTCTACCCGCACTACGTGGCGAAGGTCGAGAAGAAGGGGCGGACCGAGGCCGAACTGCGCCAGGTCATCGCCTGGCTCACGGGCTTCGGCGACAAGCAGATCAAGAAGCACATCGACGCCAAGTCGACCTTCGAAGCGTTCTTCCGCGACGCCACGCTCAACCCGAACGCGTCTCTGATCACGGGCGTCATCTGCGGCTACCGGGTCGAGGACATCGAGAACCCGCTCACGCGGCAGGTGCGGTACCTCGACAAACTCGTCGACGAACTCGCCAAGGGCAAGAAGATGGAGAAGGTCCTGCGGGCGGGGTAGGCCGTCGGCACGCTTGGTGCGGAACCTCGCATTCGTGTGTGCGGACGCCCTCAACGCGAGTGGGGCTTGGCTGGGCTCGCCTTGCACGTTCACTGTGCCTGAATTCGCTGCCTCTGCGAGGTCGCCCAAGCACGCCAACTATCATCGCCCCGCATCGTGATCGCGTCCAGCAGCCCCGGCGTTCGAGCGTCCGCTCGGCCGTGGCGGAGCTGGGCGCGGGCGAGGGCCTGCATCGCGCCGAGGTGCTCGGGCTGGAGGTCGTGGGCGGCGGCGTAGGCGTCGAGCGCCTCGCCGATCCGCCCGGCCCGCTCGAGCGTCAGGCCGAGATTGATGCGCGGATCGGGGTGGTCGGGCATGAGCCGGCGCGCCCACTCGAACTCGGCCGCGGCGTTGTACAGGTGGCCGCGTGCAAGGTACACGACACCGAGAAGTCCACAACAACCCGGTCTTCCCGACCGGCGGCGGCGGCTCCGAAGAGCAGTCGATGGGCGAGGAGACCGGCGGGTCCGTCGCCAACCGCACCTGGGTCGACCGCGAGTACGTCCACACCACCGGCTACGTCGACGAGATCGCCTGCGAGACCGACGAGTTCGAATACCCCTGGTACCACCTCCAGGACGCCAACTACAACGTGGTCGCCATCGCGCACGAGTCCGGCTTCGTCGCCAGCCAGCGCACGTTCGACCCCTACGGCCAGGTCATCCGCCACCAGCAGTTCCTCGGGCACCCGCCGAGCCGCGCGGGGCACCAGGGGCTGTTCTTCGACCGGCTGGATGCGGGGTTGACCGCGTCGGGGCGCCTACCGGAGAGCCTCGTGACGACCGCCGGCGCGGGCGGCACGACGCCGGTGGCGGTGCTGGGGGTGTACCAGAACCGCGAGCGGACGTACCTGCCGCACCTTGGGCGCTTCGGTCAGGGCGATCCGAACGGCACGGCGGCGGCCGTGTTCGCGAGCATGCACTCGGCGGGCAGCGGGTTCGGCGTCGAGGCTCTGCACGTCTCGACCGACTCGATCTTCGGCGATGGGCCCAACCGCCACATCGCCTACGGGGCCGCGCCGCTGCACCGACAGGATCCGAGCGGGCTGTTCTTCGGAGGCGTGGTGGGGCTGTTTGCGCCCACGTCGACGATCGACATCTACACAGACTACAACATGGACGCGCTCCAGAACGGCTTTGGCGCGTTCAACCAACTCTCGGGGATGCTACAGGGCTACTCGATCGACATGGAGTTGGACGTCGAGTGGGCGTCGGACTGGTCTGGGAGCGACTTGGACTACGGAGCGTCCGGGGCTGGACCGATGCAGGCGGCTCTGGCGGCGGCGGCGTTGACAGGCGTGCAACACACCCACCATATCGCCAGCAACAAGCATTCGCGATACACGCCGCTGTTCCGACAACTGTTCGCACGGGCGAACCCACCAATCGGGATGAACAACGTGGCAAACCTGATGCCGATCGACACTCGATTCCATCGCGGCCCACACACAGACTCGTACCACCGGCGCATCTTTCACCGACTCGCTCGGTCCATATACGGTGTCACAGATCCGAAGATGATCCGGCGCCTTCTGCTGGCAGAGCTCGACCTGCTGAAGACCGACATCCGTGTCGGACTTGTCCGCAATCCCGATTTCCTGAGGAATCGCGACGGTAGAATGCCGGGGCGGAATCCGATGCCGTGGCGGCGGTTCCCGAGCGATCCGCGTCCACGGAAGTGGTAGGAGCGGCAGCCATGGAGTTTTGGGAACTCGACTGGCTCGATCGTCAGATGGCGGATGACGAGTTGGATGACCCGGACGCGTGGCGTCCTTGGCGGCCATCCATGCGCCTAGACGTCGCCACTCGAGATCGCCTGATCTGGGGGGTGGTGATCGACGACTGGGATCCAGAGACCCAAGCCAACAGCGAGGATGGCAATGCGCTCACGGAGGACATGCCCTTCTGCACCGAGGCACCAATCGTTTCACCAAAGCTGCGTGCGCTAATTGAGACCCATGCACCCGGCTGCGCGCAGTTCTTGCCCATTCGCATGACCTATCGAGGCGAACCGATGGCCGGCGGACCATGCTTCGTGCTCAATGTGATTCAAGTCGTGGATTGTCTGGACATCGAGCCAAGCGCGGCCACGCCGTACCCGGAGCACCTTGCGGTGCATCTGCGCGCGGACCACGTTCAACTGGACCGCGACCGGGTCAGGTTCCTTTCGACTCGCGTGCCCGCCGATGCTCATCTCTTTCGCTTGCGATACGACTACATCACCGTTGTCGCATCCGATGTGTTGAAGCATCGATTACTTCGGGAGGGGGCCCGCGGAGTGGTGTTTCGGCGCTTGCCTTTTCGCGTCGAGAATCGCCACCGGACGGCTCCGTAGCACGTGGCAGAAGCTCTTCGTGAATCGCCACGTTCGCGACCGCGCGGGACGATCTCGTGCTACCCAGCGGCGGGCTGGCCGCCTAGGGCATCAACCCCCTCGAGCCCAACGAGCCGGGCGACTGGATCATCCACTACACCTACGACGCGATGGGCCACCTGATCCGCCCCCAGCGCCCCGTCCGCGCCGCGGCCGGCGCCGGCGGCCTGCCCGGCGACGTCCACACCGAGCGCGAGTACTTCGGCTGCGTCCGTCGCGTCGCGCGTAACTGCCGCCACCGCGCCCAAGGGATCGGTGCCCGTCCACCGCGGACGCCCTACGCGAACTCCCCCCAACGAAAAAGGGACTTGCGAGTCATCGCAAGTCCCTTCCAGACAGGAAATAGCGGGGGCAGGATTTGAACCTGCGACCTCCGGGTTATGAGCCCGACGAGCTACCAGGCTGCTCTACCCCGCAGTCTTGAGCAACCCTAGGACGCACCGCCCGACTCGTCAAACCCAGGACGCTTCCGCGGCGTGTTTCGGGCGTACTTGGGCGGGTCTGCACCACCGAATCGAGCCGGATGCGCCACTGCAACTTGGGCCGCCGGACCCCAGAGGCGGCGTGCCGCCCCCTACTCCTCCCGCCGCCGCCCCCCGCGCTCCCGCAGCCGCCGCACCTCCTCCAGGCGCGCCTTGAGCACCGCCTCCGCCCCGTTTTCCGTCGGCTCGTAGTACCGCTTCTCCACGCCCAGGTACGACTGGCCCGTCACCCCGCCCTCTGCCCCGTGGCTGTACTCGTAACGCTCGCCCGCCCGGTCACGCATTCGCACGCCCCGCCCATCGCCCGACTGCGAGTTTGGCGACGAGTTCGGGTCCCGCAGAAATAGCGGCACCGGCAGCGTCCGTCCCTCGCGCACGTCCTGAAGGGCCGCGTCGATCGCGAGATACGACGCGTTGCTCTTGGGCGCCAACGCCAGGTACGTCGCGCACTGGGCCAGCGTGATCCGGGCCTCGGGCATCCCGATCCGCTCGACGAGTTCCCACGCCGCCGACGCCACCATGATCGCGCGCGGGTCGGCGTTGCCGATGTCCTCGCTGGCCAGGATGGCCATCCGCCGCGCGATGAACCGCGGGTCCTCGCCGCCCTCGAGCATCCGCGCCATCCAATACAGCGCGGCGTCCGGGTCGCTCCCCCGCAGGCTCTTAATCAACGCCGACGCCGCGTCGTAGTGCTCGTCGCCCGTCTGGTCGTACACCGCGGCCTTCTGCTGGATCGAGTCCTCGGCCGCCGTGCGGTCTATCACAATCCGCGTCGCCCCGTCGCCCCCGCCCCCTTCTTCTTCCGCCCCAGGCTCCCGAAGAACCCGAAGATCCCCGCCACGATGTCCACCAGCCCCCGCCACAGTCGCGGCAGCAGATGGCACACCAGATCCGTCACCCAGTCCCACAACCCCATGGCGACCTCCCGAGCGGGCTTGTTCGGAACTCAGCACCGCCACTTCCAGCGCCGTCAGCGCACGCCGCGCATCCCCGTCGCACTTGACCGCCCACACCCGGAGCGCGTCATCGGTCACCTCCAACGGCAGGTCGCCGTACCCCCGCTCGCGGTCCCCGATCGCCCGGCGCAGCACCTCGACGATCTCGTCCTCGCTCAGCGCCTCCAGGCGGAACAGCGTGCTGCGGCTCACCAGCGCCGAGTTGCACGCGAACAGCGGGTTCTCCGTCGTGGCCCCGATCAGCGTGATGATGCCGCGCTCCACATCGCCCAGCAGCACGTCCTGCTGGCTGCGGCTGAAGCGGTGGATCTCGTCGAGGAACAGGATCGTCCGCTGGCGACGCTCCCCCAGACGCCGGGCCGCGTCCTTGCAGACCTCGCGGATCCGCTGCACGCCGACACTCGCGGCGTTCTCCCGCTCGAAGTGGCGACGCGTGACCCCGGCGATCACCTCCGCCAGGCTCGTCTTGCCCGTGCCCGGCGGGCCGTGCAGGATGATGCTCGTCATCACATCCGCCAGCAACATCCGCCGGAGCAGTTTGCCCTCGCCCAGGATGTGCTTCTGCCCGGCGACCTCGTCCAGCGTGCGCGGGCGCATCCGCACCGCCAGCGGGCGAACCCCGTCGACCGCCGCCTCACGCTGGGGAGCCCACAGGTCCGACATACCCGATCATACGCCGTCCGCCAAGCCGCGTCGGCCTGACCTTCTCCACTCTCTCCTCTCTTCTTTCTCTTCTCTTCCCCCGTCCAATCCCCCATTCCAAGGGCAATCCGCGCGATTTCACACGCCACCCGCCACCCAACCCGCTTTGTGATCGCTAACATACCCCACGCATGGTCGCATGGATCGCGGTTGCCATCCTTGTCTTGCTTCTGCTCGGTGTCTGGGCCTTGGCCGCACGCGCCCTTACCCGCGCCCCCATCCGCAACGACGTCTCCGCCGGCCTGTTCTGGCTCCTGGGCGTGTCCTACGCCCGGATCGTCCACTCGATGCGGGTCCAGGGGCGGGCCGCGATCCCGCGCGTCGGGGCGGACGCCCTCCCGGTCGACGGCCCGATCATCGTCATCGCCAACCACACGGCGGGCGTCGACCCGGTGCTCATCCAGGCCGCGGCCCCGTTCCACATCCGCTGGATGATGGCCCAGGACATGCGCCTGCCCGCCCTCGAGTGGCTGTGGCAGTGGCTTAGGGTCATCTTCGTCTCGCGCACCACGCGCGACTCCATGGGCACGCGCGAGGCGATCCGCCACCTCCACGCCGGCGGCGTCATCGGCATCTTCCCCGAGGGCGGCCTCGAGCGCCCGTCGTTCCACCTCATGCCCTTCCAGCCCGGCGTCGGCCTGCTCATCAAACGCTCGGGCGCCCGCGTGCTGCCGGTGATCGTCGACGGCACGCCGCAGGTCGACCCTGCGTGGTCGAGCCTGTGGCGTCCGAGCCGCTCGCGGGTCCGCTTCAAGCCGACGCTGGACTACTCGCACACGAGCATGTCGGCCTCGGAGATCGCCGAGGACCTGCGCCAGCGTTTCGCGGAGTGGACCGGCTGGCCGCTCAACGACCACCCGGCGGATATTGAGGTGGAGGCGGCGGGGAAGTCGAGGAAGGCGCGGGTGGCGGTGGGGTGAGGGGGGCCGCGTCCGCTCGCTTCGCCCGCCACATGCCCATCGAACGACCGGATGATCTCTGGTAGACTGCGCCGGTGATCTGCCGCGACCGGATCGAGTACATCGAGGACGAGGCCGCGGTCACCCGCGACTACGTCCTCCAGAACTGGCGGGCCGATGTCGTCGCGCTGGCCGCCGAGGACGGCGACCTGCTCGAGCGGGTCTCCTACGACCCCTACGGCATCCCGTTCGGAACCCACCCGACGGACATCACCAGCGGCACCACGTCCGGCGTGACCGGCTACCGCATGCCCAATGGCGTGGTCGACGGCAGCGACTACAGCGTGTACCTGGCTCTGTACGCGGCCACCGACTGGCGAGCCGACTGGGACCGCGACGGGGACGTCGACGCGGCCGACCACACCGCGTACCTGGCCGACCACGGCGCCGCCAGCGGGTCGTGGGGCCGCGGCGTGCTGAGCAACCGCGAGAACATCCTCGGCTACGCCGGGTACGTCCACGAGCCGGCGACCGGGGCCGCTGGGGGCGGGCATGGGACGATGTACCACGTCCGGCACCGGGTGATGCACTCGGGGCTGGGGAGGTGGGTGCAGAGGGATCCGGCGGGGTACCAATCACAAGCCACATTGTATTCCTATGCGGATGCGAACCCGGTGAGGTTTGCGGACGAATCCGGGCTCTGTGCGAATTCGACGTGCGGCGCATCTTCAGGAGATTCGCGTCACGTGGAGACCGGAACGAGCGTTCCACCCACGTCGCCTAAACCGACACCTGCCCCCTACACTCCCACATATCCGGGAGCGGTGTGCCCTAACCCGGAACGCGTCGAGCTGCGGTGCTACCCGATCACCGGGAGCATACGAAACCACTGTTACATCTACACCAAGTGTCCGGGTCAGCTGTTCGGCACGGCTTGCCGAGGGGGACCCACCTGGTCCGGCAGTGGTGGAGATGTGCTAGCCGCGCCTTGCGGGGACAAAACGCCTCCAGGCACCGCTATCGGACCGGAAGGGCCGTTGCGCACAGCGTGCGCCCCGTTCACGAGGTCTCACCCAGACTATGGCAAGCCTAATGAGTCGAGAATCGACCTACTCCCGCTCACGACTGATCCTGCAGGGCTGATATCCTGCATTCAAGAGACCTTCCGAAGGATGGATTGTTGCTCCAGCTATCATCTCTTGCCGCCACCGGGGCGCAACAGCAATTCGGCTCCCGGCACTGCGCTGCGACGCTGTGGAGTGCAGGCCGAACCACCCGAGGGCGTCGAAGCGCCCGGGTTCCATGAGAACGTCGATGTCTGCATCGCAGAGGACTAGGAGGGTCGTTTGATCCATCAACTTGGCGCTGTTGCAGCACTCTGCTCTTTCTGCATGGACGCGCCGGAGTTCCTCGTTGGGTATCGGGACTGGTCCTCGGACGCTCTCCTTTCTGTAGCAACGAGGCCGCTCAGTCATGCGTCGGAGAGCATGGCCGCGGCTATAGAAAACTCCCTAAATCCGGGTGAGCGAGTGACGTCGTGCCTCGCAGACGGGCGAGGGCTGATCCTAGCTGGAGGACAGCGCGACTCGGACGGGCGGGTTGAGTGGTTCGTGCTGGTGAAAGATGGGGAGCGTGGATTTGTGCGAAGGAGCATTGGCCGGGCGACAACCGTGGAACCGCTCGGTGGGAGCTTCGTGGTGGCAACTGACGTGGCTGTCCCACAATCGCCCGTCTGCAATCTCGTCATCGACGCAGGTGCCAACGACTCATCCTGGACAGCGTTGCCGGAAAGTGCGGAGTTGATCGCAGCGAACGAGCAAGCAGTGGTCGTTGTGCACGCCGACTCGACCATCAGCATTTCCCACAGGCCCCTTGTCGAAGAGTTGTCGCCACCGATACATGTGGATTGGCCAGCCTCCGCAGAGATAAATCAAGTGTTGCCAATCGGAGATGCGGCGCTTGTTGTCGTGCTCCGTGGTGAATTGCATGATGAGGTGATGCTCCTCGACGTAGCAGTGCCGGGCGACGATCAAGTTTCGCGTCGAGTTCTCAGCTTCCCGATCGGACGCGTGTTAGGAAGCATCGTGGACATCAATGCAGATCGTGTGTTAGTTGTGCATCGTGCGGCCGACGGATCAAGTGAGGCGATCGTTGTGTTTTGCAATGCCGCTGGAGACGATCTGGACAGAAGCGTCCGCGATTGGCCACGATCTTCGCTGGTTCCGACGTTGGCGTCTCCCTCCGGCGTGGGGGTAGTCTGTCGCGACGAACTGTCCGAGTTCGAGAACCCTCTGGGCGCGTATCGCGTGTTGTGGGAGTCTCATCGGGGCGATGACGCTGGAACAACGGAGTGGGTTCTTGATCCCGGAGGCTTCTATCGTGTTTGTGGTTGGCTGCTTGAGGGTTCGCTGCCATGATGAAACGGACAGAGACGTTGTTGCGGCCATACTAAAGTCTGATTCGGCTGATCTCATCGAGAGTGACGTTCTCACCCCGTCGGTCGTACGCCTGCGTCGTCCTGATCGACGCGTGCGCGGCGATGAGCCGCGCGTTCTCGATCGTGCCGCCGTTCTCCAGGTAGACCGTGATCCCCGTGGCCCGGAACGTGTGGTTGGTCGTCTCCGGCGGCAGACCGGCGTCCCTGGCGCGTCGCTTGGCCATCTCCCAGGCCGCGAGCCGGCCGATCCGCCGGGTCGTGATCCTGCCGCCGATCGTGGCCCGGAACAGCGGCCCCTCGGCGATCCCCGCCGCGGCCGTGTACGCGAGCAGGCACTCCTCGGCGTGGTGGTGCAGCGGCACGGCGTGCTCCTTGCCGCCCTTCTCGCGCAGCCTGATCCAGCGCCTGGCCCCGTGCAGATACACATCGTCCACGTCCATCCCGATCACGGCCGAGACCCGCCCGAAGCTGTAGACCATGACCGCGATCAGGGCGCGGTCCCGCAGGCCCGATCACCCGCGCCCAGCACCAGCGCCACGATCGCCCACACCCGCAGCGTCGCCGCCAGCCAAGGCCACGCCCACAGCGTCTCCGCCCGCTCCTGCCGCGGCTCGGCCCTCGCCCCCATCATCCGCAGCGAGAACGCCTCGCCGCACTCCGGGCACCGCCCGGCCCGCGGCTCATCCGGGTCCGGGCCGCGGGCGGGGCCGGCAACCAGATCAGAGTGCGGACCCGCGGGGCTCGGCCGCGGCTCCCGCCCGCCCAGTCCCGGAAGGGCGTACCCGCACGCCAGGCACGTCGCCCGGCCCGCGATCATCACCCAGCCCATGCGTCCGCTCCGCGATGCACGCCGCGGGTCGATCCGCGTGCGGACCCGCCGCGGTTTCGGCGGGACCGGGAGAGCCGCGCGACGCGATTGAGCCGGAGACCACGTCCACGCAGCGCAAGCCCAGACACGGCACGGCCAAGCGGGCGGCGCGGCGAGATCCGACGCGCGAAATCAACGACCTGCAAGCCCGCCGCGCCCGCATCATCGCCCGTTCAGGCGTGGCGGCACTGCCACCGCAGCGATTCACGAAGCACCGCGGAACGGAGCCGCGCCTCGCGATGCCGACGCCGACGCCGACGCCGACGCGACGACCACGTCATTGGACCCATCCCAAACGACAACCGCGGCCTCCCGTTTTCAGCGGGAAACCGCGGTCTTTGAAGCGAGGCGGACGGGACTCGAACCCGCAACCACCGGATCGACAGAGGCACCTTGCCCGTGCCCGAAACTCGTAAGCCACGATACCAGCGGGGGTTACGGATTTCAAGCCATGCGGCTTCTGCGAGGTTTTGCGGCACTTTCCGAGGCGGAGCGCGGTGCGCACCGCGCTACGAGTTCATCCGGTCATACTCGTCGAGGTCTTTCTCTCGCTGCTCGAGCCGCCAACTGCTGAACGAGTCGCGGTCGATCCGTCGATCGCGGCCGGACTTGCCGTTCGTCCGAAAGAGCTCGGCGTCGGCAGCGCGGGTCACCCTGACTTTGGCCGCTCCGTCCTTGAGGCCGGACACGTCCTTCATCAACAGCCTCGCCGCCTCCGTGGGGGTGATCCAAGCGTCGGGCTTCACCTCGACCATCCCCGGGGCAGGGAAGACCGTCGCGAGATCCAAGAGAATTCCCCTGGTGCTCAGGTGGGCATGCTCAGCCAGAACCGCCGTCTTGGGCCGCTTTCCCAACGACCAGATGTCACCAGGCTTCGTCCCGACCGAGAGAACCGCGGGGTGTTCAGAGGCCGCGAGCCGGGTTGCTGAAGCCGCGATCGTGGCGGCATCCGGGCGGGCCAAACCGTATCCGAGGAACACCTCCCCAACATGGCCAGCAACGCTAGCGGTGCCGACCAGCACGATCCGGCCTGGCACATCCTCGACGATCGTTCCGGACGCTCCGATGGCATCGCGCACCGCCGCAGCGAGACCGACGAGGTTGAACACCCACTGCTCGAAGTCCTGCGGCTGGAAGATGACTCGGCCGCAGCCGTTGAAGCAGCGATGGACGCAGATCAACCGGTCGGGATCGTCGGGGTGCTTCTCGAACCCCGAGTTGGGCACGGCGCACTCGTGATCACATCCGTCGTAGGTGATCTCGTCCGCATGCCCACCCGGAGCGAGAATTCCGAGAGCTTCGAACTCCACCAGCCGCTCGCGCGACAATGCCCGGGCGTCTTGTGGGGTGAAGATGCCGTCTCGAAGGTGCTCCGCGCGAACCAGCAGTTTACCGAATTCGTCAACCACTGGCGATGCCCCACTTCTTCAGGTACTTCCGCGCCACCATGTCGTAGCCGTTGTCCTTCAGGTTGCACTTGTCGGGATAGGTGACCTCGAATGTCAGGGTCTTGCCACGCCTCCCGTTCTGACCACGGAACTTGAAGGAGAGCTTTCCTTGTGACACCTGCAGCTCGGAGAGCGGAAGCCGCGTCTTGTCGATGGCCTCCTCAATCATCGAGCGGAGGACATTCGGCACTTCCGGCGTCGGACGGCCAGAGAGTACAAGGCGACGATACCCCTTCCCTGGCAGGTCAAACCGCAGGAGTCGCAACTCGACGGTCTCAATGTTGTCCTCCGCCTCGGTCCGGAACGCGAAGTCACCTCGTTTGAGCACATCGAGGTTGTACGGCGGATTGGCTCGCGGGTCGGGAAGCGCGTTCAGCCCGAGGATGTTCTTGCAGAACGCCTCGGCGATTCTGTTCCTCCGCTTCTGATCCCCGCCGGCGACCAACTCCAATTGGCCCCCTTCGGGCTCGTAGATGAAGACGATCTCATTGGCAGTCCGGCGTGTGTGCCGGCTGAACCGGTCCTGGTCGTCGTAGCCCAGGTCGGTCTTGGGGTAGTCCTCAGGGTACGCGAAGCAACAGAACCGCTCAGGATCGCGACGGTCGAGCGTCTCGATGTGACACCTTGCGCCACGCCCCTCCTCCTTGAAGATCGCACGCAACGCCTTCTTGAGCCTGTCCCGATGTTGCTCATCGTCTGTAACCTGCAGGCGTTTGCCAACTATCCATCGCCGCCTCTTGCTCTCCGCGAAGCGGTCGATCTCGTTAAACGCGAAGGCGGTCTCAACAAGTTCGCGGTCCTCAGCGATTGCCAGGAGCGCCCGCTCGTAGTCGTTGGCCATCGCTGCCAACTCTTCGGCCCAGGGACGCTTCCAGAAGGTGGCCTCCTCGTAGATCAGTCTGGACCCACCATCGGTCGCGAGCTCGCTCACCGTGAACAGGTCTGTGTCAACAGCGGTCTGATCCGTCGCGGCAAGGCCTTCAATCGCCTCCATGATCGGGTCGGGATCGCCCGACTCGTACTCGGCCCAGTCGAAGCCACCAAGCAACCCGCGGTCGTCGAAGTACCGCTTCAGCAGTGGCTTGGAGATGCTCCGGATGATCTTCTTGGGCGAGTACTGGGGCATGCGTGCTTGTCCTCCGGCGCACAACACAACCACGCCGACGGGCATGTTGCTCGGGCACCCTCATGAACGAGTTGGAAGTCATACCGTCCACCTACGCGAACGGCATGATGTTCGGCGGCTGGATCAGCCCACCATGTCGATGTCGCGGAATCCGATGTCCTCGCCACCCTCGTCGGGACCGCGACCGGTCTTGGGCAACATCCCGCCCTTGCGCCTCGCCACGAGCGCGGCGATGAAGAAGAGGTCGGGAATGTGCTCACCGGTGCGTGCGATGAAGCGGGTCAGAAAGTCCGACCTCGCGGCGGTGTCGACGAGCAGGGCGTCCGCCGAGATGCCGATCTCGACATACAGCTCGTCCACGACCGCCCAGTGCTCAGTAGAGAGCACATCGGGCTCCGGGGAGCGCAGGCGCTGGTAGTCGTCCCCGAAGGGTTCCCAGCGACCCGGGCGACCGCGAGGTCGCTTTCGCCGGGTCATGATGTAGTGCAGGATCTCCTCGGGAGAGTCGCTGCGGTCGGTCGCCTCGTTCCAGACATCGGTGAACCGACGCCAGAAACGCGGCCTCTGCGGAAATTGTCCATCGGGGATCCCGGATTGCCGATGAAGCATCCGGAGCAGACTGTCCTCGTCCGGCGAGAGCCGGATCGACTTTCGAGGCTTCCTCACGTAGACTGTCCTTCCTGCCGGAGACCAGAGCGCCAACTCTTCCGGCCTAGGGAGTTACCCAGCGAGCCGCCACCCGGCGGCTCGTTCCTTTTTTGCTCACCGCACCAGCCGCAGCCGATGTCCTGCCGTCGTCTCGTCTTCGTCTTCATGAACCTCCTCGGCGTTCAACGCCATGTCGAGGCGGTGCCTGAGCTCGTGCTCTCGCACACCGCCGATGTCTGCTAGTGCCTTGAATGTCAGCTTCCGCTCCTCTACCGCGTGAGCAATCAGCGACTCGAACCGGTTCGGCCGATCGGCCATCACCCGACCTGGCTCCCTTGTCTTCCAGCCGCGCTGCGCGAACGCGATCCAGAGCCGCTTGGCCTCGTCCTCCCGGATGACGCCTTCCTCCTGGGCTCGGTACACCATCGCCGCCAGCGAAATGCCGTACCGCTCCTTGAAGCGGACGAGGTCCACGACTGACTTCCGCTTGAACGCGGCGGCGAGCATCTTGGAGGTCAGCAGCAGGTGGGATGCAAACTCGAAGGCCGCCCGCTCTTCCGCCTTTGACTCCTGACCATCCGTGCAGTCGCCGCGGATCACATGACCCAACTCGTGCGCCGCCGTGAGGCGAGCACGGTCCGCCGACGATTCGTGGGACAGTACGACAACATGCTCCTCCCCAAGCGCCGCGGCCATCCCATCGATCGCGAGGTCGGTGTTCATCTCCAGAGTGCGGACACCCGACTGCTCGAGAATGTCGATCACGCTCACGACCGGCGCGTCGTCGTCCAAGCCCAGAGCCTCGCGTCGAAGGCGTGTCGCTGTATCGTGTGGCTGCTCGTCCGGATTGGCCTGGAAGCGCGCGAGTTTGGAGTCCGGAGCACCTTTCTCCCGATCGAGCGGCATGTCCAAGTGCCGCTCGATCGCGACATACGCGTCGAGCCAGCGCTGCACCTCGCCCTCGACCTGCTGCCTAGCGCGGACTCCCACCTTTGACTTCAGGTTGCGGTACCGCACACCGCGGAGCATGGGCCCGTCGCCGAGGAACCAGTTGATCGGCCGCTCGTACACGCTCGCCATCGCGGCGAGGACATCCACAGGCGGCTGGCTCGCGTCCTTCTCGTAGTTGGCAATCGTGGCGTGCGAAACCCCCGCGATACCCTTGATCTTCTCCGCGACACCGCGGGTGGACAGCCCCACCGCCTGCCTTGACTGCTTCAGTTTCTCCCCGAGGGTCGGTCCCATGCCTCGGCCTGGTCTTGGGTTCATGGCGTCTCTCCTGTCTAGGACACTTTACAGATCGGACGCCTTCCGCGTCTGTCTTTACATTCTAGCACGCCGAACATCGCCCGGCAATGGGGCCCCGCATCACCCGACGCCTGAAATCAAACTGGAGCAGCCGGTGGTTTCATCTGGCCCGCGATGACCGCGGCCCCAGCAACTCGCTCACAAAACCTGAATCGCCGTCGGGGAACAGAATGTGCCGCTCAGCCAGCCACTCCGCCGTCTTGCCCCACCTGCTGCGAACCAGAGGAGCCGGCGTCGTCGAGATGATGAACGAGTCGAGGGTCACGGCCTCGTCCGCCAACCGACCCTCGATCTCCTTGATGGTCTCGCAGAAGCGGACCTTGGGGTCTTCCGGGCCGATGTTGAGCAGCCCCTTCGGGTCGATAAACACGATCCGCTGCCGGTCGCCTTCTGCGGCCCACAGCATGAAGTCTGGGTGGAAGTTCCCTGCCTCAAAGAAGCCGACGCCGCCGCCCTGGCTGCGGTTCCGGAGCAGATACAGCTCCTTGCCTTCGTGCTCTTCGCGATGCCGTGTCCAGTACTGCCGTAGGCTCTCGACGAATCGGCGCTCGCCTGCGTTCAGGCTGATCGGCTTGATGACGACCTCTCCGCCTCCGGACAGGTGGAGCAGCGGTTCGTATAGGTGTCGATCAAACCACATTGCTGAAACGGGGCCGAACTGCACCTTGGCCAGGTCCTTGGACTCGATGGCTTCTTTGAGACGCTCGATATCCGCAATGATGTCATTTCGGGACTGATCAACGAGCACCCGGTAGAAGTGCTCTTCGTCGCCGTCGGAGTAACCAGCGAAGTTCGGATCGTCCGGGGAGAGCAGTTGGAATTCGAGGTGCGGCAGTTCCCACTCCCTCTTGCGGAAGGTGTAGTACCGCTCGCAGTACTTCTTCAGCAAGGAGATCGCGATCTCCTGCCAGAGACGAACCCGCTCGAACGAATCGAACGCCATCTCGCTGGCAGGGATCTGAAGTTCGTACCAGTCGCTGTTAGCCAGAAGATCACTGATGTTGCCGCGGGTGATGTTCAGGTTGTTCCAGCCCCGCTCGGCCTTGAACCGCAGCAACTCGAAGTAAATCGCATCGAGATCGAGCAGCGCGACATGCTCCTTGGTTAGCTTGGCGCTGTTCAACTCGGCGTGATTGTCGTCGACTTCAATCTCCCTCGCTCGTTGAGCCTTGACCTTGGGATACCAGTTGAGGCTGACGTGGTGATCGAACAGGTATCGCTCGCGCGACATCGGGTCCCCGGACGGTGCCTGGAGCGTTGGGATTGGACCGAACCGCTTAAACGGGTCTCCAAAGCGCGTGCTGACGCCGTTGATCTTCTCCTTGAGCTTTAGCGTCTTGAGCGGCTTGGACCACGTCGTCTTCAGCACCGGGAGCAGGATCTCATGCGGCTGCTCGTTCGGCGGCAGCCCCTCCTCTTCGAGGTACTTCTTGAACTCGGCCATGTAGTCGGCCTTGACGCCGAACACGTTCAGCGTCTCCAGCAAGCCCAGATCGTCCGGCCTCCGCATCCCGGTCGGCAGGTCGGCGTGGCTGCTACGCCTCAGGCAGTTCTGCCATCCCTTCAGGCGAACGCCGCGGCCGAAGAGCTGGATGATCTGCGAGCCCTCGGTGCTGCCGATGTTCATGAGGCCCATCGTACTGACGCGCCAGCTGTTCCAGCCCTCGGTGAACTTCTTCGAGCCGATCAGCATGTGGACGCGGCTTTCGGCTTCATTAAGTCCGCCGAACAGCGACTCGCCGAACTCCGACTCGTGGACATGAAGCTCCTCGTAGGTGCCGCAGAGATCAGCGAGCTTCTTCGCGTCGCCGACATTGATCACGGCGAAGGGATCGTTGTCGCCGACGCGAAGCGCGATCTCTCCGTCCTGGCCCTTTAGGTAGTCGACGTGCAACGCCCCGCCGCCCTCGGCGTTGAAGAGGGAGACCAGCATCTCTCGGTACAACGCGCGGCCAGACAGCCCAGTTCGGCGGAGATGCCGGAAAAGACCGGTGAAGATGTTCCGCCCTTCCGCAGACACCAAGCCCGTCTCCAGCGTTTCCTCGATCCGCCGCGCTGACTCGTCGGGGTTGGCGAGAAACGACGCGAGAACGAGCAACACCTCTGTGACGTCGGAG
Source organism: Phycisphaerales bacterium (assembly GCA_041401985.1). GTDB lineage: Bacteria > Planctomycetota > Phycisphaerae > Phycisphaerales > UBA1924 > JACKHA01. The sequence continues at coordinate 16,234 of JAWKTE010000004.1, forward strand.
ACCTCGCGGCGATTCTGCGTCCGCACGGCGTTCACGCTGCTGCCCACGAAGATCAGTAGCGGCTTGGCGATATTGAACGGCTTCAGCGGTTCGCCGGTCACCCGGTGCAGTCGCTGCTGTTCGAAGAACGCGAGCAGGCACGCCGTCAGGTACGGCTCAAGCTTATGACGCTCGGTGTCCTCGTCGAGGTTGAGGATGTGGTAGTCCTTGCCGTACCCATCGCCGTAGAAGAACCGGTACGAATAGTCGAACAGCGTTGCCTTCGCATACAGGTTTTGAAGCGTCGATTTACCCTTCACGGCCTGGCCGAAGGTCGCCGAATACTCAAACGAGAAGCCCTTCTCGCAAAGCCGCTCCCGGAACTTCATCCACGGACCATCATCACCACCACTCGCTCCGCGGTGGCCCTCGTCGATCAGCACAAGGTTGTTCGCCTCAAACGAGTCAACGGATATCGTCTTCTGCTTGCCCTCTTCGACGAGCTTGGTAATCTCAAGAATTTCAACCGATCTACCCGCGAACAGCCCACGGCCGTCTTTGTCGAAGATCTCCGCCGGGATACCTGCCGCCTGGAACTCCTCCAGATGCTGACGGCTTAGCCCCTCATTAGGGGTGAGCAGGATGACTCGATTCAGATCACGCTCCCGCGCGTGGTGCTTCACATAGTGCTGATACTGGAACAGATGCATGTGCATCATCAGCGTCTTGCCGGAGCCCGTGGCGCTCCAGAATGCCAGCTTGTTGAGCTGCACGCGTGCGTCGCCCGCTTCATCGAACCGCTCGATCGCGTCCACATCGTGGCGCTCGCCGTTGTAGCGGTCAATGTGGGCGTTCAGCTCGTCCCGCAAGGCCTCCGGGTCACGGAAGAATCGGTCGAGGTAGATCTCGGTGAACAGAAGCGTCAGCCACTGGAAGTACTTCCAGCGGATCGGCTCCATGCCCGGCTTCTCGCGGGGCTCATTGAGCCGCATGGTGTGGCGGACGATGTTCTGGTCGTACTGCCGCAGCTCGTCCTCGGTCAGCCCGGGCACGGGCTCGGGGCGGTTGAGGAGCGAGTGCAGGAAGAAGTGGCTGTTGTCGTCGGGGACGAGCCCCTCGGCCGTGCCGGCGTTGATCTGGAACTTCTGCTTGAAGACATCCAGCACCGGCCGGCGCTTGCCCTCGAACTCGACATACCCGTGAACGGTGTCGAGGCCGAAGAGGCCCCACGCCCACTGGTTGAGCACCAGCCGGGTGTGAAACGGTTGGGGTTGCGGAGCACGCGGACGCCGGGCCATCTCACGCCCCTCCCGGCACATCGGATGTATCGAACATCAGGCGGTGGAAGTCCTGCTCGATGATCCGCACCTTCCAGCCGGTCTCGCCGAGCCCGTCGTCGGGCGTGTCGTCCTGGCGGAGGTTGGCGAGGTTGTTGTCACCATTGACCCAGACGATGTCGAACTCGCTGTCCGTGGTCGAGTAGCCCTGCGTACGGAACCAAGCGTCGAGCACGGCGTTGTCCTGCTCGATGCCCTCAGGCTCGTCGCCGCCGGGCCGCTTCCGCCAGATGATGAGGGCACGCTTCCCGTCGGGTGTCGTGCCAGTGACGGTGCGGAACCACCAGGGGCCGTCGGGGCCTTCCTTGATTCGGCCTTTGATGGCGAGGCGACCCTCTTTGTCGTGGGTGAAGTTCGCAGCGAAGGACTTGGGCACTGAAACTCCACCCACTCGGAGCCCGAGCAGCCAGTTGAAAGTCTCAGGCAGATCCACCGCGATATCACGGCTGTCGTTTGATCCCGGAGCTTTGACCTTGAGCGTGTATCCAGTCGGGTCAACGAACGCCTGGACGTTGAGCAGAGACATGCTCCCGCGGGACTCCGTATTCAGCATGTACTGGAGCATGTACTGTTCGGCGAGCCCCGCAGCACTAGGTGATGCAAAGACTGACTCGTGATCTGTGGTCCGGTCGAGCTGCAGGTTTCCCAGCGACTCTTCGTATCCTTCAAGCCGAACACACTTGAGGATGCGAGGGGATCGATCCGCTTCCTTCTGAGTGGCGGGCCGAGTAGGCTGCCCCTTCTTCCACTCTGGCGTGAAGATGATCCGCTTGCACCGCTTGATCACGACGCGGTCAAAGTACGCCCCCATCTCTACGAGGATGAATCGGCGCGGAACACCATCTTCCCGGTTTTGATTGATTACCGCGTGGGCCGTCGTGCCGGAACCGGCGAAATAGTCCAGTACCAAATCGTCCTTGCTAGTGATCATCTCAACAAGCTCGGCGATTACGGTCTCGTCCTTCGGGTATCCGAAGTCATCCGATCCGAGCACCTGCCGGAGGCGCTTTGTGGCTGCCCGTCCGTCCTTGTAGAAGACGCTGTACGGCGCTTGATACTCGCGGTCTTTCAAGTATGACTTGATGCAGGGAACCGCCGTCTCATCCTCTCCGAAGTGAACCAACTCGTCTTTGATCCACTGCTTCATCTTCTCGGGATCGGAAGTCATCCATCCACGGGACGGGACCTTCACAGGTCGCTTCGTGACAGGATGCCGCACTTCGTACTTGGGCCCACCACCACCGGGCCAAGAGATGTTGTCGGGGAAGTAGATTCCACGTCTGTCCACATGGCAGTAGTGCTTGTGCGCCTTCGCTGGGTGGCTGTCCGGCAGGCTCCGGTACCACTTCTTCATTCCAAGCGTCATCTGTGCGTAGTCGGTGCCGTGCTGCTTCTTCAGCTTCTCGTAGCGGGCGTAGATGTCGTCGAGGCCCTTCTTACGCTGCCGCCATTCCGTCTTGTTTGCCTTGAGGTATTCCCGGTCTCTCGCGTAGGCGACGATGTACTCGTGCGAGACTGACACCAGTCGCGAGTCATTCTTTCGCCCGGCTGCCCACACCATGTCTGCCACGAAGTTGCTCTCGCCGAACACGAGGTTCATGTACTGCCGCAGGTTCGGCTGCTCGTTCTCGTCGATCGACGCGAAGAAACCGGCATCCTGTGATGCGAAGGCAAGACCGGCTTCAAGGCGATCGCGGATCATCGCCCCCCAAGTGGACCGCGGGTATCCATCCTTGTAGACGAAGTCGTCCGAGCCCGTGTTGTACGGCGGGTCAATGTAGATGCACTTGGCCTGCCCTCCGTAGCGGGCCTGCATCACGCGCAAGGCCTGAAGGTTCTCGCTGTGGACCAGAACGCCGTCGATCTGGGCATCGAGATCACCCATTGCTTCCACCAAGCGAGCGACAAACGCGGGCTCGAAGTGCCGGGTATCGACCATGAGGGTCGGCTGGGCCTTGAGGAACTCCACCTTCAGCTTCTTTGAGTAGCCCGGTGTCGTCAGATCACCCTTGATTCTGTTGATGGCGCAGAGATCCATCCACTCGTCGTGCTGCGCCTGATTCGCGGCGAGTTCTGCGTAGAACTCCTCGGGGATCACGCCGAGCCGGATGCAGTAGAAGGTCTCGGTGACGAACTTCTTCTTGAGCCACAGCTTCCGCTGGAACTCCTCCAGTTGGTGCAGGAAGTCGATCACCTTGCCCGCGATTGTGCGGATCACCTTGATCTTTGAGATGTACTGCTCGACCTTCGGGGCGTCCTCGTTCTGTACATCGTCGAGGTGCATGACCTCGTTCTTGATGTAGAAGTCGAGCTCGCGACGGAGGAAGCCGCCCAAGTCCTTGTGGATGAAGTAGTCGAACTGGTGCCGCTTGGTGTATCGATTCAGATGACCTTCCAGACAAGAGTGCTCAGCCGTCTCGCCGTTGATCTTGGTGTGCGGCTTGGACAGCTCGCTGATCCAACCAGCAAACGGGACGCCTGTAGTCGCGAGCACGGCCTTGACCGCGATCTTCGTCAGCGAATCCTGTTTGGGCGGCTTCTTCGCTTGCTTCGCTGTGACCTGTGCCTTGGCCTCGTCGGTCCAGTCGTCCATCGTGGCCGGGCGGTACTCGAAGCCGATGACGAGTTCCTCGCGGCCGTCGACAATCTCGACGCTCAGGAAGTCGTGCCCAGATTCCCCCGTCGGCGCGAGGATGAAGACGCGGTCCTTGCCCTCGGCGGCCTTGTTGTTGCCGTGCTCACCCTCGGCCGCGGCGAGGAGGCGGAAGTGGACCCGCATCGGGTCGCCCCCGGCGTCGCCCGCGCCGGGCTTGAGGCGGAAGGCGTAGTCGCGCAGGTACTCGCTGGTCTTGATGTAGTACTGGTCCTTGTTGGCCCAGTGCAGCACGACCTCTTCGCCCTCGTAGGGCACGGCGTAGACGCCCGGCTTGTAGACCCGCTTGGCGAGGAAGTCACCCTCGGAGTAGTACCGACGGAAGAACGAGTACAGGTGGTCGTAGACATCGCTCTCCATCGCTTCGAGATCCGCACCCTCGGCGAGCTCGGCCCGGAGCTGGAGCACCTTCTCGTTGGTGTCGGGATCGACGCAGAGGCTCTCGGCGGCGGCGACGGCCTGGTCGAGCTTCTTCTTGATCGCGGCCTTGTCCGCCGGCTGGTACTGCTCGAAGGCCTTCTTGACCTGGGGGAGCAGGTCCTTCTCCAGGAACTGCGTCACTTCGCCTGACTTAGCGTGCATGATGCGATAGAGCCCGAAGTCCAGGTCGGGCTGGTCGAGCTGGAAGAGCTCGCGGAGGAGGCTGACGAGGCGGTCAAACTTGTCGCTCATGCGGTCACGGGCTCCGGCTGTGTGGGGGTCAAACGACTCGCCAGCGGATGGTGAAAAGGGTCTCGCGTTCGGTCTTCTGGGCCAGGCGGGCTTCCAGCTCGTCTATCAGGGCGTCGCGCTTGGTCGAGATCTCGTCGAGGCGGGCGAAGATCTGCTGACGCTGGCGGCGCTGCTGCTGGTCGAGCTTCTTGAGCTTGTCTTGGATCTCTTTCTGCTCGGTGAGGGTCGCCGCCTGCCGAGCCTGACGGCGGAGCACCTTCATCTGCTCCTTGGTGCGGTGCAGCTCGGCCTCGGCAGCGGCTTCCATGTCCTCTGCCCAGCGTTCCAGCTTCTCCTGGGCTTCCTTGAAGTGCTGGTTGTTGGCTTCGCCCTCGCGATGAATCACGGCGGCGATGTGTCGGTCGGATTCGGCGTCGAGGCGGGCTATGGCTGCGTCGTCCGGATCATCAATCGGCGTCACGGAAGATCTGCACTCGAAGAGCTTCTCACAGGCTTCCTGGTCGATCGACTCGCTCGCGTCGTCGAAGGCGGAGAAGAGCACATGCTCGACCGCTTCGAGCGACTGAACTTCGAGCCGGTTGAGCCGGAGCCAGCCGGCGCGGTATCGCAGTCGCTCCACATCGGAGACGCGTGCGGCCAGGGAGCCGGAATCGAACACGACCTCGGCGACCGGTGTCGAGCAGGTCTTGCCCTGATCGAGCACGAACTCACCGAGCGGCGTGCTGGTGCGGTAGAGCCGGCCCGCGTCACCATCGGTGCGACCACCGGGGGCGTGCCGAGAGATCAGCACGTAGCGGCCTTGGTCGAACGCGGGTCCGGGCGGGTCCACCAGCTGGAACGCCAGGTGCTCGTCGTCGAACCGGGCGTGGTCGTCGAGGACGAACCGGGTGAGCGCCCAGAACCGACGACTGAAGCGATCGAGGACAATCTGGGTTTGTTCGAGCCGCACCTTGAGCCGGTCATGCACCTCCTGATCGAAGTGCTCCATGAGCTTGCGGCGGGTGTCGAGCATCTTCTCGTTGATCTCACCCTCCAGCGAGTCTCGAAGAGCGTCGAACGCGTCCTCGATCTCCTCCGGGCTGCGGCAGGACTGGTAGATGTCGAGCACCTTGCGCTCGAAATCGATCCCGCTTTCGAGTGCGCCGAGCACTTCGTCGGACGCTCCGAAGACGCCCTCGAAGAGTGTGAATTTGCGGCTGAGCAGCTCATAGACTCGCTGGTCCGCCTTGTTCTTCTCGTTGAGGAAGTTGATGACAACCACATCGTGCTTCTGGCCGTACCGGTGGCAGCGACCGATGCGCTGCTCGATCCGCTGCGGGTTCCAAGGCAGGTCGTAGTTGATGACGAGCGAGCAGAACTGGAGGTTGATGCCTTCCGAGCCCGCCTCGGTCGCGATCATGATCTCGGCGTGCTGCTCGAAGGCGTCCACAATTGCATGCCGCGTGTCGATCGCTCGCGAGCCCGACGCTCGGGCCGGATTCTCAGCGACCCAGCGGTCGTGGACCTCTTTGGCGTCCTTTGCCGAGCCGCCGCTGTAGGTAAGCACCTTGCCTGCGTACCCGTTGGCTTCGAGGAAATCGCGCAGGTAGTTCTGTGTTCGACGGGACTCGGTGAAGATCAGGGCCTTTCGTGAGGCACCCTGCTCCTTCATCGCGGCAAACCCGGAGTCGAGCGCGTCGAGCAGACGCTTGGTCTTCTGGTCAACCGGGATGCCGCGAGCGATGTCGGCAAGACGTGTGATCTCATCGATCTCCGCGAGCAGCTTCTGCCGGTCGATGGTCCGGACTCCATCGCCCGCTTGGTCAGCCGAGGGCGGTTCATCCTCATCCGACTCGAACTCGTCGAGTAATTCCTGGAGATACTCGTCATCAACATCATCCACAAGCCGGAGCGGCGAGTCGTGTTTCAAGGCATCGTCACGGAGAGCTTCGAGTCTCGCTCGCAAGGTATCGAGCGTTCCCGCCACGGCACGAGTCGAAGAGGCGAGCAGTTTGCGCCCGATGAGCGCGAGGAGATGCTTCTGCTCGCTCGGGACGGCATAGGTGTCCTCGCGCATGAGCAGGTCAGACACGCGCCGATACAGCTCGTCTTCTTCGGGAGACGGCTCGAACTCGAATGTGCGGCACTTTCGGGCGGTGTAGTTGACGTACTCCTGAACCTGCTTGCGGAGCGTCCGAGAGCAGATCCTGGACAGGCGATCACGAAGATCTGCGAGATCAGCATCGGCCCCCATGTACATCGTCCGGAATGTCGGCGCATCCGAGAAGAAGTACTCGTCGACAAGCGTGCTCAGGCCGTAGAGCTCCAGAAGCGTGTTCTGCAAGGGCGTCGCAGTCAGAAGCACAGTGTGTGTGTCTCGCAGGGCGGTGCGGATGGCCTGCCCCTGCTTGTTGCTCTCACGGTAGCAGTTGCGGAGTTTGTGCGCCTCGTCGATGACAGCGAGATTCCAGTTGATAAGCCGGATGTGCTCAGTCATGCGCGCCGCGAAATTGATAGACATGATGACAACTCCATCCGCTTCCAGCGGATTGGAGTCACCCGAGTTCACCGCGTTGCGATAGGTCTTGCCGTCGAGCAGTTGCGTTGGGAGATTGAATTTCTCCTCGAGTTCGAGTGCCCACTGTTTCCGAATGGAAGCAGGGCACACGACGAGCAGACGCCGCTTACGCTCCGCCCAGAGCTGGCAAAGCGCGAGTCCGGCCTCGATTGTCTTCCCAAGCCCCACCTCGTCCGCGAGGATGGCCCCTCCGGACACCGGCGACCGCAATGCAAACAATGCAGCGTCGATCTGATGCGGATTCAGATCGACCTGCGCGTCGAAGAGGGCTCTGGACAGACGGTCCGGATCCACGCCAGACGCCTGCCGGGTTAGCTCATGGGCAAAGTACTTGGCGTGGTAGGGCGTGCTCACGGCTGGCCCTCCCTCTCGCTCCTGCAGGCCAGCCAGCGGTCGATCGTCGCTCGGTGGAACCTCCAGTGCCGCCCGACCTTCTGGCCGGGGATCTTCCCGTCCTGGGCGAGTTTGTAGAGCGACGACTTCGAGACCTGCAGGTAGGCTGCAAGCTCGTCGATGGTCATCACCTCCGGCGGGCTGGCCGGGGGCGGCGGGTGGCCCTGACGGGTTCCAGACATGGAACCTCAGGATAGCCGTTGCTGGCGGTCGATGCGTGCTGCTCCCGCCCGGGCTGACCTCGGGTTCTCACTGGTGTCCGCCGCTTGGCCGGGCCTACCCCTCCACAGTGCTTCCCGAGTGGCTGATCTGGGTGACATTGGTGTGGCTGCCGCCACTGGCCGAGGTTTCCGGGCCGCTGCTGGACGCCCCGCTGGACCCGCTGGAGGAGCCGGATGAGGAGAAGGACGACGAGCCGCTCGATTTGCTGGACGAGGCGCTGCTCGAGCCTGAGCCCGACGAGCCGGAGCCGCTGCTCGAGCCTGACCCGGAGGCCGAACCGCTGCCGGAACTGCTGGCCGTCGCGGGCAGGTCGTTGTGGACCCAGACCCCCTCGGCCAGCAGGGTGTTGGTGCCGGGGATGTGGATGGCCACGGTTCGGGCGGGTGCGTCGATTCGGACGACCGACACGACCTCTTCCTCGTTCATCTGCTCATCGATCAGGGTATCGCCGGGCTGGACGAACTCAGCCGACGCGAACCCCCATTCGTCGCCGCGGCGGATCATGATCGGATGCTCGGGCGTCGCCTTGATGCGCCGGTTGATGAGCACGAAGCCCGTGTGCTCGCCGAGGGTAACGCTGGCGACGCGGGCCCCGACGCGATCGGCACCGTGCGGGCCGTGGCGCGAGAGCCATTCGTACTGAGCGCGGTAGGGCACATCGACGGCCAGGCCGGGCACGCGGATGGACGCGACCAGATCGCCGGGTTTGAGGTTCTCGATCGGCGTCAGGCGGCCGTCGGCGAGGCACACGAGCGTGCCGAACAGCAGGCAGTTGCCGCTGCTGGACCCGGTGGAAACACCGGATGAGCCGCCGCTGGAGGCGCTGCCGGATGAACTGCTGGACGATGACGGGGAGCTGGAACCGGCAGTCGTGCCCGATCCGCCGCCCGACGAACCTCCGCCGGAGGAGCCTCCACCCGAGGAGCCGCCTCCGCTCGAGCCAACGCCCGAGGATCCGCCCGAGGACGCACCGCTGCTGGCTCCCGAACTGACCCCGGAACTGCCAGCCGACCCGCTGCTCGACCCGCTGATGGACGATCCGCCCGACCCACTCGTTGACCCGCTTGGGCTGCTCACCTCTGTGGACCCGCTCGGTGAGCTGCTCGGCGTGCCGCTGTCGCTGGTGAACGCGTCGGTCGTGTAGGTCGTGAGCGTCGGCGTGCCGCTCGGGCCGGTGGTGTAGATCACATCGCCGGTCGTCGAGTAGCTCGACGGCGACGACGAAGGCGTGGACGAGGGCGTCTCGCTGGGCGCGGAGCCCGAGCCCGACGAGTACTGGCTCGACCCACCGCCGTCGGGCGGCGTGCCCGTCGCCCAGACGGGGATATAGAGGTAGTATCGGGTCGGGCCGTCGCTCATGGTGCGGCCTCCTTGGCGGGCTGCTCTTCGGGCACGGCATTCGCCTCGTACCAACCCTGCGAACTCACGGGCTTGGAGCACTCGGCGCTTGCGGCGGCGATCGCGTCCTCGTAGGCCATCCGCTCGAATACGCCGAGCTCACTTTCGGGCGAGCAGTTGACCACGCGGAACTTGTGCTGCTCGAAGTGCGGGCGCAACGCCTCGAAGCGCCGGGCCAGCGAGTCGTAGAGCACGTTATTGTGGCGGATGGCGTTCTTCGAGCGGTTCTCGTCGAAGGCGTAGCGCCGGTCGGCGGCCATCTTGAAGTCACACCCCAACAGATAGACGGTGCCGAAACCGAGGTAGTGCAGCAGACGCAGGGCGACAAGCATCACACTGCGCTTGCCGACGATGCCCAGCGAGTCCGCGGTCTTGCCGTCATTGCCCCACGGGATCGAGTCGCCGGTCAGGAATCGCTCGTGGTCGAAGTGGTCGGCGCGGCGGAAGAACAGCACGCCTGGCATCTGGTGGACCTTGAACGCGCTGTCGCGCATGGTGCCGTCGGCCACTTGGATGCGCAGGCGCTTGGCCCACATGCAGGTCGGCACGATCTTGAGGATGCCCGGGTCTTTCCAGCCGGTGTCGATGAACCGACCCGGGTCATCGACGCAGGTCCAGAGCGTGGGGCGGTGGACCGTCCACGAGTTGTTGACGCCCATTGTGACGATGCCGCGGCGATCGAGTAGAGACAGGTCCACCTGATTGAGCGACGGGCCGGAGAGGATCAGGAACGCGGATCGCCCGCGATAGAACCGGGCGAGCGACACCGAGTCGAAGTCGGCGGTGTAGAGGCGCAGCCCGTCCCTGGCGGGCTTGCGTGATTTCAGCCCGGCCTGCAATGCCGCGATGTCCGACTGGTTCTCGCGCATCAGCGGTGGAACCTCCCGACGATGTAGCGGCCAGCAGCCTTGCGATCGGTGACCGCGCCCACGCGCCCGATGCGTTCGAGCCACCAGGCGATGGGGCGGACGGTCGGATGCAGATTCTCGCCCAGGGCGGTGATGCGGCTCGGACGGGTGCTCACCGAGAAGCAGAACCAGCCCCGGGGTCGCGCAACGCGGCGCATCTCGCCGAGCACCGGGTCCACATCCTCGGGTAGCAGGTGCTCGAGCGCGTCGAAGCAGGTGACCACGTCAGCCACGCCCTCGACGATGCCCGTCGCGTGCATGGGTTTGACGAGGTCGGCGTCATCGAAGACAAAGTCGACGCCCAGCCCGTCGATGCCGAGACGGCGGAGGCCGCGGATGAAGTCGTTGCGCCCGCAGCCAAAGTCGACCACGAAGCGCGGCTTCCACGCACGAACGATCGGCAGCGCGTGCCGCCCGTGGTTGGTCGAGCCGTACATCGAGCCGGGGCGTGCGGCCAACTCGAGGTACTTTGCCCGTTCGTGCTCGCGCCGGATGTCGAGATCGCTCGTGGCGGCGTTCATCCCGGGCCCTCCACGAACAGGTTGAACTTCCGGTCGCCGTCGGCGGGGTCGGACAGTTCCATCAATGTCATGGCCTCGAAGACCCAGACCGGTCGGCCTCGCGTGTTGCGCTCGCAGTTCAGCTGCACGCACACACCCTCGGGGATAGGGACCAGCTTGGGCTTGAGCGAGCGAGCGGGCGGGCAGTTGGGCAGCACGCCGGGCAGCTCGCACACCGGGCCAAGCCCCAGCAGCCCCTCGAATCCCGAGCCGGGCTCGGCGGTGTTCATGTGGTGCGCTTCGAAGCGGTTGATGGCCAGCAACGTGGGGTCCTCACCGCCGCTGGCGAGCCGCGACGACAGTCCGTCGGGCACCGCGACATAGCGCAGGTAGGTCTCGCTGCCGGGGTTCCCGTCGAGGCGGGCCTCCTGCCACGGGTAGCGCCAGCGGTTGTGCTCGGTGGGGATCGGCTGAGCCGCTCCGAGGATCGCGGTGACGCGGCCAGACGACGGGCGACCCATCTCAATCACCGCCCACTTCTCGCCGACGCCTTCCTCCTTCCAGAGGATCGGAACGCCGCCCATCGGTGTGCTGGCGAGGACGGTCTCGTCTGGCGCAAGATCGCAGGTCGTGTCGAGTTCGTGGGTGATGAACACCCGCGCGGGCGTGACGCCGGTGAGCACGCACCGCCCGAGTTCGCCCGGCTCGATCGGCTGGGTGGCCAGTACGAACGACATCGGGCTCGAGTCCTCGGTGGCGATCTCCCCGGTCAAGGGCGTGCGGCTGTGGAACGTCCGCTCCTGGTCGCCCGCGCCCGGCTCGACGAGCACGCCGGAGATCGCGAGCACGTGGTACGGCTCGATGGTTTGGTCGGAGTCGTTGCGGACGAGCACTAACCCGCGCGGCAGCGCGTCGGATAGAGCGCCACCGCCCCGGGCCTGCTCGCGCCGGCGCTCGGCCACCGCGGCGTCGACGAAGGCGTTGTACGCCCGCGCGGGGATCACCAGCGGCTGGCCCGTCTGGACTTTGCGGAAGGCATCTGCCATGCGTCAGATCCCCAGCGCCGAGAAGTTGCCCTCGTCGTACACCCGCTCGACATACGCCGCGACGGGACGCTTGACGATCGCCTGCGAGCCCACATCCTCCGCGTCGGCGTAGCGGACCCACAGGTACTCCCAGCCCTTCTTGCTGATCCCGCTGATCGGCCCAACCGAGATACCCGAGGCGTTGGGGCTCGCGGCGAACCGGAAGGTGATCTCCCAATCGGCGTCAGCGCTGGTGCCGCGGCGCGAGCCGGACGCCCCGAGGAACAGCACCTCGCCCGCGTTGAAGCCCTTCCACGATCCGTTGTTGACCTTGCCCGTGAGCCCGAACAATGTGGCCTTGTACCCGCTGGTCACCTGCGCGTCGGGCAGGTAATGCGTCTCGCTGAACTGGTAGACGGGGACGGTGATGTCCACACCCTCGACGCCGTCGCCGGTGACACCGATCGCGCCGTTGAAGTCCGGGGCGGTCGTGCCGGGCGCTCCGTACCGGTTGACCGTCTGCTTGCTCTGCGTGATGTGCTGCGTGCCGCCGCCGGTGTCGAAGTTGAAGACACTCTCGCCGGTTTGCGGCGGGCTGCTCTGCTGGTTCAGCGAGAACCGGGCCGTGGCTTCCCAGAGTTCCAGGCCGACCGGCTCGACGGACACCGTCTGGCGGGGCAGCCCGTCGTAGGTGCCGGGGCTCGCGGCCTCCGCGGCGGCCCGCGCCGCAAGGTCGTCGTCGGTGCCGCGCACGGTGTAGACGAGCTCGGCCGACGGGTTGTCGCCCGCGGTCGATCGCCTGCTCTCGAACTTCTCCGTCACCGTGATCGGCACGACCGTTGATCTCCTACGCGAATGTCAGCCCGCCGCTCCGGGCAGCGTCGGCGAGTTGGCGTGTGTGCTTGGCGGTTTGCTCGGTGGCCTTGGCCGTGCGCTCGGCGGTGCCGTCGTCGGAGGCCAGCCCCTGCACGGCCTTGGCGTTGAAGGTGCCGCGGACCGAGATGCCCCCGGCCACGAGATCACCGATGCCGCGCAGGCGGTCCTCAAACTCGGCGAGCAGGTTGCGCGGCTTGCTGTCTGGCTGCGCGTCGGCTTCCTCCCGCCGCTTGCGGGCCGCTTCGATCGCCTCGTCGAGGCGCTGGCGCGCGGCTTCGAGCTCACGCTGCGCATCGGTGAGCCGCTCGTCGGTCTGGGCGTCGAGGGCCTTCTGCGCGTCCTCGAACTGACGACCGATCTCGGCGAGCGTCGCGTCGTTGAGCTCGCTCGCCCGGCTGCGCTCGGACGAGCGACGAGCCTCACGGCCCGCGATGTCGGCTTGGGTGCGGGCGTCGATCTCACCCAAACGCTGCTTGAGCTGCTGGTCGACCGCCTTCTTGGCGGCCTCGACATCGAGCCCGGAATCAAAGAGCCCCTGGATCTCCAGCATCCGCTTGGCGACGAACGACGAGGCTGATTCCCACGCCTTCTCGAACCCGCCCGTGAACCGCGACCAGGTCTTGGAGAGGAACGCCGTGGTCTCGATCCACCCGACTTCCAGCGCGTGCAGCACGATCTGCGCGGCCGCCAGCGCGCCGTACCACATCGACTGGGCTGTCGAGACGAAGAACCGTCGGGCCTCCAGCCAGGCCGCGTTCAACGCGGCCACGCCCTTGAGCCAGATGACCTTCAGCGAGAGCCACAGGATCTCGGCCGCCAGCGCGATGTCGCCAGCCGCGAGGGCGTCGGAGATGCCCCGCGTGACCTTGCCCACCCAGTCGCGCAGGCGTGTGAACTGATCCATGAGCCACGCCAGCGCCTCGCCGCCCATGCCCGAGGTGACGAGCAATGTGCCGCCGAGCCCGACGACGGCAGCGACGACCAGCCCGATCGGGGAGAGCAGGGCACCCAACGCCGCGCCGATGACGCTCAGCACAGCGCCGACGCCGGTGACGATGCTGGCGAGCAGCCCGAAGGTCGCCGCGACGCCCGACACCAGCACGCCCAGCCCGATCAAGACCACGCCCGCGAGTGCGACGGCCGCGGCGATCTTGAGGGCCGAGACGACCACGGCCTTGTTCTGGCGGATCCAGTCCGACGCGCTGACAATGACACGGGTGATGCGCTCGGCCAGGTCCTTGAGCATTGGCGCGAGCGCCGAGCCGATGACAAACACGCCCTGCTTGACGACCCGCCAGAGGATGTTGAGCGTGTCGTTGAGCTCCGCGGCGTCCTTGGCGGTCTGCGTTGAGACGGTCAGCCCGAGCCGGCGGGCCTGCTCCTGGAGTTCCTCGATCCCGGCGGCACCATCCTGCATGAGCGGCAGCAGCTGCGTGCCCGCCCGCCCGAAGATCTGCAGCGCGATCGCCGCCCGGCGGCTGGGATCCTCGATCTGGCTGAGCCGATCGGCGATGAGCTTGAACTGCGCCTCCGGCGACAGCCCGTCGAGGTCGGCCATCGACAGCCCCAGGGCCGCGAACGCGTCTACCTGAGTCGAGAGCCCGCGCCCCAGATCGTTGATCGACCGCTGCATCGCACGCACGCCCTTCTCCAAGGTCTCCAGGTTTGCGCCCGACTGCTCGGCCGCAAAGCCCAACTCGCTGAGCGACTCGACGCTCACGCCGGTGCGCTTGCTCATCTTGTCGAGCGTGTCGCCCATCGCGGTGAAGACCTTCACGGTGCCCAGCAGCGACGTCACCGCGCCGGCCCCGATCGCGGTCAGCCGCGTGCCGACGCTACGGAGCCCCTCCCCGAAGGCCCGTAGCCGCTTCTGGGCGCGCCGCAGCCCGGCCGACAGCTTGTCGCTGACTCCCAGCTCAACGAACGCCCGCCCCGCCCGGATGCCTCGGGTGTCGGCCATCTATGACCCCCTCCGCACGCTGTTGCGCCAGAGCACCGGCAGCTTGGGGCGCTCGCGTTCGAGCGCCGGGGCCATGAACGGACGGGCCTGGATCTTGACCTTGCGGCTCTGGAGCCGCCCGCGCCGGCGCGCGACGACGACGGTCGCGCCGCCGTGCTCGAGCGCCCGTGGCGCAACGCTCTTCTTGAATCCCACCGGGCCGACGACCACAGAGTCGTTCGCCCGGTAATAGCCGAAGAAGATCAGCCGACGCAGGGAGCCCTCGTGCGAGTGAGGCGGCTTGCCGGGCGCGGCCGAGCCCTTGCGCTTGCGGATGCTGGTGCGAGCCGCGGTGCGGATGAACGCCCCGGCCTTGCTCAGCACGCGCCGCTTGGCGCCATCCACCGAGCGTGTCACCGCCGGGCGATCGAAGAAAAGGCTCTTGATCCGGAAATCGATCACAAATCGGCCCCCGGCAATGCCTTACGGCTAGCACACTTGGGCTTTGGTGGGCTTTGTGGCAGATATTTTAGACTTTGATGCTCATTAGCCATTGACATACGAGGACTAAGGCGGAACAATGTCCACATTCCTCTTTCAAGGAGATCGCAATGAGCAACGAAGAACTGGTCAATGTCCTCGTCCCCCGTCGTCACCTCTCGCAGGTGTACGGATTCATCGCCCAACTCGAAGCGGCTGGCACCGCCCGGACGGTCACCCCGGCGAGCGGCGAAGCCGCGAAGGCAGAGGTCACGGACACCGGGAACGGAGCGAACACCGCCCTCGATCTGGATGAGTGGACGCCGTCCCGGCTCCGCAAGATGGTTGAGCAATCGCCTCCGGCGATGGCGGACATTCTGGAGGCGCTGGCCGATCGCCCCTGCGAGTGGCTGTCGATGGAGGATCTTGCGGCGGCCATCAAGAACAAGCCGGACGCCGACTGGAACACCGTCGCGGGCACGCTCGGCGCTTTCGGCCGCCGCGTCAAGAACCGGTACGGGATTGAGTCGTGGCCCTTCGAGAACCGCTACGACCATGAGATCCGCGGTCGTGTCTGTCGCATGAGCGAAGACATGGCCCGACTCATCAAGCAATTCCTCGCCGAGCGGTCCCACTGAGGCGTTCATGGATTCACCTCAGTGCGGGAATTGAGCGTCGCAGTCGGCGTGGGCACACGCCCCTCCTTCAGCCCCTTGTTGAACGAGTCTTCCTTTTCCTTGCGCAGCCGCCCCGCGCCGATGAAGAGTCCGACCAGCCCGGTCAGCGCCGGTAGCGCCGGTCCCGCGACGGGCACACCCGCCAGCGTCGGACCGACCTCGTCGAGGGCGGACAGCGTGAGCTGACCGAGCAGCCCGCGGACCTCGCCGCCCCGGTCGATCGACGCCTTCCACTGCGCCCCGTTGCGCTGCACATCCTCGAACCACGCCTGGTACTCGGCCTCGGCCTCGTTGAGCGTGGTCGCACGCGGCAGCCCGCGGGTCTGTTGGATCTCGTTGGGCGTCTTGACCTTGACCACATCGCCCAGGTCGAAGCCGGCGCAGGCCGCGAGGGCAAGCGAGGCCATCACAAGCCCGAACGCGAACATGATGTGCTTGGGATCAATCTTCACGCGAGCCTCCTTGCTCTCTGTTCTCCCTGATGAACACGTCCTTCAGCACCGATACCGGGGCCGGGATCACCGCCTGCCGCCTCTCGCCCGCCCGCGCAAACGGGTCGAAGTCACTGGGCCGGAACGGGCGAGTCTTCTTCGGGTTGCGCTGCGTGTTGGCCACCAGCGCCATCACCGAGGCCGTCCGGCTCCACTCGTCGCGCTGGCGGGCCTCGGCCATCGCGACCAACTCGCGCAATGTCAGGGCGGCTGGATCGATGCCAACGATGCCGGCGCACTGCCAGACGAGCCGCCAGCCGCCCCGGCTTCCGGCGGCACTGCTTCGAGCACCGCCCGCTCCAGCGCCCCACCGTCGATCAGTTCGTCGATCCGGCGCTCGACCAGATCCCGGGCCTTGTCCATCACATCGCGTGTGGCCTTGAGCACCCGCCCGAGGTTGGCCCGGTCCCTCGGGCTCGGGCAGAAATCCACGAGCTCCTCGAGCAGCGCCGCCGTGGCGTGCTCGATCGCGTCGCCGGCCATCGACGCGCCGAACGCCTCGTCGCTGATCTGGCGTTCGTCGGCCTGCGGCTTGCAGGCTGCGTAGATCACGTCGCACAGCAGGACGGGATCGCGCACGAGCTTCTCGATGAGCCCGTTCGAGCCATCGAGCACTTCCATGAGGTCCACGCCCGCGAGCCCGCGCACGCGCTTGATCGCCGCGACGGTGATCTCCACCGACCACGGCCGACCCTGGTTATCCGTAAATGTGCGCATCCGTGCCTCCTTGCCTTACCCGCCGATCTCACCCACCGATCCAGCTCGGGGCCGTGTCGGAGTAGGTCACCTTGGCCGTCACCGATACCGTGATCGCCTCCTCGAGCGCTTCATTGCGGCTGAAGTTGGTGATCGAGAAGTCCGCCTGCAGCCCCTGCCCGCCGGTGGCATCGAGGATCTGCAACCCGATGAGGTCGTTGTCGAAGAACGCGTCCTTGACAGCGGTGAACCCCGCATCGGCGGTGTCCCACACCATCTCCCACTCGACGCTCGCCTCCTTGAGCGTGGCGACCGTCGCACGCCAGCCCGCGTTGGCGCGGGTGGTGACGTCGGCTTCGCCGGCCTCCAGGTTGAGCGTCACATCCTTGACATTGTCCATCGCCGTCCACGAGCCGGCCCCGTCCTGCCCGCCGGTCTTGTTGAGCAGCTTGGCTTCCATGCCGAGCTTGATCGCCATCGGTTACCTCCTGTAGCCCGTGCTCTGGGCGATGATGTGGATCGTGATCGGGACGCCCGAGGTCGTGCTAACCTCCAGGGCGGCAAGGTCGATGCCGTAGAGGCGGAACGCGGCGTTGCTCAGGAACGCCACATCGCTGGCTGGCGCATCGTCGCCCACCGCACGCAGCGAGACGAGGTTGTTCGAGGATGCGCGGATGTCGGCATCCACGACAACCGACTCGTCGGCCAGGCGGACCCATCCGTCCACGCTGGACACCGCAACGCGCTTCGAGATGATGTTCGACGCCGACATCGTGCTACCTCCGGACCCTGTATGTGACTGTGAGGATGCTGGTCAACACCCGCTGCTGCTCCAGGTGCTCGGCGGCCACGACCGGCTCGTGCTCGATCGAGAGCCACACCGCCTCGGGCAAGTCCGCCAGGCGCTTCATCCGCAGGTGGTCAGCGATCTCCTCGGCAAGGCCCAGCAGATCGTCGATCTCCGCTTCCGTGGCGCTCGACGCGAGCTTCTTCTGGAGGCCGATGTCAACGGTGCAGTCGAAGTAGCACCCGTCGCGCGAGGCTGTGGCGATCGCCACGCTCCGCGGCACGACGGTGACCTTCAGATCGGCCAGGTCCGCCAGGTCGAACGCGGGCTGGTAGAGACGCTCGGCGGTGAACAGTGTTCCGAACGAGCCCGCGTTCAGGCTAGCGGTCACGGCGTCGGCGATGGCAACAAGTGTGCTCACGGCGTCTTGCTCCCGTTCAAACGACCCTCCAGAAACGAGACCCGGCGCTCCACCACCTGGTACTCGGTGCGCAGGGACCGAGCCTCGATGATCAACTCGTCGAGGCGTTTCTCGACGCCATCGAGCTTGGTCGTCACGACGCCCCACTGGACGGTGAACGCCAGCGCCGCCATCGCGATCGTCACGATGATGCCCGCCCAGCGCGAGCCGTTGCGATTCGAGGTTTGTGGCGTCATGCGTCCTCCGTCCCGATGAGCTTGGTGTGGATCCGCAGTGCCTTGCGGTAAGGGTCGCTGAACCGCCACGGCGGCTGTCCGCCCGGCGCGTTGACCTCGTAGACGAACACGCGCGAACCCACAGTCTCACGCACGCGATCGCCCGCCTTGGGCAGCGTGGGGCCGTCGCCCAGGTCGAGATCGGCCGCCCGGACGAGGAAGTCCCGCGACTCGATGCGGTGGATCAGCCCCGCTTCGTCGGCTTGCTCGAACTCGGTGCGTCCGATGGTCGCGCTCAGCTCGACCTGCGCCGCGCCTCGCTCGTAGACCACCGTCCGCGCCATGTGCGCGTGCCGCTGGTCGTCGAGCCACGATGCGCCTTGTTCGAGCAGGTCCGCCATCGCATCACCCTCCGCTCACTGCATCAGGCGAGCGCGCACGCTCGTGTCCGCATCGGCCGCGTCGCGCACGACCTTGCCGATGAGCTTGTTGCCCGACGCGGTCTTGGTGGCCACGCCGTTGGTCGCGTCCCAGTAGGCGAGCGCCCCGGTGGTGAAGCCCGTGCCCGCACCGGTGGCCTTGGGGAAGTCGAAGACCCCCTGCGCCGCCAGAGCCCCGAGCTGGCCCGCCTTGAGATCCACCCGGGTGACCCCGACCAGATCGCCCTGCACGACGACCGAGCCCGCGGGCGTGTCCGCCGCCGGGGTGTAATCGATCGCCGCGCCCTCGTGTACGAATGTGGTTGCCATTGCTGCTTCTCCGTTGCCGGCGTCTCCAGGCTCGATCCCGCCGCCAGTCTCGAGGCCGCCTCCGCCGATCTGGCTCATGCCTCACCCTTGCTCTTGACCGCCGCGCGCGGGTCCTGCATCGCGACGCCGAAGTCGAAGTACCCACGCCACTGCATGCCCAGCGTGTTGAAGTCGGTCTCCCCGCTCTCGATGGTGGGCGTGCGCTTGCCGCGCAGGTACGCAATCTCGATCGCCGCCACGTCGGCCGGGTTCGCAAACAGGTACCACGCCTTGGCGCTGCCGCCGCTGATCCCCTGCGCGTTGAGGTAGGGAGACGCGACCGGCTTCCACTTGCCCGCGTGCGGGTTGACGGCGGGCTTGGGCTTGTTGGCGTCGGTCGTCTCGTTGACCCGGGTCTCCGTCATCAGCACCTGGGCCGTCACCTTCAGTGACGACGGCACCAGCAGCACCGAGGGGGTCAGCAGGATCGGCTTGCCCTCGCTGTCGGTCTGGTCGAGGAACTGCTGCTCGCCCTTGGTCAGCGCGTCGATCGACAGCGCCGTGTCCGCGCCCGAGATGTAGTTCTTGTTGCCGGCGCTGAAGAACGAGTCGGGGTTGGCCAGCAGCAGCTCGAAGACCGCTTCCTCGCGCTTGAGCGCCGACATGCGGCCGATTAGACGCGGGATCTGGAGGAACGCCCCCAGGTCGTCGTTGATCATCATCTGCCGCGTCAGGGCGATCATTCGCCCGTAGGTCTCGACCTTGTTGGTATACGCCTGCTCGCTGAGCCCGGCGTGCTTGAGCTCGCCGTCGGGGCCGACCTTCTCGAAGACCCCGTTGCCGGTCAGGCGGTAGCGGGTGACCTCCTTGAAGTCGTTGACATCGGTCTCGGCGCTGAACATCGCCACGACGCTCTCAACGGCGGTGTAGGCCGCGAGCATGGTCTTGTTGGCGACATTCGAAAGGATGCCCGAGAGCGAGATCGTGCTGAAGCCCGCGGCCGCCTGGATGAGCCGCCGGTCGGCCGCGAAGGCCGCACGGATCATCTCGTTGTCCACCCGGCCCGGGCGCATGTGCTCGCCCGCGGCCCGGATCGTCTCGTAGATCAGTGTGTGCAGCCCCGCGCCGCGCAGGTCGCTGGCCACGGCCGCGTTCATGGTCTTCTCGTCGTACCACGCGCCCACCTGCTTCTCGGGCAGGCCCGCCGACAGGCACATCGCGGCTTCGAGCGCCCGCCCGGACTGGGCGTGGTCGGCGTCACGCCGCACGCCGCCGCCCGAGAGCGACGGTCGTTCGGCCCGCAGAACCTCCAGTTCCGTGCGCGTGCCGTCCCACCCCTCGCCGATGGCGTTCGCCTCGATCTCCGCGTGCCGCCCGGCGCAGATGCGGCGCACCTCGGCGATGCGCCGGGTCTCGGCCGCCGCTTCGGCGCGGATGCGGGCGGCGGCGTCCGTGCCTTCACCCGCGTCCGGAGAGAGAGATGCCTGCTCGGCCTGGTAGAGGGCCTCGAGATTGGTCTTCTGGGTCTCGCTCAGCGAGGCGGGGTCCGTGAAACCCTTGGCCTCAAGCCACTGCTCGAACGTCATGACGACCTCCTTGACTGGTCGGGTAGGTGTCTGTGCAGCGCCGGCGGCCACCGCCGCGCTCGTGTTGTCGTCCGCCCCGAGC
Organism: Phycisphaerales bacterium; assembly: GCA_041401985.1. Taxonomy (GTDB): domain Bacteria; phylum Planctomycetota; class Phycisphaerae; order Phycisphaerales; family UBA1924; genus JACKHA01. The sequence goes on from JAWKTE010000004.1 coordinate 36,856, forward strand.
GCGACGAAGCTCACCTCGTTGAGCACGCTGCGGCGTGCGATCTGGACCGGCCCCTCGAACTCGCGCCCGTTGGCCGCCGCCTTCTTGCCGCGCGGCACGTACTCCATCTGGGTCGCCACCGCGCCCAGGGACGCCTGCCAGGGGAAGCCGTTGCGGCTGCTCTCGACGACCTCGCGGGCCACCGGGCCCGCCCCCGAGATCACGCCCTCGACGAGCAGCTGCGAGCCTTCGACGCGCACCGAGTCGGTGTGCCCGACGATGAGCGAGCGGTTGTGGTCCTTGAGAATGGGCCGCCCCTTGAGCCCGCTGCCCGGCACTTCGATGCCCGCCAGGTCAACGACCACCGGGTGGTCCCAGTGGGCGAGCACCATCGCCCCGCCGGTGTAGGCGGTCATCGCAAACCGACGCAGCGCCGGCGCGTCGCCACCGTCGGCCGCGGCCTCGACCCATCCCTCGACCGGCGCGCAGAGTGTCAGCGTCCGTTCATGCGGCATTGTCGTCCTCCGTGCTGCCGGCCGGTGAGAGCGGGCGGGCTTGCTCGGTGGTCAGCCCGAGCTCGGTCATCAGCGCGACCTCCTTGGCCCGCTGACGCAGCTCGGTCTCCCAGTCGCGCCCCTGCCGTGCGTATTCGCTGGCGAGTGTCGTGGTGTTCGAGGCCAGGCGCGTCGCCTGCGCGGTTGCTTCCTTGGCCGGGTCGACGTGCTCGGTCCCGTCCCAGAACCACTGGTGCGGGAGCGCTTCGCCGCGTGCGATAAGCGTGCGCTGCCGCAGCGGCAGCAGGTCGCTGACCAGCACCGCCTCACGCAGCCATGCGCCAAGCACGCGGTCGAGCGTCACGCGCGCCAGGTGTTCCTGCTCGACGCGGATGCTCTTGAAGTAGGTCTGGTGGTCCAGCCGCCCGGAGGCGTAGTTGTACCCCGAGCTGTTGCCCGCCGCGACATTGAACGGCATGTTCAGGCAGCGGGCGATCTCGCTGAGGATCTCGCGCTTGAACTCGGCGTAGGTGGTCGAGGGCTGCTCGGCCTGGACCTGCGCCATCTTCCAGCCGCCGGGCATGGTGAGCAGCGACCGCGCTTCGAGCTCGATCGTGTCCATCGGTTCGACGCTCTCCGCTTCGCCGTTGGCCGGGGCGTCGGTGTAGAGGATGCCCGCAAAGTCCGCCGCCGTCTCGGCCGCGGCGATCACCGCCAGCGTGTACCGCCGAAGCTGAGCGAACAATGGCAGCGAGGGCGTGATGTCCGGGATGCCCCGGCTCTGCCCAGGCCGATCCGTGCGGTAGTAGTGGATCACCGACGCGGCGGGCACGCGGTCGTACTCGACGCCGAGGTAGCCCGATCGGGCATCGCCCGGATGGCCCTTGAGGATGTGGTACTCGACGGGGTTGCCGAAGGCGTCGAAGACGATCCCGTCCACCGCACCGTCGTCAATGATCGAGAGGTCGGGCGTCGTGACCTGATCGGCCTCGATCAGCCGAAGATCAAGCTTCACCTGGCCCGGCAGGCTCGGGTTGTTCACCAGCACGCCGAAGACCTCGCCGTCGGTCGCGCGGGCCGCCCGCATCGTGCGGAGCATCTCGGGCAATCCGACCGTCTTCGCCCACGCCATGAACGCCTGCTCGATGCGCTCGTTGGCCGCGTCGTCGTCGGTGAGCAGCTGCAGGCGAGGCCCCGTACCGACCACGTCGTTGGCCAGCGTGAGCACGATCCCCTTCGCGTAGGCGTTGTTCGCCGTCTCGTACCGGGCCCGGTTGCGCAGCACACGCCGCACCTCGGGCGAGGCGGCCGCATCGGCGCTCAAGCCGTCGGCGTGCGCCCAGTGGCGGCGGTTGCCGTCGTTGGTGATCGCCGAGTCAAAGCCCGCCCGCATCACACGCCGCAGCACGCTGCCGCGCTTGGCCAGCGCTTTCGCGGGAGCCGTCGCCTTGGGTCGCAGGAGATTGAGCATCAGCCCTCCCCCGCCGCGCCGGGCGGCACCAGCCGGGTCATGCGGATCGCCCGCGACGGATGCGCGGCCGCCTGCTTGCTCGCCAGGTACCGGTCCGCTGCCATCTGGTCGGGCAGCGGGTGCTGCTCGACACTGCCCGCGTCGCCCTGGGCTCGCTTCGGGCCCGCGGCGTTGTCGCGGATCGCCTGCTCCAGGTTGTCGCCTGACTCGGGCATCTCAGCGTCCTTGCACCAGGCCGGGGTTCCCGAAGGCGAGTCCAGAAAACGCACAACGCCGCACGGGGATGCAGCCCTGCACGGCGTGTCATTCGCTGGCTCTGCGGGTGACGGGGATCAGCCGCCCACCGTTCGCCTCCGGGAATCCCGGCCTGGATGTCTACTGATCTTCTACGCCATCCATCGCCCTGTGTGTTGCCTGCGGCTCACATTCGGCGCACTTCGTTACGCATATGGAACTCCGGCCTCATCGCCCGTTGAGTTTCTCCGTCGTGGTGACCGTCTTGCCGCAGTGACGGCACTCGCGCCGGCGCACCAGCCGCCCGCCCGAACGCCGGCGTGTGTAGATCACCCGCCAGTGCCCACACCCGCACACCGGGCACCGCAGCCCGTGCTCCTCCTTGCGTGGCGTTGCAGCGTGGCTCATGCCTTGGCCCTCCTCAGTTCCGACAGCCGCACACGGGGCTTGGCTGCGACCCTGTGGTCCGTCCCGAACAACACCGCGCCCTGCATCGACGCCGCGACCGCCGCGCCGACCAGGCAGTCGAGCCAGTGGTTGTCGAGCCCGGCGACCCGCAGCTTCCACTCGTCGACCGTGCGCCCACGCCCCTCGGTCTTGACGCGGTACTCGCTGGTCAGGTGGTCCGCCAACAGCCGGTGCCGTCCGGCGTCGCGCCCGAAGAGCGACAGACAGCCCGGGTCGCCCATCGGCACCGCCAGGCGCGCATGCACGAACGACTTCCAGTAGTTCGTGTCAAAGAGCAGGTGCCGCACGGCCCGCTTGCCGGTCACCAGCGGCACGCGCCAGTTGAGCCCGACCCGCTCGCCACGCTTGCGCTTGTAGTCGCTGAATGGGATGCTGCTCGCACCGACATAGCGCCCGTGGCTCGGCATGACGATCCCGGCGTGCGCTGACTGGCGGCAGAACTGGTAGACCACATCCGACGACTGCCCCCAGTTCGCATCGATCAGGCACCGCTCGATGCGAAGGTCAGTCCCGTCGTCGCGCCTCCATGCCTTGCCGAGCAGCTCGCCGGTCAGCGCTTCGAGCCCGGCGTAGATCGCCCCCTCCTGGCCCGCTCGCGGGAACTCGGTCAGCAATGTCCGCCGCGCATCGCGGAGCGCGAAGTACGGCTGCTGCGGGTCGGGCCACGCGCCGTAGTCGAGCACATAGCCGGTGAAGTCGTCCTCCCAGCCCACGATCAGCCAGAACAGCAGCTTGCCCTGCACGTCGATGAACGCGGTGGCGCGCGTGCATCCGATCGGCGCAACGGCCCGCGGCATGCCGTTGGTCTTGCCCGCGATCTGCTCGGCCGTGAGCAGATCCTCGTCGGCCATGACCTCGGGCAAGGGCTCGTTCTGGTACTCGGCCCAGAACGCCGCCTCGTCCTGGAGCCTGAGGTTCATCGCGTGCTGGATGGCGCTCAGCTCGTCGTGGTTGAACCGCGCCGGCCACGCGATCGCCGCGCCTTCGTCCATCGCCGTGTGGTGCTTCTTGTAGAACGCGGTCGCCTCGCCGATCCCCCGGTCCGCCCGCAGCCCCTCCGCGCGGATCTCGGCGTACCTGGCCCACAGCGCCTCGTCGGTCGGGAAGGCGTAGACCATCTTGGTCCGCTCGCCCTGCCACGCGGGGTGCTTGGCGCGGTCGAGCAGGCGGTCGGCCAGGTCGTCCGGGCGCACGACGGTCACCGTCATGAGCCCAGCGATCTTCTGGCCCGGGCCGGCGAGCCCCAGGATTGCCCCGGCCAGCACCCGCTCGCGCGCCGCGCACTGGCTTGGGCTGCGCGCGCTCTCGTCGGTCTGCGGGTCGTCGATGAGCACGAGCGACGGGCGCACGCTCTGCCCGTCCGGGCGTTTGCGCTTCATGCCGCGGATGCGTCCGGTGATCCCGGCGACGGCGATGATCGCGCCCGAGGCCTTTGACGCGGACATCGTCGGCAGCACGATCTCCTTGGCCGTCCAACCGATGTGCGTCGGCTGCCCGCTGTAGAGCTGGCCCGAGGCCCGCTGGTGGATGCCCTCCAGGCAGCGAATCGGGTAGCACGCCTCGGGGAAGTCGTCGAGCAGGAGGTCGTTGTTCTCCAGCTCGCTCTTCATGCTCTCGAGCATTGACGCGGCGTGCTCCTCATCGCTGCCGATCACGCACACGAACTGTCGAGCCCCGATCAAGATCGCCCAGAGGCACGCGGTCTCGCACAGCGTGGTCTTTCCGCTTCCGCGCGGCATCGCCATCGCGAAGAGCCCGCCTTCGAGGACCGCCTGCTCGATCTTGGCGATCACCTTGAGGTGGTCGTCCGACCACGGCAGGTGGAATGTCTGCGGGAAGTAGGTGTCGCAGAAGGCCCGGAACGAGGTCGAACACCGCCGCTTGCGCTCGGCATCTCCGACCGGCGGCAGCTCGCCGATGTTCCGCCCTGAGAGCGACAGCGCCGCGGCCCGGGCGCGCTGCCGCTCGCGCTCGGCGTCGTAGCCGGTCAGGCCCTCCGGAGATGTGGGCTCGTGCCTGGGCGCGTGCCGCAGAGCCACCAGCCACGCAGCGTAGCGGAACAGATCGACCGTCTTCCCATCGCCGATGCGAAAGCCCGCGCGCGTGCGATGCCGGTGCAGCTGCCGCTCGCCGATGACCTCACCCAGCGGCGTCGAGTTGAGCAGGCGGCACGCCTCGCTCGGCTTGAGGTTGCGCGGGTCAATCGTCGCCACGAGCCCCTCCGGAGAGTTCCTTCACGAGCCACGCGGTGTAGTGCACGAGGTTGATCGTGCCGTCGGCGTTTGTCGGCGCTCCGGCCTCGATGTCGGCGCGCAGCATCGCCTCGGTCACCTCCCCGCCGCCGACGCGGGCCAGCACGCGGACCGCATCGCCAACGGACAGCGCGGCCGGGTTCATCCGGGGACTTGTCCTGGCTTTGGCCTGCGAACTAGGCGCGTGTTCGGACATGTGACCGCCTCCTTGTGGGCGTTCGCCCACATGCGCGGATTCCTGCAGATGGGCCTTGCAATCCGGGGACATGGCTGCCCTCATGTGCCTCACGCCAGCGGGAAGGCCGCGGCGAACAAGGAGGCCAGGCATGTTCATCCAGCAGATCGTGATCGAAGGCGTCGAGGGGGATGTCGAAATCCGCCGCACCGAGCGCGGAGCGGTCGTCGTTGCCAACGACGTCGAGGTCGAACTCGCCCGCGACGACAGCGCCGAGGAGCGTTGGGCGATCGCGTACAACGCGGCCAAGGTCATCTGCGGCACCACGACCAAGGCGACGCGCTTCGGGCGCGCGGGCGAGCCCAACGCCACCAACTCCATGATCCACGACGTGCTGTGCGAGATCGAGCGCGTCGCGGGCTGCTGAGGAGACCACGCCATGACCACCGCACGCGACAACGCCATCAGCCGCATCGCCCGCGAGGCCCTCGGCCTCGAGACGCTTGAGACCCGCCGCATGGATCGCCTCGACTTCCACGACCTGGCGGTCTGGACGATCAAGGACGCGCTGGAACGCGCGTACGAAGCGGGCCGCAAGGCCTCGCCGCCGACCCGAGCCACATGCCCGGCCTGCAACCGGGACATCGAGATCCGACCCCTCTGAAGCCCGCGTGTTGCGGGCTTCGCTGTTTTTCACACCTCCACAAGGAGCACGACCATGTCCAAGAAGACCACCACCAAGAAGACGGCCAGCAAGACCATCGCGAAGAAGGCCCCGGCCAAGAAGGCCACGCGCATGTCCGCCAGCGCCGCACGCGCCGAGGGCGCGGCCAAGACCAAGCGGGCGCTCGCAGATGCCAAGGCCGCGTCCGCCAAGAACCTCAAGGCGATCGCCGCCGCCGACCAGGAGAACGCGAAGAAGCGCGACGAACGGGCCGCGAGCGCCGACGGCATGACCGCCAGCGAGCGGGCGATGAGCGCCTCCAAGCCCAAGAAGGCCCCGGCCAAGAAGCCCGAGCCGAAGCCCAAGCGTGTCAGCGGGCTCGACCTCGCGGCCAAGGCTCTGGCCGACGCGCGCCGCCCCCTGCCCGTCAAGGACATCACCGAGTTGGTCCTCGCCGCCGGGTGGGTCACCAACGGCAAGACGCCCGAGTCCACGCTCTACGCCGCGATCATCCGCGAGATCGCCAAGAAGGGCAAGGACGCCCGCTTCGCCAAGCACGCCCGCGGGCTGTTCACCGCCACGAGCGGGAAGGGAGCGTGAGCATGGACGACAACGACAATCATGTCGATCCGATCTTCGCATGCCCGACCTGCGGCGAGCGAGACGCGGACCGCCTCGCCTGGATCGACGACGACCAGGTCGAGTGCCAGGCCTGCGGCACCATCTACGAGCCCGGCGCGGCGAAGGGAGGCGGCGATGCCCAGCCGTGAGTTCGAGCGTCTCGAGGCCGTCCTCGGCGCTGCCGAGCAACTGCTCGCCGCCCGTGAGGACCAGATGCTCACCACCGAGGAGTGGGACGCGCTTCAGCACGCCGTTGCGGGATGCCGCGAGCCCGACCCGGCCGAGCGGGACGAGTCGTTCCGCGTCGATCCCGACGGCTGCCTGGTCCGGGCGGTCTCGCCAAGACGCGGGACGCCGTACGAGCACCGATGCCCCCGCGACGGGTTCGAGGCCGTCGCCGACGCGGCCGAGCAGTTCGGCGAGCGGGGCGAGACCTTCGTGCTCGAAGACCTCCGCCGCGCCGCAGACATCCCCTGGACGCAGGCGGCGGTTTCCTTCGCGTTCCTCAAGGAGCGGGGCATCGTGATCCCCTCCGGTGGGCGGGCGCACACCGTCGCCAACACCGGGGCGTTCCTCGACGCCATGACCGAGTACCACGCCCTGCGAGAGAAGGGCCCGGCCGACGAGGCCTGCGAGTACGAGTAGGTCGCGCGTCATGCATCCCCCTCACCCGCGGTGCTCGTCGCGGGTGTTTCTTCGGTGAGAGCGTTTGTGATCCGCTCCGCCTTCTTCCCCGTGAACTTCTCCCAGCGTTGCACGATCACATCGCAGTACAGCGGGTCGAGCTCCATCAGGAACGCGCGCCGGCCCTGTTGCTCGCACGCGATGAGCGTCGAGCCGCTGCCGCCGAACAGGTCGAGCACGTTCTCGCCGGGCTGCGAAGAGTACTGGATCGCCCGCGCCGCCAGCTCGACGGGCTTCTCGGTCAGGTGCACCATGCTCTGCGGGTTGACCTTCTTGATGGGCCATGTGTCGGGCACGTTGTTGGGCCCGAAGAACCGATGCGCCGCGCCCTCGCGCCAGCCGTAGAAGCACCACTCGTGGTTGCCCATGAAGTCCTTGCGGGTCAGGACCGGGTGCTCCTTGATCCAGATGATCGCCTGGCTGAAGTACAACTCGCACGCCTTGAGCACCGGCGGGTAGTTGGCGCAGTTGGCGTAGCCGCCCCAGATGTAGAACCCGCCGCCGGGCACGAGCACCCGCGCGATGTTCCCGAACCACGCCGCGAGCAGCCGGTCGAACTCGTCGTCGCTCACGAAGTCGTTGGCGAGCGGCCGGTCCTTGGCCCGCATCTTCTTGCCCGTCGGCTTGGCCTTCGACGGGTGCCGCTCGACATCGAGCTTTTGGTGGTGCGTCTGCTGGAACGAGCTGAGCCCCGCCGCGATCGCGTTGTTGCTCCGCGGCTCGACCTTCACGTTGTACGGCGGATCGGTGTTCGCCAGGTGGATCACCTCGCCGTCGAGCAGCCGGTCGAGATCGGCCGCGCTGCCGCTGTCGCCACACAGCAGGCGATGCTTGCCGAGCACCCACAGGTCCCCGGGCTTGGTGATCGCCTCGTCGGGCGGCGCTGGCACCTCGTCGGGATCGGTGAGCCCGGGGTTCCCGCCGGCGTTGAGCAGCTTGGCGAGTTCGCCCTCGTCGAAGCCGAGCAGCGACAGGTCGAAGTCCATCCCCTGCAGGTCGCAGAGCTCGATGGGCAACAGGTCGTAGTCCCACTCGGCCAGTTCGGCGCTCCTGTTGTCGGCGATGCGGTACGCCTTGATCTGCGCCGGCGTCAGGTCCTTGGCGACATGCACCGGCACCTTCGCGAGGCCGAGCTTCTGGGCCGCCTTCCATCGGGTGTGACCACAGACGATGACACCGGCCTCGTCGACGACGATCGGCTGGCGGAACCCGAACTCGCGCAGCGACGCCGCGACCGCGTCGACGGCCGAGTCGTTGTGCCTGGGGTTCTTCTCGTACGGCGTGATGTCCGCGAGCGGGCGGATCTCGATCTTCATGGCGTGTGCCTCCGTGCGGGATGGATTGGGTGGTCGCCCACGTCGGCCCACGTTGGGCCGTGTGGCGAAGGGGGAGCGGGTCGGGGATCGGGGCGATCGGGCCGCCCGGCCGCGACGTGGGCGAACCTCGCGGGGCTGGGGCGAAGCGCGGCGGGAGCCCGTCGGCCAACCGGAAGTAAGTCATTCGGGGTTTGCGGCTGTTCCCGGCGGCGTCGGCTGCCCAAAACCAGGGGGAAGTACCTATCCGCCGCCCCGCCTGCCCCCTGCCCTCGCGCGCCCGTTCCCGCCCACGCGGCCCACGGTCCGCCGTGTCGCGTCCGGGCCGCCGGGTTGGCCGGTTGGGCCACCCGACCCTTGCCGCCACACGGGCCAAACCCGCCCGCCCGGTTTCGCTTGAGCGGCTCGTTCGCTCGAGCGCGCACGAGCGACCCGGGGCGTCGCGTGAGCCGCACGCCCCCGGGGGGTATGGGGGGTGTGCGCGCGAGCGAAACGCCATCCGGGGTGGGGTTCGCTCGCTTGAGCCGCTTCGGCGAAGCGCTCAAGCGACTGCGCGCGCGAGCGAAATCCGGGGGTGCGGGGGGCCGTGTTCATGACCCCGCCTCCTCGCCCGGGGCGGGCTGCGGCACGGTGGAGAACAGCACCTTGTGCTCCCGCCCGACCCGCCAGCGGTGGACCAGCCCGCGGCTCTGGGCGATGTCCAGCAGATCGGCGACGCGACGCCACGACAGCCCCGGCTCGCCGCTCGCCTCCTCGCGGATCTCGGGCTTGCCGACCGGCTCGGCCGAGATGAACCGCGCCACGAACCGCTCGACCGACCACGCCTCGTCGGCAGGCTTGCTGGCCTTGGGCGGGGCTTCCTTCTTCTTGCCCGGTCGCTCGTTCTTGAGCGCGGACGGGTCGAGCGTCTCGTCGACCGACCACACCGGGAACGACCACCGCAGGCAGGTTGGTTCGATCGGCGGCCACGACCGCACGGCCGCGTCGAGCACAACCACGCCTTGCTCCTCGTGGGGGCGCAGGACCAGATGCGTGTCGGTCGCCCGGCTCTGCGCGCCCGCGCCGGCCCCGACATCGGTCACGCTCTTGCTCGACTGGCTGCCCTTGGTCGAGTGGTGGATCAGCACGAAGCAGCAGCCGAGGCGGTCGGCGAAGGCGTCGATGCGGTTGTAGATGTTGGCCATCGTGCCGTTGTCGTTCTCGTCGCCCCCGGCGGGCATGAAGCGGTAGAAGGCGTCGAGCACGATGACCTTGAACCGCCCGGGCTCGAGGGCGTCGAAGTACGGCGCGAGCGTGAAGATGTCCTGAAGCCGCCCGCGCAGGTTGTCCACGTAGATGCGCTCCGCGATCTCGCGCATAGCCACGCCCCGCGCCTGCGCGACCTTGGGCAGGCGGTGGGCGCTGGTCTCGCGGTGCAGCTCGTTGTCGATGATCAGGACCGGGCCCGCCTCGGTCTGGTAACGCCCCAGCCACGGCCGCCCGGTCGCCACCGCGATCGCCAGGTCGAGCGTGAGCCAGCTCTTGCCGGTCTTGGGGCTGGCGATGACATTCATGGTCTCGCCGGCGCGGAGCAGCCCGTGAATCACCGGCTCGCGGAGTTGCGGGTATGCCGCGACGAGCTCGCCGACCGGCACGGGGCAGGGCTCGAGCGGCCCGGTCGCCTGCGGTGGCTCGGTCATGAACTCCGAGAGATCGACACCGGTCGTGTGCCCGCGCGAGCCGTAGCCCACGCCCGCCAGCGCCGACGCCGCTTCCGCGAAGTCACCGTGGTGCTCGAGCAGCGCGTAGACCGCGAACGGCGAGTAGCCCTTGTGCGCCTCGAACGGCGCGGCGTTGGTGCTGAACACATAGAACACGCGGTCCTTGAGCGTCGCGCTCATGCCCGCGGCCTTGCCGGGCCGACGCCAGTGCTCGTTCTCGCCGTTGCGCACCAGCGCCCAACCGTGCCGGAGGAGGATCTCGCGCGGGTCGCCGCGCTCGTTGAAGTCGTCGCCCGGGCGCACGACAGAGCCGCGGTCTGACACTGACGGAACCGACACAACCCCTTCCCCGACGACCTCGGCAGGGGTTTCGTCCAGCGCCCACGCGCAGCCGAGCAGCACGTCCCGTTCGTCGGAGGTGATCAACGGCGGCTGGCACAGGTCGCCCTGCACGAGCTCGTAGCCCGGCGAGGGGTCGCACAGGAACAGCCCGCCCTCGCCGCGTGTCTCAATGATCGTCGCTGCGACCGCCCACACCCCCGCCTGGTCGCGCCGCGGCTGGTACTCCTTGCTGCCCACAACCACCGGCTCGTCGCTGCCCACCTCGATGCGGCGCTGCGCGAGCTTGGTATTGCCCGACACCGGCGTTTCGCAGCGGTAGACGACATGCCGCCCGCCCGCGGGGGTGGTCTCGATCACCAGCCGCTCGACCAGCCCGGGGCACGCGGCCTCGACGGCCTCACGCCACGCGGCGAACGCCTCACGCCCTCCGCCCTCCCAGTTGTCGAAGTCGATCATCTCGAGGTTGCCCGAGACCGACCCGCACACCAGGCACATTGCGCCCGCTGCCGCATCGCCGTCGAACCACGAGCCGAGTTCGTCGCCCGAGGGCAGGCGGGTCTGGTACGGCTTCCACGACTGCAGCGCGACCCGCTTCTCGTCGCCTCGCCGCAGCGCCGGCAATGCGCACAGCCCCGCGGCCACGCACGCCATCGCGTGGGACGCGAGCGTGCCGTTGCGACGCACGTCATGGTTCGGAAGCGTCGCCATCAGAAGGGACTCTCGTCGTCGGGGATGCTGTAGGTGTGACCAGCGCCGACACGGACCGGGCAGCGCGGCTCGTCCGGCAGGTCGTCGCACGATTCCAGACGCGGCGGCTTATCGCCGAGCTCGAAGCCCACAATCCGCTCCCACTCGTCGCCGGGCTTCTTCTCGAGCGTGACACGCAGCGTCGGCGCGAGCGCGCCGGCGTTCGCCCACTCCACCGCCTCCTCGACCGATGACGGGGCCGGGTCGTACGATCGCTGTCGCCACCACTGCTCGGCCTTGCGCCGCGCATACCCGCCCTCGGGATGCTCGAAGCACAGCCACTCGCGGGCCCAGCGGTTGAACCCGAGCCGGTACTCGACCCGCATCGTCGGCTTGGCCAGCGGGTCGCCGCGCTTGTGATGCACGAAGTAGCCGACATCGATGACGCGCTCGTCGCGCCGCGTCGTCCCCTCCGCGCCCGACACCACCGCTTCGTCCGACGCGACCGCCGCGTGCTTGATCTGTCGGGGCGGGAACTTGTGCCCGCACTCCGGACAGACGGCATACGCCGCGTGGATCAAAGCGTCGCACTCGGGGCACAGCTTCGCGGGCGCTTCGCCGCCGCCCGCGCCCGGGTCGGCCAGGCGGATCGCGTCCACCGGCCCGTGCCGCAGCACATTGCCGCCGAAGTCGAGCACGAGGCAGTCGTCCTTGCCCTCGGCCAGTCGGAAGCCCCGCCCGACCATCTGGTAGTAGAGTCCGGGGCTCATCGTCGGGCGCAGCATCGCTACGCAGTCGACATTCGGGGCGTCGAAGCCCGTCGTCAGCACGTTCACATTCGCCAGGTACTTCAGGTCGCCGTGCTTGAACCGGTCGATGAGCGCGTCGCGTTCCTTCGTCGGCGTGTTGCCCTCGACGAATCTGCACTCGACGCCGTGCTTCTCTCGCAGCACCTGCACCACATGCTCGCCGTGCCGGACGCCCGAGCAAAACAGCAGCACGCTGCGCCGCTCCGCCGTTGCGAGGGCGACCTCGGCACACGCCTTCTCGACCAGCCCGTCCTCGTCCATGCGGTCCTCAAGCTCGCCCGCGACGAACTCGCCGCCGCGCACATGGATGTCGCTGGTGTCGGCGACGGCCTTCCCGGCCCGGCTCTTGAGCGGGCACAGGTAGCCCTGCACGATCAACTCCCGCACGCCCGCCTCGAAGCACACCTCGTGCAGCACCGAGTCCGGGCCGCAGATCGTGCCGGTCTTCATGCGGTAGGGCGTGGCCGTCAGCCCGATGACGCGCTGGTGGTCGCACAAGTCTCGCGCATCGGCCAGGAAGCGGCGATACATCCCCTCGCCGTCTGGCGGGATCAGGTGCGCCTCGTCCACGATCACCAGGTCGAGTGGCCCGAGGTCGTGGGCCCGCTGGTACACCGACTGGATGCCCGCGATCGTCACGGCGTAGCCGATGTCACGCCGACCGAGCCCGGCGCTGAACACGCCCACGGGCAGGTCGGGCGCAACCGCACGCAGCTTGCCAGCCGCCTGCTCGAGCAGCTCCTTCACATGCGCGAGCACGACGACGCGACCGTTCCACTTCTGCACCGCGTCGCGGCACAGCTCGGCGATCACGTGCGTCTTGCCAGAGCCCGTCGGCAGCACGACGGCGGGGTTGGTGTCGCTGGCGGTGATGTGGTTCCACACGGCGTCCACCGCGTCGCGTTGATAGGGTCGCAACTGCATCACGCGCTTCTCTCCATCACCATCACGAGCACCTTGCCGTCGGGCGGCTCGGCGTCGCTGCGGACGATCTCGATCGAGTCGATCTGGCTGTCGTCCTGGTACACCCCTCCGTGCTGGAGCGCGTCGAGCAGGGCCTTGAGGATGTTGTCCAGATCCCGCCGCCGCCGGTCCGGCGGGAACACGCTGATGAACAGACCGACGCGCCCGTCCGCAGCCTCCACGCCCTGGTAGGCGAGTTGGTCCACGACGCGCTTGCGGAACAGACGCCCGGTCCGGCTGATCAATGTCCGGTCGCCGACGCGACGCCAGTAGTGGTTGATCGACGGCGGGTAGGGCAGCTCATACACCACGGTGCTCCTTACCTCTTCCACGGCGGCGTGCTCCCGCTCGTCGTCGCGGCGCTCATGCGCGGGGCAGCCACGCCCGCGTCGCGCTTCGCGTAGCCCTTGATGGTGTTGGTTGGCTCGCCGGTGTCGTCGCGGTTCTTGACCGCGACGCTGACGACCAGAGGCACGTTGTGCAGCTCGACCGAGTCGCGCGGACGCAGCACGTTTACCGCCCGGCAGATCGCAGACAGCGTGCCCTTGGCGATCTCCACCGTCTGCGTGGTGGGGTGCTTGAGGTTCAGGCGGTCCCAGAGCTTGCGGCCCTTGTGCGGCCCCTCCAGCACCTCCATCTCGAGTTCGAGGTACTCGCCCTTGCCGTTTTTGGTCGGCTTCATCTCGCTGGCGGTGATCACCGCGAGGTACTTGCCGGCGGGGATGGGGTCGAAGCCGGCATTGGGCTCCACGTTCGTCGCGTCGAATCCGTTCAGGTCTGCCATGGGTCAGGCTCCTTGTTCCTGGGGTTGCACGTCGTTCTCGTTGACGACGGTCGGATCGCCCTCGCCGCGCGCACAGGCCGCGAACACGCGGTAGTCCAGCGGCAGCTCGTCGGGCAGGTTCAGGCGGTTCTTGGCGACGTGCGCGGGCCGCTCCGTCGTGCGGAGGATCCGCTCGCCCGTGCCGATGCCCTGCGTGCGCTTGCGGTCGAAGCCCTCGCTCTGGGTCTTCGTGTGGACTCGGTAGCTGGCAAAGAGCACCTCGTCGCACCACTCCTGCACCAGCGCCGAGGCCTGCTTCTGCAGGCGGGGCACGTAGCGGTCGTAGGTATCCGTCTCCGGATTGGCGAACTTCTCGATCGCCGCGTGCGCGATCAGGATGACCTGCATGCCGCGGTCGGCCCGCAGCGCGTCGAGGCCCGCGAGCACCTCGCGCCACTGCGTGAGCGCGAACACGTAGCCCTTGGCGTAGCCGATGTCCTCGATGGTCTCGACGCCACGCTTGGCGCAGACCTCGGCCCAGATCAGCCGCTCGAGCCAGTCGAGCGAGTCGATGACGACTGTCTGGTAGCCGTGCTCTTCGCTGTAGAGGGCCGAGATTGCCCCGAGCACGTCGGCGTACTTGGTCGCGAGAGGGAAGCGGTTGCAGTCGATGTCGTTGGTGCCCTCTTCGGTCGTGATGAAGACGGGCGCTTCAGCCATCGCGCCGAAGGTGGACTTGCCGACGCCGTGGACGCCGTAGAGCATCACGCGGCGAGGCATCAATGTGCGGCCCTTCTGGATGTGTGCGAGTACGGTCATGATCGATGGATCTCCTCGTGCTTGGTGGTGCGGGTTCAGGACTGGGTGGTGATGGGCAGGCGGTCGTACAGCCGCAGGGACTCGAACCCCGTGGGCCAGCGATCGGTCTCCCGGCAGCGGACGAGTTCCTCGATGGCGCGGTCGTTCTCGGCCTGCGCGGCATCCAGACACCGCGGCGCGATTTGCCAGACGCCGCAGCGGAACGGCTCGCGCTTCTCGACCGCGATGATGTGGACGGGCAGGGCGACGCCGCTCACGACGGCGAGCAGCGCCCGGTAGAAGGCAAGCTGGTGGACATACCCAAACGCGCCGATGTGCCACTCGAACGTGTCCAGCGAGTCGGCCGTTTTGAGGTCCACGAGCCCGCGGCCGTGCTTGGGGTTCACCCAGTCGAGCCGGGCCTGGCACAGCACGCCGCCCATCCGGCCGCGCACCACGCCCTCCGCGACGCCCTCGGCCAGCAACTCCCGAGCGAAGAGATGCTCGCGCACGCTCGCCGCCATCTGCTCGACCGTCGCGGCGTCGGTGTCGGCAAGCACGGGCTTGCCGCGCTTCTCGGCCCACTCGGCGAAGGCCTTCGTGTTCGAGCCGTAGGGCTGCCCGGTTTTCGGGTTGATCGGCCCGCCGACCGCGTACTCGGCCTCGTAGCGCCCGCGACCCTCAAGGATCAGCGTGTGCGCCGCCCGACCGACGAGGAACGCGTGGCTGTCCCGATCCGGGATCAGCCCCATCTCCTTCCGCCGGAACAGCAGCGGGCACGAGCGGAACTCCGCCAGCCGGTGCGAGGTCAGGCAATCGCCGCGACGGGCGTGGTAGGTCTCGGCAGGCTCGCGGATGAGCACACGGGCGAGGTCGATCGCGCCGTCGGCGGTCGTGGTCGGGCTCGGGCGGATCTCGCGGGCGTAGTCGCCCTGGCCGAGACGCACCAGCGGGTCGTTCGGGTTGGTCTTCACAGCCCCGCCTCCTCGAGCTCTCGCTCGGCTTCGAGGTGGCGGCGGCGTGCCTCATCGGCCCCGCTGGAGCGGGACGCCCGGCGAGACCGCTTGGAAGGGCGGCGGGAGGTCGCGGGCTCGGTGGCGGGCGACTGCTCGTCCCGGTCGAAGTGGGCGGCGTCAGCCTCGGCCAGGGCCAGCCCGAAGTCGTTGAGCCACTGGCGGGTCGTGTAGATCCGCGACCCGAAGCGCACGTGCTTGAGCCGCACCCGCGTCCCCGACGCCGCCTTCACGCCCTCGCGGCACCACCGCCAGACGCAGTTCGAAGAGGGCCGCCCGGGGGCCAGCTTGGCCGCCTGAGAGAGCGTGATATGCTCCTCCGCGGCCGGGGCTCCGTCACGGGAGTCAGCCCTCGCCCCGCTTGCCGTTCCTGTTGAATCTTGCTCGTACACGCTGGACTCCTCGCTCGTCTGACCCGGCCCTCACGGGGCTCGGGCTGCTTGCGACGGGGGAAGAATCCACGCTGTTTTGCGGCCGTAACTCGGTAACTCGAGTTACCGCGCGGCCCACCAACGACAACGGCCCTCCCGCGATGGGAGGGCCGTCGAAAGGGCAGAATTTTCTTGGTCCAATGTCTGGACGGTAACTCTCGGCGGGCGCAGGAAGTTCAACCTTTCACAGCATCCAGCGAGGCGCCGAAGTTGATGTGGTAGGGCTGGCCGTCGATGACCAAGGCCGGAACGGACTTTACGCCCGCCCGTTCCGCCTCGACAATTCGGTGCTTGGCCTCGCCGAGGTGCACGACCTCAACATCGAAGCGGGAGCGATCGAGCCCCTCCGCGACCGTTCGCTCGGCGGCGACGCAGACGGGGCATCCGGCGTGATAGAACGTGGCCTTCGTGCTCATCATGGAACTCCTTGGGTTGCGGACGCATCGCGTCCGGGGTGTGAACGACACAGTGTGACCGCCGCAGAGCCGCCGCACGGACGGCATCGGCGTCTTTCAATAATCGTGGGGATCAAGATACGGCTGGCTCCAGAGGATGGTGGTCATCAGCACGGCCTTGCGCCACGCCTCGTACATGCCGTCGATGTCCTGCTGGCTGTGGCCGCCCTTGGCCAAGAACGGCTTCAAGGTGGTCGTGATCGGGTAGTGCAGCGCCACGAGGTAGCGGAAGTGGATGTGCTCCGCCGCGTCGACGCCGTCGGTCCTGTTCTTGCCGAGCCGGTGGTGCCTCAGGCCGTACTCGAGCTGACGGTTCAGCCAGGCCTGATCGAAGTTCGCATCGGCCGTGTCAAGCACCCACTGGCCGAAGCGCACACGAACCCGCTCGAGGTACTTCCCGTTGGGCTCGCCCGTCTTGGGGTGCGAGAAGTATCGCAGCAGGTGATCGTTCGACCCGACGAACCCGTACCAGACATCCAGCAACTCGCCGACATTCGGCTCGAGCACGCCGCGCGACATGCGGAGGTACCGCACGTCGTCGTCGGTGAAGAGCACCGACTTCTTGAGCAAAGAGAAGTCCTCCTCGGTCATCGCGCAGAAGCCCCGGAGGCGCACCGGCTCAACGGCACTCTGCGGACGATGCGCCCCGCGGGTGTAGGATGCAGAGTCGCCGGGCTTTTCGGTTGACGCGCAGCCCGTCAGCATGGCAACAGCGATGGTGAACGCGAGCGTGATGGTGGGACGAATCATCGTGACGAATCTCCTTTTCAATGTTGGTGTCCGCGGTGCGATTGGCGGCTTGCCCGCTGGGCACTCGCCGCGGGCTGGCCACCAACGAATACCTCCCAGAGTCGTTCGGCCTGCTCAGGTTCGATCGTCTCGTGCTCATCGCAGTCCAGACGCAGGTCGACGTCGCGCAACGGTGCATCGATGTACGCGCAGTGGTGTGGGGTGGCAGATCCGGGATGGGCGTGTGGCCGGAAGTACGTGCATGTTGAGCACATGCGCGCCGTCGGTATGCGACCGGCTTGCTGGAGGGACCGGATCATCTTCATCAGCCCCCGAACGAACACTCCCTGCTCGTGCTCATCCAAGTCGCCGATTGCGCGGAGCAGCACATCGGACCACGATGCCAAGGCCCGCGTCTTGCGACGCCCGGCAGCGGTCAGTCGAACCTGCACCACCCGGCCATCATCCTCCGATCGATCGCGGACGATCAGGCCCTTGCGTTCCAACGCCGAGATGGCGTCGCTCACCGTGGGCTGGGTGACCGCCAGCGCGCGGGCGATCTCTCCGACCGAGAGCCTTCCGCCCGGCGAGGCATCGACGGTCACCATCACCTGCGCCTGAGTCGGCGTGAGCCCGTGCTCGCCCGCCTCGCGCCACGCCTCATGGCGGATCACCAGCCCGATCTTGGCGAGGCCGGCGGCGAGTTTGACGCGGCTGTCGTTCGGTATTGAGCCTTCTCTTGCCATAGGACTCCTATAGAATAGCGTCCATCCAAAGGCTGTCAAGAGCAGAACGACGGCCACCAACAAGAACTTGGTCTCGGGCAATGTCCAGACCGGCGGCCCGCGCCGCCAGTCACGGCGCGTTCCCTCGGGCGCACCCTGTCTATGCACGCTGACCGGCGATGTGGACGAGAATCACCGAGGCCGACTCGGCCCGAACCGCATGCACCTGCCTCGGGGCCAGCCGCGTCAAGCCGTGCACCGCGACATCAAAAAGATCGTCTCCCGCGCTGACCTGAACACGGCCCCGCAGGCACTGGATCGTCACCACGGCATCCGCCGCATGGGCCGGCAGTTCGCCCCCGGTACGGAACGCGAACATCGCCACGGTCACGGGCCCGTACCGGTACAGCGTTCGCGAGGCACGCCCGCTCGCGGCGGTATCGGCGAGTTCGAGCAACTCCCCCGCGACTTGATCGAGATGGATCAGTCCGGCCGATCCTTCGAATCGCTCCTGCGGCTTCTGTCCTTGGTGCTCGTCCCTCATGCCGTCTCCTTCCGACCCGAACCCAGTGTGAGGATGACGCGGGTCAACTTCGCTTGGCGTCGATGGACCAAGTCGTGGAGCGTGACTCGGTCCAATGACGCCATGAATGCCGCCCTCGCGTCTCGCAGAACGCCCGTGAGCAGACAGGGGCCGTCGAGCGGGCACGCACCGTCCGTTCGGAAGCACTCGACAATGTTCAGGTCCGGCTCGATGGCACGAACAACATCGCCCACCCGCACGCGACGCGGATCGGCCGCCATCTCGACCCCGCCGGATCGTCCCGGCGTGGTCGCCACCCAGCCGAGGGCCTGCAACTGCTGCACGGCCTTGGTCAGGTGATTCGCCGAAACGCCGAAGCCGGCGGCCATCTCCGCCACGGTGTGACGGTCCCGGCTGACCGCCAGAAACATCAGCACGCGCAGGGCGTAATCGGTCCGATCGGTCAGACGCATGCTTGTCGGCTCGCGCTCATGTGTATATGGTATTCCATATACCAGATTGGAGCAAGCCATGCCCGACGCCAACCTGCCCCTCACCAGCCCCGCCCCGGGCGAAGCGCCGCTCGACCGCGAACAGGAGATCGCCCGGCTCGTCGATCGCTTCTACGCGGTCGCCCGCCTCGATCCTGTGCTCGGGCCGGTCTTCGAGCAGCATGTCGCCGACTGGACCAGGCACCTGCGCACGATGAACGACTTCTGGTCGTCGGCGATCTACCGCACCGGCCGGTACTCGGGCCGCCCGCTCGAGTCACACCGGAAGATCTCGGACATTCGCGCGGAGCACTTCCCGAGATGGCTGCGACTCTGGAAACAGACCGTGGATGAAGTCGTCGAGTCGGACGCGCGACATCCGCTCAGGGAGTTCGCCGCCCGGATGGCGGACACCATGTCGCTGCGAATGGGATTCGGCCCTGTCGCCGAGAGGGAAGAATGAAAGAGAGTGCGCGACGAGCATTGCACCTCGCAGTTGCGTCGTACGCGGGCATGCTCTTCGGCGTGTCATTCATCGCCACCCCTGCCAAGTTCCTCGCGACCGAAGTGAGCAGGGCCGATCTGCTGCGGGTTGGACGCGCGACGTTCGGCACATTCGCGTGGGTCGAGGCGACCGGTTGTATCCTGCTGGCTGTGCTCGCATGGCGTGCATCCCGAGCACGGGCCATGACCGCGGCGGTTGTGATGATCGTCGCCTCGCAATACCTGCTCCTGCGCCCGGTTCTCGACGCGAGAGTCTCGGCTATCGTGGCTGGGCAGCCCGCGACGCCGAGCGCACTCCACCACGTCTACGGCGTTCTGGAACTCGCCAAACTCGGAGTCCTGTCCATGGCCGGCTGGAAGACTCGTTCGGTCACCCCACCCGCCGCATGATTTCAGCCACCTTCGACTGATCGCGCTCGGCGTAGACCGCGTCCGTCACCCGGGCGCTGGCGTGCCCGAGGACCAGGGCCGACGCCTCGAGGCCGTGCGCCCGCCGATAGAGCGTCGCGGCCGTGTGGCGAAGCTGGTACGGGAACCACCGGTGCTCTTTCCGCCAGGCGTCCAGGGCCGCCTTGAGGCCCGTCGAAGCGAGGCGCATCCGCCACGCCTCCCGGGTCTCATCGTCGCGCTTGGCCAGCGGCGGGGGCGGCGGGAAGGCCACGTCGCAGGCGTACTGCACCGCCCGGTAGAACGACCGCGCGTCGTAGCGCTCGCCGGCCGTCTTCTTCGGTTCGGCCTTGCGGTTGGTCCCGGCCCGGTTCCCGCACGAGAGCGGCGTCTTCCTCGCCGCGGCCCGGGCCGCCCGGCGCTCCGCGTCTGCCTCAGCCGGGCTGAAGAGGTACGCCGTCGCGGGCCGGTCGAGGAGCGGCTCGAGCACGGCCTGGGCCTTCGGGCCGAGGAACAGCACCCGGTCGTGCCCCATGTACTGCGTCTTGTGCCGCTCGGGGCGGACCACCCAGACGCCGTCCGGCCCGTCGGTCTCGATGTCGCACGGCCGGAGGCTCAGCACCTCGTCGGGGCGAGCGCCCGTCAGAAGCTGGATCCGCACCGCCGCCGCGACCGGGCTCGCCATGAACGGCAGCGTCTGCTCGACGACCTCGACCGGCACCGGCTTGACCACGCGTCCAACCCGCGCCTCGCAGCGCCCGGGCTTGAGCGGGTCGACGGCCAGCAACTCCACGCGCACGCTTGCTGAGACGAGCTCCTGCGCGGCGGCCCACTTGAAGATCCGGCACAGCCGGCGCACCTGCGCGTTGGTGTAGGTGACGCCCCAGCCGCGCCGGCCGTTCTCCGGGTCCTCCCGGATCATGTCGTCGCGCAGTCGCTGCAGCCGCCGCGGCCCGAACGCCGCCGCGGGCGTCGAGCCGTACGCGCGCCGCAGCAGGCGGATCAGCGCCTTGCAGTGGCCGCGCTCGTTCTCGTTGAGGTACTCGGCGCGGGCACGCCAGAAGCGGGCGCACAGGTCGGTGATGGTGATGCCGTCGCCGCCGTCGGCCCCGGGCTTCTCGAAGTCTGGATCGATGAGCCGTCGCCCGTTAGCCTCCCACTCGGCGATGACGCGGTGGTACAGCTCGCGGCTCTCGGGCGAGCCGGGCTCGCCCAGCCAGTAGTCGCGACGCTTCTTGGTGACGGCGTCGGTCAGGGTGACGATGGCCTGGTTGCGGTCGTGACGCTTGCGGTATCCCGGGGTCTTTGGCATTGGGGCAGCCTCTCGAAACTTCGAGCGCGGTGCGCG
Source organism: Phycisphaerales bacterium (assembly GCA_041401985.1). Lineage (GTDB taxonomy): Bacteria > Planctomycetota > Phycisphaerae > Phycisphaerales > UBA1924 > JACKHA01. The sequence continues at coordinate 57,879 of JAWKTE010000004.1, forward strand.
CACCGCGCTGATTTCGTTTCGAGCTGCGCCCCCGACCACCGGGGGGTGTCCGTAACCTACGGACTCAGCAAGGTTTATCGAAGCGAGGCGGACGGGACTCGAACCCGCAACCACCGGATCGACAGTCCGGTACTCTAACCAATTGAGCTACCGCCCCGAAACGGAAACCGAGTTGTTGGCCTGACTCCGGCGTGGGCCGGGATCAGGGTGGTTTGGGCTTGGTCGCGTGTGTCGCAGAACACGCTCGCCCGAACCGATCCGACTTCAAGTCTTGACTGCGAAACCCGACTACGAATCACCGACGCTGAATCTCGACCGCACGTCTGACGCCGGGCTGCGAGCACCGACTGCGAATCGTCGATCAATGTAGACCCGAGACGGGCCGAGTCAAGCACGGCCGGGCTCTGCAACGCCTCGCGTCGCCGCTCGTAGCCGTGCGGGATCGGCGCCGTGCGGGATCGGCGAGTGCCTACCGCCCCTGCGTCGCCAGGTTCACGGGGCTGCCGGCCTCGTGCATGCCCAGGGCGTTGCCCTCCGGCCCGACCTTCGAGCCGGCCATGTACAGCACCACGCACGCCGCGGCCAGGGCCGCCACCGCGAGGAACAGCAGGCCGGTGTACACGTCCGGCGAGGATCCACGCCGGGCCCGTCCGCCGGGCATCTGCATTCCGAACTGGCTCATCGGTCAAACTCCGGGCACGGCCTGTGCAGGCCGACGTGTGAGGGCGGGGTGGCGGCCGATTGGGGCCGTAGGCTCGTGGCGAGGCGTCAGCGGCTGATGACCGCGGTGTCGTTCTGCAGCAGCGGCTGGCCCGCGTTGTTCATCTGGCGGATCTCGGCGACGCAGGTCTGCAGTTCGACGCGGACGACCTCGGCGTTGGCGACGAACACGCCGGGACGCTGGATGGTCAGGCGGGTGCCGACGCGGACGCCGTCGTTGGTGCCGAGCGAGACCTCGACGAGCTGGCGGCCCGTGACGGAGTCGTTGGTGACGCGGTTGACGCGGCCGCTGATGTCACGCCCGGTGGTTGGAACGAAGGTGCTGCCGCCGCCGCTACCCGAACGAGTCTGGGCGTCGGAGAGCGCCTCCTGCAGGCCGCGGTTGGTCTGGGTCAGCACCTCGTTCTGGCTCTCGAGGTCGGAGATGCGGTCCTCGAGCTGGATGCGGGCCCGGCGGAAGGCCAGTTCGTTGTCGCGGAGGGTGGTCAGTTCCTGGCGGAAGGCCGCGATCAGGTTGGTCTGGGTCTCGATGGTCTCGCGGAACTGGGCGATGTTGGCCTCGAGGGCGTCGCGCGAGGTCTGGGCGGCCTGGAGCGACGACTCCAGCCCGGCCCGCTCCTGCTGCAGGCTGGCGATCTGGGTGTTCAGGCCCTGGATCACGCCCTCGAGTTCGGAGATCTGGACGCGGAGCACGCCCTCGCGCCCGGCGGACTGGGTCTGCTCGAGGTTGAGCGAGGTCGAGGCCGAGGACGCGCGGGCCTGCGAGGTCTGGTACTCGCTGACCAGACGCCCCGAGTTGGCGGCGTAGGCGATGGTCAGGGCCGAGAGCAGCACGCTCAGGATGGCGGCAAAGACGATGAACACCTTGCTGAGGATGTGCACGCGTGGCTCCTGTCGACTCGGGTGGACGCTCGGGCCCCGAAGCGGGGCATGACCGGCGGCGCGGCGTGGTTGGCAAAGCCCATCGGCGTACACACGCCGACGAGGCGGGACCGACTGGATTGGACTCGGACGGCTCGGCCGGCGGATCCCCTACGCCGACGGCATCGCCGCCCGTTGTGAACGGGCCTGAAGTCTAGGCCTCCGCAAGCGGGGCCGGAAGTCGCTCCCCACCGGCGGGGGCCGATCGGGGCGGGTGTGATACCGGAAAGGACGGGGGTCTGTCAACCACGCCCCGCCGCCGGGCGTCCCGAGCCCGTCGTCCGGCGCCATGGAAAAGCCGCGGCGGACCTGATGCTCGGCGGGAAGCGGAGGCAAGGAGGCTGTTCGAGACAAACGCCCGCCGGGTTCCCGGCGGGCGTGGGGTTGGAGACGCTTTCTGGATTCAACGCGGCCCGGCTGGCCACGTCACGGATGCATGGCTCGGATCATCGGCGCGCACTACTGGGGCGGGGCGCCGTTCTGCGGGGCCTGCTGGGCGGGTGCGGACTGGCGGCGCTGGCCGTCGCCCCCACCACCGCCGCCGCCGACGCGGGTGAAGCCGCCGGGAGGGCCGCCGCGGCCGCCTCCGGCTCGGAAATCGCGCCCGCCGCCCGGGCCGCCGCGCCCCCACTCCTGCATCATGGCCTCGAGCGCGGGATCGACCTGGCGGGTCGCCGCGGCCTGGACAGCCTCGGCGGCCAGGGCCATGTCGCCCTGGTCGAGCAGCCCGTCGCGGTTGAAGTCGGCGGAAAGATCGCCCTCGCTGATGCGGCGGGCCCAGTCGGCCAGGTCGTTGGCGTCGGCGACGCCGTCGCCGTTGGCGTCGGCCCGTTGGGCCTGGCGCATCTCGCGGAACTGCTCGCCCATCGTCTCGCGGGCCGAGCGCATCTCGAGCTGGCTGAGGGCGCCGTCGCCATCGGTGTCGAACCGCTGGGTCATCATGGCCCGCATCTGCTCGCCACGCTCGCGCTGCTGCTGGTTGACCTGCTCGCGCTCGGCGTCGGTGACGATGCCGTCGCGGTCCAGGTCGTACCGCTGCAGTTCCCACTGCTGGCGCCGGGCCTCGCGCTCGGCCCGATCGGCGTCGAGTTGGGCGCGTTCCTCGTCGGAGAGCACGCCGTCGCCGTCCTGGTCGTAGCGGCGCATCATTTCCGCCTCGTTCCGCTCGCGGATCATCTGCTGGAAGCCGGCGCGGCGTTCTTCATCGGACAGCACGCCGTCGCCGTCGGCGTCCCACTGGGCCAGCATCCGCTGCTCGAAGGCGGCCCAGGCGGCGGCCCGCTCCTCCGGGCTCAGCACGCCGTCGCCGTCGCGGTCGAACTCCGTTGTGTACTGCTGCATGATGTCGCCGAACGGCCCGCCGAACTGGCGGTCCCGCGCGGGCGGGGCGGCGACCGGCTGGACGACCGGACGCTCGACCTGCGGCACCGGGGCGGGCGTCGGGGCCGGGGTCGGCGGGAGTTCGATCGGCTCGTCCTTGGGCAGCAGGGCGACGGCCCCCGCCACGAGAACCGCTCCACCCACGCCGGCCGCGATCACGAGTGCCTTCATCGCCGTCCCCTTCCGAAGTCGTCTGAGCCGCGGCCAACGCCGCGGGAAGTCTGTGATTCCGTCCGAGTACCGCTCCGGAGCGTCGAGTGCTGACCCTCGCTCCAGGGCGTCCGAGGGCGTTCCGCCGCACGCGGCGCGCGGCACCCCATCCCCATCGATCCAGCAAACGTCCCAGATGCTGTTCTATTGCCCGACGGTTGATCGGGATGCGTTCGATCCGCCGTTTTCCGGACCTGGCAGCGGGAGCGCTCCGGGCGTCCGAGAAAGTATAGCAATCACAAACTTTGCCGCTCGACCGGGCGGCGGCCCGCCCCGGTCGCCATCGGGCCGCCCTCGACGCGCAAGAACTGCCGAATCTGGGCCGAAGTCCGTTCCCGGTCGGCCCCGGGCGATGGCGCGCGGGTGGGGTGGTGTCTGGAGGCCGCCGCGTGACCGCTCTGAGTACAGTCCGGACCATGTCGGTTCCCGCCCCCCGGCTGCTCACCTCGTGGCCCTACTTCCGCGTCTATGCCTTGCCGGCCCTGACGGTGCTGGCCCTGGGGCTGGTCCGCCTGTTCGGGGGGTCGTACAAGGTCGACACGGCCCTGTACGCCGGGGTCGGTCTGCACATGTTCCGCGAGGGCACGTGGTGGACGCCGATGGCCGGCGACCTGCCCTACTTCAACAAGCCGCCGCTGGTGCTGTGGATCCACGGGCTGGTGCTGGACGTGCTCGGGCCGTCGCTGTGGGCGATCAGGCTGCCGCAGCTGGTGGCGGCCATCGGGTGCGTGCTGCTGGCGGTCGCGATCGTGCGACGCCTTTCGGGGGCCAAGGTCGGGCTCATCGCCGGGATGATTCTGGCGCTGTCGTACCCGTTCTGGATCCACCTGCACCGGCTGGTGCTGGACTACTGGCTCGTGCTGTTCACGCTCGCGGGCGTGTGGATGTGCGTCGTCGGGGCGCTGCGGAAGCGTGAGGCGTGGATCCTCGCGGCGGGGGTGCCCGTCGGGCTGGCGATGCTGTGCAAGCCGCTGTTCCCGGTGCTGACGCTCCCGATCATGGGCCTGTGGATGCTCGCGGCCGGGCATCGGCGGATGGCGATGTGGACGGGCGTGGGCGTGGGCGTCGCGCTGCTGGTGTCGCTGCCGTGGCACCTGTCGATGACGGCGATCCATCGCGACGTGTTCCTGGACCAGTATTTCGGGCGGGAGATCGTGGACCGCGGGGCGGGGGCCAGTCACTTCAAGCCCAAGGCGTGGTGGTGGTACCTGGTGGTGGTGGCGTTGTGGTTCCTGCCTTGGAGCGTGGCGCTGGGCGGGGCGATCTGGGCGATCGCGGTCCGACTCGTGCGGACGCGCGGGCGGTGCGTGGTCGAGGGGGCCGGACGCGAGGGGGGCGAGGCGGCCGAGATCGTGGTCTCCGAGCCGGCGATCGACCACACCAGCATGCGGGCGGACTTCTATGTGCCGGAGCAGGAGCGGTCGATCGTCGAGGAGGCCAAGGCCGCGACGCCGGAGAGGCCGACGCTGGTGCTGTCGCGCGAGTGGCAGGCGATCCTGCTGTGTCTGATCTGGAGCGTGGTGTGGCTGGTGCTGCTCAGCGCGTTCTTCGCGGACAAGCGGGACCGGTACATGATGCACGTGTGGCCCATGCTGGCGTGGCTGGGGGCGATGTGGCTCGTGCACTGGGCCCCGCGACGGGTGCGGGCGTTTGACTCGCGCTGGATCGGGCGCGGCGTGGCGGGGCTCTTCGCGCTCGCGGTCGTCGCGGCCGGCGTCGGGCTCCCGCCGCAGGACCCGGTGCAGGGCAAGTGGGACGACCTGTACGCGTGGCTGGAGCGTGAACGCCTGGAGGGGAGGGCGCCGCAGGTGTGGAGCGGGTCGCTGACGCCTTATGAAGAAGGGCAGGTCTATCTCGACACGGGGATCTGGCCGAATGGCGTGTGGTGGGCGGGGTCGGCGGAGCCGCGATTCCCGCAGCGCGGGGCGGTCGTGATCTTCGAGCGGGATCGCCTTGAGAACCTGGCGAGTGCCGTGGGCGCGCCGATCGAGCCGGCGTTCGAGAGCCGCCCGGATGCGGACCCGGACCTCGGCGATTCGCGGGCCTTGGTCACCGTCCGCTGGGACGCGGCGTGGAACGACGCGCTGCGGCGGGCGGATCGGGCGCTCGTCGGGCCTCGCCCGTAGCGCGGGCTGCGGCGCGAGCGTGGAGCGAGGCGGGCGCGAGCCGGCGCGCTGGCGGGGTCGCGAGCCGGGGCGTCCCCGCCCCGGTCCGAGCACGCCTTGCCTGTCATTGATCTCGCGCGCAGGTTGAACGCCTGTCGCGCGGTGCGGACCGCTCGTGGTTGAACGGGCCGGGGCGGGGACGCCCCGGCTCGCGCGCGGGTTGGGTGATCGGCCCGGTCAGTTCGAGCCGGTCAGTTCGAGCCGGTCGCGGGCTTGCTGTCGCCGCCGGCGATCGAGTCGCGCATCGACGTGTCGGCGACGATGTTCTTCATCCGGTAGTAGTCCATGATGCCCATGTTGCCGGTGCGGAAGGCCTCGGCCATCGCCTTGGGCACCTCGGCCTCGGCCAGCACCACCACCGCCCGGTTCTTCTGCTCCTGGGCCCGGTACTCCTGCTCCTCGGCGACCGCCAGGGCGCGGCGCTTCTCGGCCTCGGCCTGGGCCATCTGCTTGTTGGCGTTGGCCTGGTCGGTCTGGAGCTTGGCGCCGATGTTCTCGCCGACGTCAACATCGGCGATGTCGATCGACAGGATCTCGAACGCCGTGCCCGCGTCGAGGCCCGAGGCCATGACCTTGCGGCTGATCTCGTCGGGGTTCTCGAGCACGTTCTTGTGCTCCTTGGCCGAACCGATGGTCGAGACGATGCCCTGGCCGACGCGGGCGATGATGGTTTCTTCGGTGGCGCCGCCGACGAGTCGCTGGAGGTTGGTGCGGACGGTCACGCGGGCCTTGGCGCGGAGCTGGATGCCGTCCTTGGCGACCGCGTCGATGGTCGGGCGGGGGCTGTTGTGCCCGGGGCAGTCGATGACCTTGGGGTTGACGCTGGTGTTGACCGCGTCGAGGATGTCGCGCCCGGCCAGGTCGATGGCGGCGGCGATGTTCCAAGGCAGGTGGATGCCCGCGGACTGGGCGGCGATCATGGCCGAGACGACCTGGGGCACCCGACCGCCGGCCAGATAGTGGGTCTCGAGGTTGTTTGTGGTGATCTGGAGACCCGCCTTGGCGGCCCGGATGCGGTTGAACACGATGATGCGGATGTCGACGCGGCGCAGGCGCATGCCGACGAGTTCGAGCAGCCCGACCTTGGCGTTGGACAGCCAGGCCTGGATGTAGAGGTTGAAGAACTGGCCGAGGATCGCGATGAGGATCAGGCCGAAGATGGCGCCGATCGCGACGAGTGCCCATCCCCAGTTCGGCATGACGCGTCTCCTTCTGCGCCCCGCGGGGGCGGTTGGTGGTCGAGGGAGCGGAGTATACGGGCGTCGAGGTGGCACAGGCTTGCAGCCTGTGCCTTGAGGTTCACTGCTGGTCGTGCCCCTCGCGGGCGGGCATCCGGTGCCCGGCGTCGCGGAGCGTCTTCTCACGCCGGGCCAGTTCGAGGTCGGCGTCGCCCATCAGGCAGGCCAGGTCTTCGACGCTCGTGGTCGGCTGCCAGCCCAGCGTGGTGCGGGCCTTGCTCGCGTCGCCCTGGAGCGTCTCGACCTCGGCCGGGCGGAGGTACCGCTGGTCGAATCGGGCGTGGTCCTCAAAGTTCATCCCCAGGTGGGCGAACACCATCTGCCCGAACTCGCGCACACTGATCGAGCGCCCGGTCGCCACCACATAGTCGCCCGGCTGGTCCTGCTGGAGCATCAGCCACATCGCCCGCACATAGTCCCCCGCGAAGCCCCAGTCGCGCTTCGCGTCGAGGTTGCCCAGGAACACCTCGCGGTCCAGCCCCAGCTTGATCCGACCCGCGGCCCGGGTGATCTTGCGGGTCACGAACGTCTCGCCGCGCCGGGGGCTCTCGTGGTTGAACAGGATGCCGCAGCAGGCGAACAGACCATACGCCTCGCGGTAGTTGACGGTCAGGTCGTGGGCCATGACCTTCGCACAGGCGTAGGGCGAACGCGGGCGGAAGGGCGTGGTCTCGCGCTGGGGCGTCTCGGCCACCCGGCCGTACTGCTCGCTCGACGAGGCCTGGTAGAAGCGGACCAGGTCGCCGGTTTCCTGCTGGTGCTGGCGGACGGCCTCGAGCAGGTTCAGCGTGCCCATCGCGATCGACTCGGCGGTCGAGATCGGCAGGTCGAACGAGACGCGGACGTGGCTCTGGGCGGCCAGGTTGTAGACCTCGCGCGGGCGGGCGATGGCCAGGGCACGCCGGAGGCTGGAGACATCGGTGATGTCGCCGTAGTGCAGGCGGAGGCGGGGGGCGGGCTCGTGGGGGTCCTGGTAGATGTGGTCGATGCGGCCGGTGTTGAACAGCGAGGCGCGCCGGACGACGCCGTGGACCTCGTAGCCCTTGGCCAGCAGGAACTCGGCGAGGTAGGAGCCGTCCTGTCCTGTGATGCCGGTGATGAGGGCGCGGGCGGCGTCGGGCATTGGGCGAGTTTATGGACCGGCGCGTTGGCGAGGCGGCGCGACACGGGATGGGTTGGGTCAACTGGGGTTGCGCGCCTCCGGCCCGCACCGAGTCTGGTTGCGGGCGGAACGCCCGCAACCCCAGGGAGCCGTCAACGCCCTTCCATTGAATCCTCGCCTCAGCCCTGCTTCGCCCGCCAATCCGCCACGATCTGCTCCCGCATCTGGGCGTCGATCCCCAGGAACTCCTCCATGTACTTGTCGTACGTCGCGGCGTCCTCGTCGCGCGACATGTCCAGGCGCAGTTCGTTGATGACCTTGGTCCCCTGGCCAATCCACTCGTCGAATGTCTCCCTGGCGATGTTCGCGTGGATCCACTCGCCGATCGGGCCCTTGAAGGGCGGGCGGGTCATCTTCGTGCCGGGGCGCCCGGTGCGTCGGCACACGAACGAGCCGTCGGGGGCCGGGCCGGAGCGTTTGGCCTCGACCTCGGGCACGGGCAGGTCGAGTTTCTGGAGCATCTCGCCCATCGCGTTCTTGGGCATGAGGTCGCCGCGGCTGGCGGCCACCTTGTAGCCCTCGGTCAGCACCTCGCCGGCCCGCTGGGTCTGCTGGGCGGCCATGAGGGCGGCGCCGGCGAGCTGGTACGCCTTGCTCATCGCCGGGTTGATCGAGACGCAGCGGAGGAACGCCGCGGCCGCGTCCTCGTAGCGCCCGGCCTGGTTGTACGCCGAGCCGAGCGAGAAGTGGGCCATGTCGTTGGCCGGGTCGTCGGCGGCCATCTTCTCGAACTGGGCGATGCGGGTGTCGAGGTCCATGGGTCTCCCTTGCTGGGGAACCCTATGCCCCGGCGGGCGCGACGGATTCGGGGCCGAACACCGGCTCACTGGCGGGCGGCGATCACGACGCGGCGCGACATGTCGGAGACCCACGTGCCGCCCGGCTGCTCGATGGTCAGCGCGAAGGCCGCGGCCCGGTTGACAGGCAACTGCGGGTCGATGACGACCGACGTGTCCTTGCCGTCGCTCTGGAAGATGGCGCCGCTGATGCGCTGCGACATGCCGCGCTCGGCATCGATGATCCAGAGTTGGTACACGGAATCGCGCAGTTCGGGCAGGCCGTGGAGCGTGAGCACGCCGGTCTGGGCCTGGTCGCTCCACGTCACGCGGCCGGAAACGTCCTTGATCTCGGCGGTGACCGACTCGTCGCTCCACTCGCCGACGTCCAGGTTGACCGTGTCGGCGTTGCTCCGCAGGGCGACGAGCACCTCGCCCGGCGAGCGGAGGCCACCGCGGTCGGCGGGCCCGGACAACGCGACCCACCAGCCGACGGCGGCGATCGCGACGGCGGCGGCCATGGCCAGTTTCGACAACAGCGGGATCGTGGGTGCGAGGCGGATCGTTCGCGTCGGAGGAACCGGGTACGACGCTGCCGGTGCCGCGGACGATTGCTCGGCCTTCGGCGTCGCGCCGGGCGTCGGAGCCAGGATCGGGGACGCGATGACGCGCACCGGTTCGCCCTGACGGGCGGCGATGAACGCCTCAGCCAGGCGATCGAGACGACGGCGCACGTCGCCGGGCATCTCGTCGGACGAGCCGCCGGCTTCGCCGCTGCCAAGTTCGTCGGAGTAGACGGGTGCGGACTGCTGGGCCAACGCCAGGAACAGCGAGCCGGCGGCGGCCTCGAGCGAGGCCTCGTCGCTGGCGAGCGCGCTCGCCGGCGTACCGGCCAGAGACGACTTCTCGTCGAGCGAGATGTCGTCGAGCACCTGGGCCGCGATGAGTTCGAGCGTCGCGGCGTCGGCGTGGCTCGCGTTGGAGACGTGGCCATCGCCGCGTGGCTTGCGCGGGAAGTGACTCATCGGGTCACCTCCTTCCGGTCGCCCTTCGGCTCGCCCGCCAGTCCGTCGCGCCCTGAAGCCGCGGCGTCCGCGGGCGCTAACTGCCCCCCAGAACCATCGGACTCGACGCCGAGCATCGCGCGGATCTTGATGAGCCCGCGCCGGGCGTGGGTCTTGACGGTGCCGAGCGGCAGGCCGGTCGCGGTCGCGATCTTCTCGTGGGACAACCCCTCGAAGACGGACAGACGCAGCACACGCTGCTGCTCGGACGAGAGTCGCTCCAGGGCGCGGGTCGCCCGGTCGGCCTCCTGCGTGACCTCGGCCCGATCGCTGATGGGAGTCGCGGTCGCGGCGTCCTCGTTGAGCACCTGCGATGGCGGGCGCCGCGTCTTGCGCCGGCGGGCGTCGATCAGGCGCCGGCGGGCGATGGTCGCCACGAACGCCGTCTCGGAGGCGATCTCGGGGCGATAGCGTCCGGCGCTCTTCCAGATCTCGACGAAGATCTCCTGGACCGAATCCTCGGCCTCGGCCCCGGACAGGCCGGCACGACGCGCGAGCGCCCAGATCAGCCCGCTGAACCGGTCCAGACACTCCCGGACCGCGGCGGCGTCGCCACTTCCAACTCGTTCAAGCAGCGTTTCCGGCACGGCTCGACGGGGCTCCTTGCAGGAGGATGGGGCCGAGGCCCCCTGGGACGCGCCGGCCCGACGTGAGGGAACCGACCCGGTGCCGCGTGGCGACACCGCCCCGAGCGCGAGAAGCGAACTGTAAGCCGAGGCCACTCGACCCGCCACGCGCTTCTCCCCCGGCGTGCAACACCAAACACCTTCCACGCCATACGGAACGGCAAGACGCATTCCCGCTTGCTCCTGAACTCAAAGCGCGCGGGGGACGGGGAACGTTTCGCCCGAACGCGACAGACCGATGCAGCCGATTCCCGGCTCGAAAGCCCGCCCCGGGCGTCACCCGGGGCGGACGGGTTCCCACTTTCCACGGCGCCGCTGGACCCGGCCGGGGCTCTCGCCGGCCGGCCCGGGCGGGTTGGGGGAGGCGGCGATCAGCGCGGCGGGAGGATGACCGCGTCGATCACGTGGATCACGCCGTTGGTCGTCTCGATATCGGATGCAATGACGTTCGCGCCGTTGACGGCGAGGCGGCCGTTAGTGATGCGGATGCGAACGTCGTCGCCCTGGAGCGTCGCGGCCACACCGGCCTCGACCGCGTCGTCGGCGTAGATCCGCCCGCTGATCACGTGGTACTTCAGGATGGCCTGCAGCGTGGAGCGGTTCTCCGGCTTGAGCAGGTCCTGGACGGTGCCCGCGGGCAAGGCGGCGAACGCCTCGTCGGTCGGGGCGAAGACCGTGAAGGGGCCTTCGCCGCGCAGGGCGCCGACCAGGCGGGCGGCCTCGAGGGCGGCGGCGAGCGTGGTGAACGACCCGGCCTCGCCCGCGGTCGCGAGGATGTCCTCGGTCGCGGGCATGATCACGCGGTCGATCGCGTGGATGACGCCGTTGGTCGCCTCGACGTCGGTGGCGATGACGCGGGCGTCGTCGACGAAGACCTGGCCGTTGCGGACGTCGATGTCGACCCGCTGGCCGCCGGCGGTCTGGGCGGACGTGACCTTCACGACCTGGGCGCTGGTGACCTCGGCCGGGATCACGTGGTAGAGCAGGATGGACTGCAGAAGGGCTTTGTTCTCCGGCTCGAGCAGGTGCGAGAGCGTGCCGGCGGGCAGCGCCTCGAAGGCCTCATCGGTCGGGGCCAGCACCGTGAACGGGCCCTCGCCCGAGAGCACATCGGCCAGGCCCGCGGCCTGCACGGCCGCCACCAGCGTCGTGAACGAGCCGGCCCGCTGGGCCACCTCGACGATGTTGCCGGTGCGATGGTTGTCCATCGAGGCCAGCGTCACGGTCGGGGACGCAGAGCACTGCGAGGTAGCCTGCGCCGAGCACTGGCTCGGATTGGCCTCGGCCTTGCGGGCGGTGGCCGACGAGTTGCACTGGGCCGAGGCGTTGAAGGCCAGGCCCGCGAGCAGAGAGATAGCGGCGACGCGGTTGAGCGCCATGGTCAGGCTCCTTTCCTGTTTGGGTTGGTCCGCCTCGATCGGAACTTTCCGCGAGGGCGGCGATCAGGAATGACGCGGTGGGTTTCGGGCCCGCGGAACGAACGGATTCACACCAAAGGCGCAGCACAACGCCGCACGCCCCGGATCGGGGCGTGCGGCGGAAGAAGGCTCGCTTGCTGGACCCGCGGAGGGCCGCGGCGTGGCTACATGCCCGAGCCGAGCACGACGATCTCGACGCGACGGCTCTGGTCGCGGGTGGAGCGCGGATTGGACGGCCCGAACGCCGCCGAGTAGACCCGGTCGTTGTTCACGCCGCGCTGCACGAGGTACTTCTCGACCGCGAGCGCCCGCTCGGCGGAGAGGTGCTCATTGGACTGCCAGTTGCTGCGCCTGATCGGGTCGCTGTCGGTGTAGCCCTCGATGCGGACGGTGTTGCCCGCGTACTGGGCGTTGAGCACCTGGGCGATGCGGGCCAGCGAGTTCTGGGCCGAGGACTTGAGTTCGGCCCGCCCGGAATCGAACAGCACGTCGCCCGCGATGGCCACGACGATCTCGCCGCCCGAGCCGTGGGTCACGGTCGCGCCGGTGATGCCCTCGAAGCCGGTGGGCGTCGAGCCGGGCGTCCCGCCGGTGGGCTGCATGTTCGACAGGCCTGCGGCCAACTGGGCGTTCTCGTCCTCGGCCGCCTGGCGGTTGACCTCGCACTGGTCGAGGGCCGTCTGGAGGGTCGAGACGCGAGCCCGCAGGGCCGAGTTCTCGTCGAGCAGGGCGTCGTACTCGGTGTCGCCGCCGCTGGCGCACCCGCCGAGCGCGGCCAAGGCCACGCCGATCAGCCCGACGAGCCCGGTCCGGGCCCGACCGGCCCGCCGCCGGCCCGGCTGGGAGTTACGTTGAGGTTCCGACGCCGTCCGTGCCACCGGGCTCCGCCCCATTGTCCGACCTCCGTATCCGGATCTCCGATCCGTCGGGCGGCCTTGGCGCGCGCACGAGCACGCGCCGCCGCCCCACCGTGACGAGAGTATCGGTCGGAGGCGGGGGTTCAGGTTGAACCGACAGCATGTCGGCGCGTGTCGGAACGCGGAACCTGCCGAACCCGCGCGATCAGGGCACGGCGCCCGACGCTCGGAAGACGCTTCCCCATCCCCCCTTCGTCGCTGCGTCGCTCCGTCGCTTCCCGCCTCAGGAAACGATCGACCCCGCCGGAATCGCGCTCATCGGAGTCAGCACGACGACGTTCCGCTCACCCTCGCCGCCCCCGTCCTTCGGCACGTCGCTGGCGGCCAGCAGCATGCCGCGGGACTCCTCGCCCCGGATGGTCCGGGCCTTGAGGTTGGCCACGATGACGATGTGCTTGCCGACCAGGTCCTCCGGCTTGTAGAAGGCCTTGATGCCGGCGCATATCTGGCGGGGCGTGCCGCTGCCGTCGTCGATCTGGAGTTTGAGCAGGCGGTCGGCGTTGGGATGGGCCTCGGCCTGGACGACGCGGGCGACGCGCAGGTCCACCTTCGCGAAGTCGGCGAACTCGATCTCGGGCTTGGCCACGGAGTCCGCGGGGGCACCCTGGGGGGCCGGCGTGGCGGGAGAGGCAGGCTGGTCGGTCATTCTCGAGTCTCCCCCGCCGGGTTGGGCGGACTACGGGGCGGCTTGCGGGACGGACGGGCGTGCCGCCGGTTCGTCCGAGCGCCGCTCGGGATCGCTGCTGGGCCGCGCGTTCGCGGGCGAGGGCGATGGTAGCGGCGGCGCGGTGCCCCTGGTCGGGGCCTCGACCCAACGCCCGCCCCTGAAGTAGGGCAGGTCGGCGTCGACGCCCATCGTGGGGGCGAGTTCCTCGGCCCGGGGCTCGCGCAGCGGCGCGCCAAGGTCCAGCGCCATCTGGGCCGACCACGACGACTGGATCCCGTCGAGCAGGCCCGACTCGAACCGCAGCTGGTTGATGAGCGCCTGGTCGGTCAGCAGCGGGCCGGGGTTGCCGTGGCATGTCGGGCACAGGCCGCGGCGGGGCGGGCGCGTCTCGCCCAGGGTCGTGATCCGCTCGTTGCCGCACTGGGCGCAGGGCCATTGGCGCGATTGGCGGACGATCTCGGCCAGGAACCCCGACGAGCCGACGCCGCCGATCATGCCCTCGTGCTCTTCGAGCACCCGGCTGACCTCCTCGTCGTCGAGGCGGTTGCGGGCCTGGGCCCCGTCTCCCGAGCGAACCAGCCCCAGGAACTCGGCCGCCAGGAACCCGGCCCGCCCCGACCACGCGGGCTGGGCGGCGCGGCTCCAGTCCGGGCTGGCGTAGCGACGGTCGACCGAGCGGGCCAGGGCGATCAGCCATCGACGATCTTCCTCGGAGCGTGCCAGATCGGCCAGGGCCAGGCACGCGCTGGCGGCCAGGCCGGGATCGGCCGAGGCGCCGGCCTCCTGGCGACGCCGGTCGAGTTCGAACGCCAGCGCGTAGAGGTGGCGGGCCAGGTCCGTGTCGGACCGGTTCCGGGCCGAACCGGCGGCTTCTTCGCCAAGCACGAAGTACGCCCTCGGGTTGGCCGGTGAGAGGGCGGCGAGACGGTCTGCCCAGATTCGCGTCGCGGGGACCGGCGCGTCCGGGTCTGGATCGTCGAACCGCATCGGGCTCTGGACCTCGTTGGAATCGGGCTGGGCGATGGGCTGATCTGGACGCTGCGGCGCGCTGCCGCCGGGCTGCGCGATCGCCGTGCTGCCAAGCGCGACGCCCCACGCGACCGCACCGATCGCCAGTCTCGTTGCCAACGCCGTCGCTCGCACGCTCATGGCAGCGGCTCCTTCAGGCGGATGCCCCACAGCCGGACAGCCGCTTCCTCGCCGGCGGCGATCTGCTCGGCGATGTGCCTGGCCCGCTGGCGGGCCCGCGACAGATCGTCCAGCACCACCCGGACCAGACTCGTTCGGTCGGGCTGCTCGGCCGCGACAGCCAGGGCCATCATCTCGGTCGCCGCGAGTTGCTCCGCGGCGTACAGCTGCACCGGACCCTCGGCCAGTTCGAGACGCGACGCCCGGCGACGCTCGACCTCGTCCATCGTGAGCCCCAGGCCGGGCGGGGCCATCTGGGCCTGGGCCTGGCGGGACCAGCGCAGGCGCAGCACCGAGACGGCCAGTTCCGGCTCATCGACCGGGTTGCCCGGCGCGGGCGGGCCGCTGGCCCGATCCGATCGCACCATCACCGACCACGCGAGCAGGTTCGAGAGATCGTCGAACACGCGGAAATCGCTGTCGGCGGCCAGGATCTCGAGCAGGCGGCTGACCACCGCGCCCCGGGCCGCGGCGTCCCAGGCGTCGTCGCGCCCCTGTGGCAGGCGGGCGCCCGTCAACGCGGAGATGAGCCGGGTGTTCCGACGCGTCTTTGGGATCGTCGGCAGTTCTTCCAGCAGCGCATTGGTGATCCACGGGCTGCCGTTCATGCGCATCACGATGTCGTACGCCGCCTGGGCCACCGGCGGGGGCGAGCCGCGGACCGCCTCGCGGACGAGCACCTCGGCGTCGACCGGGCCGATGTCGATCGTGAAGCGCGACGCCGCCTGCGTGAGCAGGTCGATCCGGATAGGGATGCTGCGCCCTGCCAGCAGGTACTGCTCGGCCCACACGCCGTCGCCCGAGCCGTCGGAGAGCGCACGCCCCGTCGCGTCGGCCGCGAGCGAGAGCGTGGCTTCGATGTCGTCGTCGAGATTGAACAGAAGATCGTCGGCCTCCTGCGTGAGACCGCGCCAGCGAAGATGGGCGGCCTCGCTGATCCGCGAGAGAACGACCGCCGACGCGAGATGCTCCTCGGGCGTCAGGCTCGCGGTGCGCCTGGCCCGGGCGTCGGCGGCACCCTCACGCCAGGCCGAAGCGAGCGCGTCTCGGTCCTGCTCATCCGCGAGGTTCCACAGGATCGCGAGGCGGTCGCGGATCTCGCGCCGCTCGAGGTCGGTCGCGCGGGCCGGCGGCACGAGCGAGATGTCCAGACGCGCCCCGGGGGCCTGCGTCGCCACCGCGCTCAGGATCGCGTGCACGTCGCCCGACGACACGCCGGGGGCGTCGATCAGGCGGACCAGCCACGCCCGGGCCGTGGCCCCCTCGCTCCAGTCCATCGCGACCGCGAGCAGGCCGATAGCCTCGAAGACCAGGCGGTCGTCGGTCGGCTGCGGGGCGTCGATGAGCAGCACGTTCATGCCCGCGAGGATCAGGGCGGTTCGGGCCGCGGCGTCGCCGTGGGTGACGCCCTGCACGCTCGCGAGCCACGCCCGCCACGCGTCGAGCCCGGCGTCGATCGACTCGCGGGTGCGCCCGGCCTGCTCGCTGGGCACCAGCAGCGGGGGCATGACGCCCAGGGCCGCCGCCGCCCCCGCCTCGAACGCGGATGCGCCCTCGGGGCGACGCCCGGCCAGCGCGGCCCCGATGCGGGATTCGATCAGCGACCCGGCCCGGGCCGAGATGTCTCGCTCACGCTGGAGGCGGACCAGCAGCCCGACCGACCACGCCGCCGGGGCGACCTCGTCTTGCGACAGCGATCGGGCGCGGGCCAGGGTGACCGCGCCTCGTGCCACATCCTCCAGCGTCTCGATCGGGCCTTCCGGCGTTGACGCGGCGTGGTAGACGTACTCGACGATCGCGTCGATCAGAGCACGCCGCCGATCGACGGGGATCGAGGGCCAGGCCCGACCGGTCTGGTCGATCAGTTCGCGGAATGAGTCCGCGGCCGCGACCGGATCGACGCTCTGGGCCTCGACCGCGGCCCGAAGGCGGGCGAGCAGATCGCCGGCATCGGGCGGCGGAGTTTCAACGGGCGCCGGCGGTGCGGGCGTGTCGCGCCGTGTCGGGAAGAGTTGCTCGGGGCGCACGGGCTCGGGCGTCTGGCCGATGAGCGAGCCGGGCTGGCGGGCGGGAGCCGCTCCGCCCTGGGGTGGTGTCGGCGGCTTGGACAGGCTGATGACCGCCCAGAACGCCGCGGCCATCGCGACGATTCCCAGGACCGTGAACGCGGCGACGGCCTTGATCGTGCGGGCGGCCCGATCGTCGTCGAGTTCGCGGGCCGAGACCGGCTCGCCGCCGAGGGTGGGAACGACATCGCCGCCGGTCGCGCTGACGCCGAAGACGCGGTGGGACGCCGGTTGAGGGCGGGCCTGGGCACCGACGCTTGCCGGCATCGCGCCTGGTCCGGCGCCAACGGGCGCCCGCGCGGGCGCGCCGGCCGACGCACCGCCCGCGCCGCCGCCCCCACCGCCGCTCGCACCCATGGCCGCCCGGGCCAGACCCGGCACCGCCTGCTGCGACAGCCCGCGCTTCTTTGCGAGCATCGCCAGTTGCTGCGCGGTGTGGGCGTTCATGCCGCGCCCGGCGGCCAGCGTGCGCCGGATGTCGCGCTGGAAGTCGATGTCCAGACCCGAGGGCGGGCTCGCCGCGGCCAGCTGCGAGAACCCCGACGCCGCCGGGTTCGTCCCCGGAGCCCCAGATGCACCCGACGCCGGAGCCGCGGGCGCGGACCGCGTCGGCACAACCCCGGCCCACCGTCGCCATCTGCTCGCGCCGGCGCGGAGATGCGCTTGCGGCCGTGTGCAGCGCGATGCGGACCTCTTCGCCCTCGGGCGTGTCGCCCTGCGGGTGGCTGTCGACGCGGAGCATCTGGCGCTCGAAACCCGCCCGGATCGCCGCCTCGGTGCATCCCGCCACCGCGACGCCCAGCAGCGCGAACGGCCCGCCGCCCGCGGCGTCTGCGCCGAGGAACCGCTCGACCGGGCTGGCCGCGCCGCGCGGCACGCCACCTGGTGCCCCGCCCGGCGCGGCCTCAACGGATTGGATGCGGTCGCTGCTCAACGCGGGCTTCTCGATTCGGCGGTGGAAGGGGCGTCAGGGGCGCGCGGGATCTGCTCGTCCAGATCGCGGAGCCGCTGCCCCCACGGCTCGGGACCATACTCGGGGTACAGGACTTTGTGCTGGTCGAGCGCCTGACGCGCCGCGGCCGCCTGCTGGCCCGCCAGAAGCCGGAGCGACTCGTACCGCGCCTCGAACCACGCCTCCTGGCCCGCGGGCAGGCCCGAGAGCAATCGGCGCCACGCGTCGAGCGCGACGCCCGTGTCCCCGCCGGACTCGGCCAGTTGCGCCACCCGGCGCAGCGTCGAGGCCGTCGCCCGGTCGTTCTCGACCAGCGCGCGATCGAGCCGCACCGCAAGATCGCGGAACACGCCATTCTGATCGGCCCGCCACACAACCGCCGCGGCCTCCGCCACCGTCGCGTACAGCGGCCCGACCGCCGGGTCCTGGAACGCCTGCGGCGGCGCCGGGTACTGCTCGATCACCCGCTGCCCGGACGACACGACGGCCCGGGCCAGCGCGACGTCCTCCGGCGACGCCTGCCACGCGCGCGAAGCCCGCGAGTAGATCAGCCGATCCGCGGTCTGCGACAGCCGGCCGTTCATCGCCCGGAGTTCGTCGAGGCGTCGTGCGATCTGCGTGTCGTCGCCGCGCGCCAGCGCGATCTGCACCCGCCGATACGCCAGTTCCTCCGCGACCTCGGGCGGCGCGATCGCCGGGCTCTCCGCCAAAACCCGCTCGACCGTCTCGAGCATCGACTCGGCCCGCTGCAGGTCCGGCGCCGACGCCCCCAGCAACGCGTCGAGCACCTGCCTGGCGTGCAGCACCAGCGACGCCGCGGCGTCGGCCGCCTCCTGCCCCTGCGCACTGGTCGCCAGGGCCGCATCGAGCCTGATGACCTCCTCGGCGACGTCTGCCAGGCGCAGGGCCGCGAAGTCGCGCTCCGGCCCGAGCGCCCGGCGGTACAACCGGTACAGCAGCGCCACCGCGCGCCGGCGTGCACTCAGGTACACCGGGCTGGCACGCTCGACCGACAGCAGGATCTGCACCGCCTGCTCGTCGTCAATCAGCCCCGCCGACGCCCGACGCAGCAGCAGCTCGGCCGCGCGCGGGCTGGATGGGTGCTCTTGAAGGAACAAGAGCGCCAAGCGGTCCCGCCGCTCGGCCAGCGACAACTGCCCGCCCTCGACCCCCTGGTCGAGCGCGACGATCGCCACCCACAGCGCCTCCTCCGCCTCGTCAGGGTCGGCCGCGACCGACGCGGCCCGCTCGAGCGCGTCGGCCGCCGCGGGGAAGTCGCCCGCGTAGTACAGCGCGAAGCCCCGCATCATGCCGCACTGGGCCCGCTCGGCCTCGAATCGGGCCGCGTCCTGGCTCTCGAGGGCCGCCGCGAGCAGGTCCGACGCCTGGCGATACGCGTTGACCAGGTCGGGCGTCGTCGCCGGGGCCGAGGGGTCCTGCCCGGCCGCCTGGTGTCGGGATCGGGCCTCGTCGTAGGTCTGCAGGCCGCGGACGTACGCGACGATGAAGCCCTCGTTGCCGATCGGGGCCGTGCCGTAACGCTGCACGAGGTCGAGCACGTGGGCCACCTGGCCCGCGGCCACGAGGTCCGCCAACGCACCCTGCGCCAGACCCTCGGCGATCTCGGCCCGTTCCGCGGGCGCGCCCTGTTCGCGCAGCGCCTCGAGCGTGCCGACGGCCAGCAGGCGCGCCTCGCGGATCGTCAGACGCCCCGGCTCGCTCCCGCTCGCGCGATTCCGCCGCACGCGCTCGATCTGCCAGGCCAGGTCCGCCCACCGACGCGACTGGCACAGGATCGCGATGCGCCGGCGGAACACCTGCTCGCGCACGTTCTCCGGCGTGTCCGGGTTGGCGTCGACCTCTTCGAGCCAACGGATCGCGTCGACCGACGAGCCGCGGATCGACGACGCCAGCGCACACCCGATCGCGGCCCTTGCGATGTGCTCGTACCGCAACAGCGCCTTGGGAAACCGGTCGATCGTCGGCGCTTGGCCCGGCTCGGCGTTGAGCAGCCAGCCGAAGTCCACCAGCGACGCCTGGGCCATGTTCCGATCCGACGCCAGGATCGCCAAGTAGTACCTTGTCCAGCCCGCGTAGTAGTGCGCCAGCGAGCGCAGGCGCCTGGCCTCGGCCAGCGCCTCCCGGGCCGCCGGGTCGCCTTCGAGCCGCCCGCGCTCCTCGAGCCGCTCCAGATTCTCGACCCGCCGGTGCGACTCGCGCCCGACCTCGTCGAACGTCTCCACTACCGTCCGCAACGCCCGCTCGGCGTCCTGCAATGCCGCCGGCGTCGCCAGACGGACGGTCGAGTCTTCAACAACACCCTCGGCCACCAGATACCGCGCCTTGGCGAGGTCCAGGCGAAGCGCGTAGGTCTGGGCTTCCGGCACCGTTTCGATGAGTTCACGCCCGAGACGCTCCAGGCGTTCGAGCCGCGCCGGGTCGCGCGTCGCGCCCATGAGCGACACATAGATCTGCCCGAGCCGCTCGGCCAGCGGCAGGCGGTCGGTCCCGCGGGCCACGGCCAGGCGCTGGCGGAGCTGGGCCGCGAGGACTTCTTCAAGATCGTGATCCCGCAGGAACGCCTCGACCTGCTCGTCGGGCGTGACCGCGGGCTCCTCTTGCTCGGTCGGTGCGCCCTGGGCGATCGCGCGGGTCGGCGCGAGCGACAGCAACGCCGCGCCCATCGCCAGGCCGCACCACCATCCCGCTCTGTTCGCGGTTGCGTGCCTCATGGCCGCGGCGTCACCCCCGCGCTCGGCTGGCCCGGCGACGACGCGCCCGACGGGCTCGGCGCCGCCGGCGTCGTCCGGATCCGCTCCAGTTCCGTCCACTCCAGCGCCGGATGTCCCGCGTACGACTGCCCGAGCAACTGCTCCAGCGTCTCGCCGCCGCTCGTGTCACCCAGGTCACGCAGCGCCGCCGCGGACTCGGCCAGCGCGATACCCGTCAGATACGCCTGCTCCGACCCGAACCGCGCCGGCAGGTGCATCAGTTCCACCACCCCCTGCATGATCCGCTCGCCGTCGGCCTCGACCAGCAGCGACCGCCCCACTCCCGCGCGGCACCACGCCTCCTGCCAGTCGGGCAGGTCCTCGATCGCCAGCCGCGCCCGCAGCGCCGCCCGGGCCCGCTCGCGCTGCTCCGCATCGCCGACGCGCGCCAGCACAACATCCGCCACCAGCGCCACGCCAGGGTCCGCGTCCAGCAGCGTCTGCGACGGCACCGGCACCACCACGCTCTGCCCGCCCTCGAATCGGGCCGCGGCCATGTACAGGTCCGCCAGCACTCGGGCCCGCTCGGCCCCCGGCGCACCGCCCGATACTTCCGCGAGCGGGTCACGACCCACCGCCAACGCCCGCACCGAAGGCCCCGGCACCCACACCGGCGGCAGCGACACCACCAGCCCCGTCTGGGCGTCGATCACCGGCAGCAGCGCCATCGGCCAGATCCGGGCCGCCACCTCGCCCGGCGAGGGCGAGCGCAGGTCGTCCCGGCTGCCCGAGGCCGGCACGCCGCCCATCGAGGCATCGCCCGCCAGGGCCACCCACTGCAGCCAGGGCGACAACGCCGACGCCAGCGCCCCGCGCCACAGCCGGCACCGCAGCAGCCCCTCGCAGATCGACAGCGCCGTCGCCCCGCCCGTCTCGGGCAGCCGATCGAACAGGTCCTCGTACAGCGGCTCGGCGGCGACCGCATCGCCACGCTCGAGCCGCGTCCGAGCCCGCCAGGCCAGCATCGCCAGATCGCGGAACGGCGCGGCCTCGGTGCCCAGCGGGCCCTCGACGCCCGCGACCCGGTCCCAGCCGAGCACGTACTCGACCCCGCCATCGCACCAAGACGCCATCCGGACGCACCTCGACGGCTTCGAGGCTGCCTCCCGACCGTGCATGGAAACCCGGCTGGGCTCGCTCGCGGGCGCGGTCGGCGACGACGGGGCCTCTGGCTGCGCGACCGCGTTGGCCGTCCACCCGCAAACCAGCACGCCGGTCGCCACCGCCCCGAACACACAGCAACGCACCCGACGCCGGACCTGAGGAGGCTCTGCGACGAAGGTCCGGGTCAGACGCCACACTCGCGCACGGCTCTCACGCACCAGCGATCGTTGCACGCATCGCGTCCCATCGCGCGGGCCGCCTCGCGTCACGGGATCCCCCCCAACGCCACGAACGTGTACGTCCCGCCGGACTGCTGGGCGATCCGGCGCATCAGCGGCTCGGCCTCGCGCGTCCCGAACGCGATGCAATGGATCGGAACATCCGCCTGCGCGTTCAACCCCGCGATCTCGGCCGCGACTTCCGGCCCGAACTCGCCGTCGGTCAGAAAATAGATGGCATCGGGTCGCGGCCGCTGGCTGAACACGTAGAAAAACCCCGGCGACGGATTCGTCCCGCCCACCGGCTGCAGGTCCATCGCCGCCCGGCGCGTCCATGACTTGCCCCGATCCGTCGCCTCGATCCACCCGGTGCGTCCACCGAGCGGGGCCGCGTCGGTCGAGAACGGCACGACGATGAACGAGTGCTGGTCCTGCATGGCGTTGATGGACCGCAGCAGTTCGCTCCGCATCGCGTCCATCTTCCCGCCGATCGCCATCGAGCCCGACACATCGACGATGTACGCGAACCGGTTCCCGGCCGCCTCGACGCCGAAGAACCCGGCCCCGCTCCCGCCCCCCGCTCCGC
The DNA here is from genome assembly GCA_041401985.1 of Phycisphaerales bacterium. Taxonomy (GTDB): domain Bacteria; phylum Planctomycetota; class Phycisphaerae; order Phycisphaerales; family UBA1924; genus JACKHA01. Next base: position 80,028 of record JAWKTE010000004.1, read on the forward strand.
CGCCGGAGCCGGGGAAGCCCAGCCCGTCGCCGCCGGCCCCGATGTCGCCCGCCCCGTCGCCCGAGCCGCCCAGGTTCGTGCTAAGGGCCTCGCGCATCGACTCGAGCCCGAGCGTGTCGGGCACGTTGATCTCGATCTCCGGCTGGTTCGTGGGCGAGGCGTCGGGAACCTCGGGCGAGGCCGTGTCCAGCGTGCCGCCGCCCAGTTCGGCCAGTTCCGACTCGTTGAGCACCGCGAACTGCACCGGGGCCGCGGCCGACTCTCCATCATCCGGCTGGGCCGCCAGCACCACCAGCGCCGCCGCGCTCAGCAGCATGACATGGAACGCCATCGAGATCGCGATCCCCGCCGCCCCCGACACCCGCAGCCACCGGCGCAGCCCCGCCGCCCGGCGCGGCAAAACCACCGGCGCCTGCCCGCGCGCCGCCACACCGCCAACCGGCCCGGCGGGCGATGGCGCCGCCCCCGTCTGGCGGGGACCAACGGGGCCATTGCTCGTGGGAGAGGTGTGCGTCATCGTTTTGCTCATGCTGCGGACGCGCGGGGTCCAGACCGCCGCTCGCCCCAGGCCAGCCCCCGCCACTCGGCCGCCGCCAAGTAGCCGCCGTCGGCCACGCTCCCGGTTCAGTCTATCGGCACCGGGCCCCTGCCCTTGCCCTGCTCCGGACTTGGCCCGGACGCAAACCGATCGCGGACGCCCTCCCTGCGATTCGTACCGCCAACCGCCCCGGTTCGCCGCGGCCCGCGTCGTCGGGTCCACCCCGACACGCCAAATCCGCACGCCGCCATCCATAGCGGCTTGACCCCTTGGACGCCCGACCGTTCAATCGGTTCGCGCGGCTCCACCAAAGATCCGCTCGCCGGATCCGCGATCCGATCCGCCAGACCCAACCAGCGACCGTCCGGCGATCTTCCGCCCCGGTCCGGAGACCCGCATGGGCACCGCCCCCAAGTCCCCCGACCCCGCGTCGCCGCCCGCCAACGCCGCCGCCCCCCGCTACAGCCGCGTCCTGCTCAAACTCTCCGGCGAGGCCTTCGCCGCGCCCGGCGGCTTCGGCATCGAGAACGCCGAACTCGACGTCATCGCCCGCGAGGTCTGCCAGGCCTGCCGGGTCGGCACCCAGGTCGCGGTCGTCGTCGGCGGGGGCAACATCATCCGCGGGGCCACCCTCGCCGAGCAGGGGCACATCCCCCAGTCCACCGCCGACTACATGGGCATGCTCGGGACCGTGATCAACGCCCTCGCCCTGAAAGAAAAGCTGCTCACGCTCGGCCAGGACTCGCGCGTCCTCTCGGCCATCGAGATCCGGGCGGTGGCCGAGCCGTTCATCCGCGGGCGGGCTCTGCGACACCTCGAGAAGGGCCGCGTGGTCATTCTGGCCGCCGGCACTGGCAACCCCTTCTTCACCACCGACACCTGCGCCGCCCTCCGCGCCACCGAACTCGAGTGCGAGATCCTGCTCAAGGCCACCAAGGTCGACGGCGTCTACACCGCCGACCCCAAGAAGGACCCCAAGGCCACCCGCTACGAGACCCTCACCTTCGGCGAGGCCATCACCAAGAACCTCCGCATCATGGACATGACCGCCCTGGCCATGTGCCAGGAGCAGAAGGTCCCGGTGCTGGTCTTCGATTTCAAACGCCCGGGCAATATCCGGGCTGTCATCAAGGGGGCGTCGATCGGGACGCTGGTGAGGCCGGGTGAGGCTGAGTGCGTTCTGGGGTTGCGGGCGTTCCGCCCTGCGCAACCAGTCCTCTTATCTCGAACAACTGCATCCTCTAACCAGGGCAGCAGCACAACTGGGTTGCGGGCGGAACGCCCGCAACCCCAAAAGCCGGAAAGACAGAAACCCAATCGCCCCTCCACCTCAGCGGCGCCCCGCCACCACCTTCTCCAGCACCCCCACCGCCGCCTCCAACTGCGAATCCGCCCGCCCGATCAAATCCGTCGCCACTCGCGGCACCACCACATCCGGCTCCACCCCGTTCCCGTCGTACGCCCGCCCATCCGGCAGAAACGACGCCATCGTCGCCAGCCGCACCTCCGCATCCAGCCCCAGCGTCCCGAGCCGGTGGTCGTCCGCGTTCGCGCTCCCGCCGCTGGACGCCGTCCCCATCAGCGTCACGCCCTCGATCCCCTTCAGTCCACCGAGCAGGATGTCCGTCGCGCTGAAGCAGCCATCGTCCATCAGCACCACCACCGGCCCCTCGTACCGGACAGCCCGCCCGCTCACGACGCCACTCACGACGTAGTAGTGCCAGTCGCTGAACCCCTCGTCCCACCCGCCCGGCGGCGTCCACTCGGGCCGCCACGCCGCGGCCACCCGCTCGATCGCCCGGCGTTCCGCTTCCGACCATCCCGACCACGCCGCCGGGTACATGTCGCGGTCCTGCAAGAAGCCGTCCGGGTGCGCGGGGTCGATCACCGTCGGGATCCGCCGCGCCGCGACGCACACCACCCGGGCCTCGCCCGGCTGCAGCAGGCGTTGGAGCAGGAACTCCACCACATCGCGGCTGCCCCCGCCGTTGCCGCGGACGTCGATGACCAGCCCCGGCGTGCCCATCAGCGGCTCGAGTTGCGACGCCACGCTGCCGCCACTCGAGCCGCCACGATCCAGCGACATCTGCTCGATCCGCAGGTAGCCAAAGCCCGAGGGCAGCACGCCGCTCTCGTGCCGCGGCCACACGCCATACATCTGGCGCTCGTCGCGCAGCGGCATCGCCACTCGCACCATCGACGCGCCGTCGGCCGACCGCATGTCGACCTCGACCGCCGGATGCCGCGGGAGCCCGAGTTCGTCCCGGACCAGATTCACATACCGGAGCAGTTCGATCGACCGCCGCCGCACGAGTTGCTCGGAGCCGGCCGCGACGTACACCGACGCCGCGTCGATCCAGTCTTGGATGGGCCGCCCGTCGAGACGCTCGACGAACGGGTGCCGCTCGTCGACGAACCCGGAGCGATCGCCCCGAAACGCCACGATCCCGCCCTCGGCCTGACCAAGCAGGAACCCGAGGCGTCCATCGGGCACGCCGTGCTCCAGCCAGTCCCGGACCGACGCGTGCCCATCGCCCAGGCGCGAGACGAACCGCTGGGCCGCCAACAGGCCGTCGGCCCAGGTCGGGCGCTCGCCGAGTCGCTCGATCTCGCGCGCGGCCTCGCCCCGCAGGTCCAGGCCGCGAAGGTGGGCGTAGGCGTGCTCGCGCTCGATGACGGCGACGAGTTCGTCGAAGACGGCGCTGCCGTCGAGGATTCCGGCATGCCGTTCGATCATCCGCTCCCGTTCGCTGTGGGCCGCGACCAGCCGGAGCATCGCGTCGCGCTGGGCTCGCAAGTCTCTCACGATGCTCCGCTGTTGGCCGGTCATCGGCACGCCCTCGAGCGTCCGCAACTCCCCGCCGGCCAGGGAGGCGACGACCAGCGTCACACCGGGGCCCGGCGAGTGGCCCACAAGCCCCAACACGTGAACGAGATCCTCGCCGAGCCGCATCCGCCAGTTGTTGGTGTGACGCTGCCGCGCCGCCTCCGCGATCCGCTCGTACGCGATGCCGTCGATCGACACCCACCGGTACCACGTCCCGCCGACCAGAATCTCCGCGTCGCGCTCGTCCGGCCCGACAAACCGGATGTCCGTGAACGGCGACCGCTCGCCCGCGCCGCCCGGACTCTGCGCCCGAGCCATGCTGAACCCCGGCAGCACGGCGGACAGCACGAACACCACGGCGGCGATCACGATCGGACGCATCCGGAGCATCGCACTCCCCTTCGTTGCTGCGTGGTGAGAAACGTGGGCCGAAGTCGTCGACGTTTGGCGCAAGAAACGCGGCAAACCTCGGTACGCCCCCGCATCAACTGGGGTTGCGGGCGTTCCGCCCGCAACCAAGTTCTTTGGATTCTGGACTCGTGGAGTGGCCTGTTCGAGACAGGGGTGTCGCTGCGGGCGGAACGCCCGCAGCCCCAGCGATCCAAGCGTTGCCCAACTCCATCCCTCCAATCCCCACAGATTCCCACCAGTCCCAGGAACAACCGCCCGATCAAGCCTATTGTCTTCCCAGATCCGCCAGTGGCTCCACGCCGGTTCGCTCTGTCTCGAACCTTGATTCTCGCGACCTCTCGACCCTCTGGACCCCTGCTGGCCCGCGGCTCTTCCACAATGGCACACCCGTGCCGCAGCCGCCACACCCCTTCCAGCACGGCCTGATCCGCCGGTCGGAGAGTCTCCCTTCATGGATTTCAGCAATCTCGGTCTGTCCCCGCTCCTCCTGCGCGCCTTGGCACAGGAGGGCTACGCCACCCCCACACCCATCCAGGCCAAGGCCATCCCCCCCATCCTCGCCGGCAAGGACGTGCTCGGATGCGCCCAGACCGGCACCGGCAAAACCGCCGCGTTTGCCCTGCCCATCCTCCACAACCTGCTCGAGCAGCCCGCCGACAAGCCCCGGCGCGGCGGGCGCCTGGCCCGCGTCCTGATCCTCGCCCCCACCCGCGAACTGGCCTGCCAGATCGCCGACTCCTTCAAAACCTACGGGCGCGAGACCCGCGTCTCGGGCACCGTCATCTACGGCGGCGTCGGCCAGGCCCCCCAGGTCCGCGACCTGAAGCGTGGCGTCGACGTCATCGTCGCCACGCCCGGCCGCCTCATCGACCTCATGGAGCAGGGCCACGCCGACCTCTCCGGCGTCGACACCCTCGTGCTCGACGAGGCCGACCGCATGCTCGACATGGGCTTCATCAACCCCATCCGGCGCATCGCGGCCGAGACGCGCGAGGACCGCCAGACCCTGCTCTTCTCCGCGACCATGTCCAAGGACATCCGGGCCCTGGCCCAGTCGCTCCTGCACGAGCCGGAGCAGATCGCGGTGACCCCCGTCGCCTCCGCGGCCCCGAAGATCGAGCAGTCGCTCTACCACGTCCAGCGCCCCGAGAAGCAGGGGCTCTTGAACCACCTGCTCGCCGACGCCGCCATGTCCCGCGTCGTCGTGTTCACCAAGACCAAGCACGGGGCCGACCGCGTCGGCGAGAAACTCGAGCGGGCCGGCATCTCGGCGCGCACGATCCACGGCAACAAGGGCCAGAACCAGCGGACCCGCGCCCTGGCCGCGTTCAAACGCGGCGAGGCCCGCGTGCTGGTCGCCACCGACGTGGCCGCCCGCGGCCTGGACGTTGATGACATCACCCACGTGGTCAACTTCGATCTGCCCATGGAGCCCGAGGCCTATGTGCACCGCATCGGGCGGACCGGGCGGGCCGGGGCCACCGGCATCGCCATCTCGTTCTGCGACAACACCGAGCGGGCCCTGCTCAAGGACATCGAACGCCTGCTCCAGGGCAAGATCCCGCAGGTGCGGACGCCGATGGTCGAGCGGGCCCCGCGCGGCGAGCACCAGTCGGACCGCGGCGTGATCGTCGTGGACCGAACCGAGCCGCGTGAACGCCAGGAGCGTCCCCGCCCGCAGCCGCCGCACGCCGGCAACCGCCACGCGAACGGCGGGGCCGGGCCCAAAGCCGCGCGCCGGGCGCCGACCCGCACCGCCCCGGCGGCCGCAAGAAGTCGCGTCGCCCGAACAAGGCGCAAGCGCGACCACGCCGAAGTCCGCCGCGGCCGCGCCCCGCACGCCCGAGTTCGGCGCCCGCGCACCAGTCCGGCCCGCGCCACACCGACGCGGCCCCGAACCCACGCTCCTTCAACGCCCACAACCGGCGCACCCGCCGGCGCTGAGCCGCGATCGAATCCGCAAGCACACAAAGGGACACGCGCCGCGGCGCGTGTCCCTTTCGCGTTCCGTCCCTACCATTGCACTCGATCACACGACCCGAGACCATCATGCCCGACGACCCCAAGATCATCGTTGACGACGACTGGAAGCGCCAGGCCAAGGCCGAGAAGGCCAAACTCGCCGAGGCCGAGCAGGCCAAAGCCGCGGCCGCCGCCTCCAAGGCCGCCGCTCCGGGAGCCGCCCCGGGCTCGCCCGCCGGCGCCCCATCCCCCGACCCCGACGACCCGGCCAACTACAAGGTCGATTTCAACGAACTGCTCCGCCTGCTGGGCACCCAGGCCCTCATGTACATGGGCCAGTTCCCCGACCCCCAGACCGGCAAGGCCATCATCGCCCTCGACGCCGCCAAGGTCCACATCGACATGCTCGGCGTGCTCGAGGACAAGACCAAGGGCAACCTCACCGACGAGGAGCAGCAGAGCCTTGAGGGCCTGCTGGGCGAACTCCGCATGGTCTTCGTCGAGATCTCCCGCGGCGTCGCCAAAGCCATGCAGGAAGGCCGCATCGGCCCACGCGGCGAGATCCGCGGCGCCGGCGCCGCCCCCGGCCCCGCCATGCCGGGCCAGAACCCCGGCGCGTCGATGCTCTGACACGGCTTTGAGGTGTGGCATGCCTGTGGCTCGGCACATGCATGTCGAGGGGTAAATAGTCAGGGGCGATCGCCCCACCCAGCACGGAATCGGACGCCATTCCCGGCCCTCGCCTGCGGATTCCCCCCCGCCCCTGCCGACATACAGTCGCCACGCCGGGGCTGGGGCCGCGTCCCTGCCCGCCCGGCACGGGAGCATCGCCCAACCGATGGCCATCGCCCTCCTCGACAAGCACCACTTCCTCCTCCGACGCCTGCACTCGCTCACGGGCATCGTGCCCATCGGCGTGTTCCTGCTCAACCACCTGCTCACCAACTCCTCCATCCTCTGGGGAGGCTTCGCCCTGCGCGGCGAGCAGATCGAGGGCCTCGAGCCCGAGCAGGTCCACGGCGGCGTCGCCTACTTCCAAAAAGAAGTCGCCTGGATCAACGAGCAGATCCCCCACCTCCTGCTCATCGAACTGAGCCTCTGGGGCGCCATCGCCTTCCACTCCATCCTCGGCGTCTACTACGCCACAACCGGCAAATCCAACACCACTCGCTACGCCTACCAGGACAACTGGCGGTACACCCTCCAGCGCCTCACGGGCTACCTCGGCATCCTGTTCATCTTCTACCACGTCGCCACCCTCCGCTGGGGCTGGACCTGGCTCGTGCCCGGCGGCGTGGAGTGGTCGCACCACCACTCCTCCTCCACCCTCGCCCAGGCACTCCGCGGCGACGCCGAATCGATCACGTTCCTGGGCGTGCTCGTCGCCCTGCTGTACTTCGCCGGCATCACCGCCATGGTCTTCCACTTCGCCAACGGCCTGTGGACCGCGGCCATCACCTGGGGCCTGACCATCACCGTCCAGGCCCAGAAACGCTGGGGCGTGGTGTGCGCGGGGCTGGGGGCCGGGCTGATGCTGGCCGCGTGGGGCTCGCTCGCGGGGTTCTTCTTCCTGAAGCCCGCCGAGGCGAGGCTGGTGGAAGACGCGATGGGTGGCCACGCCACCCCGGCGCCGCACGCCACTGCCGAGAACGCCCCGCTCCCGCTCTCGACGCCGCCCAGTTCCGAGCCAAGCGCCTCATCCGGCGGCGATGCGCCCTCGAACCCACCCGCGGAGTAGTCCGACCCATGGCAGAGCATCGCGTCATTGTCGTTGGCGGCGGCCTGGCGGGCCTGGCCGCGAGCGTGCGCCTGGCCGAGAGCGGCATCAACGTCGATCTGTTCTCGCTCGTCCCGGTCAAACGCTCGCACTCGGTGTGCGCCCAGGGTGGCATCAACGCCTGCAACGAGGTCGCACGCCAGCAGGGCTACAGCGAGTACGAGCACTTCGACGAGACCATCTACGGCGGGGACTTCCTGGCCGACCAGCACCCCGTGCTCGAGATGGCCTGCTGGGCCCCGCGCATCATCGACCTGCTCGACCGCATGGGCGTGCCCTTCAACCGCACCATGGAGGGCCAGCGGGACCTGCGCCTCTTCGGCGGCTCGCTCTTCAAGCGGACCCACTTCGCCGGCGCGACCACCGGCCAGCAGCTGCTCTACGCCCTCGACGAGCAGACGCGGCGATATGAGGCCGAGGGCAAGGTCACCAAGTACGAGTTCTGGGACTTCCTGGCCCCCGTGCTGTCCGACGACGCCGACACCGAAGCCGGCGCGGGCATGCCGCACCTGTCCACCGACGGTCGCCGCTGCGTGGGCATCGTGGCCCAGGACATGCGGACGATGCAGGTCCGCTCGTTCCGGGCCGACGCGGTGGTCATGGCCACCGGCGGGTGCGGGCTGGTGTTCGGTAAGTCGACCAACTCGGTCATGTGCACGGGCGGGGCCGCGGCCCGGTGCTTCAAGGCCGGCGCGCTCTACGCCAACGCCGAGATGGTCCAGGTCCATCCCACCGCCGTCCCCGGCGCCGACAAACTCCGCCTCATGTCCGAGTCGGCCCGCGGCGAGGGCGGACGCGTCTGGGTGCCGCGAAACAAGGGCGACGAGCGCGACCCGCGCGAGATCCCCGAGCCCGAACGCTACTACTTCCTCGAGGAGCGGTACCCCGCGTACGGCAACATCGTGCCGCGCGACATTGCCACGCGAGAGATCTTCGACATCTGCGTCAACGAGGGCCTCGGCGTGCATGGCCAGAACCAGGTCTACCTCGACCTGACCCACAAGGACCCCGACTACCTCACCCGCAAACTCGGCGGCATCCTCGACATCTACGAGAAGTTCGTCGGCGACGACCCCCGCTACACGCCGATGCGGATCTTCCCGGCCGTGCACTACAGCATGGGCGGGCTGTGGACCCGCTTCGTCCGCGGCTCGTGGAACCCGCCGGAACCGCTGCCCAAGCACCGCAGCGGCACCGCCCCGCCGCTCGAGGCCAAGGTCGGCCTGGGCCTCCAGCCCGGCGCCCCGACCAACATGATGACCAGCATCCCGGGCCTGTACGCCTTCGGCGAGGTCAACTACGCCTACCACGGGGCCAACCGCCTCGGGGCCAACGCCCTGCTCTCGTGCATCTTCGACGGGCTGTGCTGCGGGCTGTCGGTGGTCAACTACATCCGCCACGACGCCCCGTCGCGCCACCCGGTCGGCGACCTGCCCGCTGGCGCGTTCGACGCCGTCGTGGACCACGAGCGCACGCGGGCCGCGGCGATGCTCGAGTCCATCGATTCCTCCGGCTCGCCCGACCCCATGACCAACCCCTACGTCATCGGGCGGGAACTGGGCGAAGAGATGACCGCGGCCTGCACCGTCGTCAAGAGCCAGGCCCGCCTCGAGCAGTGCCTGAGCAAACTCGCCGAACTCAAGGACCGCTTCGGGCAGGCACGCCTCGGCGACGCCGCGGCCTGGTCCAACCAGGCCCTGTCCTACGCCCGGTCGGTTGGCGACATGCTGAGCCTCGGCGAGGCGATCGCCCGCGGCTCGCTGGAGCGGAAGGAAAGCCGCGGCGCCCATTACCGGACGGACTACCCGGACCGCGACGACGCCAACTTCATGAAGGCGACGATCGCGCGGTATCAGGCCGGCGACACGCCGACCAGCGGCTCGGTCTCGGTGTCGTTCGAGCCGATCGACGGATCGCTGATCCGCCCGACGGCGCGGACGTACGGCAAGAAGGCCGATGGTCCGGCCAAGCCGAAAGCGGCCCTTGCGGGGGCTGGTTCGTAGCATCGTCCCATGGCCAAGAAGCCACCCAATGCCGGCCCCCAGCACCCGCGCGATCGCGGCCCCGCGCTCGGAGAGGACACCCTGCTTCCTCTGGCCAAGCGGGTGACCGACGCGACGGGGTGCCCGGTGGTCGGGGGCGTCGCGGTGATCCTGCACGGCGGCGGACGCTCCACGAGCGATATCGACATCTACTCGCCGGACCGCTGGGCGACGCACGAGGCGCTTGAGGCCGCCGGCATCCTTTGGGACAGCGCCAATCGCGAGCATGTGATCGACGGTGTTGCCGTCCACATGGTCGATGACGAATCGCTGGCCCGGACACCGGCGAAGACCAGCACGATCAAGGGGGTCAGGGTGCTCCGCTTGGCGGACCTCGTCGCCGCCAAACTCAAAGTCGGCCTGACGAGTATGCGCCGGAGCAAGGACATCACGCACGTGCTGGACCTCATCGAGCGGATTCCGCTGAAGAAGGACTTTGCCGCGGAACTGCCCCGCTCGCTCCAATCCCCGTTCAAGGCGCTGGTCGATCAGGTCCATGCGCCGCGACGCACAACCATCCCTCCCCGCGAGTTCTGGAAGAAGTACGCATGATCGCCACGCAGCCCGCAACGACATCTCCCAAGGGCGACTCCAAGTCCGCCGCCGCCGCCCGCAGGGCCATGGCCAAGCCCAACCGCCACGTCGTGTTCCGCATCAGGCGGTGCGACGGGCCGGGCAAGGCGTCGTACTGGCAGGAGTTCCGCGTCCAGGTGCCGCCGAAGGCCAACGTGATCTCGTGCCTGCAGCGGATCGCGGCCGAGCCGGTCACGACCGACGGCACGCGGGTCACGCCGGTCGCCTGGGACGCCGGATGCCTGGAGGAGGTGTGCGGGGCGTGCACCATGGTGATCAACGGCAAGGTCCGCCAGTCGTGCTCGTGCCTGATGGACGAGTACGCCCCGAGCGAGGGCGACACCATCACCCTCGAGCCGATGAGCAAGTTCCCTGTGGTGCGCGACCTGTGGGTGGATCGCTCGCGGATGTTCGAGGCGCTCAAGCGAGTCAAGGCCTGGGTGCCGATCGACGGAACGTACGACCTGGGGTCCGGGCCGACCGAGACGCCCGAGGCCCAGCAGGCGCGGTACGCGATGTCGGAGTGCATGTCGTGCGGGTGCTGCCTGGAGGCGTGCCCGCAGTTCACGCTGGAGGCGGATGAGTCGAAGTGGGACACGGCGTTCGTCGGGGCCGCGGCCATCAGCCAGGCCCGCCTGTTCAACGACCACCCGACGGGCAGGGCGCTCAAGGGCGAGCGGCTTGAGGCGCTGATGGGCCCGGGCGGGGTCTCGGACTGCGGCAACGCCCAGAACTGCGTGAAGGTGTGCCCGAAGCACATCCCGCTGACCGAGTCGATCGCGTCGATCGGGCGACAGGTGACGCTGCACTCGATCGCGTCGTTCTTCAGGGGGCGGTAGGCGGGGCGGGCGTTCCGGGCCAGCGGCGCGGATGCCATCGCTATCCTCCTCGCATGTCGCTGATCTTCCTGAACGGGCGGTTTGTTGAGCGGGACGAGGCGCGGGTGTCGGCGTTCGATGCCGGGCTGCAGCACGGCGTCGGGCTGTTCGAGACGATGCGGGCGAGCCTGTCGGGCGGCGAGGCGGTGGTGCACGGGCTCGAAGCGCACATGAAGCGCCTGGAGGCGTCGGCGCGGACGCTGGGGCTGTCGGACTCGCTGCGGGTCGGGGCGCTGGGGGACGCGGTCGTGGCGGCGGTTGAGAGGGCCGGGATCGTGCGGGCGCGGGTGCGGCTGACGGTGACGGGGGGGGATCTGAATCTGCTTTCGAGGGCGAGGGAGGCGGCGGAGGGTTCCGGCGGCGGCTCCGCCAGCGACTCAGCACGGAGTCCCGCGCCACCGAAGCAGCCCACTGGCCAGGATCCGACGGTCTTGATCGACGTGCAGTCGGCGACGGCGTATCCGGAGGAGATGTTCGAGCGCGGCGTGGGGGTCGCGATCGCCGACGCGAAGGCCAATCCGTTCAATCCGTTCGAGGGGCACAAGACGCTGGACTACTGGTGGCGGCTGCGCGCGCTGCAGGAAGCCGCGATGAAGCGGACCAGCGAGGCGCTGGTGTTCACGGTGACGAACCACCTTGCGGGCGGGTGCGTGAGCAACGCGTTCGTGGTGAAGGACGGCGTGCTGCTGACGCCGATCGCCCGGGGCGAGGAGGACGACGTGGCCGCGGCGGATACGGGGCGGGGCGCGGTGCTGCCGAGTCCGGTGCTGCCGGGTGTGACGCGGGCGGAGGTCGTGGCACTGGCGGAGCGCGCGGGGCTGCGGGTGCAGCGGCGGATGCTGTCGGTGTCGGACGTGCTCGGGGCCGACGAGGTGTTCCTGACCAACTCGTCGTGGGGCGTGCTGCCGGTGGTGCGGGTGGAGGCGGCGACGATCGGGGATGGGCAGCCGGGGGAGGCGACGCGGATGTTGCGGCGGACGTGGTTGGAGGGGGCGTAGAGGTAGGCCGGCTCTCCGAGCCGGGCTCTCTATCGCTCCTACCGAGGCTCGGTGCGCCTGGCGGTTGGCCTCGCGGTTGGGGGTTGCGTCGCGGGACGTGCGCTCGTGGCGGGTTTGAGGCTGGGTAGATGGGGTAGGGAGCCCGGCTCGGAGAGCCGGTCCACCGAAGGCGCACCGAGTCACGCCGCCGAGCCGGCGTGACTTGGTGGCACAGTGGTGGTTCGCGCGGCGAACTCACGCGTAGCCGAGGCGGTCGAGGTCGTCCTCGTCGAGGCCGAAGTGGTGGCCGATCTCGTGCAGGAGGGTGATGCGGATCTCGTCGAGGATGCGCTGCTGGCCGGCGGTCCAGCCGCCCGCGGCGTTGACGATGCCGACGCGGAAGAGGTGGATGTCGGTGGGCAGTTCGGCGGAGTGCTCGATGGAGCGCTCGGTGAGCATGAGGCCGGTGTGCAGGCCGCAGAGGGACTCGCGCTCGTCGGGCCACTCGTCGCGTGGGACGCCGATCTCGGTAAGCATGGCGTCGGAGGGGCGGTCCAGGACGATGACGGGGATCTCGTCGAGCACGCGATGGAGGTTGGGCGGGAGTTCGTCGAGGACGCGCTCGAGCAGGGCGTCGAAGCGATGTCGCTGCGGGGCGTTCACGAGGGATTGTTGCGGATGTGGGGGACCGGGGCGGGGTGGCCCCGGCTCGCGCGCTGTGGGGGGAACGGAACCGGGGCGGGGACGCCCCGGCTCGCGCGCTGCACGCGGGTTAGGACGTGGGGTTGGTGCGGGTGGTCGGGGCCGCGACGTCGGAGAGGGCCAGGGGCGGGGAGGCGACGACGGGGGCGAGGCGGATGGTGTCGAGGACCATGCTGCCCAGGCCGAGGGTGACCAGCAGCGAGCCGACGCCGATGAAAAGTGTCGCGGCGATGCGCAGGGCATCGGAGAGAGCACCGTCGGCTGGAAGGGCGAAGATGGCCAGCACGTCGCCGACGGCGCCGACGCCGATGGCCGCGGCCATGGCGAGCATGGTCTGACGATCGACCTGGCCTGTCCGCATGACCATGGACCTGGCGGCCAGCACGCGGGCGTTTGGGCGGAGCAGGAGGAGGATCGCGACGAGAAGGGCTTCGGCAAGCAGACGCCATGTGGCCCGCGTGGGGTCGATGCCGCCGACGTCCAGATAGGGGCTCGGGTCGCGGGCGTCGATGGCGGTGTGGATGTGTCGGATGGTGAGCAGGAGCGGGATGTAGAGCAAGCATGCGGCGGCGGCGGCCCAGGACTGCCACGCGGGGATGCGCCCGTGGGGGCGGATGAGCGCGAGGGCGGCCAGGGCGGAGATGGTGATGCCGGCAAGGATGGCGGGGGCGATCCAGCCGGGTGTGCTCACGCTGGGGCCGACGCGTTCGAGCGCCTCGATCGCGCGGGGCACCCAGGAGGCGACGGCGGCGGCGAGGGCGCCGATCGTCCAGAGGATGAGACAACCGGCGGTCACCTTCGGCGTATAGAGCGGCTGGAGTTCCTTGGCCAGCGGGTCGACGCGTGCCAGGATGGTGGCGCGGATCGCGGTGCCGCATTCGGGGCACTTGCCGCTGATCGAGAGGCCGCGGAGGTTGTACGTGCAGCGGACGCAGGGAAGGGCGCCGGTGAGTTCGAGCGCGAGTTCGGGGGCGCGGGTCGGTGCGGTCGTGCCGGGCGCGTGGGCGGCGTCGCCGTCGTGGTCGTCGGCGTCTTCCGGCCCGGACTGTCCGCCCGCCGGTTGCTGCACGGCGCACTCCACTTGCGAGACCGAACCGGATCGGGCGGCCATGTTCGGGCCGCGGGGTTGTGGCCGCGGGCCGGGTCTTCCGGCCCGCGCACCAGCCAGTTCTATACTCCCCCCCGCCCAGATGTGCAAGCAGACCCGCCCGCAGACGCCCGTTTGCCGGCACGGAGGCCCGAGAACATGACCGATGCCCGGGACGCGATCGCCCGCCTGCGTGAGAGCGTTGGGCGGGTGTTTCTGGGGCACGCCGCGGTGCTCGACGACGTGCTGGTGTGCCTGCTGGCTCGGGGGCACCTGTTGATCGAGGACGTGCCCGGCGTGGGCAAGACGGTGCTGGCCTCCGCGGTGGCCAAGTCGATCGACTGCTCGTTTTCGCGCCTGCAGATGACGCCCGACATGCTGCCCAGCGACGTGCTGGGGGTGTCGGTGTACAACCGGGCGACCGAGTCGTTCGAGTTCAAGAAAGGGCCGATCTTCGCGAACATCGTGCTGGCCGACGAGATCAACCGGACGACCCCGCGGACGCAGACGGCGCTGCTGGAGGCGATGAACGAGTCGAGCGTGTCGGTCGAGGGCGTGGTGCACACGCTGCCGCAGCCGTTCATGGTGCTCGCGACGCAGAACCCGTACGAGTTCGAGGGGACGTACCTGCTGCCGGAGAACCAGTTGGACCGGTTCCTGATGCGGGTTCGGATCGGGTATCCGGGGGCCGACGACGAGGCACGGGTGATCGAGCAGCGCCCGGCCCAGACGCTGCTGCGCGACATGGCCCCGGTGATCCACGGGCAGGACGTGGTGATGGCCCAGGCGCGGGTGGACCAGATCAGGCTCGACCGGTCGCTGGTGGAGTACATCGTGCAGATCGCGCGGGCGACGCGGGAGCACGAGTCGGTGCGCGTGGGGCTGTCGCCGCGCGGCTCGCAGGCGCTGGCCCAGGCGGCACGGGCGACGGCGCTGGTGGAGGGGCGGGAGTATGTGGTGCCCGAAGATATCCTGACGCACGTGCAGGACGTGTGCGCCCACCGCCTGATCACGCGGGCCTCGCTTGGCGAGAGCGACGAGGAGGCGGCGGGGATCCTGCGGGAGATCGTGGAGCGGGTGCCGAGCCCGGTTTGAGTGTTCATCGCGGTGCGAGTCTGTGCCGCTGATTGCATCGACTGAAAGGAGCCCGGCGTGGCCCGACTGATCCGCATCGAGCACGACCGCCCGTTCCGCATCTCGCCGGAGGACTTCCCGAAGGATGGGAAGTCGATCTGGATCTGCGGCTGCGGGCTGACCAAGACCTGGCCGTACTGCGACAAGTCGCACGGGGCGTGCGACACGGAGGAGGCGGGCAAGACATACGTCTATGAGGCGGATGGGAGCCGGAAAGAGGCGGGGCAATAGCGGAGTTGGGATCAGCGCGGCGTATCGGGCGTTCCCACGAGTTCGAGGTACCGAGGCGCCACGTCGTTGGGCACCATGAACGTCAGGTTGTACTGGGCGATCCTCCAGGCTCGCGAGACCGAGCCGCGCGGGGCGCGGGCGTCGCGCACGAGCACGCCGGTGCCGCGGAGGTCGCCGTAGGTGTCGTTGCGGACGACCTCATCGAACCACGCGACATCGCCTCGGGGCGAGAGGGCGATGTGGCGCTCGATGGCGTGGTAGGTCCAGGCGGAGTCGCGGCCAAAGTAAGGCGCGGCCCAGGCCTGGAAGTCGGGCTTGGGCCAGCGCTCGGCCGGGTCGGTGCCCAGGAACACGGCGTCATCGGCGAGCAGGTCGAAGTAGAGGGCCTCGTCGGCCCGGGCTGCGGCGTCGTGGAAGGCGTCGAGGGTCGCGGCGACCTGCTGCTCGGGGGTGGGGTCGGGCAGGGACTGGTTGCGGTGCCAGCCGTTGGAGGTGCAGGCGGGGAGGGTGAAGAGGGTTGCCCAGGTCAGGATTGCGTTGAGTGTTCTGGCTCTGGTCCGGCTATTCACTCGCGCGCCCTCCGGTCGGGGAAGAGTGTGCGGCTTTCCAGGGGCTGAAGCCCCTGGCAACGATCGTGCGCCCTCCGGGCGGGGACGGGCCACGTGGAGAATGGAGAAAGGTTGGCTGTCGCGGGCGACTGCGGCGCATCGCCCGCTCGCTTACTGGTCGTGGCTCCGTTCGAGGCCGTTCAACGCGCGGCGCAGATTCTCGCGGGCGGCCCTCTCGAAGCGATCCTGGAACGCCAGCGTGAAGTAGATGCGTGGGCGGGCGAGCATATCGCGGAAGAACGCGGCCCGCCCGGCCCGCCACTTCTCGTCGGAAGCCCAGGCGTACTCCTGGCGGATCGCCCGCGTGTTCGCGTCGAACACCGCCGGCTCGGCGGCGAGGGACGCGAGATCGACGTCGCGGATGATGGCCTCGAGGTGGTCCGCCGGCTCGCCTTTGTGGGTCGTGGCCATGATCAGGCGGCGGCCCGCCTCGATCGTCGCGGCGGGCAGGCCAAGGTCGCGGGCGAGCATGGCGGCGATGCCGGCGCTGCGGGCCTCGTTGTCGGGGCGGCGCGAGTCGTAGACGCAGTCGTGGAGGAAGATGGCGAAGCGGATTCTGTCGGTGGGTTCGGCGATGCTCGGGTCAGGGAGGTCGTTCGGGTCGACGAGGCGCAGGCAGGCCATGATGTGGTCGAGGTTGTGGTAGGCGCGGGGCGGGTGGTGGTACATGGCATCGACCACGAACCAGGCGCGACCGATGCTTTCGTCGTCGCCGGCGCCGAGCGAGCGGCAGACCCTGTCCCACAGTCGCTCGAGGTCGACCGGGTTGGGCGTCGTTGGCGCGTCACCCACGAGATGGCTCCGTTCTCGACGCGTCGGTCGGGCCCGATGACGAGGACGAGGCGGACTCGGCGGCCCGGTCGGGTTCACCGTGCGCCTCTGGTGTTGGCTCGAACGATGCCCCATCGCCCGGCCCCGCCGGTGGGAATCGCCCGCGCGTCCGCCGGCGCAGCTCGGCCCGCAGTTCGAGTCGCAACGCGTCGATCTCGCGTTCGAGCCGGCGCATGGCGTTGCGCGGGCCGTCGCGGAGGAGTTCTTCGCTGGCGATGGGCGTGCCGTACTTGACGGCGATCCGGCGCCCGAACAGGTACGGGCGCTTGCGGTCGCGTGGCCAGGCGTCGAACGCGCCCTCGATGGCCGCGGGCAGGACGGTGCAGTTGGCCCGCTTGAGGATCAGGGCGACGCCCGGCTTGAACGCCCGCATCCGTCCGTCCGGGCTGCGCGAGCCCTCGGGGAAGATGATCACGCAGTTGCCCTGGCCCAGGCGGCGCAGGATCTCCTTCATCGCGGCGGTGTCGCCCTCGCCCGACTCGCTCTTGATCGGGATCGTGTTGAGGTTGCCGATGAGCCAGGCGAAGAAGCGGTTGGTGTACAGGCCGCTGCGGGCGACGTGGACGCAGACCCAGGGGGTGAGGCCGCAGCCGACACAGGTGGAGTCGAGGAAAGACTGGTGGTTGGCGACGACCAGCAGCGGGCCCTTGCGGGGCGCGACGGACTTGCCGTAGGCCCGCCAGCGGTAGAAGAGGATCATGAGCCAGCGCGAGATGGTCTCGCAGGCCTGGTAGAACCAGCGCTGGCGACGGGTGAGGCCCGGGGCGAGATCGTTCCAGTTCGGCACGTGGGATCGTACCGGGAAGACCCCGCGAACGCGGAGGGCGCGGAGGGGGACGCGGAGGGGCGCGGAGGGGGGAAGTTGGTCAGAGCCCGACGCGCAAGCGTCGTGGTCCCCGCGCAGAGCCCGACGCGCGAGCGTCGCGGTTCGTTTCCGCCCGCGTCGCGTTGCATCCCCCGCGCCACTGGCCTCCACCGACAGCCGCCCAACCCGACCACGACGCTCGCGCGTCGGGCTCTGCGCTAGTCCTGCAGGATCCGCTCGCACACCTGTCGATAGAGGTGGTTCACGACCTGGTCGAGGTCGAGCTCGGAGGTGTCGACGATGATCGCGCCGTCGGGGACCACCAGCGGGCCGTCCTTGCGGGTCTTGTCGAGGTGGTCGCGCCGTTCGAGGTTGCGGACGACCTGGTTCAGTTCGGGGCGGCGACCGGACTCACGCTCGATCTGCGACGCCCGGCGGAGCGCCCGGACCCGGACATCGGCGTCGAGGTAGAACTTGACCTCCGCGTCGGGGAAGGCGACCGAGCCCTGGTCGCGCCCGTCGGAGACCAGGCGCGGGTGCTGGTGGGCGATGATCCGCTGCTTGCGGACCATGTGCTCTCGCAGGGGGCCGATGGCGGCGATAGTCGAGACGCGGGCCGAGACGTCGGCGTCGCGAATCCGCTCGCCCATCGGCCGGTTCCAGGCCAGAATCGCCGGGGGACTGGCGTTCCAGTCGAAATGCAGGTCCGCGTCCATGACAACGCGGAGGATCTGGTCCACGTCTTCGTCGGGGATGTTTCGGTCGATGGCGATCGCGGTGGCGGCCCGGTACATGGCCCCGGTGTCGAGCACATCGACGCCGAGTTTTTGCGCCAGACGCCAGGCGACGCTGGACTTGCCCGTGCCAGCGGGGCCGTCGATCGTGACGATGATGGATTGCTCGGGCGGGACCACGTCGGCGAGCGTCCTGGTGCTGTCCAGCGTTCCGATCAGCGTCGGCGTCATCGCGCGTTCCCCGAGCCTCTCGTCTCGCCCTCGGGCGATTCTATCAGGTGGCGGGCGGGGAAGGAAACCAACCCCGAGAATCCCCCGCCGTGGGATGCGCCGTTCTGGAACCTACTTCTGCTGGGCCATGACCATGGCGGCCTCGATGGCCAGGCGGCTGTTGACGATGCCCTCGCGAACGTCGCCCTTGCCACGATAGTCGATGGCCAGCGTGCCGTCGTAACCGACAGAGACGACCGCGGCCACCAGCGGGTCCAGCGCGTAGGGGCGGTGCTCCGGCGGCGGGGCGATGTCCTCCAGCAGGGCGGCCAGTTCGTCGATCGCGTCCTCGGGGGACAGGCCCAGTTGGCGGGCCAGGTCGAGTTCGTCCTGCTCGTCGCCCTCGTCGTCATCGTCCTTCGGGGGCGGGCTGGAGCCCTTCTTCTTCGACGAGGACTTGGCGCCCTCGTCCGACTCGTCGGGGGCGTCGTCGTCCGCCGCGGAGCCCGCCTTTTTCTTCGAGCGGCCCTTGGTCTTCTTCCTGGCCGCGGCCCCGTCGTCGGACGGTGCGTCGTCGCCGGACTCTGGCGGGGCGTCCTGGCCCGATCCATCGTCCGCGTCGTCGCCCTTCTTGGACTTCGACTTCTTGCTCGTCTTCTTCTTCACCGACTCGGGCGGGGGGGCGACGATGGTGCCCTCCGGGGCTTCGACGAACTCGATCGTCGAGGCGCACACCGCCGAGGCGTAGGGGGTCAGTCGCCGCAGGTACGTCACGGCGTCTTCGGTGCCGGCCGCGGTCTCGAAGTCGGGGAAGGTGCCGACGCGAAACCCCCCCACCTTCTTGATGATCGACGTGACGCGGTCCGGCTCGGCGGTCAGCCCCTGGTGCGGGGTGATCAGCAGATTGACCTCGTGGCGCTCGGCCTTCTCGGCCGCCTCCTTCATGTGGTCGACCGCCCGCTCGAGCGAGGGCTCATCGGCCCGCCCGCTGATCCGGATCGCGATCGAGTTGCACCCCAGGATCTGGGCCGCCTTGATGACCCGCTCGACCCGCTCCAGCCCGGCCAGGGCCTTCTCGTCGTCGGCGTCGGCCAAGGGCAGCGGGTCCTGCTCGATGAGCAACAGGCACGCGCAGCCGGCCTTATCCGCGGCGTCGCGGATGCGGACCAGTTGCGAGCGCACGGCCCCGGCGAGCAGGTCGGTCGTGAGGTTCAGGCCGTAGAGATCGAACTCCTCGCGGGCCATGCGGGGCAGGTCGACCAGGTCCACGCTCGGCTCGCCCCGGGACGGGCGGACGAGCGAACGAACGGAGTTGGTGTGCAATGTGAGGAGCATGCGGGGCCGGGGACTGTACCCCCGGTTGGGCGCGCGGACCACGAACCGGGGGCACGGAGCACCGGGCCATCGCGCCGCTGCGGGCCGCCATCCCCCGCTACCATCGCATCCACACCGATCCCGAGCGACAGGACCCCACCCATGCCCAGCCCAACCGACCGGCGCTATTCCACCTCCCACGAGTGGCACAAGATCGATGGCGACACGCTCACGCTGGGCGTGACCCAGTTCGCCGTCGACCAACTCACCGACATCACCTACGTCCAGATGAAGCCGGCTGGCACGGCGTTCAAGGCCGGGGACGTGGTCGGCGAGGTCGAGTCGGTCAAGACCACCAGCGACATCTACTGCTTCGTGGACGGGCAGATCAGCGAGGTCAACCCGGCCCTGAACGACAACCCGGGCCTGCTCAACACCGACCCCTTCGGGGCCGGCTGGCTGATCAAGGTGAAGGTCACGAACGCCTCCGGGGCCGAGAAACTGGCCGACGCCGCGAAATACGACGCCCAGATCGCCCACTAACACCGGGCTCATCCGGGACGCCGATCCGGACGAAGAGCCTCGGTTAGCCGATGGCGTCGCGTCGGCCCGGCGGTCGGGCGGCGGCCAGCGGTCGCGTGCCCCCACCGAGCCCGGCGTGATCCAGACCCAGACCAACCGAATCGCCCAGCCGGTCGGAGAGCCGACCCCTCTGCGTCAAAGCCGGACCAGCCCGACTGCTGCCTCACCCCCCCGCATGATCCGCTGCCAGGACGTCACCAAGGCCTACCACGTCGCCGACCGGACGGTCCAGGCGCTCCGCGGCGTCACGATGGAGATCCCCGGTCCCGGGTTCTTCGCGATCATGGGCCAGTCCGGCTCGGGCAAGAGCACGCTGCTGCACCTGCTGGCCGCCCTGGACCGCCCCGACGCCGGCGAACTGTTCATCGCGGGCAAGCCGGTGCACTCGATGTCGGACAAGGACGCGACGCGGTTCCGCCGGAGCGAGATCGGCATCGTGTTCCAGCAGTTCAACCTGATTCCGACGCTGACGGCCCGGGAGAACGTCGAACTGCCCGGCATGCTCGCGGGCGAGGACCCGAAGTGGCTCGCCGCACGCTCGGCCGAACTGCTGACCGATCTGGGCGTGATCGAGCGGGGCGAGCACCGCCCCGAGGCCCTCTCGGGCGGCGAGCAGCAGCGGGTGGCGATCGCCCGGGCGTTGCTCTACTCGCCCAGCGTCATTCTGGCCGACGAGCCGACGGGCAACCTGGACTCGGCCTCGAGCCAGTTGCTGTGGGGGCTGCTCGGGCGGATCGCCGACCAGCACGAGACGACGGTGGTCATGGTGACGCACGAACCGGCCGCGGCGGCCCACTGCCGGGCGATTTATGTCATCCGCGACGGGCGGATGACAAGCACGATCCAGACGGAGGGACTCGATGCGGGCGGCGTGGCGGCTCGCTATCAGGAATGTCTCGGCGCGTCGTAGGCGCATGGGGCTGCTGGGCGCGGCGGTGGCGCTGTCGAGCGCGCTGATCGCGGCCATCGCCTGCGCCATGGCCGCGGTCAACGCGTCGATCTCCCTGCACCTCGAGTCGATCGTGGGGCGCGCCGACATCAGCATCACCGCGCCCGGGCGGACGGCCCGGGTGCCGCTGGGCCTGCTCGAGCGCGTGCGGGAGTGGGACGGCGTGCGTCTGGCGACGGGCGCGCTGGAGGCCGAGTTCCCGCTGGTCATCGATGCGCCGCTGCTGGTGCCGAACCCGGCGTCGGCGGGCGGGAGCGACCCGAGCACCGGCTCTGCGACGTCAGCAGCGCCCGACGCTCCCCCAACGTTTGTCCGCTCGGCCCGGACGCTCCGCGTCTCGCCGTTGGTCCGTGCGGTTGTAGACGAAGCCGGCTGGGAACTCCGCCCCGTCGACGTGATCGCCGGGCGGCTGCCCGAGGCCCCCGGCGAGATCGCGATCGACGCGTTCACCGCCAGCCGCCTGAGCGTGCTGGCCGAGGAGGACCTTGCCCTCAACGGCATCGGCGTGGTCGTCGTCGAGCCGGAGCGGTTCGCCCAGGCCCCGGTCCCGGTGCCCGAATCGGCCGCGAGCGAGCGCGAAGCCCGGCGCATCAACGACCGCCAGGGCGCCCGCCTCGGCTCGACCGTCCAGGTCCGCCGCCTGTTCACCGAGCCGATCGACCTGACCATCGTCGGCATCACGGCCCACCCGCCGCTGGGCGGCCGCCCGCGCGGCTTCATGACCTACGAGGGCATCTCGCGCGTCCTGGGCAGCGCGGACCGCGTCTCCGAGATCGAGATCCTGCTCGCCGACGGCGTCGACCCCGCCGGCGTCATCGACGCCCACAAGCCCGACCTGGGCGAGAACCTGCTCATCCAGACCACCGCGCGCGTGACCTCCGGCGTCGAGGACAACCTCAAGTCCACGCAGCTGGCCTTCATCCTCGCGTCGATCCTCGCGCTGCTCTCGGCCTCGTTCATCATCCTGACGGGCCTGAACACCGACTTCGCCGAGCGCCGGCGCGAACTCGCGGTGCTGCGGTGCATCGGGGCCTCCAAGGCCCAACTGGCCCAGTCGCAACTGCTCATCGGGCTGATCCTGGGCGCGGGCGGCGCGGCCATCGGCATGCCGACGGGCATCGGCTTTGCCGCGCTCATGACAAAGATCTTCGAGGCCGAGGTGCCCTCGGGCCTGATCGTGCCCACATCGGGCGTGCTGATGTCCACGATCGGCACGATGGTCGCCGGCCTGCTCGGGGCCGCGTGGCCCGCGTGGCGCACGCTGCGGATGTCGCCGCTGGAGGGCCTGGCGGCCCGGGCCACCGGCGCCCCGGCCCGCGCGATCCTGGCCTGCTTCATCGTCGCCACGATCCTGCTGGCGACGCACCTCTCGCTCGTCACGTTCGCCCGTGCGGGACAGGGCCAGTTCCTGTTCTGGTCGTACGTGTTCGTCGGGCTGCCGTGCCTGTTCGCCGGGTACTTCCTCATGGGCGTGCCGGCGACGTGGCTGGTGACGCGCGTGGCTTCCGGGCCGGCGTCGCGCCTGCTGGGCCTGCCGCGCCACGTTCTGCGCCGCAGCGTGCAGGCCACGCCGTTCCGCTTCGGGTTCACGGCCGGGGCCATGATGGCCGGCCTGGCGCTCATGGTCGCGATCTGGACCGAGGGCGGGGCCTTCCTGCGCGACTGGCTCGGCAAGATGCAGTTCCCCGACGCGTTCGTCTCGGGCCTGATCCTGCCGCAGGAGGCCCAGGACAAGGTCGACTCGATGACCGAGTACGTCGAGAACTCGGTCGCGCTGTCGGTGATCCCGGTCGAGACCGACGCCTTCGGCGTCCGCGCCCTGCAGCGGTACCAGACCAACTTCATCGCGTTCGATCCGGACCGGTTCTTCGCCATCACCGAGATCGACTGGGTCCAGGGCGATCAGCAGACCGCCGTGGCCCGCCTGAAGCAAGGCGGGGCCGTGATCGTCGCCCGCGAGTTCCTGACCGCCCAGGGCATGGGCATGGGCGAGACGTTCACGTGCCGCTTCGAGGGCGATGAGCACGAGTTCGAGATCGTCGGCGTCGTGACCAGCCCGGGGCTGGAACTGATCTCGCGGTTCTTCAACATCGGCGAGGAGTTCACCGCCCAGGCCATGCATGCGGTCTTCGGCACCCGATCCGACGCGCAAGCGAAGTTCGGCGTGGATGCGATCCGCGTCATCTCCATCGACCTCAAGGATGACGCCGACGACGCCGAGGCCATCGCCGCCCTCCGACGCGAACTCTTCCCCTATGGCATCGCCGACGCCGGCTCCGGGCGGGCCATGAAGCGCGACATCGTCGAGTTCGTCACCGGCACTCTGCTGGTCTTCAGCGGCATCGCGGTCATGGCCATGCTCGTGGCCTGCTTCGGCGTGGCGAACCTGGTGGTCGCGGGGATCGAACTGCGCCGCTTCGAGTTCGGCGTGCTGCGGGCCGTCGGGGCCCAGTCGGGGCTGCTGGTCCGCCTCGTGCTCGGCGAAGCGCTGCTGATCGCGCTGTCGGCCAGCGTGCTGGGCACGCTCATGGGCATCCAGGCGGCCTACGCGGGCACACGCCTGCACGCGCTGCTGTTCGGCATCCTGATCCACCTGCGCCCGCCCATCGGCGCGATCGCCGCCGGCTGGGCGTTCGTGTTCGCCCTCACGCTGGCGGCGGCGGCGCCGTCCGTCCGCCGGCTGGCCCGTCGCGAGCCGCGCGAACTGCTGGCGGCGATGCGGGGTTGAGCGCAGAGCCCGACGCGCAAGCGTCGCGGTCGTTGCACCGGCATTGGCATGGCGACCCGGGCCAAGCCGGACGCAACGGTCAAAGGGGCCGCGACGCTCGCGCGTCGGGCTCCGCGCCGGTTCTCGTCACATCCGCTCGGCCGCGCTCCGCCCGCGGACCCGCCGCCGCCGCCACGCCCGCCTGGCCTCCGGGTCCGGCAGCGACCCCAGGATCGGGCGCACGAACGTGTTGCCCGAGAACCGCACCGCGATCGGGCGCATCAGCAGCGGACGCACCTTGAACGACGGGATCGGCACCATCGCCAGCAGCCCGACCGCCGCCAGACGCAAGCCCGACGAGAGCAGGAACAGCGTGTGGTACGCATCCTTGTCCTTGCCCAGGTAGGCCAGCAGCGCCCCGCCGCCGAGCGAGCCCACCGCCAGCGCCCCCGCGTGCATCGCGTTGAACGTGGTCAGCACGCTCGTCCGCTCGCGCGGCGGCACGGTCTCGAACACCAAAAGCGCCGTGCCCATCTCATAAATCGCCCACACCACGCCCGCCAGCAACTGCAGCAGGAGCAGGTACCAGAACGCGTCGGACACCACCCACGCACCAGCCATCGGGATGATGCCTAGCCCTCCAACCCACAGCATCCGGCGCGGCCCGAAGAACCGCGGCATCGCGCCCAAGACGCTCAGCCCCGCCATCTTGCCGACGAACGACGCCGCGGCCAGCGTCATGAACGTCAGGTACGACATCCCAAGTTCGGCCCGCATGTACGGGCCGAAGTACGGCCCGCTGATCTGTACGAACACCTGGACCGCGAGCATGTACATCAGCACACGCCCGGCCGCCCCCTTGCGGGCCGCGACCAGTTCCCGCCACGACACGCTGCGGTGATCGGGCGGCATCGGGACCGGCTCGTTCGTGGCCGCCAGCCGATTGGCCGAGACCACGCGGGCCAGCAGCGCCACGCCGAAGAGCAGCGCGAACCATGCGACGCCGCTCTCGGCCGCCCCCCTCCCCCGCACGAGCATCTCGAGCACCAGCCCGCCGGCGATCAGCCCGCCCAGGATGCCGACCTGCGCCAGGCGCGTCCGCGACGCGAAGTACCTCGACCGCACCCGCGGCGGCACGATCGTCGTGATCCACGTGTTCCACGCGCTGCCCGTGGCCATGCCCGACGCCCAGTACAGCGTGACCGACGCGAACAGCAGCCACGCCGGCATCCAGCCCGCGATCGCCCCAACCACCAGCGGCAGGAACGCCGCCGCCTGCACGTGCGCGCACAGCACGACCCACCGCTTGTGCGAGCCCAATCGCCGCACCATCGCCGGAGAAACAAGCTGGATCAACCCCCCCGCCACCATCGGCAGCGACGAGACCAGCCCGGCCAGCACCTCGCCCACCTGCACCGCCAGCGCGAACAGCACGAAGTAGAACTCGCCGATGCCCGTCATCACGCCCCACGACACCGCGTCCTGCGTCGAGCGACGCAGGTCGGTTCGTGTCAGCGAATCGGGCGGGCCCGCGGTTGTTCCGGGCGGTGCGGCCGGCGTCATCTCGGACGATCCTCCGTGCGGCAGGGCGGCGCGAGCGTCCGTGGCTCGCGGTTCGGAGGATAGTCCCGGCGCGCGGGTGGTTGGGCGTGCGCGGGCGGGTTCCCGCCCTCGTACCCTTCCCGCGTCCAGACCGAGTCCCCGAGTCGTGCCCAGCGGCTCCGAGTTGTGGCCGCGACACGAGGAGGAACCATGGCCCGGAACACCACGACGACGACAACCGCCGCCAAAGGCCGCAAGAAGCGCCGCCGCCGCCTCGGGCGGGCGATCCTCGTCTGCTTCGCGCTGCTGCTGGTGCTGCTGGTCGGCTTGGTGGTCGCCTTGCCGACCATCGCCGGGGCCGTCGCTCCCGGCATCGTGCAGGACTCGCTCAACCCGCGCCTCAACGGACGCATCGAGGTCCGCAACGTGAGCGTCCGCTGGCTCCGCGCCGGCTCGCCCGTCCAGACCGCCTCCGCCGAGGTCTTCGACGACAACGGCACCAGCATCGCCCAGGTCACGCTCAAGTCCCAGTTCGGCCTGCTCGATTTCCTCGGCGGCATCGGCGACGTGGGCGAGGTCGTCGTCTCCGGGCGCGCCGACGTCGTCCGCCACGCCGACGGCACCACCAACCTCGAACGCGTCTTCGCCCCGCTCATGCAGGGCCAACCGACACCGCCCGACCCGACCCAGACCGGCGAGCCGCCCCGCCTGCCGCCGAATCTCGCGGCCGTGCTCCGCATCGACACGATCACCGGCACGTTCCTCGACGAATCCCGCGACCCGCCGCTCCGAGTCGCGCTCGAGTCGCTCACGGGGCACGTCGACATCGCCACCGGCAAGCCCGCCGAAGCCACCCTCGAGATGGCCGTGCGCACCGGCGCGCCCTCCCGCTCCGCCGGCGCGACGAACGAGCCCCGCTCGCGCGGGACGCTCAGCCTCGCCGCCACCATCGACTCGTTCTCCAATGCCCAGGGCGACCTCACGATCGACCAGGCCACAGCCGACGTCACCATCGCCGCCCGCGACCTGCCCCTTGGCCTGGCCGACTCGATCGCCGGACTGGACGGCCTGCTCACGCGCGCCGTCGGCGACACCCTCCGCATCGACATCACCGCCCAGGGCGGGCTGAAACAGGGCGCGGCCACCCTCGCCATCGCCACCGACGGGGGCACCAGCCTCCAGGGCGCGGTCAACCTCGCCGACAACGTCCTGACCACGACCCAGCCGCTCACCTTCACGCTCGACACCGCCCGGGCCGCCGCCGCCGATCCCGCGATCGCCCAGGCCCTCTCCGCCGGCGAGGCCGCCCGCATCACGACGCTCCCGACGCTCGGCCTGACCCTCACCGACCTGCGCCTGCGTATTCCAGCCGGCGGCGCCGCCCCGGACCTGCGCGGCGCCACCGCGACGATCACCGCCGCGCTCGGCGCGACCGCCGGCACCGTCGCCGTCCCGGGCCAGAGCCAGCCGCAGACCTTCGGCATCGCGCCGATGAACATCGTCGTCGCGACGCCCGACCTGGCCCAGGGCCTCAATGTCTCGGCCACGACCAACGCCACCATCGGCGGGCGCCCCGCCGGCGCGCTGGGCATCAACGTCCGGGCCGCCGACCTGCTCGACGAGGCCGGCGCGCCCCGCACCGGCCTGCCCGCTGTCGCCGGCGCGGTCGTGCTCGACCAGTTCTCCATGCCCATCGTCCAGCCGATCCTCGACGCCATGGCGCCGGACCTGGGCATCGCGCTCACCGACGCCATCGGCCCGACGCTCTCGTTCCGCCTCGGGGCCGAGTCCGCGTCCACCGGCGGCACGCCGCTGGCCCCCGGCGCGATCCCGCCCACCACGCTCAGCCTCGCGGTCCAGTCCGCCAACGTCGTGGCATCGGGCGGCCTGCGCGTCGCCACCGAGGCCATCTCCACCATCAACGAGCAGGGCCTCTCGCTCCGCGTCAACTCGCTCGCGCCAATCGCCCGCCCGTTCCTGGAGCCCGCGGGCGTCTCGCTCGAGTCCGGCGGGCAACTCACGCTCCGCCTCCAGGACCTCAACTTCGCCGAGCCGACCTCGGACACCCCGCCCCTCGAACGCGCCAGCGCGCGCCTCAGCGTCGGCCTCACCGAGACGCGTGGCACGCTCACCATGGGCGCCTCTCCCACCACCTACCGCGTCGACCCCGCGGACATCGCCCTGAACATCAGCGGCGCGCGCGACACCATCGCGCTGACCGGCCAACTCAACACCGCCATCCAGGGCGACGCCTCCATCGCCGCCCGGTTCGACACCACCATCTCGGGCCTGATGGCCCAAGCGATGGGCCAGTCCCGCGCCGTCACCAGCAGCGGCGAGGGGATCACCATCACCGCCGCCCAGGTCGGACGCTGGCTGTCCTCCGTGCTCCCGCCCGACGCCCCCGTGCAACTCGAACCGGGCGGGCAGCTCCGCCTGGCCCTCTCAGGCATCGCCATCGCCGCCCCGCCGCCCACGCCCGCGGGCAACGTCGGCAAGGCCCCGGTCGCGCCCGACATCGCCCAGCGCCTGAGCGTCAACCTCGACGTCACCGGCTCCGACCTTCGCTTCGCGCCGGTCCTGGCCGCGGCCCTGCCCGGAGAGGCCGCCCCGACGCCGCAGATGATCCGCATGGGCAGCCTGAACTTGGCCGCCCGCGTCGCGCCCAGCGCCGCCCCCTCGCTCACGCTCGAGTCCGCGTACACCGTCGCCGGCCAGCCGTTCACGATGGGCGGGAGCCTGAGCCTCCAGGGCCCGCTGTCGCGCCTCACCACGATGCGCGAGATGGTCCCGCGCGGGCGAATCGCCCTCGATCAGGTCCCGATCGAGATGCTCCAACTCCTGCCCCTCGACCTCAAGCGGGCCGATGGCCAACCGATCAACCTGACGGGCATGGCCCGAGAGGCCGTCGGCAACACCCTCGAACTCGTGCTGAACTTCTACGGCGGCGGCCAGGGCGCCCCCGCCGACCACAGCCGCGTCGCCTTCCGCCTCTCCGGGCGTGGCTTCCGCCTCGAGACGCTGGGCACCATCAACGACCAGGGCCTCACGGCCAGCGACACCACGCTGACCACGACCGTCACGCCCCGCCTCGTGCAGATGGCGACCAACAACTTCGCCCCCGACCTGCCCAACAAGCCGCGCCTGACCGAGCACGCGACCATCAACGCCACCCTCGCGGGCTTCAGCGTCCCGCTCGACGAGAACCTGGCCCCGCGCCCGAACAGCACCGTGCCCCTGCGGGCCACGGTCGAAACGTCGATGACCGTCGACAACCTCGTGCTGGCCCAGGACGCGAGCGAGCGCCCCATCAACGCCGGGCCGATCACGATCCGCGGCCTGCGCGCCGTCGCCAACACCGCCCTCACCCTCGCCGCGCCCGCACCCGCCAACCCGGCCGCCGGTGCCGCGACCCCCGGCGCATCTCCCCCGATGCACGCCGAGTTCTCCGCCACCGCCCACCGCCCCGGCCGCCAAAACCAGCCGCTGCTCGCCATCACGGGAACAACCTCGATGGAGTCCGGCGTCATCGACGCCCGCGCCACGCTCTCCGACCTCGACCTGGCCTGGCTCGACGCCTCGCTCGCCCAGCCCGGCATGATCTCCGGCGCGCTCGGCCCCACCGCCACCGCCGACGTCACCTTCGCCGGCGACCCGGCGGCCAACGCGACCGCGACGCTGGCCCTCCGCGCCGCCAACCTCACCATGCCCCAGCCCGCCCGCGTGTCGCTCACCCCCAGCGCGATCACGCTGGCCTCGCCCATCCGCGCGACCTTCACCGCGACGGCCGACTGGGCCACACGATACATCTTCGGGCAATCCGATCCGGCCAACCGCATGCTCGTCGCCGCCGGCTCAATTCCCTTCAATCTGAACGTCGCCTCGCTGACGATCACGCGCGGCCAGGTCGGCGAGATCGTCCGCGGCCCGCTCGTGCCCGGCGAGTTCGGCGTGGACGCGACCATCACCGCGCCCGAGATCGCCGTCCGCCTCCAGGACGGCTCGGCGATCCGGTACCAGAACCCGGAGGTCATCGTCCGCACGGCCCGCAACGACCCCCGGCGCATCAACGGCAGCATCCGCATGACGGACGCCACGGCCATCGCCGCCGCGCCGACAACCACGCCAACGCCCGGCCAGACCGGCATGAACCCGGTCGCGCCCGGCTCGCCCAACGCGGCAACGCCCGCGTCGGGCACACCCGCCGCGCCCGCCAACCAGCCCGATCAGAACATCATCCGCTTCGCCGTCATGAACGCGATGAACGACGCCGGCCAGGTCGACCTCACCAACGCGACCGCCGAGGCCATCGGTCGCGTCCCCGGCTTCCCCACCACCATCATCGACTCACTGGCCCGACAGAACGGCCTGCTGGCCGAACTCCTCGGCCCGACCGTCGCGCTCGACCTGACGGCCCGCAACGTCCCCCTCGCCTTCGCGGCGCCCACGCCCGACTCCACGCCGCCGGCCGCGTCCGGCAACCGCCCGAACCAGCAGAATCGCCCCGCCAACACCGCGCCGGCGACCACCCAGCCCTCTCCGCTGACCAATGTCCGTGGGAGCGTCGAGGCGACGCTCACGTCCCCCCGCGCCCGCGCCCGCTTGGCAGGCAACATCAACAACCTCGTGCTCACCACCTCCGAGCCGCTCCAGATCAGCCTCAGCGAGATCACCCGCGCGCTGTCCGAGCAACTGGTCCACGGCATGCCGCTCGTCTCGACCTTCGAGAAATCCCCCAGCCTCCGCCCCGCCACCGTCCGCGGCGAGGGCCTGACCCTGCCCATGGACGGCAACCTGGCCAACCTCAACGGACGGTTCACCATCGACCCCGGCGAGATCACCTTCTCCTCCAGCAACCTGCTGGGCTCGCTGCTCAAGACAGCCGGCGGCCAGGCCAGCGGCGTCGCCGGGCGGCGCATCCAGCCGTTCACCTTCGCCATCGCATCGGGCGTCGTGAACTACGACCGCTTCAGCCTCCCGCTGGGCGAGTTCACCATCTCCACGACCGGCAGCGTGAACCTGGTCGACCAGCGGATGGACCTGCTGGTCTACCTCCCCGTCGGGGCCGTCGCCGACGACGCCCTGGGCCTGTTCAACACCGGTCTGGGCACACGCCTCTCCCAGCTCGCCCCCGGCTTCGACGGCTCGCTCCCCTTCCGCATCCGCGGCCCCATCGGCCAGGCCCGCCCCGAGCCCGCCCTGGACGTGTTCGTCAAGGAGTTCGGCTCCCAACTGGTCAACCCCGGCAACCTCATCGAGCGATTCCTGCCCGGCCAGAATCCCGGCGGCGAGGGGACGGCACCCAGGCAGAACCCGTTCGACTTCCTCCGCCGAAACCGAAGCGGCAACAGCGGCGGGGGCGGCTGACCCGCCGGCCCGGGTTCTCCCCCGGCTCGCAGGCCCACCCTCCCACGCCCCCCGGCTGGACATCCCGCCGCCCGGTCCTAAACTCTCTGCCCGGCCCGAGATGCCCCCGCATCCGCCCGGGACGCAGCATCCCGCCACCCCCGCCCCGTCCGGCTTGTCCCGGGGCGTCTTTCGGAGCCTCCGTCATGGCACACAAAAAGGGTCAGGGCTCGACCAAGAACGGGCGTGACTCCAACCCCCAGTACCTGGGCGTCAAGACCTACGGCGGCGAGACCGTCCGGGCCGGCGGCGTCATCGTTCGCCAACGCGGCACCCCGATCATGCCCGGCTACAACGTCCGCCGCGGCAAGGACGACACGCTGTTCAGCGTCGTCGACGGCACCATCGTCTTCCAGGGCCGCAAGGTCCACGTCAACCCGCTCGACCCCGCCGCCCCGACGCCGTTCTACCTGAAGAAGCTCATCAACAACTGATCGCGACGCCGCGATCGCACGACTGCAACAAGAAGCCGCCGGCCCCAAGGCCGGCGGTTTTTTCGCGCGTTCCAACCCGACAAGCGTCCGTTGAGGGGGCGGGGCTTTCCAGCCCCGCTTGCAGCGGGGACGGGTCGGCTCAAGCCATCGACTCTGTCGTCTGGGCGTCTCCCGGCAACGACGGAGGGACTCCGACTCTCTGTGCCCGTCGCCGCGTTCGAGCGGGGCTGGAAAGCCCCGCCCCCTCGATGAGCACTCTCCGATGCGAGTCGCGCCCGCTCGTCGCGCTACCGATTCCCCGCCTGCACCGGCGTCAGGTACGCCTCGAACAGCCGGTCGATCGACTCCCGGTACGCCCGGACCAGCACGCCCCGCCCTTCCTTGGCCCCCTCGGCCAGGGCCGCGATCGCGTCGGCCCCGCCGGTCACGGGCTGGCCGTTGATCTGGATCACTAGGTCGCCGCGGCGGAGGCTCACGCGCCCGCCGCCGGACGACGCGGCATCCGAAACGAGCAGCCCCGTGAGCCCGGCGTCGTCGAGGAGTTTCTGCTGGGCCTCGGTCGGCGCGTCGAAGCGCACGCCGTAGAGGTTCAGCAGCGCGGTGGCGGCCGACTGGTCGGCGACGGGGCGTCCGGCCTCATCGACCTGCGACGCCGCGAGGGCCGCGAGCAGGTCGTAGTCGCCGATGGTCAGGTCCAGCGGCACGCGCCGCCCCTCGCGGACCACTTCGAGGCGGGCGACGCTGCTGGGCGCGGCGATGCCGATCGCGGCCTGGAACCCCGCGAGGTCCTCGATGCGCCTCCCGTTGAACGACACCACGATGTCTCCCGCTCGCAGGCCCGAACGCTCCGCGGGGCCGTCCATGAGCACGCCGGCGATCTGCACGCCTGCGGCCCGCTCCAGCCCCGCGCGCCGGGCCGTCCGCTCGTCGACGCTGGCCAGATCGACCCCGACCCACCCGCGACCGACGGTCCCGCCCTCGCGGAGGCGGTCGTACACCGCCTGCACGAGATGGCTGGGGATGGAGAACCCGATGCCCACCGACCCCCCCGAGGGCGAGAAGATCGCGGAGTTGATGCCGACGACCTGGCCCTCGAGGTTGATCAGCGGGCCGCCGGAGTTGCCGCGGTTGATGGCGGCGTCGGTCTGGATGAAGTCCTCGAAGGCCGCGGATTCGCGCCCGGCGATGCCCAGGCCCCGCCCCTTGGCCGAGACGATCCCGGCCGTCACGGTGCTGGAGAAGCCGAAGGGGCTGCCGACCGCGAGCACCCACTCGCCGACGCGGACCTCGTTGGAGTCGGCGAACGTGGCGGGGGTCAGGTCGTCCGCGTCGATGCGCAGCAGGGCCAGGTCGCGCAGGGCGTCGCGCCCGATCAGCGTCGCGTCGTACTCGCGCCCGTCCGACAGGCGCACCATCGCATCAACGGCCTCGGCGATAACGTGGTTGTTGGTCAGCACATAGCCCGACTCGGAGACGATCACGCCCGAGCCGACGCCCGAGTCGACCAGGGCCGTGCGCCCAGGCATGCGGACCTGGGCCCGGGTGGTGATGTTCACGACCGAGGGCTCGATGATCTCCGCCGCGTGCTCGAACGCGCCCGAGAGCGAACGCGCGAAGCGGATCTGCTCGGCGGCTTCTTCGGACATCGCCTCGGTGGGCGTGCCGCCCGCCGCCCCAGCCGCGGCGTCCTCGCCGGCGACGCGCAGCGCGTCGGGGTCCGGCCCGGTCTGGGTCGTATCGGCGGCGAGCGCGTGGGCGCCCACCCAGCCGCCCATCACCGCGGCGCACAGCCCGGCGCACAGGGCCACGGCCCGCACAAGCCCGAATCCAGAGTCCGTTCTTTCGCTGGTCACTGTGAAGACCTCCACAGGTTGATCGGCACCGAGCCCCGGCGTCTGGCACGAACAGCGCACCCGCGTGGCGTTCGGCAGACGCAGCCCCGCGGGCCACCCCTGGGGGCAACCGCTGCGGGACCAACGGCGGTGACGCCGCTCGCCCCAGCGAACCCCCGCCGGGCGGGGATTGTTCTCCCGGACCGGCTGCACCGGCGACGCGGGCGTCACCTCTATCGGATGCGCCGAGCCCTCGTTTCCGCCGCGTGAGCAACCGGGCCGGGCGTCGCTTGCACCGGCATGCCCCGCCCCATCCGGCCTGTTGTGCCGGACCCGCTCCGGGCGGCCTGGAGGACTCGACGATGCCCGCGAACCCGAACGCCCGCCTGCTCGCCGCCCTTGCCGTTCTGGCCCCGTCCGCCTGCCTTGCCCAGTCGTTCAACATCGACCTGGACATCGTGTCCACGGCGGTGGGCGCCAACGCCGTCGGTGCCCCGTCGTCCTCCTTCGGAGCCGCGGCCTCGCAGCCGGGCTACTGGAACGCGGTCCAGAACTCGACCGCCACCAACGTCACCGCGCCCATCACGCTCAACAACCTCGCCGGGGCCCCCACCGGCGTGACCATCAACATGAGCAACAACGCCCCCAACGGCTTCGCCCACTGGTCGTACTTCCCGGGCGCCAACACCGGCGACTTCGCCCTGCTGCTCAACGACTGCCACGTGGTCAACAACTCGCCCCTGCCGAACATCACCAACACCTACACCTTCAACGGCCTGCAGCCGGGCATCTACGACGTGATCACCTACGGCGTGCGCCCGCTGCCGGGCCAGTCGTCCACGCGGGTCGACGTGGCCGGCGCGGGCATCCAGAACATCACCGGCCCCATGCCCGGCAACGCGTTCGCCCTCGGCGTGACCCACTCCTGGCACACGCTCACCATCACCGGATCGTCCATCACCGTCACCGTCGATCGTGACCCCTTGAATCCGAGTGTCGGCGCGTACATCAACGGGTTCCAGTTGCACCACACGCCCGTGCCCACGCCCGGCTCGGGCGCGCTGCTCGGGGCGGCGGGCCTGCTGGCGGCCCGGCGTCGCCGGCGCGCCTGACACGCTTCACGCGACGCCGCACGCCGCGTGCGCGAGACTCGCACCCGGGGCCGCGATCCGGAGTCCCCCGGCTCGCGGCCTCTGGTACCATCCGCCCGCATGAGCGGCACAGCCACGCCTGGTGAGCGGATCGGGTTCCTGCGCGACCTGCTCACACGGGCCAACCGGGCGTATTACACAGATGCCGACCCGATCATGCCCGACGCGGAGTTCGACCGCCTGCTCCGGGAACTGGGCGAACTGGAGGCCGCCAACCCGGACCTGGACGACCCGACCAGCCCGACGCGCCGTGTCGGGGGCGAGCCGATCAAGGGCTTCAAGACGGTCGCCCACGCGGTCCCGATGATGTCGATCGACAACGCGACGAGCGAGGCGGACGTGGCGGCGTGGTACGAGCGGGTCACACGGGCGCCCAAGGGCGGGGCACAAAGTGGCGCGTCGCTGTTCGCGGGCGCGGACGGCCAAAGCCAGGCCGGCGATGCTGCCGACCGCGACGCCGCCACCATCATCTGCGACCCCAAGGTCGACGGCGTGGCCATCTCGCTCCGCTACGAGAAGGGCGTGCTTGTCCGGGCCGTCACGCGCGGCGACGGGCAGCGGGGCGACGACGTGACCCACGCGATCCGGACGGTGCGGAGCGTGCCGCTGCGGCTGGAGGCCTTGGGTGATGAAGCCGGGGAGCGTCGCCCTTCCACGCACGGCACAGGGCACGCCACAGGCTCCAAGCCTGTGCCACCCGGCGTTCCCGACGTGCTCGAGGTCCGCGGCGAGGTGTTCATCCCGCTGGCCGAGTTCGTCCGGATCAACGAGCGCCTCGAGGCCGAGGGCGAGGACCTGCTGGTCAATCCACGAAACGCGTGCGCCGGAACGATCAAGAACAAGGACCCGAAGGTGGCCGCGTCGCGGAACCTCGGGTTCATCGCGCACGGGCGGGGCGAGGTCGGCACGCTGCCCGGCGGCGAGCCCTTCGCTTCGTGCTTCTGGGGTTTCCTCGCCGCGATCAGGGGCTTGGGCCTGCCGACCAGCCCGCACACCACGCGCTGCGCCACGCTCGACGAGATCCTGCAGACCATCCGCGCGTTCGACGCCGCCCGCCACGGGCTCGACTACGCGACCGACGGCATGGTCCTGCGCGTCGACTCGTTCGCCGTGCAGGAGCGTCTCGGCGTCACGAGCAAGTCGCCGCGCTGGATTTTGGCGTTCAAGTACCCGCCGGAGCGGAAGACCACGACGCTGCTGGAGGTGCTGCACCAGGTTGGCAAGACGGGCAAGATCACGCCGCGGGCCCGCCTCAAGGACGTGTTCCTCGCGGGCACGACGGTCAGGCACGCCACGCTGCACAACTACGGCCTGATCCGCCAGAAGGACATCCGCATCAACGACGTGGTGGAGGTGGAGAAGGCCGGCGAGATCATCCCCTACATCGTCGGCCCCGTGCTGGCCCAGCGGCCGAAGGACGCGGCGGAGATCGTCGCGCCCGACGCGTGCCCGGAGTGCGCCGGCACCGTCGAGGTCGAGCCGCCCGAGAGCGCGGCCAACCCCGAACTCGAGACGGCCCGGCGCTGCGTCAACCCCGAGTGCCCGGCCCAGGTCCGCGAGAAACTGATCTGGTTCGCGGGGCGGAAGCAGATGGATATCGAGGGGCTGGGGGAGAGCACGATCGATCTGATCCGCGCAACGGGCACGATCCCGCTCGATACGTTCGCCGACATTTTCCGTCTCGACCAGCATCGCGAGGCGTTGCTGGCCCTGGATCGCATGGGGGAGAAGAAACTCGAGAACCTGCTCGCGGGCATCGAGCGTGCCAAGAGCGCGGGCATGGCCCGCCTGCTCGCCGGCATGGGCATCCGCCACGTGGGCAACTCGACGGCCCGGGCCCTGGCCCGCGTGTTCCGCGGCGTCGACGACCTGCTGGCCGCCCCGATGTGGCGCCTCATGCCCAACGCCGTCAAGTCCATGAGCGCCAAGAAACGGGGCGAACTGCTCGGTGACGGCGTGGAACTCGACGAGTCGCTCGTGGTCGAGACGGGACTGGGCGTTGAGACCGCGCCGATCGTGCACGCGTACCTGCACTCGCCCGCCGCGCGCAAAACGTTCGAGGACCTGCGGCGCGTCGGCGTCGACCTCGCGAGCCAGGACTACGTGGAGCCCGGCAAGGCCGCGGCCGGCGGGCCCTTCGCGGGCAAGACCATCGTGCTCACGGGCTCGCTGGAGCACTTCGACCGCACGACGCTGTCCGAACTGCTCGAGTCCCGCGGCGCCAAGGTCTCGTCCAGCGTCTCGAAGAAGACCGACCTGGTCATCGCGGGCGAGTCGGCGGGGAGCAAACTCGACAAGGCCCGGGAACTGGGCATCGAGGTCTGGGACGAGGCCCGCCTGCTCCGGGAGGCGCCGGATTTGGCGGAGTCGTGAGTCTCAAGGAACGCGAGGGGCGCGAAGGACGCGATGCAAGCCAGGCCCGCACCGGCCCGATATCAGCGAGTCGCGATCGCCCTCGTCCGCCTGTCCGGCGGCGCGGTATACTCGCCCGCCGCTCACGCCCACCCACCCTCGCGCCCATCGCGTCCTTCGCGTTTCTCGTATTCCCCGGACGGACCCGCGGATGCTGAATGTCGAGTACAAGGCCGAACTCCGCGACCTGCCGCTGGCGCGGACGATCCTCAAGGCCCTGCGGGCCACGCCGATCGCCGTGCTCCGCCAGACCGACACCTACTACCGCATCGCCCAGGGCCGCCTGAAGAAGCGCGAGTGCGAGGGCGAGCCCGTCGAGTTCATCTACTACGACCGCGCCAACCGGGCCGCGGCCAAACTCAGCCTCTTCAACGTCTTCTCCGAGCGTCAGGCCCGCGAGCGCTACGGCGAGCAGGAACTGCCCATCTGGGTGGTGGTCCGCAAGAGCCGCGAACTGTTCCTGCTCGACAACGTGCGGATCCACCTCGACCGCGTCGACGGCCTGGGCGACTTCATCGAGTTCGAGGCCATCGTCTCCAAGACCCACCACGTCGCCAAGTGCCACCGCGACCTGGCGGGCCTGCGCGAGCGCCTCGGCCCGTCCATGGGCGAGGCCATCGGCGTGTCGTATTCCGACCTCATCGCCGCCGCCGGAGACGTCGCGGCCGAGCAACGCCAACTGCCGCCCGGGGGTTGAGAAGCGCCACACGGCCGCGCCGAGCGCGGCACGCGCGCAGCACGGGGCCCGGATCGCGAGCGCCCGGCGGCGTTCAGGTTCCCCGCGTGTGCCCGAACAGATCGATGTGCAGTCGGTGGCAATAGCGCCAGCCGCGGCGAAGGCACTCGTCCACGACCCAGCGGGTCGAGCCGGGCGTCGGCGTCGCGACGCCCTCGGGCATCAGCAGCACGTCGCCAGGGGTCCACCCGTTGATCTCGCCCAGCAGCGTGTCGATTTCCTCCATGTCGGCGGGCGACGCGACAACGAACTTCAGTTGCACGTCGGTGCCATCGTGCCGGGCCTGCTCGATGAACGCCTGGACGACATCGGGGCGGCGGCGTCGCTGCTCGTGGCGTTCCCGCCACACGCCCAGCGGGTCGCGCGGGTCGCCGGCTTGCGGGGCCGAGTTGGCCAGTTTCGGGCTGATTGAGGCCAGGTCGATCGGGAACGGGCGGAACACCGTGCCAGCGGTCTCGATGGTGATGTGGAACCCGCGGTCGCGAAGGGTCCGGGCGAGGTCGTCCATCGCCTCGAAGATCATCGGCTCGCCGCCGGTGAGCACCGCGTGGCGCACGCCGCTGGCCGACGCCTGCTCGACGATCGACTCGATCGATTGGGTCGCTCCCTCGGGCTCCCAACTCGCGTAGGGCGTGTCGCACCACCCGCACCGCAGGTTGCACCCCGCGACGCGCACGAAGAACGACGGCACGCCGGCGAGTTTGCCCTCGCCCTGGATGGACGTGAAGGTCTCGGAGATGGGCAGGGTCGTGGGCATCACTCGATCACTGGCGGCAGATCCGGCTCTCCGTTCTTGGACGCGTACACCGTCGGATCGGGCACGCCCGCGGCCTCGAAGCCCTGTCGCCGCAGAATGCACGCGTCGCACGACCCGCATGCGATCGGAGCGATCTCACATCCCGCCCAGCCCGGCCCGTCGATGCCGCGGAGGCCGTCGAGCGGGTCGTAGCACGACACCGTCAGCGAGTAGTCCACGCCCAGCGATGCGCCCAGGCGGATGATCTCGCTCTTGCTCATCTCGACCAGCGGCGACAGGACCCGCACGCCCCGCCCCTCGACGCCGGCCCTGGTGCCCAGGCGGGCGGCCTCCTGCATCGCCTGGATGAACGCCGGGCGGCAGTCGGGATAGCCCGAATAATCGACCGCGTTCACGCCGATGAGGATGTCGCTCGCCCCGACCGACTCGGCGGTGGCGATCGCGATCGACAGGAACACCAGGTTGCGGGCCGGCACATAGGTGACCGGGATCGCCGCGCTCATCTGCGACTCGTCGCGTCCCTTCGGCACGTCGGGCGAGCGGCCGCCTTCGCCCGATCCGCCCGACAACGCCGGGCCGGTCAGGGCCGAGCCGGCGAAGGCGCGAGGGTCGAGGCGCACGACGCGGTGCTCGACGGCGCCGAGCGCGGCCGCGACCCGCCGGGCCGCGTCGAGTTCGTGGCGGTGGCGCTGGCCGTAATCGAAGGACAGGGCCAGGCAGGCCATGCCGCGGGCGCGGGCCCAGGCGAGCAGGGTGGCGCTGTCGAGGCCGCCGGAGAGCAGGATGATGGCGGAGGCGTTCGCCGGAGGCGGCATGCCCGAACGGTAGAGGGGCCGCGGCGTTGGTTCATCATTCGGTCGCGTCGGCATCCGACCCGCGAGCAACGCGACCGGATGGCCGCGGGTTGGACCTCGCCTTGGAACCGCGAGCCGATCGCTTTGAGCCTGACTTTGACACGGGCTCGGCGGTGGCGGCTTGATCGTCGCCGTCGTCCTCCCCGTCGCGGTCGCCATCTTCGAGCCGCACCCCCACCTGCGCCGCCCGATCGATCAAACCGGCCAGCCACTCCGACGCCTGGGCCGCCTCGTCCACGTGCGACTTGAGTTCGCGGAGCCGATCCTCGGCCGCCCGCTGCGCCTCGTCCGACGCCGCGTCGCCCGTGACGCCCGGCGAGCCCGCCGTGCCGGACGAACCCGGCTCCACGACCAGCGACGCCTTCATCGCCTCGATCTCCTGGGCGTATCGCTCGATGGCCCGGGCCGTCGAGGACAACAGTTCCTCCTGGCGCTGGTCGATCTGGTCGATCCGCGTCGCGCCCTCGACGATCGAACGCGACAGCAGGTCCCGCATCAGCCCCACCTGCTTGCCGAGTTCCTCGACGCGGTCCATGTCGGCATCGAGGCCCCGCCGCAGCGTCGTCGCCCGCCTCACCAGCCCGGCCAGCGAACGCGGACGCCCGAAGGCGGACTCCGCATCGGCCACGTCCGCGGCGTCTCCCGTGGCGTCCGCCTCGCCCGCGTCGCCGCCATCAGCATCAAGGCCAACGCCGTCGTCCGCCTCCACCAGCGCCCGCGCCTGATCGCACACCGCCCGGATCTGGTCCAGGTGCACCGCGTTGACCTCGCCCAGAGCCGCCTTGATCCACGTCGCCCGCTGCTGTGCATCGGCCGACAACTCGTTGAACATCGCCTCGAACCGCCCGCGAGCCTCATCGAGCCGCACCGGCACCTCGTGCTCAAACGCCCCGAGCGCCTCCTCCGCGTCCGCCTTGGCCTTGCGCACCCGCAGGCTCGCCCCGGTCGAGATCTGCCTGACCGCCGCGTCGCACTCCTGCCGCGCCGCCTCGATCGCCTCACGCGCCTTGGCGGTCACCTTCGCGCCCTGCTCGTTGGTCTCCGACGCGAAACGCCGGGCCGCGGCCTCCACCGACTTCTCGAACCGCGCCGCCCGCTCCCCGGCATCGGCCAGCGCCTTCTCGATCCGCAGCATCGCCTGTTCATCCGCCCGCGCCGCGGCCTCGCCCGCCCGCTCTCGCCGCTGGCTCTCTTGCTCTTCGCGGCCTTCGCGTTCCGCGACAATCCCCTCAACCCGCTCGACCGCCTGACCCGCGAGCCCCCTCGTCTCTTCAACCAGCGACCAGACCTCCTGCCGCAACCGCTCGTTGTCGGCCCGCCACGCCTCGACCATCTCGCCGAGCCGCACCTCGATACGTGCCTCGACCTCGCGCCCCACACGCCGCTCGACCTCTTCATGAATACGCGCCTCGATCGCCTGCTGCACGCGCGCGAGCACCCGGGCCTCGATCGTCCCGACGGCGTCGCCCCCCGCGGCACCCGCCGCAGCGCCCGCGACCACGCCGTTCTCCGCCCCAAGCCCCGGCTTGGCCTCAACAACCCCGTTGCGCGCCACCCCGTTCCGCCCCGCGCCCCGACCCGCCCCACCGTCCTCGTGCACACCGTTGCGTGGAGCCTCGCCGCCCCCGGCCCGACGCTCGAGCGCCGCAACCACCTTCATCGCCGTGTCCAGCCGCCGTTGAGCCTCGCCCGCGGCCTCGGCCAGTTGCTCCTTGAGCACCCGCACGTCCGCAGCGGCCCGCGACAGCGTCTGGCCCTCGGCCGACGCGTCCTTGATGAGCCGCGTCAGCGACGCCGAGTAATCCTCGAACGCCCGCCCATCCAGCACGCGGGGCGTCAGGAACACCTCTTCCATCGTCTCGGAGGCCTGCGGGAGCGGCGGCACTGAGGGCATGGAGACAACCTCCGGCAATCGCGGCGACACGGGCACCAATCCCGCATCATCGGCACGCCCGGCGCAACTTCTGCACGGTTCGCGGAAGCGACCGCCCCCCGACCAGACGGCCCACCGCACCCCGCCGCCTATCGTCCCGTCAGCCGTGATGCCGACCGACTCGCCCAACCGCCCGGCTGGCGCGCCCGCAGGCGCCGTAGCCACCCAATCCCGCGCCCGCCGCCCCCGAAACGCCCCGCCGCGCCGGTGGCTGGGGCTCGCGGCGACGCTGCTGGCCTTCGTGCCGGGGATCGCGCACGCCCAGCGGTCGTTCGTGCCCACAGGCCCCGCCGAGGCCGCCGCCCCGCAGACCCAGCCCGCGCCGACGGTCACGGTGACCGCCGAGGACCTCGCCGCGGCCCGGACCGCTCTGGCAAGCAACACGACGCTCACCGACGTGCAGCGTGAGCAGGCGACCGCATCGCTCAACGCGGTCCAGGACGCGCTGGCCGAGCGCGAGCGCCTCACGACTCGGGCCACGCAGTCCCGCCAGGAAATCGACGGCGCGCCCGCCGCGCTCGAGCAGAATCGGGCCGCGCTGGCCGCCCCCGCCGTTGATCCGGCGACGCTCGTTCCCGAGAATCTGCCCGTCGCCGACCTCGACTCCCGCCTCTCGCAGGCCCGGGCCGCGCTCGAAGCGGCCCGCAACCTCGTCGCGTCGCTCGAATCCGAACCGGCGGGTCGCCAGCGTCGGCGCGAGGCCATCCCCGGCGAACTCGCCGCGGCGCAGCAGGCCCTCGAAGACGCCGGGACCGCCGCCGGCGCCGCGCCCCCCGACGGCACACCCCCGGAACTCGCCCAGGCGACGAGCCTCTCGGCCCGCGCCGCCGCCGAACTCGCGGCCGCCCGCATCCGCGCTCTCCAACTCGAACTGGCCAGCCTCGACGCGCGGCGCGAACTCCTGCAGACCCGGACCGACCTGGCCCGCCGCCAGGTCGCCGAGAGCGACGCGCTGGTCCGCGTGGTCGAGGCCCGCCTGAACACCGCCCGCGCCGCCGAGACCCAGCGACTCGCCGAAGAAGCCCGCCGGGCCCTGCTCGCCGCGGCGGGCAGCGACGGTGCCGTACGCGACGTGCTCGAACAAACGCAGTCATTCGCGCAGCAGCGGGCCGGCGAAGAAGGCGAGCCCGGCGTTGAGGCTCTCGCCGCGCAAGCGTTTACGGCACTCACCAACGCGAGGTCGTCGCTCCAGACGTTGTCGGCCAACTACAAGGAAACCTTCGACCAGGTCCGCGCCATCGGCCTGACCAACGACATGGGGCGCCTGCTGCGCGAGAAGCGCCGGCTGCTCGACAGCCCCGAGGACCTCGAATCCCAGATCCGACGGGACCGCGAACGCCGCTCGGCCGTGCTGCTGGACCTCTTCGAGATCCGCCCGCTCAACGCGGGATGGGGCGAACCCGCTACTCGGTCCCGCGAGATCGCCAGCGAGCGCACCGACCTCTCCGAGGCCGAGCGGGCAGCACTCGAAGAGCAACTCCGCACCGCGATGAACGCTCGCCAGGCCGCCCATCGCCAACTGGTCGATCTGCTCTGGCAATACCAGCAGGACCTCGGGCGACTCAACGACATCAACACCGTCCGCCTCGGCGTCCTCCGCGAGTTCGCGGGCGAGATCGACCGCACCATCCTCTGGGTCCCCAGCCACCACGCCGTCGGCGTCGCCGACGCACGTGAGATCGCCGACGGCTTCGCCTGGCTCGTCAGCCCCGCCGCCTGGCGGGCCGCCATCGACGCCCCCGGCGGGCTGCGTGAGGACGCGCGGGCCGCCCCGGTCTCGACCTTCGGCCCGCTGCTGGCCATCCTCCTCATCGCCCTGTTCGTCCGCCCACAACTGGCCCGCTGGACCAACGCCATCCACGAGAAGGCTAGAAAAGTCGCCACCGACAAGTTCTCCCTCACCGTCCGCGGCCTGCTCCTGGCCATGCTCATCGCCGGCGTCATGCCCGCCATCCTGCTCGCGCTCGCCAACGTGCTCATCGCCGCAGGCGACGCCGCCGACCAGCCCCGCGCCATCGGCGCCGGCCTCCAGACCGCCGCCTACGTCCTCTTCGCACTCACGTTCACCCGGCGCCTGACACGAAAGGGCGGGCTCGCCGAGGTCCACTTCCGCTGGCCCCAGAACGTCAACCTCGCCCTTCGTGCGCAGATCACGCTGCTGGCGCCCGTTGCCCTGGCGACCATCCCGCTCCTCACCGCCGTCACGCAGGAGACCACAACCCCCGGCGGTCCGGCCCTGGCCCGCGTCGGCCTGGTCGTGTGGCTGCTCTCCCTCTCCTACTCACTCCAGCGCCTGCTCCGCCCCAGCGGCCCCGTCGTCCAGCACGTGCTCCGCAACAACAAGGACACCTGGATCGAGCGCTCCCGCTGGATCTGGTACCTCGCGGCCGTCATCTCCCCCCTCGCCCTCGTCGCCATCACCGTCTTCGGCTACGTCGAAACCGTCCGCGAACTCCAGGACCGATTCCTGGCCTCGATCGCCCTGGTGCTCGCGCTGGTGATCGCCGCGGCCATGGTCACGCGCTGGCTCACGCTCGCCCGGCGCAAGGTCGCCATGGAGCAGGCCAAGCGCCGGCGCGAGGCCCTCGCCGCCGAGCACGCCAAGGAACTCGGCGCCAAAGCCGAGACCCCCACGCCGCCTCCCGCCCCGGCCCGCGACACCACGCTCGAATCCATCGACACCCAGACACGCCAACTGCTCCGCTTCGGCGTCGGGCTCACCACCATCTTCGGCGTCTACTGGCTCTGGGTCGGCGTACTGCCCGCCCTGGGCATGCTCGACCGCGTCCACCTCTGGCCCGGCCCGCGCATCGTTGAATCGAGCGAGCGCGCCCGCCCATGGCTCGACCGCGCCGCCGCGATCAACACCGGTGCCGCTGCCTCGGCCTCGTCGGGCGGAACCGCGCCAACGCAGCCGGCGGCGGCCGGCGGCGCAACCACGCAGCCCGCGTCGGCCGCGACCGCATCGCCCACGCCGTCTCCGACACCCGCGCTTCCGACCGCCTCCGGCACGACGCCCACCAACGGAACGGCAACCGCCGCCGCGCCGGACGAGGAACCACCGCCCACGGACGCCTTCACGCTCGCCGATCTGCTCGCCGCCATCGTGCTCGCG
Source organism: Phycisphaerales bacterium (assembly GCA_041401985.1). Taxonomy (GTDB): domain Bacteria; phylum Planctomycetota; class Phycisphaerae; order Phycisphaerales; family UBA1924; genus JACKHA01. Next base: position 124,079 of record JAWKTE010000004.1, read on the forward strand.
TTCGCCACCGTTGTCGCGGCCCGAAACATCCCCGGCGTGATCGAGATCGCGCTGCTCCAACGCCTCCCGGTTGATAAGGGCGCCCGCTACGCCCTGGCCACCGTCGTCCGCTACGCCATCTTCATCTTCGGCGGCTGGCTCACGCTCACAGCCATCGGGCTGGAATGGGGCAGCGTCCAGTGGCTCGCCGCCGCGCTGACCTTCGGCCTCGGTTTCGGCCTCCAGGAGATCTTCGCCAACTTCGTCTCGGGCCTGATCATCCTGGCCGAACGCCCCTTCCGCATCGGCGACGTGGTCACGGTCGGCGAGACCAGCGGCGTGGTGACGCGCATCCAGATGCGGGCCACCACCGTCATGGACTGGGACCGGCGCGAACTCATCGTCCCCAACCGGTCGTTCATCACCGGCTCGGTCACCAACTGGACCCTCTCCGACGCCTCGACCCGCGTGATCGTGCCCGTCGGCGTCGCCTACGGCACCGACCCCACGACGGTCCGCAACGCCCTGCTCGCCGCCGGCAAGTCGAGCCAGTACCTAGCCACCGGCACCGAGCCGGTCGCCCTGTTCCGCGATTTTGGCGCCTCGTCGCTCAACTTCGAACTCCGGATGTTCATCCGCCACGTCGACAACATCCTCACCGCGCGCGACGAGGTCCTCCGCGCCATCGAGCGCGAGTTCCGCGCCGCCGGCATCAACATCCCGTTCAACCAACTCGACGTCACCATTCTCCCGTTTGCCAAGGTCGGGCCCAACGTTCCTTCCACGCTGGCCGAGGTGGCGTCCACCACCAAAGCCAACGGCACACCCAAGCCAAGCGACCAGCCAGCCTCCTCAACGCCCGCAAAGGCTTGAGCGGGCGAAGGCAGCGACCGGAAATGAAGCCGGACGTAGGCGACTGGCACGCGGCGTTCAGCATCCCCCCAGACAAGGTGGGACTTCGGAACCGCCGCACCCAAACCCACAGGGTTTCCCTAATCGGGGATTCCATCGGGGTTGAGCCCGAAGATCGCCCGGACGATCTTTGATCGATGCGCGATCGCGGCTCGAATCGCCGGACCACCAAGGCACCCTGGCTCGCCGTGGGCCTGTGGGCGTTGGCCGTCGCCGGCATGATCGGCGTCATGGTCCGATACGACCGGTCCGTCGACTCAACCAGCCGACCAGCCGCCATGCCCGCGCCCGCCCAGGCCCCTCCCACGCTCGTCCGCGTGTACGCGCACCCCCGCTGCCCGTGCACGGCGGCGACCATCACCGTTCTGGCTCGGCTGGCCGCGCTGGCCGGGAACGACGGTTCGTTCGAGGTGCTGTTCTTCCGCCCGGAGGATGAGCCGGACCGGTGGGCGTGGACCGAGAACTGGCGTGCGGCCGGGGCGATACCGGGGGTGTCGGTCCGCACCGATCCCGGGGGGCGTCTTGCCGCGGCTGCCGGGGCGACCACGTCGGGGCACGCGTTGGTGAGCGACTCGGAGGGGCGAGTCCTGTACTCGGGAGGCTTGACCGACGGGCGGAGCGACCCCGGGTTCGGGCTTTCAGCCGACGCGGTGCTGGGGTGTGTCCGATCTGGGGAGGCGTGCCGATCGCGCCCGGCGTTCGGCTGCGCCATCCACGACGCGCCACCGGCCTCGGGGGCGTCCGCCTCGGCCGATAGAAGCCGGGGGCCGGGGTGATTGCCCTGGCTGCCCCCAACACGGACGACCGCGGCGCGACGCTGCTGCGCGAGGACCTCGACCGGACGCGTCGCGCGACCGACGCGATGATGGTCTGGCTGTTGCTGGCCCAGTGGGTTGGGGCGATCATCACGGCCCTCGTGATCAGCCCGCGTGCGTGGGCCGGCTCGCAGAGCGAGGTGCACCTGCACGTCTGGGCGGCGGTGTTCCTGGGCGGCCTGCTGGCGCTGTTCCCCGCTTGGCTGGCGCGGACCAATCCGGGAGCCACGCTGACCCGCCACAGCATCGCGGCGGCCCAGATGGTGTTCTCGGCGCTGCTGATCCACCTGGGCGGCGGGCGGATCGAGTGGCACTTCCACGTGTTCGGGTCGCTGGCGTTCCTGGCGGTGTACCGCGACTGGAGGGTGCTGCTGACCGCGACGCTGGTCGTGGCGATCGACCACTTCGCCCGCGGGGTGTGGTGGCCTCGCTCGGTGTTCGGCGTCTTGACCACGACGTCGTGGCGCTGGCTGGAGCACGCGGCGTGGGTGCTGTTCGAGGACTCGGTGCTCGTGGTCTCGATTCTCCGCGGGATGCGCGACGCCCGGGCGATCGCCGACGGACGGGCCCGCCTGGAATCCGCGATGGCCGAGGTCGAGCAGCGGGTCGAAGAGCGGACCCGGGAACTGCGTGAGGCGACGCTCGCGGCCCAGGTCGCGAGCCGCGCCAAGAGCGACTTCCTGGCGAACATGAGCCACGAGATCCGCACGCCGATGACCGCCATCGTGGGCTTCGCCGACCTGCTCGACGACCCGGAGACAAGCGAGCAGGACCGGGGCGACCACATCCGGACCATCCGACGCAACGGCCAGCACCTGATCGGGATCGTCAACGACGTGCTCGACCTGTCGAAGGTGGAGTCTGGGCGGCTGGAGGTGCTCCCCAGCGCGTGCTCGATCGCCGAGATCGTTGGCGAGGTCGTCGCGCTCAAGCGGCCACTCGCCCAGGGCAAGGGCCTGGCCCTGAACGCGGAGATCGGTCCATCGGTGCCGGCACGGATCGGCACGGACCCGCTGCGGCTCCGCCAGATCCTCGTGAACCTCGTCGGCAACGCGGTCAAGTTCACGAACCGGGGGCGGGTGGACGTGCGGGCTTCGTATGAGGCGGGTTCGACGGGTGCTGAGGCGGGCGTGGCCCCGGCCATCCGGATCGACGTCGTGGACACCGGCATCGGCATCGCGCCCGACGACGTGCCCCGCCTGTTCAGCACGTTCTGGCAGGCCGACTCGTCCGGCACGAGAGAGTACGGCGGAACGGGGCTTGGTCTGTCGATCAGCCGTCACCTGGCCGAGGCTCTGGGCGGGCGGATCGATGTCGAGAGCCGCCCGGGCGCGGGCAGCACGTTCACGCTCCGGATCGCCGCGATGGCGGTTGGCGATTCGGGTGAGGCCGCCGCGCCGGCGTGCGCGGGGGCAGACGGGGCCGGGCGCTCGGTCGGGCGCGATGCCGATCCGCCGACAGACCGGCGCACCGCGACAGACACCGACGGGCCGCGGGTCCTGCTCGTCGAGGACGGCGAGGACAATCAGCGGCTCATCGCGTTCCTGTTGCGCAAGGGCGGGGCGCGGGTGGAGGTGGCCGAGAACGGACAGGTCGGCGTCGAGGCCGCGCTGCGGGCCCGCGAGCGGGCCGAGGCGTTCGACCTTATCTTCATGGACATGCAGATGCCGGTGCTCGACGGCTACGCGGCGACGCGACGACTGCGAGAGCGCGGGTACGCGGGGCGGATCGTGGCGCTGACGGCCCACGCGATGGACGGCGATCGGGAGCGGTGCCTGGCGGCCGGCTGCGACGACTACGAGACCAAGCCGGTCTCGCGTGAGCGGCTCGCGGCACACGTGGCGTTCGCGGCAGAGGGCGGGATGAAGGCGGCGGCGTAGCGACCCCAGAGTGTGCGGCGGCGGCGGGCGTGGGGCGCTCTCGTTCGTCGAACGCCATCGCCGACCGGCGACGGTGGGCCGTCTCAGCGGGGTTCCGCGGCACGCCCGGCCGCGGGCGGCTTGATCGCGCGTTCCATCCGCTCCTCGACCATCCCGCTGGGCCGCAGGCGCACCCGCACGTTGACGAACTCGAAGTCGTCCAGGTCGTTGCTCCCGCGGACCGAGCGGATCTCGATCGTGTTCACGCCCTCGCGCAGCCAGTCGGGCGGGAACGGGAAGACCATCTCGCCGAACGACCCGTCGCGCGGCGTGCCCACGATCCGCCCCTCGAGCATCCGCCCGTTGATGCGGATCGGGTTGTCGGCCTGGGCTCCCTTGGCCAGCAGCACGAGTTCGGCGGCACGGATGGCCGCGCCCGTCTGCCCGCCGGCGAGCGTGAACTCGCGGGTCCAGATGATGCCCTCGCTGGTGCGCTGGAACTGGCTGTTGATCTGGCCCGTGAACTCGTCGTTGCCGAGGTGGTGGACCTCCGGGTCCTCCTCGATCGCCACGACGGCCCAGTCCAGCGGCGAGAGCTCGAAGTCGCGCTCCAGTGGGCGCCCGCGCCGCTCGGCCCGCGCGATCTGGTCGGCCGGCACGTTGATCGACGCCGGCGTGTAGCCCCGAGCGGCCACCGACACGGCCACGTTGTCCGGGATCCCGCGCGGCACGACGAGTTCGTACCGCCCGCGTGCGTCGGTGCGGGCGGTGACGGGCGGGGCGTCGGTGAGATCGAGGCGGACGCGCGCGTGCTGGATCGGCTCGCCCGTGCCCTCGTCCCGCACGACGCCCGCGAGCGTTCCGAGCGCTTCGCCGGGGTCGGGCGCGGGCGGGTCCTCCGTGAACACCGGTAGCGCGAGTGTTGGCACTTCGATCGGCGCGATCCGCGTTTCGAGTGCGAGCCGGGGCGTCGGGGGCGTTTGCGGGCCGATCGGCGCGGGCGCGTCGGCGTCGGCCGCTCGGGCGTCGGCAGACGCTAGCGATGCGCGATCGTCGCTCGGCTGCGATGCCCGTTCCGGCGCGAGCGCGGCGGGCCCGGCGGCGGGATTCTCAATGTCAGCAAGCGGCTCCAGGTCCGCGCGCGCGACGCTTTCGCTCGTTGCGGTTCGCGCCGCGGGCGGGCCCTCCGGTTCGTCGCCGCGGGTGCCCGCGTCGTCTGCCGACGGCAGGTCGATCGGGACGAGCGGCGTCGCTTGCGCGACGCTCGCTGCCAATGTCGCGGCTGCCGGGGCATCTAGCACGGGCACCGACGATGGAGCGGCTGCTCCGAGATCGCGGCCGGCGAGGCTCGCGCCGCCGGTATCGGTCGGCACCACTTCGGGCGTCATCGGCGTCGGTTCGGCGGCCGGGGCCGCCGGGGCGTCGACGCTCTGTTGTTGGGCTCTGGCGATCCCGCCGCGCTCGGCCCGGACGGCCAAGGCCTGCTCGGTTGCCGCGGCGCTGTCGGAGGCGGTCGGCAGCGCGGTGGCGATGGACGCGGCGGCGTTCGGGATGTCAACGCCGCCGGCGACGCGAGGCCCGTCCACGGCCTGGGGCGAAGAATCCGGCGTGGATTGGCCCGGCGTGGCGGAGAGCGATCGTTCGTGGCTTGCCGCCGCCTGCTGCGGCTCGAGCATCGCCGAGCGCGCCGGTGTGCCATTGTCCGAACTGGGAACCGACGTTGCGCCCTGGGCCACGTCCAGTCGCACCGATCGAACCGCCAGCGACTGCTCCGCTTGCGCTTGGCCATCGGTGGCCACCGGTGTTGCGATGTCGGCCGCACGCGCGGCGGGCTCGATGTCGATCGCGCCGGCCGAGCCGGGCGCGGGAGTCGCGAGGCTCGGCGTCCGCGCATCGCTCGCGCCGTCCGCGTCGCTCGCGGCCAACCTGGAATCCCGCGTCGGGACCGACTCGACCTCCATCGCGGCCTGGGATGCGGGCGACAGCGGCGTTGGTTCTGCGCCGCCGCGTGCCACCGGCGTGCTTGCGGTTCGCGGCTCGACGGGCATCGCGGCCTCACCGCTTGCCCGCGCGGCCGGGGCCTGGGGCGTTGCGACCGGCTGGTCGGTCACGTCGCGTGCGCTGATCTCGAACGCCGAATCGGTGCGCCGGGCCGCCTCGACCGCGGGCTCGGCGTCCGTGGTCGTGGCGGGCTCCGTCGGCATGGGGCCGTCGGCGACGGGCACGGCCTGGGCTTCGAGGGTCGGCGCCGATGCGCTGGGAGCGGTTTCAATCGCCTGTCGGGCGACCGGAACCGGCGCGTCCTGCGAGCGCGGGCGGTACTCGGATTCGGCCGTCGATTGGCCCGCGCTGGCTTCTGGGGTCGCCAGATCGCGCGCCTCGCTTGCCGCGGCTTCAACGTCGCGCATCGTGAACCGCGGCGTCTGGGCGTCGGGCGCCGACTCGCCCGTCTCGATGGGCGTCGAGTCCATCCGCGAATCGCGGGCCTCGACCCGCTGAGCCTCCAGCGACGCCTGCACGAGTCTGGCTTCCGACGGCACGTCGGGCTGGACGCGCCGGGCCTCGGTCCGCTGGGCCTCGAACGAGACCTCGGTGAGGTTGCCGCGGATCTGCGAGGCCAGGTCGGACCCGACGCTGCGCGAGACAAGGGCCACACGCGTTCCGCCAGCATTGCGGAGCGCCTCGCCCAGCGTGCCCGAGACGTACCACACCGTGAACAGGGCCGCCAGCAGGGCGTGCAGCAGGAGCGACAGGATCAGGCACTTGGCCAGCAGGCTGAGCGTCCGCCAGCGGCGCTTGAGGTCCTCGTCGCGCAGGAACCGGCGCAGCAGGAGGAGCAGGAGCAGCAGCAACGCCAGCAGCAGCAGCCAGGGCCAGATCGCGCCCCACGCCGCGGCCCAGTCGAAGCCGGCGAGCACCGGGTCGCGCTCGCGGAAGACCTCACGCGAGACCGTTGAGTAGATCGCGTACGCGAGTGGATGCTCGGTCGAAGGCGCGTCGCCCGAGTTGGGTGCGGCGTCATCTGGCCCGGCTTGGGCGGGCGCTGTCACCCGATCGGAGGAGAAGTGCAGCGCAAACCCGTGCATCGAAAGCGCCGGGTCGAGTTCGTTCGCGGGCGTGTTGATGGGCCAGCCCAGGGCCTCGGCCCGGGGCGCGACGCCGTCGCGCAGGCGGGCGCGGTAGATGTCCAGCCCGCCCGCGCCGCCGGCGCGGTCGGAGGCGAAGTACAGGAAGTCGCCGGCGGGACTGACCGCAGGCGTGCCCTCGTTGGCGTCGGTGCACAGGGCCGCGAGGCGCTCGGCCTGCGCGTGGCCTCGGGGCGTGACCGCGGCGGCGTACAGGTCGTATGTGCGTCGCTCGATCTGCTCACGCACCGTCGCGGGCCAGTTTTCGGCCGGATCGAGGGCCTCCTCCTCGGGCAGCGGGCGGTTGGAGGCGAAGTAAAGCGTCCCGCCGTCGGGCGAGGGCGCGGGGCCGTAGTCGTTGAAGGGGCTGTTGACCAGCGGCCCCAGGTTCTGCGGCTCGCCCCACTCGGCATCTCGAAGGCTCGCCTCGGGGTCGTCGAGCCGGCGGACGAGCCAGAGGTCGTAGCCGCCCCGGCCGCCGGGGCGGTCGGAGTAGAAGTAGACGGTGCGTCCGTCGGCGGTGAGGGCCGGGCCGAGTTCGTCGGCATCGCCCGTGTTGATGGAATCCAGCGGGAACGGCTCGCCCCAACCATCGCGCGTGCGCTCGGCGCCGTACAGGTCGGCCCCACCGCCGGCGCGACCCCGGACGAACAGCAGGCGGTTGCCGTCGTTGGTCAGCCGCGGCTCGTAGTTCTCCGCGCCCCGCCCGCCATCGCCCGGCACGCCGGGGTCGTTGATCCAGTCGGGCAGAAGGTCGGCCGGTTCCCAGAGCACCTCGCGGACGGGCGCATCGTCGGCGGCGACGCGGATCCGCGAGCCGTCGGTCACGACCTGGCCGCGTGTCGAGGCGAACTGCCACGCCAGCGCCGCGGCGACGACCAGCACGAGCGTGCCGACGATGCCTGCGAGGGTTGCCTTGGTGGTGTCGCGCATGGTGCGGCCCAACGTGGGTCAGCGGATGGACGTTCGGCCTCAGCGGATCGGAACGGTGTCGAGGAAGGGCTGGTCGGCGCCGGCGGCCTTGCAGATGTCCAGCACGCGGGCGACGGTCCCGTAGGCCGCGCCCTGATCGGCCCGGACCGAGACCTTCTGCTCCGGGTTGGCGCGGACGGCCTCGGTGACCATCGTGCGGAGGTCGTCCTCGCTGATCGTGCGTCCGCCGACGATGATCGCGCCGGCCTCGTCCACGTTGATCACGATCTCGCGCAGGGCGATGCTGATCGGTCCCGCGGCCTCGGCGGCGGGCAGGGCGATGCGCATCTCGCGCTCGGCCTGCTGGAACGTCGTCGCGACCAGGAAGAAGATCAGCAGCAGGAAGACCATGTCGATCACGGGCGTCAGATCGACGTGCATCCCGCTGTCGCTCTCGGCCTTGTCCATCAGCATGGAAACGCTCCAAGGAAGGTTGGGCGAGCGGCGCGATCAGGCCAAGGGGGCGACGGCGGGCTTGGCGGGAACCGGCGTCGGGCTCGCGGGCGAGGCGACGCCATTGGCGTGCGTGGTCGTTCGGCTCTGGCCGGGCGAACCCCGCTGGGCGACGCGCTCGACCAGATCGACGCAGATCCGGTCCATCTCCGCGACCAGCCCGTCGATCCGCCCGTTGATCCAGTGGAACCCGATGACCGACGGGATGGCGACGCAAAGGCCAGCGGCGGTGGTGATCATGGCCTCGTAGATGCCCTTGGCCAGCAGTTCGGTGCGCCCCAGGGCATCGGCGGAGGTCGCGACCGTCTGGAACGCCTGGATCATGCCGAAGATTGTGCCCAGCAGGCCCAGCAACGGGGCGATCGCGCCGATGACCTGCAGCACCCGCACGTTCTTGCGGAGACGCCGGACCTCCCAGAGGCCGGCCTCGGCGACGCCCTTCTCGATCTGCTCGTCGCTGCGCCCGACGCGCTTAAGGCCGGCCGCGGCGATGCGGGCGATCGGGCTCTTGTCCTTCTCGCACAGGGAGGCCGCGCTGTCGATCTCGCCCTTCTCGAGTGCGCCGGTGAGGCCGTCGACAAACGGGCGCGGGATGATGCTGGCCCGCCGGAGCGTGACGAGGCGCTCGACGACGACGGCGATGACCAGGATCGAGCACAGCCCGATCGGGATCATCACCAGCCCGCCCTTCTCGATGAAGTCCCAGATCGAGTTGATGCCGGCGCTGTTGGCGGCCTCGGCGGCGGCGGGTGCGCCCTGGCCGGTCGTGGCGAGCAGTGTGAGCAGCATGGGGAACGTCCTTTCTGCTGGCCGTGGTCGTGTGCGTGCGCGGGAGGAATCGTCGGGAGGGTCTTGAAGGGGAGTGTGGGCGACCGATCGGTGTCGCGCCATCATCGTGCGAGGCGTCGCCTGGTCTAGTTCTCGCTGCGTCCCGGCGTGCGGGCGGGGCTGGCCCCGGCGAGGCGCTGGGCCGCGAGGTTCGCCCACGACGTGTCGGCGAACCGCTGGCGGACGGCCTCGAACTGCTCGCGGGCCTCGGCGGTCCGCCCCATCGCCATGAAGCAGCGGCCGGCTTCGTACAGCGCCGCCGCGGACCACTCGGGGTAGGCGTAGAGGATGTCGACACGGATGAGTTCGCGGGCCGCGTCCTCGTGCCGCCCCATCGCGAAGAGGCACTGGCCGATCTGGAACTGGGCGCGGGCGGCGGTCGGGCCCTCGTGCTGCTCGACGACGCGGGCGTAGTCGCGCATCGCCTCCTCGTACCGCCCCTGGTTCTCGCGGGCCCAGCCCTGGCCGAAGCGGGCCTGGAACCACAGGGCGACCTCGGCGTCGTCGGCGGGCTCACGCTCCAGCCACGCGGCGAAGGCGGCCTCGCTGCGCGACCACAGTTGCAGGACCGCGAGCGACTCGCCCAGGCGCAGCAGCGCGGGGCCGACCTGGTCGCTGGCCGGGTGCTCATCGACGACCGCCTGGAACGCGTCGGCGGCCTGCTGGACGCGGTTGGCGTTGAGCAGCGCCTCGCCGCGGAGAACAAGGGCCGAGGCGCGGAGGTCGCTGTCGCGGAAGGTGGCGGCGAACGGCTCCAGGGCGTCGGCGGCGCCGGCGAAGTCGCCCAGTTCGAGGCGGCACGCGCCGAGGCGGTAGGAGGCCTGCTCGATGACGGTGGCCATGGCGGCGGCGTTGCGCGCGTTGTCGCCGGTGTTGCCTTGGTCCGTTGCGGCGGCCTCCGCGGCGGCGATGGCGCGCTCGAAGAGGGCAGCGGCCTCTTGGGTTGATTCGCCCGCCTCGCTCGACTCCGACCCAGCACGCTCGCTCGCTGCCTCGTCGGCCTTCAGCCCGCCGAGCGCAAGCAGCGAGTGGGCCAGCAGTGGCTGGCGCGGCGAATCGGCGACCAGCGCTTCGAGCAAACGTACGGCCTCGCGCGGCTCATCGAGGGCCTGGTGGCACCACGAGACCTCGTAGAGCATGGCGTGGCGGGTCGGTGCGTCGAGGCTGGCCGCGTCGCGTCCGAGCGTGTTCAAGGCATCGATCGCGCGCTGGTGCTCGCCGGCTCTGGCCAGGGCGATGGCGAGGCGGGCCTGCGCGCCGGAACGCTGGGCCGAGTCCGGGTTGGCGCGAACGAACGCGGCGAACACCTCGGCGGCCGCGGCGTGGTCGCCCGTGCCGAGCAGCGCCTCGCCGCGCTGGAGTTCGGCTTCAACAGCAAGTTCGCCCCCGCCAAGGCGGGCGGCCTCGGCGAGAAGCGTCGCGGCGTCGTCGTTGCGGCCCTCGCGCCTTGCGATGGTGCCCAGGGCCATCAGCGCGTGCGGGGCGAAGCGCGAGTCGCGTCCTGCTTCCAGGACGCCCTCCATCTCGCGCCGGGCCTCGGCGTTCTGGTCGAGCGCGAGCAGGCACTGGCCAGACTCGAACCGGGCCTGCAGGGCGTGGACGCTGTCGGGGTGCTGTCGCCGCAGCGTGTTGAACGCGTCGAGTGCCTCGGCGTGCTTGTTCTGGCGGGCCCGGGCCAGGCCGAGTTTCATCAGGGCATCGTCGCGCGAGGGGACGTCGGCAAGATCGAGGTACGAGGCGAGGATGGCCTCGGCCTGATCCCACACGCCGCGCTGGAACTTCACATCGCCCAGGGCGAGGATGGCCGGGGCGAACTCGGGGCGCTGGCGCGCCGCGGTGGCGACGGGCTCGAGCAGCGGCTCGGCCTCGGCGAGGCGGTCCTGGCGGTAGACGCACATGGCAAGGCGGAAGCGGGCGGCGGCGAGGCGGGAGGCCTGGGCGGCGCCGCTCTCTTCACGCTCGTGGCGCTCGATGAACTGGGCGTAGGCGCGCTCGGCCCGCGCGAGATCGCCCGAGAGGTAGCGATTCTCGGCGAGCAGGAACTCGATCTCGCGCTCTCGACCCGAAGCGGTGCCGGCGCCCGAGCCGGCGCGGGCGTCAGCGGCGTCGCGCAGATACCGCTCGCACAGTTCCCGGCTGTCGTCGTACTCGCCGAGCCGGTGCAGCACGCCGGCGTGCGTTGCCATCGCATCGGACGCAAGCGTGTGCTCCGGATACGCCTCGCGGAACGCACCCAACTCGGCGTCGGCGGCCTCGTCGTCGCCCGCGCGGACGTGCGCGATCGCCAGATCGAACGCCATCTCGGCCCGCAGCGGGCTGTCCTCGAACGCCTCCGCGGCGCGGGCCAGGCGGGCCGCGGCGTCGGCGGGGCGGCCGTCGCGCAGGTCGCACTTGGCGAGCCAGTAGGCCGCGTCGTCGCGCAGGTCCCCCGGGCCGCGCTGCTCGAGCGAGTCGAGGCGGATGCGGGCGGCGCGGGTGTCGTTCTGCTCGAGGCTGACACGGGCCCGAGCGAGGCTGGCGGTGGGCACGCTGGGCGAGTCGGGGTACTCGCGGAGCATGCGATCCAGCGCGGCCGCGGCGTCGTCGAGGCGGTTGTCGGCCAGCGCGATCTGCCCGAGCCCCAGCAGCGCGTCGGCGGCGAGCGGGCCGCGCACGGCGTCGACGACTGCGGCGTAGGCGTCGGCGGCCTCACCCAGCAACCCGCGCCGGTGGCGGCACTGGGCCAGCAGCAGCGTGCCCTGCTCGGCGAGGGAGCCGGTGGGGAAGCGTTCGAGCGAGGCCTCGAGCACGCGCTGGGCCTGCGCGTCGTTGCCCTGGCTCATCTCGGCCAGCGCGAGGAACAGGTCGGTTCTCTCACGGAGCGGGCTGTCTGGCCAGGACTGGGCGAACGAGCGGGCCTCGCGGGCGGTCTGCTCGTGCTCGCCGGCGCGGGAGAGGGCTTCGACGAGCATGGCGCTGGCGTCGGTGGCCGCGGGGTGGCGCGGGGCGGCGCGGATCATGCGCCGCAGGGCCTCGGCGGACTCGGCGTAGTCGCCCAGCGTGAGGCGGCAGGTGCCGATGAGCAGGTCGACCTCGCGGGCGAACTGGAAGTTGTTGATGGCGACGAGGGGCTCGAGTTGTTCGAGCGCCTCGGCGTGCTGGGCCAGGCGGTGGAGGCACACGCCCAGGCCATAGCGTGCGATCGGGGCGCTGCCGTGGTCGGGGGCGGCCTGGAGGAACGCGCGATACTCGGTAGCGGCGAGGTCGAACAGCCCACGTTGGAGCAGGCCGTTGGCGGTGTTGAGGGTCCGGGCGGCCTGGTCGTTGCGGGGCTGGTCGCTGCGGGTGGGTTGTTTGGTGTTGGCTTGATTTTCGACTGGCCTGGCCAGGGCGGCGGTCGGCAGCGCGACCGCGAGCGTCGTGCCGGCGAGGCAGGCCAGGAGGGCGAGCGGGCGGCGGTCGCGCGGGCGCGCAGTGTAAGAGTCGTGTCGCATGGCTCATCCTCCGGATGCGCGGGCGATGCGTTTCAGGCAAAGCGCCCACGAGGGACGAACGTCGCCCCCCGTGGACGCGGGGTTGGGGGCTTGTTGTGCGACGTTAGTCGCGGATCGGCTCGGGGGTCGTCTCGCGTGCCGGCTCACGGGTGCGACAGCAGCAGTCGGGATCGCAATCGTCCTCGCAGCCCTCGCCCGTGCAGTTCTCGTCGCACGCGCAATCCATGGCGCGACCGCCGGCCTGCATCGCGTGGGCGTGGAGTTCGGCCATCGCCCGCTCCAGGTGCTCGCGCATCTCGGCCTCGCGCTCGGTCAGGTGCTCGACCATCTCGGCGAGCTGCTCGTGCAGGTGCTCGGCCTGCTCGCGGACGTGCTCGGCCCGCTCGCGGAGGGCTTCGGCCTCGGCCTCGAGCGCGTCGATCTGCGCCTCGAGTTCACGCTGCTGGCGACGGTTCTCGGCCCGCTCACGCTGGGCCTCGACCTGGCTGCGACGGTGCTCGACCTCGACGGCCATCTGCTCGAGGCGACCCGCCTCGGCCTGCAGGTCGCGGGCCTGCTGCTCGTGCTGGCGGCGTGCGGCCTCGATCTGGCGGCGACCCTGCTCGATCTGCCGGCCGACCTGCGCCTCGACTTCACGGCGCTGGGCCTCGATGGCGCGGGCCTGCTGGCGGACCGCCTCGGCCTGGGCACGGGCCGCCTGGTCGCGGGCCATCACCTGGGCGCGATCCGCCTGCTCACGCGCCAGGGCCCGGGCGCGAGCGACGGTCTCGGCCTCCATCGCACGCTCGCGGTCGGCAACCGCGGCGCTCTGGGCCGCGACTCGGGCCGCCTGCTCGGCCTGCAGGGCGTAAGCCCGCTCGATGTCGGCGCGTGCCCGCATGGCATCGGTCGTGCCCGCGCGGGCGGCCTCAAGGGCGCGGAGGCGTTCGAGCTGGGCCTGGTGCCGCACCGCTTCCTCGGGCGGCATCTCTGCCGTCGAGAACACCACGTCGGCGTACCGCCCCTCGGGATGGATGAGCGAGAGGAACTGCGAGAACACTCGCTGCTGGGCGGGCGTGCCCTGGAGGTCGATGCCGCTGCCGTTCTGGCGGACGTAGATCGGCACGTCGCTGCGGCGCATGAGTTCCCAGAGGGCCTCGGCCTTGCCGTCCGGGAGCGAGTAGGAGACCCAAGCCTGCTGGGCGGCGTCGGGCGTCGGCTGGGAGATGGCGAAGGAAGTCAGAGCCGCGGCCGCGTCGCCGGAAAAGAACGGGTCCTGCTTGGCGCGGCCCTCGCCGGTGAACGGGGAGTCCTGCATCGGGAACGAGATCGGATCCAGCGTGCCGGACGCCGGGCCGAAGCGGGCGCGGCTCGGGGCGGGCTGGCCCGTCAGTTCCTCGAGGGCGGCCTGGAGCGCCTCGATCTGGGCCTCGAGCACACGGACGCGGGCCTCGAGTTCGGCCTGGTTCTGCGGAGCGACCTGGCGGAGGCCGGTGGCGACGCTGGGGGCGGTCGAGCCGAACCCCCCGCTCTGCACCCCCGCAAGTTGGGAGGGTGCGCCGGCAACGCCGCGGCCCGTGCTGGTGAACGAGCCGACCAGCGGGATAGCCGCCGGCGACATGCCCGCCGCGACTCCCGCGGGGGTCTCGTCGGTGCAGCAGGACGCGGCGGGGGCCGCGCTCACGACGCCGGAGACGCCGCCGCCGCTCGTCGCTCGCGGCGTTGTAACCACGCCGGTGACGCGGGCCGTCGGTGCCGCGACACCGGAACCACCGCCACCCGACGAGGCACGGGGGGTCGAGACGACGCCTGTGACCGGTGCAGCGGGCGTGAGCGTGCCGGCGGTTCCGCTGCCGCTCGAGACCGCGGCGGTCTGCTCCGGCGGGCAGGGCGCTTTCTTGCTCAGGGCCGCGTGGGCCAGCGAGGGCCCGACGACGACAGCCGCCGTGCCGACGACCAGCGCGAGGGCCAGTCCGACGGGGGATGCCATGGGGCGGGTACGACCGGTCATAACCATCGTGAGCCTCCTTGAAAACCGCCTCGACCGTGCCGAGGCCATCCCCAACCCAGCAACCGGCGCAACCGTGCCGGATGTGCTCAGATACACGCGCGTCCGCAGCAACGCCTCGGCGTACGAGCGGCGCAGACGCGGGAACAGCGTGGTCACCCACGCGTCGCAGCACAGGTCCGCCTCCTCGCGGAGGCGCCGACGCACCGCCCACAGCACGGGGTGCCACCAATACAGCACGCCCACCACGATCTCGCCCAGGCGGACCCACTGGTCGCGCCGGCGGAGATGGGCCAGTTCGTGCGTCAGCACCGCCCGGCGGGCGTCGAGGTCCAGGTGCCGCCACAGCGATTCGGGCAGGATCACGCGCGGCGTGAGCCATCCGCAGACCATCGGCGAGACGCGGGCGGCGACGGTGTAGGCCCGCGGGGTGTGCGCGAGGCCCAGTTTCTCGGCGATGTCGCGGACGAGGCGCTGGTCGGAGCGGGCCACGGGCGTCAGGCGGCGCAACGCGCGGGCCGCGGTCACGGAGCGCCCGACGCCGACGGCCAGGATCGCGAGCACGCCGGCGATCCAGAGCCACGCCGGGGGCGCTGGGATGCTGAGCAGTTCGCGTGCGGCAGCGGCGAGGGCGTCGAGCCAGCGCTGCGTCGTTGCGACGCCGGTGTTGAGCGCGTTCCAGATCGGGTCGGTCAGGACCGGTGCCGGCGCAGGCTTCGGGGCGCGTGGTTCGGCGCGGTGGGCCGGGGGCGCGATGGGCGATGTGACCGGCGCCGCCGCGGGCATCTCCGTCCCAGCGTCGATTCGCGAGTGCTCAGCGGCAGCGCGCCGCGTCGCTTCGCGTCGATCGGCGACTCCCGCATCATGCGTCGTGGACGCGGGGACGCCCTGAGACAGCGCGCTTCGCGGGTGGGGCAGCGTCGCAGACTCGGCGTGACGGGCAGAGAGCGTCGGCGTGTGGGATCGCGTCAACGCGCCGGCGTTGGACGCGACCTGCACCGGTGCGGGGCGACCCAGGGTGCTCGGTGTGGCGACGAGGTCACTGCCGAAGGTGCCGCGCGGCGTCTCGTTCACAGGCCGCTCGCTCGCGGGGCCCTCGGCGCGAGGGCTCGCGGGCGGGTCGCCGAATTCCAGCGCCCGTGCGGGCGATGGGGCGACCGGAGCCGCTTCGACGAGGGACCGCGGGGCGCGATCAGCCGACTGGATGCCGGGGGCCCCCGCGATCGGCGACTCCTCCGACCCCAACTCCCCCGACCCGAGAACGATCGGGATCTCCGCGAGTCCGCCGCGGACCGCCGGCCCCGATTCGATCGCGCCGTCGCTCGCTCCGTCAATCACGAACTGGGCCGCCCGCTCCGGCGGGAACGCCCGGGCCAGCACGCCCGGCGCCCGCTCGATCAGCCCGGCGATTCGCGTGCTCAGCCCGGTGCCCACCAGAACGCCAGGCAGCACGAACGCCAGCAGGGCCAGGCACCACAGCGCGTGGCGCGTGCCGGGACGCGACACGCCGCGGCACAGAGCGGCCACCGCGAGCGCCACGGGCGCGGCGGTCAACGCCCCCACCCAGATCGCCTCCTGCGACGAGGCGTCGAACGCCAGCGTCAGGGCGGGGGCGTCGAGCATGAGATCGAGCGGGAAGGGGGCGGTCATGCGGCGCCCCTCCCGTTCTGGTTCGCGTCGGCGTCGTCGGCGACGCGGCGTCCTTGGCGAGCCGGGTCGAGGCGTTCGATCAGGCCGCGGAACTCGGCGAGTTCCTCGGGCGTGAACGACTCGCTCTTCATGAGGCTGAGCACGAGCGAGCCGGGCGCCCCGTCGAAGAGTTGCTCGACCAGGCCCTTGAGGCGGTCGCGCCGGATGCGGTCGCGCGAGACGCGTGGGCGATAGACGTAGGCCGGGCCCGAGCGGTTGCTCGCCACCGCGCCCTTGGCCTCGAGGCGGGTCATCATGGTCAGGACGGTGGTGTAGGCCAGGTCGCGGCCGTGCCCCTGCAGGACGCCGAGCACCTCGCGGACCGTGAGCGGGCCGCGATCCCAGAGGACTTTTAAGACCTCGAGTTCGGCGTCGCCGAGCATGGCGTCTCGTCGTGGCATGGCGGGGGTCGATTCCGAGGGAGCGGTCTTCGGGTGGTCGGTTGTTCAGGGTGCGGGTCGGGCTGGCGGGCTGTCTGGCGGGCTGGCCCGGCGTCGCCTCCTACAGGTGTCGGAGGATAGCCTACTACGAACGTCGTAGGGATGCAAGCCCGCCGGGTTTCAGGTCCGGCTGGCACGATCTTGCGATGGCCTGGCCCACTGGCGGTGGATGGCCTGTGGGCGCATGGTGAACCGCCCCAGGGATCGGTCCCCGGGGCGGTTCGGTGATCGTGGGCGACTCTGCACTCAGCAGCCGGCGGCGTACTGGGAGAGGTAGTAGAAGAAATCATCGCCGGTCAGCACGCCGTTCGGCACGCCATAGCCGGGGGCACCGGGGACCGCGGTCGACGTCAGGTCCGCCACGGCGAGGTTGCCGGCGGCGTACTGCGACAGGTAGTAGAAGAAGTCGTCGGAGTTCAAGGTCCCGAATCGGGCGGCGATGTCGGCCGGGCCGCACGGGCGGGCCAGCAGGAACGCGCGGATGCCGTCGGGTCCGTGCTCGCCCCAGCCGACGATGTCGCCCTGGTTGTTGATGCCCGACGCGCCGATGAGCCGCCAGCCCTGGTTGGGCAGGACCATGGCGTTGAGGTCGCGGAGGGTCGCGCCGTCGAACAAGAACGCGCGTCCGTCGGACGTGCCCACGACGTGCCCGGCGTCGTTTGCGGCGTGCGCGACGCTCCACCCGTTGGGGCCACCCGAGAGCGTGCCCAAGTCGAGGCGTTGCCCGACACCGGTGGGCGTGAGGCGAAAGCGGAACGCGTGCCTCGGGGCGGCGGCGGTGTCGGACACGCCGCAGACGTACTCGCCGGACTGGCTGATCCCGGTGGCCTGGGCGAACGCGCCGCCGAGTGTGCCGAGATTGGAGATCACACCGCCCCGCCAGGCGACCGCGGTGGGCACGGCGGAATCGGCGGCGAAGGCCGAGCCGACGATGTCGCCGTTGTCGGCGATGTCGGCGGCCGCGGTGTCGGCGCCGCCCGGCAGCGTGGGCAGCGTCGTGAGGATCGACCCGTTCCACAGGACCGCGGAGCCAACGACAAGGCCGTCGCTGTTGACGGACTCGCCGGTTCCGACGACGTGCCCGGCGGTGTTGATGGCGCGCGGGACGAACGGGCCGATGTCCGTCGCCTGGCCCCCGCTGAGCAGCAGCGCGCGAGCGGACACGTCGCCCATCGAGTACGCCGCTGCGACGGCCTTGGCCAGCGCGTTGACGTCCATCGCCTCGGTCTGGGTGAACGGGGGCGGCGGCTGGATGGGCGTGAGGCCCGAGTACCACACGAAGCCTCGATACTGCCAGTTGGCCGCAACGCTCGAGCCGGCGACGATCTGGTCCTCGCTCACGGCCCTGGCCTGGGACCATCCGTACAGCGAGCCGAGGTCGATCACGGTGTAGCCCTGCCCGAGCGCGTGGGTTGTGGTGCCAAGTACGGCGAGCATCGCGAGGCGAACCGCGGCACATCTGATCGGTCGCATGTCGGGTCTCCTGGGATTGGCCGCGTTCGCGTTGGGAATCAGCAGCCGTCGGCAAACAGGGTGAGGAAGAACATGAGGTCGTCGGCGTTGACCACGCCATCGGGCACGTCGTATCCCGGAGCGCCGGGCATGGCCGAGCCGGTCAGGTCGGCCTCGGCGATGTTGCCTTCGTTGTACGCGGCGAGGTATTGGTCGCGATCGGCCGCGTCGAGCACGCCGAATGGGGCCGCGACATCGGCCTGTGAGCAGATTCGGACGAGGAGGAAGGCGCGGAGCCCATCGGCCCCGTGCTGGCCCCACCCGACGATGTCGCCGCCGGCGTTGATCCCTGTGGCGGCCACGAGCGTCCAGCCGTGGGACGCGGGGATCGAGGTGTTCAGATCGAGCAGTCGCCCCCTCGTGAACAGGAACGCCCGCCCGTCGGACGTGCCGACGACGTCGGCCGCGTTGTTGACGTCGTAGGCCACGCTCCATCCGCCGGGCGAGAGGGCGCCGATGTCGCGCCGGCGCCGGACGGTGCCGTTGGTCCGTAGTTTGTACCGGAACGCGTGGAGGGCTCCGGACGCGGTTGCGGAGAAGCCGGCGGCATATCGGCCGCGCGGGCTGACCGAGGTCGCCTGGGCCGGCGAGCGGCCGAGGGTCCCAAGTTCGGTGATAGCGCCGCGCCGCCACAGCACGGCGATCGGCGCGAGACCGTTCTCGGCGAACGCCGAGCCTACGATCCTGCCGTTGTTGGACAAGTCCAGCGCCGAGCAGTCGGCGCCCGGGGCGAGCGGGTCGAGAGGCACGAGCGCGCCCCGATTCCAGAGCACGGCGTGGGTCCGCACGAGTCCGGTCGCCGGATCGACGCTTTCCTGGGTTCCCACGACGCTGCCAGCGCGGTTGATGGCCCGGGGGCAGAACGCGCCCAGATCGGCGGTGTCGCCGCCCTGAACACGGATGGCGTGCGGGCTCACCTCGCCCATCGAGTAGACGGCGAAGATCGCGGCCGAACGGGCGTTGATGTCCATGCCCTCGGCCTGCGTGAACGGGCTGGGCGGGCGAAGCGTGCCCAGATCGCCGTCCCACACAAAGCCGCGGTAGCGCCACAGGTTCCCGACGGTGGACCCGACGACCGTCTGGGCGTTGTTGACCGCCCTGGCCTCGGTCCACCCGCGCAGGGACCCCAGGTCGATGGGCCTGTACATCTGACCAGACGCCGCGGACACACCGAGCGCAATCGCGACCAGCGCGCCGATCGGGCGAACGAACCGCTGGAGCAGGGGCCGCATGTGGATCCTCCTGGGAACGACTCGACTAATCCTCGCGCCGGTGGAAGAACGCCTGGCCGGGCTGCTGCGTGTGGCAGACCAGGCAGTCGTTGATGGGGCCGGTGTGGCCCTGGAGCCGCAACGTTTGGAGGTTGTCGCGATCGTTGACCGCGGGGGTGACGGCGTGCGGGCTGCCGTGGCACGCGAAGCAGGCGACGCCCCCGTGCCCGACCGCGTTGCGGAACAGCACGCCCTGGGGCTCGAACTCGAAGCCCGGGCGGCTGTGGCAGTCGGCGCAGCGCGGCTCGGTGACCCACGGCGTGCGGGCGGGATTCCCGACGGCGGCCATCCCGCCGTGGCAGTCGATGCAGTTGATCTGGTTCGCGGAATGCACGTCGCGCTGGCAGTCCGCGCGGGCGCCGGGGTGGCAGGCGTAGCACTCGTTGACGAACGTCGGGGGGAGCGCGCCCATGCGCGGGGCGTGGGCCCGGTGCATCGCGATCGAGAACGCCGAAATGCCCGGCTGGCCAGGGGCGCCCAGGGCCGGGTCGGCGTGGCACGAGGCGCAGAAGACCGGCTGCGACGCTTCGAGGTTCGTGCCGTGCAGCGTGTCGTGGTCGCGCAGGATGTCGACCTCGACGCCGACGCCCGCCTGGCCGTGGCACTCGTAGCAGCTGATCTCCCACGAGACCGGAACAACCGTCTGCGTGCGTGCGACGGCCTGGCCCTCGCGGAGGAACGTGAGCAGGGCCAACGGGTACGGATCGTCGATGCCCGAGTCGCTCACGGGCGTGATGGGGATGCCCGTGACCTCCCACCGCCCGTTGACCACCTCCAGCTGGCCGGACATCCCGTTGCCGGTGAGCCCGACGTCCGGCGGCGTGTCGACGCCCAGGATCGCGTGCTGGTACTCCCACCAGTTGGTCTTGTCGGCCGAGTGGGTGTTCGATGGGATTGTGTAGGTGAGGCTGAAGTCGCTGCCGCTCTCGGTGATGATGTCCGGGTTGTTGCCGCGTTTGATCACCACCGCTTGGATCGTGTTGTACGGCGGGAGGATCATGAAGTGGGAGAAGTCGCGCTGCATGCAGTGCATGCCCAGGTCGTTGTAGGCCAGAACGGTGAACGGCCCGAGGGCCTCGGGCGCGTCCGGTGGCGCATCGGCGCCGCCGACGAACGCGGCTCCGAGCAGGCCCGTGCCGATGCACACGGCGGCGACGGCCAGCCCGACGCGGACTCGCTTCAGGGATTCGCGGGACAAAGCGGTGTTCATCGGGCGCCTCCTCGCTGAGGGGTGGTCGATTCAGTGTAATAGACTATCTTCTTGTCCGCAATACGATCCTGCGGCCAAATCGAGGTCTGGTTGGGAGCATTGTGTTCGCATACGAACTGAATACGTCCGGTGACGACGGCACCGATGGACCGTGTTCGCGTCGGAATCGGCGTCAGCCGCACCCTCAACAGCCCGCGGCAAACAGGGCGAGGTAGTAGAAGAAGTCGTCGTTCGTGATCGTGCCGTTCGGCACGCCGTAGCCCGGCTGACCCGGAACCGCTCCGCTGGTCAGGTCGCAGACATCGACGTTGGCGTCGGCGAACTCGGTGAGGAAACAGAAGAAGTCGTCGTTGTTGAGCACGCCGTTGGGGGCGAGGTAGCCCGGCTGGCCTGGAATCGCGCCGGTGGTGATGTCGGGCAGGCACGAGGGCAGGTCGATCCCCCAGGCGACGTTGTCGATCTTGATCGGGCCCTGCAGGCCCAGGGAGAACGTCGTGCCGGTGATGACCACCGACGTGATGCCGCCGACGGGCTCGTCCCAGGCCACGAATGTGTCGCCCGCGGGCGGGATGCTCCGCGTGAGCGTCGCCAGCGGCGTGGCGTGGTAGTAGAACGCAATGGACTCGCCGAACGTGGCGTTGCCGGTGCCGTTGGCCATGTCGAACCCAACAGCCCGCTGCGGCTGGTCGAAGGTGATCTCGAGCGTGCCGTTGGTCTGGAGGATCACGCTGTCGTCGCCATGGAGATAGCCGCCGTAGAGATAGAGGACACTGGTGGGGGCAAAATACTCGATGCCCTCGAGCACCCCCCAACTCGGCGGGGCGGTCAGCGAGGAAAGTGGGTTCGGGCATGTGAGCGATGTGCCGCCATGGACGCTGAGGCCCTCAAAGTCCTCGAGCAGGGCCTGGTCGTCGAGTATGGCGTCGAGTTCGCCGCGGGTTGCGATCTCGCCGGCGACCAGCGGGGCGGCGAGCATGGCCGCGAGCACGAGGGCTGGCGGGTGGACTGGCGAGCGATGCATGGTCGTTCTCTCCGTGTCGGACTCCGCAAGGGCTGGGCGCAACGGCCGGACTGAACGGGGCTCAGCAGCCCGCGCTGAAGATGGCGAGGTAGTAGAAGAAGTCGTCGTTGGAGACCGCGCCGTTCGGAACGCCGTAGCCCGGCTGACCCGGCACGGCCCCGGTGGTCAGGTCGCACACCGCGACGTTGCCCGCGGCGAACTGGGCCAGGAAGTAGAAGAAGTCGTCGTTGTTCAGCACGCCGTTGGGCACGCCGTAGCCCGGCTGCCCGGGCACGGCACCGGTGGTCAGGTCGGGCTGGCAGGCAGTTCGCCCGCCGATGACAAACGCCCGACCGTCGCCGAGCGAGTAAAACATGTGGTTGCCCCGGACCCACCAGAACGAGCGGTTGCTCCACCCTGTACCCTGGGCCCAGTTCCACGTCGCGTAAGGCACGCCGGTGCGCGCGATCGCCGAGAAGAACCATCGCGGGTTGGCCGCGTCGTTGGCGGCCAGCTCGATCGGCGTGGCCAGGTCGAGCGAATAGTGGGTGATCCCGCCCGGGCCCGGCGTGGCGGTGTACGCAGTCGTATGAAGCCGCACCTCGGGCTGGATGCTGTGGTTGCCGCCGTAGTAAAAGATGCCGTACGGCTGGTACGCGACGGTGCCGGGGTCTTGGCGGCAGATCTCGATGCGGAACCCGAGTTCGCAGGCGCCGGTGCCCCACCACTCGAGGTGGTCGATGGTGGTCTGCTCGGCCAGCGCGAAGTCCGCCCAGCAGACCGAGTCGCTGTCCAGATCGTTGCCGTTCGGGCCGGGATCGACCCAGAGCTGAGACCACCTGGACGTTCCACCCCCGCTGAGCGGCGTCTGCTGCAGCCAGACATCGGCGGCGATCGCGCTCGCGGGCGCGAGCCACAATGCACCAGCCGCAGCGAGCACCCCCGAGACGGTGTGGTTCGGGGCACTGATCCGATGACGCTTGGCGTTCATTCGAGTCTCCGGTTGTGGGTTCGGGCTCGGCGTCGTCCTCAGGGCCGGCCCGCCAAGCCAACGCGTCGGCGACGCGGATTATTCGGAGTCTTGTATCCGCTTTTGCTCGCCATGGCGTCCGCGCGTCCGTTCCTGTGCCAGTTCACGCCAGCAACCGTGCATTCCAGGCCTCAGCATCCCTCGCTGAATACCGTCAGGTAGTAGAAGAAATCGTCGTTCGAGATCACCCCGTTCGGCACCCCGTAGCCCGGCTGACCAGGCACGGCACCGGTGGTCAGGTCGCACACCGCGACGTTGCCCGCGGCGAACTGGGCCAGAAAGTAGAAGAAGTCGTCGTTGTTCAGCACGCCGTTGGGCACGCCGTAGCCCGGCTGCCCGGCCACCGCGCCCGTGCTCAGATCCGGCCGGCACGGGATCTGGCGTTCGTACGCGCCCATGTCCACGATGGCGGTGCCGCCCGGCCCGCCGGGGAGCCCGGCGTTGGGTGCTCCGGGGTCATCGACGAACCGGGCAAGGGCGTCGAGGTCGATCGTCACGCCCGCGGGGACGCTCGCGTTCTCGGCGGCATCGATTGCGGGCGAGCCCTCCATCAAGTGCAGGTCGCCCGTGAGCATCGACACCAGGAGCGGGTCCACGACGATGCAGCCCGGATAGTCCGCGGGGTTGGGCGGGTCCTCGCCCGGGATGGGCGTGAGCAGGTCCTGGATGCACGAGTAGCGGGCCTCGAAGTCGCCCTTGACGCCCCATCGGGACAAGGGCAGTCCGGCCCCGCTGGCGATGTTGCCCCAGATGATCGAGTTCCGGATGTCAACGGTTCCGATGCCGAGCGTCTGGACGCCGACGCCCTCGGCTCCTTGGTTGCGCACGATCGAGCAGTTGATGATCGTGGTCGAGCCAGGGTGGCGTGTGTACGCCGCCACCCCCGCCCCGTAGCCGCCGTCGCCCGCGACGGGGCTCAGGTTGTACTCGTAAACCCGGTTGTTCCAGAAGAGGCTGTTGACGATCTGGCTCGGCCCCCAGGTGTAGATGCCCGCGCCGCCGGGCGCCTCGTTGCCGCGGAACTCGCAGTCGCGCACGACCAGCGACCCGAGGAAACTGCTGATGCCGCCGCCGCGCGCGATCTCGATCCCGCCCGAGGTGTAGAAGTGGCGGGCGACGTTGGACGTGAAGCGGCACCGCTCGACCGTGAGCGTGCCGGTGGTCTGCGAGCCGATCGCGCCGCCCTGGCCCTGCCCGCCGCTCCCGCCGTGGACGGTGGTGCAGGCCGTGAAGGTGCAGCCGCGGATGGTGACGTTCGAGGCGCCCGCCAGGAACACCCCGCCCCCGTTGCCCAGGTGGACGTAGTTCTGATCGAACTGGCAGTCCTCGATCAGAGCGTTCGAGTCGTACAGGTAGATGGCCCCGCCGTGCGCGAACGCGGCCTCGTTGCGGAAGAAGCGGCAGTGCCGGATCGTGGGGCTGCCCTCGGGCGCGTACACCCCGCTGCCGAACATGAGCGGGTTGCCGGCCGGCGTGCCGGCGGGGCCGATGTGCCCGAGTGTGATGGTGAACCCGTCGATGATGGCGGTGGCGTCGACGCCGGACGCGTCGATGACGTGCCCGGCGTTCGAGGAGTTGACCGACCAGTTCGAGGGCCAGCCGCCGGTCGAGAACGTGTCGTCGCGCCCAACGTCGGCGCTGAGGATGGTGGGGTTGGCGTTCCAGTCGCGCTGGTCGCGCGCGATCTCCGTGCCGGCGAAGCCGCCGTAGAGGGCGACGCCCGACGCCACGACGATCGAGGATGTGGCGTCGGTGGGGGTGTAGGTGCCGGCGGCGACCCAAAGTTCATCGCCCGGCGAGGCCGATGCCAGTGCGCCCTGGAGCGTCGGGAACGCGTCGGTCCACGTCGCGCCCGTGCCGGCGCCCGTCGCCCCCTCGCGGACCCGCAGGACCCCGGCGTGGGCCGCCCCGCCCAGACCGGCGAGGGCGATGAGCCCGATCGCCGAACAGACTGTCCGGGAGTCCGTGGAGCGGCGCATGCGGGAGCCTCCTTCGCATGGTGTCGAACGCGGGCCAACACACCGCTCGATCGTGAATCCCCGATGGGGCCCCTCGGCCCCCATCGGGTGGTGCTCCCGCGCGAAAACGAGGAACCGCGCGGATTCGCGGAGAGATCTGATGAGAAGTGTCGCACACGGGCGGCCCGTGGGATGCCGGGATGCCCTCGACTTCGCCGGGAGATCGGCGCGGAATTCCCGCGCCGCGCCGCGCTATGCCGGGGATTCCCCCGCAGCCGCTTTCGGGTCCGCGTTCAGCACGCCGCAGTCGATTGCCAGGCGCACCACGTCGGCCCGCGACCTCAGGCCGAGTTTCTGCATGACCCGCGCGCGGTACGACTCGATCGTCTTGACGCTCAAGCCCAGGCGGTCGGCCACCGCCTGACTGGTGTGCCCGCGTGCGACGGCCTCGAAGACCTCTCGCTCGCGCTGGCTGAGCGAGTCGATCGGCGCAACTCCGCCCTCCCTGTCCGCGCGGTCCAGCACGCCACCAATCGATCGCGCGCTCTGCACATCGACAAACACGCGCCCCGCGGCCACCGCTCGGATCGCCGAGACCAGTTCGGTGTCGGCAGCGCTCTTGGCGACGTAGCCCGACGCGCCCATCGCGATGGCCGTCCGCACGAACGCGGGGTCGTCGTGCATCGTGACGACCAGGATTCGGGCCTCGGGGGCCGCGGCGCGGAGGCGATCGATGCCCGCCGCGCTCGTGCCGCCGGGCAAGGAAAGGTCGAGGGTGACCACGTCCGGCCCGACGCGGTCGACCACGTCGATGGCCTCGCCCAGCGTGCCGGCCTCGCCCACTACCTCGATATCGCGCTGCGCGTTGATCAGCATCCGCAGGCCGCTGCGGACCATCGCGTGGTCGTCGACGATCACCACCCGATGCCGCCTCATGCGGCCTCCAGCGGGAGCGTAACCCGGATGCGCGTGCCCTGCCCCGGCGCGGCGTCGATCCGGCACCGCCCGCCCGCCACGCGGGCCCGCTCGCGCATCGCGTGGATCCCCAGCGAGTGACCGGATCGCCCGGCCTGGTGCGGGTCAAACCCGCGCCCGTCGTCGCTGATCGTCAGTTCGAGCACCCCGCCACGCTCGGCAAGCCCGACCGATGCGTGGGTCGCGCCCGAGTGGCGCGCCGCGTTGGTCAGGGCCTCCTGCAGAATGCGGTACGCGGCGATCGAGGCGCCCGGGCCGACCTCGCGATCGCGGGCCAGGCCGATGTTCGACTCGACGCGCAGCCCGTGGGACGCCTCGGCGTCCTCGCACAGGCGCTCGGCGGCCGCGGCCAATCCGAACGCCTCGAGCACCGCCGGACGCAGCCCGCGCGCCAGGCGACGGACCTCCTCCAGCCCCGACGCCGCCGCCGCGTGGAGATCGATCGCCAGATGCCGCGCCTCGTCGAGCGAGCCCGCGTCGGCCAGGCACCGCAGGCCCACGAGCAGGGCCGTGAACTGCTGGCCTACCTCGTCGTGCAGGTCGCGCCCGATCGACGCCCGCTCGCGCTCCTGGACCTCGTACAGCCCTCGCAGCAGTTCGCCGCGCGCGTTCGAGAGATCACGCAGCGGGCGCACGATCGCGACCCAGAGCGCGGGCGCCGTCACGACCACCAGCAGCGTCGCGTCAAACAGCGAACCGGCGGTCGACGTGATCGGCCAAGGCAACAGGGGCGGCACGAGGAACATGATCGCGCCCTCGACCGCGAACACCAGCAGGAGCACGACCAAGAGCACCCGGAGCGGGTGGGCGGCCGACGACGCGGATCCGATCGATGCGGGCATGCCCGATTGTTGCTCCCCGACAGCCCCGCATCGGCGCGAGTGCGCCATCGACCCATCCGCCGGATCGAGCACCACAACGCCGCCCGTCTACCCGATCCAGGTCAGCAGCCCGCGGCGTAGAGGGTCAGGAAGTAGAAGAAATCGTCCGAGTTGATGACCCCGTTCGGCACGCCGTAACCAGCCTGCCCCGGCACCGCGCCCGTGGTCAGGTCGCACACCGCCGCGTTGCCCGCGGCGAACTGCGCCAGGAAGTAGAAGAAGTCGTCGGAGTTCAGCACGCCGTTGGGCACGCCGTAGCCCGGCTGGCCCGGCAGGGCACCGGCCGTGAGGTCCGGTCGGCAGGTCGCCACGAGCGAGGCGGGCATGCTCGCCACGGGCCCGCACGCGTTGGTCACGAGGCAGTCGTACTGCCCCGCGTCCTGGGCCTGGGCGTTGGAGATGGTCAGCGTCGGCGTGGCGACGCCCGAGATCGTGCTGCCATGCCCGGACGGGCCGTCGCCCAGCGCCACACCGCCCTTGCGCCACTGGTACGCGAGCGTCGGCGCGCCGACGGCCTCGACCGTGAACTGGTGCGTCCCGCCGATCATCAGCGCCTGGCTGGCGGGCGAGCGAGTGAACGATGCCTCGTCGGCGTAGAACAGTTCCCACGTCGCCAGCGGGCGGTTGTGGAACGTGAGATAATCGAAGAACACCGCGGTCATCACGCGGCGCTGCGGGTCATAGACCAGCGAACGCGCCCACAGGCTCGTCGGCGGGCTGCTCGGCGGGCCCGACGCGAGCAGCGGCGACCAGCCCGACTGCCCGTTGTAGAACGTGGCCGTCGAGTTGATGCTCGAGCCGAAGTTCCCGCCGAAGATCACGCATTGCGCGTTCAGATCGTCGTAGGCCATGCTCGTGAACGGCAGGCGCGGCGGGGCGACGGGGTCGCGCGTCCACGACGAGCCGTTGTAGTACCACGTGTCGTTGTACGAGAGCAGGTCCGAGTTGTGGAAGACCATGCGCCCGCTCGCCCGGTCGTACTCCATCGCGCCGCCGAAGCCCGCGGGCATGTTCGCCGTCACCAGCCCGCCGGTCCACTGCGATGTGGCCGGATCGAACTCCCAGGTCTCGCTGTGGTTGTAGGTGCCCACGGCGTTGCGCAGCATCACCAGGCGCTGTCGCGCCGTGTCGTAGGCGATCGTGGAGGTCTCGGTCGGCGCCGGCGACTGGTGCGGCACGACCACGTCGCCGCTGACCTGCGTCCAGTCCTGGCCGTTGTACGCCCACAGGTCCGTGTGCCAGCCGGCGTTCGCGACGTCCAGCCCGCGCCCGCCCCACAAGTAGACCACGCCCAGATCGGGGTTGTAGCACATGTCGAACTTCGCGCGGCGTCCGGGCGAGTTCGCGGTCGGGACCTGCGTCCAGACCATCCCGTTCCACTCCCACGTGCCGATCGGGTCTGCGCCGGTGTCGCCGCACGCGAACATGACCGTGCGGTTCCGTCCCGCGTCGTGGGCCATGGCCAGATTCGCCAGCGACGGTGGACTCGACGGGTTCCGATCCACCCACACCCGCCCGCCGACGAGGAACAGACGCGCCTTCGTGCTCTCCACGTTCAGCCCGCACCCGTCGGTGATCGAGCAGTCGTAGAACCCGATGTCGTCGCTCCGAGCGGTCTGGATCGTGAGCGTGGCGGCGTTGGCACCGGCGATCCGCCCGCCATTGGCAAGGTTCATGCCGTTGCGCCGCCACTGGTACGCCAGCGGCCCCACGCCGCGCGCCACCACGGAGAACGTCGCCTGGGTGCAGGGCATGATGTACTGGTCAGGCGGCTGGGTCTCGATGCCGACGCCGACGTAGATGGTGCCGACGGCGCTGGAAGACTCGCCGCACGGCCCGGTCACGCGGAAACGGTACATCCCGGCGTCGGCGGGCTGGGCATTCGCGATGGCATAGGTGTTCGTCGGCGAGTTGGCCTGGCCCGGCAGGTCTGTCCAGTTGCCGCCGATCCGCTTCTGCATTTGCACGTTGAACGGCCCGCCGGCCATGATCGGCCCGGTGATCGATATGGTCTGGCCGGGGCAGACGGCGATCGGGTACACCGGCTGCTCAACGATCTCGGGCGGTCCGTTCACGGTGACAATGGCGATGTTCGTCGTGCTGGTTCCGCAGGCATTCGACACCACGCAGATGTACGCGCCCGAGTCAGACGGCTGAGCGTTGTTGATGACCAGGATCTGGCTGTTGGCCCCCGGGATGTTGATGGCGTTCTTGCGCCACTGGTAGCTCACCGCCTGCTGAGCGACACCGACCCCGAGCGCCACCTGCTGCCCCGCGCACACGGTCACGTCCGTGGGCTGCGAGATGAACCCGGGGATGCCGTCCCAGAGGTACCACGGGCCGGCGAGGGGCGGGTTGGCGCTGTTGAAATAGTGCACGAGCACCGAACGCCGGAACGGGTCGTAGACGACGGGCGCGCTGAAGCAGTTCACCACCGGCGGCATGAACGTGGTCCACGCCACGCCGTTCCACGCCAGGTGCTGGCAGGACGTCCCAGGGCCGATGAGGCCGCCGATGGCGATGGCGATGTTCCGATTTGAGTCGTAGGCGAGGCCGAATCCCCTCACGAGGTTGGTCCAGCCGGAGTTGGCGCGCAGCGTCCAGACACTTCCGTTCCAACTCCACGTCTCCATGGCGCTCGGCGTGTAGTTCACCAGCAGCGTGTATCCGCCCGCGGCGAAGTACACCATCTCCTGCGGGTCCGTGAAATCGGTGGGTGGCCCCGACACGGAGCGAAGCGACCACGCGCCCGTTGCCGGAGAGAACTCCCACGTCTCATTCGACGGGATCGCGGGGCCTTGGACCTGCAGCAGCCCGCTGTGCAGCACGAGCACATCGCGCACCGAGTCGTACACCATCCGCGCATTGCTCCGCGGCGAGGGCCACGGCCCCGAGAACGGGACCTGCGTCCACGTCGAGCCGTTCCAGTACCACAGGTCGTTGAAGTTGAGGTTCGGAATCCCAATTCCCTGGAGCCACCCACCGAACAGCCACGTCCGTCCCCGACTCGAGTCGTAGGCCATTTGCGTGGTGTGCCGGTCCACCGGACGGACCACGGGCTGGAAGTCGTGCCAGACCGATCCGTCCCACTCCTTGAGTTTGTCGTGGTCCCACGCGATCG
The DNA here is from genome assembly GCA_041401985.1 of Phycisphaerales bacterium. Lineage (GTDB taxonomy): Bacteria > Planctomycetota > Phycisphaerae > Phycisphaerales > UBA1924 > JACKHA01. The sequence continues at coordinate 153,569 of JAWKTE010000004.1, forward strand.
CCCGCTGGCGGGCCGTGTCGAACACGAACGCGCCGAACGGGTCGGGGAACTGGGCTGCGGGAACGCCCGACCACTGGTAGCACGCGGGCTGCGCGGGCGATCTCGCCACGAAGGCGATCAGCACACCGACCGCGACGACAAGACTCCACCCGCGCATGCGAAGCCCCTTCCGAGATGCACCCCGACCGATAGGGGGATCGGTCTATTGTCGTTCGGGGCGGGTCGGGCCACAAGGGGATTTGCGAGCAAATAGTCCGGTTCGCGCGACCGGCCCCCCTCCCGCTGGTCCGGGGCTCGGGCCCGTTCCACTCCCCTCGCCCCCTTGAGGCCCAACGGACCCCGGCCTAGACTCGTGGCCCGAATGGGCGGGCCCGGTGGACCGCTCGCGGGCTGTCGTCTCGCACTGGAATCCAGCCCCGGCCTGCGTCCGGAGCGTGTGTGTCGGCGTCGCGTGCCGAAGGAGTCTGCCTTGGTTCGGATCCGTCTCCAGCGTCAGGGCCGTCGCAATGCTCCGTTCTATCGCCTCAACGCGATCGACCAGCGGACACGCCGCGACGGGCGGGTGATCGAGGCCCTCGGGTGGTTCAACCCCCTCGAAAAGGACGCCGAGAAGCAGATGAGCCTCAACGGCGAGCGCATCCAGTACTGGCTCAGCGTCGGGGCCCAGCCGACCGAGACCGTCCGCGACATGCTCGGCCGCGCCGAACTGCTGCCCGCCAAGATGAAGGAGCAGTGGGAGGCCGACCGCAAGCACGCCCGCGACGTCGTCGAGCAGAAGAAGGCGGCGGCGGAAGCCGAGGCGGCTGCCGAGGCCGCTGGCGAGGGCGAGAAGGCCGAGGGCTGATCGCTCGGCCAATCCGTGAATGAATCGATCGCGTCGCCCGCTTCCAGCGGGCGATGTTCGTTTTGCGGCCCACTCGACCTGTCACCAAGAGCCGCCGCGCCACCCCACCCTCGCGAGCCGGGGCGTCCCCGCCCCGGTCTCCGCAAGCCGGCGCCACCTCGCCTCACCGGACGCGTCTGTCGGAAACGAACAGCAAAGCCGGTTGCCGCGTCCAGGACCGGGGCGGGGATACCCCGGCTCGCGCGCGCGTCCGTCTCCGTCGCCCACTCTGACCAAAGATGCCCCATGCGGATCGACGTGCTCACCACGTTCCCGGAGATGTTCGCCGCCGAGCCGCCCGCGGCCCTGGGTGTGAGCATCCCCGCCCGAGCCAGGGCCGCGGGGATCGTCGAGGTCGTGGCGACCGACATCCGGGCCTACGCCGAGAACAAGCACGCCAAGACCGACGACCGCCCGTTCGGCGGCGGGCCCGGGATGGTGATGATGTGCCAGCCGATCTGGGACGCGGCACGGGCGGTGGAGGCCGCCGACCCCCGCCCGGCCCACCGGGTGCTGATGACCCCGCAGGGGAGCCCGCTGACGCAGGCGACGGTGGAGCGTCTGGCCGCGCTGCCGCGGCTTCTCGTCCTGGCCGGGCACTACGAGGGGATCGACGAGCGGGTGATCGAGGCCCTGGAGCCTGAGGAGATCTCGATCGGGGACTATGTGCTCTCCGGGGGCGAACTGGCGGCGATGGTGCTGATCGACGCGGTGGTGCGCCTGCTGCCGGGGGCGCTAGGGGATCAGGAATCGGCCCTGGCCGAGAGTTTCTCGCAGGCGTCGACGGCCGGAGTACCGGGGGTGGCTCCGGGCGACGGCTCGCAGCCCCGCCTGCTGGACTGCCCCCACTACACCCGCCCGAGAGTCTGGGAGGGCCGTGAAGCCCCGGAGATCCTGGTCTCGGGGGACCACGCCAAGGTCGCCCGCTGGCGGCTCGAGCAGCGCCTGGCCCGGACCCGGGATCGCCGCCCGGACCTCCTGCCGGCCGACCCGCAGGCCGGCCCCGCCGATCCCGTCCGCCAACCCCCCGGCCCTGTGGACAGTCCCGGCACGGGTTCCTAACGTTCAGGCCCGGCTCGGGACGCCCCCTGGTGGCTTTGGCGTCTGTTCCTGCCGGGGCTTGATTCCTGACCATCGGCCTTGGGCAACCGCCCGGGGCGACCGCCCACGGGGTGCTTCCATGACCGCGACCGCGACCAAGACGGCCCGAATCAACCCCCAGCAGGTGCTGGCGGATCTCGAGGCCAGGCACCTCAAGAGCGACATCCCGCTCATGGACATCGGCGACACCATCGAGGTCCACCAGCGGATCGTCGAGGGCGAGAAGGAGCGCATCCAGCGCTTCCAGGGCGTGCTCATCGCCCGCTCCGGCGGCGGGATCAACGAGATGATCACGGTCCGGCGCGTGGTCGACGACATCGGCGTCGAGCGCGTCTACCCGATCCACTCGCCCATGATCGCCACCTTCAAGGTCGTGCGCCGCGGCGACGCCCGGCGGGCGAAACTCTACTTCCTGCGCGACCGCGTGGGCAAGAAGCGCCGCCTCCGCGACCGCCGCCGCGGCATGAAGCATGTCGCGAGCGAGCCGAAGGGCTGAGGCTGATTGAAGTCTGGGACGCCCCGGCGCGTGGCATGCTCGTGGCTCTGCACAAGCATGCTCGATTGATCGGTGTGCTTCGGTTGTTCGGCATGCCTGCTCCGAGCAGCAAGCATGCCACCCGTCGCCCTTGGCCTATGGTCGCCCATGCGTCTGAGCGAAGTCGATCGCCGCATCGCCGCGTGGATGGCCCGGCATGGCGTGCGGCTGCTGCGTTACTCCATCGCCGTCGTGTTCATCTGGTTCGGGGTGCTCAAGCCCCTGGGCGTGAGCCCGGCGGCGGACCTGGTCGCGCGGACGGTGTACATGGTGGACCCCTCGTGGTTCGTGCCGCTGCTGGGGTGGTGGGAGGTGGTGATCGGCGTGTGCATGCTGTGGCGTCGGCTGATCCGGGCGTCGATCGCGCTGCTGGCGCTGCAGATGCCGGGGACGTTCCTGCCGCTCGTGCTGCTGCCGGACGTGTGCTTCACGCGCATGCCGTGGGCCCCGACGCTGGAGGGCCAGTACATCATCAAGAACCTGGTGCTGATCTCGGCGGCGCTGGTGATCGGGGCGACGGTGCGCCGGAAGAGCGAGGCGATCGGGGAGTAATACGCCTTCGCACAAGTCCCCGCGCTTCCATCGACGCCGGAGGCAATCACCGCCGAGGCGCAGAGAGCACCGAGGGATGCAGGAAATGAGACGCATTCGCTTTCCTCAGCGCCGTCTGCGTCTCGGCGGTGGGTCCTCTTGTTCCCATTCTGAGAGCGCAGGAACTTCATCAAGTCCGTATAGGCCGATCGGCCCGCACGGCCCACGCGGGCCCCTAATCCAGCACGGCCGCTTCGACCACGGCCCGGCGCACCGGCCGCTCGGCCTGGACGAGTTCGAGCCCGATCGACGCGAGCGCCTCGGTCAGAGCGCCACGGACGCGCGGGTCGTACTCGAGTGAAACGTCGAACCGGGTGTCGAGGCCCGTCTCGTCCACGACCGGGACGGACGTGAAGCCGGTGAGGTGCGAGGCGAGGGCGTCGAACGTGAGGCCGCGCATCGCGATGCGCCCCGGGCTCATGGAGCCGCCGCCGCCCGAGCCCTCGAACACCGGGGGCAGGCGCGAGGGGTCGGCGACGCGTAGAACGCGGACCTCGCCCGGGTCCTCTGTGTGGCGGACGCGCACGCCCAGCGTCGCCTCGAGCATCGAGAGCAGCATCGCGTTCGTCGTTTCGAGCCGCCCATCGCCCGGGCGGATGGCCACGGCGTAGAACACGTCCTCCGGCAGCGCGACGCGGACATCGACATACCGCAGCGGCATGCCGAGCGCGTGGACCAGCAGGGTGAGCGGCGGCGAGCCTTCCGTGGTCAGTTCCCCGGTCGTGCGGTTCGTGCGGAACGACGGGGAGCGGGCCTCGGCGCGGCGCATCACGGCGTAGAACATCGCATCGTCGAGCCCGGTGGGCGCGAGCGAAGCGCCCGGCGTCGGCGGGTTCCAGCGGACGCGCGTGGGGTTCTCGTTGGTGGCGGGCAGGTCGATGGATTGGCCACGGGCCAGGTCACGCAGCGCGTCGGCGGTGACGTGGGCCGGGTGGGTCAGTGCGGCGATGCGCCCCGCGGCGTCGATGATCGCCACGTGCGGGATGCCGTTGACCCAGTAGTCTTCAAACGTCGAGCCGTCGGCGTCGTGGGCCACGAGCGAGCGGAGGCCGACCTCGTCTCGGAACCGCGCGATCTGCTCGTCGCTCTCGTTGCTGACGGTGATGAACACGACGGGCTCATCAGCGAGTTCTTCGACGAGACGGTTCATGTGCGGAACCGTCATGCGGCACGGGTTGCACCAGGACGCCGCGAAGTCCACGACGACGACCCGCCCGGCGTACTGGCTCCACTCGAACGCCGTCGGGTCCGGGATCCCGTCGGGGCGGTCATAGATCGTCTCGAATGAGAGCGGCGGCGCCTCATCGCCGACGCGGGGCGGGCGCTCGTCCCACCAGCCGACGGGCCCGGCGCCGCCCGGGGCGGCGGGGGCGTCGCCGATTCGGACGGGCTGGCCGTTGACCACGATGCCGCCGCCGGTTGGCGGCGTGCGGACTTCCGTCGGCTGGGCCGCGGGGGAGGTTGCGGGCAGGGCGATGGCCGCGAGAATCGGCAAGAGCGTCGGGTTCATCGGGCTTCCTCCGGGTTGCTGCTCCGGTGGGACGCCCGAGGGCGCAGTGTCCGGCATCGTTTCCGCTGATTCGCAAGAAGATGACAACGCGCGGCGGCTCGCGTCGACCACCTACGCTGCCCGCATGAGAGCAGCCGTGTGCACGAGGCAGGGGTCGCCGGTCGCCCCGAACATCGAGTTCGTGACCGACTGGCCCGGGCCGGGCGAGCCGGGGGCGGGGCAGGTCCAGTTCAGGTGCCTCGCGACGGCGTTCAACCAGATGGACCTTTGGGTCGGTCGCGGCGTGCCGGGGCTGAAACTCGAGTACCCGCGCGTGTCCGGGTGCGACGCGTGCGGCGTGGTTGAGAAGGTCGGCCCGGGCGTGGACGCGTCGTGGGTCGGCAAGCGTGTCGTCTACAACGCGGCGATCGAGATCCCCGAGGCGCCCGTGGCGGGGGAGGCCCCGCGGAGCACGCTCTCGCCGCGGTATGAACTCATCGGCGAGCACCACAACGGGGCGATGTGCGAGCGTGTGAACGCGCCGGTCGAGAACGTGGCGGTGATCGGCGAGGACCGCGACGCGGCAGAGGCCGCGGCGTTCGGGCTGTGCTCGCTGACGGCGTATTCGATGATGGTCACCAAGGGCGGGCTGCGGGCCGGGCAGGCGGTGCTCATCACGGGCATCGGCGGGGGCGTGGCGACGTGCGCCCTGGCGATCGCGCGCCATCTGGGCTGCCCGGTGGCGGTCACGAGCCGGCACCAGTGGAAACTCGATCGGGCCAGGGAACTCGGCGCGAGCCTGGTCGTGCTCGATCAGGGGCAGGACTGGTCGCGCGAGGTGCGGGCCTGGACGAACAAGCGCGGCGTGGACATGGCGGTCGATTCGTCGGGCAAGGCGACGCACCTGAACTGCATCAAGAGCCTTGGGCGCGGCGGGGCGTACGTGACGCCGGGGGCCACGAGCGGCGCCGACGCGACGACGGACCTGGCCCGGATCTTCTGGAACCAGTTGCGCGTGCTGGGCTCGACGATGGGCTCGAACGCGGAGTTCAAGGAGGTCACGGCGCTGTTCAACACCGGGGCGATCAGGCCGGTGGTGGACAAGGTGTTCCCGGCGGCGCAGGCGGGCGAGGCGTACGCGCGGCTGGAGGCGGGGGAGCAGTTCGGCAAGATCGTGCTGGAGTGGTAGTAGTTCGTTGAACGAAGAGAGGACTCACCGCAGAGACGCAGAGAGCGCGGTGGAAGGCGATTCGCGTGGGTGGGAGTGACTGCAGCACCGCGGCGTGCGACCGGTGTCAAGCACCCGGCGTCCTGCTTCCCTCTGTGCCCTCTGCGTCTCTGCGGTGAGTCCCTCCTGATCGGAGCCAAGCATGGCCGAGCAGCCGTTTCTGAGCAAGCGACAGAAGGGGATCGTCAAGGGCTACTACGCCAACCGCGAGACCGCGCTCACGCAGCGGCTGACGGAACTGGTGAGCGACATCGCCCTGGCCGCGGGCGATGAGAAGAAACTGGCCAAGTTGTGGGGCAGCGCGGCAGAAATCCTCGCGGCTTCAACATTCGACCCGGCGCGGGGCGAACGGATCGTTCAGTCGCGGGACCTGGAAACGCTGGCAAGGGTGGCGCCGACGATCAAGGCGAAAGAGAAGCCGCGGGCGGAGCGGTGATGCCTGGAGTTGGTGGCCGACTGCCCCCTCAGTCATGCTCGCAGAGGCTCTCATGACACCTCCCCCGCACGCCGGGGAGGCGTCCGACCGCCGGCACGATCGGCTCAGTTGCCCGCGTTGGGCTCGGAGGCTGCCTCTGGCGCCGCGGCGGGCTCCGGCGGGTCATCGGCGTACACGACGATGTCGGCGCGGTCGCGGTCGGCCTCGAGCAGCGTGGGGTTGAGGCCGCGGCTGCAGGAGATGGTCAGCACGCGGAGGTTGGGTCGGGCGCGGCGGATGAGTTGCAGCGTGCCGCCGTCGTTGTCGGTGTGGAAACGCCCGATGACCAGGAAGACCGGGCGGTACTCGCGGCTGGCGGTCACGACCGAGTCGGCCATTGTCGCGTCCCACGTCGCCTGCGAACGGAAGATCGCCTCGGCCTGGGCGATCCGCTGCTCGTCGGGCTGGGCCGGCCCGGCGGCGGCGGGCGGAGCGGAGTGGTCGCCCATGCCGGTCATCAGCGTGATGAACCGCTCGTAATAGCCGCCGGAGGGCATGGGATCGGGGATGTTGAACAGTCGCTGCTGCTCCGGGGTGAGTTCGCGGAGACGGTCGTAGCCCTCGCTGCGGGCCAGGCGGACGTAGCGGCGCGGGGCGTTGGCGGCGATCGCGGGCACGCCCGCGGCCTTGGCGGCCTCGACCATCGCGCGATGCCCGGCGGGGTCGTTGCCGGCCCGTCGCCCGGTCGCGGCGACGAACTGCTCGGTGGTGGTGAGGCCGGCGAGGTAGTCGTCCAGGTGGACCTGCTGGTCGCGCTCGTAGAACTCCAGGGCGAGGGCCGCGTTGGGGCGGCGCTCCAAGACTGCGGCGAAGAGGTCCGCGGCCATCATCTGGGCCGGGTCCAGATCGTGCTCCTCGGCGATGATGACGACGTGGGCCGCGGCGGCGCGGTCGACGAGGTCGTTCCACGAGAGGCGCTGGCCGGTCCGACCGTCGTGGGCGAGGACGGCGAGGAAGGAGGCGGGGGCGGAGGCGTTGCCGGGGGCCGCGGGGTTCGCCGGCGAGTCGGAGGGGGACTCGACGCGCGGGGCGTCGTCGGCGGTGTCGGGCGACGAGCGGCAGGCGCCGAGCAGCGCAGAAGCAGCAAGGACGGAGGCGAGCGCGATTCGCGTGCGGCAGGCATGGGGCATGGAAGGCTCCGACTCAGGGGTGGACCGGAGGATACGGGATCGGATCGCGGCGGTCGACGCGGCCCGATCAGTTCGCACGCCGGGCGCGGCGCTCGTGGAACCAGTCGAGCGCCTTCCGCCAGATCGGGCGGCGCCGCCACGCGTCCAGATCGTCGATGAACTGGCGGGCCCGCTGGTTGTCGGGTTCCTGACAGAGGATGCCGTTGGCGACCGCCTCCGCGTCGGCCCATCGCTGGAGATCGATCATGAGGTGCAGGCGGAGCTCGGCGAGCTGGGTGGAATGGTCGCCGGTGTCGAACAGTTCGTCGGCCGCGGCCAGGGCCTCTTCCGGTCGGTTCAAGCGGGCCAGCGAGTTGGCAAGCCAGTACCGGGCGCTGGGGTCTTCCGGGTCGATCTCGAGCGCCCGCACGAAGCAGTCGCGGGCCTCGTCGGGCTGGTCGGTCTCGATCAGCGCGATCCCAAGCAGGCCCCACGACGAGACCGCGTCCGGGGCGGACTCGGCCAGCACGCGGGCGGCCTTGAGCGTCTCGGCGGGGCGGCCCTGGTCGAGAAGCGCATGGGTCACCTTGAACGCGGCCGAGGCCCGCTTGTCCTGCGGCACCAACGCCAGCGCCCCGAGCGCCTCCTCGCTCCGCCCGACTCGGGCCAGCAGCACCGCGCGGCGCGACTGGTACACCTCCACGCCCGGATCGATCTCGAGGGCCTTGTCGATGTCGCGCAGGGCCTCGTCGTGGCGTCCGAGTTCCTCGGCAACCCCAGAGCGGACGTTCAGGCTCCAACTGTCGGCCGCGTCGAGCGTCACGGCGTGCTCGGCGGCGACCATCGCCTCGTCGAATCGCTTGGCGATCATGAGTTCGGTCGCGACCGAGGCGTGCCCACGCGCGTCCTCGGGTTCCACCTCCGCATAGGTCCGGAAGCACGCCAGCGCCTGCTCGCCCCTGTCGATGTTCGCCAGGGCACGCCCGAGTTCGAAGTGCGGGCAACTGTGGTCCGGGTCGAGGGACATGTGCTTGTTGTACGCCTCGATCGCGTCGTTCCAGCGGCGCTCGGCCGAGTGCAACTGCGCGAGGTTGTAGTACGGCAGGGGATGGTCCGGGTCCGCGTCGATCGCACGCCCGTACGCGGCCCGGGCCTCGTCGTACCGCCCCGCCTGGTGGTAGAACGCCCCGAGGCAGTCGTGCAGGGCGCAACTGGCGGGCTCGAGTTCCGACGCCCGCTCCATCGCCTCGATCGCCTCGTCCATCTTCCCCGCGGTCCGCCGGAGCTGGGCCAAGACGTACCAGGACTCGGCCAGTTCCGGGGCCTGCTCCGCGGCCCGTTCGATGTACGGCTCGGCCTCCTCCGGACGACCCCGGACCCAGAGCGCCGCCCCAATGTTCCGCAGCACCACGTGCTCATCGCCCGAGGCCCGGGCCGCGACGCGGAGCTGCTCGATGCCCGCGTCCTGATCCCCGGACTGGATCAGCGCGATCCCCAGGTTGTTCCGCATGGGCCACGCGTCGGGCTCGAGGGCCACCGCCCTGGTGAACTGGCGAACCGCCTCCTCGATGTCGTGGCAGTGATAGGCGTGGACCCCGGCGTTGTACGCCTCGCCCGCCGGGCCCTCGAGCTGCCCCTCGTCGGCCAGCGCGTACAGGCCCATCTCCAGCATGTGGTTGGCCACGAGCGGATCGGAGTAGGGGCAGTTGCGCAGGCGTCTGGCCATCGGACGGTTCATCCTCACACGGACGGGCGAGCCGTCGGGGATTGTTGTCCGGGTCGGGCGGGGCGGTTTGGGGTCTGCGCCACACCTGTCACAACGGCCTGAGCGGGGTGGATGGCGGAGGCGGTGTGGAGTCGAGTGCAAGGTTCCCCGCGCACCACCGGCTACTGATCAGCGTCGCCCATCGCTTCGATCAGAGTGTCTCGAAGCACTTCGAGTTCTGTGCTCGCCACCTTCCAGATCGCGTCGTTGTCGAGTTCGAAGTAGGCGTGGACGAGGATGTGGCGCATGCCGACCATCTTCTCCCACGGCAGATCGGGCACGCTCGCACGCCCCTCGTCCGTCACGTGGTAGGCGGCCTCGCCGATCTCCGGGATGCAGTCCTTGAGCGCCCGGCGCAGCATGTGGTCGGTGTCGAGGTCCACCCGCGACCTGCCGGGTAGGAACGAGATCGCCTGGCGCGCGGCCTCGAGCATGTGGCGCAGGCGCGTCTGATCATCGAACCGGGCGTCGCGGCCCCTACGCGGCATACAGGGTTCTCGCCTCACGAACGACCTGGTCCCGGAAGTGCCGGGACAGGAACCCGGGGGTCTTCAGGTCCACGTCGCGCCCGAAGATGCGCCGGAGTTCCATGAGCATGCCGCCGAGGTCCAGCAGGCTCGGGGTCTGGCCCTCTGGGAACTCGACGAGCACGTCGATGTCGCTGTCGGGGCCGAAGTCGTCGCGGAGGACGGAGCCGAAGAGGGCCAGGCGCGCGATGTTGTGGCGGCGACAGAAGTCGGCGATTGCCTCGGCTGGGATGAGAGGACGCAACTCCATCCGTCCATTCTAGCGGCGTACCCTTCGTCCATGTCAGGCGACGAACTGCTCAAGCGAATCACCCAGACCCCGGTGTGTGCGGCGGACGGCCGTGCGTGCACGGCATGCGGATTCGCGTGTCCGACGTGCTGGAGATGCTGGCCTAGGGCGTGACCGAAACCCAGGTTCTCGCCGACTTACCCGACCTTGAACGGGACGACGTCCGCGCGTGCCTGGTGTTCGCGGCAGGGCGCGCGGCTCATGTGCAGGTAGCGGAGTGAGGCTTGTCATTGACGCCTCACAATCGACGATGTCGTGACTGGTGTTCCCGGCGCGGCTCGCGCTCCACGCCCTCTGCAATCATGCTCAGATCCATGAGTCGGCGCAGATCTGTGCATTCGAGGTTGCGAGCAACAGAGTCCCAATCGGTCCAGCACTTCTTGAAGTAGTGCTCGACGCTCGCTCGCATGCTCAGCACAACTGCTCTCGCGAGGACGCGTGATGTTCCGTGAAGGCTGTTCCATGAATCCGCCCGCCATCGAATCAACTGGTAGTGGAGACGAGCGGGCGTCCGCAATGGCGAAGCCCTGTTGCGGTATAGATCGATCTGCAACTCGCCGGTGACCGCGATCAACCGCAGCCACCCCGCAGCTCGGTTGTATCTCCAATGCCCGCCCATCGCTTCCACAATGCTCTCTCGCGCCACCATGGCACGATACTGGGTTGTGTGGACACTGGGGCCGTCGTCCGACAAGCGCTTTTCCACTCTCGCTTCGAACACCTCATACGGCTCGGCGTAGACGGGCACGTTCATGATTTCAATCTCGCTCACGTCTGCAAAACCCCCGTCCTGAACCCCGCCGAGTAGTCCCACCCCCGCGTCGCCTCCAGCGCCGCGATCAGTTCCTCGCGTGTCCGGTGCGGCTCGATGATGCGGTCCACCCAGCCCCGGGCCGCGGCGTGGCGGATGTCCTGCTGCTCGGTGTAACTCGCGTGGATGGCCGCGTAGATCTGCTTGTGGGCCGCCTCGTCGATCTCCTCACCCTTGCGTTTGCGGCTGGCCTCCTCGATGGTTGTGAGCACGCCCGTCGCCTGATTGGCGCCCATCACGGCGCACCGAGCGTTGGGCCACGCGAACGACAGGAACTGGTCGAACGCCCGCCCGCACATGGCGTAGTTCCCGGCGCCATACGACCCGCCCATGATCACCACGATCTTGGGAACCACGCAGTTGCTCATCGCGTTGACCATCTTGGCCCCGGCCCGGATGATCCCGCCCTGCTCGCTGTCGCGCCCCACCATAAACCCCGTCGTGTCGTGCAGGAACACGATCGGGATCTTCCGCTGGTTGCAGTCCATGATGAACCGCGCGGCCTTGTCGGCCGAGTCGTCGTAGATCACCCGCGGCATGTTGCTGCTCTTGGCCGGCCCGGCCTTGCCGCCGGCCATGACGCGCTCGGTGAGTTTGCCCTGGTTGGCCAGGATGCCCACGGCGTGCCCGCCGAGGCGCGCGTAGCCGCAGACGAGGGACTGGCCGTAGTCGGCCTTGTACTCGTCGAAGTCCGCGGTAGACCGGCTCTCCGAGCCGGGTTCCCTGGTGGACCGGCTCTCCGAGCCGGTTTCGGGGCGCAGCCCCGAGCGATCAGCCGACGAGGCCCCATCCGCGCCACGCTCGCCGCTGCGCGGCGAAACCGGCTCGGAGAGCCGGTCCACCTTGGCATCCACGACGCACGCGATGATGTCCTTCACGTCGTACTGCGTGCCGGGCTTGTCGGTGAAGATGGAGTAGATGTCCTGTGGATTCTGGACCGGCGGTGACACCTCCAGACGCTCCGCGCCGAACGTGCCGCCCATCGATTCGAACGCTCAGCCATCCTGCCGTCCGCGACAAAGCCGTCAATCTTTGCGTGAGATAGTGCCGCTTCAGCCGCGTCATGATCGCCGGATTCCATCGCGGTCCCGATCCTTCAGAATTGACCTGACCGGAGATCCACTTCAGCGTGCTCTGCAGTTCCGCCATCAGATCCTGGGTTGAGAAGAGGGGTACTCTGCCACCAGGCCCTCACCCGCTCGATACACGCCCCATCATCCTTCCTTGAAATCGATCGTCCCGCTCACGCTCGCGTGCATCGTCGCCCCGCCCAGTTCCTCGTCCGTCACCGCCTGCCCGATCGCCGCCTTCACAAGCGCCGGCCCGGCCAGGTACAGCCCGCTCCCCTCGGTCATCAGCAGCGTGTCGCACAGCACCGGCAGATAGCCACCGCCCGCGACGCAGTAGCCCATGATGGCCGCGATCCGCGGGATGCCCGCGGCACTGATCACCGCGTTGTTGCGGAAGATCCGCCCGAAATCGTCCGTGTCCGGGAACACGTCCTCCTGCAGCGGCAGGAACACGCCGGCCGAATCCACCAGGTACACCAGCGGCAGGCGAGCCATCATCGCGATCGTCTGGGCCCGGATGATCTTCTTGCACGTCATGGGGAAGAACGCCCCGGCCTTCACCGTCGCGTCGTTGGCGATGACCATGTGCGGACGCCCGTGGATCCGCCCGATGCCGGTCACGACACCCGCGGCCGGAGCCCCGCCGTGCTCGGCGTACATCTTGTGGGCGGCCCAGAGGCCCAGCTCCTGAAAAGCCTCCGGTGCATCGACGAGCAGTTCGATGCGTTCGCGTGCGGTCAGACGCCCCTTCTCGTGCTGGCGGTCGATGGCCTTGGTCCCGCCGCCAAGGCGGACCTGCTTCTCGGTCTGGCGGAACTCCTCGACGAGTTCGCGGAGTGGGTTGATGGTGTGTGTTGCGGTCATGGCCGGCTCCAGAGGGAGCACAAGCCTATTCGGGGAGGGGACTCACCGCAGAGACGCAGAGATCGCTGAGGGAGGCATGGCTGGGCAGACCTCGCGATCGCGCGTGCTCGACACGCCAATCCGGCCCAACCACCCCCTCACCACCACTCCCATCCCCAGGCTTTCTGCCTTTCTTGTGCCGCCCTCTGCGTCTCTGCGGTGAGTCCCCTTCATCCCACCCCAGCCTCGACCGCCGCCGCCGCCGGGGGCGTCGGCAGGTGCGCCGGCGGCAGCCGCAGGTACCGCGCCAGCCAGATCGCCCCGAGATAGAACGGCCCCGTGTCCAATTGCCGCCATCGCCGCCTTGAACACGTACCCCGTCAAAATGAACACGCCCAGTTGCGGCCAGATCGCTTCCTGCGCATCCACCGGCAACGCCCGCGCATAGAAGTGCGTGATCAGGATCACGGCCGTCGTGTCCACCAGCTGGCTCACCAGCGTCGAGCCGTTGTTGCGGAGCCACAGGTGCTTGTTGTTCGTGGCCCGCTTCCAGAAGTGGAAGACATGGACATCGACGAGTTGCGCCACCAGGTACGCGATCATCGAGGCCGCGATTCCGCCCCGAACGCCAGGGCCCGAACCTCGAAGAACACCGGCTTCCGCCCCGCGGCGTCCGCCACGATCGCCCCCGTCTGCGGGTCCAGCGTCTCAAACCCCGGCAGCACGCCCCCGAGCCACAGGATGCCGACGACCCACAGGTTCAGCAGGAACCTGACCCACACCACGGCGTTGGCCCGGCGTCGCCCGTAGAACTCGGAGATGAAGTCGGTGCACAGGAACGTCATCGGATACGGCAGCACGCCGACGGCCACCGCGAACGCCGTCGGCCCGGTGGCCGGATCGCCGTCGAAGTCGATGTCGAACAGCGATGAAACCGCGTGATGCCCAGATGTTCAGCATCGCCAGCGTGCCCAGGAACAGCCCGGCCAGGATGAGAAAGACCGTCTCCCGCCGCCAGTAGAGTCGCTCGGGCGAGAGCGCGGGCAGGCCCGGGTGGGCGTGCTGGATGGTCGGAAGCGTCGGCGTGTCGGCCATGGGTGGGAGAGTAGTGGATTCAGATTGCCGGGCGCAGGCGGCAACGCCAGCCGCAACCGGCGGCACGCGATGAGGGGGCGGGGCTTTCCAGCCCCGCCGACGCGGCGACGGTGGCCCAAACATCGGCGGCCACGCGCCGTCGCGCACAACCCAGCCGACGAGGTCTCTCCCTAATGCACACCCGCCCCCGATGCCGCGGGGCTGGAAAGCCCCGCCCCCTCGGTGGTTGCTTCCGATAGCACCGCCGAGCCGGCGTCCCCACATCACTTCGCCACTACCCTCCCCCCGGATGTGGGCATCGCAGGCATCGCGTGTAGTGGAACTCCGGCGATGTCGCGCCCGGGATGGACGCCATCCCCGAGGCCTGGCTCGACATCCTCGACGACTCCATCAAGCACCGCGGCCCCGACGGTCGCGGGCGCTTCCGCCAAGCTGCGCGTCCTCCGCCCTGATGGCGCGGTCGTGGACGTCGCCCTCGTCCACCGCCGCCTCCTCGATCATCGACGTCACCGGCGCGCCCAGCCGATGGTCATCGGCACCCCCAGCGAACGCAGCCGCAAGCGAGTGCCCCCCGCCTCACGCCAACAACGCCCCCACCCCCACTGCTCTCCACCGAAGCGCCCCCTACCAACCCTCCGCCACCCCCACACCTGCCCCGCCTGCGACGCCTCAGGCACCGGCGTCACAGCCGTCGTCTTCAACGGCTGCATCTACAACCACCGCGACCTGCGGCGCGAACTCGAGGCCGCTGGCCACGAGTTCCACACCGACCACTCCGACACCGAGGTGCTGCTGCACGCCTGGCGGGCATGGGGGCCAGGTCTGATCGATCGGCTGGACGGGATGTACGCCGCGGCGGTGTGGGATGAACCACGAGCCCGCGTGCTGCTTCTCCGCGATCGGTTTGGGGAGAAACCGCTCTACCTGTCGTGCCCGAGTGCGGACGGACGGGCGCATCCGACCGACGCGGCGCTGATGGGCTGGTCGTCCTCCTTCGCCGGGCTCGCGCGTTGGCGTTGCTCGCTCGGCTTGCCCGCCCTGTCGGACGCCACCGGCTCCATGAAGGGATGGACCAAGTTCGGATGGAACCAGGTCGGACCGACGCACGAGCCCTCGCCAGTCATCATCGGCCGATGCCAACCTCTTCCTGAGGTTCGAGACGTTCCAGCGCGCCCGCTCGGCCCGACGTGCACGATCGCGCCGCATGATTCCCTCGCGGCCGACTCACGCCTTTGGGGAGAGGCGCTCGCCACGCCAGAAGACAATCCGACTGTCGATCAAGTGGATCGGTGTCTGCGTGCCGCCGTGCAGTCTCGCCTCGAAGCGGACGTGCCGCTGGGTTGCTTCCTGAGCGGCGGCATCGATTCGGCGCTGATCGCGCGGTACGCGTCCGAGGCCCGCCCCGATCTCGGCGCCTTCACCGTTCGGATGCCGCTCGCGTCGATGGACGAGTCCGAAGCCGCGGCCGCCACAGCCCGGCACCTTGGCGTGCGGCACGACGTGCTCGACTGCCAGCCACATCCCGCACAGGACCTTGTGTCGCTCATCGAATCGCTGGGCCTGCCGTTCGGTGACTCCTCGCTGCTACCCACAACGTGGGTCAGCCGCGCCGCGCGGGCGCATGTGACCGTCGCGCTGTCCGGAGACGGCGGAGACGAACTGTTCCTCGGCTACGACCGGCATCGGGCGATCCCGCTCCTGATCCGGGCCGACGCAGCGCCGGCACTGGTCGCGAGACTTGCGGCCCGAGTTGCAAAGGGGGACCGCAATCCACGATCGCGGTCGTCTCGGGCCGCACGCCTACTCGGTGCGATCAACGGACAGGGATACAAAGAACTCGTGGCCATCTTCCCGCGCCCGATGGACTCGGAACTGGGCGTCGAATGCAACTCACCCTTCGACCACTTTGGGATGACATACCGGGGCGACGCGGAATCGACGCGAAGGTGGGCCCTCCGCTTCGACCGCCTCTTCTACCTCCCCGAAGACATCCTCCGCAAAACCGACACCGCCTCGATGTCCGTCGCGCTCGAAGTCCGCGCCCCATTCCTGGCCAACGACGTGGCCAGCCTCGCGTTCGGGGCCAGCCCCGCGGCCCTCATGCCCCGCGGCCAACGCAAAGGCCTCCTCAAAGCCGTCGCCCGCAAGTACCTCCCAGACCAGATCGTCGACCGACCCAAGCAGGGCTTCGCCATCCCAATCTCCGACTGGTTCCGCACCGACTACGGCGGCATGCGACAGCTCCTGCTCGACCACCTCACCGCCCCCGACCCGTTCCCGGGCCTGGCCGATGCAGGCGTCCACCTGAACATGGCGTTCGTCCGACGCATGCTCAAGGAGCACGACGACGCGGGCGAGAAGTCGCTCTGGCCCTGGAAAGGCCGCGACCACGGCCAACGCCTCTACATGCTCCTCGTGCTCTCGATCTGGTGCAGGTGGCTCCAGCGCGTGCAAACGGGCCAGTAGGTCCGAACCCGTCTCCGACGCATCGGCTGCCAACTCGCCGCCTTTGTCGGGCCTCGAACAGGAACCCCACGCTCGCGCATGGGGCTCTCTTCGTCACTCCGTCACTCCGTCACTCCGCCGCTTCGTCGCTTCGTCGCTCCGTCGCTTCGTCGCTTCGTCGCTCCGTCGCTTCCCTAAAAGTTCCACCCAAGCAGCGCAAAGTACGCGAAGTCGTTGTTCTCCGAGTCCCCGCCCGGGTCCGAGTCATAGCGGTCCTCGACCCCCAGGTTCAGGAACATCCCGTTGGACTCGTCCAACTGGATCTCCCACCCCGCCCGCGCCTCGACGCGGAACTCCGGCATATCCGAGAAGTTCGGGTAGTACGTCGCCGACGCGTACAACTTGTTCCGGTCGTTGAGCTGGTGCGTCCAGTCCACCCCCAGCAGGCCCTCGAACCGCGTGTCCTCGTCCTCGCCGCCGAACCGGTGCGTCGCGCCAAGGCCGGCCCGCCCCGTCAGCACCGTCCGCTCGCTCTTGATGAAGTCGTAGCCGAAGCCCGTGAACGCGCCCACCCGCAGGTCCCAGTCCTGGAACTCGTCGTACTCGACGAACCCCGACACGAAGTACCGCCAGCGGCTATCCTCGCCGAACAGCCAGTCGTTCCGCGCATCGAAACGCGCCCGGTTCTCCGTCGACTCGCTGTCGCGGCTCGAGTACGCGTACACGAACCCCAGCGTCGTCTCCATCGTCGGCGTGGCCCGCACCGCCGCGATCGCCGCCCGCAGCGACAGGTTCTCCGTGTTGCCCTGGTTCCCATTGAGCCCGAACGCCACCGACCCGTCCCACCCCTCCCAGAACGACTCGGGCGGCAAGTCCTCCACCGCCTCCTCGCCGCCGTCCTGGAAGTTCGACAGCGTCAGCGCCGGCGGGAACCGCACCACCGTCCCCGGAGCCTCCCCGGAACCGGTGGCCGGCGACGCCTCCGCGGCACGCTGGGTCAACGCGGCAAACTGCGCCGACGCCGACGCCGCGGCCCCAGCAACGAAAACAAGCCCGACGATGGCGGCACGGTGCATGGCGATTCTCCTCTCCGGCGTGCCGATCCCGACCCAGGTCCGGGGCCGACAGCACGCCGACGTTCACTCAATCGCGGCCGGGGATCGCCGCGCGGGGGCGATGATAGTGGAACGCCGCGGCCCCGGCGACGACGGGTGTCGGCTGCGCTCGAACCCCGAAACGCGCAGCCTTCGCCCGGGGTACACTCGCGCGTCCCCGGTGGCCGATACTCCCGTGGTGCAACGACTCCCGGAAGGCGACATGGACCCCAGCACGCTGGCCGGGCATGGTGGTGCTCGGCACGAAACCCAGGCGGATTCGGTGATTCCCCCGGCGATCGACCCGGCAGACGCCGCACAGCCGCAGACCGACCGCCACCTCGCGCGGCGCCTCGCGCTCCTCCGCGTCGCGGGCCTGCTCGGGGTGGCCGTCCTGAGCGGCTGCGCCTCCGGGCGACGCTCACGCGGGAGCACCGTCGCCCGCGCCGAGCCGCTGCCCGACGACGTCGTGCTGGCCCGCCCGGGGCACGGCACGCTCCCGAACCGCCAGCCGCGCGCCACCCAGCCGGCTCCCTCGCCGACGCAGACGCCCACCGCCTCGCGCATCGTCGTGCCGCGCGGCTCATGGACGAACCAGGCCCCAATCCTCTCCAAGGCCGATCCCATGGGGCGGATCGTCCGCATCACCATCCACCACGACGGGATGAACCCCTTCTACTCCCTCGCCCAGGCCGACGCCCAGGCCCGCCTCGAGTCCATCCGCCGCGCCCACCTCCAGCGCGGCTGGGCCGACATCGGCTACCACTACTCCATCGACCCCGCCGGTCGCGTCTACCAGTGCCGCCCCCTCGACCTCCAGGGCGCCCACGTCGCCAACCAGAACCCCGGCAACATCGGCGTCATGGTCATGGGCAACTTCGAGCAGCAGGTCCCGACCCCCGCCGCCATCAGCACCCTCGAAGCCTTCGTCCCGACCCTCATGCGCCAATACGGCGTGCGCGTCGGCAGCGTCTTCACCCACCGCGAACTCGCCGCCACCGCCTGCCCGGGCCAGAACCTGCAGGCCCGGATGGTCCAGGCCCGCGCCCGCGGCGGCACGATCGCGCTGGCGTGAACCGCCAACGCATCGAGCCACTCGCCA
This sequence comes from Phycisphaerales bacterium, assembly GCA_041401985.1. GTDB lineage: Bacteria > Planctomycetota > Phycisphaerae > Phycisphaerales > UBA1924 > JACKHA01. The sequence goes on from JAWKTE010000004.1 coordinate 172,021, forward strand.
GCGCGTGACCCCCCTACGCGACGAGCGCGTTTGTGCGCAATCTGCACAGCCGCGAGCGCATCTGTGCGCCAATTCCTGCCCGTTCCACAACCGCCCCTTGAGCCGCGACGCCGCGACGCAATGCTCAAGGCACGGGAGGCGATGCCGCGCCCCCCGTTCGCTCACCCCCGCAGCCCGCACACCCACTCGGCCCGCCCATCCCCTCAGGTAGACTCAAACCATGCCCCCCTGGTCCCCATCCTGGACCGAACTGCTCTTCCAGTGGTCGGGGCTGCTCATCGCCGCCCTTGCCGCGGCCTGGGCCGCGTTCGCCATCGCGGGCGCCTCGCCCGCCGCCATTCTCGCCCGCCCACGCCGGATCACGACGCGCCGCTGCCCGGGGCGGTGGCGGTGGTGGCCCATCCCTCGACACATCTCGTGCTGGTACGACCTGACCGGCGTGCCGCGCGGCAGCGCCGGCCGCACGACCTGCCCCGAGTGCGGCTCGACCTGGCCCGAGCGGGCCCTCCGCCGCCGACGCCGCCGCTGGAAACTCGCGGCGATCCTGCTCATCCCCCTGCAACTGGCGGCCTACGGCGTCTGGTGCGTCCCGCGCGTCCAGCGCGAGGGGTGGATGGGGCTGGTGCCGACGACGGCGCTGGTGCTGCTCGTGGATGAGATGGAGGTCTGGCTCAGCGGAGTCTCAAGTTCCGCGCGACCCGCCAATCTCCGTCAACACCTGTATGTGGCCATCGTCTCCCGCGCGGGTCGGGACGACATGGCGCAGTGGCAGTGGAACCGTCTCATGGACACGAGCGAGCAAGAACTCCGGAGAATGGAGTTCGGACCCTACGCCTTCAGCGTCCGTGAGCAGCTGCTCGGCCAGGCGATTCGGCTCGGTCGCGTCAGCGCCGAGCGTCATCGCCGAGAGTTGTGGGCGCCCATTGAGGTCCGAATGTTCACCCGGGAACGATGGCCCCGCGGAACACCGGTCGTGGCCCATGTGAGTCCGTGGGAGTCCGGACATCCGAACCAACGCGTCCTGGTCGAGTACGGCGGCGGGGTCCACGCGATCGAGTATCCGGTGAGCGCGTTCTACTACGCCTATTCCTCGTTCGAGCCGCCCTCTCCCTCCCAACCGACTCTGATCGCACTGGGCAGCGCCGAGAGCCTCGATGCGTCGCCGATGGTCAGTTGCCGCCTCCAATACCTTGCGGACAGCCCGCGATTCGGCTCGTTCTGGGCGACGGCCGCGGAGTGGGAGCAGCCGATCGAGATCACGATCGTCGAGTCCGCGAGCGAAGCGATCACGATCCTCGACTCCGAGCCACTGCAGCGCGGGCTCGCCGAGCGCATTGGCGCTCCTTGGATCCGGCTGGGAGCCGATTGGTGCCAGGTCTCATGGTCGAACTCAACCTGCTGGGATCTTGAGCACAGTGTCGACTGGGGGCCGAGCCTCTCCTTGCAGGTGGTCCGAGACGGCGTCACGGTTGCCTCGGGTCGCCCGCTCGACCCATGGCGATACGACCACCCGGGCGAGTGGCTCAACCTGGATCTCAACGCGAACTGGATTCCGTCGGCGGAACCAACGACCAACTGGGAACTTCGCATCGTCGCGGACCCGCTGCGCACGCTCGCCGATCCGAAGGCCGAGTACGCCTGGGAGGGCCAGGTCACCGTCCTCCTGCGCGTTGTGGGGTCCGGCCCGCATCGCCAAGAGCCGAGCGACGATTCCCCACGCCACGAACCCCTCCCCCGAATCCCACGCGGCCGATACGCCCCATAGACCCACCAATGCCCGCGACATGGAGCGACAACCTCTTCCAGTGGTCCGGCGTCATGCTCGCAAGCGTGGCGGCGGCGTGGGCGGTGTTCAGCGTGCTCGGAACCTCACCGGCGGCCTTGCTGGATCGCCCGCGCCGGATCACGACGCGGCGCTGCCCGGGGCGGTGGCGGTGGTGGCCGGTGCCGCGTCACAACGCGTGCTGGTACGACCTGACCGGCGTGCCGCGCGGCAGCGCCGGCCGCACGACCTGCCCCGAATGCGGCTCGACCTGGCCCGAGCGGGCCCTCCGCCGCCGACGCCGCCGCTGGAAACTCGCGGCCTTCCTGCTCATCCCCCTGCAACTGGCGGCCTACGCCGTTTGGTGCGTGCCGCGCGTCCAGCGCGAGGGCTGGATGGGGCTGGTGCCGACGACGGCGCTGGTGCTCATGGTGGATCGGATGGAGCACGTGCCCAGCCCCTTGGCGTCTGTGGGGGCAGGGCCTCCGCGAGTCGGCGAGCGATTGTTCGTTTCGCTCCGAGAACGCGTCTCAGCGAGCGCACTCACGCAGTGGCACTGGAACAGGCTGCTGGACTGGAGCAACGACCCATCTCGCCGCATCTCGTTCCACTTTGATTTCATCGACCCATGGATAGACAACGAGGCGCAGGCTCGCGGCGCAATTCGGTGTCAGCACCACTTGCAGGCGATGTTCCCCAGCCAGGGAATCCACGTCCGGGTGTTCGCTCGCAGCGACGGTGCCTTTGCCACAATCATCGCTTCACCGGAGTGCACAAATGGGTTCTACCGATCCGCCCGGTTCGCTTTCACCACCCCAAATGGCGAGCCGGTGGACATCAGCGCTCACCCGCCACTGGGAATCAGGTTGCACGATGTCTCCGTCGTCGGATATCAGCGCCACGTGCTGCTCCCGGGGATTGGCCCCCAGGATGTCGGGGACGAAGTGGTCATTTCGTTCCAATACGACGCACCCAAAGCCACGCCGGTGCCCGCCGGCGTCACCATCCGCGAATGGCGCGTTCCCATCGAAGAATGGACACCCGAGATCCGCGGCGGCCTCCCCGAAACCCGCCCTACCGCACCGGCTCCAACTCCCGCATCCGGTGCTGCATCTGCGCCTTGAGACGCGCCAGGATCGACGAGTGCATCTGGCTCACGCGGCTCTCCGACAGGTCCAGCGTCGACCCGATCTCCTTCATCGTCATCCCCTCGTAGTAGTACAGGATGACGATCAGACGCTCGGCCCGGGTCAGGCCCTTGGTGATCAGTTCCCGCAGGTCCCGCCGCTGCAGTTCGCTCAGCGGGCCGTCCTCGTCCCCGTCGCGGACGATGTCGATCTCCCGCACCTCGCGCCCGGAATCGCCGGGATACGCCCGCTGGTTGATGCTCCGGACCTGGGTCGGCCGCCCGTCGCGCACGACCTTCTCGAACTCCTCGCCCTCGATCCCCAGCTCATTGGCGATCTGGTCCTCGGTCGCCGGCACGCCCGTCCGCATCTCGATCCGCTGGCGGGCCATCTCCATCTTGGTCGTCCGCGACCGGACCAGGCGAGGCACCCAGTCCATGGCCCGCAGCTCGTCCAGGATCGCGCCCTTGATCCGCCCGGCGCAGTACGTCTCGAACTTGACCCCGCGGTCCAGGTCGAACGCCGCGACCGCCTCCCGCAGGCCGAAGGTGCCGGCCTGGATCAGGTCCTCGATGTCGACCTCGTCGGGCAGGCGCTTGCAGATCCGCTCGGCGTTGTAGCGGACCAGGGGCAGGAACTTTTCCACCAGGTAGTTGTGGACAGCCGTCTCCCGCTTCTTGTGGAAGCGGCTCCAGACGTCCTTGGGGTCCAGTTCGTCCAGTTCGATGGTCAGCGGCGTGACGGTCCGGACGTGGCGACGATCGTCGATCCGGGAAGCGCGCGACCCAAAACGCGAGGAGCGTACAGCGTTCATTGGCCTCTCCTTGACCCGCTAGCCGACACGACGAACCCGGCGGCACCGGCCGGTTGGTGCGTCCCGCACCAGCCCCGACCGCCCTGAATCCGGTGTCCCTCGTTCGGCCCGCCACGCCGATCCCTGGCGCAGCGAGCACCAGTAATAGCGTGGCCGATCCGAGGTTGCAAGTTCAGTTGGCGCATATCCCTCACGCCGCCGAGTTGTTCACAGGTCTATCCACAGGCGACGAGCCCGCCTTCGGACGCTCGCCGCGGAGCAACGCCCGCTCGGCCGCCTTCACGTCGGGCACCGGCCGGGCCTCGCGGTACGACTCAAGGAAGTCGACGACAGATCGCTCGCCGCACCATCCGGCGAAGAGGCCCAGCCCGCGGCAGGCCAGCAGGGCCACGATCGCGGTCAGCAGCGTCGATGTGGTCGAGGCCCCCGCCCGCAGACCCGCGAGCAGCGCGACCAGGAACCCGCACAGGCCGAACACGGACGCGATCACCCGCGTGGGTTCCCGGACGATCTTCATCGGTGGGGTTCCTGGGCCTGAAGCGGGCGTGGTCCATGGGAGACATCGTCGAAATCAACGCGCGAGTTGACCAACGCCCCGGGTTCGGCGTCGCAAGTTGTGGGCCGCGACGCCTGCGCAGGTGGTATGGGTTGCCCAGGGTGCCTCGGGGCGCGGAATCGGCGCGTCCGATGCGGGGCGAGGGCGGGCCGATCCGCTGGTGGGGGCAGAACTTGCGCGGTGGTTCGTTATGGGGAGGCGGGGGCCGTGCGCCGCAGCCGGTCGAGCGCGGCGGGGTCGGCGTCGAGGTCGGCAAGGGGGAGCGTGGCGACGACGGCAGCGTGGGCGTCGAGGCGCAGGATGCCCGGGTCAAGCCGCGGCAGCGCGAGGCGGAGCGGCACGGCCCGGGCGTCGACCCAGGCCAGGCGGGTGTCGGGCACGCCGGCCTTGTCGAGGGCGGCCGAGAGGGCGGCCAGGTCAGACGCCCAGTTGGCGTGGCGTCGCCCGGTCTCGTCGAACACGAGCAGGATCGCGGGTGCGTCGGGGTCAACGCGGGTCATGGTGGCGGCCAGCCGAACGGCGGTGTCGATCCAAGCAGCGTCGTCGCGGCGAGCCACAAGGGACACGAGCGTCGGCGACGCGACGAGGTCGCCGAGGGTCGTCGGTGGGCAGTCGGTGGCAACGACGGGGAGCCAGGCCAGGTCGGAGCGTGCGACCAGGACGAGGCCGCGGGGGCGGAGGTCCTCGACGTCGCGGACGCGCCCGCGCCTTTCGATGTCCGGGAGCGAGCGGCCTTCGAGGCCCGGGCCTCTGGGGCACGCCGGCGCGGTCGGTTCGGCTTCAAGCGTGTCCGCCGCGTTCTGGTCGTCTCCTGGCTCAACCGGCTCGATCGCGACGCTCAGGTCGTACCAGCCCGAGGCGGCGGGGATCGTCGCCTCGAAGCGCTGGAGACGGTGCGTGGCGGCGTCGAGCACCAGCGTCGCGCCGCCGGGGGCGAGCGAGCCGGAGAGCGTGATCGTCTCGGCGGTCGAGGCGAGCACGTCGAGGCGGAGCGGGGGCAGCAGCGGCGAGAGGTCCAGCGTGTCGCCGGCGGGCGGGGCGAGCGCGACCGCGAGTTGGGGCAGGGGCACCGCCGGGAGCAGGTCGAAGAGGGCCCGTTGCGACGGCTCGTCGAACAGGCGGTCGGTGTAGCGCTCGGCGTCGGCGGCGTGGGTCACGATCAGGCGGGTGCCGATCGCGGTGCAGCGGAGCGGGCCAAGGACGAGGTCGAGGTGGAGCGGAGCCTCGGCGGGCGCGCCGGGCGGCGGCGATCCGGCTCGCTCGGGCGTGCCGGGAGCGGTCGCTTTGAGATCGATGAGCAGGCCGCCTTCGGAGGCGTCGGCGACGCCGTGCTGGGCGGCGACTTCGATGGTGAATCGCTCGGCGATGCGACTAGTGCGGTAGGTCTCGCGCATGGCGGCGAGGGCCTGGGCGGCGCGGTCGTCGGCCATGGCGGTTGAGGCAAAGGCGGCGAGTGCGACGCCGGCAACCGGGATTGTGCATGCGTGCCAGCGACTCATCGGGCGACCTCCCGTGCCGCGAGCCGCTCCAGCAATGCGGCGACGGTCGCGCCCACGCCCGGAACGATCCACTCCGGCGCGATGGCCGCGAGGGGTTCGAGCACGAAGCGCCGATCGCGCATCCTCGGGTGCGGGATGGTCAGGCCCGGCTCGTCGATCACCAGATCGTCGTAGAGCAGCAGGTCCAGGTCCAGCGTGCGCGCCCCCCACCGCTGCTCGGCCGCCCGGTCGCGCCCGCGGGAACGCTCGATCTCGAGCAGGCGGGCGAGCAGGCCGCGGGGCGAGAGCGTTGTCTCGAGGATGGCCGCGGCGTTCAGGTACGGGCCCTGCCCCGCCGGCCCGACCGGCTCGGTCTCGATCGGCTCGCTGGCGGCGATCACCCGCGTCCGCGGCGGATCCTCCAGAGCGCGGATCGCGGCGTCGAGGTGGCTCCGCCGGGTCGCTTCGGGCGTCTGGATGTTGGAGCCCAGCGCGATGGCGGCGCGATGGGGCGTCGGGGCGGGCACGCGCTCAGTTCTCCGCCGCGTCGAAGACCTCGTCGAACTCGTAGACGCCAATGAAGTCCTGCAGGGTGTCGGCCTCGGTCCGGCGCATCAGCCCCGCGTCGATCATGGCGAAGACGATGCGCCCGAAGTCGTCGGTGCGCCGGATCGACCATCGGTCGAGCACCATGCGGGCCAGCCGCCCGTACTTGCGGAGGGCGTACTCCTTCAGGCCCAGGCAGAGTTGCTGGCCCGTGACGTGGCGGCCGCTCCCGGCCGGGTCGGCCTCGGGCTGCTCGTCTTCGCCCGCCAGTTGCAGGTCCTGCTCGGCGTCCTCGGCCCCGTGGACCATGCGGGTCGTGTGCTCGAGCCCCTCGCGCACGAACGCGTACGCCGCGAGCGGGTAGGGGCCGGCCTTTTCCTGGATGGACTTCCAATCGACCACGCGACACTCCGATGCGGCCCGGGGGGTCCGGCAGGGAGCCGACTGCCACCCGACGATGGGGCCACCCTCTCACTCATACGGAACCGGGGGCAGATTCGTTTCCCTGACGCCCCGGATTCCTTACGCTCACCCGTCTGGCCTCTCGTAGGGCCGTTCGTTTGGCCTTTCGGTTCGATGCCGACGGGAGGAACGATTATCCGTCGCTTGGATCGGGCGTGCCAGGCGATTCTGTTTGGATTTTAGGGGGCTTGGAGGGGCGGGCGAGCCCGACGGGCGACCGGGACTGACGTGCGGATTGCCCCGGACGAACCAGCGGAGCGGGGCGCCGGCCCACGGCTCGCCGGCGGGGTCGACGCCGATGCGGGGCGAAACGGCGATGTCGGCGGCGGTGATCGGCTTGGCTTCGCACGACTCGCCGATGCATAAGCGGGCGTCGCTGGTCAGGTCGATCGCGTTCAGGTCGCGATCGATGCGGAGGGCCTGGCAGAGTTTGCCGGGGCCGTTGCAGAGGTCGCGGTCGCGCGAGATGGCCGGGCGGGCCTCGCGGATGGCGTCGAGGCCTTCGAGCGGCTCGATGGCGCGGATGAGCACGGCCGCGGGGTGGCCCTCGCGGAGGCACGCGACGTTGCACATGAAGTGCATGCCGTAGGTGAAGTAGACGTAGCAGGTGCCGGGGCGGGAGTACATGGCCTCGTTGCGGGGCGTGCGCCGGTTGTTGAACGCGTGGCTGGCGCGGTCCTCGGGGCCGAGGTAGGCCTCGGCCTCGACGATGCGGCCTGCGATGGCGCGCCCGTCGGGGAGGGTGCGCCGGAGGATCAGGCCGAGCAGGGCGGGCGCGACGGCGTCGGCGGGGCGGGCGAAGAAGGATCGGGGGATTGGGCGTGGGGACATTCGAGGTCTACCACGGAGACACGGAGGCACGGAGAGAGGCAGAAAGGCTTGGGGGGAAGACTGGTGAGAACACTCCGGCTGTTCGTCCGGGCTTGAGCCGATGCCCTGGGCTCGTTCCCGCGCCTCTTCGGCTCCCTCCGTGTCTCCGTGCCTCCGTGGTTCACTCACGACTCTGGCCTACGCGTACGCGTGCAGGCCCGGGAGCAGGAGGTTCACGCCGAAGTAGGTCCACAGCATCATGACAAAGCCGACGACCGAGAGCCAGGCGGTGACCAGGGCGCGGTTGCGGCCAGTCGTGAACCGGACGTGGATGACGATGAGGTAGATGATCCAGGTGATGAGCGCCCAGGTCTCCTTCGGGTCGAAGGCCCACCAGCGGCCCCACGAGTGATCGGCCCACCACGCGCCGAGCAGGATGCCGACGCCCAGGCCCCAGAACGCGAGTTGCAGCACGATCATCTGGGCCTTGTCGAGGTCCTTGAGCAGGCGGTGGCGGATGCCGGCAGCTGTCGCCGCAACAGCCTTCCTCGTCCCGGTTCGGTTGGCGGCGCGACCGCCCCCCCGGCCAGGGCCGCCACCGACGAGGCCCCCCGCCCGAAGTAGTGCGCCCCCAGATAGAACAGGCTCGTGACCATCCCCAGCGTGATGAGGCCGTACGACGTGAGCACCGTCGTGACGTGGTACTTGAGCAGCACCGACGTGTTGAGGATCGCGGCCTCGCGCTCGATGAACTGGCCCGGGATGGCCGTCTGCGTCGCGGCGATGAGCACCAGGAAGCCCGTCGCGGCAGCCGCGGCCCCGTACAGGTACTTGCGGAACAGCCCGGTCAGGGCCAGCCCGACGATCGCCGCGAACAGGCTCACGCCGGTCATGGACTCGAACTGGTTCTGGATCGCGAACCGCTCGGCCAGGACGCAGCGGGCGACGAAGCCGAACCCGTGCATGCCGATGGCCGCGATGAGCAGGGCGACGCCGACGCCGGCGACCGCGCGGCGACCGGTGCCGAAGGCCAGCACGAGGGCGATCAGCGACAGGAAGTAGAGCACCCAGCCCCACTCGAAGGCCCCGGCCCGGTTGTACGCCAGTTCCAGCGAGCGGCGCGAGTCGGGGTAGAGACCAGCGTTGATCGTGGGCAGGGCGGCGGCGAGGCGGGTGATGGCGTCGTTGGCGGCCGTGGCGTCCGAGGCACGCCAGGCGCGACCGAGGTCGGCGGCGGCGGCGCTGGCGTCCCGCCAGGCCTTGGCGCCGGCGGCGTCCATGCCCGGCGGCAGCGGCTCCGAGAGGTGGTGCCACGAGTCATCGCGCGACTCGGGCGCGACGAGCAGCATGTTGGCCGCGGATTCCTGCCACAGGGCCATGGCGCGGTCGAGCTCGTCGAGCCCGCGGCGTGAGGGGGCCTGCGTGCCGAAGCGATCGACCATCTCGAGGTAGTGCTCGGCGGCCATGCGCGGCGTGATCCGCGTCATCATGAGGTACCGCTGCTGGGCCGCCTCGTCGCCCGGGAGCGCGGAATCGAGGAACGCGCGGCGGAGCGGCAGGTACTCGACGTGCAGGAGGGGGCGATCGACGTAGAACGTCGGGTCGATGACCAGGTCGAGCAGGGTGAAGAGGGGCTCGAAGGAGACCTTGGTGGTCTCGCCGCCGGGCGCATCGATCACGTCCTGGTACGTCGTGCGTCCGGTGATCTGGCGGACGGTCTCCCGCGCGAGGGTGTCGAGGATCTTGACCCGCCCGTTGTGGAAGACGGCGAGGCTGCGGAGCGGCGCCAGGTCGAGGGCGGCGGCGAAGTCGCCCTTGTCCGCGAGGCTCAGCGGGGCGACGGTCGGATCGAAGACCGGGTCGCCGAAGGGGTTGGGCAGGGCCGCGGCCTGCTCGGTGACGAGGGCGGATTCCGGGTGGGCGTTGCCGGCGGGGGCGGTCTGGGCGAGGGCCGGGAACGACAGGAGCATCACCACGGAGACACGGAGACACGGAGGGAGGCAAGGAAGGGCTCGCGCAAAGAACCGAGTGAACGCGATGCGAAGGGTGTGTGCTGCGCGCGAGAGGCTGGTCGGCTGTACTGAGGACTCAACTGCCATCACGTCCCACCTCCGTGTCTCCGTGCCTCCGTGGTTGATCCGCGCGCGGCCGCCGCCAGCGAGTCCCGGCGGCGGCGCACCAGCCACGGCTTGACGTAGAACGCCCAGGGGATGCCCAAGGCCATCAGGATGCCGCCGAGGGCGATCACGTGGATGCCGGGGTAGTTGCCGACCTGCAGGATCGTAAAGCGGGCTCGGGGGCGGGGCAGGAGGCCCTGGTCGGCGAGCGTCTGCGACTCGCGCCAGCCCTCGGCGTCCCAGCCGGCCTGGCTGAACTTGTACTGGTCCGGGTCCAGCCCCGCGGCGAGGCGGCCGACCAGCCCTGCCACCAGCCCGTGGTCCGCGTGCGTGTTGAACGGGGCCGTCAGCGGGGCGTTGAGTTTGGTGACGTGCTCGAACGCGTCGAACGCGGCCCGCCCGCGCTCGTCCACGATCGGCTCGACCCGCACGATCGACTGGTAATCGCGCGGGGCGCCGCGGTGGTCGTACGCCAGCATCTGGAAGTCGACGAGCCGCACCTGGAAGCCCGGCAGGCGGTGCTGGCGACGCCCGAAGACCAGACGCAGCTGGCGCCCGTCGGGCAGGCGAACTGTCCGCGCCATGTCGGTGCCGATCTCGAGATACTGCACGAACGGCAGCCACACGACGGTGCGCCAGTCGGACCGGTTCGCGAGCGAGACTTCGACCGCGAGCATGGCCCGCTGGTGCGTGCCGACCATCTCGCGGTTCTGCTGCATCGGCGGCACGGGCACCGGGCGCTCGAACGGCTCGGCGTGGGCCCAACGATCGGTGACCGCCAGAGTGACGGCCTGGACGATCTCGAAGGGTTCGCGGAGGTTGGGGGCGTCGAAGGCGCGAAGGGCGCCGCCGCGCTGGCGGATGACGATGCGTCCGCCGGGGGCTGGTGTTGGGGCGGCGCCCGGCGGGGCATCGGCGGGTGCGGCTTCGACGATCGTCACCTGGAGTTTGCTCGCGTCGATCAGGCGGATGTCGATGGAGGGGTCGGCGTCGCGGCGGCCGGACATTGGCGGCGACATCGGGGCGTTCGCGGCCGGGCCGCTGGTTGATTCCGCCTGGTTCTGCTCGACGAGGTCCTGGTTGATCTCGGGGAAGCGGGCGTAGACCCAGCGGGTGTAGGGCGTGGTGTCGCCGCCGGAGTCGGCCAGGCTCGCGGGCGGCACGACGCGGACCTGCGCGACCGCCGATGTTGAGCCGCGGTAGCCCTCGGTCACGATCGGGAAGGGCGGCTCCGGCGAGACGTCGGTGATCTCGAGGCGGAAGCCATCGATCTCGTAGACCTGGCCGGGGGCGATCGTCCAGACCTGCGGGTCTGCGGTGGCGGCGTTGCCCTGGCCCTCAATCTGTCCCTCGTCTCGGCCCGGCACGCGGACCCACAGGGCGTAGGGGCCGGGCTGGGGCAGCGGGGCTTCGAGGGTCGGATCGTTCGCGGGAATCCCGCTCTCGCCGACTTCGGCGATCCGGTACTCGATCGCAAACGCCGGCGTCTCCGCGATCCGGTGGGCCGGCAGCCGCGGCATGAAGAAGAACGGGACGCGCGTGGACTGCTCGGGCGCTTCGGGCAGCACGGCCGCGAGGTCGACCAGGCGGAGCGGGTTGAGCGTGCCCGACATCAGCGCACCGGATGCCAGCGGATCGGCCCGGACCCAGTCGGTCTCGCGCTCGGCGTAGGACGCGTAGCCGACGACGCGGAAGTTGATGTCGGGATCGACCAGCGGCGTGCGCCCGGCCTGCTGACTCCGCGACGACTCAACTCGGAGCGACAGATCGCCGCCATCCGGGGCCGCGGGCTCGAGCGTGCGTGCGAGGGCGGCCCAGACGCTCTGTCCGGGCGTCGCCTCCACGTTGTAGTCGTTGTAGCGAGGCACGCCGGCGAGGCGGCGCTGCTCCGGGTCGCGCATCTCCCGGAAACTCAGTTGCTGAACGACAAGCACGGTTTCGACGTTGTCGTAGAAGAACCCGACGGGCGGGCCGGGCGTCGGGTCGCCGCGTTCGGTCGTGGGGCCCGCCTGGAGGAGCGTGTTGCCCTCGCGCTTCTGGCTGGCGTAGTAGACGCTGCCCAGGGCGATCAGCACGATGCCGGTGTGGACCGTGAGGACGCCGAGGTTGACGAACTCGAACGCGATCCGCCGGATGGTCGCAACGACCATGTTGAGCACGAACACGAGCAGCAGGACCCGCATCGGCAGGGCGGAGTAGAACTCGAGTTCGGTCATCTCGATGCCGGGCAAGCGCCGGAGCGTGGTGGACTGGTAGCGTTCGGCAAAGTCGGCAAAGAGGCGGAAGCCGGTGGCCTCGCCATCCCCGGTCGGGGCGTGGTACTCGAGCATGGGCCAGGCGAATCGGAGCCACGCCCACGCGGCGACGCCGGCGGCGAGCGAGCCGATGCCGAGCAGCATGAGGAACCGGGGGGTGCGTGTCAGCGGACGGGTGAGTGCCAGCGTCGGGGCGAGGGCCGCGATGGTGATGCCGCCCACGCCGGCGACGAACAGCCCGGCGTACACCAGCCACGTCGGCAGCAGCGCGAGCATGCCGATCGGCACGCTGGCCAAGATGCCGTAGACCACGACGCCCGAGAGCAGGATGACGGCGAGCCAGATGGAAGACAGCGCGCGGAGCAGGGCCTTGGCCGGACAGGCCCACGCCGGGAAGAACGCATCGTCCCAGGCTTTCACGCGTTGCCACTTGAGGCTCATGCGGGATCGGTTCGCTTTGGCAGAGCCCGACGCGCGAGCGTCGGGGTGGTTCGGGCGGAGCCCGACGCGCGAGCGTCGGGTTGGGTCGGAGGCGTCTGGCGGGGCGGACCGCGACGCTCGCGCGTCGGGCTCTGATTGGGTGGGGACCCTCCGGATTATTGCTGCGAAACGGGAAGGATTCTTGTGACAATGGAGATTGGTGGGGCGTCGGTTTCGAGGCCGGCCGCGACGGCGTCGCGGCCCACAAGGCCCGAACGGACCGGCACGGCGAGGATTGCGAGCGGGCTCGACGTGGCGTCGGCCGAGCCCGACGCCCCGCCGAGACGGAACGCGGTCTCAGCGAGTGCGCTCTCGCCGAGCGCGGACAGGGCGTTGGTAGTGCCCATGCGGATCAGGGTGTGCGGGTCGGTCCCATCGCGCTGGAAGAGCAGGCGCATCTCGTCGAGGATCGAGAGGCGCCCGGAGGTTCGGCCGCAGAATCCTCCTTCATCTGAAGGCCCGACCCCCAGCGTCCGGTCGGTGATGTTGACCACCGAATCGGTGCCGAGGCACACCGGTACGCCGGCATCGAGCATGTCCCGGTAGCGGTGCGGGCCGAAGTGGCGCTCCGCTCCGAAATAGGCGGATGAGCGCGGGCAATAGACCACGCGCGTGCGGGTCTCGGACAGAATCTCGATGGCCCGGTCCGTCGCGTCGTTGGCGTGGGCGACCAGGAACGGGCGGCCGGCGTCGGCCGCGGCCCGGAGGATCGGCTCGAGGTGCTCGACCGGGTGGAGGCCCTTGGCGTACTCGTCCAGCAGGGAGGGGTGCCAGGCGCCGAGGCGTTCGAGGAAGGCCTTCTGGAGGCCGGTGCCGCGGGCGATGAACTCGCGCTCGATGGGCGTTTCGGCGAGGTGTGTCGAGAGCGGGAGGCTCCGCTCAGCGGCCCATTCGATCGCGCGTTGGTAGGCGTCGCGCTGCGCGCTGTACGGCGCGTGGGGCTGGATGCCGAGGCGCAGCCGCCCCCGCGCCAGATCCGGGTCGCGCGAACGCATCACGCCCCCCGCCCGCTCCAGATTGGCCTCCATCCGCGGCCCGATCGCGAAGAACTCGACGAACGACACGCCGTGGAGCCCGGAGTCGGCCAGCGGCTCGGCGGCGGCCAGCGAAGCCTGCCCGGCGACGACGCCGGCGATGTCCCCCACCGCTACCGTCCCGCCGGCGATGGCCAGTTCCGCCCCGGCCCGGACCGAGGCCGCGATGGCGTTGGGGTCGGTCAGGCGGCCGTTCAGGATGACGTCGATCCACTCGTTGAAGGGGCGGGCGGGGTCCCATTCGACGGGCCCGATGTGGGTCAGGTCGAGGTGGGTGTGGGCGTTGACCAGGCCGGGCAGGAGGACGTGGTCGGCAAGGTCGAGGCGCGTGGCGCGCCTGGCATCGGGATGCGCATCCACCTCTTCCGGGGTGGCGTTTGCCAGCACCTCCAGGCCATCCGGCGACCCGTTATCGACAAGCAGCGACACCCGCCCGGGGGAGTGGCCGCCGGCGTCCCATGACGCCGCGGCGTCGATCCGCACGAGCCTGGGCGTGCCGGGGGGCATGGGCAGGGCGGGGCGGCCTGGCGCGTTCGGGGCGCGGTCTTTCATGCGTGTGGGGAGAACCTGTCGATCTTCCGGTGTGGCTCGACGCGTCGGGGACGATGTTCCCTTGCGCCCGCGGCGGGTGGTGTCCGGAGCGGGCGTGTGCGTCGGAGTTGCACGATAGGTGGACCCATTGTGGGACGACGGTGGAGCCGTCCGGGTCTGTCTGGCTCACCCTTGGCGCAGCGGCGCCCGAACGGAGTTCGACATGGCACAAGGTGGCAGACGTGGCGGCACGGATGGCCGCGGGACTGGGAGTCGGGGGGCGAGCGGCTGGCTGAAGCGGCTCGGGCTCGTGGTGGCGGTGTCGGTGGCTGTGACGGGGCTGGGCGTGGGCGGCACGGGCTGCGCCAGCCAGGAGTCGATGGACGACCTCCGCCAGACCAACCGCAGCCTGGCAAACCAGTTGGCCCAGACGCGCTCGGAACTGGACGAGATCCGGGCCTCGGCGGCGAGCGACGCGAACTACCGCTCGGCCGCGGGCAGCACCGTGTCGGAACTCCAGGCCGCGAACATGCGTCTGCAGCGTGAACTCGACGCGGCGAACCAGGCGTACCGCGACCTCGAGAACCGCATCTCGAGCATCGAGTTCGCGCCGCTCAACCCCGAGACGGATCGGGCCCTGGCGCAACTGGCGGCCCAGTACCCGCAACTGCTGCGATACGACTCGTCGCGCGGCATGATCCGCTTCGCCAGCGACCTGACGTTCGCCTCCGGGTCGGCGGAGGTCCAGGGCACGGCCCGGGCGAGCCTGCAGGCGCTGGGGAACATCCTGAACTCCAACGCCGCGATGGGCTACGACGTGATCATCGTCGGGCACACCGATGCGCAGCGTCCGTCGGCCAGCACGCAGCAGCGGCACCCGACGAACATGCACCTGTCGTGCCACCGCGCGATCGCTGTGCGCGACGCGCTGGGGTCGCTGGGCGTGGCGGGGCCGAGGATGCAGGCGGCCGGCTGGGGCGAGAACCGACCCGTGGCCCCGAACGGGCCAAACGGGAACACGCCGGAGAACCGTCGGGTGGAGATCTACCTGACCAACTCGACGGGCGGGACGTACGCGGGGGTTGGCTCGACGAGCAACTCGATCGGGATCGACTCGGCGACGCCGCCGGCGCAGATTGATCCGACGAAGTGAGTGCGTGGGGGCGGAGCGACCGATCGCCGGTCGCCGCTGGCCTCCCGAGGACAATCAAGACCCTCCCTCGGCGGGCCCTGCTTCGGCGGGGCCCGCTTGTTCATTCCGGCCCGTGCGACTCGCCCGCATCCTCGAGCACCCGCCGGCGAACTGCGGCCGAAACACGGAACCGAATCCTCGAATCAAGCCGATCCAGAAGTGGGGCGACCTGCGGCACAAGGCCTCGGTACTTGGCGAGAACAAGCACGGCCAGCACGCCACTCGCCTCAAGCCCAAGGCGACGTGCGGCCCGGCGTCCGGCGAGTTCGTCCACGAGCACCAGTTCCGCACCGATCTGCTTGGCCAACGCCAACGCCTGCGCCTCGCCCTCATCCAGTTCGGCTCGGAGCCGGGAGAGCAGTTGGTCCTCTTTGGGTTTCTCGATCTCGATGAACGCGTGGTCGGCGAGTCTGAACGGGCCGAGATTCGGCGCATCCCGCCCGAGTTCCCCGGCCACCGCGGGCGGGATCAGCACTGTGCGGTAGATGGACTCGAGCAATCCAACGAGTTCGAGTGCCGGGAGGGCGCGAAGCGGCGACGTGTCGCTGACGACGATCATCGGTCAGCCGGCTCGCTTCTGCTGATTGGCGATCGACTGGCGATCCTGCTCATACTCCTCGAGCGTCGTGCGGTACACCGTCAGCCCTCGCTTGTGCAGTTCGGCTTCGAACGCTGGGCGATCGAGGCCGCAGAGCCGAGCGGCCGTTGGCTTGGTGAGCCTCCCGGCGTCGAACAGGCGACACGCGAACTCGATCAGGGCGTCGCCCTGCGTGAGCCCGGCCTCGTTCAGGATGTCGTCGAGGATGACCAGCGTCATACCGATATTCTAAGCTGGATCGCGCCGATCGGGTGGCCTGGAGGAGTCAAGGTCCGGCACCGCGGACAGGTCCGCCTGTGACATCGGGTCCGGCACCTCGCCCAGGCACCGGGCCTGGCTGATTGTGAACGGGCCGACCTGGGTGCGTCGGAGGGCGGCGAGCATGCCGCCGGTGTTCAGGGCCGTGCCCAGGTCGCGGGCGAGGCTGCGGATGTAGGTGCCCTTGCCGCAGGCGATGTCGAGGGTGAGGCGGGGCCAGGCGTAGTCGAGCAGGTCGATCGAGTGGACCAGCACCGGGCGCTCCGGCAGGCCGGGGTCGCGCCCCTTCCGGGCGATCTTGTAGGCCCGGCGGCCATCGACCAGGATGGCCGAGTGATCGGGCGGGCGCTGCATGATCGTGCCGATGAATCGCGGCAGGGCGGCCTCGATGTCGGCGCGGGTCGGCGGCGTGGCGACTTCGACCGGCTGCGGCTCGCGCTCGGTGTCGTCGCTGAGCGAGGTGTGGGCCAGGTCGATCTGGGCGATGTACCCCTTGCGACCGGCCATCAGCGCGTCGGCCAGGCGCGTGGCCGCCCGACCGACGAGGATGACGAGCACGCCGGTGGCCATCGGGTCGAGCGTGCCGGCGTGCCCGACCTTGACGCGCTTGGGCGCGCCGCCTCGCCGGAGGCGGGCCTTGATCGCGTTGCACACGGCGGTCGAGGTGAGGCCGAGCGGCTTGTCGATGACCAGGATGCCGGTGGGAGACGGAGGCTCGGATGGTGAGCCAGCGGCATCGTCGTCGTGGATGTCCGGCTGGTTATGGTCGCTCACGGCGAACCGTCCTGCGCAGATGGGGAGTCGTCGCTCGGTTTCGGATCGTCCGCCTGGTGCGGGTCGTCGCGCGTTGGCGGAGTCGTCGCCGGCCCCTCGACGATCGCGAGTCGCTCTCGCTGGAAGCCGCCGATGTTGAACCCGCGGATGTAGGCGATGGGGCGGAGGTCCGGGCGGCTCTCGAGTTCGCGCTGGCGGACGATGGCGAGCGCGTCGGGGTGGGCCGCGAGGAACTCGTCGAGGCTGTCCAGGCTGGGCATGAGGTGCACACGCCCGCGGGTCGCGAACACGACGCTGTCCTCCGGGTACGTCGAGGCGAGCGGGCGGGCGTGGGCCGGGTCGAGGCGGTCGAGCACACCCGCGACGGCCCGCGTGGCCCAGAGGCTGGGCGTGTGCGGGATCACCAGCCCGAGCGCGACGATCCAGAGCACGACCGCCATCGCGATCGCGCGCCGCATCGACTGGGCCGGTTTGCGACGCACGACCGACTGGATGGTGCGGAACGCGAGCACGGCGCTAGTGATCAGCGCGAGGATCGCTACGGGCAGGGCGATGTTGAACACGCCGCCCCACGAGTCGTCGAACAGCAGCAGGCACGCGGCCAGCACGCCGACCCCGAGCGCGACCGTGACGCCCAGCCACGCGTAGATGATGAGTCGGGACGCGACCGAGAACGCGACCGGGGCCCGCCCCGTGGACGCGGCCAGCAGCGTTCGGGCCGTCAGCAAGGCCAGCGGCGGAAAAAGCGGCATGACGTAGTGCGGGAGTTTGGTCGCGGTGACCTCGAACACGATCCAGGACGGGAGGACCCAGCACAGGCAGAACAGTTCGGCCCGACGCGATCGGGCGCCGGCCTTGGCCCGCCATTTCCACGGTCGCACGCCGCGGATGGTGCGAGCCCACGCGCGGCACACGCCCACGCCCGTGAGCATCGAGCCGGGCCAGAACATGACGATCAGGAGGATGAGGTGGTAGCCCGGCGGCCCGGCGTGCCCCTCCATCGCGCCGCCGGCTCGCCCGATGGTCTCGTCGTAGGCCAGCGCGAGGTAGTTGGCCAGGCCGAAACGGTCGGCGAGCATGGCCAGCCACGGGGCGATGGCGGCGACGACGATGGCCAGGCCGAGGATGGGGCGGGCGGCGCGGAGCCACGACCAGTTGCGGGTTAGGGCAGAGAGCAGGAGTGCCGCGAGGGCGGCGACCATCGGGGTGATGGGGCCCTTGGTGAGGATGCCGAGGGCGACGGCGAGCCAGAGGGTGACGGCAACGGGAACCGACACGCGTGGCCGCGCGACCGAGCGGGGCGCGGCGGGACGCGATGGCTCATGGGCAGCAGTTCCGTCTGCCGGACCGTTCGCGGAACCGATCGCGTGCCGGGGCGTCGCCCGTTTGTGCGCCCCGCGCCACATCAGCCACAGCGCCCACATCGCCGCGGTTGTGCACGCGACGAGCACATGGTCGGCCCGTGCCTGCCTGGCCTCCCACACGAACAGCGGGCACAGCGCGAGCATGACGCCCGCCAGGAACGCGGCCCGGGGGTCGAACATCGACAGGCCCAGACGCCAGGTCATCAGCACCGTCGCCAGGGCCGCCATCAGCGAGGGGATGCGGTACATCCAGATCGCGTCGCGCGAGGGATCGCCGCCGGTCATCGCGGCCGCGGACGCGGACTGGAGCCAGTAGATCAGCGGCGGCTTGTTCAGGCGCGGGCGATCCTGCACCATCGGCACGACCAGCCCGCCGGCGTGGGCCTCGGTCCGCTGCTCCTGCGGGAGCGCGACCGATTCGAACATCTGGCGGCTGGCCTGGGCGAAGCGGGCCTCGTCGCGGTCGATCGTCGGGAGGGCGAAGAACCCGGGGACGTACACTGCCAGCCCGAGCAGGAGCAGCGTCGCCCCGGCTCGCCACGATCGGCACCAGCGAGGATCACGGATGGTTCGGCGGGCCCTGCGCACGGAGAGCGACTATAACCGCGGGCTTCCCGCGCCGATCCGGTGGCTGCGCCTCGCGCTGGCGGTGCCGGGGGCGGTTTGTTCGCCGGTGTGGCGATGGAGCGGGCGGGGCACGAGGGTCCACTGGGCCAGGCCGCTGCTATGGGGGCTGATCGCGGCGGCGGCGCTGTGGCCCTTCGACGCGTGGCTGCTGGGCGGCCTTGTGGCGTTCCGTGAGTGGCTGGGCGGCGACATCGTCCGCGAGTGGGGCGTGCTGCAGCAGTTCGGCCAGGGCGGGTCGATCGTGCTCATCGCGATCGTCATCGTGCTGATGGATCGCCAGCGGGCCGGGCGGCTGTGGGACTGGCTGGCGGGGATTGCGCTGGCCGCGGCGGTCGTCTATCCGATGAAGATGCTCGCCGGGCGTCCGCGGCCGGGTCTGGGTCGGGAGCCGGGCGCCTCCATCACCGACGGCATGTACAGCGCCGACACGTTCCTCGGCCCGCTCGGCAAGCACCCGTTCGACGAGCCGACCGGCCTCCGCCACGCCTGGGAGTTCTGGGCCGACATCTCGGCGGACCTGTGGAGCATGCCCTCGGCGCACACGGCGTACGCGGTGGTGGCGGGCGTGTTCCTGGCCGCGATGTACCCGCGCCTGCGGTGGCTGCTGGTCGCAATGGTCTCGCTGGTCGGGCTGGGGCGCGTGGCGTTCGGGGCGCACTATCCGACCGACGTGGCGATAGGAGCGGCCGTCGGATTCGCGGCGTCGCTGAGTGCCGTGCGGCTCGGGCTGGGCCGCCGGGCGGTTGGGCTGGTTCGGCGGTCGCCGGGTACAGAACGCAGCACGGCACCGTCCCGCGGGGACAGCGCGGGCACGACGGACGCCGCGGCGGTCGGCGGCACGCCGGCATCGGCAGCCGCGGCTTCGTGACGGACGCCCCTATGGCGTCACTTCAACTTCCACCTTGATCTCCCGACGTTCGCTGAACAGCGTGCCGGCGGGCAGGTTCGGCGTGCCGTCGGCGTTCCAGGTGATGGGGCCCGCCGGCGTGTTCTGCGGCAGGACCACGAGCCAGTACACGCAAGTGATGCGGCGGGTGCCGGGGGTCTCGAACGTGAACGGGGCCTCGACGCCGCCGGGGCGGGCGGTCTGGACGCCGAGCCACGCGCTGCGGCCGCCGGCGAGGCTGCCATAGAGCAGGGCGTTCTGCGTGGCCCGGAGGGTGGCGGGGTCGTCGTCGCTGGAGAAGCCGCGGATGGCCAGATAGGCGTCGCGCGGGGCGAAGGGGTAGCCGCGCTCGAGCGTGTCGAGGCCGAAGACCGCGTTCTCCCAGACGCGGACGCGTTGCGGCCCGTAGAGCGTGGCGTCGAACATCTCGCGGTGGTAGCGGTCGACGAGTTCGGGCGGGAGGCGGCCGGCGACGATCTCGGCGTCGAGCCAGGCGTCGGCCTCGGCGGGGAGGGACTGTTCTGCGAGGCGGAGGTCGAGCAGGCCGCGGGCCAGGCGGAGGCGCTGGTCGGACGAGAGAGTGCGAGTGTTGAGTTCCTTCCATTCGTCCATGACGAACCCGGCGTTCGGAGCGGTGACCTGCCGGATCAGCGTGCCGGTCGGGAACAGTCCCAGCATGGGCGTGCGGAGGACCCCGAGGCCCAGCAACAACGCCACCAGCACCACCGCGAAGGCGCCGCTGCCCCAGGTCGGGCGGGCCGTCCGGCCGCGGACCAGCCCGTGGCGATCGTGCCAGCGCTGGCCGCACTCCGAGCAGTAGTCGGGCGCCGGCGGCGAGCCGGGCGCCTCGTACGCGTATTCGAACTGGCACTTGGCGCAGCGCAACTCGTTGCCCTGGCGCAGCCCCGTCGGCATGAACATGACACCGATCAGCGGCATGTGGAGCATCACCAGCATGATCGCCATCGAAGACGGGATCCACCCGAGCAGAATGAGCCAGATCCCGACGGTGAGCACAAACACGACCAGCAGCCAGCCCCAGCGCGGCGGGTGCAGGCGGCCTGCCTTCCGCGCGATCGCGAGCAGCCACCACTGCACGCCCGATGCGCCCGCCCCATACAGCAGCAGGACCGCGATGCCCATCGCGCCGCGCCACGTCGCACCCGCCACAAAAGAGGCGATGAGCAGCACCGCCCCGCAGACAGCCAGCACGACCGCCATGCCGAGCGGAACCTTGGTCGGCGACTGCCGCCACAGCAGGCCGCGCGAGGCGGGGTTCTCCATCACCACACCCTTGCGCTGCCAGGGCATCTCGCTCGCCGCGGCCGCCCGCTCCGCGTCGCGACGCAGGCGCGACGGGTCGAAGACCTCGTCGAGACGCTGCTCAGTGTTGGAACCCGGCGACGACATACCACAGCCTATCCGACATCGGGCGGATCAGAACTGGTCCTGTGTGCCGGCGAAGTTCCAGGCGATCAGCGCCTCGAGCGCCCACGCGAGAATCGCGACGAGCCCGCAGAGGCCGAGCGCGATCGCAATCCGCATCACGGCTTGCCTTGGTCGGTCTCGCCGCACGCCACGTCCCCTCAGCCTGCTTTCACCCCCCGGTGCAACCAGCAGATCCCCATCGTCAGCGGGCGGACCGTCGCGTCCGTGAACCCCGCCGCGGCCACCGCCGCCCGCAGCTGCTCCGCATCCATGAACGAGCCGACCGACTTTGGCAGGTACCGGTACGCCCCCGATCGATCCCGCGCCAGCAGCGTCGCGGTCCCCGGCATGACTCGCCCCGCGTAGAACCCGTTGAACGCCCGCACGATCGGGTTCCGCGGGCGGTGGAACTCCAGGATCACCAGGCGTCCGCCGGGGCGCAGCACGCGGGCGAACTCCGCCAGGGCCCGCGCCGGCTCCTGCACGTTGCGGATGCCGAACGCGATCGTGAGCGCGTCGAACGACGCGTCGTCGAACGGCAGCGCCATCGCGTCGCCCTCGACGTAGCGGATCCGCGACAGCGGCGTGCCGGGGCGGCGGTCGCGCTTGTGCTCGGCCACGTCCAGCATCGCGCGGGTGAAGTCCAGCCCGATCACGGTCGCGGCCTTGGTCCGCTGGGCCAGGGCCTGGGTCAGGTCGCCCGTGCCGCAGGCCACGTCCAGCACGTCCTGGCCCGGCTCGACGGCCGCGGCCCGGACTGCGGCCCGTCGCCAGGCCTGGTCGCGCCACAACGAGTGGACCCGGTTGTTCAGGTCGTAGGACGGTGCGATGGCCGCGAACATCGAGCGGACGCGACCGGCCTTGTCGCTCCGCGCGTGCGGGTCGGCGAGTTCGCGGTCGGTCCAGGCGGGGGCCTTGGCCTCGGCTGGGCTCGCACCCCGACGCTCGCTCCGCGCCTGGGGATCATTCCCAGCACGGCTCGCTTCGGGTTCGGTCGTGCTCGACACGTCGTTCACCATCAATGGTAGGATTCGCCCGGCGATCTCCCCGGACGCGGGGATCGCCAAGAATCACGCCCGCAGCCTTTCCGCCCCGCGCCGGGGCGATCGCCGGAGTCCACGATGCGCATCCAGCCGATCCTTGCCGTTCTCGCCACCGCACTGCTCGTTGCCGCCCAGACCGGCTGCGGCGTCAAACTCCTCTCTCTTTCGGAAGAGGTCGCCCTCGGCTCCGAGGCCGCCCCGCAACTGACCCAGGAGTATGGCGGCGCGGTGCCCGACGCCCGCCTTGGCAACAGCCTCACCCGCGTCGGCCTGAGCATGACCGACACGCTCGACGGCGACTTCCGCGACCTGCCGTGGGAGTTCACGCTGCTCAACTCGCCGGTGATCAACGCGTTTGCGCTGCCCGGCGGGAAGGTGTTCGTCAGCCGCGCCCTGATCGAGCGGATGACCAACGAGGCGCAACTGGCCGGCGTGCTGGGGCACGAGATCGGGCACGTGACGGCGCGCCACGGCAACCAGAAGATCAGCGCCAGCCTGATCGCCCAGGGCGTCGTGGTCGGGGCCGCGGTCGCGGTGAGCGGATCGGACAACGACCTGCTCGCGGCCGGCGTGCCGCTGCTGGTGCAGGCCGGCTCGGGCTCGTTCCTGCTCAAGTACGGGCGCGACCAGGAACTCGAGTCGGACCGGCTCGGCATGGAGTACATGACGCGCGTTGGGTACAACCCGATCGGGATGCGCCAGACGATGGAGATCCTGGCCGAGGCCGCGGGCGGCAGCAGCCCGCCCGAGTTCTTCTCGACGCACCCGCACCCGGAGTCGCGCATCTCGCAGATCGACAACCTGATCGAGACGCGGTACTCGAACACGCAGTTCAACGAGCAGTACCAGGTCTACCAGGCGAGGTTCAATGACGAGTTCCTGCAGCCGCTGGGCCGGATCCCGCAGCCGCAGGCGTCGCGTATCAATCTGCTGGCGCCCGAGACGTGGTGCGCGACGTGCGCGGTGATGGAGGCCGAGCCGGTGGCCGCGGCGAACTGAGCGCAAGTGCTTGACGCGCCGGACCGCCACGGTCCTTTTCGCTCAATCGGCAGCGCGTGCACCGCCCACACGACACACCACGGACGAGGGGGACGGGCTTTCCAGCCCGTCCCGACTCGGGTGGAGATCACCGCGCGCGAGAATCCCCATCGGCAGGACACTCGCGTGGCGTCATCGTGCCCGGCGACGACGCACCGGATGTCGGTGATCCACGCCCGCCTTCGAGCGGGGCTGGAAAGCCCCGCCCCCTCGCTGGGGTACCTTGACCTGAACGCGGCCCTTCGCGCGCACCGGCGCAGAAACGACTACGCCGCCGAGCCGTGGCGACGCTCTTCGTCGGCATCACCCTCACCGTCACCATCGGAACCGTCCGATCCGGCGTCAACGCCGCCCGTTTCGTCCCGACTCTCGGCGTCCTCTCCCTCCCCTCGCTCCTCCAGCGCCCGCGCCGACACCACGTCGTAGCACGTGGCCAGCAGGCCCACGAGCGGGAAGCGGCTCTCGGGGAACGGGCTCGGGCCGAGGCGGCGCAGCAGCGGGTGGCTCACCTGCGGGGCCTCGATCGGCAGGTCCACCAGGTCCAGTTCCGGCCCAGCCTCCCAGAAGTTCTCGACGCACTCGCCCAGCGGGGCCACGCCGTCGCCGTGCGACGTCGGGATGTACACCGGGACGTCCACGCCCGCGGGCGTGGTGGTGCGCCCGGCCCGGAGCGAGTCCATCAGCTCGTCCCGCTCGATGCCGCGGAGTTCGAACATGAGCAGCGGGTCGGAGCCGAGGCGGTCGGCCAGCAGGTACGCCGCGCACGCCGCGTGCTTGCACCAGGGCGTGGCGTGCCCGCAGGTGCAGGAACCGGTGAACTCCTCGAGGTTGGCGGGGAACAGGTGCAGGGCCGAGGGGGCGAACGCGTCCTCGATGTTCGAGGGCACCTCGCCGCCGAGGAGCCGGGCCGAGTAGACCGCCTGCTCGGCCATGGCCTTGGTGACGCGCTCCCAGCCGTCGCGTTTGATGACGGGCAGTTCCAGGCGGGTCTGGTAGGGGCGGGTGGACCGCCCCTGGATCAGGGCCTCGACTTTGCCGGCAGCCAGGCGGAAGGTCTTGGTCTGCCCGAGGCGCGCGTACTCCAGCCCCTCGCGCAGCGCCTCGCCGCCGACCCCCGCCTCGATCAGGCGGATGATCCGCTGGGCGGCCCAGGAGGCGGCCAGGTCGGCGTCTTTGCGCGACAGGCGAACGCCACCACGCACCCGACGGGGGTGGAGCGTCCGCTTCTCCTCACGCCTTGGGAACGGGCGCTGCTCGGGCATCATGCGCGGCTCGATCCTCCATGACGGGGCCCGCACGCCGACGTGCCCCGGACCTGTAGGGTTCGCGGGATCGGTCGCCGCGTCCAGTCGATGCGGCGAAACGGCGTTTGAGACGCCCCAAATCGAATCGGAGTCAGTGATCCGATTCGCGGAACGGCGGCGACGGGAGGATTTGGATTGGGAATCGACGCCGCCCGGCCCGGCGCCGCCCGCTAGGGCACCGACCGGGCGGCGCGGCCCCCGGGCTTACACTCCCTGAGTGGGCCAGCGCCGCAGCATGATGTTCCGCCTCGGCCAGTTCGTCGGCAACGTCGCCAAGGGCGTCACCACGCCGGTGGGCCAGCGGACCGTCGTCCGCCACGACGTCGAAGAACAGCGCGGCGAGCGTGACGGCCAGGAGATCGTGCTCCGCCGGACCACGATCGAAGAGGTCGAGCTCCGCCCGGCCCAGCCCCCGCGCCGCCCCGCCCAACCACGCCCCGCCGAACCTCGGGAGGATCAGGCATGAACGCCATCGCTCGACGCGCCACCAGCCTCGCCGGCCAGATCGCGGCCACGTGCGCCTTCGTGCTCGCGGGGATCGGCTCGCTCACAGGGTGCAGCAGCGCCCCGCCGCCGCGGACGCTGACCATCCAGAACGACGCGCGCCAGCCCATCGACGTGCGGTACGCGGTCCTCGCCCCGGACGGCAACCCGGCCACGCCGGGCGAGGGCGGCATTGTGCTCATCAGCGTGCCCACCGGCGGCATCGTGACCGAGCAGATCGCCGACCCGACCGATGCGCTGGGCGCAACCGCGGGGCGTTCGGACGTGGTGGCGATGCGCGTGCTCGTCACGCCGGGCGGGGCCGGGCCTGACATGGGCCAGTGGCTCGACATGTTGCCGCCACCGCCGTTTGCGATCCGGGCGACCTCGGCGGGCGCCGGCGTGCGGGTGGAGCGCCTGAGCCAGCGCGAACTCGACACGCGGCAACTGGAGTCGCTCCAGCGGGACAGGCCGCAGCAGCCGGGGCGAAGCGGGGGGATGTAGGGGGCAAACGGCGAGAGTCCTGAGTCCTTGGTCCTGAGTCCCTGGTCCTGAGTCCTGAGTGCTGTGTCCTGGTGGTCGGGCTGCGGACTGCCGGGGGATTGCCAAGGTGTTGTGGGTGGCTCTCCCTCCGCCTCGCACTTGTCGGGTCCGTTCTGGCCGGAATCGCAAGGCGGCACTACGCCGGGCCAGCACCCTTGGGTGCCTTTGACGGTACCGCCAGAGAGTTGCGATCGTGGGATCGCGACGCGTAGCGGGGTCGGAAGCCGCCGATGGGATCGGCGATGCCGTTTGCGATCCGACGATCGCGACTCCGACTTCGTGCAGAACTCGTGCGGGAGCAAGCCATGTCCATCAGCAGGCGGTCGTTCGTGGGCTTCTCAGCCTTGGCCGTGGGCGGGACGGTCGGTCTTTCGCCCCGCCGGTCGCTCGCCGCGGCCCAGCCCGAGGACGCGGCGCAGCCCGCGGGAATGCCGTGGTCGCCCCGCACCACCGACGCGGACGCGCAGGCCGTCGTCGGCCAGTCGCACCGCGACATCGACGCCGTCCGCGCCCTGGTCACCAAGCGCCCGGCGCTGGCCCGCGCCGCCATCGACTGGGGCTTCGGCGACTGGGAATCCGCCCTTGGTGCCGCGTCGCACACCGGGCGGCGCGAGATCGCCGAACTGCTCATCGCCCACGGGGCCCGCCCCAACCTGTTCACGCTCGCGATGCTCGGGCACGTCGACGCCGTCCGCGCCACGATCCAGGCCATGCCCGGCATCCAGCGCGTCAAGGGCCCGCACGGCATCACGCTGATGCGCCACGCCCTGGCCGGCGGCGACGAGGCCGCGAACGTCGCGGAGTATCTTGAGGGTGTCGGCGGGGCCGACGAGGCCTACGCGAACGAGCCCGTCGAGGACGCGGTGGCGATCACCGGCACGTACGCGTTGGAGCCGGATCGGCTGTACGACGGCCCGGCGAGCCACGATCCGTCCGAGCGGGGCCGCTTCGAGATCGCCGAGGGCCGCCGCGGCTTCGAGTTCCGCACCGAGGGCTCGTTCGCCCGCAACCTCTTCCACCAGGGCGGGCTCGTGTTCAACCCCGCCGGCGCGGAGGCCGTCATGTTCCGGTTCCAGCCGGAGGCGTCGCGGACGCGCGTCGCGATCGAACTCGGCGATCGGACGGTGTGGGCGGCGCGTGAACCGTCCTGAGTCCTTTGTCCTTAGTCCTGAGTCCTGAGTCCTTGAGGTCGGGCCTCGGGTCGTCGGCAGGCCTCCGGCCTTCAGGCGCCCGACCATCAGGACACCGGACACAGCACCCAGGACTGGGTTCCCTACGCGGCTTCCGCGCGGGGCGGCCCTTGCTCCTCCGCCCCGTCCGTCGTCGCCCTCGCCTTCGGCGTCCGCTTCATCCCCGGCGTGCTGCTCGCTGGCGGCTCGGCCCCGAGGCGCGTCCAGAACGAGTCCGCGCCCTCGACCTTCGGCGCCGCCTCCGGCGTGCCCAGCGTGCCGACCGGGGCGGTGTTGACGACCGACGCCGGCGGCGCGCCCGGCTTGGCCATGAGCGTCGACGCGTCGCCCGTGGCCCACTGCGGGATGTCGTCGGACTCCTCGAGGCGGATCACCGATCCAAACCGGTACGCCATTCCCGTGGCCGAAACCACGCACACGATGTCCAGCCACGACCACGAGAACAGGAACGCGATCGTCGAGACGATCCCGGTCGCCGTTCCGTCCGGATCCTCCCATGACCCCGCCAGGTTGGCCTTGTAGGCCTCCTGCTCGTCGTACGTCATCGCCTGCCACTGCTGGCTCGCATCGTCGAGCACCGCCAGCGGCATCGACTCCTCATCGCCCATCAGCACGCCCTCATCAACGAGCGACCAGTAGATGTCCTGGCACAACGCGTCGTACGCCTCGGCGTCGGACACCGTCGCCCCGTCGTGCAGGAACTCGTGGGCCCGGAAATACGCGATCGTCCCCTTGGCGACGAAGCAGCACAGCACGCACACCACGCCCGTGAGCACGCCCAGCCCGACCCCGCCCTTGTAGCGCGTCCCCAGCGCCATGCCCACGCCCGCCAGGGCCCCCACGCCGAACGCGAGCACAACCAGGATTCGCGCGTCGATCAGGCGGCTGAACGCGATCCAGACGCCGGCGCCGACCAGCCCAAGCAGCAGGCTCAGCAGGAACCCGTTCATCGCACGCATCGCTCGAACCTCCACATCCGAGCCGCGGCCCGACCCGTGTCGGACGGGCGAGCGCTCGCGGCCTGCCTGCATCGGCACGCGCCGACCGGGCACGGAGCGAGCAGCCTCGACGGGGCCGCGGCGCTCGCTCGCTCGTGGCACATGGACGCTGTGGGCACCGCGTGGCGGTTGTTCCGGTCCGAGAAAGCACCGGCGCGGATTGGTGCGGGTGGGGCGGCGGGGGCCGCCTCGCACGACCGGAGAGCCCGAGCGGCGATCAAGGCGACCGCCAGGCGGCCCGATGCCGCGTCCGTTCACGGATGCGGGGGTGTGGCCCCGCGGGCAAGCCTCATCGAGGGGCGGCTCCGACTTGTGCGGTCCCGACAGTCCAACAACCGCCGCCCCGATAGGGCGAAGCACTGGAGATTCCCATGGCGCGTGCACGCACGATCGCGACGGTGGCGGGGCTGGGTCTGGCCGCGGGCCTGGCGATGGTCAGCGCGGCCGTCGCGGCCAATCCGCCCCAGACGACCCAGACCGCGCGCTCGGGCCAGCGAGCCGGCGTCGGCGCCTCCACCACCAACACCACCACCCAACGGGCCGCCGAAGCGAGCGTGACCGACGCCGTCGACACCACCGGCGCGCCGCTCCTGGCCCCGGACCCGCTCGTCGACACCTACTCCGGCGCGATCCCCGACGCCCCCACCGTTCTGGCGATCCTCGAGGACGGCAACAACCGCTGGGTCACCGGGCACTGCCAGAGCCCCCGGACCGACGAATCCGCCCGGCGCGACGCCGCCGACAGCCCCGAGCAGCCCTTCGCCACCATCCTCACCTGCGCCGACTCGCGCATCCCCGTGGAGCGCATCTTCGATCGCGGCGTCGGTGAACTGTTCGTCCTCCGCGTCGCGGGCAACGTCGTCACCTCCTCAGAGGCCGGCAGCGTCGAGTACGGCGTCGGCCACCTGCACACGCCCGTCGTGGTCGTCATGGGGCACACCGGCTGCGGGGCCGTCGCCGCGGCCTGCGAGGGCGGGCACAACGCCCGCGGCACCTCGGTCAACACCCGCTTCCTGCTGGGCGAGATCGAGCCCGCCGTCCGCCGGGCCGCGACGCTGAACCCCAGCGCAGAGGGCGACGAACTCGTGGCCGCCGCGGTCCGCGAGAACGTGCTCCAGTCGATGCTCGACCTTCTCTCGACCAGCGACACCGTGCGCTCGGCCGTGGATCGCGGCGAGACGACGCTCGTCGGCGCGATCTACGACCTCCGCACGGGCCGGGTCGAGTGGCTCGGCGAGCACCCCTACCAGAGCGGGCTGATCTCGGTCATGCACCAGCGCGGCCCGATCGACGCGGGCCTGCCGGGACGAGTGCAAGGTCCGGTGACGGCCGAGGCGACGGGCGGGCGCGAGGGGAACTGAGCAAACGCCGCCGGACGATTTCAGGCGGACCATCGGACAATCTGGAAGGGTGACGGACGCCGGACCTTCGCAGAGCCTCAGGTCCGGCGTCTGGACGCGAAACAGCCTTCGATCGCTAGCGATCGAATCACGACCCCGCCGCCCGCGCCGGCGGCGTCGTCTCCACCGGCTGCTGACGCCTCCACCCCCCCGCGGGCATCGACCGCGCCAGGTGCAGGAACCCCAGCCCGCCGGCCAGCGTCAGGATCGTGCACAGCGCGAAGACGTAGGCCCCGAGGTTCAGCGACGGGTCCGCCCCGTCCAGGACCTGGTACAGCCCCACGCCGATGAACGGCGCCATGATGCCGCGCACGCCATTGAGCGTCGCGTGCACGCCCATGTACTGCGATTCCATTCCCTTGGGCGCAAAGTCCAGGTGCCCGAGGTTCCATGCCAGCACGCCCCCGGCGAAGCCCAGGCCCATCAGGATGGCCGCGACGTACAGCAGCGGCTCGCTGTCGAACTGCACGGCCAGGTACGTCACCCATGTCGCGCTCACGAACGCCCAGGAATGCACCGCCCGGAACTGCACGACGTGGAACCGGTCCAGCAGGCGGGCCCACACCGGGATCATCAGCGGCATGAACAGCATCGGGATCGCCGTCGTGAGCGCGATCCCGCCGAAATACTCCATGCGGAACTGATCGCGCACCACGATCACCACCAGCGGCGTGGTCATCAGGTTCCCCAGCCCCAGCAGGAACATCGCAACCATGTACCGCGCGTACAGCGGGTCGGCCTTCAGGACGCGCACGACGCCCAGCGGGCTGAACGTCGGCGCGTCCGAACCCGTCCGGGCCTTCTCCGCGCTCAGCAGCGCCCGGTGCCCCCGGACGCGGATGCGTCCCCACGCCCACACCCCAACCAGCGAGAGCGCGCCGCCGATCGGATAGAACCACCGGTCCGCATCGGGGAACAGGTTCAGCGCCTTGCCCAGCGCGAGCCCCAGCCCCGCGACCATCAGCACCTGGATCGTCGCGAGTTTGCCCGTGATCCGGGCCCGCACGTGCGGCCCGTAGTTGGCGCTCCAAATGGTTGATCGAAGCGTCAGGAACCCCGCCCAGCACAGGCGCCCGGCGATCACCGCCGCCACCACGCCCCACAGCCCCAGCGTTGTCCGCGGCGCGAACCCGATCAGCACGCACAGCGCGATCATCGAAACCTGCAGCCCGTTGATGAACGCGATCTTGTTCAGCCCGTTCGAGAGTTTGACCCAGATGAACGAGACGATGTTGGCCGCCGCCGTGGAGGCCGACAGAATCGCCACCGCCTGGTTCAGCAGCGCGGCACTGACGACGCCCTCGTACGCGTTCTTGACGATCACGCCGACGATCGAGGAATCGACCACGACCAGCAGGAAGGGAAGGAACAGCGCGGCCCGGAGTTCCAGCGCGTAGTTCCGCCGCGACATCCGCGGCATCGACGAGGGATGGAACGATCGGAGCGCCCGCGAGACAAGCCGCACCGGCGCGGCGTGGCGAGCATCCACCAAGGCGTGCGGGGCGCCCCGAGCGCCGTCGTCCGGGTGCGCAGGTTCAGGCTCGATGCGGGCCGGGTCGGCGTGCTGGGGTCGGCGAGACGGCGATTGCAGTTCCGGGCCTGTTGGCACGCGATCCTCGGTGCGGCGGGTGTCGATCGCCCCACACCATCCTCGCCTCGCCGGCCGCTCCGGCGCGCGGGGCACTCCGCGTGTGATGGGCTGGCCCATCGTAGCGCGGCGTGGGGATTCACTCCGCTGCCGCCTCCACCGCGTAGCACGCGGTGAATTCAAGCGTCCGATAGCCCCGGCATCTCCGGCATTCGTTTGCAGGATCCACCGATTCTCGGGAGGCGGGCTTGGGTGGAGCGATCGGAAGGGGTACGGTGAGAAGTCGAGTCCTTTCGCGCCCCGCCAAAGCGGGGATTCTGGATCTGCATCACGAGATCCGCATCAAGAGGAGAATCGAGACATGAACAAGTCCTTTGGAATCGCCGTGGCCGCGGGCGGCGCCCTCGTCCTGGCCTCGTCCGCGTCGGCTGGCGTGCTCATCGACGCCGGGCCTTCGTCGACCAATTCGACCTTCACCGCCGCTGACTACGTCGCCGGCTCCGAGTTCGTCATCGACTCGCCGATGACGATCCGCGGGCTCGGCTGGATCGACGCCGAGGGCGACGGCCTGACCAACTCCCACCGCGTCGGCATCTGGGACGTCGCCACCCAGGCCCTGCTCGCCGAGGCCACCGTCACGCCCGCGAGCATGGCGGTTCCCTCCGCGCACGGCACGGCCCAGTGGTTCTTCGCCTCTATCGCCGACCTCAACCTCCCCGCCGGCACCTACCGCGTCGCGGGCGAAGTCAGCGGCGACAACGTCGCGCTCGCGAACGACAAGATCGCGGCCCCGGGCGTGACCATCACGCCCGGCTACGTCCGCACCGACTTCCCCAGCGGCGGCTTCGCGTACCCCAACCTGACCTTCGGTTCCGAGGCCGTCCGCGCTTCGGTGACCGACATGGTCGTCCCGGCCCCGGCCGGCGTCCTGGCCATGGCGGGCCTGCTGGCCCCGCTCGCCCGTCGTCGCCGCGCCTGAGCACGTCGGCTGGCTCTCCGTGAAAACGCAACCGCCCGCGGCCCCGTGCCGCGGGCGTTTTTGTTTGAGGACCGCGCCCCCGCCGAGCAACCAGCGCGCCGGCCGGGCAATGGAGCGGAGGAGACTCGAACTCCCAACATCTAGCTTGCAAAGCTAGCGCTCTACCAATTGAGCTACCGCCCCGGCTCGCCCATCGTAGCGCACCCGCGACAGAGCCCGACGCGCAAGCGTCGTGGTCCGCGCCCCGCTGATCGACCACGACGCTCGCGCGTCGGGCTCTGCGCCGGGTCAATCGCCGCTCCCCTCACAGATTCGGCTGCGGCGTCACCCGCAGATACGGCTTGAGCCGCTTGTACCCCTTCGGGAACAACCTGTCCGCCTCCGCGTCCGGCACCGCCGGCACGATGATGCAGTCCTGCCCGTGCTCCCAGTTCACCGGCGTGGCCACCTTGTAGTTCGCGGTCAGTTGCAGCGAGTCGAGCACCCGCAGGATCTCGTTGAAGTTCCGCCCCGTGCTGGCCGGGT
Source organism: Phycisphaerales bacterium (assembly GCA_041401985.1). Classification (GTDB taxonomy): domain Bacteria; phylum Planctomycetota; class Phycisphaerae; order Phycisphaerales; family UBA1924; genus JACKHA01. The sequence goes on from JAWKTE010000004.1 coordinate 204,211, forward strand.
ACGTGATCATCAACTTGACCTTCTTGTCCGGCCCGATGATGAACACCGACCGCACCGTCAGCGTGTCGTTCGCCTTGGGGTGGATCATCCCGTACAGGTCTGCGACCCTCCGATCCGCGTCGGCCAGCAGCGGGAAGTTCAGGGCCGCGCCCTGGGTCTCCTCGATGTCCCTGGCCCAGGCGTGGTGGTCGGCCAGCGGATCGACCGACAGCCCGATCACCTTGCAGTTCCGCTTGGCGAACTCGCCCTTCAACCTGGCCACCGCCCCGAGTTCGGTCGTGCACACCGGCGTGAAGTTCTTCGGGTGGCTGAACAGGATGCACCACGAGGTGCCGATCCACTCATGGAAGCGGATCGGGCCCTCGGTCGAGTCCTGCGTGAAGTCGGGGGCGGTGTCGCCTATCTGGACGGGCATGGCAAGGCTCCAAACGCGGTGCTGGCGGATCGATGGACGAGGCCGTCCGAACAAACCGTATCCCCGCGGCTCACACGCCGCCCGGATCGATCTCCACGCCCCGCACATCACGCGAGGCGTGCATGGTCCGGAGGATCTCGATCGGCGTCCGATCGGCCCGATACGCGACCATGTACGCGTGGGCCAGCACGAACCGCACGCCCGACGGCGCCAACTCGGGACGCTCGATCCCCGCCAACGGCGCCGACGCCGCCCGGTCGAACGCCCGCTCCAGGTCCGCGAGCAGCGCATCCGCCCGACGCTGGCCGGACGCCTGGAACACAAAGTCCCAGATCTCCAGCGCGTCGACCTGCGCGACCGACGTGAGAATCCACGTCATCCCGCCCGCTTCCGCGTCCGCGCGGTCCGGTGCGCGTCGAGCGTCGCGCGGAACTGCTCCGGCGTGACGAACTCGCCCCGCTCGGCCGCCGCCAGCCCCTCGGCGACCTTGGCCCGCATCTCGTCGAGTTCGATCTTGCGACGCTTCTCGTCGTCCTGCAGGCGACGGATCGCCTCGCGCACCACCTCGCTGGCCGACTGGTATCGACCGCTGCGGACGCGGGCCGCGATGAACCGGGCCTGCGCCGGCGTCACGGAGATGTTCAGCGTGCTGCGTTTGGCCATGGCCACATTGTAGCACAATGTGCGCGAGCCCATTTCTTGCGCGAGCGCGAGGGCTTTCCACCTGGTGCGCGTCACGCCAGCCCTTGCAGCCCCGTCAACCCCACCGGCTCCCTCGTGAAGAACGCCTCCCCGGCCCCCACGCCGATCCGCGAGCCCATGAACGTCCCCGACGCCCGCACCCAGTCCACGACGCCGCGGTTCTTCGGGTTCGCCACGAACTGCGACTCGTACGCCAGGATCGACGCGATCTTCCGCTCCATCGTCGCCGACACGTCCACGATGAACGACGGCGACGGCACGATCCGAAGGTGCGTCGCGTAGTAATAGAACAGCCACTTCGGGTACATGGGCGGGAACCGCACCTCGTCCAGCGCCCGCCCCTCGTGCCCGTCCGCGTGGGCGCCCGCCCCCGCCGCTGACCCGCCATCGAACGCGCCCGGCGGCGCCGGCATCTCGATCTTCGAGAGTTTCGCGTCGAACCGCGCATCTTCCACGATCCGCGTCGCCGCGATGTGGTCCGGGTGCGCGTCCTCGAAGTACGGCGTGAACACGATCGACGCCCGGTGGGCCCGGATCACCGCCGCCACCCGGTGGCGGGCCGCGATCGTGTGCTCCACGAACCGATTCGGCAGCCCCAGGCACACACGCGAGATCGAACCGCCGCCCGGCGTGCCCGACGCGCCGCCGGCTCGCCCCGCCCCGCCGCGGAGCGCCTCGACCGCCGCCTCCGCCTCTCGGGCCCGGATCTCAGGGCTGCCCAGCGGCGTCGGCTCGCCGTTGGTCATGTCCAGCAGCAACAGGTCGTGCCCCTGGTCGGCCAGCAGCGCGATCGTGCCGCCCATGCCCAGTTCCTGGTCGTCCGGGTGCGGGCCGACCACGAGGATGCGTGCCATCGGAGACTCCGGACTTGGATCGACGCGCCGCGGATCGGGTGGTAGGCAGGGCCGAAGAGCCATGCCCCCTCTTCATCGCAGACTGGGATCGCAAGATTGAGTGGTCGTGCTTCCCTGCTTCCTGTCCGCGATCGCGTCGCGCGACAGATCCACTCAATACGGATTCGCCTGACGCCGCCGCGCGTCCGGGTCCTCCTCGCCATTGACCACGACCGTCCCGATCAGCGACGTGGCGCCTCCGCCGTCGTCCACCTCGAACTGCGCCAGCACGAGCCTCTGCGAGGCCCTCGTGGCCCAGAATCCGCCGGGGCGGAACGACTCGCCGAACTCGTCGACAAACTCCACCAGCCGCATCGTCGCGGTCTGGCCCACGCCCAGGCCGTCGAACGGCCTCGCGTACCGCTTGTTCAGCCACATCGTGCCGGCGGGCAGATCGGCGGCGGTCGTGTTCGTGAACGTAATCGTCGTCGGCTCACGCCGCACCTGGATCGCCAGAACCCGCTGCTGCTCCAGCCCCGCCGGGAACGGCCGCGCAAACGACGTGTCCACGTTCGTGGCCCCGCCGCAGCCTGAGGCGAGCACGCCAAGGCCGGCCAGCACGCCGGCCGCCAACGGGATCGTCGCGAATCGGTGCGAGAATCGGCCCATGTCAGACTCCGCGAATCGCCTCGGAAACCACCCAGCAACCAGGCGGGACGATAGCCGCCCCCGCCCCCCGATCACGCCCCCCACTCACGCCCCCCACTCACGCCCCCCACTCACGCCCCATGATCTCGCCCCATGTTCACGGCAGGGCGAAGAACCCGCCGCCCATGTCCTTGATCCGCCCCAGCCGGGCCAGTTCCACCCACACCTCGCGCCCGAAGTCCGTCGGCGGGCGGATCCCCACCGTCTGCGACGCCTTGCCCGACGTCAGCGGCCGCCCGCCCCCCAACTTCGACTCGTCGTCCAGCCGCGTCACCTTCCACCGCTTCTTGAACGCCGTGAACGCACGCTTGAGCGTCTCGTCCGCGACCGCGGGGGGCGCGCCGTCGGGAGACGTCGATGCTGGCAGGTCAGAGGCGGGCTGGTCCGAGGCTCGCGGCGTCTGTTCCATCGTTCGGCTCCCGGGCCGCATTCACAGGGCGACCCGACGATCGTACAGACCCGACCCAAACCGCGTCGCCCCGCCGCCTGCCCCCAATACCGCCCGCTACGCCGCCGCCCCGCGCGCCGACCCCGCCCCCTCCTCCGCTTGCCCGAGCCCCGGGATCAGCGCCAGCGACTCCACCTCGATCTCCGACACGATCTCGTTGTACCCCAGCACCGTGACCCCGGGCACATACGGCTCCACGATCTGCCGCACCGCCGCCCGCACCTGCGGCGACGCCACGATCACCGGCAGGTGCCCCGCCCCGGTCAGTTTCTCCAGCCCCCGCCCGACGTTCTCCGCCATCGCCTTGGCCGTCCGGGCCGGCACCGAGATCGTGGTCCCGTGCTGGCCCCGGTCGATGTGCGAGGCGATCTGGTCCTCCAGCAGCGGGTCGAGCGTGACGCACGCGATCCGGGCCTTGTCGTCGCCCGAGCCCGCCTGGGCCGGGGCCGCCACGTGATCGCAGATCGACCTCCGCAGCGCGTTGCGGACGTACTCCACCAGGATGTCCGGGTCCTTGGTCTTGGGGGCCCAGTCGGCCAGCGCCTCGACGATCGTCTCCATGTCCCGGATCGGCACCCGCTCGCGCAGCAGCGAGCCCAGGATCCGCTGCAGATCGCCGAGTCTCACGATCGCCGGGATCGTCTCTTCCACCAGTTTCGGCGCCTTCTGCTTCAGCCCCTCGACCAGGTTCGACACCTCGTCGCGCGTCAGCAGCTCGTCCGCGTGACGCTTGACGATCTCCGTGATGTGCGTCGCCAGCACCGCCGACGGCTCCACCACCGTGTAGTTGAGCGTCTCGGCCTTGGTCCGCAGCGACGGCTCGATCCACCGCGCCGGCAGCCCGAACGCCGGCTCGCGCGCCTCCTCGCCCTCCAGCCGCGCCGTGGCGATCCCCGAGTCGATCGCCAGCAGGCGGTCCGCCTGGATCGATCCCTTCGCCACCACGGCCCCCCGGATCTTCACCCGATACTCCGTCGCCGCCAGTTGCAGGTTGTCCCGGATACGCACCGGCGGCATCACCAGACCGATCTCCGACGCCAGTTGGCGTCGCACCGCCGTGATGCGGCTCAGCAGGTCCCCGCCCTGGCCCGCGTCCACCAGACGCACCAGCGAGTATCCCACCTCCAGTTCCATCGTGTCCACCTTCAGCAGCGACTCGACCGCCGGCGGCTCCGGCGCGACCGGCGCCTCGGCCTTCCGCTGCTCGTCCACCTTCGCGCGACGCGTCCTCCGCTGCATCGCCAGCGCGCCGCCCGCCATCACCGACGCCACCAGCAGCAGCGGGATCGTCGGCAGCGGGGTCGCCGCCAGGAACGCCAGGAACCCCGCTGTGATCAGCATCCCCTTCGGCTGGCTGATGATCTGGCCCGTCAGCTGCTCGCCCAGGTCCTGCTTGGCCCCGGAGCGCGTCACGATCAGCGCGGCCGCGATCGCGATCACGAACGACGGGATCTGCGCCGTCAGCCCGTCGCCGATCGTCAGCCGCGTGAACACCTCGGCCGTCTGCCCCGCGGGCCAGCCGCGGCTGATCACGCCCACCGCGAACCCGCCCGCCACGTTGATCGCCGTGATGATGATGCCCGCGATCGCGTCGCCCCGCACGAACTTGCTCGCGCCGTCCATGGCGCCGAAGAAGTCCGCCTCCTGCGCGATCGCCTCGCGGCGCTTGCGTGCCTCCTTCTCGTCGATGATCCCGGCGTTCAGGTCCGAGTCGATCGCCATCTGCTTGCCGGGCATGGCATCCAGCGTGAACCGGGCCGCGACCTCGCTGATACGCCCCGCGCCCTTGGTGATCACCACGAACTGCACGATCACGATGATCAGGAAGATCACCACGCCCACGAACAGGTTGTCCCCCGCCACGAAGTCGCCAAACGCCGAGATCACGCTGCCCGCCACCCCCGCCGCCTGGTCCGGCGTCGAGGCGTCGGCCGACAGGATCAGGCGCGTCGAGGCGATGTTCAGCACCAGCCGCAGCAGCGTCGTCGCGAGCAGCAGCGACGGGAACACCGAGAAGTCCAGCGGCTCGGCCATGTAGATCGTCGTCAGGAGGATGATCACCCCCAGCGCGATGTTCAGCACAATCAGGACGTCCATGATCGCCGGCGGCAACGGCACCAGGATCACGAACATCAGCATCACGAACCCGATGGGCACGATCAGCCCACGGTGCTTCGCCAGGCCGGTGAGCCAGGCGGGAAGCGCGGGTTTGGAGGTTGGTACTGCCATGGTTGCTTGCGGTTGATTGGACCGAGTACGCAGAGATCACCGAGAGTGCCGAGGAACGCCGAGGTGAGCAGTCGGGTGGATCATCCTGGTTGCTCCGCGCCCTTCCGGCTAGAACAGAGTCCTTCCTCCGCGTCCCTCGGCCCCCTCGGCGTCCCCTGCGTACTCCCCCGCTACGCGACCTTCTTCCCCTTGAGCCGGTACACAAACGCCAGCACCTCCGCCACCGCCTCGTAGTGCTCGGGCGACACCTCACGCCCGACCTCCACCCCCCAGTACAGCGCCCGCGCCAGCGGCGGCCGCTCCACGATCTGCACCCCCGTCGCCATCGCCACGTGCCGGATGCGGAACGCCATCAGGTCCGCACCCTTGGCCAGCACCCGCGGCGCCCGCATCGCTTTGCTGTCGTACTTGAGCGCCACCGCGAAGTGCGTCGGATTCGTCACCACCACATCCGCCTTCGGCACCGCCTGCTGGATCCGGTGCATCGCGATATCCATCGCCATCTTCAGCCGGCGCTTCTTCACCTCCGGCGAGCCCTCCATCATCCGACGCTCGTCCTTGACCTCCTGCTTGGTCATCTTCAGGTCCTGCTTGTGCTGCCATTTCTGGTACGCCAGATCGATCAGCGCGATCACCAGCAGCACCAGCGTCAGCCAGATCGCCAGCTCGAACGCCAGCCCCAGGATCGTCCGCACCGCCGCCACCGCCTCCATCGCCGGCAGGTTCGCCAGGCTCACCGCCTGGCGCGACAGCACCAGCCACGCGATCCACCCCACCACCGACATCTTCAGGATGCCGATCCCCGACTTGACCAGCCCGCGCTTCCCGAAGATCCGCTTGAGCCCCTTCATCGGGCTCAGCGACGTGAGTTTGGGCTTCACCGGCTCCAGCGTCACCAGCCACCCCACCTGCAGCACCTGAGCCAGCACACCCAGCGCCACCACCAGCGCCAGCATCGGCGCCGCGCCGATCGCCGCCTGCGCCAGCGACCACCGGAACGCCGGCCACAGCGACGTCGGGTCCAATGCCTCGCCCGGCTCGGCCGACAGCGCCGAGCGCATCACCACCGCGAACACCTGGGCCATCCCCGCCCCGAACACCGCCAGCAGCACCACGTCGCCGATCAGCGTCACCGCCGAGCCGAAGTCCTGGCTCTTGGGCACCTGCCCCCGCCCGCGCGCCTCCGACAGGCGACGCCCGGTCGGCGCCTCGGTCCGTTCTCCCAGTTCGTCCGCCATCGGCCCTCCACATGCGCATCAGCCGTGCGCCCGCGCGCCCCTCAACCAGCCCCATGCCCCGCCCCCGCCCCGACCTGCCGCCACCACCCCATCACACGCCCGAGCGACTCTGTCACATCCACCACGATCGCCTCGTCGATCGACGCCAGCCCCGCCGTCAGCATCGTGAAACCCAGCAGGATCTTCAGGATGAACCCCACCGTCATCACGTTCAACTGCGGCAGCGTCTTCGACAACGCCCCCAGCGCCACCAGCACCAGGATCACAATCCCGACCACCGGCGCCGACACACGCACCGCCAGTTCCGTCCCCGACGCCACCAGCCCCACCGCCAGTTCCAGCGGCGTGATCCCGGGCTCGAACCCGCCCACCGGCACACGCTCGAACGACGACGCCACCCCCATGAACAGCCCGTCCAGCCCCCCGATCGCCAGGAACGCCGTCGACGCGATGATGAACAGCAACTGCGACAACAGGTCCGTCTCCGCGTCGCTCGAGGGATCGAACGTCCGCGCCAGCCCCAGGCCCATCTGGTGGCCCATCAGGAACCCCGCGAAGTTCGCCGCGTGCAGCGGCATCCCCGCCAGGAACCCCAGCGACGCCCCGATCGCCAGTTCGAACACGATCATGGGCGCCAGCGCAAACAGCCCCATCGACGCCGGGAACACCGGCGACTCCCCGTGCCCCGCCAGCACGACCGGATACGCCGCCGCCGCCATCGCAACCGCGAAGAACGCCTTGATCCGCACCGGCACCGTCGCGCTCCCCAGCAGCGGCAGCGCGAGAAACAGCCCCATGATGCGGAACGCCACCAGCGCGAAGGGCACGAGATGGAGCGAGAAAAGCGCGGCCATAAGCACGACCAAAAGCACACAGAACCGGCCGCCAGCCGCCGGCTCCAATCAACCGCCACCCGCTACGGCGTGAACGTGAACATCTCCGCCGCGTACTCCGCGATCCGGAACGCGATCCACGGGATCAGCAGCGCCGCCACCGCCACCATCACCACGATCTTCGGCACGAACGTCAGCGCCTGGTCCTGGATCGACGTGATCGACTGCAGCAGGCTGATGACCAGCCCCACCGCCATCCCCGCCAGCAGGATCGGCAGCGAGATCATCAGCACCAGCGTCAGCGTGTCGCGGACCATCCCGACCGTCGCGTCGTCGAAGGGCATGGCGAGTCTCCAGAGACGGATTCAACACAGAGACACAGAAGCACAGGGGGCAAGCACAGAGGCGAGACACGGGTCAGGATTCAGGATTCAGCAACACCCATGCAGCCCGAGGTGCGCCCGCACGCTACCCCAGCCCGCTCGAAACCAAGGGCCACCACTCCGCCGCGCCGCCAAGCCACGCCGTCGCCGTCTCCGACAGCCGCGCCGACTGACCCTCCAGCACGAACGAGCCCAGCAGCCCCCCCACCACCAGCGTCCACCCGTCCACCAGCACGAACAGCAGCAACTTGAACGGAAGCGAGATCAGCACCGGCGGCAGCATCATCATGCTCATCGAGATCAGGATCGCCGCGATCACCATGTCGATCACCAGGAACGGCAGATAGATCCGGAATCCCATCAGGAACGCCGTCTTCAGTTCGCTCAGCATGAACGCCGGCACCAGCGACACCATGTCCACGTCCGCCCGCGTCAGTTTCGACGGGTCCGACGTGTCCACGCCCCGGTAGTTCAGCACCATGATCAGGCTCGACCAGTTCCCCGTCGCCTCGATCTGGTCGAACATGAAGTCACGCACAGGCTGCTTGGCCTTGTCCCACAGCGCGTCGTAGTCCCGGATCTCCCCCCGCTGATACGGCACCACCGCCTCGTCCCACACACGCTCCAGCGTCGGCGCCATCACCAGCATCGTCATGAACAGCGACAGCCCCGTCAGCACCTGCGGCGGCGGCAGCGACTGCGTCCCCATCGCCTGCCGCAACAACGCCAGCACGATGATGATCCGCACGAAGCACGTCGTCATCAGCACGATCGCCGGCGCCACCGTCAGCACCGTCAGCAGCACCAGGATGTTCACCGCAGGCGAGATCCCGGGCCCGGGCGAAGGTCCCGACGCCCCAGCACCGCCCGATCCGGAGCCCGCCGGCCCGTCGCCGCTTGTGCCCGGCGCCAGCGACGCCGCCGCCTCCAGCATCCGCAGCGGATTGAACGCGTCCTCAAGGTCCTCCGGGTTCTCTCCGCGTGCGGCGTCCAGAATCGATGTCAGACGCGGGATCGAGCCCGTCCCCACCCCACCCTGCCCGGGCGCGGGCGGTCCGTACATCTCCTGCCCGGCCGCGGGCGACGCGCCGAGCGCGACCGCAAGCCAGGCCACGAGGCTCGCCAGCCGGCACAGCCAGAACGAACGTGTCCGGGCCGCGCGGCTCATGCCACCGCCCCCTCCCACGCAGGCATCCCCTCGAGCCTCTCACGCAAGCGCGATGACCGCGCCACGCGCGCCGCCGGTGCCGCGGGCTCGTCGAGTCCTTCCCCATCCGCCGCATCCACAACCGAAACCTCAACCCCGCCCCGCGCCAGCGCCCGCATCGACTCCCCGCGCGGCTCGAACGCCTGCCCATCCCCCACCGCGTGCTCGGCCGCGAACCCGCCCAGCAGCGCGCCGAACCGCGCGGAGATCGACTCATCCCGCGCGTCCCGCGCCTGCATCAGGATCGACGCCACCTCGTCCGGATCGTCCAGTTCGCACAGCGCCGTCAACGTCGAGCCCGACAGCCGCGACGCCCGCGCCTGCGACAGCAGCAGCACCCGCCGGTCCACCCGCAGCAGCAGCAGCGTCGGCCCCGAAGGCAGCGGATACCGCCCCAGCACTTCCAGAATCCCGGAAGGCGCCCGCGCCGTCGCGAGCACCGATCGCCCCGCGCCGCCCCGCACCAGCCGCAGCCCGCCGAACACCAGCGCGATCAGCCCCACCACGCCCACCAGCGCCATCAGCGTCGGCGCGAGGTCGACCGACTCGCCCTTCATCGCATCGATCGGCGCACCACGCCCGCCGACCAGCCCCGCCGCCCCCGGGACGAGCGAACGCTGCTCGGTCGTCGGTGCAGGCGCCTCGCCCTGGATCGGAATCTCGACCTCAGCCGCCACGCCCGCCGCCAGCGCGGCCACCACTGCCGGCCCCGGCTCCCCAGCCACCGCCGCCTCGCTCGACGCCGCCGGCAACGGCCCAAAGAACACACCCTCACTGCCCGATTGCGCCGCCGCAACACCCGCCCACGCCACGAGCGCGCCCACCGCCACGACCGCCGCGCCAGCCGGCACCCGGGATGCGCGCGTCCCACCCATCGCTCACGCCTTCTCCGCCGCCGCCGCGTCCACAATCTCGTTCACGCGGACGCAGAAGTTGTCGTTCAGGACCAGCACCTCACCCTTGGCAACAAGCCGCCCGTTGACGAACACGTCCACGGGATCGCCCGCCAACTTGTCGAGTTCGATCACCGCCCCCGCCACCAGTTTCAGCACGTCCTCGATCAGCATCCGGGTCCGACCCAGTTCGATCGTGACGTTCAGATTCACGTCCGACAGCAGGTCGATGTCCTTCGACTCCACGCCGAAGTCCGCCAGATCAAACTCCGGAAGGTCCGGCGCACCCGGCTCGCCCCCGCCGCCCATCGCCCCGCTGGTCGCGGCCACCGCGACCGCCGACGCCGACACCCCGGCCGCGGCCCCGGCCGTCTCGGCCGTCATCGCAGCGTCCAGGTCCATCGCCGCCAACTGCTCGCCCAGCGCCGCCAGCGACGCCGCGTCCAGCCCCTCGGGCGCCTCGGGTTTCTTCTTCGCCACGGGCGTCGGCGCGGGAGCCTTCGCCGCGCCACCCGGCCCGCCGCCAGCCTTCGGCGCACCCGCCGCCCCGCCCGCGGATACCGCCTTGGGCGTGGGCGCCGCCTTCGGTGCGGGCGCGGGATTCGACGCGTCCCCGCCCGCCTTCGATTGTGGTTGCTTCTCGTCGGCCATCCTGGCCCCCTGACCCGACGCTCCGCGCCGTGGCCGGGGCGCACCCCCGGCGATGGGGCACCATCGGACGCCCCCCCAGCCGCTCGGTAGTTTTCCACACAAACGCGCAACCACGGCGCACGCACACCGCGCGTCGATTGCGCGATCGCCTCACACCCAGGCCCCGTTGCTCACCCGATCACGCGCTCGCGCCGCACTACAGGTCGTCCCCGGCCCACATCAGCGGCTCGCACAGCGCCCCGTCCGGCCCGAACTGCATCTCAGGGATGTTGATCTCCGGGAACGCGCCGTACACCTCGTTGGCCGTCAGACCCGACGCCAGCACCTGCCCACGCACATCCGCGATCGTGTACCGCACCCCATCCTCGCCGCCGTACACCCACACGAACAGCGCCGGCCCCACCACGATCCCCAGATTCGCACGCCCCGCCTCGTCATAGGGCAGTGGCTCCGGAATCCCCGTATGCCCCGCAAGCCCCGAGGCATCGACGGTCCCCCCCGACGGCGTCTCCAGCGCGAACGGCGCCGTGTGCCGGAACTCGCCCGCCCCCGCCGACCCGCCGCCGGCGCGCAGCCCCGACGCGCCGGACCCGGGCTCCGCGGCCCGGCTCCCCGATGGCCGCGCCACCACCGCCACGATCGACAGCACCGCCACGACGCCCACCCCGGCCACCAGCCGCATCGTGCGGGAGTCCACCGGGAAGGCCGCCGTCGCCGAACCTGAGTTCTGGGGCTGGAGTTCCATGCCGGGTCTATCGACCCGATCGGACCCCCAAACCACGCCCACCCGCCGCCTTTGCCACGCCAGCCGCCCCCGAGCCGCAACCCCCGCCACTGGCGCGGATCGTGCGGCCCACCACCGACACCAGCGACACCGCCGGCACCCTCCGATCACGAGTTCTCGGCCCTTCCGCCGCCAACCCGCCGATCGCGCTCTACAATCACCCCGTCTCGGCCCCATCGTCTAGCCTGGTCCAGGACACTACCCTTTCACGGTAGCGACGCGGGTTCGAATCCCGCTGGGGTCATTCCAACGCCCGCCATCGCCGAAGACACTCCCCGCATGCCACGCCCAGCCGCCACCCCGATCCGAATTCCCTCGCCCCGCGTGGGCTGAGGGGCGATCGGCCTGGCCACGCCTCCAGACGCCCGCGCCGGGGCCATCTCCGCGCCGTGGCCTCCACGGGCCTCCCGTACCATCCAAACCCACGACCCGAACCGATCCCGGGGCCGGCCCGCGCGCCGCCTCGGGACAGACCCGCCCATCGGTGGAACCCACCCATGAACCCGACCCAGCCAGCCAACACCGCTCCCAAGGCCTCCGAGAAGAACGCCTACCGCGCCACCCTCAACCTCCCCAAGACCGCCTTCCCCATGAAGGCCAGCCTCGTCCAGAACGAGCCCGCCAGCCTCAAGCGCTGGCAGGCCATGGACCTCTACCAGCGCCTCCGCGACCAGGGCACATCCGCCCCCAAGGGCCGCTACGTCTTCCACGACGGCCCCCCCTACGCCAACGGCTCGATCCACCTCGGCCACCTCATGAACAAGGTCCTCAAGGACCTCGTCGTCCGCTCCCGCACCATGATGGGCTTCGACGTGCCCTACGTCCCCGGCTGGGACTGCCACGGCCTGCCCATCGAGCACAAGGTCATGGGCGAACTCATGGCCGCCGGCAAGATGGACAAGATCGCCGCCCTCGACGACGGCCCCCGCCGCATGGCCATCCGGCGCGAGTGCCAGAAGCACGCCGAGAAGTTCATCAAACTCCAGGCCGCCCAGATGCAGCGGCTCTGCACCCTGGGCGACTACGACAACCCGTACATGACCATGGCCCCCGCCTACGAGGGCGCGGTCCTCGAAGCCCTCGCGGCCCTCGTCGAGCAGGGCCTGGTCTACCGCGCCCTCAAGGCCGTCCACTGGTCCATCGAGAACGAGACCGCGCTGGCCGAGGCCGAACTCGAGTACTACGACCGCGAGGACATCTCCGTCTACGTCGACTTCGAGGCCGCCGACGCGGGCGCTGTTTACGACGCGTTCGGGCTGAACGCGATGCAGAACGCGGAGGAAGCGGAGGATGACGCGGAGCACGCGGAGGGAGAGCGTGGGGATGATCGATCGGGCCGCCCCGACACAACCCCCTCCTTCATGATCTGGACCACAACCCCCTGGACCCTCCCGGCCAACCTCGCCATCGCCGTCAACGAGAAGTTCAACTACGCCCTCGTCCGCGTCGACGGCGCCATCACCGTCATGGCCGAGGACGCCGTCGAGCGCGTCACCAAGGCCGCCAAGGCCGAGAGCGTCGAGGTCCTGGCCACCACCACCGGCGACCGCCTCGTCGGCCTCCGCTACCGCCACCCCTTCCGCGACGCCGCCCCGCGCCCGGAACGAGACCCCGACGCCGACGTCTCGGGCGTCTACACCGTCGTCGCCGCCGACTACGTCACCCTCGAAGACGGCACCGGCCTCGTCCACACCGCCCCGGGCCACGGCTCCGAGGACTACCAGACCGGCAAACGCCTCGGCCTGCCTATCTACTGCCCCGTCCGCGAGAACGGCTCCTACGACGCCTCCGTCCCCGAGTGGCTCCGCGGGCTCAACATCTGGAAGGCAAACCCCCAGATCGTCGAGCACCTCCGCGCCTCGGGCCACCTGTTCTACGACCACAGGTTCATGCACTCCTACCCCCACGACTGGCGCGGCAAGACCCCCGTCATCTTCCGCGCCACAGAGCAGTGGTTCATCGGCGTCGACACGCCCACGAAACGCGGCACATCGCTCCGCGACGCCGCCCTGGCCGCCGTCGAGCCTGGCCGCGCCGACGCCGTCGCCTTCGTCCCCGAGTGGGGCCGCAACCGCCTCCGCGGCATGCTCGACTCACGCCCCGACTGGTGCATCAGCCGCCAACGCTCCTGGGGCCTGCCCATCCCCGCCTTCTTCTTCGGCGACGCCCCCAACCAGCAGGTCCTGCTGACGCCGGCCTCGGTCCGCGCCGTCGCCAAAGCCGTCCGCGAAAAGGGCTCCGACCTCTGGTTCACCGGCACGCCCGAAGACCTCCTCAAGCACTACGACCCGTCCACCGACCCCGACCTCGACCCCTCCGTCGCTGCGTCGCTTCGTCGCTCCGTCGCTTCCCTCCGCAAAGGCGCCGACATCCTCGACGTCTGGTTCGAATCCGGCTGCTCCTGGAACGCCGTCATGCGCGAGCGCTCCCGCACCCCCGAGCACCCCGACGGCGCCGACTACCCCATCGACCTCTACCTCGAAGGCTCCGACCAGCACCGCGGCTGGTTCCAGGCCTCGCTCCTGCCGTCGCTCGGCGTCACCGGTCGCCCCGCCTTCAAGACGCTGCTCACCCACGGCTTCATGGTCGACAAAGACGGCAAGAAGATGTCCAAGAGCCTCGGCAACACCCTCGAGGTCGAGGCCCTGCTCAAGGACTACGGCGCGGACGTGTGCCGCTGGTGGGTCAGCAGCCTCGCATACGAGAACGACGTCAAGGTCGACAAGGCCTTCTTCGACGTCGCCGGCGAGTCTTACCGCAAGGTCCGCAACACCCTCCGCTTCATGCTCAGCAACCTGTACGACTACCCCGGAGCAGAGCCCGACGCGCAAGCGTCGCGGTCCGCCCAACCCAGCGCCTCCGAACCAACCCGACAACCCGACGCTCGCGCGTTGGGCTCTGCGCCTTCCCCCACCTCCCCCGACGCCTGGATCCTCGCCCGCCTCGACGCCCTCTCCCGCACCGTCACCAAGGCCTACGAGACCTTCGACTACCGCGCGGCCCACCTGGCCCTGTTCGACTTCTGCAACGACACCCTCAGCGCGGTGTACCTAGCCGCGGTCAAGGACCGGCTCTACTGCGACCGCCCCGACTCGCCCCGCCGCCGGCGCACCCAGGCGACGCTCTTCACCCTCACCGACACGCTGTGCCGCCTGCTGGCCCCGATCCTGTGCCACACCGCCGACGAGGCGTACCGCGCCCTGCACAACATCGACGACACGTCGCAAGACTCCGCCGACACCTGCGTCCACCTCGTCCACTTCGCCGCGCCGACGGGCATCAACGCCGACCCGGCCCACACGGCAGCCTGGACCAAGGTCTTCACCCTGCGCGAGCAGGCCCTGGGCGCCCTCGAACGCGCCAAGGCCGACCCCGCCGTCGGCGGCCTCGGCGTCGAGAACCCCCTCGACGCCGGGATCGTCCTGCCCGATCCCGAGAGCGCCCTGGCCGCGTTCGACCCGGTCGACCTGGCCGACCTGCTCGGCGTCAGCCGCGTGACGCTCGACCCCGCGGCCAAGTCGGTCTCGGTCATCGACCTCCGCGGCCAGCCCCGCTGCGACCGCTCCTGGAAGCGCGACGCCACCGTCCGCCCCCGTTCCGACGGCGGCACCCTCTCCGACCGCGACGCCGAAGCCGTCGGCGTCGCCTAGCCCAAACCGCCATCGGCGCGTGGCATGGCTGTGGCTCTGCACAGCCATGGGCACTGTGCCACCGAGACACGCCGGCTCGCCGGCGTTTCTCGGTGTCGATCAACGGACTGACCCGAGTCGCGGCATGGCGGTGGCCCGGCACGGCCATGCCCCGAGGGTCAGGACGGGCGACCCGGGCCCATCCCATCCCCGCGACACCACCCCCCACCCCGCCATACACTCACTCCCCTTCTCCGGAGAGGTGTCCGAGCGGCTGAAGGAGCAGCACTGGAAATGCTGTATACGGGCAACCGTATCGGGGGTTCGAATCCCCCCCTCTCCGCTTCCCCTTGATTGCCGAACGCCGTCGAACGGCCCGCGCCCACGTCCCCACCAAGGCGGCGGCTCAGCCCGGCCCGGCTTCGCTCACGCCAAACTCACCGGCATCACCACATACGTGAACTCGCTCCCGGACTTGATCAGCCCCGGCTTGTTCGACGCCTTCAGTTCCATGATCACCTGCGGGTCCTCGACAACCCGCAGCGCATCGACCAGGAACGCCGGGTTGAACCCGATCTCGATGTCGCTGCCCTTGTACGACGCCAGATCGACGTTCACCTCGGCCTCGCCCATCTCCGGGGCGCGGCTCGAGAGTTCCACCCGCTTCTCCCCGCCGTTGAACGTCAGACGCACGCCACGCGAATCCTCGTTCGTCAAGAGCGCGGCCCGGCGCACCGCCGACGTCAGCACGTCCCGGTCGAATGCCACCTGGATGTCGTGGTCCTTCGGGATCACGTCCTCGTAGGGAGGGAACGCGCCTTCGACAAGGCTCGACGCCAGCAGCGCCCGCGCCGGCCCCTTCTCAGGCCCAACCGCGAACAGAACCTGGTTGTCCGTCAGCGCCACCGTCACCCGCTCGTCCGCGTCGTCGAACAGTTTCTGCAGCATCGACAGCGCCTTGGTCGGCACGATGCACGAGATCGGCTGGCCCTCCTTCGAGTCGCCCGTCAGATTCGCCCGCGCCAGCGCCAGGCGCCGCCCGTCGGTCGCCACCATCTCCAGCTTCTTCCCGTCGCGCTTCAGCAGCACGCCGTTGATCGCGTACCGCGTGTGCTCCCGCGCCGTCGCGAAGATCGTCCGCGCCACCAGCGAGTCCAGCGTCCCCGCCTGCAGGCTGAACTGCGGCCCGGTCCACGCCGACCCGTTCGGGAACTCCGGCACCGGCGGGAAGTCGCCCGCCGGGTACCCGAACACCTTGAAGTGCGCATCCGTCCCCCGGATGTGCATCGCCTCGCCCTCGAGTTCGAGCGTCAGCGTCGGCTCCGACTCCTGGGCCTGCACGATCTGGCGCAACTTGTCCGCCGGGATCAGGGCCGTGCCCGCCTGCGACACGTCCACCCGGTTCATCACCAGGCGGATCGACACCTCGGCATCCGTCGCCGCGAGCGTCAGCGACGCCCCGTCCTTGCCCTTGACGGCGCTCAGCCACACGCACGTCAACTGCGGACGCGGCGTGCGGCTGGCCACCACGCCCGAAACCAGATTGACGGCGTCGAGCAGTGCGCCGCGGTCGCAGATCACCTTCATGCGGGTCCTCTCCGTAGGAAACGCAGAGTGTATCGCCCGACCCGTCCGACGATCGCCCCCACAACCCGCGGCTGCGCGCCTGTCGGCGACCGTCGCCCAACCCACGCCCGACGCCCCGCGCCCCAACATTTCCTGTGCAAACCAGCGGCCAGCCCATTGAGGGTTTCCGGACCCCGTGCCTATCGTCGATGTTCAGCCCACGCCATCGCGGCTCAGGCTGCTGTTCGGAATACGTTTGTTCCCCCGGCCCGGGCGCGTGCCCCGCCGGTTGATGCCCATCGCCCAGGTCGCCCGCCCGGACCATCGCCCACAATCGCCGCAGGAGGTGCCCATGTCCTTTGAAGCCGCCGTGCACGCCCAGGCCATCGAGGTCGACCGCCTGTCCCTCGAGATGTGCGCCGCCGCCGCCAGCGGGCACCCCACCAGCGCCATGAGCATCGGGCACCTCGTCACCGTCCTCATGTTCCACGCCATGCGCTGGAGCCCCGACTACCCCGACTATCCCACCAGCGACCGCCTCGTCCTGAGCGAGGGCCACGCCGTCCCCGCCGTCTACGCCGCCGCCGCCAAACTCGGCGTCATGGTCGGCCCCGAGGACGCACGCCGCCGCCTCACCCTCGAAGACCTCGCCTCCCTCCGCGAACTCTCGTCCCCGCTCGACGGCCACCCCAACCCCATGGCCGGCTTCCCGTTCTTCGACGCCGCCACCGGCTCGCTCGGCCAGGGCCTCTCCATCGCCGCGGGCCTGGGCATCGCCGCACGCCAGGACGCCTCCGACCGACGCATCTACTGCATCATCGGCGACGGCGAGGCACGCGAGGGCCAGATCGCCGAGGCCCTCGACTTCATCATCGACAACAAACTCACCAACGTCCTGCCCATTATCTCCTGCAACGAGTACGGCCAGGCCGACCGCGTCTCCCCGCAGCAGGCCCCCGACAAGCTCCAGGCCAAGCTCGAGGCCTGCGGCTTCCAGGTCCGCGTCATCGACGGGCACGCCCCGCGCGAGATCAAGGACGCCTTCGACGCGTTCGCCGCCCTCGGCGCCAAGGGCGGCGCCGCCCCCATGGCCATCGTCGCCAAGACCGTCAAGGGCTGGGGCGCCGCCTCCATCCAGGGCGGCGGCTGGCACGGCAAGCCCCCGACCGGCGACGCCCTCAAGCGCGCCCTGGCCGAACTCGACGAGCGCCGCGTCGCCCTGACCAGCAGCCTCAGCAGCACCGACGCCTTCACCATCCAGCCCCCCGCCGACGCGCCGGCCCCCGAGCAGACCATGCTCGAGATCCCCACGCTGACCGAGGCCATGAAGGCCATGGACATGACCAGCGTGCTCCACTCCGGCAAGCTCGCCACCCGGCGCGCCTACGGCATGGCCCTGCGAATGCTCGGCAAGGCCTCCGAGCGCATCGTCGTGCTCGACGCCGACGTCAAGAACTCCACCTTCGCCGAGATGTTCGCCAAGGACCCCGCCCTGGCGTCCCGCTTCGTCGAGTGCAAGATCGCCGAGCAGAACATGGTCTCGGCCGGCGTGGGCCTCTCCGCCGCCGACAAGATCCCCTTCTGCTCCTCCTTCGCCAAATTCATGACCCGCGCCTACGACCAGATCGAGATGGCCATCACCTCCGGGGCCAATCTCAAGATCGTCGGCTCTCACTGCGGCCTCGGCCCGGCCTCCGACGGGCCCAGCCAGATGGCCCTGCCCGACGTCGCCTGGTTCCGCTCCTTCACCACCATGCGCGACGCCCGCGGCAACCCCGGCTGCTACGTCCTCCAGCCCGCCGACGCGTTTGCCGCCTACGCCCTCACCCAGGTCATGGCCGAGTACGAGGGCGTGTGCTACATGCGCACCATGCGTCCCGACACCGAGTTCATCTACTCCGACGACCAGGTCTTCAACCTCGGCGGGTTCGAGGTCCTGCAGGAAGGCCGCGACGTGGTCATCTGCGCCGCCGGCGCCATGGTCCACGAGGCCAACAAGGCCCTGGACCTGCTCGACCAGGCCGGCGTCTCGGCCACGCTCGTCGACCTCTACTCCCTCCCGTTCGACGAGGAGAAACTGCTCGACATCGTCTCGGCCAACGCGGGCTACGTCGTGTCCATCGAGGACAACTACGGCGGCGGCATCGGCTCGGCCATCGCCGAGGCTTTGACCGACTCGGGCGACGGCTTCCGCCTCCAGCAGATGCACGTCCGCTCCATCCCCAAGTCCGCCCGCCAGCCCGAGCACCTGCTCAAGCACTTCGGCCTCACCGCCCAGGACATCGTCAAGAGCACGCTCCAGTTGCTGCAGGTGGCGTGAGACCCCATCGCCCGCGGCGATGCTGAATCGGAGGAGCGGCGATGGCGCTGATGTCGCTGGAAGCCGCGTGGGACGCGCTGCGCGGCCAAGCGTCGCGCGAGGCCGTGGCCGCGCTGATCCAGCAGTGGCTCGACCTGGAATACCCAATCAACCCGCCTCCGGAGGACCCGTCGAGCCTGCCGGACCTCGTGATGGGTCCAGTTCCCGCCGCGGGGGAGTGGGTCGACAGCTTCTTCTACGACGACCTCTACTCGGTCGCGTTCGGATCGCTCGGAGCGTCGAGCGGCGAGGCACCCGACGCCGAGCCCGTGAAAGCGAGAGCGTTGCTGGTCGCGGGCATGTTGATCAACGACTCCGCCCACCCGATTTTCCCGTCGGCCGCTTTCGACTCCAACGCGATCTCGATCATCGAGGTCGCCCTGTACTCGCCGACACCCATTACCGCGGCAGCGCTCCGCGCGATCCTCTCCCGACATCCTCGCGCTGACTCCACCGACTCGTTCGCGGTGCTCGGCAGCCTTGTCCGCACAGTCGAAGCGTTGCTGGACGTGATCGAGACCCAGGCGTTCGGCCCGAGCCGTCCGCTCAACCCGCAGTCGATCTTCGACCGAGTCGCGGTCCAACGCGCCGAACGCTGGATGAGTCTCGCACGGGACCTCTCGCTGCGGCTCAGGCAGTAGGCGATCACCCACTGTGCCACCGAGACACGCCGGCTCGGCGGCGTTTCTCGGTGCCGATCAGCGGACGGTCCCCAAAGCGCGGCATCGCGCCCCCACGGCCCACGCCATCCCCCACCCCGCCCCCACTACCCTCCCCCATGCCCACCCCCGCCCCCTTCTGGTCCGACATGGCCGGCACGCTGTTCCCCGCCGAGCGCGTCGCCGCCGCCGCCGGGGAGGTGGACGACCTGGCCACTCTGCTGGGCATCGACGCCCCGCTGGACATCCTGGACATGCCCTGCGGCGTCGGGCGGCACAGCGTCGAGTGGGCCCGGCGCGGGCATCGCGTCACCGGCGTCGACCTGACCGCCGCGTACATCGACCGGGCCAAGGCCCACGCGGCAAAGGCCGGCGTCGCCGACCGCGTCCGCTGGCAGGTCGGCGACATGCAGGCGTTCCGGGGCGAGGCCTCGTTCGACCTAGTGACCAACCTCTGGACCTCCTTCGGCTACGGCCCCACCCGCGACGACGACGCCCGCACCGCCCGCAACTTCTTCGACGCCCTCCGCCCCGGCGGACGCCTGGTCATGGACCTGGCCGGCAAGGAGGTCGTCGTGCGGCGCTTCCAGGCCCATCGCTGGCACCCGCGCGAGGACGGCGTGATCGTCCTGGAGCACGCCACGGTCCTGGGCGCCTGGGAACGAGTCGAGCAGCGGTGGATCACGATCGTTCGGGAAGGCGACACGGCCGCCACCGTCACCGACCGCTCGTTCATCCTCCGGCTCTACTCGGCCCGCGAACTGCTGGACGTGCTGGAGCACGCCGGGTTCGTCGATTGCACCGCCTACGGCGCGGCCACCGGCACGCCCTACGACAACCACGCCAAACGCCTCGTCGTCGTGGCCCACAAGCCCGCCTGACCCGCTCCCGCCACCACCGCCCGCCCAACCCCACGGCGCGCGAGCCGGGGCGTCCCCGCCCCGAATCCCATCTCCGCGCGCGAGCCGGGGCGTCCCCGCCCCGGACCCGCCAATGCCCTGCGCCGATGCCGTCGGAAACGGAACCGGGGCGGGGACGCCCCGGCTCGCGCGCCGTGTCCGGTGGGGGAGCCTCGCTGAGAATTCTGCGCCAAAGCCGGGAACTTGGGCCACCCTCCCGCGTATACCTTGCCAGACATAGTATGCCAGCCGGAGCCACGCCCCCTCACCCAGGACTCGGCCCAGCCCCGGCCACCCAGGAGGTCACCATGCGCCTCGAATCCGATCTCATGCGCGGCGCCGGCCCCGTCGCCGTGCTGAAACTCCTCGAACGAGCCGAGATGTACGGCTACGAACTCGCCGACGCCCTCGAGCGCCGCAGCGAGGGCGTGCTGGCGATGGGCCAGTCCACGCTTTACCCGCTGCTGTACAACCTGGAGGCCAAGGGCTTCATCGAGGCCGAGTGGCGCGTCGCCGACTCCGGACGCCGCCGCAAGTACTACCGCCTGACGCCCAAGGGGCGCAAGCGCCTGGCGACCGACACGGATGCGTGGAAGCGTCTGGCCGGGGCGATGTCGGCCCTGGGCGTGCTGCCGCCGACGGACGCGCGGGCGTCGCTGGGGGTGGTGCGATGAGCCGCCCCAGCAACGACGCGCACGACCGCGAGGGCTCCACCCTTGCCCGCGTGCTGAACACCCCGGTCTTCACGCTCGTCCGCCCGCGATCGGCCGCTCGCACGCTCGCCCGCGCCGACGCCCGCGAGGTCGTCCGAGACGCCGACCTGCCCGCGTCGCTGTCGACCCTCGTCGAGCGCGTCTGCGCCCGCACCCGCCTTTGGCGGGGCGAGCAGGCCGACGTCGCGGGCGAACTGTGCGCCCACTTCCTCGACGGGCTCGAGGCCGGGCGGACACCCGAGCAACTCCGCGAGTCCTTCGGCAGCGCGAAGGCGACCGCCCGCCTCATCCGGCGCGCCAAACGCCGGGCCCGCCCGCTGATCTGGCGCCTGTGGGCCGGGCTCTGGAGCGCCGTCGGCTGGGGCCTGCTGGCGATCCTGGGGCTTTACGTCTACCTGTTCGTGCGCTATATGCTGCTCCAGCCGACGATCTCCCGCAACATCTCCGAGGAGATCAACCAGCGGATCGCCCAGACGCCGCCGCAGGACCGGGCCTGGCCCGAGCACAGGGCGGCGTACCTCATGCTCACGCCGGTGGGCGACGGATCGCCCGAGTCCTTTGCCGTCCCCGAGTTCGATCCGGAGACCGGCCAGGAGATCGAAGGCCCGATCCAACTCCACAACGCGTTCGCCCGCTGGGACATCGAGGGCGAGTCGCTCGACCAGGTTCGGAACTACCTGCGCGAGAACGAGGCCGCGCTCGACCGCGTCCGCGCCGCCGCCGCCCGCCCAGCCCTGGGCCTGCTGCTGACCGACGCGACCGACATCGAGGTCGAGAAGCACGGCATGGAGATGGGCCTCCGCCCCGAGTACGACCTTTCCCGCGTCAACACGACGCCCACCGAGAACCCGGCGCTCATGGGCGTGCTGCTGCCCAACATCGCGCCGATGCGGTTCCTCTCGGGCCTCTTGGCCAGCGACGCCCGCTTGGCCGCGATCGATGGCGACGCGGACCGGTTCATGGCCGACGCCCAGGCCATGCTCGGCATGGGCGCCCAGGTCCGCCAGCAGCGCCTGCTCATCGCCGACCTGGTCGCCATCGCCATCGACTCGCGGACGCTCCAGGCCATCGACCACACCCTCGTCCGCCACCCCGACCTGCTCTCCGATGACCAGATCGCGGCCCTGGCCCACACGCTCTCGCGCATCGGCCAGGACGGCCCGCTCGTCACCTTCGACGGCGAACGCGCCATGTTCGAGGACACCCTCCAGCGCCTCTACTCCGACGACGGCGACGGCCACGGCGTGGTCACCCGCGAGGGCCTCCGCGATCTGGCCTTCATGTTCACCGACTTCGGCCCGGTGCCACCGACGATCGGCGGTTCCAGCCTCGCCAGCGACGCCTTCGGGCCGATCCAGTCGGCGGTGGTCGCGGATCGGGCGAGCATGCGGGCGATGTACGAGCGGTTCATCGCTCAGGCCGAGGAGGCCGCCCGCACGCCCTTGTGGGAGCACGACATCCTGACGATGGATGCCGACGTCGAGATCATGGCGGCCGACCCCATCCAGCGGGCCCGCTACATGCTGGTCTACCTGCTGATGCCGGCGCTCAGCCACGCCGCGCTCACCGGCGAGTACCTCGAGCAGCGCCGCGACGCGACGATCACCGCACTGGCGATCGAACTGCACCGCAGGCGCACAGGCGCATACCCCGCCTCGCTCGGCGAAGTCCCGCCAACCATCCTGCCCGGCGTGCCGCGCGACCGGTTCACGGGCGAGGCGATCGGGTACGCACTTGTGGACGGGCATCCGGTGATCTACTCGCGAGGCGTGGACCGCGACGACGACGGAGGCCGCGGGCCGGAAGCCCGTTCGCCAATCGATGCGAGGTTTGGGCACGAGCGGGTCGACCGGTGGCAGCCCGAAGCCGCCGTGCGCCAGTACATTGCCAGCGACTCCGAACGGGCCCGCCGCCTCGACGGCGACTGGATCCTCTGGCCGCCCGCCGCCGCCGGCCAGGAGTAGGCCACCCAACCGCGATCGTGTGAAGATCGCGTTAGCGACACCCGCACCGAGGCTCCAAACGCCCGCCTCCCCCGTACCCTCCGGGCTCATCCCAGAGGGTTTTCCATGGACCACCGCCCAAACCGCCTCTCCCGCCGCCAGGCCCTGTTTGCCGGAGCCGCCACCGTCGCCGGCGCGGGCCTGGCGACCGCCGGCCTGTCCAGGCGGTCCGGGGCTGCCATCCGAACCCGCGCCCGATCCGCCCACCCCCACCACGCCCGCAACGTCATCTTCATGTGCGCCGACGGCATGAGCACCGGCACGCTCACGCTGGCCGACACCGCTATCCGCCAGCGGACCGGCGAGTCGAGCGCCTGGGTCCGCCTGTGGCACACCCCCGGCGTCCGCCGCGCGATGCAGGACACCGCCTCGGCCGACTCGCTCGTGACCGACTCGTCCGCCGCCGCCAGCGCGTGGGGCATCGGCCAACGCGTCAACAACGGCACGGTCAACTTCACGCCCGACAACCGCGAGCCCGAGCCGATCCTCGTCACCGCCCGCGCCCACGCCAAGGCCACCGGCCTGGTCACAACCACCCGCGTCACGCACGCCACCCCCGCGGGCTTCGTCGCGAGCGTCCCCGACCGCGACCTCGAAGGCGCCATCGCCGAGCAGATGCAGCAGCGCGGCGTCGACGTCATCCTCGGCGGCGGCAGGCGATACTTCCCGAGCCAGACGCTCGCGATCCGCGACACAACCCTCTGCACCACCGCCGACGAACTGGCCGCGGCTCCGGCCGGACTCCGCAAGCCGCTGCTCGGGCTGTTCAAGAACGGGCACATCGACTACGTCATCGAGCGCCCGGCGACGCAGCCGAGCCTGGAGACCATGACCAGGGCGGCCCTCGACCGCCTCGGCGCCGCCGACAACGGCTTCGTGCTGCAGGTCGAGGGCGGGCGGGTCGACCACGCGGCCCACGCCAACGACGCCGCGGCGTTGCTCGCCGACCAGATGGAGTTCGACCGCACGATCCAGACCGTGGTGGACTGGTGCGACGGGCGGGACGACACGCTGGTGGTCATCACCAGCGACCACGGGAACGCGAACCCCGGCATGACGCTGTACCGGCGCGACGCCGCGGCCGGCATGGAGCGGATGCTCCGGGCCCGCACGTCGCTCGAGACGATCCTCGAGGACGCGGCCGAGGGCGGGCGCGACGAGGGGATCATCGACCGCGTCTGCGCCGGGATCGGCGAGCACCGCGGCATCGAGTTCGGCCAGCGCGAGCGCGACTTCATGCTCGCACGCCTGCGCGGCCAGGGCACCAATCCCTTCGCCGCCCAGGAGAACTGGACGAGCCTGCTGGGCGCCCTGCTTGCCAACCACTACGGCGTGGCGTTCGTCAGCCCCAACCACACGTCGGACTACGTCGAGTGCACCGCCTTCGGCCCGGGCAGCGAGGAGATGCCGCCGATGGTGCTCAACACCGACCTGTACCGGATGATGGTCGGGGCGCTGGACATCGTGGCGGCGTGACGCGGGAGGCCGGTCGTTGCTGTCGGTGGAGGCCTCGCAGACGACGGCATCTCATTGGGGGGTTCGGCGCAGATCGCGCGAGTCTCTGACCCCACCCGTGCCACCGACCTGCGGAGTCTTCGGAGCAGGTCGGTGCGAGCAACCTTGGACCTCCGAGCACCGGCGGGTTGCCAGCCGACGCCGGCCAGAAGGATCCGTGCGCTCACGGTTCATCGGCACCGACTTGCTCCGCGGACTCCGCAAGTCGGTGGCACGTCGAACTCGCTGCCGGCCCGAATCCAACGCGCCCTCAGCGTCGTCCTGCCTCCATGTCCGTCCGCTCGCGCCATCGGACGGCTCGCTCCAGATACTCGCGGTCGGCGGCATTGGCCTGGCCATCGGCGTTGAGGTCGATCGGGGTGGCGTGCCAGTCGTGCAGGTCGTCGACGTCGATCACGCCGTTGCCGTTGAGGTCGAATGACCGACCAGAATCGCCCATCGGCGCGGAGAGCGCGTCGAGTTCGGAGAGGGTTACGAACGCGTCGGCGCCCCCGGCGTGCCCGCGGACGCGGATGCCCGAGGCGATCACGGGCGTGGCGAGTTCCAGGTGCAGGACCTGGTACGGCACGGTGGGGTCCAGGGCCTCTGCTCCCGAGAACGCAGCGGGAACCCACGACCCGCCCTGGAGCACGTCGAGTTCGAGATCGACGAACCACCCTCCATCGGCCTCGGTGCGCGTGGGATACGGGACGTGGTCGCCCTCGATGAGGCGGACGGTGTGGACCTCGACGGGCTGCGAATAGGTCACGGCGAACCACTGGGGCGTCCCCGGCGGCGATGCGTGGTTCTGGCTGGAGTAGTACCACTGGCGACGGGTGAGATCCTCCAAACCCCGGGCGTCCTGCTCGTAGGCGTTGCTGAACAGCGTGGGGTCGGCGTAGCCGTAGTTGATCGGCGGGGCGGAGGGAGCGAACACCGATGGGCCGACCGTGCCCCCCGCGAGGGCGACACCGAGATTCGCGCTTCGCAGCGCGAGGCGGGCGACCGGGCTGGCCGTCGGCGGGCTCGGCGTCACCAGCGGGGGCAGCAGCCACAGGCGATCGTCCGCGTCGGCCAGCCCGCCCGCGTCCAGGATCGCTTCCTCGACGAGGGGCATCATCCGATCGGCCATCATGGAGAGGGTGTCGTCGGCCTGCGGGTCGGGCAGGTAGTCCGGCAGGTTGTTGCGGGTGACCTGGACGTTGAACCGGTCGGAGAGGGGCGTCCCGGGGAACTCGTCGCGGATCGCCTGCGTGCCGAGCATGAGCCCGAGCAGCCCGCCGAGCGTCGCGGCGGGGTTGTCCGAGTCCCAGCCCGAGAGTGTCGCGATCTGGACCGTGCGTGTGTAGTCGCCCTCGCCGTAGAGCAGCGCCATGATCGTGGTGGCGAAGTTGACCGACGATTCGAACCAGTCGCGGTACTTGAACCCGTTGGCGGCGGCGCTGCCCTGATACCGCTCCCAGATCCGGTCGCGCGTCGCCTCCCAGTCGTTCACGTCCGGGTTGGCCAGGAAGTCGGCGCGAACGAAGTCGATGATGTCGGCGGCCTTGGACGTGTCGGGCACATACGCCCGCGCCCGGTCCACCAGCCAGAGCGCGCGATTCCGCCCGGAGAGCCCGGGATCGACCTGCGAGGCCATCGCGTACATCACCACAAACGCTTGGGCCGCGTGGGCCGCGTGCCCGGAGGCGACGTTGGCGATCGGCAGGTCGGCCAGTTCGAGGGCGTGCTCGGGCATGCCTGGGGCGATGGCCCCGTAGAACTCGGTTGTGAGCTGGGCGTCGATCATGAGCCACCACTCGTTTGCGACCGAGAGCCCGGTCGCGGGCGGGGCCATGCCCCGTTCGGTCATGAGTCGCCAGGCCGCCTTGTTGGAGACCCAGATGTACGCCGGGTCCATATGGGCGATCCAGCCCGCGGCGATCTGGTCCGGTGCGAGGCGCGTCGTGGCGTGCTGGGTCATGAGGTGCAGGTAGACGTACTCGACGTCGGTGTCGTCGTCGGCGAGCCACGGATCCTGGAGGACCCACTGGATGTTGCCGGTGCCCCAGTCGGCGTCGGTGTAGAACGGCGGGTTGATCCGGGCTCCCTCGGTCCGACGCCCGGTCCAGTTGGCGATGACCTGCCCGAGCCACATAGCGTGCAGGCGGTCGCGGTACTGCTCCTGGTCCAGAAGACGGGGACCCTGCGCGCGAGCGGAAGGGGACAGCACGCAGATCATCGCGACCAGGAGCACCGTCGCGACAGCGTCGGCACGCTGGCCCCGGATGGCGTCGAGGGATCGCATGGCCCCAGTGTACCGGTCGGGATCGCCTGGGCGGTCCACAATCCAGGAACGAGCGCGGATTGGCGCGCCCGGTGCATTACGATCGCGATTCTGCGCGCAACGCCCGGGAACTGGCGATCCGACGAGGGCGAGTCGACGTGCTCCCGATCGCACCGATCGCCTGCTGCTTCGCCCGTTCTCGGTCGGCGACGCGCCCGCGCTGGCGGCGTACCGATCGGACGAACTCGTGGCGCGGTTCCAGGGCTGGGAGGCCCCGTTCCCGCGGCACGCGGCGGATCGGTTCGCGCGCGAGATGGCCGCGCGGGGCTGCCTGGCCGCGCTGCGCGACGGTGAGTGGAATCAGGTGGCGATCGAGGTGCTCTGCGAACAGACGGCTGGCGGCTCGCTCATCGGGGACTGTGCGTTCCAGATCCGCGGAGGCGAGCCGCGCGCGGCCAGCATCGGGTTCACGATCGCGCGGGCGTCCCAAGGGCGGGGATACGCCACGGAAGCGGTGCGGGCACTGATCGGATCGCTGGCCGCTCGCTTCGGCGTCGAGATCGTCGAGGCGGTGTGCGACGCGGAGAACATCCCGAGCCAGCGCACGCTCGAGCAGCTCGGCATGCGCCACGATCCGAGCCGGGACCGACGAGTGCTGTTCAAGGGGCGCTGGACGATCGACCGCACCTACTCGATGCGGATCGATGCCATGCCGACCGATGCGATGCGGACCGAACGCCACCGCGTGTCGGGTTAGTTGTCTTCCCCGTCGTCGCCGTCCTCATCATCGCCCCCTTGGGCCTCGACCAACTGGGCCGCGGTGTCGAGCAGGCGCTGGAGGGGAACGGGCTTGAGGAGGTAGCGGTCGACGCCGAGGCTCTCGGCGTAGGCCTGGTGGCGCCGCCCCTCGTTGGCCGTGACCATGATGACCAGGGGGCTGTCCTCGCGCCCCTTGATCTTCTCGAGGGCCAGGAAGCCGGAGCGCCCCGGGAGCATCAGGTCGAGGATGACCAGGTCGGGCGGGTCCTCGAAGCAGATGCGGACGGCCTCGTTGCCGTCGGCGGCGGTCTGGGTCAGGGCGCCCTCGGCCTGGAAGGCGACGTTCATCGACTCGAGCACGTCGCGGTCGTCGTCGACGATCAGGACGCGGACATCGGCGAGGCGGCCCTCGGCATCGTCGGGCGCGCTGTCGTGGGCGTCATCGGGCTTGGGGTCGGGCATGGGGTGGGGCTCCCGGTGGGGCCTGGCGGCGGGCCGGCCCCCGGCGGGGGCGGCGGCGTCGGGCCCGTCGGGGGCGGGACGCAAGGGCCGCGGCTGGCGGTAGCGTATCCGCACGGGGGCGGGTGTGGGTTCTGGGGTGCGCTCTGGGGCGGGGCTCGATGGGGCGGAGGCGGTCGGCCTCACTTGCGGGCCTTGGTCGCGGCCTGGAAAACCTCCTCCAACGGCACGCCGAACGCGCGAGCGATCAGGAACGCGACTTCCAGCGACGGCGAGTACTTGCCGCCCTCGATCGCGTTGATGGTCTGGCGGCTCACGCCGACGCGCTCGGCCAGGGCCTGCTGGGTCATCTCGTGGTGGTGGAAGCGCAGGACGCGGATGCGGTTCTCGATGACCATCGGTGCGGGCTTGGACTGGGCTTTGGGGCTGGCGGAGGGCGCCTTGGCTGGGCCGCGCATCGTCAGACCCCCTTGCGGTAGAACCGCAGGCGGAGGGCGAAGCCGAGCATCTCGGAGGCGAACAGCGAGAGAAGCAGCAGGTGGGCGATGAACACGGTTTCGATGGCGAAGACCATGGCCGTCACGCCCGCGAGCACGCCGACGGCCAGCAGCCAGCCCGAGCCGGCCTCGGCGCGCCAGGCGATGAGGCGGTCGCGCTCATCCCGCCCTTCGGGGCGGGAGGCGATGGCCGCGACGACGTGACCGGCCACCAGCAGCACGACGAGCAGGACCGTGGCGACGATGAACAGGGCGGCGTAGGCGGGCATGGCGGTCACGCCGCGGGCGAGCATGGACCCGGCGACGAGGAAGTAGCCCCCGAGGGCCAAGCCCGTGCCGACGAACTGGATCCAGACGCTCTTCTCTTCGAACGAGGCGGGCATGGGCGGGCTCCTTCGGCCGCGGGCGGCGTGTCGTTGATTCTTGACGGTATGTCAAGTATATAGGACATTGCCAGCATGTCAAGTATACTGGACACTCGGGAGGTTGTGTTTCAGCCCGCAGTGGATGCGTTGTGAACCCCCGAAGGCGCGGAGCCGCGGGGTGCGCCCGGCGGATTGCCTCTGCGCTCTCGGCGTCTTCGCGGCGATTCCTCTGATCGACGCGCCGGGGAACTCGGCTACGGCACGCGCACCCGTACGACTACCGGCGTGCCGCGGGTCGGGAGCAGGTCGGCCCGGGCGATCCACTCGGGCTCCTCGATCTCGGCCTCGTGGTGCATGGTGTGGGCCAGAGCGATGGTCTCGCCGCCGAAGGTGTGCAGGCCGATGACCAGGCCCGCGCCGTCGGCGTCGTACCACTCGCGGCCCTCGCGGACGACGAAGCGGGAGCCGGCGAAGACGAAGGGGGCGTCGGCGAAGTCAGCCCGGAGCGTGTGGGCGAGGGTGAGTGTGGTGGCGGCGGTCGCGTTGGGATCACGCCGGACGATCAGGTCGCAGGCGTCGTGCTCGTGATTGGTGCCGTCGGCGTCGGTCCAGGCGATGGTGACTCGCAGCGCGGGCCCCGTCGGCGGGACCGCCCGCGCGGCCGTGCCCTCCCACTCCCATCGCCCCGGCGAGCCGGGCTCGAGCCCCAGCAGCAGCAGCGCGGCGTGGACGTGCGAGGACATGGCCCGCGTCATGGCGAGCGACTCGTGCTCTTTGGTGTCCGGGCGGCAGGCGATGGCCTCGAGGA
Source organism: Phycisphaerales bacterium (assembly GCA_041401985.1). Classification (GTDB taxonomy): domain Bacteria; phylum Planctomycetota; class Phycisphaerae; order Phycisphaerales; family UBA1924; genus JACKHA01. The sequence continues at coordinate 234,011 of JAWKTE010000004.1, forward strand.
ACACGACCGAACCGTCGGTCGCGTGGGCGTTGATGGGCACGACGGCGTCGAACTCGACGAGGCGGGCGTCGCGGTCGAGGCGGACGTGGGGGAAGACCTCGTCGAGACCTGGGGTCTGGGCTTGGCTCGCCGCGAGATCCGGTCGTTCCGGCACTGAGCGCGGCGGGGCAAGCGGCGTGCTGGGCGTGCTCGTTGGCGGCGGCGCGTACCGGGTTCGCCACAGGCCAAGCGGCGGCCAGGCGAGAGCGACGGTCGGGCAGGCGGCGGACGCCACCATCGCGACGATGCTCGCAAAGCAGCAAGCCCGCGCCGATCGGCGCACGCCTGGCCAGGCCTCATGGCGCATAGATCGTCTCCTTCGCCGAGACATCGTGCTGGGCGAGCGGCACCGATGCCGCGAGGCGGGCGAAGGCGCGACCCCGCTGCTCGTAGTTCTCGAACTGGTCCCACGACGCGCAGCCGGGCGAGAGCAAGACGGCGTCGCCGGGACGGACACGGGCGGCGATGCTGGCCATGGCGTGTTCGAGCGTGCCGCAGTGCTCGACGTGGGCCGCGGCATCGCTCGCGACGCCCCGAATCCGGCCCGCTGCGAGGTCCGCAAGGCTCGGGCCGGTCGTGCCGATCGTGTACAGGCCCGCCAGATCGCACGCCCTCGCGGCGATCGCCGACAGATCAAGCCCCTTGTCATAGCCGCCGGCGATGAGGTGAACGGGGGCGGGGGCCAGCGCGTCGATCGCCAGCAGCGTGGCCCCGGGCACGGTGGACTTGGAATCGTCGTAGAACCGGACGGGCGGGCCGGCCCCGGCGCGATCTGAGTCGTTGGCTCGCTCGGCGACGAGGCACAGGCGATGGGGCAAGCCGGCGAAGGTCGTGGCCGCGGCGGTGAGCGACGCTTGTTCGACGCTCGGGGCAAGGCGAGTGGCGGCGGCGATGGCCATCGCGGCGTTGCGCCTGTTGTGCGGGCCGGGGATGCGGAGGGCGGGACGCGCGAGGTTATTGGCGGTCGACGCGTCGATTCTGACACGCGCGACGCCGCGGGGTGTGGGCCACTCGGTCGCGCCCGGACCGAGGATCGCGAGCGAGCCGGGCGGGAGCGTGTCGAGCAGGGCCCGTTTGCTCCGCTCGTAGTGCTCGGCGGAGGCGTGCCAGTCGAGGTGGTTTGGGGCGAAGGAGGTGGCGATGCCGACCGCGGGGCGGAGCGGCGCGGGAGGCGCGTCCAGCAGCCCCGGCGCGCCCGACAGCCACCACAGCATGGCCGAGGAGAGTTCGAGGACGATCGCGTCGGCAGGCTCCATCGCGGGCAGGTCGGGCAGGAGCGAGCCGCCGAGGTTGCCGCCGAGCCAGGCACGCGGCGGCGGTGCGACGGAAGCACTGCCCGGCGTCCCAACGCGGTCGCGGGCTTGAGCGGCTCGGAACGCATGTTCGAGGATGTGGTGCGTCAGGGCCGAGGTCGTGCTCTTGCCGGCCGAGCCGGTAATGGCGACCACCCGCGACCCCGGCGGCAGGCGCTCCGCGAGCAGCCCGATCTCGGTCGTGATCGGCACGCCCGCGTCGCGGGCCGCCCGCAGCAGCGGGTTGGCCCACGGCGTCGGCACCGCGGGGTTGGCGACGACCAGGTCTGTGTCGGTGAACTGCGAGTCCTCGTGCCCGCCAAATGCCAGATGCACCACACCCGACGCAACGAGAGGCTCGAGCGCTGCGACCGATTCGGCGAGGGCGTCGGCAGACTGCCGATCCGTTACGAGCACCGTCGCGCCCTGCTCGACCAGGAATCGCGTCACGCCCAGCCCGCCGCCGAAGCGGCCCAGGCCCATGACCGTCACGCGAGCGCCGTTGAGCGGGATCGTCATCGGGGAAGGGTACGGGCGGCGACGCCTTGGCCGCGGAACGGCCCGACGCGGCGAGCGGCGTGTCCTGGCAACCTCGCGTTCACTCCCGGTTGCACCGGTGGATTCAATCCGCGATCGACGACCCCGTCCGTTGGAGGCGGTAGCGGAACCAGTGCCCGACGAGTTCGCGGATCGTCACGGCGCGGTGGCCCTGCGTCTTCCGCCACGCCCCGAGTTCGTACAGGCGGGCCCACTGCGCGAAGAGCACGCGGTAGGAGCGGAGCAGCGAGAACGAAGGGTCGTAGAGGTTGGTCGCCTCGCTGGTCGAGCCGTTGAGTTCGACGATCGCCAGCGACCGCCCCTGCCGCAGCAGGTCGTCGGACTCGTACCGCACGTCGAGACGCCCGAAGTCGTAGGGCGCGCCGTCGGCCCCGCGGAACGAGGCGCAGACCCGGTCGACGGCCGCCTCGAGCTGCGGCGTGATGAGATCGGCGCCGTCGAGGAACAGCGTGCCCTGGGCGTGGTTGCCGGCCTGGGCCAGACGCACGCGCTCGCCCGCGGGGATCACCTCGTGCAAACGGGACTTGTGCCGCGCGAAGAACACGCGCCACTGGCAGCGGAGGCGACGGTCGTCGAGGATCAGGCGCTCGAGCGTGCGCCGGCCGTCGCCCGTGGCATATGGGAACCGCTTGCGCGTGACGGCAAAGACGCGGCCGTGCAAGCCACCGGGGCTTTCCGGCGCGGCGTCCGATCGCGGCGTCCTGATCCAGAACAGCCCGCACTCTTCCGGCCCGGGGTGGTACGCCTGCACGATCACGGGGCTTGTGACGGCCTCGAAGTACGCCCGCACGTCGTCGTCGCTGCGCGCGAGTTTCATCGCGAACCCGCGGTAGGCCATGTCGGGCTTGAGGATGACGGGGTACGCGAAGGGGTTGGCTTCG
>JAWKTE010000005.1:0-214383 GCA_041401985.1 Phycisphaerales bacterium
GGCCACCCGGGTCATCTCGTTGGCGTTCTTGATGGCCGTGATGTCGACAAACGTCGCCACGACGCCGCCGGTTCGCCCGGTGTGCGTGACGTAGGGCATGATGCGGACCATCAGCCACGCGCCGGTGATGCTCCGGGCCTCCTCCTCGTGGGGACGCCCGGTCTCGATGACGCGCCGGGCGCTCGCGACGAACTCCGGCCCGAGCGTGTGGGCGAAGTGCTCGATCGAGCGGCCCACGTCGTGGTCCACCAGTTTGACGATCTGGTCGATCGCCGGCGTGAACTTGCGGACCCGCAGGTCGTCGTCCAGGAACAGGATGCTGATGTCGATGTTGCGCAGCAGGTTGTTCAGATCGGCCGCGACGACGGCGAGTTCCTGGATCTTGTTCTGGTACTCGACGTTGACGGTGAACAGTTCCTCGTTGACCGACTGCAGTTCCTCGTTGGTGCTCTGGAGCTCCTCGTTCGAGGCGATGAGTTCCTCGTTGGTCGATTGCTGCTCCTCGTTGGCCGACTGGAGTTCCTCGATGGTGGCCTGGAGGCTCTCTCGGGTCTGGAGCAGTTCGGTCTGCAGTTCGCCCATCCGCTCGGCCGTGGCCTGGTCGAGCGCGGACGTGTCGAAGGAGATGGTGTGGCCCTCGTCCCGGGCCGACTCGACGACCAGCAGCACGCGGTCCTTCTCGTTGCCGACCGCGGGCAGATGGGTCAATCGCGCGGTCATCCGCCTGGGCGGCTCGCCGGCCAGCGCCACGGCGAACGTCGCGTCGCGCTCGTCGCCCCGGCGGAGACGCTGGAGCCCGGTCGTGACCGCGACCACGAGCGGGTCGGCGAGCATGCGGGCTATATCGCTGGTCACGCGGCCCTTGGGCACGCGGAACACGTGGGCCGCGTCGCTGACGATGTCGAGCAGCCCGCCCTCGGTGGTCAGGACCGCGACCGAACGCTCCGCGCGGTCGACCAGGGTCTCGAGCACCTGGCGGTTGAGCGTGTCGCGGTCGCGGTCGCGCGTGGAGAGGATCAGCGGTCGGGCGGCGCTGACCATGGGGTCCTGGAGGCCGGCACGCAGGCGCATCGAGGGCAGGATCGTGTACCGCGACTTCGTGAACACCTTGAACCGCGTGTCCACCGTCTCGAACTCGCCCTCGAGCCGCCCCAGCGCCTCGGCCGAACCGAGGAACAGCGTGCCGTTCCGGTTGAGCGAGAAGTGCAGCGAACTGAGCACCGATTCCTGGGCCGTCGGCGTCAGATAGATCAGGAAGTTGCGGCACGAGGCCAGGTCGATCTTGGTGAACGGGGGATCGCGGACCAGGTTGTGGTGCGCGAAGATGACCATCTCGCGCAGCGATGTCTTGACCGTAAACGTGTCGCCGTGCCCCGTGAAGTACTTCTCGATCCGGGCGGGCCCGAGGTCCTCCGCGATGCTGATGGGGTACGTCGCGCGGCTGGCGCGGGCGAGAGAGTCCTCGTCCACGTCGGTCGCGAAGATCTTGACGTCGCGGTCAACCCCGTTGGCCTCCAGGGCCTCGCGGATGATGATCGCCAGGGAGTACACCTCCTCGCCGCTGGAGCACGCCGGCACCCAGACGCGGAACGGATCCGTCGACGGCGTGCGGAGCGCGGTCCCGGCCAGGTGCCGCTGCAGGTAGCGGAACGCGTCGCTGTCGCGGAAGAAACTCGTCACCCCGATCAGGGTGTCCTGCTTGAGGGCGCGGGCCTCGGCGGCGTCGTCGACGATCCGCTCCGCGTACGCCGCGATCGACGGGACGTTTAAGAGCGCCATGCGCCGGCGGACGCGACGCCGGAGCATCGAGGGGCGCAGGTAACTCACGTCCTGCTGGAACTGGGCCCGCATCGCCTCGATGACCGGCAGCACCTCGGACGCGCCCACGTCGTCATCGCCGGGCAGGTCGGTCAGCGCGCCCTTACGGATCAGGTCCATCACGAAGTTGGAGAGTTCGTTCGGGCTGCCGCTCGCGTCCACGATCCCCGTGTCGATCGCGGCCCGGGGCATGCCGTCGAACCGGGCCGTTTCGGGCGACTGCGCGAGCACGATGCCCCCGCCCGCCTTGAGCGCCTTGATGCCGCGCGAGCCGTCGCTGCCCGTGCCGGACAGGATGATGGCCACCGTGCGGTGCGGGCGCTCGATGGAGACCGAGTGCAGGAAGATGTCGATCGGCAACTGCAGGATGTGCCCGCTGGAACGGTCCTGGGATTCGAGGCGCAGGCACCCGCCCCGGAACACCATGTTCTTGCCGGGCGGGATGATCGAGATCGTGTTCGGCTCCGGGGCCAGCCCCTCCTCGGCCGTCCGCACCTTCATCTTGGTGTGGCGGGAGAGCAGTTCGGGCATCAGGCTCTTGAAGTCCGGCGAGAGGTGCGACACGATGACGAACGCGGCCCCGGTGTTCGCCGGCACCGACGTAAAAAACGACTCGAGCGTCTCCAGCCCGCCCGCGGACGCCCCGAGGCAGACCAGGTAGCACGGTTCGCCATCCATAGCGGAACCACCATCGCCGGCCGGTGCCTTCGCGGCGTTGGCCGGCGTGCCGGATGGCTCCACGATCTGTCCATGGGCATGTTCCGGGGGCTGGGGCGTGCTGTCGCCGCGCGGATCGGTCATGGGTTCGGCACCTCGCACAGGGACCAGTAGAGATCGAATCGCTTGATCGCGTCCGTGAAACGGGAGAACGTGACCGGCTTGACAATGTACCCGGCGGCCCCGAACTCGTACGCCTGCCGACGGTCCGACGGCTCATCCGACGTCGTGAGCACCACGGCGGGGATCTCCCGCAGGGATGGAATGGACTTGAACTCGCGCAGGAACTCGATCCCGCTCTTGCGGGGCAGGTTCAGGTCCAGCAGGATCAGCCCGGGCCGGGGCACGGCCTCGTGCGGCGGCTCACGCCTGAGCATCGCCAGCGCTTCCTCCCCGTCCTGCGCAAACAGGAGCGGGTTGGACACGCGGTTCTTCTCGAACGACCGCCTGATGTTCTTCACATCGAGCACGTCGTCCTCGACGACCAGAATGGGATGGTCACGGTTCATTGGCGCCCCGTGCCGCCGCCGATCGATCGGCGACCGCCTCCATCAGGATCTCGGCCTTTGGTGGGACGAACGGCACGGTGAACGTAAACGCCGTGCCCTCCCCCTCATCAGAGTCGACCCGGATCACTCCGGCGTTGGACTCCACGATCCGCTTGACGATCGCCAGGCCCGCCCCGGTGGTGCCGGTCTCATCCTTCGGCCGGAGCGTCTGGAACAACTCGAAGATGCGGTCGAAGTGGCGTTCCGGAATCCCGACTCCATTATCTCGAACCCGGAAACGCCACTCCCGATCGTCCCTCTCGCATGATACGACAATCTCGCCATCGGGCTTGGCCAGGTGCTTGACGGCGTTGTCGATCAGGTTCTGGAAGACCTGGCGGAGTTTGGTCTCGTTGTACACAACTTTGGGGAAGTCGCCCTCGATTCTCACACGGATGTGTGGAGGTGGGTCGATCGACGCGACCACGTCCGCCACGAGACAGGCCGTGTCGACCGACTGACGCTCGCCCGGTTCCCGCCCCGCTCGCGAGTAGGCCAGGATGCCGTCGATCAGGCGGCTGAGCCGGTCGGTGCGCTCGAGCAACAGGCCGAGATTCTCACGCGACTCGGCGTCGACCACGGGCCCGAAGTCCTCGGCGATCCACGTCGCCACCGACGCGATGCCCCGCAGCGGGGCCTTGATATCGTGCGAGACGACGTAGGCGAACTTCTCGAGTTCGGCGTTGCTGGCCTCGAGCCGGTTGGCGTACTCCTGCAGGCGGGCGGCCTCGCGCCGCCGGGCCGTGATATCCACGACCGACGCCAGCGCCACCGGTTTCTCGTTCATGACGAGCGGACGCAGGCCGATCTCGACGGCGACCTGGGATCCGTCCTTGCGTCGGGCGTACAGGTCTCGCCCGGCGCCCATGGGGCGCGACGCGGGATTGGCCATGAAGCCGTCCCGCCGGTTGTGGTGGTCGCCCCGTGCCGCGAGTGGAACCAGCATGTCGACGTTCTGACCGATCAACTCGTCGCGCCGGTATCCGAGCAGGGCTTCCATTTCCTTGTTCACGAGCAGAATCTCGCCGCCCGCCCCAACGACGCAGATCCCGCTGGGTGAGGCCTCCACAACGAGTCGGAACCGTTCCTCGGCCTCGTCCTGGCGAGCGATCTGGGCCCGCAAGTCGTCCTCGACGCCGGCGCGACGCCCGATCTCGGCCTCGAGCTGGGCGTTGCGCTGGCGCACCGTCGAGGCCATGCGCTCGATCGCCGCGCTCACGCCGCCGAACTCGCCATTGCGCGGCAGACCCGACAGGTCCCACGACGACTCGCGGTACGAGCCCACCACGGTCGAGAGCCGGTTCAGCGGTCTGACCAGCCACGCCCCGAAGACGCCAACGAGCAGCAGCGTTCCCACGAGCGCGATCGCCCCGACGGCGATCGCCGCGTCGGTCGCGGCGCCGCCGATGGCGGTGATCTGTGCGTACGGGGCCACTTCCACGACGCAGACCCCGGGTTCGAGCGACGTCGGCACGATCACGGCGCCGACACGCGTGCCGCCCGGCCCGTCGAGCACGAGCGACGCCGACGCCGCGGGATCAAGGCCGGGATAGTCGTCCTGCCACCGCCGACCGGAGCCGGTGGCGACGGCGAACTGCTCCCGCCCCGAGCCGACCGGCGTGATGTAGTTGCCGGATGCGTCGACGACGTGGACACTGCCGCCGGGGTACAGCCCGGCCTGCAACGACGCGAGCAGCGGCCCCAAGTCCACGTTGACCACCGCCATCGCCACCGTCCGGCCCTCGAACACCACCGGCGCCACCGCCCGGACCACCGGTTGGAACGGGCGGACGATCGCACCGTGCTCGACGTTTGGCTCGAGCGGCGACACATGCGCCTGCCCGTCTGCGAGCAGCCGACCCGCCGCAACGTACGGCCGATCGCCCTTGGCCTGCATCTCATCGATCGGCACAACCCGCACGCCCTCGTCGCTCGCCGGGCGATCGACGCGCACGATCTCCATCCCCGACTCGTCCGCGGCGATGATCCGCATCTGCAGGATCCAGGGCTTGGCCTCGCACTGCTGGACGAACAACGCCTCGAGCACGGCCCGCGCCGCCGCCCGATCGCCCGGCGACCCCCCCCGCACAACCGCGACCGACTGGGGCAGCCCGGCGATGGCGCGGGCGTCCTCGGACGCCGTCGTCGCACTGGACTCCAGCAAGGCGGCCAGGCGGCGGCCGTCCTCGCTCAGACGCCCGAGTTCCCGGGGCACGACGTAGGCCGTCATCTCCCGGCGGGTCCACCACGCGACCGCGGCCGACACACCCAGCACCAGCACGAAGGCCGCGAGCAGGATGCGACGGACAATCATGGCACCCCCAGAAACCCCGAGGGTATGTCCGCCGCCCGCCGATGCCAGCCGTACGACCCAAGCGATAGGGGTAAGCCGCCTCCGCCCCCGGCTGGCTGGTGCCAGGGGGCGGGTTGGCGACGTGCCGTGCGGCTGCCTAGGCCGGCCTCGGCGGGGCCTGCTGATCGCTCAGAAATCGATCAGCAAAGCGGGTGATCGGAATCGAACCGACGACATTCAGCTTGGGAAGCTGACGTTCTACCGCTGAACTACACCCGCGGCACAGGGGCCAGAGGCCGTCCTCTCACCACCCGATCTGGAACAGGATAGCCGGGTTTGGGACGCGGGTTCAAGTGGGCACACGCCGCCGCGACTTGCCGCCCCTCCGTCCGCCTGCCTGGCGACCCTCCCGGAGCAGACCGGGACGCAGTGCCCGGTCGCCGTCGCACGCCCTGACGGGAGCACTCTCGACTCCCGACCGCCCGACCCCTCACCCCGCCGCCGGCAACTTGGCGTCCAGCGCCGCCACCACCACCGACATATACGTGTACACCGGCCCGCCGCCCATCATCACCGCCACGCCCGCGGCCTCCAGCACTTCCTCACGCGTCGCACCGCACTTCACGCACTTTTCCACGTGCGCGTAGATGCACGGCTCGCACCGCGTCGCCACGCCGATCGACATCGCGATCAGTTCCTTCTGCTTCACCGGCAGCGCCCCCTCCTTCATCAGCCCCTGGAAGAACGGGGCGAACGCCCGCGGCACGTCGGGGGCCGCCTCCTTCACCCGCCCCATCTGATTCGGCCAAGACTCATAGAACGACGCGGCGTCGTGATGCATGGGTTCCCTTCCTGTCACCGAAACAGGATAGGCAGGTGGTGTATTCCCCGAGCCGGTCCGCCGCCCCGCCGATCCGCTGCAACACCACCCATCCCCACGCCCACAACGGTCCGACCCGACGCCGCGGATCGCCGCGTCGCCCGCCGGCCTACTCCCGCGGCTCCCACGGATACGTCACATACTCGTTCCGGAACGTCCCATCTTCGAACAGGTCTACCAGCCCGTACCCCGTGTTGAACTCGTGGTACGCCCCGCCCCACCAGGCCCCGCTGACGGCCCCGTTGCAGCAATACCACACGCCGTTGTACGACGCCTGGTCCACCAGGTGCATGTGCCCGGACAGGCACAGCCGAACATTGGCGTGCTTGAGGAACACGTCCTTGATCCGGCGAGCGTCGATGTGCATCCAAGCCCCGGGCACGACCCAGTCGCCGCTCCGCTCGTTCTCGCCGTCGAAGTACGCGCACGGCGCCAGGATCGGGATGTGGCTCAGCACGAGCACGTGCGCGCTGTCGCCGATCTCGCCCAGCGTCGCGTCGAGCCACTCGAACTGCTCGTCGTCGAGCCGCCCCTTGTATCCGCCGCCCTCGGGGCTGGTGCTGTCGAGCACGACGACCCGCCACGCGCCGCGCCCGCCGGCCCGTCCACCCGTCAGCCCCGCGGCCTCCGCCGGATCGAACGCGTAGTACCGCCCCGGCATCCCGAACAGGTCCGCGGCGAACCGCTTCCCGTCGCCGGGATCGAGCCGCAGCACGTCGTGGTTGCCGATGCAGCAGCGGTGGGGGAGCGAGAGATCCTGGCGGAGGCGCCCGGTCCACTCCGCGACCTGCACCGCGGCCCGAGCCGCGCCGTCGCCCGAGTCCACATTCATGAGGTTTTCGCCGCCGAATAGGACCAGGTCCGGGCGGTCGGCCTGCCCCTGCATGTGGGCCAGAGCCGCGGCGAACCCTTCGCTCCCAGCCCGTTCCGGCTGGATGTGCGTGTCGGTCATGTGGGCCAGGCGGAGGACGCGCCGGGGGTGGAGCGATGGGGCGGCGCTGGCGGAGTTAAGCGACGCCGCGCCACGGGCGCGAGCGGGCCAGAGCGCCGTCGAAGCCAGCGCGGCCCCGCCGGCGGCAAGGACGGTGCGGCGGGAGATCGGTGAGTTGGTCATGGTGAGCCTCCGGTGTGCGGAGGCCAGCATGACGCGGCGCCCGCCTTGCCGCAAGGGCTTGGCACCGGACGGATCGTGAAGCCGGCGCGAAGTCTTGAAATCATGCACGCGGATAGAAACCAGACTACGGCGATGACGGCGCGGGTGCTGGGGTCTCGCGTTGCTGGCCCGTCATCCTCGCCATGTTGGCTCGATCTTGCTCAGCCCTCCACGCTGAGACTGCCGAGCGGACAGGGTCGTCGCTCCGAATCTCATGCCGCAATCGCACCTGTCCGGATGGAAGGCCCGCTGCGTTCAACTGCGGCACTTCCAGCATGATGACCCAGCATTTGTCGGTTTGAAAGCCCTCCGGAGTCGTGGTCGAGATCGAGCGGCTCACGAGAATCTCATGCGGCTCTGATCCCTCAAAGTACGCTCGTTCGAGGCTGAACTGCAGCATGAACCCGATCCGAGCGGAGCCCGCCATTCCGCCGTGCGTGAAAGCGAGCCGATCGTCGACGAGTGCATGGCGGATGTAGTCGCCGCCCACCCAGCCCCCGTGTCCGTCCTGCATCACGCCAGAAAGGTTGAACACGAGCGTCGGGTGCGACTCCGAGCGACGATTGACGCCCGAGCCCATCGAGATGGTGTATCCGGACGCGCCGACCTCGCACACGATTGTCCGCTCCAGCGTGTCGAGTAGTTCCTCGTCGGTCAACTCACCCTTGGCCCACAATGCGACATGGATTCGACCCCAACCGACGACGCGCTGCGACAGGGCCTCGGTCGAGTCTGTGTCGCGACGTTGGACATGCGCCCGTGCCCGACGCGAGTGCCGTACGCTGCGACGGTGAGAAACCTCCGTTCTGCAGCCGCGAAATGACCTCGTCCGTGAACAGCCGACCGCCGTCCGACTCCCCCGGCCCCTGCATCACCAGCAACCAATCCGGCTGCCACGCATACGGGTTCGCCCCCGGCGGCACCAGCGCTCGCAGCGTGCCGAAACCGGCTCCACCCAGCACCAGCAGCAACGCCCCGACGATCATCATCCGCGGGCCGCGCCGTCGCGCGCCAAGTCTCACATTCACCGGATCCCACACCGCGGCCCCGCACTCCGGGCACGTCGTCCGCTCGGCCAGCCCCTCAAGGTCATACCCGCACCGGCAATGCGGCCCCGTCCCGACCCGCCGCCCGACGAAGCCGCGGATCAGAGCGATCAGGCCGACAATGGCCATCAGGATGAGCAGCACGCGCAGCATCGACGCCCAGCGTACCGACGGAATCGTCGGACTCCAAGTCCCGCGGCGTTCCTATCCGCCCGTCGGCCGCGACTCTTCCTTCGTTCGAGTGTGCCGCGGTCGCCGGACCTGAGGAGGCCATCTTTCACAAGCGGGCGACGAGAGTCCGGGTCGATCAATCCTGAGGGTATCGCGTACGGAGACGCCCCGAGCGATCAACCCGGGCCTTCGCAGAGCCTCAGACCCGGCGTCCGTCACGCCGCGAATCTCTCACGCCCACCCGCCCCGCGGCCCAGCCACGGCACAAGCGCAACCCCTCATCCCCTCTGTCTCTCCTTCTCTCGCTCTCTGTCGCTCTCTCTTCGTCTCTTCGTCACTCCGTCACTGCGTCACTGCGTCACTGCATCACTTCACAACCCCCCATTTCCCACCGGGTCCGCCCCCAACTCCTCCGAATCCTTCACCCCCAGATTCAGATAGATCTGCTGCGTCGCCTTCGACTTGTTCAGCGTGTACAGGTGCAGACCCGCCACGTTGTTGTCAAGCAGATCGCGGCACTGCTCCGTCGCCCAGTGGATGCCCACACGCTCCACCGCCGCGTCGTCCTCGCCCGCCCGCAGCACGGCCCGGATGAGCGCCGCCGGGAACCGTGTCCCCAAAGCCAGTTCCGCCATCCGACGCATGTTCGGCAGCGACGAGATCGGCATCACGCCGGCGATGATCGGCACCTTGATACCGGCCAGTTCGCACCGGGCCCGGAAATCGTAGAAGTCCCGGTTGTCGAAGAACATCTGCGTGATGATCGCGTCCGCCCCGGCGTCGACCTTCGCCTTCAGGTGCTCCATCTCCTTCACGCGGTTCGGCGTCGAGTGGTGCCCCTCCGGATACCCCGCCACCGCGATGCCGAACCCCTTGGGCGAGGGGTGGCGCCCCTGCTCGCCGAACCGTTTGATGTGCGCCACGAGATCCGCCGCGTACGGGAACGCCGAGGGTGTGCTCGCGTCCATGTCCTTGGGCATGTCGCCGCGGAGCGCGACGATGTTCGCGATCCCCGCCTCGGCATACCGCTCCAGAATCTTCGTGATCTGGTCCTCGGTGTGGGCCACGCACGCCAGGTGCGGGAACGGTCGCAGGCTCGTCTCGCGCTTCAGGCGGACGACCAGGTCGTTGGTCCGCTCGCGCGTCGAGCCGCCGGCCCCGTACGTCACCGACACGAACGTCGGGCGGAGCTGCTCGAGTTCCCGGGCCGACTCGTACAGGTTCGCCGCCGCCGCGTCGGTCTTCGGCGGGAAGAACTCGAACGAGAAGGTCGTGCGTCGTGACTTGAAGATGTCGCGGAGGTGCATGGTGGGGGCGGTCGAAGCCGCGGAAAGGGCCGCGGGCCCGGCGGCGACGGAGGGCTGGACAGGGCGAGCCGTCGCCGGCGCGCCCGGGCCCCCTCCCCCGTCCGTGAGCGTCTGGGGTGCCATGACAGGAGCATAGCGTCGTTTCATCCATTCATCCGGATAGACGGGAGAAAACTCCCGGCCCAGCGGCCTCGCCGAACCCACCCACATCGGCAAACCCCGCGGCGACCCCGAACGAAAGACCGGTGCCCCCGGCGTGCGTACAGGTAGACTCGGCGGGTCGCGCGGCCCGCCCCCTTCCGCAGAAGCGGCTCGTCGTGGATGAGCCGACGCCGTTCGGACTTGCATGAACCACTGGATCATCATCGCGTGGTCGCTGGTCGCCATTGCCGCAGCGGTCGCGGCGTGGGCGGTCTTCTCGGACCGGGCCAAGGGACGCCGCCGCTGCCCCGGCGGGTGGCGGCGTGTGCTGTGGGTGCTGCCGGTGCGGGCCGGGTGCTGGTACGACATGGGCGGGGCGATCGAGTTGCCCGCCACCTGCCCGGAATGCGGGCGGACGTGGCGGCGCGAGGCGAGCCTGCGCCGGACGCGCGTGCGATACGGGCGGCTCGGGCTCGCGGGCGCGTGCGTGGCCGCGGCGTACCTGGCCTCGCTCATGCCACGGGTGGACAAGTACGGCTGGTGGAGCGCGGCCCCGACGTGGGCGCTGGTCTCCTTCGCCCCGATGGAGGAGTTCGCACGCGGCTCGCTGGGCTGCCGCGTGTCGTGGAACATGCTGCCGGGCTCGACGGCCGAACTGATGGAGCCCAAGTGGGACCGCCCCTACGCGCCGTGGGAGACCGCGATCCTGAAATGGCGGCTGGAGCGAGCGGTGGACCGCGTCCGGGACGAGTTCCCCGGTCGCGACGCGGCCTTCATCCCGCTGGCCAAGTACCAGAGCGAGGAGTGGTGGGGGTGGGAGGGGGAGCCGTTCGGAGGCGACGATCTTGTGTGGCTCAACTCCCAGTGGCGATGGGCGATCAACCAGCTCGGCATTCTGGCTTCGAGCGGGTCGTTCGGATCACGCCTGCGTGAGTCTGCGGGTCTGATGATTCTCGGATCAACGGTGGATCGGATCAGAGCGTGGGATGAATCGCTCACGGTTGTTGATCCGACGGCGTCGCGCGACTCTGTGACCCAGGTCGCCGGCACTGACTCCGAGGGCGTCGAACTGGTCTTGGCTGCGTTCAACGCGCGCCGAATAGTCGAAGAGCCGCTCCGAGTATCAGGCATCCTCGCAAACAGCGAGGGTCCGCCAACGGCGCTACAGCCGCCATCGGTTGTGCCGTCCCGAGAAACCGAAGTGCTGGTGTCGATCGTGCGAAGAGTCTGTCGTTGGGACGTGCCCGATCCTCGGACTCCGCTCCGCATGCCAAACCCTCGGGTCGCCGTGATTCGAAGCACGGTGATGTTGAGCACGAACGAGGAGTCTGCCCGCCGCGTTGTCGGGATGCTGACGGCGATGGACGAAGCGGTGGCCTCGCACGCAGACTATGCCGAGGTGTTGGCGACCGATCGCGAGGGCCAGGTCGCCGCAGTGTTCTACGCCCCAGGCCTACTAATCAGTCGATATCAGGCGATCAACGACGTGCACGGCCCTGTCGCGGTTGCCGTTCACAAGGTACGGATGGCGCTGTGCGAGTCAAGTGGTCGATGGGACTCTTCGTCTGTCTTTGAGGTCGGCCCACTCATCGTGGTGTTTGGGAGCAGTGCCGATATCGACGTCGCTTCGGCGGAAGTTGCAAGGCTACGAGCTGAGGCAGAATTAGCACCGTCCAATCCTTGAGCATTCGGGCGAGGGCGACGGCGTGTCGTTCGGACCGCGAAGCAGAACGTGGTGGGGTGAGCCGACAGGCTTCCGTAGAGGGGGCGGGGCTTTCCAGCCCCGCCCGATGGCGGGGGCCGATGCTGGAGCGTGGTTGGGCCGTCATCGGTGGCGGCGTTGCACCGACGGGAGTGCTTGTGTGCGAGGGTGCGAACCCGATGACGGTCGGGCTGGAAAGCCCGACCCCCTCGGTCGGGGCGTCACGGCGAGCCATGCAATCGCTCGCGCTTCGAGTTCACGGAAGCCATGGAGCGCTCGCTCGCGCGTCGCGTTCGCCGACGCCGGTCCACTCTCACCCGCGCCTCGCATCCCCCCGCCCCATCCCACTACCATCCCCCATGTCCGACCTCGCCCTGCTCACATTCGACGGCCCCGTCGCAACGCTCGCCTTCAACCGCCCCGACACCGCCAACGCGCTGTCGATCGAACTGCTCGACGCCGCCGCGGCCCGCGTGCGGGAGTTGGAGGCCAGGTACGCCGCGGGCAATGGGCCGACGGTGGTCGTGCTGACAGGGACCGGCCGGGCGTTCTGCGCGGGGATGGACCTCGCCCAGGTGATCGTGGAGAATCCGGGCGACGAGGCAACGCCTCGGGCGCTCTTGACGGGGCTGGCCGACTTCACGATCACCCTGCGCCGCCTGCCTGGCGTGGTCGTCGCCAAAGTCAACGGCCCGGCCATCGGCGGCGGGTGCGGGCTCACGTGCGTCGCCGACGTCTCGATCACGCACGCGGCCAACAAGGTCGGCTTCCCCGAGGTCGACATGGGCATCTGCCCCGCCGTCGTCGCCCCCTGGCTGGTGCGCAAGATCGGCCCCGGCCCGGCCCGACGCGTCCTGCTCTCCGGCGGCCTGATGACCGGACGCGAGGCCCACGAGGCCGGCCTGATCGACCACTGCGTCGACACGCCCGAACAACTCGACGCCGCGACGAACGAGATGGTCTCACGCCTCGCCACCGGCGGCCCGCTGGCCCTCGCCGCGACCAAGCGGCTGCTCAACGACCTGGACGCATCGATGGACGTTGATCTCGTCCGTCGCGGGGCCGAACTGTCGGCCCAGGTTCTGTGCACGGAGCCGGCCCAGGCCGCGCTCCGGGCACGCCGGAAGAAGTAGCGAACCGGAGAACTGCGAGCGGAAGAGCGAGGCCAGTCGCGCCCCGCGTCTCGCGTCTCGCCGGCTCGCGGTCGCCCGACCGACGCCGATCTCGCCATGGACCCGGAGCCGCGCCCGCGCCGTCACGCCGCGCCGAACCGTCCGAGCGGGAACACCGACGGCTCACCGTCGAGCAGTTCGCCCACGCACGCGCGGGCCGTCCGCGCGGCCAGCGACATGCCGTGCCCCGTGAACCCGGCGCACAGCCACAGCGAGCGATCGGGCAGATCGGGCGAAACCACGGGACCGACAAGCGGGAGGCCGTCGGGCGTGAAGCCCATCGTGCCGGCCCAGCGGGCAACGATCTCGCCATCGAGCCGGAGCGTGTCGCGCGCGAACGCTTCGAGTTCGCGCTGGATCGCGACGGTCGGCTCATCGTCGTAGCCGATCTCCTCATCAACGCGTGCGGTTCGCCTGCCGCCGACAACGACCGTGCCGTCGGGCGTCTGGCGCACGTACTCGTGCCCGAAGCTGATGTAGTAGGAGAAGTCAAGGCGGTACGGAGTGGCGGGGCGGATGGCGAGCATCTGGCCGCGTGTGGGGGCGATGCTCCAGACGCTCGCGGGATCACGCGCGGCCGCGAGCGAAGGGTGCATCGCGGCAAGCACCCGCGGCGTGTACGCGTTCGTGCACAGGATCACGTGGCGTGCCAGAAACAAGCCGTCGGTCGTGCGGGCGATGACGTGATTGCCTGACGCCAGCGGGCCCGCGTGGCGGGCGTCGGCCGGATGCACGCCCAGCAGTTCCTGCTGCTCGAGCACCAGCGGGCGCAGCGGGGCGGCCAGATGCTGCAGCATCTCCCACGGGTTGATCGAAGCATCGGCGGGATTGAGCAGAGCCCCCAGCGCGGCCCCGGAAGCCCACGCACTGTCGTCGTGCGTGTCGAGCCAGTCCGCGGCGAACCCGTCCTCTCGCAGCAGCGCGATCGACTCGCGCAGTTGGGCGAGTTCGGTCGTGTCGATGGCCATGAGGCAGGACGGCACGCGCCGGAACGATGGCAGCGCGTCGATGCCGCGATCGAGCAGGATCGCCAGGTTCTCCTCCGTGAACCGCCACATCGCCCGGGCCCGCTCCCGTCCGTGGGCCCCGATGGCGGCGGCGTAGTTCTCCGCCATGCCGCGCATCAGAAACCCGGCGTTGCGGCTCGACGCGCCCGCGCCGAGGGTGTGGCGTTCGACGATGGCGACGCGCAGACCGCGTTCGAGCAGTTCGGCGGCGACGGACAACCCACAGATGCCGGCCCCGACGACCAGGGCGTCGACCTGGCGTGTGCCGAGGGCGTTGGAGTGTCGCCAGTAGGGGGCGGGCATGTGGCTACAGGGAGTGGAAGCGGGCGGGGTACTCGGATGTCTCCGCAGCGGGCGAGTCGATGGCGACGCCCATCTCGAAGCGTTCGCCGTCGACCTCGACGCGAACGACGGCGTTGCCCGTCGGAAGCCGCTCCGGGCATCGCAGCGTCAGCGATTCCGGCCCGACCTGTGCGAGCGGAACGACGCGCCCCGACACGAGCAGGTGCATCTCGACCTCAGCCGAGTATCCTGACCGCGGCACAGCCGGAGGGGTTCCGATGGTGTTCGATTCCGCGCCGGACATCCGAGCCTCCAGATTCGCCGAGGCTCGCGGGCTGACGATCGTCGCGAGGCTCGGCTTTGGCATCGATGGTAGCGTTTTCCTCGCCAGGTCGGGCGATGGTGCGGTCCGGGCGCTCAAGGCATTCGAGCGGAACGAGGGGTTCGAGCGCGAACTGGCCGTGTATCAGCGGCTGGCGGCGCGGCGAGTGAAAGCGGTGCGTGGGCACGCCGTGCCCGAACTCGTGGACCACGACGACGCCCTGGGCGTGATCGCCATCTCTGTGGTCACGCTGCCGTACGTACTGGACTTCGCGAAGGTCTCGCTCGATACCCCGCCGGACTTCCCGGAAGACGTCCTGCGGGCGGAGCAACGCCGGGCGGCCCGCTTGTTCGGGCCGCTGTTGTGGCCACGGGTCCTGGGGATCCTGTCCGAGTTCCGGCGGATGGGAGTCTGGCTGCTGGACGTGAACCCCCGAAACATCGGGTTCCCAAGAGCGGAGCTGGAAGCGAGCCAGGCGGCGGGGAGGGACGCCCCGAACAGCATCGGCGACGCCTAGGGTTCGGCCGTGGACGAGCCGGATGCCGCGTCCCCGGACCTCGCGTGATGGGCGTCGGCAGTTCTCGTGCCCCGGACGCCGTGTCCGCGATCCCCTAGCATTGGACCGACGTGCTTCGCGGGCTTCGGAATCGGCCGCTTGTGCTTCGCCAAGCCCACTCTCCGGACCCGCGGCCGCGACAAGTCTCCGAACTCCACCCTCCCAGCCAGCCTTCGAGAGAGGACCCGACCATGGCCACCGCCGCCGCTTCCAATCCTCCCGCCCCCTCCTTCGCCCGCGGCCTCGAGGGCATCGTCGCCGGTGAGACCGACATCTGCTCCGTCGAGCAGGGCGCGCTCATCTATCGCGGCTACGAGATCCACGACATGGCCCAGCACGCCACGTTCGAGGACGTCGCGTTCCTGCTGCTGGTCGGGCACAAGGCTTCCAAGGATGAACTGCGGTTCTTCAAGGACGAGCTCATCGCCAACCGGGCCCTGCCGAACCAGGTGGTCGAGTACCTGCGGGCCGCGGGCCCGATGCTCAAGGACGGCACGGCCGTGCCGATGGACGTGCTCCGCACCGCGGTCTCGATCCTGGGCAACATGGACAAGGACGCCCAGAAAATCGACGCCGAGGCCAACCTCCGCAAGGCCAAGCGCCTGACCGCCAAGATCCCGACCATCATCGGGCACATGCAGAACATCATCGACGGCACCGACCTGGTCGGGCAGGAGACCGGCGGCGACGCGAACCTGTCGCACGCGGGCAACCTGTACTACATGATGACCGGCAAGAAGCCCACGCCCCAGTACGAGCGGACGATCGACGTCTCGCTGATCCTTTACGCCGAGCACGACTACAACGCAAGCACCTTCGCCAGCCGCGTCATCGCGGGAACGCTCAGCGACATGCACGGCGCGGTCACCGGCGCGATCGCGGCCCTCAAAGGCCCGCTGCACGGCGGAGCCAACGAGGCCGCCATGGACATGCTCAGCGAGATCCGGCGCGACATCGGCCCGGTGAACGACAAGGCCAAGATCGAGGCGTGGATGCACAAGGCCTTCGCCGAGAAGCGCAAGTTGATGGGCTTCGGGCACCGCGTCTACAAGAACGGCGACCACCGGGCCCCGATCCTGCACGGGCTGGGACGCAAAATCGCCGAGGCCCAGGGCAACGAGCAGGTCGCGCTGTTCGAGATGGGCGAGATCGTTCAGGCCCAGATGCTCCGCGAAAAGAACATCCACCCGAACGTCGATTTCCCGTGCGGCATGACGTACTTCGTCATGGGAATCCCCGTGCCGCAGTACACGCCGATCTTCGTCGCGTCGCGCATCACCGGCTGGGCCGCCCACATCATGGAGCAGCACGCCAACAACCGGCTCATCCGCCCGGTCAGCGTGTACACGGGACCGGCGCTGAAGAAGTGGAAGGACGCCTGAGCGAGCGGAAGGTCGAGGTCGGGGCGAGGCCGGACGCGATCGACCGGGGCGCGCCGGGTGGCCGTGCGGCCGATCGCGACGCGCCAGGCCGTGGCGCGGGGTATCAGGCTTCCCCGCACGCCCTCGATGCGATGCTCGCGCACCTGCAGGACGAGGCGCCGGCGGTCCTGAGCGCGTGCGGCGCGCCGTGGGCGACGCTGGCGGTACGCCTCGGCGGGCGCACGGCCACGTGGGTCTGGAGCGCGAGCACAAAGGGCGCGGTTGGGGCTGGCGATGACGACGCCCCGATGCGCGTTACGGAATCGACGATCGTCCGCTGGGGCTCCCTGGCCAAGCCCGTGACCGCGCTGGCGGTGCTGCGCTTGGCGGCGCTTGGGCGCCTCGGGCTGGACGACCCGGCGGTGGCGCACTCGGCGTCGTTCTACCCGTCGCCCGCGCAACTCGCGGGCCACCGGGCAAACGCGATCACAATCCGGCACCTGCTCGCGCACACGTCGGGCATGGGCGTGCTCCGGTACGCGGGCATCGGCTGGGGCGAGCGCCGGCCGCGGGCCGCGTCGGTACTGTCCGGTCTGGACGGGCCATGGGCCTGGCGTCTGGCCCACGCGCCCGGGGCCGGGCAGACGTACGGCAGCGCGGCGTATGTCTGGCTGCAATCCATTGTGGAAGACGCGTGCCGCGAGCCGTTCGAGCCGGGTGTGCGCACGCTGCTGCTCGGGCCGCTGGGGCTGGATCGCGTTGCGATGCTTGGTGATGGCGACGTCCCAGGGGCCATCGCGTGGGGCGTGGAAGCGGACGGAACGCCGATCTCGGCCCGCCGGTCGCCGGTCCCCGGGGCCACGGGGCTGTTCGCGACGCCGGGCGACGTCGTGCGACTGTTCGCGGCGTTGGTTGATCGGGCCGGATCGATCGGCGAGGCGCGACCAGTCGGCGACCGATCCGGCTCGTTGCGCGACCTGTTCTCGCCCGAGTGGCTCAGCCAGGCGCTGACCAACCAGGCACCGGGCCTCCCGGAGGCGTGGGGCCTCGGCTGGCGCCTGCAGGACAGCCAGGACGGCCCGGTGTTCCGCCACGCGGGATGGCCGGACGGGGTGCTGGCGTACACGGAGGGGCTGCCGCGATTGGGGCTGCTGACGTGCTTTGAGATCGGTTGCGCCGGGGCGAAGCGGGCGCTGGTGCGCCTGGCCGACATCGCGCGATGGCACGCGAGAGAGTTGGCGAAGGCGACGCCAGCGAGCGGCGCAGGAGATTCGTAGCGGTCGCACGGCGTGATACCTTCCCACGTTCCCGTTGCTCGATGTGGAGCGGCCCCGGATGATCGGCGATCGCGACAGTTCGGTCGGTGCGTCGGGCCGCGTGGTCATCACGGGCATGGGCGCGGTGTCGTGCTGCGGCGTCGGCGTGACGGCGCTGTGGGACGCCGTCGTGGCCGGGCGGCCCGGCGGCGTGTGGTTCGAGACGGCGCGGGGAAAGTGGGCGGCGTGCCCGGTGGGCGTGGGGCGATTCGGGATCGAGGACCACGCGGCGTTGCGGCGGCAGGACCGGCACGTGGTGCTTGGCGCCGTGGCCGCGATGGAGGCGGTCGGACAGGCGGGGCTGTTGATCGACGCGGGCGCCGGGGCCGGCGCAGGGTGCGACCCGCGCCTCGGCGTCGTGTGGGGCACATCGCGCGGGCCGATGGGCGTGTGGGAGCAGGTGTGGGGTGATGCGCTGAGGGGCGGCGCCCGCGCCCGGGCTGGTGCCCGCGGGCACGCTGGCCACGGGGGCGGGGGCGGCTCTCGGTGCTGCTGGGTGCAGGCGGGCCAGTGATGGGCGTGTCCGCGGCGTGCGCGTCTGGGGCGCACGCGATCGCGACCGGAGCGAGGATGATCCTCAGCGGCGAGGCCGATGCCGTTGTCGCGGGGGCGTCCGACGCGGTGCTGTCGGCGATCACGCTGGCGCAGTTCGACGCCGCCGGGCTGCTGGCGAGCCACGACGACCCCGCCCGGGCGTGCCGCCCGTTCGATGTGGGGCGAAATGGCACGGTCTTCGGCGAGGGGGCGGGGGCCGTCGTGCTGGAGCGCGAGTCGCACGCGCACCGCCGGGGCGCGCCGGTGCTCGCCCGCCTGCTCGGCTGGGGGCTGTCGGCCGACGCGTGCGGGCGGATCGACCCCGACCCGAGCGGAGCCGGGCTCGAGCGGGCCGTGCGCGCGTCGCTGGAGATGGCGCGGGTCGGACGCGGCGGCGTTGCGTACGTGAACCTGCATGGCACCGGCACTCGGGCAAATGACGCGGCCGAGGCGGGGGTGATGACCAGGGTGTTCGGTGATCTTCGAGACCGGGCGGGTGCGGATGCGGCGCGGGCCGGATCGGTTGGCACGAGCCCCACCGACACAGATGGGCGCCCGTGGGTCGGGTCTACGAAGGGCGCGACGGGCCACTGCGTCGGCGCGACCGCTTCGATCGAGGCGATCGTCGCAGTTGAGGCGTTGCGTCGCCGCTTCGTGCCGCCGAGCGCGAACCTGGCAACGCCGGACCCGACGCTGGATGCCCGATTCGTCGTCGGCGAACCCCGGGCGATCGGAGCGGGGGCCGCGATGTCAATCAGCGCGGGATTCTGGGGGTTGAACGCGTGCCTGGTGTTCGGGGTGCCATAGGCGTCCCGACGGACCGATCGCCTGCGGCCCGATTGTGCCCCCAGTCGACCCGCTCCCTCCCAACAATCCCCCGTGCCCCACACCAACACCGCCCACCTCGACCACGCCCTCTCGCACTCCCCCGCCTGCGTCGGGCTCGACCCCGTGCTCGAGAAACTCCCCGAGCCGCTACGAGCCGAGCACTGGCAGCCCCCCCGCGCCATCGAGCACTTCTGCCGCGGCGTGCTCGACGCCGTCGCCCCGCACGTCCGGATCGTCAAGCCGCAATCGGCATGCTTCGAACGCTACGGGTCGCCCGGCTGGCTGGCCCTCGACCACACCATCCGCCACGCCCGCGACCTGGGCCTGTTCGTGATCCTCGACGCCAAGCGAGGCGACATCGGCGTCTCGGCCGAGCACTACGCCGCCGCCGCCGCGAACCTCGGCGCCCACGCCATCACCGTCAGTCCATATCTCGGCGCGGAGACGATCGAGCCGTATCTCGACGCCGGCCTGGTCGTGTTCGTGCTCGTCAGAACATCAAACCCCGGCGGCGACCAGGTCCAGTCGCCCGCGCTCGCCGATGGACGAACAGTGGGGGGGATGGTCGCCCAGATCGTGCGCGACCTCGGAGCGGCCCGAACCCCACCGCCCGAGCCAGGAACCGAGCCGAAGCCCGCCCCGCAACCCGGGATGCAAGCCGCGCCATCAACCCACTCACGCCGCTCCAACCCGGTCGGCGCAGTTGTCGGCGCGACCAAGGCAGAGGAGGGCGTGGCCCTCCGCCGACTCATGCCCGACACGCTCTTCCTCGTCCCCGGCTACGGCGCCCAGGGCGGCACGCTCGACCACGTTCGACGCCTCGTCCGCCCAGCAGCCACCGGCCCCGCCGACGCCGGCGTGATCGTGAACTCCAGCCGCGCCGTGCTGTATCCCAGGACGCCCGACACGGGCGACTGGGCAACCGCGATCGGCCAGGCCGCCGCTCGCCTCGCCAGCGAACTCGAGGCGCTGTTCCCGGGCGCGTGACACGCCGAAACCGGAGCCCGACCAAACCGCCCCGGTTCTCGGACCGCCCGCTCCCAACCCGCCCATCCGTCCCCGGCGCCCACCCTCACAAACGGAACAGCCCCCCCAGGCGTCAGCCCCGCGCGTCACGCCACGCCCAACCCGCGCCGTCGGCGCGCCGATGACCCACTCGGGTTCTCGGCGGTTGGAGCCGCCGACGCCCGGCAGCGCTGGGCGTCGTGCACAACGGCAGGAGCGGCCATGGACAAGGCCAGTGTCATCGGAACGGTCCTCGGCGTGGTCTCCCTCGTGTGGGTGAGCTGGCTCGCGTCCAAGGGCGACCTGATGATCTTCTGGTCCGTCGAGGGCGTCATCAGCGTCATCGGCGGCTCGATCGGGGCGGCCTTCATGGCGATCCCGCTCGAGAAGATCGTGAAGGTGCCGGGCTACATGAAGGCCTTCACGTTTTACAAGGCCAAAAGCCCCGCCCAGATGGTGGAACTCTTCGGCCGCCTCTCCGAAAAGGCCCGTCGCGACGGCATCCTCGCCCTCGAGTCCGAGATCGAAGCCCTCGACGACCGGTTCCTGGCCGCCGGCCTCAAGGCCGCCGTCGATGGCGTCGACCCCGGCGCGGTCGAGGCCAACCTGCGGATGGAGATCCTCGCCATGCAGGACCGCCACAAGTCCGCCAAGAAACTCTTCGACTCGATCAAAACCTACGGCCCTGCCTGGGGCCTGATCGGCACACTTCTGGGCCAGATCGGCATGTTCGGCTCGCTCGGCGGATCGATCGAACTCATGGGTGAGATGCTCGCCCTGTCGGTCGTAGGAACGCTGTACGGGGCCATCGTCGCCAACGTGTTCGCCGGCCCGATGGGCGACAAACTGGCCCTGCGATCCGGAGAAGAGATCCTCTCACGCGAGATGATGATCCAGGGCATCCTCTCCATCCAGGCCGGCGACAACCCGCGCGTCACCACCGACCGCCTGCTGGCGTTCATCCCCGCCGCGGCCCGGGTCAAACTGCAGGCCGCCGCCTGAACCGCGACCCGACCCGCCACTCCGGGAACCCCGCATGAGCGAGCACGACGAGAAGCAGGACAAGCCCAAGGGACCCGCACACTGCGCATGCGAGGAAGCCGGCGGTGGCGCGCCCGAGTGGCTCGTCTCCTACGCCGACAACCTCAGCCTCCTGCTCGCGTTCTTCGTCATCCTGCTCGCCATGAACCTCAAGGAGGACACCTCCGGCGGCATCGGCGGCAAAGAGGAGTTCGGCGGCCAGCCCACCGTCGCCAATGTCGACCTCGCCCTGGCCATCCGCTCCGCGTTCAACAACCCCGTCAGCGCGAACTCCACGCTTCCCAACGAGCAGCGCCTCGTCCAGCGCATGCGCGAACGCTCCGGCCACCTGGGAAACGCCGTCGACGAGGGCCAGGACGGGCAGTACGACGCCGTCCAGGCCCAGGCCCCGACCGAGTTCTACGTCCCCAGCGGCGTCGTGGAGTTCGCCTTCGGGTCCTCGGCCATCTCGGCCGTCGGCCGCGAGCACGCCGAGCAGGTCGCCGCCGAGATCCACGACCTGGCCTACGTCATCGAGGTCCGCGGGCACGCCAGCCCGTTCGAGGTCTTCCGCAACGAACGCGAGGGCATGCACCTCTCGTTCGAGCGGGCCCTCGCCGTCGCCGAGGCCCTCGTCGACGCCGGCGTTCCCTGGGACAACCTCCACGTGGTTGCCGTCAGCGACGGCGTGCCCCTCGGCGACCGCGCCACCACCCGCGCCGAGGGAGAACGCCACCAGGTCGTTGAAATCGTCACCACCGCGCGCCGCGTCCGAGAGGGCGTCGGCGGCGAGGCCCACATCGCGCCCGGCATGGTCCCCAGCCCCACCGGCTCACGCGGGCCATAGGCGCCAGCCACCCCGGTCGCAACGAGGCTCCATTTCCGGCAGCGGGCCAACGCACCCCGCCCGCGCCGATACCCTACGGGCGTCCCCAAGGAGCCCGCCATGCCCGATGTCAAAGTCCTCGCGTTCTCCGGCAGCGCCCGGCGTGAATCGCTCAACACCAAACTCCTCCGCGTCGCCGCCGAGGGCGTCGCCGCCGCTGACGGCAAACTCACGCTCATCGACATGCGCGACTACGACATGCCGATCTACAACGGCGACCTCGAAGAACGCTCCGGCCTCCCCGAGCGGGCCAAAGCGTTCAAGCAACTGCTCATCGACCACCACGGGTTCCTGATCGCCTGCCCCGAGTACAACTCCTCGTTCACCCCGCTGCTCAAGAACGCCATCGACTGGGCCAGCCGCCCGGAGCCGAACCAGCCGCCGCTGCTGGCCTTCGCGGGGAAGGTCGCGGGCCTCGTCGCGGCCTCCGCCGGCGCCATGGGCGGCTACCGCGGCCTGCAGCAGGTCCGCTACGTCCTGGGCAACATCCGCACCATCGTCCTGCCCGACATGTACGCCCTGAGCGGGGCCGACCAGGCCTTCGACGACAGCGGCGCGATGAAGGACGCCAAGAAGGCCGACATGGCCCGGAACATCGGGCGAAACGTGGTTGAGACGGCCCGCCGCCTGATGACGGCGTCGTGACGTGCGCTGCCGCGAAGGGCAGCCCGGCAACATGCGGCGGATCGCGCTACTTGCCGCGAGGGCGTCGGCGCGTGGCTCGCTTCGCGTGCCCGTTCTCCAAGGTCTCGATCGACGCAACGTGCAGGTAGGACACCATCACACTGCGGTCATCCGCAAGTGCGATGAAGATCCGGCTCTTCATCGGCACGACGAGATCGGGATTGGTCACGTCGTACGCCCGCCCACTGCTGGTGACCACCCGGAACGGCACGAACGGCTCCGACTGCAGCATGTCGATCACGGCTTCGCTCGTCATCGATGGCTCCAAGTGGGTTTCATGCCGACGCGTTCTCGCCCCCCAGCGCCTTGCGCACCTCGTCCACCAGCCGCTCAACCTGGAAAGGCTTGAACAGCACGCTCTGCAGACCCTCCTGGCTCGCTCGCACGATCGAGTGGTGCGGGTCGTACCCGAAGCCCGTCATCAGGATCACCGGCGCCGCCGGGCAGCCGACCCGCGCCGCCGCGAACACCTCGTACCCGTTGTGGTCCGGCATCTTGATGTCCGACAGCACCAGCTCGTACGCGTCCACCGCGCCCGCGCCCGCCTTCTCAAGCAGCGCGATCGCCTCGCCGCCGCTGCCCGCGATCGTCACGCGGCAGCCGCGATTGGTCAGCACGTCCGCGATGATCCGCCGGATCTTCTCCTCGTTGTCCGCGATCAGCACGCGCCGCCCCAGCAGCACCGGGTCCTTCTCGCGCGCCGCCAAGGCCCGGTCCACGCCCAGCAGCGTCTGCGGCCCCGTCGCGCACTCACGCACGCGGCTGCGGATCGACTCCACATCCGCCCGGATCCGCGCCACGTGGCTGGCCATCTCCGGCGCCGCGGCCGCCGCCTGGTCCAGCCACTGGATCTCGCCCACCAGATCGGCCAGCGGCTCATCCAGTTCGCCCTCGACGCGCCCCGTCACGCTCTGGTTCACCGCCGAACGCTCGACGATCAGCAGGTCCAGCATGTGCAACGCCACCGCCACATGCCGCGAGAAGATCTCAAGGAACTGCAGGTCCTCGTCCGTGTACGCCGACGCCTGCTTCGACTCCAGTTGCATCACCCCGAGCAGCCGGTCGTGCAGCATCAGCGGCACCGTCAGCGAACTCCGGGCGTCCTCGCTCGAATACACCGCGTTCTCATCCAGGCGGCAGTCGCGGCACAGATACGCCGACCCCGTCGCCGCCACACGCCCCACGATCCCGCTGCCCTCCGGCTCCGCGTAGCACTCCATCTCACGCTTCGGCTGTCCGTCGCTGGACATCACCACTTCCAGGCGACGGCTCGGCTCGTCGATCAGCCGGATCACCAGCCGGTCGAACGCCAGCAGCTCCGCCGTATGCCGCACGATCTTCTGCTCGAGCGTCGAGAGCCGCTCAACAACGTTCTTCTTGCGGATCGCGTCGGCCTCGATGCGGACCAGTTCCGCCCCGGCCTTGCTGATCGCGTCCATCTTCGCCTTCATCCGCGACGCCGCGGTCACGTCACGCACCAGCACCGCCAGACGCTCGACCCGCGAGCCCTCCGTCGTGCCCGCGGCGATCACGGGCGAAACGAACACCTCGTACACCCGCTCCGAGGCCGCCCCCTTCGAACCACCCGAGACGAGTTCAAACTTGCACGACGCTGGCGCCGGCCCCGCCGCCCCGCCCGCGGTCGGGTGGTCCCGCAGCCACGCCGACGACTCGATGCACACCCCCGCCATCCCCCGCCGGACCTCCTCCGGCAGCGAGTCGTAGAACCGGTTCGACCACAGCACCCGCCCGTCGCCCTCCGCAAGGCACACGCCCTCGCCGATCGAATCCAGCAGCACCTGCGACAGCGGCACGCCCCCCAGCGTCCGAACCGCCGGCAGCGCCTCGGCATCGACCAACACCGCATCCACGCGATCCCCCCCGATCGGGGCGTCGGCCGCGTGATCCGTCACGACCTCGTACCGGTCCGAGAGCGCGTACCGAGCGTCATCGGGCTTCACGTGGCGCCCGCGAAGGATCAACAACTTGGGTCGATCGACATCGCTCATGGGTTCGGTCGGCCCCGGAACCTGCCCGGGCCGCCCCCTATCACCGATCCTACGCACGAGGCGTCAGCAACATTTCAGGCCCGCGATCGGGGTTCTGCCCCGTCCGCGTCCCCGACCGGACCGGTTCCACCGATTTGGCGTACTTGACATCGGCACCTCGGGACGCGGTACTGTGGTCCACATGATCTCGGTCCGGGAAGTCCACAAGTCGTTCGGGCGCGTCCGGGCCGTCCGGGGGGTCTCCTTCGACCTGGAGCCGGGTCGGGTGGCCGGGCTGCTGGGGCCGAACGGGGCCGGCAAGTCCACCACCATCCGGATGATCACCGGCTTCCTCCCCCCGGACCGGGGTGGGATCGAGGTCTGCGGGCACGACACCATCTCCCGTTCGCTCGAAGCCCGCCGCCAGATTGGTTATCTCCCCGAGTCGGCCCCGCTGTACACCGAGATGAGCGTCCAGGGATACCTGGACCACCGGGCCCGCCTGTGGCGCATGCCGCGCGCCGACCGCCGCCGGGCCATCGACCGCTGCATCGACCGCTGCGAACTCCGGACCGTGCGCCGCCGTCGCGTCGGGCACCTCTCGAAGGGCTTCCGCCAGCGCGTGGGTCTGGCCGCCGCCATGCTGCACGACCCGAAAGTCCTGATCCTCGACGAGCCCTCCAACGGCCTGGACCCGACCCAAATCGTCCACACCCGCCGCCTCGTGCGCGACCTGGCCGAGGGGCGCACCGTCCTCGTGTCCAGCCACATCCTGGCCGAGGTCGAGCGGACCTGCGACCGGGTCATCGTGATCGCCGGCGGCGAGGTGCGAGCCGACGGCCCCCCGGCGGACCTCTCCAGGGGCCGCGTCAAGCCCGCGTGCGTGGTCGAGTTCAAGGCCGCGTCGCCCGCGTGGCTCGAGCGCGTCGCCCCCGACGCCTCCGTCACGCTCACGTCACTGCCCGATTCGTGGACCCGGGCCCGCATCGAGGGCGCGGGCGACATCCGCGAGCCCCTCGCCGCCGCCGCGTCCACCGCGGGCGTGCCCCTCCGCGAACTCCACCTCGAATCCACATCCCTCGAACGCCTGTTCATCGACCTCATCGAGTCCGCGCCCTGACCAACTTGCCTCCCTCCGTGTCTCCGTGCCTCCGTGGTGGACCCCGCGAGCAACCATGCCACTCCCCCTCACCATCGCCGCCCGCGAGTACGCCGCGCTCTTCCGACTCCCCGTTGGGTGGATCGTCATCGCGCTCTACCTCTTCCTCTCCGGCGTGGTCTTCCTCGTCGGCTCGCTCGCCCCCGGCTCGGCCGCCACGCTCCGAACCTTCTTCGGGGTCTCCACGTTCCTGCTCCTGCCCGTCTGCCCCGCCATCACCATGCGCCTTCTGGCCGACGAACTCCGCTCCGGCACCATGGAGTCGCTCATGACCGCCCCGGTGCCCGATCTGGCCATCGTGCTGGGCAAGTACCTGGCCGCGGTCGCGTTCCTCACCACCATGCTCGTGCCCACGCTGGCCCTCCCCGCCATCCTCTTCTACGCCAGCGACCCGCCGCCGGACATCGGCCCCATCGCCGCCGGCTACCTCTCGCTCATCCTCACCGGCTGCCTCTACCTCGCCCTGGGCACGCTCGCCTCGGCCTTGACCAGCAGCCAGACCCTCGCCTTCCTCGGCACCTTCATGACCATCCTGGCCATCCTGCTCGTCTCCTCCGTCGCCGCCGACCAGGTCCCCCAGCCCTGGGGAGACGCCCTCCGCTCCCTCTCGATCTCCGCCCGCGTGACCGACTTCGCACGTGGCGTCATCGACTCGGCCCACATCGTGTTCTTCCTCTCCGCCTCCGCCTTCGTGCTCATGCTCACCCACGTCGCCGTTGAAAGCCGGAGGTGGCGATGAGCAAGCAGAAACCAAGCCAAGCGAGGGGGACGGGCGTTCCAGCCCGTCCTTCCAACAACACGAGGGGGACGGGCTTTCCAGCCCGTCGCTCCGCCTCCACCCGCCGCCTCCTCTACGGCCTCTCCGCCATCGCCATCGTCGCCTTCGCCCTCATCTGGACCGCCCTGGCCAACCTCATCGCCCTGGACCCACGCCTCCGCGTCGTCGCCGACGTCACCGCCACCGGCGAGCACCGCCTCGCCCCGCGCACCCGTGCCGTGCTCGACTCGCTCGAGCCCGGCTACGAGATCGCCATCGCCGGGGCCGCCTCCGCCGACCGCCAGGTCCGCACCCGCGTCGCGGACGTGCTCGACGCCATGGCCCGGACCGGACGCGTGCAGGTCACCTGGATCGACGACCCCGCGGGCCCGGAATACACCGACCTGCTCGAACGCCTGGTCGCGCGCGACCGCCCCGCCCTCGACGCCGCCAGCCAGAGCCTCGCCGAGGCCGCCGATGAACTCGAGCGCGGCGCCGCCCTGCTCGACCGCCTCGACGAGGGCCTCCGCGACACCCAGGCCGCCATCGTCGCCGCCCCGGACGCCAACTCACCAGCCAACGCCGCGGCCCGCCAGCGCCTCGCCGAATACGCCGGCGTCGCCCGCGCCCTGGCCTCCGACACCCGCACCGCCGCCGGCGCGATCCGCAACGACCTTGGCGCTGCCGGCGGGCTGAACGTCCCGCCCATCGACACCGCGACCATGGTCGCCCGCCGCGTCCTGGCCCGCCTCGCAAGCGAACTCCAGACGCTTTCAACCGCCCTGGCCGACATGGCCGCGGTCCCCGACATCGCCGACGCCGCCCGCACGCGGGCCCGCACCTGGTCCGAGCAGGCCCGCATCGGTCGGGCCCCGATCGCCATCGCCGCCGAGCGGGCCGACGCCATCCGCACGCCCGACATCGTCCGCGTCGCCCGGGTGCTCGAGGGCGTGCAGGCCGTGCTGGTTGTCTCGCCCACGGGCGTGACCGCCGTCGCGTTCGACACGCTCTTCCCCGCGTCCATCCCCGAGACCGTCGACGGCGCCCGGGCCGACATCGGCGCCCAGGCCGAGGACCTCATCACCTCCGCCCTCGCCTCGCTGGCCAGCCCACGCGCCCCGATCGTCGTGCTCGTTCACGCCGAGGACCTGCGCCTGCTCGAGCAGAACGCGATGACGGCCCTGGTCGCGCGCCTGGCCCTGCGCCGCATCGACGTGGTCGAGTGGCGAATCGTCGCCGAGCCCGAGCCGCCCTCACTCACCGCCCTCGACCCCACGGCCACCCGCCCGGTCGTCTACGTCGCTCTTGGCACCTCCAGCGCGTCCGGCTCCAGCGGACCATCGGGTCTCTCCGGGGCCGACCGCGTCGCACGCCTCGGCACCACCCTCCGCCGCCTCGCCGATCGCGGCGAATCCATCCTGCTCTCCATCGCCCCTTCCACCCTCCCTGCCTTCGGCGCCGCCGACGAGGCAACCACGTTCCTGAGCCAGTTCGGCCTCGCCGCCGACTCCGGCCGCCCGCTCCTGACCGAGCGCATCCTCAACGGCCGGCGCTTCGTCGACACCGACCGCGTCGTCCAATCCGTCGCCTCACGTACGCCAACAACACCAACGAGCAGCAACGCGAGCAGTGGGGGAGCGACGCCCGCCGAAGGCAGCACCGCAAACCCCATCGCCGCCGCCGCCGCCAACCTCGCCATCGCCTTCCGCTGGGCCGTCCCGCTCGACCGCCGCGACCCGCCCCAGGGCGTGCGCACCACCATCACGCCCCTGATCGAAGAAACCGCCGCCCAGACCTGGGGCGAGGCCCAGTGGCTCGCCTACTGGCAGATCCCCGCCGAGCAGCGCTCGCGCGTCCTGCAGCCCCCGACGCCCGACGCAAGCCTCGGCGACGACACCAGCGGCCGGTGGCTGCTCGCCGCCGCCGTCGAGCGCACCGCCCCGTTCCTGTCCCGCCCGCAACGCCTCGTCGTGGTCGGGGCCAACGGCTGGTTTTTCGACGCCATCGCCTCCCGCTCCGAGGTCGTCGGCGGGCGCGTCGTGCCCACCTTCCCCGGCAACAGCGAACTCTTCGAGGCATCCGTCTTCTGGCTCGCCGCCCAGGAGGACTTCATCGCCCGCTCGGCCGCCGCGGGCTCGGTCGCCACCATCCGCCCCCTCTCACCCGGCGAGTCCAGCGCGATCCAGTGGCTCGTGCTGGCCATCCTGCCGCTGGGGACGCTGGGTCTGGGGATCGTCTGGAGGTTGGCGCGGGGCTAAAGCCCTTGGTCAACAGCGATTCCAACCCGTGCCCGCAGCGCAGCCACGAACCATCAACCCGAGCGATCCGCCTCACGCCCCCGCACTCCCCGCTCCCCCGGCCCCAAAACCCGCGCCCCGCACTCCGGGCACACCGCGTCCCGCTCGGTCCGCCCCCGCAGGTCGTACCGGCACGCGTGGCACAGCCCGTCCCGCCGCCCCACCGGCGTCGCCGGGATCGCCGCGATGAACAGCCCGACCGCGGTCACCAGCACGCCGTACGGGTACAGCAGCACCTGCAGCGCCCGCAGATAGATCCTGCCGTGGGTCCACTCGCTGAGTTTCAGGTGCAGCCACGCGACCAGCACGATCCCCAGCAGCCCGACGATCGGCGCCGCCCACGCGCGCCACGACCCCCGCCAGGCAAACGCCAGCCACCACACCAGCACGCCATAAATCACAAACGCGGCCAAGGCACTTCCAGTCGCCGTCCGCCCCGGCACACGAATAGCCTCCGCGCCCGCGCGGACCCCGGCACCGCCAGACTCTACCCCCGTGTCCGCTCGCACGCCCCGAACGGATGCACCCAACCCCCCAAACCCCCTCCCCTATACTCCCGCCCGCTACCTCTGAAAGGACTCTCCAGTGCCCGATCGCCACTTCGATCTCGTCGTCATCGGCGGCGGACCCGCCGGATACGTCGGCGCCATCCGCGCCGCACAGCTCGGCCTCAAGGTCGCCTGCGTCGAACGCGCCAAACTCGGCGGCGTCTGCCTCAACTGGGGCTGCATCCCCTCCAAGGCCCTGCTCGCCAACGCCGAACTCATGGAGAAACTCGCCGAGCGCGACGTCTGGGGCCTCTCCATCAAGGGCGAGGTCGCCTTCGACTGGTCAAAGGTCATTGGCCGCAGCCGCGACGTCGCCGGCAAGCTCAACAAGGGCGTCGAGTACCTCCTCAAGAAGAACAAGATCGAATACATCGTCGGCTCCGCCAAAATCACCGCCCCCCGCAAGGGCGACGGCCCCCAGGCCACCCCCTGCCAGATCGCCATCCACGACTGCAAGGTCACCGAAGAACGCACCGACGCACCCGCCGAGCCCGCCGCCAAGCCCCGCGAGACCATCACCGCCACCAACATCCTCGTCGCCACCGGCTCGGTCGCCCGCGACCTGCCCTTCGCCAGGTTCGACAACGACAAGATCTGGGGCGCCCGCGAGGCCATGTTCAACAAGGACCAGCCCAAGTCCCTCATCGTCATCGGCGCCGGCGCCATCGGCATGGAGTTCGGCTACTTCTACATGAACTTCGGCACCAAGGTCACGGTCGTCGAACTCCTCGACCGCGTTCTGCCCGTCGAGGACCACGACGTCTCCAAGGAACTCGAGAAGATCTACAAGAAGTCCGGCATGGACTTCCGCCTCGGCTTCACCGCCACCAGCGTCGAAAAAACCAAGTCCGGCGTCAAGGTCACCATCGCCCCCTTCAAGGACGGCAAGGCCGACGACTCAAAGAAGGAAACCCTCGAGGCCGACCGCGTCCTGCTGGCCATCGGCGTCAAGGGCCGCTTCGACGGCCTCTTCGACCCCTCCCTCGGCCTCGAAACCGTCAAGGACCACATCAAGACCGACTACCAGCCCGGCAAGACCACCAGCGAGCCCATCGACTACAAAACCAATCTCAACGGCATCTACGCCGTCGGCGACGTCATCGGCCCACCCTGGCTCGCCCACGTCGCCATGGAAGAGGCCATCACCTGCGTCGAACGCCTCGCCTGGCGCAAGGACCCCAAGGCCCACCACGAGCCCATCCCCATCGACTACTCCGTCATCCCCGGCTGCACCTACTGCAACCCACAGGTCGCCTCCGTCGGCTTCACCGAGCAGGCCCTCATCGCCAAGGGACTCAAGAAGGGCACCGACTACGAGGTCGGCAAGTACCCCTTCCAGTCCCACGGCAAGGCCATCGCCTCACTCCACCAGAAGGGCTTCGTCAAGATCATCCGCGGCCTCCCGCGCGGCGAGATCCTCGGCGCCCACATCATCGGCGACCAGGCCACCGAACTCATCGCCGAGATGACCCTCGCCCGCCGCCTCGAAGCCACCAGCGAAGAACTCATCGTCACCATGCACGCCCACCCGACCATGCACGAAGCCGTCCACGAAGCGGCCCTGGGGAGCGAGGGAAGGATGATTCACTTGTAGTCGCCGAACGAACAGCACCCAACGCGTCGACCGCCAGCTGCACCGAGCAGCCCCGCGCCACTGACCGCGAGCGACGCGTGCCAATGCGAGTGGCTAAGCGACTAGTACTTTCTCTTCCAGCCAAGAGAGCGAACGCCGCCAAAGCGCCAAGTCCGCCGGATCAAATGTCTTCGCGTGCGCATCAGGTCGTTCGTTCACGATACTCATGTGATGCGATAGCTGCGACTTGTCGACAAAAATGCGATCAAAGACACTCCAGTACTTCATGATAATCGAATGGAGTTCAAGCCAATACAGCTTTTCCATGATCGTCGAAGCAGCCTCGTTGGCAAGGGCTCGCTTTCGTTGTTCCGGGACACATGCCTCAATGAGTTGCTTTACAGTTGGTTTATCAGAGTGCTGCAAAGCGTGTTGGCGGAGCAAAGTGCGAAGCATGCTTCTGAGTTCGTTTTCAATCACGTTGCGCCGCTTTCCGATCACGGCTAAGTCTTCCGCCCATTGATCAACAGCAGACCGCACAGAGTCGGAGGCTTCCGGCACCGCGATGCTGGCGGTGCTCTCGGCAAGAAATGACCGCAAGCCTCGCTCGGCCATCTCGCCAGCCACCGCGTGACCGCGCCTGGGGTCAACCAGGCCGTACCGCGCGAGTGCCAGCAAGTGCCGTTGGGACTGCCCGGTCACGTCGCCGTCGATTGATGCCTGAAGCACTCCTCTTAGCTCGGGATAGAGCCTACAAAGATGGGCGAAGGCCTGGTGAGCGAGAGTCTGACCCTCCGTGCGAACAAACTCGTTTAGCACGTTGCGCAATTCACTACTGGAGAGTTCCAGTGGGCGACGACTAATCTCGACTCGGCGGTGGATGAAGGAACACGCCTTTCGGAGCCAGAACGGCAGATCGCCACAAGTGGAGGCGATCACCGTCAGGTCTGAGGCGCTGAACCGCAGGCCCACTTGGCGGCTCAGTCTTTGGATCATGGCGACGGAAGCGTCGCGAGCAAACGCCCCGAGGTACTCCTCGGGCACGAAGTGCAATGCTGCGTTCTCGACGCCTCCGATGGACTCCTCCGTAAACCAACG
The DNA here is from genome assembly GCA_041401985.1 of Phycisphaerales bacterium. GTDB lineage: Bacteria > Planctomycetota > Phycisphaerae > Phycisphaerales > UBA1924 > JACKHA01. The sequence continues at coordinate 32,170 of JAWKTE010000005.1, forward strand.
ACTAGAGACGCCGCTGACGATTAGCGCCATCCTTCGATTCTGCCGAACGGCCTCCTGATAAATTGCTCGAAACGCCCTCCAGAACGCGCAGAAGGACGCGTTCCAGTGGGCAGATCGAGTCGGGCTTGAGGGCGTAATATAGTCAAGCTCGTCAAATGCGATCACGATGGGATGCTGAAGCCTCTCGATCATCCCAAGGAGCTCATCGCCCGCTCGTTCGAGTTCGTACTCTGCGGCGACGCTTCTCGGCGTCGCATAGAGGTCGGGGGTCAGGGACGCTTGCTGCAGTGCGCTCGCAAGCGACACAAGCAACTGGCCGGGGCTCATCACGTTAATCGCATCGCGAGAACAATCCGCAAAGACTACGATTGCGGAACGTTCCGTGCGAATGAGATTAGTGACGCGACTGATGAACGAGGTCTTGCCGATCTTGCGAATTCCGAAACACGACCGAATGCGATTGAACGTAATCGTGCGTGCAAAATCCAGTGCTTCATCCCGCCGTCCATAAAACTGGGCGTCATCTGTGACGGGCGAAACAACGTCGAACGGATCCCTCGAAAAAAACTCAGAGCACAACGTACGCTGAAGATGCTCGTCGGATAGGTCAGCATCCTTGGCGATCAAGATCGGAAGCACTGACAGCTGTTGCTCGACGCCCCACTTCTTCAGCTTGTTTGATCCCTCGGAATCCGTGTGGCCAATCAGGACGATGGGATCGAGTCGGCCTCCCTCGACGTCGATGCAGCGACGAGCAAACTCGGTAGCGCGCGGTTGCTGCTCTGAAAAGTTCGACACCAATAACAGCAACTCACGCTCGGCCACAAGACTCTGAGCAAGCCGTCGAATCGGCTTAAGGAAGCACTTGATGTACCAGCCTTTTTCGAACACCGACCAAGTGCGAGCGGTCACCTCAAACAGCGGCAGCAGTCCGGGTTCCAACAAGGACCACAACTCAAGCAACCGCCTCTGCACGGATGGCGGTGGCTTCGGGCCCACGAGCTCAGGAACCGTTTGCGGCTGTGATTCCACAACGCGAGTATACGAGTTGCGGCGAGGTGGCACCGACTCCCGACCGTACCACCGACTTGCGAAGTCCTCGGAGCAAGTCGGTGCCGATCAACCGGGGAGCCCCGCCCGGCCCGCCGCCGTCGCGCTCCTAAGCCATCCAGAAGCCGCACAATCCGCTTGACAATCCAATCACACACCGTACAATAGCCTCGTGGACGCCGCTCCCCTCACCCCCGCCGAGGCCCGCATCCTCGACGCCATCTCCTCCGACGCCGTCCGCGCCGGCGATCCTTCAGGCAGAGCCGATCGCGGTTCCCCGCCCCCGCCGACGCCCCCTTCTCCTCCTCCTCCTCCGCGCCCTCAACCTCTCCGCCACCGATCTCCTGAACTGGCCGCCTCCGCCGCCGTCACCGCCGCCCTCGACACGCTCCACCGCACCCTCGCCACCGTCGACGCCATCCGGAACCACACCCTCCGCACCCTCGCCCTCGACACCCTCGCCGAACTCGCGGCCACATCCCCCGACCCCATCGAACAACGCCGCGCCGCCGCCTCCCTCCTCCGCGCCACCACGCCAGGTGGCACAGGTTTCAAACCTGCGTCGGCGGCGCAGCCGCCGATGCGTCCAGGTGGCACGCCCCCAGGTGGCACAGGTTTGCAACCTGTGTCGGCGGCGCAGCCGCCGCTCGAAAAACCAGCACCAACCCCCTCCCCGCGAACCACCCCCACCCCCCGCGCCGCCGCCGCGCCGATCGCTCCCACCCCCGCACCCCCGCGCACAACCACCCCGCCGCCTCCTGCAACCCCACGCCAACCACCTCACCCACACTCAATTCACCGCGGCGTCCAGCCCGACCCCCACACACAATCCAGCGTGCCCCCAGACGCCCAACCTCCCGCACACCCCACCCCGTCCTGCGCCCGCCGCCCAACCCGCGCCGCCTCACTCCTCACCCGCGCCGGCGCCGCCATCCACCCACCCTGACCCCGCTCGGCTCGCGACATCCGATCACGCCTCAGGTTTTCGGACCGCGCCAGCCGCCCTCGGGAATCGAACCGGAAGCAGCCGAGTTCCCAATGATCCCACGCCAAGCGGCGATCCCGCCCCGTTCGGCGTCCGTGTGCCCCTCCCGCTCCGGTTGACCCCTCGGCCCGCCCGACCCGCGTTTGCCTCCGACCCCCGAACGGTCGATACTCATAGTGGTGAATCGCCAGAACCCAGACCGAGCCGGCGTCCGGGCTGTCCCCGACGCCCGTGCCGAGGCCGGCCCCAGGCCAGGCCCCCGCGCGGTGCCCGCGCTGCTGGTCGTCTTGGTCGCCCTCGCCGCCTCGGCCCGCGCCGAGACGCTTGGGCCCGTGACCCGCTCCGTCGCCACCGAGGCCGCGGCCGTCCGCCTCCTTTCCGACGCCCTCGTCCGGGCCGTCCGGAACCTGGGCGAGCAGGACGAGGACCGCGACGAGCCGGTCGTCGCCCCCGTCCCCGTTGCCGACTTCGCCACCGCGGCCATCGCGCCGCCCGCCCCCGAAGCGGGCGAAGAGCCGGGCGTCAAGCACGCCCCCGCCCTCGGGTGGCACCTGCTCGACATGCCGCCTCCGACGGTGTAAGCGGCCTCGCCGGAGCGAACCCGCTCCGAGCCATGGCCGGGCGACCCGTCGCTCGTGATCAGTGCGTTCCCGGATCACCGAGCGACGCCCGCCGCGTCGATTCGCCCGCGTTTGTCGCGGCGCGACCCACACCGGTTCGATTCACACCATTCCAGACCAACCGGCCGCGCCCCGCCGCGCGGCCAATCGGCGCCCTCCCGCGCGGCCCTCGGCCCGGCGCAGGACGGCCCGCGAAAGGCGACCCATGTCAGGCAAGCAGGACATTCCCCTCATCGGCCCGATCCTCAACCGGATCATCGGCACGCGAAACGACCGCTTCGTCAAGCGGTACACCACCCGCACCCAGCAGATCTCGGCCCTTGAGCCGGAGATGCGGAAACTCGACGACGACGCCCTCCGCGCCAAGGTCAAGGCCTTCCGCGACCGCTTCGACAAGGGCGAGAAGCTCGACGACCTCCAGACCGAGGCCTTCGCCGTCGCCCGCGAAGTGATGGACCGGGCGGTCGGCATCCGCAAACTCTTCAGCCCGGAGCACAAGTTCGACCCGTCGGTCATGCCGGCGGACGTGCGGGCCATCTACGACAAGACCAAGGCCGAGATGGACGCCAAGGAGCCCAGCCAGCCCACCGGCGACCTGATGGGCAACAAGGGCGAGATCGCGGGCTGGGTCACGACGCCCATCCCGCTGGCGATCTACGAGTGGGCCCGCACCTGGCAGCCCGAGAGCCGCCCGCCCTTCCGTAGCCGCCCGTTCGATGTGCAGCTCATCGGCGGCATGGTGCTCAGCCAGGGCAAGATCTCGGAGATGAAGACCGGCGAGGGCAAGACCATCGTCGCCCCGCTGGCGTGTTACCTCGCGTGCGTCGGGCGTCAGCGCGTGCACGTCGTCACCGTCAACGACTACCTCGTGCAGCGTGACCGCGACTGGGTCTTCCCGTACTTCTACTGGCTGGGCCTGACCGTCGGGGCCATCCACCCCCAGCACATGCAGGGCGAGGACGAGAAGCGCCGCATGTACGTCTGCGACGTGGTCTACGGCACGACCGCCGAGTTCGGCTTCGACTACCTCCGCGACAACATGAAGCGCCAGGCCGAGGCCCAGGTCCAGCGGGCCCGCCAGTTCGCCATCGTCGACGAGGTCGACAGCGTGCTCATCGACGAGGCCCGCACGCCGCTGATTATCTCGGGCGCGGCCCACGAGGACTCGCCCCGCTACGACATGGCCAACAAACTCGCCAAGCACCTGGTCGACAAGCAGAAGCCCTGGACCGAGGCCGAGGACCGCGTCACCGCCTGCAAGGAGCGGATCAAGGGCCTCGAGGGCGATGTTCGCCAGGTCCGCGACAAGTCCCGCGTGCCCGAGATCCAGGCCAAACTCGAGGCGGCCCGCAAGGAACTGCCCGAACTCGAGGCCGATCGCGACCGGCACACGCAGTTCTTCGAGGTGAAGATGGAGCGCAAGTCGTGCCACCTGACGCACGACGGCGTGGCCGAGGCCCAGCGGGTCGCGGGCATCGGCTCGTTCTACGTCGATCAGAACATGGACCTGCCGCACCTGCTCGAGCAGTCGCTGCGGGCCCACGCGGTCTACCAGCGGGACAAGGACTACGTGGTGATGCCCACGCCGAATCCGCAGACGGGACGGACCGAGCCGAGCATCGTCATCGTCGACACGTTCACCGGCCGGCCCATGATCGGGCGGCAGTGGTCCGACGGGCTGCACCAGGCGATCGAGACCAAGGAGGCCGTCCCGATCCGCCAGGAGACGCAGACGGTCGCGACGATCACGATCCAGAACTTCTTCAAGATGTACAAGCGCCTGGCGGGCATGACCGGCACCGCCGACACCGAGGCCCAGGAGTTCAACGACATCTACGGCCTGGACGTCGTCTCGATCCCCACGAACAAGGAGGTCGTCCGCGTCGACCACGCCGACATGATGTTCCTCCGGGCCAAGGACAAGTGGGAGTCGATCGTCGACGAGGTGAAGACCTTCCACGACGTGGGCCGCCCCATCCTGGTCGGCACAACGAGCGTCGAGCGGAGCGAGAAGGTCTCCGCGGACCTCTCGAAGAAGTACCAGATCAAGCACGAGGTCCTCAACGCCAAGCAGCACGAGCGCGAGGCCGGCATGGTCGAGGGCGCCGGGCACCTGGGCGCGGTCATGATCGCCACGAACATGGCCGGGCGCGGCACCGACATCAAACTCGGCAAGTGCTCCCGCCAGGCGCTGCTGGACCACTGGCTCCGACGCGAGATCTGCGGCAAGGGGCTCACCCCCGAGTCCACCGAGGAGCAGCTCCGCGAGAACGTCTACCGCAAGGTCGCCCCGCGCGAACTGGGCATCCGCAAGGACGAGGCCGCCTCGATGGACCTGGGCGAACTGGAGATGCGCCTGCTCCGCCACTGGGCCGTCAAGCACACGTTCATCGCCGAGAAGTCGATCGACGCGATGTCGGCCGACGACCTGCGCACCGCGCTCGATGCGAGCGGGCGGAGCCTCCTGCACCGCATCACCTGGTTCGACACCGTCGAGCAGATGGGCGGGCTGCACGTGATCGGCACCGAGCGTCACGAGAGCCGGCGCATCGACAACCAGTTGCGCGGGCGCTCCGGGCGTCAGGGCGACAAGGGCTCCAGCCGCTTCTACGTCTCGCTCGAAGACGAACTCATGCAGCTCTTCGGCGGCGAGGCGATGATGAAGATCCTGCCCCGCCTTGGCATGAAGGAGGGCGATGCCATCGAGAGCAAGATGCTCTCCGGGCGCATCGAGGCCGCCCAGCGCAAGGTCGAGGAGCGCAACTTCCAGATCCGCAAGAACATCCTCGAGTACGACGAGGTCATGGAGCACCAGCGTCAGCACTTCTACGGCCTGCGTCAGCGCTCGCTCGAAGGCCGCAACGTCAAGGGGCTGATCTTCGAGTTCGTGGGCGACTCGATCGACGACGCGGTCGAGGAGTACCTCGACCCCGAGTACCCGGCGGTGTGCGCCGCCGAGTTTGCCAAGGAGAAGCTCGACTGCTCGATCCTGCCCGAGCGTCTCCGCAGCCGCGAGGAGGGCGAACTCATCAACGCCATCAAGCGGATGGCCAAGGAGGACGCCCGCCACAACATCGACATCACCCTCGGCGAGTACATCCCGATGGAGGGCTCCGAGATCGCGGTCGACTTCGACTCGGCGGGCCTGGTCGCCTGGGCCAAGAGCCGCTTCGGCGTCGAGATCAACGCCGCCGACCTGCGCGAGGGCGGGGCCGAGGAGCGCCGCCACGTCTACGAGCTGCTCTGCAACGCCGCGGAGGAGAAGATCGAGGCCGCCGACCTCTCCGGCATCGCGCCGTACCTGGACAAGTCCTACGGCGCGGCCCAACTCTCGGAGTGGGCCAAGCGGAAGTTCGGCTTCGAGGTCAAGCCCGAGGACCTGCTCGCCGCGGCCGAGGCCGTCAAGGACCGGCGCGAGGACGCCAAGACGCCGGCCGAACTCATCATGGACCGCGTCCGCGAACTCTGGGACCGGCGTGAGGTCGAGTATCCTGTCGACTTTGCGGTCGAGATGACCCAGGCCACCATAATCCAGAGCGGCCCGCAGGCGGCCTTCAAGCAACTGGGCGACTGGGCCCGGCGGCGCTACGGCCTCGAGTGGACCGAGGACGAGATCAAGAAGATCCCGCCGAAGCAGATCCGCGAGAAACTGCTCGTCGAGTCGAAGAAGGCCGTCGAGGACGATCGCCTCGAACAGGAGATCCAGGCGGCCCTCAAGTGCCGCAAGGACGATGACCTTGACGCCCATCTGAAGGAGCGCTTCGGCCAGGGCATCTTCGACCGGATGCGCTGGCTGGAGGGCGAGGAGCGCGAGCAGGCCATCCGGGCCCGCGTCGAGAACCTCATGCGCCCCGAACTGCTGTTCGTTGAGCGCAGCCTGCTGCTCGACACGCTGGACTCCTCGTGGAAGGACCACCTCTACGCGATGGACCAGTTGCGGGACACGATCTCGTTCCGTGCTTATAGCCAGCAGGACCCGCGGATCGCGTACAAGCGCGAGGGCAGCCGCATGTTCACGAACATGCTCGAGACGGTGCGCGATCGCCTGGGCGACCACATCTTCAAGGCCCGCGTCAGCCCCATGCAGCAGGTCCAGCAGATGATGGCGATGCGCCAGGCGCGGGGACAGGCGGGCGGTGGTGCCGGCGGTCCTGCGGGCGGGCCGCGTCCGGCACCGCGCGCGGCCCCGGCCGCGGCCGGCCTGCCGATGGGCGGCGGCTTCGTCGGCCCGGGCGTCGTTCCGTCCGGCGGGCTGTACGCCCCGCCGAGCAAGCCGTCCGGCCCGGCCCCCGGAGCCGGCCCCGGTACAGGCCCCGGTACAGGCCCGAGCGCATCGGGCCCGACCTCGGGTTCTGCGCCCGGTCCGTCCGGCGGAGGGTCCGGAAAGCCGGACGATCAGACCGACGGGCCCGATACGCGCATGTCCGGCATGCCCGGCCCGGAGAACCCGCCAACCGCTTGAGTGGCTGGTTTCCCGGCTTCGTGCTGAGCGTCCGCCTCGGTTCCGCGTCAGCCGAAACGCCTCTCCCGGTTTCTGATCGGGTTGGGCCGGGCGCGGGTCTGTGGCATAATGGAGCGTCGGCGACGCCGCGGGGTGAGGGTGCGCGCCGGCGCTGCCCATGCGGTGTTCGCGCTATGCGATGGGGGCCGACGCGGCATCGATGCATCCCGCGTCGCGCGAGAGGAGTGGATCGTGAAGGTGATGTCGCAGCAGTCGCATCTCGCGCCGGCGTTTCTGGTGCTTCGCGGCGTTGCCTGCGCCGCGGTCGTGCTGGCGATGGTCGCGAGCGCGGCCCCCGCCCAGCAGCCCGAGGACCACCCCGTCATCCTCCAGGCCTATGAGCAGCCGTGGCGGCTGCTCGAGTACCGCATGCCCGACATCTTCATGGCGGGCTACGGCGGCACGTGGCTCCCGCCCGCCTCACGCGCCTCCGACCCCACCAGCCCCGGCTACGACGTGTTCGACCGCTTCGACCTCGGCCGCCCCGGCGCGCCCACCGCCTACGGCACCGCGAGCGACTTCCAGGCCGTCGTCGACGAGTTCCATGCCGCCAACGTGCTCGTCTACCTCGACGTCGTGCTCAACCACAACTCGGCACGCACCGAGAGCCAGACCTTCCACGCCCAGGGCGGCTGGCCAGGATTCTGGACCAACCCGCCCGGCGGGCGCAACCTCCAGCCCACCGACTCCTGGGGCGACTTCCAGAACGGCATCGCCAGCGGCTACTACCAGAGCGAGAACCCAGGCGGGGCCCGCTACGACCGCATCCGCGGCGATCTGGTCGCGCTGGTCGACATCGACCACTCCACCAACAACCAGTTCATCCGCCACCCGATCGCCGCCGGCAATCCGCAGAACATCCCGGCGGGAACGGTGCGCAACCAGCCCGACCCGGCCAACGCCGCGCTCTACCCGGACACCGCGCTGCCGGGCACTGTGGTCGTCAACCCCGGGTTCCGCGGCCAGCCGCAGCGCACGTTCACGATCCACCCGTTCAACACCGCCGATCCCATGGCCGGCGACCCGGTGGCGGAGAACGCCACCGCGATGCTCATGCGCTGGACGCAGTTCATGCTCGACGTGCACCGCGTCGACGGCTTCCGCCTCGACGCCGCCAAGCACACCGCCGAGTTCTTCTGGGACGGGTACTGGGACGCCGCGGTCTCCCAACGCCGGCGCACGCCCGATGGGCGCATGGTCACGCCGTACTCGTTCGGCGAAAGCACCGAGAGCAACCAGTTCATCTACGACAACTACATCCGCAAGCCCAACGGAAACACCCGCCCGGGCGAGTCGTTCGGCAACCGCGACTCGCTCGACCTCTCCGGGGCCGGCTCGCTGCGGAACCTCGGCGGCGCCAGCGGGTTCGGCAACTGGGCCGACCCCATCTCCGCCCACCTCGACAACGCCGACGACGGGTTCAACAACGGCACCATCGGTGTCCTGCACGTCAACAGCCACGACAACGGGTCGGCCGGCAACGGCTCGTCGATGCCGCCCACGCCCACCATCCGCCAGCAGATGCTCACCCAGCACGCCTACATCCTCTTCCGCCCCGGCCCGGCGATCGTCTACCACAACTTCCGCGGCATCCCGCGCACCAACGGCTTCTTCCCTCGCGAGGGATCTTCCGTCGCCCTCGGGCTCAACCCCGACCCCGATGAAGACGGCCAGGTCCAGTCCGCCCCGGGCACGCCCGCCAACCAGCAGCCGGTGCTCGACGACCGCATGACAACGCTCGTGCGGTACGCCAACATGGTCGGGCGCGGCCAGTTCTTCCCGCTCAATTCGAACTGGGCCGACATCTTCGTCTTCGAGCAGTCCTCGCCGCGCTTTGCGGGCGCGTCGTACCCCGGCGGGTACGCGGCCAACTGCCTCGTCGGCCTGAGCGACTCGTTCGCCACCGGCAGCGTGTTCCTGACCGTCACCACCACATTCCCGCCCGGCACACGCCTGCACGAGATCACCGGCAACGCCGCCAACCCGCAGGTCGATCCCACCAACACCATCCCCGAGGTGCTCACCGTCGGGGCCAATGGCGTCGTGTCCATCCGCGTGCCGCACCAGGCCTCCAGCGCCGGCATCCACAACCGCGGCTACGTCGTCTACGCGCCGGCCCTGCCCAGCGGCACGCTCGAGGTCACACCGAGCGTGAGCGAACTGCCCGCCGACGCCGGGACCACGCCGCCGAACCGGCGCCGCCTGACCAGCATCCCCGTCGTGACCGGCGACTTCACGCTCCGTCTCACGACCACGCAGGCCGATCCGTTTGATCCCGCGACCGACGACTTCGCCGCGTTCCGGTTCGGGCAGGGCTACGTCGACCTCAACAACAGCGGCGGCCCCGACTACCCCTACACCAACGAGATCCTCGGCGGGTTCGAGAACTTCGCTACTACCAACCAGCCGCTCTTCGGCTCCGCGGGTTCGACCGGGCTGTACGAGCAGGCCATCGACGCCGACCTGCTGCCCGAGGGCCTGAACTACATCACGGTTCGCGCCTTCCGCAACCGCCCGTCGGACAACGCCCCGCTGTTCCGCGAGTTCCGCGAGGTGGTGTACGTCGACCGCGTGCCGCCGGAGGTGGCGCTGGTTGATCCGGGTATCGTGACCGGGCCGCAGTTCACGTTCCGGGTGCGGGCCGCGGACCGGACCACCCAGCGGGTCCACATGCTGATGGACCTGCCCGCGGGCCAGGATCCGATCGCGGCCTCGACGATCTTCAACCAGGCCACCCAGACCGACCGCTTCGACTTCGAGCGGATCTTCAACGTCGGGGCCAACGGCACGCCGCGGGTTCTGACCATCGTCGCGTTCGAGGCCACGGGCAACGCCAGCGTGACGACCTACCCGTTCGTGGTCGGCGGCGCGCCGACCTGCGAGCCCGATCTGACCACCGGCGCGATCGCGGGCCAGCCCGGCTACGGCGTTCCCAACGGCGTGCTGAACAACGACGACTTCTTCTACTACCTCGCCCAGTTCGCCGCGGGCAACGCGGCGGTGGCCGACCTGACGACCGGGGCGATCCAGGGTCAGCCGGGCTACGGCGTGCCGAACGGGATCATCAACAACGATGACTTCTTCTACTACCTCGCGATCTTCGCGGCGGGGTGCTGAGCAGAGCCCGACGCGCCAGCGTCGTGGTCCGAACAACGGAGGGCTGGCGCAGTCCGAAGCGAGCGGGATGCACGACCGCGACGCTCGCGCGTCGGGCTCCGCTAGCGGCCTTCCTGGTAGCCGTCCCAGTCCCGCACCGCGGCTTCGATGATCGCCAGGTCGCGGGCATCGATCACGCTGTCGCGGTTCAGGTCGGTCTTGTTCTGGTTCCAGGCGTACAGGTCGTCGATGTCGATGCGCCCGTTGCCGTCGACGTCCTCGTGCGAGCGGACGACGCGGGCCAAGGGGTCGCCCACGACCATCTGCTGCCAAGAGATGCACGGGATCGCCGTGTACGCGGCTTCGACCCACGACATGCGACCGAGGTAGAAGGCCCGCACGGCCAGTTCGACGTCGGGCGTGAAGTTGGCGAAGGGCTCCCACACGTTGCAGATGGCGAAGCACCCGCCCGCGCCGATGAAGTCGGCGGCCTGCTCCTGGTTGAGGTCGCCCAGGCCGCCGAAGCCGCGCCCGTTGAAGGACTCCATGGTGATGAACATCGCGCCGTTTGCGTAGTTGAACGACTCGGCGTAGGTGGTGCCGGCGGTGCCGCCCGGCTTGGCCCCGGCGTGGTTGGCCCCGAAGTGGGCCAGCACGAGCACGGGGTCGGAGACCACCAGGCCCTGGCCCGAGTAGTTGACGTTGGGGCCGACGGTGAAGTTGGCGTCGCCGCTGGCGGCGTTGTAGCGGATGCGGGCCGGGTTGAAGCGCCCGTCGGCGATCAGGCGGTCGCGGGTGGATTCGTAGTCGTCGCTGAAGCGGGTCTGGTCGGGCGAGAGGTTGTCGAGTTCGGTGTTGGCGAAGGGGTCTGCGACGGCGTTGCTGCCCGATTCGTCGAGGATGAACGCGGTGGTGTCGACGTTCACGACGATGTTCTGGGCCCGGTCGATCGAGGCGATGACGTCGGCGACGGTGTCGGCGTCGAGAGTGGAGACGAGCATGATGTCGCCCTGGAGCAGTTGGCGCTCGGGCGGCAGGGCGGTGGTGATGAAGGTGGTCCAGCCCTGGCCGGTGCCGATGGCGGGGACCCAGAGTTTGTTCATCGAGCGGGCGTGGAGGTTGGTGTAGGTGGTGGCGGGGCGGGTGGCGCGCCAGAGGGGGTTCTGGACGAAGCCGTCGGCGTGGCTGTCGGCGGGGCCGCCGTTCTCGCCGGCGCTGAGGTCCTGCCAGATGAGGCTGAGTTCGCCGCAGACGGAGGCGGCGGTGGCGTCGCCGGCGTTGAACTCGTTGACCCAGGCACCCGGGTTGTCGCCGACGTTGCCGTTGTCGGTGTCGGCGATGCGGTGGGGCAGGCCCTTGGTCATGACCAGGCAGCGGATCGTGCCCTCGGGGTCGGTGGCGGTGAGGTGGGCGCGCAAGGGGTCGCGGATGCGGGTGATGAAGTCGGCGTAGGGGATGCCGCCGGAGAGGGCGCGGGGCTGGCCCGAGTCGTTGAGGTTGTAGACGCGAACGGTGGGGTGGACGCCGGGCAGGCCACCCGCGCCGCCGGGGACGTTGGCGGAGCCGGCGTAGTGCTCGGCGACGGCGAGGCTGCTGGCGTCGCGCGAGTCGTAGACGACCAGGACCTGCTCGGGGCGGAGCTGGGCCGCGGCGGGGATGGCCAGGAGCGCGGTCGCGCCGAGGGTGGCGAGGGCTGGTGCGGTGGGTCGGGGCAAGGCTTCTCTCCTGCTGCGGGCGGAGGGCGACCAGTGGGTCGCCGCGTGGCCCGCTCGATGGGCCGGGAGCGGGCGGATCCCGCATCGCCGGTGGTCCCATCATCCGGAACCATCATCGGGGATCGGGGGGCGTGGGTCTAGCCCCCTGTTCGTGTGACTGTTCGCCGCGGCGGTGGGGCGGGATCCGGGGTGTGCGGGAGAGTGGGGGGCGACAGTCGGATCGGGAGTGGGGGATGGACATCGCTTGTGCGGGTTCGGGTCATTCGGGCCGCGGGGATGTGGTGGCGGGTCGTGCGGGACGGGGCGGACGCGGGGTGCCGCATTCGGGGCAGGTGGTGAGGGTCTGGAGGTCGTAGGCGCAGGTGGGGCAGCGGCCGCGGCGGGTGCGGAGGCGGCGGCGTGCGGCGCGGAGGATTGGGCCGGGGATGGCGATGACGGCGAGCCAGAAGAAGGTGTTGAGGGTGAAGGGGAAGGGGCGAATGGCGTAGGGGAGGGGACGCCAGTGCGTGCGCAGCCCGGACAGGACGGGGTTGCTGCCCAGGACGTAGGGCGCGTGCCACGCCGACTGCCAGCGTGCCGCGGAGTCTACGAGGTCGGCCGGGGGCCAGCCCTCGTCGAACGCCGGGACACGCGGCTCTTGCACGTCGGCGTTGAAGAAGGAGTGGGCGCACTCGAGGCTCAGGAAGGGCCAGCCGCACTCCACGACGGTCACTCTCCCGATCGTCGCTTCACCTCCCCCGGCCCGCATGTAGCGAGTGGCGTGGAGATAGAGCTGGCTGATTTCGACGCCAAAGCCGCGGTGCGATTCCAGCGACACGAGGCGGCGCCAATCCCGATCTTCCCGCCATATCGACTCGTCATCGACCCATTGCAGGCGGCAGAGGCGACGTGTCCGACTCGGGGGCGTGGGGTCGAGTTCCGCGGTGATCGAGGCCTGCGTGTTGCGGCGGTGCATCCACAGCACGCACGTCCACGCGACGAGCACGTTGATCGCGGCCGCGATGAGGAGCATGGCGCCCCACCTGGCGATCCACCTGGCGATGCGTCGGTCGGCTCGGGGGCGCGGGGGCATCGGGGGAGTCTACCCGGTGTTGTGGGGGGCTCCGGCGCGGGCGTGGAGGGTTGCGGCGGGGCTGGTGCGAAACGGGGCCGCGGGGAGGAGTGGCGGTGATGATGAACAGGAAGGCACCAAGGCACTGGGCATCGAGGCATCGAGTGGGGAGAGTGCCCGCCGCTCGCTTGCGCGTCGCGTTCGCCAGGAGCCACGCCGATCGGGCCTACGCGATCGCGTGGCGTTCCTTGCCGGCGTACTGCTTCTCGTAGTACTCGCGGTACGCGCCGCTCTTGACGCGGCGCCACCACTCGGCATTGGCCATGTACCAGCGGACGGTCTGCTCGAGGGCGTCGGGCCAGGCCGAGCGGGTGGGGCGCCAGCCGAGTTCGCGCTCGATCTTCGAGGCGTCGATGGCGTAGCGCCGGTCGTGGCCCTTGCGGTCCTCGACGGGCTGGATCATGTCGTGGCCCTTGCCCATGATGTCGAGGATCGAGTGGGTGAGGTCGAGGTTGGAGCGTTCGTTGTCGCCGCCGATGTTGTAGACCTCGCCGACGCGGCCCTTCTCGGCGACGGCGAGGATGGCCTCGCAGTGGTCGAGGACGTGGAGCCAGTCGCGGACGTTCTTGCCGTCGCCGTAGAGCGGGACCTTGCGGCCCTCGATGAGGTTGGTGACGAACAGGGGGATGACCTTCTCGGGGAACTGGTAGGGGCCGAAGTTGTTGGAGCAGCGCGTGGTGAGGACGGGCATGTGGAAGGTGTGGAAGGCGGCGCGGACGAGCAGGTCGCTGGCGGCCTTGCTGGCGGCGTAGGGGCTGTTGGGCTGGATGGGCGTGTCTTCGGTGAACTTGAGGTCGGGGCGGTCGAGGGGGAGTGAGCCGTAGACCTCGTCGGTGGAGACGTGGACGAAGCGGGCGACGCCCTTGCCGGCGTGGCTGTGGCGTGCGGCGTCGAGCAGGGCCTGGGTGCCCAGAACGTTGGTGCGGACGAAGGGGGCCGAGTCGAGGATGGAGCGGTCGACGTGGCTCTCGGCGGCCATGTGGATGACGATGTCGGTGCGGTCGAGCAGGGGGGCGAGCAGGTCGCGGTCGGCGATGTCGCCCTTGACAAACTCGTAGCGGCTCGCGACGCGGGGGTCTTCTTCGAGGGCCGCGAGGTTCTCGAGGTTGCCGGAGTAGGTGAGGGCGTCGAGGTTGATGATGGAGGCGTCGGGGCAGTTCTCAAGGACGTAGCGGACGAAGTTGGAGCCGATGAAGCCGGCGCCGCCGGTGACAAGGAATCGCGTCGCCATCGGGATGCTCCGTCCGTGGTGGATGTGTGGACCGATCTTGCGAGAATCGAGTGTATGGTGGGCGGCGGAATCGTCGATCTTCTGCCGGGTCTTTGGGTGAGGCAGCGACGCGGAGAGTCGGGAACCTGATCAGGCAGCGACTGCGATGACGACGAGTGACAGCACGCTTGCCAAGCGCCCGCCCCGGCGCGTGTACCACCTGGCCGGACCCGGGGACGTCATCGGCACATTCCGCCGATGGCTTGCGGACGCCGGGGGCGACGAGCGCGAGGTTTCGCGGACGTACTCGGCCCAGTTCTTCGACGTTGTGACGGCCCACGGGCTGACGGCCCTCGTGGAGGCGTCGCGGGCCCGGGAGGCGGGCGTGGAGGGGCGCGGGATCCGCGTGATGGCCAGGCCGCAGATCGGGCGGCGGTGGCGTGGGCCGCTGTGGGACGTGGCGATGGTGCTCAACGCGGCGCGGATCCTGTGGACCGCGGTGCGGTTCCGGGCGGACACGCTGGTGGTGGGGGCGGGCACGCGGTGGTACATGCTGATCCCGGCGGCGTTGCTGGGGATCCGCGTGGTGCCGATCCTGCACAACACGCTGTGGGCCGAGGGCGTGCCACCGCCGCGTCGTGGGCTGCGGGACCGGCTGACGGGGCTGTTCTGGCGGCGGTTCGCGGCGGGGACCGTCGCGATTTCGCCGGCGGCCAAGCGGCAGGTTGAGTCGCTCGCGAGCGGGACGCGTGGCGAGATTCTCGTGGCGACGCCGCAGTACGACCGGGGGCAGTTCGAGGGCATCGCCCAGCCGGAGCACGCGCGGCGACCGTTTGTGGTGATGTACGCCGGTCGCCTCGAGCGTGACAAGGGCGTGTTCGATCTGCTGGAGGCGGCCGAGCGCGTCGAGGCTGTTGCCCCGGGGCAGGTGCTGTGGGAACTGTGCGGCGACGGGCGTGCGCGGGGCGAACTCGAAGCCGCGGTTGAGCGGAGCGTGGTGCGCGGGCGTTTCGTGTTGCACGGGCACCGGAACCGGGACGAGATGCGGGCGGCGTTCGAACGCTCGCACGTGGTTGTCGTGCCGACGCGGAGCAGTTTCCCTGAGGGGTTCAACCAGGTTGTGGCCGAGGGCGTGCTGTCCGGGCGGCCTGTCGTGACGAGTGCCGTGGTGCCGGCGATCGAACTGGTGCCGGAGGCTGTGGTGCTTGTGCCGCCGGATGAGGCGAAGGGCTACGCGGAGGCGGTGCTGCGGTTGCTCGGCGATCGGGATGAGTACGAGCGGCTGCGGAGCGCGGCCGCGGGGTATCGCGAGCAGTTCTTCGATCGGGAGCGGTCGTGGGCGCGGATGCTGGAGCGTGTGCTCGGCTTGCCGGCGCGGGTTGTGCCGGTGGAGTCGGAGGCGGGCGACTCGACGCCCGGCTCGGAGGCGAGCCGCGCGGCTTAGGCCGGGCGTTCCATCGTCGCCATGACCTCGGCCAGCCCGACGCGCCAGTCGGGGCGGGGGCCGATGATGGCCTCGGTCGCGGCGAGGTCCAGGACGCTGTAGGCGGGGCGCTTGGCGGGGCGGGGGAACTCGGCGGTGGTGCACGGGGCGACGTCGCACGCGATGCCCCAGCGGCGTGCGACGTGGCGGGCGATCTCGGTGGCGAAGCCGTGCCAGGAAGTGGGCTCGCCGGCGTCGGTGAGGTGGTGCGTGCCGCGGGCGCCGGCCATCAGCAGGGCAAGCGTCGCCGAGGCGAGGTGCCAGCCGCACGTCGGGCGGCCGACCTGGTCGCTCACGACCTTGATGTGCGGCTTGGTGAGGCACAGGCGGGCGATGGTGCAGACGAAGTTGTTGCCCCACGCGGCGTGGAGCCAGGACGTGCGGAGGATGAGGTGCTCGCAGCCGGAGTCGCGGATCGCCTGCTCGCCCTCGGCCTTGGTGCGCCCGTAGGCGTTGATGGGGTCGATGGGGTCGTCGGTCCGCCAGGGGCGGGGATTGCCGCGCGTGTCAAGCGGCGCGGTGCCGTTGAAGACGTAGTCGGTGCTGATGTGGACGAGTGTTGTGCCGGCGTCGCGGCAGAGTTCGGCGAGGGTGGCGACGCCTGAGGCGTTGGCGGCGCGGGCGCCGGGCTCGTCGGCCTCGGCACCGTCGACGTTGGTCCAGGCGGCGCAGTTGATCACGACGCCGTGGCGTGGGATGGTGTGGTCCGACTCGCGTCGCATGGAGGCGGGATTGGCCAGGTCCATGGTGCCGCGGCCTGCGCCGAGCCAGTCGATGGCGTGGGCCGAGAGGGTTGCGGTGATGGCGCGGCCGAGCATGCCGGCGCAGCCGAGCACGAGGACGCGTGCGTCTTCGTTGGGGACGAGGGGGCGGGCGCGGTCGTCGCGCGGGCCGGTCGCGGTGGCGTGGGTTGGAGTGGGGGAGGCGTCGGTCATGCTGGATTATCGATGCTCGACGGCCCAGGTGAACCCGGCGAAGGCGTCCCAGGCGGCCCGCTCTTCATCGGGCGCCTTCGGGTCGTAGGCCTTGGTGACGTAATACAGCAGGCCGGCGGGCGTGGGGCCGACGGTGGCGGCCCCGTGCCAGAGCGGCGGGGGGATGACGAGCGCGCCCGGGCGTTTCTCGCCGAGCACGCAAGTCCAGAGTCGCTGGTTGTCCTGGTCCCAGGCCGCGGCCTTGAGCATGCCGGAGAGGCAGATCCAGAAGTCGGTCTGGTGGGCGTGTCGGTGCCAGGCCTTGATGACGCCGGGGTACTGCACGGAGTAGTTGACCTGGCCCTCGGGGTTCATGACGCCCTGCAACTGGTTCATCATGGACCAGCCGCGATCGTCGGCGAAGACGCTGATGGGCATGAAGACGGGGGCGCGCTCGGCGTTGGCCAGGCGCAGGGCCTCGGCGGGGGGGCCTTCGAAGACGCGGGGGGCGGTTGGCTTGGCGTGCATCGGGTCCTCGTGTGGATCGATGGGGAGTACGCGGAGGTCGCAGAGGCGGCTGAGGGGACGCGGAGAAGAGGCTGGAGTCGGGCTATCGCTTCCGAGTGGAGCGGTGGGCGGGTTCCGCGTGAGACACATCGTTCTACTTCGCGATCCTCTGCCCTCTCGGAGCCCTCTGCGTACCTGGATTCATCGACCCGCGATCGCGACCTGTTCGCGCGGCGCCTTGAGGTCGAGGTGGTTGGCGCCGCCCTCGGCCACGAGGCGGTTGGCGCGGTACAGGCTCTCGAACGTGCCGGCGTCGGTCCACCAGCCGTCGAGCGTGTTATGGGTCAGGTCGCCCCGCTTCAGGTAATAGTTGTTGACGTCGGTGATCTCGAGTTCGCCCCGCTTGGACGGCTTGAGCGTGCGGCACACGTCGAACACGTCCTGGTCGTAGAAGTAGAACCCGGTGACGGCGAGGTTGCTCGGCGGGTCGGCGGGCTTCTCGATGATCTCGGCGATGCGCCGGTCGTCGCCCTCTCCGTCGAATCGGACCACGCCGAACCGCTGCGGGTCGTGGACCTCCTTGAGCAGCACCTTCGCGCCCGAGCGCTGGGCGAAGAACTCGCCGGCGGCCTTGGCGATGCTGCCCTCGATGATGTTGTCCCCGAGCACGACGCAGACCTTCTGGTTCTCGGCGAAGTCCTCGGCGAGTTTGAGGGCGTCGGCGATGCCGCCCTCGCCCTCCTGGTAGGCGTATTCGAGGTGCTGGACGCCAAGGTGCTTGCCGTTGCGGAGGACCTTGAGGAAGTCGCCGGCGTGGTCGCCGCCGGTGACGATGAGGATGTCGCGGATGCCGGCGTTGACCAGGCACTCGATGGGGTAGAAGACCATCGGGCGGTCGTAGATCGGCAGCAGGTGCTTATTGGTCACGAGCGTGAGCGGGCGAAGCCGCGTGCCGAGACCTCCGGCCAGAATCACACCCTTCATCGCGTCGCTCCCCGCCGCCCGTGGCGTGGTTCACCCTGTCCGGCGGCGCGCGTGACCGAGCGCGTCGCACCCAGCAGGATATCGGCCGATCGCGCGCGTCCGTGAACGCGGCGCGGCGATTCGCGGGCGGGACGGCCAAGTCGGGGTCTGGCGTCGGTTCCGCCGGTCTTTCCGGACCGGCCCGGGCCGGTACCGGGCCCGGGCGTCATAACCCGCACAACCGGAAGATTCTTGGTGGCGTCGGGTCGTAAATCACTGTCCAGCAACGGTTTGGCGTGGTATCTTTCCCCTGAACCGGGGGCGGCCAAGGCCAGACGTTCGCCGAGGCACACCCCCGACACAAGAGAGCAGCGGGCGCCACAGACGGCGCCCCGGAAGAGAGGGTGAATCATGAAGAAGGGTCTTGCCATCGTTGCGCTCGCGGGCCTTGCCGGTCTTGCCAGCGCCGCTCCGATCATGATCAACGAGTCGGCGGTCGGCGGCGGGTCGTACACGCTCAACCCGGGCAACCTCAGCCCGACCGTGTTCAGCGCCCCGTCCCCGACGTTCTCCAACAACGCCCTGGCGTACATCCACGCCCAGCTCCAGGGCGACGGCGTCAACACGAACAACATCGTCACCATCATCGCCGGCGACACCGACGACGGGCTGGCCCTGTTCGCCTTGATCGACGAGGAAGTCGCCGGGTTCAAGACGTTCGACGCCCGGCTTGACCTCGTCGCCGTCGCCCACGATGCGAACAACGACGGCATCACCGGCTGGGTGAACGACAACGGCGGCGAACTGGTCCAGGTCGCCAACTCGAACCCCGTCGCCGGGACGTACACCTTCAACACCACGTTCCAGTGGGACACCAACGGCAAGGGCGACGCCATGGCCCTGTCCGATCTGGACGTCGGCGACAACGGCTCGCTGGTGTTCAACCCCCTCCAGGGCTACGGCTCGTTCGGCGTGTCCCGCGGGTTCCAGTACGTGTCCTTCGACAACGGCGTGTGGCACGTCGTCGGCACGGGCCAGTTCAACGGCTCGCTGGCCAACCCCACGTCGACCAGCCTCGACTGGCGCGTGATCCCGCTGCCGCACGCGGGCGCGATGAGCCTCGCGGGCCTCGGGCTGATCGGCGTGCGTCGCCGCCGCTCGATGTGAGCCGGACCTCGGCCTCGATCGGATGACCCAGATTCACATGCTCCGGCGGGGCTCGGCACAATGCCGAGCCCCGCTTTGTTTGGTAACGCCCCTAGGGAAGGGCCCGCGACTGGCTCGATGTCGGAGTGTGCGCGTCCGCCTGAGATTCGCCTTCGCAGGCTGATTTTGGCAGGCTTATGGGACGAGGCCAAGGCTGTGACGCCCGAATGCCGTTGACAGTCCGGGAACCCCGAGGTACATTTGTGGGTCGTGTTCGAGCCCTGTGGGGAGAGGCGGGCGCGGGACGCGTCCGGCACGAACGGGCTTGGACAGAAGGAGGGTCAACATGCGGGCGGGTGTGTTCGTCGGCGTGGTCGGCGTGGCCGCGGGGATCTGCGGCGCGGCTCCGATCATCATCAACGAGTCGGCGGTCGGCGGCGGGTCGTTTGTCCTGAATCCCGGGACCCTCAGCCCGACGGTGTTCGGCGCCCCCCCGCCGACGTTCGGGAACAACGCGCTGGCGTTCATCCACAACCAGTTGATGGGCGACGGCGTCAACACGGACAACATCATCACCGTGATCGCGGCCGACACCGACCACGGCCTGGCGCTGTTCGCGCTGCTCGACCAGCAGTCCGGCCCGTTCACGTCGTTCAACGCACGCCTGGACGTCTCGGCGGTGGCCCATGACGCCAGCGCGAACGGGATCAACGGGTGGGTCAACGACGACGGCGGCGAACTGATCCAGATCGCCAACGCGAACCCGATCGCAAACACCTACACGTTCAACACCACGTTCCAGTGGGACTCGAACGGCACCGGCGACTCGTTCGCAAACTCGAACCTGGACGTGGGCGACAGCGGCTCGCTCGTGTTCAACATGCTGCCGGGGTTCGGCGCGACCGGCGTGTCCCGCGGGTTCCAGTACGTGTCGTACGACAACGGGGCGTGGGGCGTCGTCGGCACGGGCGGGTTCAACGGGACGCCCGGGAACCCGACCTCGACCTCGTTCGACTGGCGCGTGGTGCCCGTTCCCGGTTCGGCCGCGCTCGGGGCGGTCGGGCTGGGTGTTCTGGGGCTGCGCCGGCGTCGGGCTCGCTGAGGTCGCCCAGGGGCGGCGTCCGGGCGGTTCACGAATATCCGACCAGGAGCCGATGCGCGGGGGGGGGGCCGGGTTGCCGGCCCCCTTTGTTTTGGTTGCGTTCGCCAGTCCGTGCCGCGGCTCTCGCCGGAACGGGTGGTCCGGCCCAAACAATCGTGGCGTCGGGTTGCGAAGGTCCGGAAAGCCCTCACCTTACAAGGGGTTGCGTCGAACCGCGCGTGTCGTTTCCGCGCGGGTCCGACGCCCTTTGGAAGAGGAGGAGCCATGAGGACGGTGTTGTGTGCGGGCGTGATTGCCGGGCTGGTGGGCGTGGCGACGGCGGGGCCGATCCTGATCAACGAGTCGGCCGTCGGCAGCGTGACGCTGACGCTGAACCCGGGCCCGATGGGCGGGTCGGTCTTTCGCGCCCCGGCCCCGCTGTTCAGCGACTCGGCCCTCGGCTCGGTGCACGCGGACCTCGCGGGCGACGGGATCAACACCAACGACATCATCACGATCCTGGCCGCGGACACCGACGACGGAACCGGGCTGTTCGCGCTGCTGGATGAGGAACTCGGCGGGAGCGGGACGCCCGACGCCCGCGCGAACGTGGTCGTGGTGGCCCACGATGCCGGCGGCTCCGGGATCACGGGCTGGGTCAACGACGACGGCCTGGAACTGGCCCAGACGGCCAACGCGAACCCGGTGGCGAGCACCTTCCGCTTCGACACGACGTTCGAGTGGTCCAGCAATGGCACGGGCGACGCGATGGCGCTCTCGCGGCTCGACCCGGGCGACAGCGGGACGCTGGTGTTCAACGCGGTGCCGGGTGCGAGCCTGTTCGGGGTTTCGCGTGGGTTCCAGTTCGTCTCGTTCGAGAACGGGCAATGGGGCGTCGTGGGCGGCGGCACTTTCAACGGGCCGGTTTCTCACCCGACGTCGACGTCGCTCGACTGGCGGGTGGTGCCAAGCCCCGCGACGGGGCTGGTCGGATTGGTCGCGCTGGGGGCGACGGCGCGGCGTCGGAGGCCGGGGGCGTGAAGGTCTCGAGTCCCCCGGGGGCACCGTTGTGGCGTGAGCGTCGGGCAGGACATCCGCGCTCCGCGCGTTCTAGGACGTCCGAGGTGCCGCCGGCCCTTCGATCGAGCCAGGATCGCGCTCAAATCGCGCAAACTCAAGCATTTCTCATGCCGTCGCTGTTGATCGTTTCACCCAACCCCCTTAGATTTGGGTTGAAGGAAAGCGAGAGTCCCGCGCCGTACGTCTGGCGTTGGGGTTCGCGAGGTGAAACGGTGGCCCGAACGGGTCCCGAGAGAAGGAGGGCATCATGAAGGTTTTTGCGTCCTTGGGGGCGGTCGTTGCCCTCGCGGGGCTCGCTTCGGCGGCTCCGATCGTCATCAACGAGTCCGCGGTCGGCGGTGGCACGTTCACCCTGAATCCCGGCAACCTGAGCCCGACCGTGTTCGGCGCGCCGCCGCCCACGTTCGGCAACAACGCGCTGGCGTTCATCCACAGCCAGCTCGCCGGCGACGGGATCAACACCAACAACATCATCACCATCGTGGCGGCCCAGACCGACAGCGGCCTGGCCCTGTTCGCGCTGATCGATGAGGAGGTCAGCGGGTTCAAGAACTTCGACGCCCGTCTGGACATGGTCTCCGTGGCCAAGGACGAGAACAACAACGGCCTGGTCGGGTGGGTCAACGACGACGGCGGCGAGCTGATCCAGGTCGCCAACAACAATCCGATCGCCGGCACCTACACCCACAACACCACGTTCCAGTGGGACACCAACGGCAAGGGCGATGCGTTCGCGGTCTCCGACATCGAACTGGGCGACAACGGCTCGTTCGTGTTCAATCCGCTGACCGGGTTCGGCTCGTTCGGCGTGTCCCGCGGGTTCCAGTACGTGTCGTTCGACAACGGCATGTGGAACGTCGTCGGCAGCGGCCAGTTCAACGGCTCGGCCGCGAACCCGACCTCGACGAGCCTCGACTGGCGCGTGATCCCGCTCCCCCACGCCGGCGCGATGAGCCTGGCGGGTCTGGGGCTGGTGGGCCTGCGTCGTCGGCGTTCGCTCTGACGCACGATCCGAGGGAGCTGGGCGTGGGTCGGTTGCTCCATGCGTGGCGATCCCGACAATCTGAGCAGCAACCTCGGGGGTCCGGCACATGCCGGACCCCCGTTGCGTTGGCGAGGCAGATCGGCCCCCGGCTCTTCCCGGTTGCGGCCCGAGGCGGCGGGCTCTGGAGGCCACCGCGGCTTGATTCGCCCCGTCCGGTGCCCGATAGTCAACCGAGGGCCCTGCTGCGGGAGTCCCGCGCCCACGATCCCGCCTGCCCGGTTCGGGTCCGGGGACCACTTCGAGGCTGACGCGTCGCGATGGCACCAGAAGCGCCGGGAGAACGACGGATCGTGCTCGGCGGCGTGGCCGTGGACGTCGTGACAGAGGCCCAGACCGTGGCCCGGGTGTTCGCCGCGCTCGGCGAAAACCATGGAGGACTTCTGGTCACGGTGAACCTGGACCATGTGCGCCGGTGCCGCGCGGATGAGGCGTACGCCTCCCTGGTTGCGCGATCCGAACTGGTCGTCGCCGACGGCATGCCCCTGGTCTGGGCATCGGCTGTGCGGGGCACGCGGCTGCCGGAGCGAGTGGCGGGGGCGAACCTCGTTTGGTCGCTGTGCGAGCGTGCGGCGAGGGAGGGCCGCGGCGTGTTCCTGCTCGGCGGGGATCCGGGGACGGCCGAGGCGGCTCGGGCCGTGCTGGAATCCAGGTACCCCGGGATCCGGGTGTGTGGGACCCTGTCGCCCGACCGCGGGTTCGAGAGCGATCGGGCGCGGCTGGACCAGATCGAGGCGACCGTCGCCGCGTCCGGTGCTGAGGTCGTGCTGGTGGCGCTCGGGTCTCCGAAGCAGGAGTACCTGGGCGAGCGGCTGCTGGAGGCGTTGCCCCGTGCGTGGTTCGTGGGGTGCGGGATCTCGTTCTCGTTCATGTCCGGGGCGGTGCGGCGGGCTCCGGGTTGGATGCAGCGGGCGGGCCTGGAGTGGCTGCACCGGCTGGCCCAGGAGCCGAGGCGGCTTGCGCGCCGATATCTGATCGACGGGATTCCGTTTGCGTGCGTGCTGCTTTGCGGGGCCGCGTGGGAGCGGGTGACCGGTCGGGCACGGCGGCTGGACGCGTCGGCGTCGCCGGCGCCTTCGCGTGTCCAAAGCGCGGACGCGAGATCTCGGACGCAAGGGGAGCGCCCGGCGTCGTGGGTCGGCCCAGAGCGTGCGGCCGCGCCAGTTTCACGTCCGAGTTGATCCGGTTGGCTCCGACTGGTTGCGGGGCGGCGTGTGGTTCTGAACCTTGTTGTGAGATTGGGCAGATTGTGCCCGTCCCGGCCCCGGTCGGGGCTCGAACCAACGGGAGGCCAACCATGCGTCGGATCAGCAGTCAGGAACCAGCGGGTCGACTTGGTCTCTCCGGGCGGTGCCTGGTGGCTGCGGCCGCGGCGATGGCGGTCTCGGCCGGTTGGGCGGTCGCGGCGAGCGACGACGGACCTGAGAACGGCGTCGTTCGTATCCGGCGGGGCGGTGGGAGCGCGGGTGGGGCCGTGTACTCGGCCCGGCGGGCGGCGGTCCGGGCCGCGGCGGAGGCCGAGGGCGACGGCGAGTCGGGCGGGGAGCGGGGCGGCTCCGGTGCGATGCTGGCCGCGAGCGGCCTTGGCGGCGGGGGCATCACGGACGGGGGGCCCGAGTTGGTCGACACCGACCCGGTCGCGCCGGGGTTGCCGGACGCGGCGATGGGCGAGCCCGACCCCGCGCCGGTGTCCGAGCCGATCATCATGCGCGACGCCAGGGTCCGTGGCGAGCAGATCGGGCGGACCGTGCGGTTCATCGGCGCCGAGGTGGTGTTCGCGGACATCGCGCTCGACGCGAGGTACGGGACGCCGATCGGGTTCAACGGGGTGATGGGCGTTGTTGGCCCGAACGCGGGCTCGGCGCCGGTGGTTGAGTTCGAGTTGCCGGCGGGCGCCGAGGTGACGTTGCGGGTGCAGTCGTCGGCGTTGAATCCCAACGCGCCGTCGCGCCGGCAGCAGGTGGTCACGCTGCAGGTGCCGTAGGGTGTGTGGGGGGCGTCGGCGGGTCTTTCTCGACGGATCGGTCCTTTGGGGCATGGAGCGCACGATGAAGCGGAACGGGATCCGGGCGTTGATTGCGGCGGCGACGATGGCCGCGGTCTCGAGCCCGCTGCTGGCGCAGTCGCAGGGCATCGGGGTGTACGACGCGGACGGGTGGACGGTGCTGACACCCAGCGCCGACACGCGGTTCATCTTCGTGTCGTCGAGTCTGGGCGACGACGTGAACGACGGGCTCAGCCCGGATCGTCCGAAGCGCACGCTCGACAACGCGCGCAGGCAGGTCCGCAGCGGGCACCCGGACTGGGTGCTGCTGCGCCGGGGCGACGAGTGGAACGAGCAGCTCCGCTGGGGCGTGGGCGGGCGGAGCAACGAGGAGCCGATGGTGGTGGGGGCGTGGGGACCGGGCGATGAGCGTCCGGTCATCCGCCCGCCCGTTGAGACCGGCGGGTTCTACATCGGGTCGTCGAATCTGTCGTACCTGGCGATCGTGGGGATCGAGTTCCGGGCCGCGGACTTCACGAGCCAGACGGGCGTGCGGATCATCTCGGACCGGGGCGACGGGCTGCTGCTCGAGGACTGCGCGGTCATCGGGTTCAAGGACAACATCTCGATCATCGGCAAGGAGTCGGCCGGCGGGTACGAGACGGTGCAGGTGCGCCGGTGCGTGGTGGCCGACTCGCGGTCGCCTGGCGGGCACTCGCAGGGCTTCTACGGGGACTGGATCGGCGACCTGACGATCGAGGGGTGCGTGTTCGATCACAACGGGTGGGACCGCGAGGGCTTCGCGCCGCCGACGATCTTCAACCACAACGTGTATGTGCAGAGCACGTGCGGTCCGGCGGTGGTGCGGGACAACATCATCGCCCAGGGCTCGTCGCACGGGCTGCAGCTGCGTCCGGGCGGGGTGGCGGAGAACAACCTGTTCCTGGCCAACGCGCTGGCGATGCACACGTCGCGATCGGAGAGCACGGTGCGCCGGAACGTCGTGCTGTACGGGCGGGACATCGACGGGTCCAACCCGCGCGGGTTCGGGATCGAGATCAAGCCCATCGTCGGCGGGGTCGTGGAGCAGAACGTCATCGCCCACCGGACGGCGGCGTCCAGCGATGGCTACGCGTTCCAGCTCCACAACTCCGACACCGGCATCACAAACTTCAACGTCACCGTCTCGGGCAACGTCGTGTACGACTGGGGCAGCACGGCCCTGAACATCCGCCACCCGGACCTGGGCATCTATGAGCGGATCGAGGTACGGGACAACACGTTCGTGCTCGACCAGGGCGCGATGGTCCGGTACGCCCCGGCCCAATTCGACCGGGACAAGTTCGTCTTCAGCGGGAACCAGTACACGACCGGCACGCCGAGCGGCTACTGGTTCTGGATCAACAACTCGGCGATGGACATCGGCGCGTGGCGGAGCGCGTCGGGCGAGACGGGGGCGGCCTCGGTCGTCCCGCCGTTCCCCGACCCGGATCGGACCGTCGAGACGTACTGGACCGACATCATCGGGGAGGCCGGCGGGTTCGAGGAGTTCATGGATCGGGCCCGGACGATGTCGCGCGGGCGATGGGACCGGCGGATGACCGCCGGCGCCGTGAACGACTACATCCGGGCGGGCTTCGGGATCACCGGGGCGCAACCATAAAGTTGGGCGGGGTCGACCCGTCGGTGGTGTGACACCGCCCGGCCTGGTCGCCGGGCGGTGCGAGGGTGGGTGTGGTGCAAAGGCTGGGGCTGCTCATCCCGGAGTTTCCGACGCAGACGCACATCGCGATGTGGCGTCTGGGGGCGGCGATGCGCCGGGCGGGCGCCGATGTGCGGGTGCTGTCGACGCGACGCCCGAAGGGCGAGGCCCCGGTGCATCCCGCGCTGGCTGAGGAGGCCGCGCGGACGTTCTACTGCTGGCCCGCTTCGCTGGCGCGCTCCTGGCCGAGGCGGTGCGGGCGGCGCTACGGCTGCCCGCGGCCGCGTGGTACTGCCTGACGCTGCGGGAAAGCGGGATCGTCGGGCGGCTCAAGGCGATGGGGCTGGTGCTGCCGGCGCTGGCGCTGCGTCGGCACGCGCGGCGTGAGAGGCTGGGGCATGTGTTCGTGCACTCGTGCGCCGGGGCGGCGCACGTGGTCGCCCTGTGCCGCGTGCTGGGTGGGCCCGGGTACAGCCTGCGGCTTGGGGGCGACATCGATATCTACGGCAAGGACCAGCGATCGAAGATGAAGCGTGCGACGGTGGTGGTGGGGGCCGCGGCGGTCAACCGTGAGCAGGCGGTGGAGGTCGGCGGGGTCGCCCCCGATCGGGCGATCTGGTCGTGGCTGGGAGTCGAAACCAGCAAGTACCAACCGAACGGCGAGGGCGCGGAGCCCGGCGAGAACGGCGATGGCACGCTGCGGCTGGTCACCGTCGCCCGGCTCAACCACGCAAAGGGCCACCGGTTCGCGATCGAGGCCGTCGGTGAACTCGTCCGGCGCGGCGTGCGCGTGACGTACACGCTGGTGGGCGACGGGCCGGAGCGGGCGGCGATCGAGGGGCAGATTGCGGCGCTGGGGATGGAGGGCGTCGTGGGGCTCGCCGGCTCGCTGGACGAGGACGCGGTCCGCGGTGCGCTCGGCGCGGCGGATGTGTTCGTGCTTCCCACGAGCGGCCGGGGCGAGGGCTCGCCGGTGGCGGTGCTGGAGGCGATGAGCGCCGGGCTGGCGATCGTGGCGACGGACGTGGGCGGGCTGCGGGAAATGGTCGCCCCGGAGCAGGGGATGATCGTGCCGCCGGCGGATGCGGGAGCGCTTGGCGAGGCCCTGGCGGCGCTTGCGGTTGATTCGGAGGGTCGGGCGGCGATGGGCCGATCGTCTCGGGCGCGGGCGGAGCGTGAGTTCGATGTGGACCGCGTGGCGGGGCGTCTTCTCGGGCGGTTCTTCGCGGGGGAGTTTGCGGACGCCCGCGAGGCGGACGCCGCGGTGACCGATGAACAGGGCGGGCGCGGTGGCGCCGCACCGGCGGCCCGGGCGGGCAAGGGCGTGCGCGGCCGCTCGCCCGAAGGCGTGCGGGAAGGCCCGTTCGTGCAGCCGCTCGAAGGCCGCGTCGCCCCGTGAGTTTCCCATGCCCCACGACACGAGCACAAGCGACGACCTGATCCGGGTGCTGCTCATGGCCGAGCAGTGCGACCCGGAGACGGTGAGCGTGCCGCTGGAGGGCTGGAGCCACAGCCGCGCGATCCACGCGCTGGAGGGCGTTGAGGCGCACACGGCGACGCAGGTCCGCAACCGCGAGAAGTTCGAGCGGGCCGGCGTCGACCCCGCGACGTACACCGCGATCGACTCGGAGCGCGTGGCCCGCCCGATCTGGCGGCTCGAGGAACTCCTCCGCGGCGGCAAGGGCAAGGGCTGGACCACGGTGATGGCGCTGCGGTCGATCTCGTTTGCGTACTACGAGCGGGTGCTGTGGCGTGCGTTCCGCGAGCGGGTCCGTGGCGGGGCGTTCGATGTCGTGCACCGGCTGACCCCGCTGAGCCCGACGGTCGCCAGCCGCGTCGCAAGAAGGGTCGAGCGTGCGGGCGTGCCGTTCGTGATCGGGCCGATCAACGGCGGGGTTCCCTGGCCGCGCGAGTTCGACTCGGCGCGGCGGCGCGAGAAGGAGTGGCTGTCGTACGTGCGTGGGGCGTACCGCCTGGCCCCGGGCTACCGAGCGATGCGTGAAGCGGCGTCGGCGATCATCGTCGGCTCGCGGGACACGCTGCGGCTGGAGCCCGAGAAGTACCACGACAAGTGCGTGTACATCCCGGAGAACGCGATCGATCCGGCGCGGTTCGAGGGCGTGGGCGTGGAGCGGGACCCGGCGAGCCCGATGCGAGTTGCGTTTGTCGGGCGGCTGGTGCCGTACAAGGCGGCGGACATGCTGCTCGAGGCCGCGGCCCCGCTGGTGCGGGACGGCGCGGTGGTGATCGACGTCATCGGCGACGGACCGGAGCGCGGGCGTCTCGAGGCGATGGTCGAGCGCGAGGGCATCGGGCACGGCGTGGAGATGGCCGGCTGGGTGCCGCACACGAGCCTGAAGGACCGGCTGGGTCGCGCGCACGTGTTCGGGTTCCCGAGCGTGCGCGAGTTCGGCGGGGCGGTGGTGCTGGAGGCGATGGCCCTCGGCGTGGTGCCGGTGGTGATGGACTACGGCGGGCCGGGGGAACTGGTGACCAAGCGGACGGGGGTGGCGCTGCCGATGGGGGCGCGGGGCGAGATCGTCGAGCGGTTGCGGGGCGTGCTGGCGGACCTGGCCGATCGCCCCGGCGACGTCGCGGCGATGGGCGAGCGGGCCCGGCGGCGGGTGCTGGCCCAGTTCACCTGGGAGGCCAAGGCCAGGCAGGTGCTCGGGGTGTACCGGTGGGTCACGGGGCGGGCGTCCAAGCCGGACTATGGCATGCCGCTGCCCGATCTGGCCGATGTTCCGGGCGAGGCGACGCTGGCGCGGTGCGCGTAGGCCGAGCAGCGCGTCCGAGGTGAGGTTTGGGCCCGTGATGGGCGAGAGTTGCGCGGGGCGGGCGTGGCGCGTCCGATCGGGGCCATGTCCGAGAACCCGGCGCGTTCGAAGGCAGTAGGAGAGTGGTGATGGTCGGGCGTCCGCGGGAGAATCGATGAAGCAGGCGCTCCGGCGAGTGGTGCTGCGCGGCCTGGCCCGGCGTGTCGTCGGGGCCATGGTCCCGTGGCCGCGCATGGAGCGGGCCCAGGACGGGTACTCGATCATCCTGGGCGTGCCGTGGGCGCTGCGGCACCTGCTGGAGGTCAACCTGCGGTTCATCGCCCAGACGGACACGACTGGGCTGGCGACGGTCTTCGTGGTGTTCGACCGGACCGAGCGTCCCGGAGCCGAGGCGATCATCGAGGCGGCCAAAGCGGCCCACCCGTCGCTGCCGCTCGAGTTCTGCTTCTATCCGAAGGCGGCGGGGCGGCTGATCGAGCGGATCGATGTCTCGACGTTCTACAACTCGATGAACAACGCGACGGCGCTCTCGCGGTGCCGCACGCGCTGGGCCGTGCTGCACGATTTCGACCTGTACCCGCTGGTGCCGAACTACTTCCGCGACGTGGTCGAGAAGATGCAGCGCGAGGACCTGCGGTTCTGCGGGCTGGAACTGACCAACTTCGATGGGCTGAGCGACGAGGACCTGATTCTCGGGACGTGGTGCCTCGGGATGGACGCGCAGTGGCTCCGCAACCAGCACCGCCCGCACGAGGTGTTCCACCGCATCGGCCAGGTCGGCGGACGGACGGTGAACCTCGACCCCTACTCGTGGCTGCAGACGCGCGAGCCGCGTCGGGCGCTGGTCGGCACGATCGACCACACCGCGGCGTGCCATGTGCGGAACCTGTGCAGCACGCACCTGCGGTTCACGACCGGACGCCCGGCGAAGGTGGTCTGGCGTCTGCACTACCTGTGGTACCTCGAGTGGCTCGCGGGCGGCGGCACGCCCGAGGCCACGCGGATGGAGCGGGTGACGGCGATCATGGACGCGGCGAGCGAGCCGGTCATCGAGGTCGATGGGCTGCGTGCGGGTTTCGCGGGCACCGACCCGACGTGCGCGAACATCCTGGAGAGCGAACTCGGGCGGATGGAGCGGTTCCTGGTCGGGCGTGTCCGCCCGGAGGTCGGGGCGTTCGTGTCCGGATTCCGGGCGTTCCTGGAGCGGTTCGCCGCGACGTCCGCCGGCGCCGCACCGGAACCGGCGCGGGAGGCGGCGGCGTGAGCGCGATGCGGCACATGCTGGACGCGGCCGCGTGGCGGCTCGGGGGCGTGTCCCGGGGTCTGGAGTCGATGCGCCGATCGCTGACCGTGCTGGCCTACCACCGCGTGCTGCCGGCGGCGGAGGCAGCGGCGTACCCGCTCGCGAATCTCGTCGTGACGCGTGAGGCGTTTGAGGGACAGGTCGCGTGGCTGACGCGCCACGCCGAGGTTGTGACTGTGCGAGAGGGGCTGGAGCGGCTCGGCCGGCGGGAACGACCGGCTCGCCCGATGGTCGCGCTCACGTTCGACGACGGCTACTCCGATAGCGCCGCGCACGCGGCCCCGGTCCTTGAGGCGGCGGGCGTGCGGGGCACGTTCTACGTCGCGACCGGGTTCGTGGACGGAACGCCGATGTGGTTCGATGCCGCGGCCGGTTGGTGGATGCGCCGGCGAGAGGCCGGCGGGTCGATGGGCCGTTCGGGCGGGGAAACGGTGGGCGATCTCGACGCCGAGATCCTGTTCCACGCCGCGACGCTGGACTCGTGGCTCGGCTGGCTGAAGTCGCTGCCGCCCGCCGAGCGGGACGCGGCGCTGGCGGGCGTTGGTGCTGGCGCGCCGCCTGCGAACTGCGCGGCGATGTCGCGCGAGCAGGTCCGCACTTTGGCCGAGCAGGGGCACGAGATCGGGTCCCACACCGTGACGCACCCGATCCTGACCAGGCTCGCGCCGGATGCACTGAGCCGCGAACTCGTCGACTCCAGAGCGACGCTGGAGGCGTGGACCGGGAGTCCCGTCGCCGGATTCTGCTACCCGAACGGCTCGTGGTCGCCGGAGGTCCGTCGGGCGTGCATCGACGCCGGGTACGCCTACGCCGCCAGCACCGAGCGAGGGCGGCACGCGGCGGGCGACGACGCGTGGAGCATTCGGCGTCGCTGGATCGCGATGCCGAGCACGACGAGGGGCGGCGCGCACCGCGACGCCGCGTTTGCGTGCGAGGTTGTCGGGCTGCACGACCTGATGCGACGCGCGGCCCGCAGACGCGGGCGGGCTCGGAAGCCGGAGCCGCCTGCTGCGACCGTCGCGGCGAGCCCGGTGGCAGAAGGCCGCAATCCACTCGCGGCGGAGGCGGTGCACGCGTGAACCCTTCCCGCCACCACCTTGAGTCTCTCATCGCCTCGACCGCGGCCTCGCTGCCGGCCGGCTCGCTCGTGCTCGACGCCGGGGCGGGCGATTGCTGCTACTCGCGGCACTTCGCCAACCACCAGTACGAGTCGTGCGACTTCGCCGAGGTCTCGGGCAAGACGTACGGGCGCCTGACACACATCTGCGACATCCGCTCGATCCCGGTCGAGGACGACCGGTACGACGCGGTGCTGTGCTCGCAGGTGCTGGCCCACATCCCGGACTCGCTGGCCACGCTTCGTGAACTGCGCCGCGTGCTCAAGCCCGGCGGGACGCTGCTGCTGACCGCGCCGCTGTTCTTCCAGGAGAACGAGCCGCCGCACGACTACTTTCGCTTCACCCAGCACGGCCTGCGCCACCTGCTGCGCGAGGCGGGGTTCGCGGTCGACCGACTGGAGTGGCTCGAGGGCTACGCGGGCACGGTGGCGTACCAGATCGGCATGGCGGTGCGTTCGCTGCCGCGTTCGCCGTCGCGGCTCGGCGGCGGGTTGTGGGGCGTGGTCGCGAGCGCGGTGCTGTGGGCGAGCCTGCCTGGGCTGATGGCGCTGCGCTGGGTGCTGGCGCGGTCGGACGTGAAGGCCCGGATCACGGATCGGGGCATGTGCAAGAACTACGCGGTGCTCGCGCGGGCGGGCGAGGTGGCGACGCCGGCGGCCGAGGCGGCGTGACCCGGCGACGGATGGAACAACCCGGCGGCCAACGCCGGATCGAGGGACGCGATGGACGGGACAACCACGATGACCGATCGCCAGAAGTGGAGCCAGCCGACGCGATCCTCGTCGCCACGCACGACGCTGGTACGCCAGTATCTCTCCGCCTGGCGCGGCGCGAAGATCTACCGCGTGCCGCTGGTGGACGAGAAGGGCGTGCCGGTCGGCAACAACGGCGACCGGCTCATGCTGCTCGGCACCGACGTGGTGTTCCGCGACCTGGGCCTGACCGCGTGCGATCGCCCGGAGGACGCGGATCTGATCGTGTTCGCGTCGTCGGGCGGCATGCTCGAGAAGATGCAGCGGATCCCGCACTTGTTCCGCACGCTGTGCGCCGAGTTTCCCGCGACGCCGATGTGCGTGCTGCCGTCGTCGTATCTGTGGGGGACGCGCCCATTCCGCGATGAGATCGGGCGGCGCACGGCCCCGACGGTGCTGTTCTGCCGCGAGGCGCACTCGTTCCGCCACCTGACCAACGACCATGGCCTGGCCGCGGTCGATCCCGAGCGGATCGAGGACGCGGGCATCGGCGACGACGGCATCGGCGTGCTGCTCGATCCGGACATGGCGTTCGAACTCGAGTCCGAGCCGGTGGTCACCCAGCGGCGCGACGCGGCCCAGAGCACCGTCGTGATGGTCGAGCGGACCGATGTCGAGCACGTCTCGGTCGGCATGAACTCGAAGAAACTCGGTCTCCGCAAGAAGATCGCACGCCACACTCCGCCCTGGCTCAAGCGGGCGCTCTACCCGGCGGTGAACGCCGCCAGGGCGACCCGGCGCACGACCTTCCGTGAGCAGTGCGAGGCGATGCTCCGCGAGCACTGCCCCGAGGCGGTCGATCTCAAGCGCGACATCGCCGACGTCTCCAACGTGAACACCTGCCCCTTCGAGTCGTTCTGCGACCGCATCGCCGCGGCCCGGGTCGTGTTCACGACCCGTCTGCACGCGGGCATCTTCGGCGCGATGCTCGGGCGGCGCACGTTCGTCTTCGAGGGCTCGTACCACAAGGTCCGCGGCATCTACGAACTCTCGATGGCCGACCGCGAGTACGTCACGTTTGTTTCGGATCGCCCCAACGCGAACGCCTAGCGCCCGTCGCCCCGGAACGCCCCGGAACGCCAGGACACAAGAGGAGCCCACGACCAGCCGCCATGCCCCAGTCCCGTGCCATCGTGCAGGTCATCGGCTCGTTCCAGGGGGGTGGTGCCCAGCGCCTCGCGCTGAACCTGGCCGAGGCGATCGCTGCGCAGGGCGGTGAGCGGCGGAGCGTCGCGATCGCGCTGCGCCACGCCGGTGCGTTTGCCGAGGCCCAGCGCCCGATCGGTGTCGAGGTCCACGCGCTCAACGCCTCGCGTGCGAGCAAGGCCAGCGTGCTGCGTGCGGCATGGCAACTGCGGGGCCTGCTGCGACGGATCAATGCCGGTGTCGTGCACGTCCACGGCTCGGGCTGCGTCGTGGTCACCGCCCTGGCGACGCTGGGATGGCGGGACCGCCCGCGGCTTGTGTTCACATGGCACGACTCGGGCTCGGTTCTTGGTGGGCGAGGGCTCTCGACGCGCCTGACGCGATGGGCGCTCCGCCGCTGCGACGCCCTGTACGGCTCATCGAAGAGCGTTGCCGATCGTCTGCACGAGGCGCTCGGCCCAAGGCACCCGGTCGGCGTGCTGGTCAACGGCGTTCCCGAGCGTCCACTGACACAGGCGATCGAGGCCGACGCCGCCCGCGTTCTCTGGATGGGGCGGCTCGTGCCGGTGAAGGACCCGGAACTGATGCTCCGCGCGCTCGCGCGGGTCAAGGGTGAACTCCGCCCGACCGAGGACGCGACAACACCGTTCGAGTGCGTGCTCGCGGGCGCGGCCCTCCCGCACGCCGCGGCGTTCGAGCGCCAGTGCCGCGATCTGCACGCTTCGCTCGGCCTCAACGGGGCCGTGTCGATGCCCGGATGGGTCGGCGACACCGCGGGCCTGCTGGCCTCCAGCAACATCGGCGTGCAGTCCTCCCGCAGCGAGGGGCTGTCGATGGCCCTGCTCGAACAGATGATGGCCGGGCTGGCGATCGTCGCGACCGATGTGGGCGACACCTTGCGGGCCATCGAGCACGAGCGCACCGGCCTGCTGGTTCCACCCGGCGATGAGGCCGCGCTCGGCGATGCGCTGACGCGAGTGGTCCGCGACGCCGACCTGCGGCGTCGCCTCGGGCACGCCGCCCGCGAGCGGGCGCTGCGGGAGTTCTCGCTCGAGGCGATGGCGGGGCAGGCCCTGGAGGCGTACAAGAGCGCGGGGTACATCCAGTGAGCGTGCTGCGGCACCATCGCCCGAATGTTGATGACGCGCCCCGCGCCACCCCGCCCGGAGCGAGCGGGGCCGCCCCGCGCCACCGCAGCATGCCCCCGCACTCGGCGGCCGACGCTGCCAACGCCCTGGCGACCAACCCGTCCGTCGCCGAACCGCCGCCCCGCGACGCGACCGCGGGCGTCACCGATCCGCTGGGACGTGCCGGAGACCCCGCCTCTCGCACGCCCTCGCTCAAGTCCCGCGCGATCAAGGGCACGCTCATCTGGGGCGTCGCCTACGTCTTCATGCAAGTGCTCCGTCTGGGAGGCAACGTCTGGCTCGCCGCGCTGCTGGCCCCGTGGACGTTCGGCCTGGTCGCCATCGCCCGCGCCATCCAGCAGGGGCTGACGATGTTCACCGAACTGGGCATCCGCCCGGCCCTCATCCAGAGCGCCCGCAGCGACGACGACTTCGTCAACACCGCCTGGACCCTCGGGCTGATCCGCGGCGGGGCCATCTGGCTGTGCGCCTCGGCGCTGGCCTATCCGATGGCGATCTTCTACGCCCGCGACGAGCTCGTCACGCTCGTCCCGCTGCTGTCGCTGACCGCGGTGCTCGCCGGGATGCAGTCAACCCGCAGCATCACGATGAACCGGGAGCTCCGCGAGGGGCCGCGGGCCGCGATGGAGGTCGGCACGGCCGTGCTCTCGCGGGCGGTCATGATCGGCTGGGCCTATGCGTCGCCGACGCCCTGGGCCCTGGTCGCCGGCACCATCGCGGGCAGCCTCGGCACCGTCCTCATCTCGCACACGCTGCTGCCCGGCCAGGTCAACCGCATCCGCCTCGAGAAGGCGGCCATGCGGGCGATCATGAAGTTCGGCACCTGGATCTTCGTGGGCACGCTCATCGCCTTCCTTGGCCAGCAACTCGACAAGATCATGCTCGGCAAACTCGACGGGCTGAACATGCTCGGGGTCTACACCATGGCCCTGGCCCTGTGCGCCATCCCGCGCGAGGTGCTCGGCATGATCGCGGTCAAGATCCTGTACCCCGTGATGGCCGAGATGGCCCGCGAGGCCCCGCGCCATTACGCCAAGCGCGTGGCCCGCATCCGCTCGATGATCCTGCCGCTGGGGATGGCCTGCATCCTTGGCGTGGTCTTCGCCAGCCCGTGGTTCTTCACACTGCTGTACCGCGAGTCGTACCACGACGCCACGTGGATCTCGCCGCTGGCCTGCGCCGGCGTCTGGGTCGCCATCCTGAACGCCAGCACGAACAAGGCGCTGCTGGCCCTGGGCAAGACGCGGGCTCTGGCCGTGGCCGGGTTCATCAGGGTCGCCGTCACCGCCGCGGCGTGCCTCGGCGGCTACGAGGTCCTCGGTGTCGGCGGGTTCGTCCTGGGCGTTGCGGCCGGGGCGGTCGGCGAGCACGCGTACAACCTCTTCACGCTCAGCCGCTGCGGGCTGAACCTCGCCTGGCGCGACACGCTGGCAACGCTCGTTCTGACGGCCCTGGCGCTGGCCGGGTGGTTCGCGTTCGACCTGTTCGCCTGGGTTCTGCCGGGCACCGACGCCGCGCTCTCCCTCCTCGCCGAGACGCCCGCGCAGGCGAGCGGCTGGAGCCTCGTGGCCGACCTGGCCATGCCCAACGCGCGCGGCCCGGTCCTCGCGCTCATCGAGCACGCCCCGGCGATGCTCGCCGCCCTGGCCCTCCAGGCCGCCATCACCCTCGCCGTTCTCGTCCCGAGCGCCCGCCAGGTGCTGCCCATGCTCCGCAAGGCCCGCAAGGCATGAACATCGTCGCGCTCATCGCGCTGATCGCCTGGCCCGCCGCCGCGGTGCTGCTGTCGATGTGGCTCCGCGCCCCGCGATCGGTCGTGGCCTGCTGCATCGCCGCGTGGCTGTTCCTGCCCTCGGCGGGCATGGACCTGGCCGGCCCGCTCGACCTGAGCAAGACCAACGTCACGTCGCTCGGCCTGCTGCTCGCCCTGATCGTGTTCGATCCCACCCGCCTCACGACGCTCCGATTCTCGTGGCTCGACGCCCCGATGGCCGCCCTGTGCGTCAGCCCGTTCTTCTCCTCCGTCACCAACGGCCTCGGCGCCTACGACGGCCTGGCCGAGTCCGTCACCAGCCTCTTCTCCTGGGGCGTGCCCTGGCTCGTCGGGCGGGCCTGCTTCCGCTCGCTCGAGGACCTGCGCGTCCTGGCCATCGGCATCATCCTCGGCGGCCTCGTCTACCTGCCACTGTGTCTCTACGAGATCCGCATGTCCCCGCAGCTCCATCGCATCGTCTATGGCTTCTTCCCCCACGCCGAGTTCGCCCAGACCCGCCGTTTCGGCGGCTTCCGCCCCAACGTGTTCATGAATCACGGCCTGATGGTCGGACTCTGGATGTGCCTGGCCGGCGTCGCCGCGTTCTGGATGTGGTGGGGCGGACGCCTCAAGCACATCCTGCACGTGCCGATGCTCCTGCTCGTCCCGATCCAGGCGGGCGTCGCGATCCTGTGCAAGTCCGCCGGTGCGGTCGCGGTCTCGGCCGGCGGCGTCATGGCCCTGCTCGCCACCCGCTGGCTCCGCACCCGCCTCGTCCTGGCGGCCCTGGCGATCTTCCCCGTCGCGTTCGTCGGCTATCGCGCCGTCGGCGGGCCCACCGACTTCCTCGTCCGCGCCGTCCAGTCCATGCCCGTCATCGCCGAGCGCACCGACTCGCTCGACTACCGCCTCGAGGCCGACGCCATCCTGCTCAACCACGCCATGAAGCGCCCGCTGTTCGGCTGGGGCGGGCACGGCCGCCACCGCCCCGTGAACGACGCGGGCGAGGAACTCGTCCGCACCGACAGCATGTGGATCATCATCCTGGGCCAGAACGGGCTGCTGGGCCTGGCGACGCTCTACGTCTCGCTCTGCCTGCCGCTGCTGGTCGTCGCACGAAGGTTGCCCGTGGGCGTCCTGCTCGCCCCTTCCGGAGCCGCCGCCGTCGTCTGCGCGATCCTCCCCACCCTCTTCGCGATC
The DNA here is from genome assembly GCA_041401985.1 of Phycisphaerales bacterium. Taxonomy (GTDB): domain Bacteria; phylum Planctomycetota; class Phycisphaerae; order Phycisphaerales; family UBA1924; genus JACKHA01. The sequence continues at coordinate 69,557 of JAWKTE010000005.1, forward strand.
GACTCGATCTTCAACGCCATGCCGAACCCGGTCTACATCCTCGCCGGCGGCGGGGCGATGTCGGTCGCGCTAGCCGCACGCCCGAAGCACCGACTCGTGCGGGCCACCTCCGCCGCGGCCGAGTTCGAGACCGACGAGCCCGCCCGCGCCGACGACGCGAACGATGCTGGAGGTAGCGTCGCCGACGGCGAGGCGCAATCCCCCAAGTCCCGCGACCGCCTGGCCGAGGCAATGCGCGACCTTCGCTCCCGTCCTCCCACCGATCGGCCCGTCCCCGCACTGCGGGATGGCCAATAGCCACACAGCACGATCCCTGCACCCCCGACCGCCGGCCATAAGCCCGAAGCACCGAGCCGAAACGACCACGCAAGAGCCAGCCATGCCCCGCACGACCGTCGTCACCGTCCTCTACAACTCGGCCGACACCATCGGCCCGCTGCTGGAGTCGCTGCGCCCCGCCCACGCCGCCGGCGCGATAAACATCGTGCTCGTGGACAACCAGAGCCGCGACGCCACGCTCGAAATCGTCGCGCCCTTCGAACGCGAGGGCCTCGTCCGCCTCGTGCACGCCGGCGGCAACATCGGCTTCGGACGCGGCTGCAACCTCGGCGCGGCCCACGCCGCGGACACTCCCAATCGATCCGACAACGCCGCCGCCCCCGAGTTCATCCTCTTCCTCAACCCCGACGCCCGCCTCGACGCCGATGCCATCGCCGCGCTCGAGCAAGCCCTCGACGCCAACCCGAAGGCCGCCATCGCCGCCCCAGCCATCGAACGCCCCGACCACACCCTCCAGCCCGTCGGCGTGCTCCCCACACGCCGCAGCCTCATCCTCGAGCGCACGCCGCTGCACTCGCTCGTCGTCCGCGGCCAGCGCCCCACGCCCGACGCCGATCCCTCGCCCACCGCCTGGGTCTCGGGAGCCGCGTTCATGGTCCGGCGCGAGGCCTTCGAGCGCGTCGGCGGCTTCGATGCGCGCTTCTTTCTGTACTTCGAAGAATCCGACCTCTTCCGCCGCCTGGCCAAGGCCGGTCACACCATCCTGATCTGCCCGCAAGCCCGCTGCCCCCACATCGGCGGGCACTCGACCGAGTCGGTCGAGTCCGGGCGCATCAGCGGCTCCATCGCCGAGCACTTCATCCGCAGCCGAAACGAGTACGCACGGAAGCACTTCGGCGCGCTCGTCATGGCCATCGCCGACATGGCCTTCGCCACGACCCTCTGGTGCCGCGCGACCTTCACCCGCAACCCGCAGTCCCGCGCCACCTGGCAGGCCCGCAAAGCCTGCGGCCTTTTCCGCCTGCCCGATCCGGTCCCGCCACAACCCCCGTCCGCGAACGCCAACTCCAACGCCACCGCCGCGTCGCACAACCCAAACGCCACAGCGACCGCCGCCTAACCCACAACCTCACAAACCTCCATTCCCCCACTCTCATACTCTGCCACTCTGCCACTTCTCTCCTCTCTCCTCTCTCCTCTCTCCGTCTCTCCTCTCTCCCCCCATGCCGCCAACCCCGCCCCATCCCGGCATCGTCGTCATCGGACGCAACGAGGGCGAGCGCCTGGTCCGTTGCCTCCGCAGCGTCGCCGCCACGGATCGCCCCGTCGTCTACGTCGACTCGGGCTCGACCGACGGCTCTGTCGCGCAGGCCCGCTCGCTCGGCGCGGATGTCGTCGAACTCGACATGTCCCGTCCTTTCTCCGCCGCCCGCGGTCGCAACGCCGGACTGGCTCGCTTGCTCGCCCTCGCTCCCGGCACCGCCTTCGTCCAGTTCGTTGACGGCGACTGCGAGGTCGATCCCGCCTGGATCGACACCGCCGCGGCCGCCCTCGAAAGCGACCCCCGCCTCGCCGCCGTCTGCGGGCGGCTCCGCGAGCGACACCCCGAAGCATCCATCTACAACCGCCTCTGCGACGCCGAGTGGGACGCACCCGCCGGCGATGTCCGAGCCTGTGGCGGCAACGCGATGTATCGCGTCGAGGCCTTCACAGCAGTGGGGGGCTTCAACGAGGCGGTCATCGCCGGCGAGGAGCCCGAACTCTGCTACCGCCTCCGCCACGCCGGGCACACCATCCGCCGCCTCCCCGCCGACATGGCCCTGCACGACGCCGACATGCACCGCTTTGCCCAGTGGTGGAAGCGGGCCGCGCGCGGCGGCTGGGCCATGGCCCACGGCGCGGCCCTGCACGGTCGCACCCCCGAACGCTTCAACGTCCGACGCATACGGTCCGTGCTGTTCTGGGCGATGCTGGTGCCGATCGCCGCGGTGCTGTGGATGCTCGCCAGCGTGACCCTCGTCCAGTGGTGGGGGCCGTCGGCCGTGCGCTGGGCCGCGCCGCTCGCCGGGCTTGTGTTCCCTCTCCTCTACGCCGCCCTCTGGCTGAAGATGACGCTCGCCCAGCGTGCCCGAGGCCGGTCACTCTCCGACGCGGCCCTGCTCGCCACGTTCACCCTGCTCGCCAAGTTCGCCGAACTCACCGGCATCATCCGGTTCTGGCGATCGGCGTCGGGGATCGGTGCCGCTGCAAACACATCCGGCACCGGCACTCCCGCCTTCGACAAGGCCGCGGCGGGTTCAACCAACGCCAGCGCCGCCATCCTCTACATCTCCTCCATCCTGCCAGCACGCTCCGAGACCTTCGTCTACCGCGAGGTCTTCGCCCTCCGCGCCCGAGGCCTCACGATCCACACCGCCTCCGTCAACGCCCCCGAACGCGACCTCGGCGAGCCACGACTCGACCAACTCGCCGCCTCGGCCATTCCAATCTACGCCACCGGCCCCGCCGCGTTCCTGCTCGATCTGTTCCTCGAATCGCTCACCCACCCCATCCGCACCGCATCCACAAAGCTCCGGGCCATCGCCGACATCCTCACCTGCGACGATGTCCGCTGGACCCGCCGCCCGCGCCTCTACGTCCAGGCACTCGCGGCTCTCGTGCTCGCCCGGCGCATCCGCCGCACGAGCATCCGCCCCGCCGCGCGAGGGGGTCGGGCGTTCCAGCCCGACCGCATCACCCGCATCCACGCCCACATGGCCCACGTCCCTGCGACCATCGCAATGTACGCGGCCCGCCACCTCGACATCCCCTTCTCTTTCACCGGGCACGCCAACGACATCTTCCCCAATCGCTCGCTGCTGCGCACCAAACTCCGCCGTGCCGCCTTCGTCGCGTGCATCTCGGAGTGGCACCAGCGTTTCTACCACGACCTTTCCGGCGTCCCGCTCGACCGCCTCCCCGTCATCCGCTGCGGCGTCGACGTGCCCGACGCGACGGCAACCGAAGCCCGCAACCGTGCCACCGACTTGCGCAGTCCGCGGAGCAAGTCGGTGCCGCCAACGGACGGGCCACCGCCCTTCCACATCCTCGCCGTCGGCCGCCTCATCCCAAAGAAAGGCTTCGACATCCTCCTCGACGCCGTCGCCCTTCTCCAGACCCGCCGCCCCGATCTCGCCGCCCGCCTCAACATCACCATCGTCGGCGACGGCCCGGAGATGCCGAACCTCAGGTCCAAAGCCGCGGCGATCCACGACACGCGCCCAGACGCCGGACCTGAGGAGGCCCTGCGACGAAGGTCCGGGTCGAGCAACGACGGTCCCCCGATCCGCCAACCCGCCATCACCCTCCTCGGCGCCCAGCCAAACCCCCGCGTCCGCGCCCTGATGCTCGAAGCCGACCTCTTCGCCCTCCCCTGCCGCGTCGCCCCCGGCGGCGACCGCGACGGCATCCCCGTCGTGCTCATGGAGGCCATGGCCGCCGGCGTCCCCGCCATCTCCGGCCGCCTGCCCGCCATCGAGGAACTCATCGAGCACGACGCCACCGGCCTGCTCGTCGAGCCGGGCGACGCGACCGCCCTGGCCGCCGCACTGGAGCGCCTCATGGACGACCCATCCCTCCGCGCCCGCCTCGCCGCCGCCGGGCGTCAGCGCGTCATCGACGAGTTCTCCGAAGCCGCCAACATCCCCCGCCTCATGCAGGCCCTGGGCCTCCAGCCAACGCCCCAGCCCGTTTCAACCGATAAACCAGCGGCCGCCTTATCCCAGGACACCGCCGACCGCACTCCCCGCGCTTCCGAAGCCGCCTGACTCCCAAACTCTCAAGTCTCTTCTCTCTGCTCTCTCCTCTCTTCCCCGCGTTCCCCACTCCGTCACTTCGTCACTGGATCACTCCGTCACTCCCATGCCCCGCATCCTCATCATCTCCCCGTGCCGCGACGAGCAGGACCACATCCGGGCCTGCATCGATTCCGTCGCCGCCCAGACCGTCCGCCCGACCCTCTGGATCATCGTTGACGACGGCTCGACCGACCGCACACCCGAGATCCTCGCCGACGCCGCCCGCGAGCACGACTTCATCCGCGTCGTCCGCCGCGACAACCGCGGCCAGCGCTCCGTCGGCCCCGGCGTCATCGAAGCCTTCTACGCCGGCCTCGACGCCGCGGCAGACCCCTCCGACTCACCGGCCACCCACGCCCCAGACTCAGCACTCAGCACTCAGCACTCAGCACTGCCCTTCGACTTCCTCGGCAAGTTCGACGCCGACCTCGAACTCCCCCCGACCTACTTCCAGCGCTGCCTCGACGAGTTCGACCGCGACCCGTGCCTGGGCAACTTCTCCGGCAAGGTCTACCTCCGCGACGACGACGGCGCCCTCACACCCGAACGCATGGGCGACGAGAACGCCATCGGCGCCGCCAAACTCTACAGGACCACCTGCTTCAACGACATCGCCGGCTTCGTCCGCCACGTCGGCTGGGACGGCATCGACGGGCACATGTGCCGCCTCAAGGGCTGGGTCGCCCGCAGCGCCGATGAGCCCGACCTCCGCATCATCCACCGCCGCCTCATGGGCTCCAGCCACATCTCGGTCGCCCACGGCCGGCGACGCTGGGGCCTGGCCAAGTGGTTCATGGGCTCCAGCCTGCCCTACATGCTCGCCGTCGCCGCCTACCGCACGCTCGAACGCCCCTACATCCTCGGCGGTCTGTGGATCCTCCAGGGCTACCTCAGCGCCATGCTCGCCCGCAAACCCCGCCTCGACACCCCCGGCTTCCGCGCCCACCTCCGCCGCTACGAGTGGCGCAGCCTCCTCCGCGGCAAGTCCCGCACCGCCGACGACTACCACGCCCGCATCCGCGCGGCGTCGCCACGTCCCGATTCGGTGCGCAATCCCGATGCTCGTTCCTCCGCGTCGGTCAGGGCGGCCTAAGCGTCGCTCCACCGTGCTCGACAGCCACCGCCGCCGAACGCGGCACCTCGCGATAATCCGCTACCATCCGCCCACGCCCGGCTCCAAGCCGTTGGGCGACGCCGCCGCCATGTCCGAGACCCCATCCATTCCGAGCACGAGCGACGACGCCCTCCCCCGCGCCCTGCCCGCCCCCGCACGCTTCGCCGAATACGTCGGCGACCGCACGCTGGGCATCGTCGCCCACGTCGGTGCGGTCATGACCATCCTCTGGACCGCCACGCTCTGGCTCTACCGCGGCCTCACCACCAAACGCGCCCGCCTCGGCAAGGCCGCCGTCGTCTCCCAGATCGTCCGCGTCGGCGTCAAATCCGTTTTCATCGTCTGCATCGTCTCCGGCGCGGTCGGCCTGATCCTCTCGCTCCAACTCGCCCCCCCGCTCGACGAACTCGGCCAGCGGGCCATGATCCCCAACATCATCGGCATCGCCGTCTTCCGCGAACTCGGCCCGCTCATCGGCGCCATCGTCCTCACCGGCTTCGCCGGGGCCGCCATCGCCGCCGAGATCGGCACCATGGTCGTCTCCGAGGAGATCGAGGCTTTGGAGGCCCACGCCCTGAATCCCGTCCGCTTCCTGGTCGTTCCGCGCGTGCTGGCCACGACCATCGCCATGACCTGCCTGGGCGTGCTGTCCTCGTTCATCGCCGTCGCGGCGTCCTTGGCCCTGTGCGTGATCGCCCTCGAGATCCCCTACGCGACCTACATGTCCAACCTGCTCGACCAGGTCAAGGGCGTCGACTTCTACACCGGCATCGCCAAGTCCTCCATCTTCGGCATGCTCATCGGCGCCATCGCCTGCACCAACGGGCTCAAGGTCACCGGCGGCGCGGCCGGCGTCGGCAAGGCCACCACACTCACCGTCGTCCAGTGCGTCGTGGCCATCATCTTCGCCGACCTCTTCTTCACCGCCATGTTCTACGCCCTCAAACTCTTCTAATCAAAGCCCGACGCGCCGGCGTCTCGGCCCTCCTACAGAGCCCGACGCGCCAGCGTCGTGGACGCCGAACCTGGACTCACCACAGAGACACAGAGCACACAGAGGAAGGCAGGAAAGCCGGAATCGAAACCACTTTTCTGGCCTCCCTCCGTGCCCTCCGTGCCTCCGTGGTTCACCCCTTCCCCGCCTCCCTCAGCGCCCTCCGCGCCTCTGCGGTGAGTCCCCTCCCCGCCCCGCCGCCTATGATCGCAGCCCGTCCGGGGACGCCTCCAAGGCCGCCAAATCGCGGCCAATCCGCCGCTCCAAGACCGCTTCCAACAGGGCCTCCAACACCATGAAACGAGCCAAGATCTCCATCATCGGCGCCGGCAACGTCGGCGCCACCTGCGCCCACTGGGCCGCCGCCAAGGAACTCGGCGACATCGTCCTGCTCGACATCCCAGACAGGGTCGGCGTCGCCCAGGGTAAGGCCCTCGACCTGGCCTGCTGCTCCCCCATCGAGCGCTTCGACAGCCGCATCACCGGCACCAGCGACTACAAGGACATCGCCGGCTCCGATGTCGTCGTCGTCACCGCCGGCCTGCCCCGCAAGCCCGGCATGAGCCGCGACGACCTCATCCAGACCAACGTCGTGATCGTCAAGAGCGTCTGCGAGAAGATCCGCGAGTTCGCCCCGGATTCGATCGTCATCGTCGTCTCCAACCCGCTCGACGCCATGGTCTACACCGCCTGGCGCACCACCGGCTTCCCAACCAACCGCGTCGTCGGCCAGGCCGGCGCCCTCGACGTCGCTCGTTACAAGACCTTCCTCGCCATGGAACTCGGCGTCTCCGTCGAGGACATCCAGGGCCTCCTGCTCGGCGGGCACGGCGACGACATGGTCCCCCTGCCACGCCTCACCAGCGTCAACGGCATCCCCGTCTCCGACCTCCTCCCGGCCGAGAAGATCAAGGCCTGCGTCGATCGCGCCAAGGTCGGCGGCGGCGAGATCGTCAAACTCATGGGCACCAGCGCCTACTACGCCCCCGCCTCCGGCACCATCGACATGGTCGAGTCCATCGTCCGCGACAAGAAGCGCGTCATCCCCTCCGCCGCGTATTGCGAGGACGAGTTCGGCGTCGCCACGGGCCAGAAGGGCAAGGGCTACTTCGTGGGCGTCCCGGCGGTCATCGGAACCAACGGCGTCGAGAAGATCCTCACCTTCAACATGACTCCCGAAGAGAAGGCCTCGATGGACGAGTCCATCACCCATGTCAAGGACCTGGTCGGCGTGGTCCGGAAACTGTTCCCCGACCTGGGCTGAACCCCGCCCCAACCTGCCCCGCCGCCGCCGCCAACCGCTGCTCCACGCTGAACTTGGAGCGGGGCACGCCGGTACAACCTGTCCGAACCCATCGCCGGGCCGCAGACGCGGGTCCGCACCGCCGATGAACCTCATGAAACCACGCCGCGGGCGGACCCGTCAGGGCGTCCGCCCGCCCAGCCAGAGACCGACGAAGGAGACAGAACGATGCCCGACCGTGCGATTCGATCCCTCCGAACCGCCAGCGTCGCCCTGGCCCTCGTGGTCGGGGCCGCGTCCCCGGCCCTCGCCCAGGAGGGCGACCAGGCCTCGACCGGCGCCCGCGCCGCCGGCGTCGTCGCCACATGGTCCAACGACCGCCTCGAGCGCGTCGGGATGATGCTCAGCGGCAACTGGCGTTCCGACGCCCCCGTCGGCTCCGGTGCCGACGCCGCCAACCTCATGATTTCCGTCGCCCCCATCGGCATCGAGGGCATCCCCGACGCGCTCTACGTCGAGGTCGCCCGCGCCGACGAGATGTGGGCCCCCTACCGCCAGAACATCTGGCAACTCTTCGACTACAAGGGCAACGTCCGCCTCCGCACCTACGAGTTCCACAACGCCGCCATCGACAACGCCCTGATCGACAAGGACGCGTTCATCGGCGCCTGGGCCATGCCCAACGCGTTCCCGCCCCTGGCCGCCGACAACTTCATCGCCACGCTAGACATCGAGGGCACCGTCACCGCCAACGGATTCTCCGGGCGCACCCCCGCCCCGTATCCCACCGCCGCCGGTGGCGCGGTCGAAATGACCTCCGAGATCAACCTCACCCCCACGCGACTCGTCACCGCCGATCGCGGCTTCGACGCCCAGGGCAACGTCGTCTGGGGCCAGGAGTCCGGCGGCCAGATCACCTACACAAAGGTCGAGCCCACCGCGACCGTCACACGCCACGACGACGGCCTCATCGTCGTCGAGTACCGCTCCGGCACCGGACGCCAGGCCCAGACCGGCGACACCTTCTCCTGCCATTACGTCGGCTGGTTCGCACGCACCGCCCAGATCTTCAACTCCTCACGCCAGATGGGCCGCCCCTTCTCCTACCAGTTCCCCGGCACCGTCATCGAGGGCTGGCGTCGCGGCACCGAGGGCATGCGGGCCGGTTCGCTCCGACGCATGTACATCCCCTATCCCCTCGCCTACAAGGAAATGGGCCAGCCCCCCCAGATGCCCCCGCGCTCAAATCTCGTCTTCGAGGTCGAGGCCCTCTCCGTCTCCGAGAACACCGCACCCGCCGCCCCGCGTGGCGTCGACGCCCCCCGCGGCAACGCGAATCCCGCCATCGACTCGGCCTCCAACCCCGGCTAACCGGCAAGAATCCGAAGCATGACTCCCTCGAAGGCGGGCCACATCGGCCCGCCTTTCTCGTGCGCCCCGTTCACTCGGGATGCCCCCGTCACCGCGTACTAAAGTTCCCAGCCATGACCAAGAAGGACCTCTACGCGGTGCTCGGCGTGCCGCGCGACGCCTCGCAGGACGACATCCGCAAGGCCTATCGCGCCCTGGCCCGCAAACTCCATCCAGACGTCAACAAAGAGCCCGACGCCCAGTCGAAGTTCACCGAGGTCCAGGAGGCCTACGACATCCTGTCCGACGATGAGAAGAAGGCCGCCTACGACCGCTACGGGCACGCCGCCTTCGACCCCGCCGGCTTCGGCGCTGGCGCGGCCAACAAGGGACCACGCTCGGGCACCTACCGCTGGAGCAACGTCGCCCAGCCCGGCGGCTCCGTCCAGGCCGAGGACCTCTCCGATCTGTCCGACCTCTTCGACACCTTCTTCGGCGGGCGACGCTCGGCCCGCGCCGAACGCGGCGCCGCCGGCCCACGCCACGCCAGACGCCACGCCTCCGAGCCCACCATCCGCGACCTCACCATCGACTTCGAGACCGCCGCACGAGGCGGCACCGCCACCCTCACCATCGGCGGCGCCAGCACCCGCACCATCGACGTCAAGATCCCACAGGGCGTCGCCACCGGCGCGAAACTCCGCGTCCCTGCCTCTGCAACGGGCGATGGCGACATCCTCCTCCGCGTCACCGTCCGCCCGCACCCGATCTGGCGTCGCCGGGGCGACCCGCCCTCGCTCGATCTCGAGATGGACCTCCCGCTCTCGCTCACCGAAGCCATCTTCGGCGCCAAGGTCGCGGTCCCGACCCTCGACGGCAAGGTCGACCTCACCGTCCCCCCTGGCGCCGGCGCCGGCAAGGCCCTCCGCCTCAAGGGCCGCGGCCTCGAGAAAGCCGGCACCGACCAACGCGGCGACCTCTTCGTCCTCCCACGCGTGATCCCGCCCGCACCCGACGATCTCACGCCCCAGGCCCGCAAGGCGCTCCAGGCCATGGCCGACACGCTTGCCTCCCCCAGAACCGGGGCCGAGTGGTAGCCCGTCCCCAACCTGTTCGGGCTTGACACGCGACCGAAGCCGAGAGACAGTACGGGCCACAAGAGGTCGCCCTCGCGGCATGGAGGCCAGCGACCCGCGACATCGCCCCGCTCTCCGGACCGGCCCGCCCTCGGCGGCGGTTTGTGCAAACGGGGCACTCGAAGAGGGGATCGAACGCCCTGGGTTGAACGACCTGGCGACCGCCCACATCGGGGCTTGGAGGGCTCCTTTCACGTGGTCAAGCAAAGGCATGAACTCTTCGCGTTTCTGCTCGGTGTCTCCGACGTGCTGGTCATCAGCGCGGCGTGCGTGGTCGCGTGGCTGGTGCGCCATGCCTACGCCGGCCTGTGGCTCCCCTATTCGTGGGAGGGCTACTTCAAAGAGCCCCTCATCCCCCTAACCGTCCCGATCACCATGATCACGATGCACCTGCTGGGGCTGTACCGCCCCCGGCGGGACCGATCGATCTGGTCGGAGATGTCGGGGCTGGTCAAGGCGTCGGTGGTCGCCGTGGGGCTGGTGGTCGTGGTCATGTGGGTCATGGACGCCGACCTGCTCGCCGGGCGCCTGGGGGCCAACGACGTCGAGATCCTGGGCTACCACACCACGCTCGGGCGGGTCCAACTGGGCTGCCTGGCGATCACGCTCCCGGCGTTCCTGTGCGGGTACCGGGCCGTGTTCCGCCTCGCGCTGCGCCGCCTCCGCAGCAAGGGCCGCAACCTCCGCCACGTCGCGGTCATCGGCGTCGGACGCCTGGGCCAGATCGTCGGGCGCACCCTCGGGCGCAACACCTGGACCGGCCTGAACGTCGCCTACTTCATCTCGCACGAGCCCACCGCCGACCGCGGCTCGTGCCTCACCCGCCCGGTGCGTGGCGGGCTGGACGATCTCGAGCGCACGCTCGATGAGCACAAGGTCGACGGCGTGTACCTCGCCCTCCCGAACACCTGCGCCGCCGAGGTGCCCACGATCCTGGCCCGCCTCGAGCGGTTCGCGGTCGATGTCCGCCTGATCCCGGACGTCCCGCCGCGCTACCTGCCGCACTCGATGTCGGTCTCGGAACTCGACGGCATGCCGATCCTGTCCTGCCGCGAGTGCCCGCTCTATGGGCTGGGCGGGTTCAGCAAGCGGATGCTCGACGTGCTCGGCTCGGCCGCGGCCCTCGTGCTGTTCAGCCCCGTCATGCTGCTCATCGCGATCGGCGTGCGCCTCTCCGGCCCGGGCCCGATCATCTTCAAGCAGCGTCGCGTCTCGCTGGGTGGCGAGACGTTCAAGATCTACAAGTTCCGCACGATGTACCACGTCGAGGACGAGCGCCGCGAACTGGCCGAGCAGACCGCCGCGCTGGCCGAGGAGACCCCCGCGGTCCCCGGCTGGACCGCGCGCAACGACCCGCGCGTCACGCCGCTGGGCCGTTTCCTGCGGCGGACCTCGCTCGACGAACTCCCCCAGTTCCTCAACGTGCTCAAGGGCCAGATGTCGCTCGTCGGCCCACGCCCCGAACGCCCCGAACTCATCGAGCGCTTCCGCGACGACTGGCGCGGCTACATGCTCCGCCAGCACGTCAAGGCCGGCATCACCGGCTGGGCCCAGGTCCGCGGCCTGCGCGGCGACACCGACCTGCGCAAGCGCCTCCAGCACGACCTGTTCTACATCCGCCACTGGTCGCTGTGGTTCGACGTCAAGATCCTGTGGCTCACGCTGTTCAACGGGTTCCTCCACCGCAACGCCCACTGACGCGCTCAGCCCGGTAGAATCGCACCGGAACCAACCCCGGCGCGGGTGGTCGACTGGAGGCGCGAAATGGGCAAGTTCGTCCTGAAACGGGCCAAGAACGAACAGTTCTACTTCACCCTCGTCGCGGGCAACGGCGAGGTCATCCTCAAGAGCGAGATGTACACCACCAAAGGCGCGGCGTTCGGCGGGATCTCCTCGGTGAAAGAGAACGCCCCCGACGACGCCCGCTACGAGCGACTGAAGTCTTCCAGCGGCAAGCACTACTTCAACCTGAAGGCCAAGAACCACCAGGTCATCGGCACCAGCGAGATGTATGAGTCCGAGTCGGCTCGCGACAACGGCATCGCAAGCGTCGCGAAGAACGCGCCCGACGCCGGCACCGACGACCAGACCGCGTGAATGCGGACGATGCTCGGATTCGGCTGGGGTTCCATCCCCATCCGCGGAACGCCTCGCCACCGGTTCGCCCCAAACCCGTAGAATCGGGCATGAACCGCACCCGCCCGTTCCACGCCGTTCTCGGGCCTGTCGCCGGTCTGGCGATGGCTCTCGCCGCTCCCGCGTTGGCCCAGCAACTCGCCCCGACGGTCGAGCCCCCGCCGCAGCAGGTCCTGCCGAACACCGAGAGCCGCACCGGCGTGCCGGCCCGCCCGATCCCCGCCAGCCCGAACGAGTTCGTCCACCCGGACTACGTCGAGGCCAGCAACTACGCCAGGGCCGAGGCCGAGGGCGTCCGGAGTTTCTTCAGGCTCCCGGGCCTGTCCGCGGGGGTTCTGCTCAACGGCGAGATCGTGTGGATGGAGGGCTTCGGCAACGCCGACCTGGCCGCCGGCACGCCCGTCACCCCCGACACCCGCTTCCGCATCGGCAGCCTCTCCAAGCCGATCTCGACCCTCGGCATGGCCATCCTCGCCGAGCGCGGTGACCTGGACCTCGACGCCCCAATCCAGACCTACGTCGCCTCGTTCCCCGTGCACGAGGGGGGCGACATCACCTGCCGCCTCATCGCCGGGCACCTCTCGGGAATCAGGCACTACGCCCCCGGCGAGAGCGACACGGTCAACCCCCGCCGCTACGAGACGCTCGAGGACGCCATGTCCCGCTTCGCGAACGACCCGCTCGTGACCCCGCCCGGGTTCCGGTACTCGTACTCGACCTATGCCTACACGCTGCTGAGCGCGGCCATGGAGAACGCCGCGGGCGAGCCGTTCCTGGACTACATGCAGGACGCGGTGTTCGACCCGATCCACATGGACGCGACCAGCGCCGACCGCAGCGACGGCGATCTGCCCAACCTCACCTCGTTCTATGAGCGGGCCCGCGACAGCAGCCCCGTGCCCGCACGCCCCATCGACACGTCGTACAAATGGGCCGGCGGCGGGTTCGTGTCCACCTCGGGCGACCTGCTCCGCTTCGCCGCGGAGATGATGGAGCCCACGCTGATCTCCGAAACCATGCGCGACGAGATGTGGTCGCCCATGACCACGACGCGCGGCGAGCGCACCCACTACGGCATGGGCTGGGGCCTCGACACCGACGAGCTCGGGCGTCGCGTCATCGCCCACTCCGGCGGCCAGGTCGGCTGCACCGCCTACATCCTGATCTTCCCGGAACTCGACGCGGCCTCGGTCGTGCTGTGCAACGTCACGCGGGCCGAGTTCGGGCGCGACCTGGCGGTGGTCCTGGCCGAGGCGTTCATCCGCCAGCGGGACCGGATGGAGGCCGAGGGCGGGGCGGCGGACGCGGCACCGGCTGGCGAGCAAGTCGGTCGGTGAAGCGTCGTTCGCGTGCGTGGGCGTTGGCCCCGTGCTGTGGCGCGACGCCGCCGACGATCGAAACCTGGCCGGAATCCGAACGGGCGTCGCCAACCCGCCGCGACATTCCACCAACTCGCACCCGCGACGGGCCGAGGCTCGTACACTCGACATCCGAAGCGTGGTGGAAACACCATGCTTGTTTGACGCGGGGGTGTTCGGGTCGGTAGGCTGGCAAGGTCCGGCACCTGGCGATGGGCGGCGATGATGCCGCGGCGGCGGGGGCCGGACGGGGTCGGACGATTGGCCCTGATCCGCCGGCACGCGTGGCTGGGGCGTGGGCGCGAAGGGGCGCAGGAGCAAGGTCCGTGGAGCACGAAGCCGAAGCGGTGTGTGGCGGGGCGGCGAGCGGGCGCGTCGGGGCGAGGCCTCGGGGCGGCCGCCGCGGGTTCACGCTGATCGAACTGCTGGTGGTGATCGCGATCATCGCGCTTTTGATCGGGATCCTGCTGCCGGCGCTGGGCAAGGCCCGCAAGGCGGCCCAGAAGGCCGGGTGCCTGAACAACTGCCGCCAGATGGCGCTGATCATGACACTGTATGCGCGGGATTATCGAAGCTACTACCCTTTGATGCCGGCCGACAGCGAGTTGAACAGGGACCGGTGGAACGGTCGCATTCAGATTCCAGCCCGCCCGGGGTACCCGCCGCCCCCGCTTGGCACTCGGTGGCTGGATGGTCAGTATGCGACGGGCGGGATCGCCGGGCTCTTCAGCCTGCACCAGATCGGTGATGGCGGCTCGGACAGCGGCTATCTCCAGACAAACATCGAGGATCCGTTCTATCCGAGGGCTCCCGGCGGCGAGAAGATCACGGAGCCGCTGCTGGCGTCGTATCTGGGCAATCAGTACGACATCCTTGTTAGCCCGGCGGACAACTCGGATCGCTGGTTCGGTCGTCCGGCGTCGGCCAACTACACCATCAACATCAATCAGGCCGCACCCAAGGTGGTCCGCGTGCCCCGCGACGTCTTTGACGTCGTTCAGTACAACATCACGTACATGTACTACGCCGGACTGCGCGAAGACGATCCATTCCTGATCGGCGCAGTGCCGATGTGGGGCAATGAGACCGACGGGCCGGACATCTCGACGCAGTCGTTCTATCGAACGCGCAACAACGCCATGCTCTACAACACCGACGCGGGGTATTACAGCCCCTACGACGCGTTCGGGCGCGACGGCGGCAACTGGGCGTTCACGGATGGGCACGCGGAGTTTGTGACCGGCAACATCGAGGACTCGTTCTTCGGAAACGAAGGCACCAATCCGCTCAACGTGAATGTTGTGAATCCATATCGCTCGTACGGCATCCAGGCGATCGACTGAGTACGGGTGTGGGGCGCGGTCTTACCCGGGCCGCTCGGCCTGCTACGCCTTGATCGCCCTGAACGCCTCGATCGCCCGCTCGCGCGTCGACTTCAGGTCCACGATCGGCTCGCTCGGGTAGTCCAGCCCGCCGCGCAGCAGCCCCGGGATCGTCCACGGCTCGTGGACCGCCTCGCCCTCGACGTCCGCCAGTTCCGGCACGAAGCGCCGGATGTACGTGCCGTCGGGGTCGTGGGTCCGCGACTGGCTGACGGGGTTGAACACGCGGAAGTACGGGGCGGCGTCGGTGCCGGTGGAGGCCGACCACTGCCACCCGCCGTTGTTGTTGGCCAGGTCGCCGTCGACCAGGTTCCGCATGAAGTGGCGCTCGCCCTCGCGCCAGTCGACCAGCAGGTTCTTGGTCAGGAACATCGCCGTGACCATGCGGAGGCGGTTGTGCATCCAGCCGGTGGCGGCCAGTTGGCGCATGCCCGCGTCGACGATGGGCACGCCGGTGCGCCCGGCCTTCCAGGCCTCCAGGCCCTCGGGGTCGTCGCGCCATTCGATGTGCTCGGTGTCGAGGCGGAACGGGCGTCCGCGGACCACGCGCGGGTAGCCCACGAGCAGGTGCTTGTAAAACTCGCGCCACAGCACCTCGCTCAGCCAGGTGGACGGCCCGGTCTTGCGGCGCGGCTTGGGGTCCAGGGCCCTTGGCTCGGCGTCGATCGCGGCCGCGGCGCACTGACGCGGGGAGATGGCCCCGATCGCCAGGTAGGGCGAGAGCGTGCTGGTGCCGGCGGTGGCGGGGGAGTCGCGCCGCTCGTGGTACGAGTCGAGGGCGACGGCGGCGAACTTGTGCAGGCGGTCCATGGCCGCGCCTTCGCCGGCGGGCCAGAGGTCGGGGCGGCGGAGGCCGTCGAACTCGGGGAGTGAGTCGGGGACTGGGTCGGGGGCGATGTCGAGTTTGGCCTGCTTGTCGGGGGCTGGCTGGGGGTGGACGCCGCCGTTGTCGCCAAGGCGGGCCAGGGCGGCCTTCTTGAACGGGGTGTAGACCGTGTACCACTTGCCCTCGGTGGTGCGGAGGTCCCCCGGCTCGAGCAGCGTCTGGTCGGTGAAGGCGTGGACGGGCATGCCTTCGTCCTCGAACGCGTCGCGGACGGCCTCGTCGCGCCGGGCCTCGTTGATCTCGTATTCCTTGTTGAAGTAGAGCGCGTCGCAGCCACACGCGCGGGCCAGCTTCAGCAGGGCCTTTGGGGCATCGGCGAAGCGGTCGGCCCGGATGATCTTCAGGGGGATGTTCAGGGCGGCCAAGGCCTTGGAAAGTTCCGCCAGGGTCCGGAGGATCAGGTCGACTTTGACCGGGGCCCAGTCGTGTTCCTGCCACTGATCGGGCGCGAGCAGGAAGACGCCGACGACGCCGTGACGACCGGAGCCGTTGGACTTCGGATCGCTGGCGGCCTTGCACGCGGCCAGCAGGGCCGAGTTGTCGGCGGTGCGAAGATCGGCACGGAACCAGACCAGCGGGCGCATGGGGCCTCCCGGCCCGGGGAACGTCGGGCCGAACGTGGTTTCTGTCCGGCATGACGATCGGATTCACGCGGCCCCAAGAAGCCAGAGGGACAGCCCCGCACGGGCGGTCCACAGGCCGGTGCGCCCCCAGTTGGTAGCGACCAGGCGGCGATGGATGCGGGCGTCGAACCCGCGTTCCAGGCGGGCGTGGAGCGGGACCTGCACGCCGAATGTGCTGGCCCAGATCGCCGCGAGCAGGGCGATGCCCAGCCACCCCAGCCAGCGCGTCTCGGGCGGGCAGAGCCACGCCAGCAGGGCGGCCGAGGCGGCCTCGGCGAGCATGAGCGGCCCGACGACAAAGGTCGTCCTCTGCCGGTGGACCCGCTCATACCGCTCGAAGGCGTCGGCGGGCACGAGGGCCATCATGGGGTAGTGCACGATCTGGACGAACCAGATGGCGCCGCCCATCGCGAGGGTGGCGGCGGCGTGGACGAAGAGCGTGGCGGTCAGGGCGTCCATCGAGCGAAGATCATCGTCGCTGGTGTTGCCTCGGCGTGAGCCGGCACACCTCAAGTCGCCATGCGCGTGGCCCCGGGGGTGAGCGTGCGTGGAGCCTCACTGATGTGCCGCGAGTTTTCGACGCGAGGCGTCCGGCGTGTCTGTGCGGTTGGACGTGATGTCCGAATCGGTGTCGCTGGCTGCCAGGCGGATCGGCACTTGCAGTTCGGCCCACTGATCCGCCGGTCGGCGCTCCGGGCCGTTGTAGAACAGCGTCCGCGGCTCGCCCGCGACCTCCCACGACGGGTTGGCCGCCAACCACTCGCGCAGACGCTCGGTCGCCTCGCGTGTGCGGGCGTACCGATACCCCCCGCGGAGCCCGATCGCCACGACCAGCGTGGCCTCGCGGTCCACGACCTCGACGCGCCCGTAGTCGCCCGTCGGCCCGTCGGACTCGGCCTCGTAGAGGAACGACATGGTCCAGTTGCGGGCGTCGTCCAGGTTGAGTTCGTCGCCCAGCACGCCCTCGCCATCGCCGCGGTAGTCCATCTCGACCGGGGCGGTCATCGCGATGTCGTTGCGGTCGATGTGCTGAAACAAGGGCCAGAAGGCGAGATTCATGCCCAGATCGGGGTTGCCGCGCCCATCGACTTCGGCCCGGCGGACGGCGGGGTAAGCCTTGATCTCGACGACCTCGGGCGGCGTGGGCTGGGGGTAGCCGACGGGGAGTTTGGTGTCGATCCGCATGCGATCGGCGAACCGGTAGATGGTCTCGTCGCCCCGCTGGATCGTTTCGGTCAGCAGATCCTGCGGGCCGGCGACGCGCCAGACGTTCGGAGCGATCGTGGCGTACCCGGCCAGGGCGTCAAGGGTGGCCACGTCGAGCGTCGGCGCTGCGGCGAGGGCAGTGGTCTGGGCCGGTCGCACCGAGCCGGGCGCGTCGCCGCCCGGTCCGGCGTCGCGGGGCTGCTGGATGGCGAGGGCGGCGGTGGCGAACATGGCCGGGATCATCATCGGTTCCTCCGTTGGCACGGCTGTCCAGAGGGGGTTCGCTCCGGGTCGGGTGGCGGATGCTGCCGGGCTCACGGTGATCACGGGCGGGCACGGGCGAGCCCGGCGGCGCTACGCTGGCGCGGGGGGCGTGTTGACGGGGTGTGAACGAGCGAATGGGGCGCGAACGGCGTGGGGACGAGCGGTTCAACTCGGAGCAAGGGTCCCCTACCGCGGAACGCCGCTGACGCCGAATCTCGTCCGACGCCGAGCCTGGAATCCGCGGTGGGCCACCCGGGCGAGGAAGCACTCCGAGGCCGCCTCGACCCTCGCCTCGAGGCCTTCTTCGAGCGGCGCGGCTGGACGCCCTGGGCGTTCCAGCGTGCGGCCTGGGCCGCGTACGCCGAGGGTCGCAGCGGCCTGATCCACGTCCCCACCGGCGCGGGCAAGACCTACGCGGCGTTCATGGGGCCGCTGAGTGAACTGGCGCGCGACGTGGCTGCTCGGACCGATCAGCCACTGAAGCGGAAGTCGAAGTCGAGTCCGACCACTCGGCACTCGGAACTCGATACTCAGCACTCCACGGGCACCCAGCACTCCGGCGGCACCCCGCACGCAGCACTCCGCATCCTCTACATCACCCCCCTCCGCGCCGTCGCCCGCGACATCGACGCGGCCCTTCGCCTGCCCGTCGAAGAGGCCGGGCTGCCCATCCGCGTCGAGACCCGCACCGGCGACACCGGCTCGTCCGTCCGTGCCCGCCAACGCGAGTCGCTGCCGCACGTCCT
This sequence comes from Phycisphaerales bacterium, assembly GCA_041401985.1. Lineage (GTDB taxonomy): Bacteria > Planctomycetota > Phycisphaerae > Phycisphaerales > UBA1924 > JACKHA01. Next base: position 88,110 of record JAWKTE010000005.1, read on the forward strand.
GGTCACGACGCCCGAATCGCTCTCGCTCATGCTGACGTGGCCCGATCCGCAGCGCCGCTTCGCCAACCTGCGCTGTGTCATCATCGACGAGTGGCACGAGCTGCTGGCCAGCAAACGCGGCACGCAGACGCAACTCGCCCTGGCCCGGCTCCGCCGCTTCGCACCGGGCCTGCGTGCGTGGGCCATGTCCGCGACGCTGGCAAACCTCGATGAAGCGGCGGCCGGCGTCGTGCCGACGGGCGCGAAGGATCGCGGCGAAGGAGCCGTGGTCGTCTCGGCCGACATGCCCCGCCCCGTCGAGATCGACACGCTGCTGCCCGAGTCGCTCGACGGCTTCCCGTGGGCGGGGCACCTGGGCCTGGCGATGCTGCCGAGCCTGGTGGAGTGGATCGATCCCGATCGATCCACGCTGGTCTTCGTCAACACGCGATCGCAGTGCGAGCGCTGGTACCACGCGATGCTCGCGGTGCGTCCGGACTGGGAGCCGATCGCGGCCATCCACCACGGCTCGATCGACCGGGCCGCGCGTGAGCGCGTCGAGGGCGGCCTGAAGGACGGCTCGATCCGGCTTGTCGTCGCGACATCGTCGCTCGACCTCGGCGTCGACTTCTCGCCGGTCGAGCGCGTCGTGCAGATCGGCTCGCCCAAGGGCGTCGCACGCCTGCTCCAGCGGGCCGGGCGCAGCGGGCACCGCCCCGGCGAGACGGCCCGGATCCTGTGCGTGCCGGCCCACGCGCTGGAGATCGTGGAGGTCGCGGCGGTCCGGCGCGCCATCGCCGAGGGGCGTGTCGAGGCCCGCACGCCGGAGCGCAGGCCCATCGACGTGCTCGCCCAGCACATGGTCACGTGCGCCATCGGCGGCGGGTTCGTGCCGGACGAACTGTTCGACGAGGTCCGCTCCGCCCCGATGTACGCCGACCTGACGCGCGACGAGTTCGACTGGGCCCTCTCGCTCGTCCGCGAGGGCGGCGGCACGCTGCGGGCCTATCCCGAGTACCGCAAGGTCGAGGCCGATCAGAACGGCCGGATGGTCGTCGCGGTGCCGCGCGTGGCCCAACTGCACCGCCTCAACGTCGGCACCATCACGGGCGAGGCAACCGTGGACATCGCGTTTGCCAACGGACGCCGCCTGGGAAGCATCGAGGAGAACTTCATCTCGGGCCTGCGCCACGGCCAGCGGTTCTTCTTCGCCGGGCGCACGCTCGAGTTCGTCCAGATGCGCGACATGGCCGCCATCGTCCGCCCCGCACGCGGCAAGACCAACCTCACCCCGATCTGGGGCGGCACGCGCCTGCCAATCTCCGAGTCGATGTCCGAGGCCATGCGCGACATGCTCGAGCGGGCCGGTCGCATCGCCGCGGGCGGCGAGGTTCGGCCCGACGATCCGCCCGAACTCGTCGCGGCCACGCCGGTGCTGGGCACGCAGGCCCGCATCAGCCGCCTGCCCCGCGCGGGCGAACTGCTGATCGAACTGTGCGAGACCCGCGAGGGGGCCCACGCGTTCGTCTTCCCGTTCGAGGGGCGTCTCGTGCACGCGGGCCTTGCAGGCGTGCTCGCCCTGCGCCTGGCCAGGGCCCGCAAGGCCAGCATCACCATCGCGGCCAACGACTACGGCTTCGAGCTGCTCACCGAGAAGGGCTTCCCGTTCGAGGACCTGCTGACGCCCGCGATGTTCGACCCAGGCCGGGCGATGGCCGATTCGGTCGACGCCCTGAACCTGGGCGAGATGGCCAAACGCCAGTTCCGCGAAGTCGCGCGCGTCGCGGGGCTGGTGTTCCAGTCGTATCCCGGAGCCCGCAAGGCGGCCCGCCAGGTCCAGGCGACGGCGTCCTTGCTCTACGACGTGTTCCGCGAGTTCGACCCCGACAATCCGCTGATGCACCAGGCCCGGCGCGAGGTGCTCGAACGCCAGTTCGAGCAGGGGCGTCTGGGGCGGACCATGGCCCGCCTGCACGCGATCCCGCACGCGGTGGTCCGCGTGGCCCGCCCGACGCCGCTGTCGCTCCCGCTGCTGATCGAGCGCGAGGCCGGGCGGCTGTCGACCAAGTCGCTGCTGGAGCGGGTCGAGCAGATCACCCGGTCGTGGGGGGAGGGGCCGGGCAAGTCGGACGGCGCGACGCCGGCACCTGCGACGTCGGTGTCCAGCACGCCCCCGCGCCGCCCCAGACGCCGGTCCTGAGGAGGCTCTGCGACGAAGGGCCGGGTCGACGAACCGGTTGCTCTGGTACTTCACGGACTGCGATGGCTCAACCCGGGTCTTCGTCGCCCGCCTGCGACGAGGGGCCTCCTCAGACCCGGCGTCCGTCGCCCGCATCGAGCCGCGAGCGCACTCGCCCTCCCGAACGAAACCAGACTTGTGGTTCCCGCGCGACGCCCGTGCCGATGACCCATCGTTATGCCCACCTCGGCGACTGTTGCTGCGCGCCCGTCCAAGCCCGCCCGCCCGGCCAAAGGCCGCGCCCGGGCCTCATCCACCGGCAAGGATCGGGCCGCCCCCGCGACCCCCTCGATCGCCGATCTCTGGGCCCGCGTCGCCTGGCTCGTGACCGCCGTCGCGTGGCTCTTCCTCGGCGCGTCGCTGCTCTCGTTCAACGCCGCGGATGCCCCGTCGCACGTCGTCTGGCCCACCAACACCCAGCCTGCCAACTGGTGCGGGGCGACCGGGGCGGCTGTCTCCTACCACGTCCTGCGATTCGTCGGCGGGCCGATCTGGCTGTTCATGCTGGGGGTCGGCGTGGTGCTGGCGCTGCCGCTGGTGGGGCGGCGGGTCGAGCACCTGGCCGTCCGCCTCGTCGGCCTGGTGCTGATCGTCGCGTCCGCCGCGACCGCCCTGGCCATTCTCGCCCCCGGCGCGGGCCCGATGCCCGATCTGGCCGGCGGGATGCTCGGCACCGTCGTCTCGACCGAACTGCTGGCCCGCTTCGGCGTCGTCGGCGCGGTCCTGTGGTCGTTGCTTGGTTTGGCCATCGGCGCGATCGTCGCCATGGATCGCTGGCTCGTGACCATCCCGAAGTACCTGATGGAGCGGTCCCGCCCGACCGCCGCGCGCGTCGGCAAGAAGGCCGCGGAGGTCACCGCCGCCGGTGCGGGAGTCGCGGCCCGGGGCGGGTCGTGGGCCATCGTCGCGGCATGGCACGGGCTCGTCGCCCGCATCGCAAGCCTCAAGCCGCGATCGCGCGTCCGCCCCGACGACGTCAGCGACGATCTGCCGAGCCTCCGTCGCGCCCAGAACGCCGCCGCGGCCAAGCGGCGCAAGGCCATGGCCAAGATCAAGCCCATCCGCGAAGGAGCCGGCGGCATCGGCGGCGTGGACGCGTTCGATCCGAACGCGGAGGAGGCGGAGGCCGACGCGGAGGGTGAGGCGTTTGAAGAGGGCGTCGGGCCGGTGATGTCGGCGTCGGCGCGTCGGGGCGGCAAGGCTGCCGGCCGGAAGGGCGCGGTGGTTGCGGGCGATGCCGCCGCGGGCGTGGAGCTCGACCCCGAGGCTGACACCGACGCCCACGCCACCGACGACGAGTCCGACCAGGACATGCCCGGCGCGCCCCAGGTCTTCACCGAAGACGCGCTGCGCGAGAAGATCGCCCGCCTGCCCGTCCGCTTCGCCGCGTCGAGCCGTCGCTCCGCGACCGAGGACGACCTGCGCGACGTGCAGAACGTCGCCGAGCTCGAGGGCTACAAGTTTCCCGGCCTCGACCTGCTCGAGGAGCCGGAGAAGAACTTCTCCAGCCGCCTCGAAGAACTTGTCCGCGGCCAGGCCCAGGCCCTCGAGTCCGCCCTGCAGCAGTACCGCATCAACGGCGAGGTCGTCGACATCGAGTCCGGCCCGGTCATCACGCTCTACCACGTCCGCATGGCCCCGGGCACGAAGGTGGCGCAGCTGAGCGCCGTCGCCAGCGACGTCGCCCGCGCCCTCAAGGCCGTCAACATCCGCATCGTGCCCAACATCCCGGGGCGCGACACCGTCGGCGTCGAGGTGCCCAACCCGACCAAGGAGCGCGTCCGCCTCAAGGAACTCATGTCCAACACGGACTGGTTCGGCGAGATGAAACTCCCCATGTTCCTGGGCAAGGACGCCTCGGGCGACCCGCTCATCAGCGATCTGACGTCCATGCCGCACATGCTCATCGCCGGCACCACCGGCTCGGGCAAGAGCGTGTGCATGAACACGATCATCATGTCGTTCCTCTACACGAAGAAGCCCAACGAACTCAAACTCGTGCTCGTTGACCCGAAGATGGTCGAGATGAGCCAGTTCAAGGACATCCCGCACCTGATGTGCCCGGTCGTGACCGAGATGGCCAAGGCCGCGGCCATCCTCGAGTGGGCCGTCCGCAAGATGGACGAGCGTTACGAACTGCTCGCCGAGGCCGGCTGCCGCGACATCGCCGCGTACAACGAGATGACCTGGGAGGAGCTCCGCGACGCCTTCAAGCCCGCGACGGAGCGCGAGGAATCGCTGATCCCGCGCAAGCTCCCCTACATGGTCTTCATCATCGACGAACTGGCCGATCTGATGATGACCAACAAGGAGGTCGAGGGCTCGATCATCCGCATCGCCCAGAAGGCCCGCGCCGTCGGCATCCACCTGATCCTCGCGACGCAGCGCCCCCAGGCCAACGTCGTCACGGGCCTGATCAAGTCCAACATGCCCTGCCGCATCGCGTTCAAGGTCGCCAGCGGCATGGACTCCCGAATCGTGCTGGACCAAAAAGGCGGCGAACTGCTGCTCGGCCAGGGCGACATGCTGTACCTCTCGCCGCGCACGAGCAAACTCTGCCGCGCCCAGGGCACGCTGGTCGACGACAAGGAGATCCGGCGCGTCGTCCGCTTCATGCGCGACGTGGCCGCTCCCACCTTCGAGCGCCAACTCGTGCAGATGCGGTCCGCCGACGCCGACGAGGAGCGCATCCTCGAGAGCAAGAACAACTCCTCGGCCAGCCTCGCCGCGGCCCAGGAGGACCCGATGTTCGATCGGGCCGTCGAGATCGTGCTGGAATCGAAGCGTGGCAGCGTCTCGCTCCTGCAGCGACGCCTGGCTATTGGCTACACCCGCGCCAGCCGCCTGATCGATCTCATGGGCATCGCCGGCATCATCGGCGAGCACAAGGGCTCGGTCGCGCGCGAGGTGGTCATCACGCTCGACGACTGGGCCACGATGAAGCGTCTGGCCAACGAGGAGGCCAAGCGCCTCGGCATCGAGGGCACGCTGTTCGAGGGCACCGGCAGCGGCGGGGCGACCGCGGTCGCGCCGTCCGGCTTCGCGACCGATCTCGAGGACGGCGTGGACCTCCGCGCCCCGGAGCGGATCGACGCCGAGGCCGATCTGGACATGTCCGTCGGCGGTGCGGGGCGGGCCGCGGGCGCGGGCCCGCTGATCGGCGGGCGCGGCACGGACGACGACGAGGCGATGGACCTGTCCGAGCCGGAAGTCGCGGCCATCGCCACCGCGCCGCCGGCCCCACGCCGCGCGGCGCCGGATCGCACGGAGGAGCCGCCGTTCGACGCGACTCCCACCAGCGCGAGCGCCGGCCGAGCCGCGGCCATCGCCACCACGCCTGACACCGACGCACTCGACGCCGACGCGGATGAGCCCCTCGACGGCGCCGCCGGGGCAGCGACCGACGAGGACGACGCAGAAGTTGTCGCCGCTGACGACGAGAGTGAGTACGAGGACGACGACGAGGCGGAAGAGGACGAGGAGTACGACGAGGACGAAGCAGAAGAGGAAGAAGAGGGCGACGACGAGGAGTACGAGGAAGCCGAAGAAGGCGATGAGGAGGAGGACGACGAGGACGACGAGGACGACGAGGAGGACGACAGCGACGAGGAAGAGGAGGACGAAGACGAGGAGGAAGAGGAAGAGGAAGAGGAAGAGGAAGAGGAAGAAGCCGACGACGAGGAATATGAGGACGACGAGGAGTACGAAGAAGAAGAGGGCGACGAAGAGGAAGGCGCCGAAGACGAAAGCGACGACTCTGAGGAAGACGACGAAGAAGACCCCGACGCCGAGGACGCCGACGACTCAGAGGCCGAAGAGTCCGACGACGAGTACGAATACGAGTACGAGTACGTCGAGGTTGACGAGGACGCGGCCGACGAGTCGCCGTCCGGCGACGCCGACGGTACGGACGAGGACGCAACCGACGCCGAGCCGCCCCAGGTGAACATCCCCGCCCCGCGCCCCGCCGCGAGCCCGAAGGGGCGTCGCAAGGCCGGGTGACGCCGGCGTGCCTCGATCTATCGGATCTGAAATCTCAGATCCGAATCTTCGAGTCCCTGGCTTTGGATCGGCACGGGTGATCGCGGGCGCGCCCACAACCCGTCGCGTCCGGGCGTTCGAGTCGATCACTTGCCGCCCTACACCTCTTCCCCCGTCACCCCCGCATACAGCACCGAATCCCGACGGACGATCTGCATCTCCGTCGGCCAGTCCTCGCGGTACACGACTTTGCACTCGGGCACGTCGCCAGCCGTCGCCCATCGCGTGCCCGGCCCCGCCCCGGGCGCGTTGCGATCGCCCCCGGGCCGCACGATCGTCGTCAGCGAGTCCAGCCAGAACTTGCTCCCGCCCCACGGCACGATCTCCTGCACCACCGCCGCCAGCCCCGCGTCGCGGCAATACTGACGCATCAGCGCCGCCGACATCGTCGGCGTTCGCCGGTGGTTCCGCCCCTGCACGACCTCCTTGGGCAGGCGCGGTGCATCCTCGCCGAAGTTCGAGTGGTGCAGCACCGCCACGCCGCCCGGGCGGAGTTTCCGCGCCAGCCCGTGGGCGTAGGCCTCCATCACGTCGTGGTCGCAGTGCACCAGCGAGTCCCACGAGAACGCCAGGTCGACCGAGCCATCCTCGACCATGTCCAGGCTCTTGCCGTCCGTGAGATGGAACGACCAGCCCTCGCGCCCCGCGAACCGGTCCTTGCAATACGACACGCACTTCTCGACCAGGTCGATCCCGGTGTACCTCGCCGCGTGCGGCGCCAGGTACTGCGTGACCCGCCCGTGCCCGCAGGCGATCTCCAGCACGTGCCCGATCCGCCCGGCGTTGGGCCCGTTCATGGTCCCGTTCGGGTGCAGGAAGTGACGCAGCCGCGGATACAGCAAGCCGAACCACAGGCCCGCCGATCCGCCCCAGTTCTTGCTCCACTCATCCCCGGCCTCGGGCCACGGGTAGTTGGACCACAGCGCCCGCTGCTCCGCGGGGCTGCCCATGGTCATCGCGGGCGTGGCGGGGGTGGTGGTCAAGGTGGGGCTCCTGTGGAAGAACAAGACTTGAACCGCGGTGTGGCGTGGCGGCCTCACGTCGCGAACGGATTCACGACCTCCAGGCCTGCGATCTTCGCGCCGGGAACGTCCTCTGAAAGGAGGGTACCGATTCCGTGCTTGATGCAGGCGGCGAAGATCAGGCAATCCCAGTCGTGGTGGGTTCCGCTCGTATGGATCGCGTGCGCCCGTTCGAGGACACCGGGCGTTGGAAGCACGAGGGGAAACGCGCTGCGGATCTCGCCAAGCCGCTCCCAGATCTGCGTGCGAGGGACACTCGGTGCGATCTTCCGGGCGGCGGCGACGAACTCGCACGCAACCTGCCAGAGCAGGACGCCGTCGGCCGACGCTGTCAGGACAGTTCGCGCCCGATCCCGCTTGGCCGCGTCGCTGTCGCTGTACGCATACAAAAGGACGTTCGTATCAATCGCGAGCATGCCACCCCTCGCGATCCATCGCGTCGGGACCGATGTCTAGGCGCAACTTGCCAAAGCCCGTGCGCAGGCGATCGATCGCCATCGCGCGAGGCAGGCCGTTCTCTTCCACCGTTTCCACGGTGATCCGAACGCGCTCATTGTCGCGCAGCGGCAGAGGTTGGGCGGGTCGGAACACCCCATCGACAAAGATGGCGTCGATCGTCCGTGTCATCTGCGGCAATCCTAGGGACCGCGTCTCGCCCGGACAGCCGCCCGCCCCTTGGAACGCCCGCCAAGCCCTGTCCCCGACGTTCCCATTTCTCGGATAGACCCCCAGAAGGGAACCAACCGTGAGCACCCCGCAGACCACCACCAGCACAACCACGAGCACAAGCCCGGCCACCGAGACCTTTGCCGACCTGCTCGTCGAGTTCGAGGGCGCCACCCTGCCCCGCCGCGCCCCGCGGATCACCCACATCCCCACCGGCGAGGTCCTCGTCGACTACTGGGGCACCGGCTGGTTCGGCGTCGCCGCCCAGGACCAGCGGGGCCGCCTCCGCCTCTGGGTCCGGCGCGAGCGGGGCGACTTGCTTGGCCACTCGGTCATCATCGATACGACCCGAGGCACCATCACCCGCGACTACGGCAAGGGCCGCATCGCCATCCAACGCCCCGCGTGCCTGAGCGACGCGGGCCGGGCCGAGTTCGACCCGGGGATCTCCGTGTGGTCCGGCGCGGCGGCGTGACCCGCGAACAACGAATCGGTGTTGAAAGACGCCGCCCACAGACCCCGCCCTGCACCTCGACCTGATTCGGGTGTCAGTCCCGATCCCGTCCCGCGACGCCATCTTTCGTCGACCACACGGGCCACCCATTGGCCCCCAGCGGCGGCACCAACACATACCGCCGGCGATCCAGAACGGCCAGATCGAGCAGCGACACCGACCCATCGGCCCACCCGACAGGCATCCCCGTGCCGCCCAGCGGGTCGCCGTCCGGGTTCATGAAGCCCATCGCGATATCGATCAGCAACCCCTTGCTGCCCGGGGCCCGGACCTCGTCCAGCCGCACCGAACGGAGCAGCGCCACGTCAAGTCCGATCTGCTCGCCGATCGTGCGATCGTGCCACAGGGCCGGGGACGCGAACGCGGTGTGCGTCAGGTGGTAGCGCACGCCACGCAGCGTGCCGTCCGGCGCATACATCCCCGCGACGCCGTTGGGCGCGAGCGACTCGGGCACCGCCACCGCCTCGATGGGGAGGCCAACATACTTCGGGTTGACCACCGTGTGCCAATGCTGGGACTGATCCTGGAAGTACCCATTCCAGTTCAACGACGCCGGCCCCTCCAGGCGTGCCAGCGGCTCGCCCCGCCTCGCGAGGAACGGCATCTGCCCAGCGAAGTCACCGGCGTACAACTCGAGCCCCGCGAGAAGTTGGCGCTGCGTCGAGAACCCCGCCGCCTGCATCGCATGGCGCTTCGACGCCCGCAGCGTCGGGACCACCATCGCCAGCACCAGCATCACAACCGCGATCACGACCAGCATCTCGACCAGCGTGAATCCGCGCACACTCGGCGAGGGCGATGCACCCCCGGACGCGGCTGGAACCCCATCGGCCGACGCCCCGCGCCGGTCCGTCGCTGAGCCTCGCCCCAACGCCGCCCACATCCACCCCAGGCACGTCAGCATCGCGGCATTCCTCACGAGGCCCGTCCACAGGTCCATCCCCGCCCGGCTCGCGCTGCCCAGCGGCCCGAAGCACGAGCACGACGGCGCACCCGGCGCCATCGCCAGATACCCGAGCACCGCCGAGAATACCACCAGCGTGCCGATCGCCGCGCCGACAATCCACCGCCGCATCGGCGCCAGCACAAGCCCGACCGCCAGGAACACCTCAAGGGCCACCACGCCCCCCGCGATCCCACGAGCCCATTCCAGATCGCCGCCTCCGGAAGTCCCGTCACGGCCCAGCGTCCAGGGGAACAGGAACGCCACGACCGCCACAAACGACGACGGAGCCTGCACCTTCATCCACGCCGCCACCCCGAAGAGGGCCGCGACGCCGATCGCCCCCAACCGATAGCCAAGCCCGACCCCCGCGGGCCTCGCACCACTCCCGCTCGCTCCGTCGCCTGTCGTGTCCATGCGGACCTCGTGGATCATATGGGGACAGTCTCTCGAAAACCTGTTGGTTATCCGACCTTAGAACACCTTGGGGCCGACCCGCTGGCCCGGGAAGTTCATCACGCCCAAGGTCTCGATGCTCCAGACACCCCGTTCCGAGTCCCAGCAGCAGCCCACCAGCACCGGCACGCGCGCCCCGTCGGGGAACTCCAGGATCATCGCCACATCGCCGTACGCGATCGGCCCGGTCCCGCGCATGAGCGCCACCTGCGCCATCGCCCCATCCCGTCCGCGCGAGCCGTACCAGCGGGAGAACCCGATGACGCCCGCACCCTGCCACAGGTCCGCCGGGATCCCGCCCTCGACCGACCCCGTGTCGATGAACGCCTTGGTCGGCTCAAGCCGCGAGAACCGACCGCCGCGCACCACGATCGCGCGCGGGTCGTCCACGATGGCGACCGGCCGCCCCACATTCCTGGCGCCCGCCTCCGCATCGGCGCCCCACATCCGGTCGAACGCCTCGACCGACGTGATTCCCGCGGGCGGCGCGCCGAAGTGGGAGGCGAAGTCGGCGTCCGTCCCCCAGAACTCGACCATCTCGCTCCACGGGAGCATCTGATATCCAGCAGCCTCGCGCCAGGATCGGTACGCGGCCGGATCGTCATTGATGAACCGCTGATACACGAACGCACCGACGTGCGCCACCAGATCGTCCTTCGATCCGGCGCCCTCGGGGATTGCCGACTGCTCCGTCGCCCTGCCCAGCACCGCCGCCACGTCCTGCGGCGTGGCCAACGCCGAGAGCGGGCGGACGCCAAACGCCGCGAACAGCGCCTGCCCGTCCTCGAATCGTTCCGCCCGCGAGGCATCCCGGGCCTGGCGGGCCGCCCGCGCCGGGGCGGGATTCGCGCGGACGTACAGCAGCACCCCGGCCCCAAAGGCCAGCAGCGCCGCCACGGCGATGGGAAGCCAGCGGTTCATGCCTGCTTCATCGGCAATTCCGGCCCCGCGTCATTCCACGCGGCCGCGGCGGGCCACCCCGGTGGCGCGGATGGGCCGCTCGCCCGCCGCAATCGGCGAGACGCTCAGTTCTCGGTGTTCCCGTAGCAGTTCTGTGCCGTCAGGCAGGTCGTCTCATCGACGCATTGGCATGTGAAGCCCGTCTGGCCGGTGAACTTGCAGCAGCAGCCCTGGTCCGTGGACACCTCGCACATCACGCCTGTCGAGCCCGCCAGCACGCACTGGTTTGCGTTGCACGAGCGGGGGTACAGCGTCTCGCCCGGCTGGGCCAGCGCCGCCGTGACCGCCAGCCCGATCGCTGCGATCGGAACAATCGGGCCGGAGATGAGAGAGCGGTATCGATTGATGTGGGTGCTGGGCATCGGCGGACTCCTCGAAAGGAGCCGCACACTAATGGCCGGTCGCGCCGGATGCAAGCGAAGTTGAGGTCGGCATCTGGCGTGAGGAACTAAGAATTCGACGCAACCCGCCCATCTTCACCAGATTCACAGGTTCACGCCGCCCAACTCCGCACCTGATCCCGCACCCCAAGCCCCGCCCGCAGCCGGATACCACCGCCCGAGCGTGGCACGCCACGACTCGTGCGAGTCCACCGCGATGAACGCCCGGCGCACGGCGTCGGCCTCCGGGTGATGCGCCGCGAACCGGATCGCGAACTTCCGCATCGCCTTGCCCGTGAACGCCTCGGCCCGGCGCACGCCGTGGTTCGTCGCCAGCGCGAGCGCAAAGTGATCCTCCAGCACGCGGCGCTGCTCATCGAGCGTCGGCCCCACCGGCTCACGCCCCGCCATCAGGTCCCGAGCTTGCCGGAACACCCACGGGTTCCCGATGCACCCCCGCGCCACCGCCACGCCCTGCACGCCCGTGTACGCCAGCATCCGGAAGATGTCCCCGGCCGTCCACACATCGCCCGAGCCGAAGATGATCGGCGCCGCCCGGCCCGCCCGCGCCGCCCGCTCCCGGTGCGTCCGCACGATGTGCCGTAGCAGGTCCCACCGGCTCGGCCCGACATACTTCTGCTCCACCGTCCGCGCGTGCACCGTCGCCCACGCGTAGCCCATGTCCATCGCCGCCGCCAGGATCCGATCGAAGTTCGCCGCCATCTCCGCCGAGTCATCGAACGCCCGGCGCATCTTCACCGTGCACGCCACTTCGGCGGGCACTGCCTCCCGCACCGCCTCCAGGATCGCGATCGCGCCATCCGGCTCGGCCAGCCAGTGCCCGCCGCGGGCCTTGTTCTTCACCTTCTTCACCGGGCAGGCGAGGTTGACGTCAATCGTGGTGAACGCCAGCGACGCAGCGACGGAGCGACGCAGCGACGAAGCGGGCCCCGAGCGCGACCTCAGGTTGTCATTCGACGCCTCCGACACCGCCTCGCAACTCCCAGCTGCCTCAACGTCCTCCACCAGATCCCCGCACGCCAACTCCCCATCCGCCAGCGGATCAACGGCATCCTCCGCCGCCGACCATCGCCCGATCTGCACTCCCCCCGGCAGGCGCAGATGCTGCGGCTCGGGGAACACGCCCGCCTTCGAGTACGCCAGCGACCGGTACGCCCGGTCCCCGCGCCGCCCCTGCTCCACCGCCTTGAGCGCCGCCGCCGCCATCTCCGCCGGGTCCGACCCCATGATCTGGCACGCCAGCGGCACATCCTCCGCCCCGCCCGGCACGTTGTCCTCGAGATCGCCCAGGTCCGCCTTGGCGAACCCGCGCCCGCCCGCCAGCAACGTGCGATCGAGCAGCGCCTCGGTCACGCAGAACGGGCACCCGTGCCGGCGTGCGATCAGGCGCATCGCCGCGTCCGAATACCCCGCCAGCCCGGCCTGGAAGAACGGCGCATCGAACTCCGGAGCAACCGCCGGGATCCGCGGGTCAAGATGCCCATCCGCCCCGCACCGGCGTGCGACATCCTCCGCGATCCGGCGCGGATCGAGGCCTTCGCCACCGGGAGCGATGCCCGGCGTCGGCGCCGTCGCGTTGTGCGATTCCACGGACACGAGCAATCGTAGTGCGTCTCATTCCCCGCTTGAGCACCGTTCCGCGCGGAGGTGTGGGATGTGCACAGGTGACGACCCGAACGACCTGACACCAGCAAGCCACCGACGCGCGCGAGCCGGGGCGTCCCCGCCCCGATCCAAAGTCCGATTCGCACGACGCCAATCCAGCAAGTCCGGGGCGGGGACGCCCCGGCCCGCGCTGAATCCGGGGCGGGGACGCCCCGGCTCGCGCACACAAGGCTCGTTGACGCGCCGGCCCTCCAAAGCAACGACGCTCAGCGCGCCGCGATCGCCTCCACAATCTCCCGATGGTTCGCGCACCGCGGCACCTTGTGCTGCCCGCCCAACTTCCCACGCGACTCCAGCCACCGATGGAACGCCCCCATGCCCACCGGCGTCACCGTCGGCGCCCCCATCCCAAGCGAGTCGGTCCGCTTCGTCGTGTAATCCACGTTCTGACGCTTGAGCGACTCGTCAAGCCCCGCCGCGAACGCCGCGCGCCGCCCCGCGTCCCCCAACCCCTCCGACTCAACCACAACCTCAAGCCCGCCGCGCCGCCCCGCCCCCGGCTCCGGATACACCGGCGCCGCCGTGAACTCGCCGACCTCCACCCCCGCCGCCCGGGCCGCGTCCTCCACCGCCCGCTCGATGTGCTCGACGATCAGGTTCTCGCCGAACGCGTTGATGAACAGGCGGTGGCGACCCACGATCCGCAGGCGGCACGCCCCGTCGCCGCCGCGCCCGTCCAGCCCGCCCGGGATCGTGTCGAACACGACCACATCCCCGATGATGTACCGGTACAGCCCCGCGCACGTCGTCATGCACACGACGTACCGCTGGCCCTTCTCCACCGCGTCGCACGTGAACGCCGCCGGGTTCGGCTTGTCGATCTCTTCCAGCGGGATGAACTCGTAGAAGTTCCCGATGTCCGAGCACAGACGCAGCCCGGGGTCGCCGGGCGTGTCCTGCATCGCGATGAAGCCCTCGCTGGCCGGGTACAACTCGTGGCGCGTCGCGAAGTCGCCGCCCGCGTCGCCCGTCACCAGCGCCCCAAGCCGCGGCCTGAACGGCTCGTACCGCACCCCCCCATGCACGAACACCGACAGGTTCGGCCACACGTCCAGCAGGCACTCCGGGGCGGGGACGCCCCGGCTCGCGCCCCTCCGCTCGCGCGCCAGTTCCAGCACCCGCTGGAACAGCACCAGCGCCCACGACGGCATCCCCGACACCATCCGCACGTCCTGCTCCAGGCACCGACGCGCCATCTTCTCGATCTTCGTCGGCCAGTGCGACTCCAGCGCGATGTCCGGCCCCGGCAGATAGATCTCCGACAGCGGCCAGCGGATCATCGGCACCACCAGCCCCGACAGATCCCCCGTCCGCACGCCGTAGCGATTCGTCGACACGCTCGACGACCCGCCCAGGAACAGGCACTTGCCCACGAGCAGGCGCGTCAGATCGACGCCGAACCGCGCCAGATTCGCGAAGATGTCCAGCGACGCCCGGAAGTTCGACCGCATCATCTCGCGCGACAGCGGGATGAACTTGTCCCCCGCCGTTGTGCCCGAGGTCTGGCAGAAGTCTCGCACCAGCCCCGGCCACAGCACGCCCGGTTCGCCGTGCTCGCGCATTCGCGAAAGGCGATCCCTAAACGCGTACCAGTCCGCCGCCTGCAGCACATCGCGATACGCCCGCACCAGGTCCGCATCGCCAACGCGCGCCAGCCGATGGAACCGGTTCTGGAACCCGATCTCCGTGCCCGCCGCCGTCCGCAGGATGGTCCGCAACTGGCGCACCTGCAGCCGCGCCGTGTTCGTGCGCCAGTACTCGACATCGGAAAGCAGCCCGATCCGCCCGGCCACCCGCGCCCGCAGCCCGGCTCCGACCAGCGACGTCCAACGCCACGAGATGTCGTTCGCCCGATCGCCCCGCCCCGCCGCTTCGGTCACCATCGCGCTCATCACCGCAACAGTATGACGCCAGAGCCTCCTCCCCCGCGTGCGGGGGAGGTGTCAGACGAGGCCCTGCGAGTTTGACGGAGGGGGCAGTGCGGCCCATCCTCCGCGCACCCGATCAACCCACGCCGCCCACCCCACCCCAAAGTACACTCGCCCCATGCCCCTCCTGCTCGGCATCGACGTCGGCACATCCTCCACCAAGGCCATCCTCATCGACGACGCCGGCGCGATCCGCGCCACCGCCACCGCCCCGCACCCGTCCCACTCGCCCCGCCCGTCCTGGTCCGAGCAGAACCCCGACGACTGGTGGGCCTCGTCCTGCGCCGCCGTCCGCACCGCCATCGGACAGGCCCGCTGCAACCCCCGCGACATCGCCGGCGTCGGCCTCTCTGGCCAGATGCACGGCTCGGTCCTGCTCGACGCCGCCACCATCGCCGCCAAGGGCCAGCGCCCCGGCGTGCTCCGCCCCGCCATCCTCTGGAACGACCAGCGCACCGCCGCCCAGTGCCAACGCATCGAGCAACTCGCCGGCGGTCGCGCCGCCCTTGTGCGCCTGGTTGGCAACGCCGCGCTGCCGGGCTTCACGCTCCCCAAACTCCTCTGGGTCCGCGAGCACGAGCCGGAGACCTGGTCCCGCGTCGCCGCCGTTCTCCTCCCGAAGGACTACATCCGCTTCCGCCTCACCGGCACGCTCGCCACCGACGTGGCCGACGCGGCCGGCACACTCCTCCTCGACGTCGATCGCCGCGACTGGAGCCCCGCCGCCTGCCGCCTGTTCGACATCGACCCGGCCATCCTCCCGCCCGTGCTCGAATCCGCCGCCATCGCCGGGCACATCACCCCGTCCGCCGCCGACGCGATGGGCCTGGCCGAGGGCACGCCCGTCGCCGCCGGCTCCGGCGACAACCAGTGCGGCGCGATCGGCGCCGGCGTCGTCGAACCCAACCTCATCCTCGCCACCCTCGGCACCAGCGGCGTCGTCTACGCCCACGCCCCCAAACCCTGGCGCGACCTGCCGCAACACGCCTCCCCCGCGTGCGGCGCAGGTGGCACGCAAGGCTCTGCGAGCGTGCCGGAGCGGGCAGCCCCACCCCCCGGCCGCGTCCACACCATGTGCGCCGCCGACGGCTCCGCCACCACCCCCGGCCATTGGTCCATCACCGGCTGCACCCTCTCCGCCGGCGGCGCGCTGGCCTGGGCCCGCGACCACGCCTTCGCCGGCGCGCCCTACGAAACCCTCTACGCCGAAGCCGCCGCCGCGCCCCCCGGCTGCGACGGCCTCATCTTCCTCCCCTACCTCACCGGCGAGCGCTGCCCACACCCCGACCCCACCGCCTCCGGCGCCTGGATCGGCCTCAACCCCCGCCACACCCGCGCCCACCTCGTCCGCGCCATCCTCGAAGGCGTCGCCCTCACCATGCGCGAGATCCTCGACATCATGCGCTCCATCGGCGTCGCCGCCCCCGCCTCCCGGCTCGGCGGCGGCGGCACACGCTCGCCCCTCTGGCGCGACATCCTCATCGCCGCCATGAACGTCCAAGGCCAGACCATGGACACCGAAGAAGGCCCCGCCCTGGGCGCGGCCCTGCTCGCCGGCGTCGGCGCGGGCCTCTGGCCCAGCGTCCCCGAGGCCTGCCGCCGCACCATCCACGTCCGCGAACACATCGAGCCGAACGCCGCGCTCGTGGACCGGTACAACGCCCTGGCCCCGGTCTTCGCCGAGTGCTACGCGGGCCTTCGAGCCACCATGGCGAATCTCGCCAAACAACGCTGACCCGCTCGGCATCTCGTGCGTACAACCAACCACCGACGGAGCCTTCGCCGCCGGACCCCGACGCGGATCGGAACCGGGCCGGCAGGCCCGGAACAGACAGTGGGGGAGTGCAGGACAACGCCGATGCCCAACCCAGCCCAACAACCCCGGCGCACCACAACAACATCGCGCACCCGAGGCGCGTTCACCACGCTCCTCGCCATCATCGCCGTGTTCCTCGCCTCCACCCCCGCCCTCGCCCAGCCCGCCACCGGCCTCGACGAACAGTCCGCCCGCGCCCTCCAGCAGCGCCTCGAACGCGATCGCCAGGCCCAGGACGCCCAGCAGCGCGCCTTCGACGCCATCGGCCGCGGCCAGTTCGACGCCGCACGCGACGCCCTCCTCGAACAGATCAACCTCGACGCCGGCAACTTCGTCCCCTGGTACAACCTCGCCTGCGTCCTGGCCCAGCAGAACGAACTCGACGACGCCGCCCAACGCCTCATCGGCGCCGTCGAACGCGGCTTCGCCGACAAGTGGCAACTCGAGCGCGACCCCAACCTCGCCAACCTCCACGAGCACGAGACCTACCGCCTCATCGTCGGCAACTGGGACCAGATCCTCGACGCCGCCGCACAGGCCCGCTTCGAGAACCTCAAAGAGGAGTACGGCCCGCGCTACACCTACGAGCGCGACACCGACCTCCGCATCAACCTCGCCAGCGGCTTCGAGGCCGAATCAACCCGCCGCGCTTCACGAGAAATCCGCCTCCTGACCGACTGGGCCATCGACACCATCTTCACCGACCTCCGCGACCCGCCCATGTCCGAGACCGACCCCTGGGTCTCGGTCATCCTCCCCACCGAGCGCGACTTCCTCGCCTGGGCCATCATCGAGTACGGCCCCGCCGCAGCCCTCGGCGACACGAACCGCATCGGCGGCTCCTACTCACACGACCGCAAGCAACTCGTCGCCATGGACCTGGGCGGCACGTTCCGACACGAGTTCCTCCACGTCCTGCACCACCGCTCCACCACCCGCCACGGCCAGGCCCACCCCGTCTGGATCCAGGAGGGCCTCTGCTCGCTCGTGGAGGACTACGACATCGTCGCCGACACGCTCACGCCCACCGCCTCCTGGCGCACCAACAGCGTCAAACGCCTCGAACGCGCCGGCGGCCTCCGCTCCATTGCCGAACTCGCCGAGATGCCCCGCGGCCGCTTCACCGGCAGCCGCCCGCTCGCAAACTACGCCTACGCCCGCGCCGTCTTCCTCTTCCTCTACGACAAGGCCAAACTCACCGAGTGGTACGACCACTACACCAGCACCTGGACCCCGCGAACCGCCAGCGGCGTCCACTCCCTCGAAGTCGTCATGCAGATGGACATCGAGCACGTCGACGAGGAGTTCCGACGCTGGCTCCGCGCCCTGCCCGAAGTCCCCGAAAGCGTCTCGGCCGGCGGCGCGGCCCTGGGCGTCGAGATCGACCCCGGGCGCGGCGAAGGCCCCATCCTCACCCGTGTCGGACGCGCCGCCCGCGACGCCGGCCTCCGCCCCGGCGACGTCATCACCGCCATCGACGCCCGCCCAACCCGCGACTTCCACGAACTCTGCCGCGTCCTGGGCTCGTACACGCCCGGCCGCACCGTCACCATCGCCTACCGCCGCGGCCGCGAGCACGGCGAGGCCAACATGACCCTCACCAGCCGCTGAACGCGACCCCACGCCAGACACGATCGAAGGCTCAGCCGCAACAACCATGCGTCGCCGCAACCTCGCAACCCGATCCCTGATCGTCCTCACCACGCCGTTGTTCGTGGCGTGCGGCCCCGAGCCCATTGCGCCCGGATCGAATGCCGATGCCGATTCAGCCACGCGCACCAGCGAACCGATCAGCGTCCCAAACCCAACCGACGTCGCCCCCCGCGACCTCCCCGGCCTCCACAACGTCGTCGCCTTCCACGACAACTTCTACTCCGGCAGCGTGCCCGAGGGCGACGAGGCCTTCGCAACCCTCGCCGCAATGGGCGTCAGGACCATCATCTCCGTCGACGGCGCGGCCCCCGATGCCGAGGCCGCCCGCATCCACGGCATCCGGTACATCCACCTGCCAATCGGCTACAACGGCTTCGACGACGCCCGCGAGCGCCAGCTCGCCCGCGCCTCGCGCGACGCCATCGCCCATGGCCCCGTCTACATCCACTGCCACCACGGCAAACACCGCAGCGCAGGGGCCGCCGCCACCGTCTCGGTCAACCTCGGCTGGGCCACGCCCGAAGAGGCCGTCGCCCGCATGCGCGTCTCGGGCACCTCAAACGCATACCAGGGCCTCTATGCCTGCGCCGCCTCTGCCGAGCCGCTCGACGAGCAGACGCTGGACGCCGTGCCCGCCGACTTCCCCGAGGTCTCGGTCCCCACCGGCATGGTCGCGGGCATGGTCGAGATCGACGAGATCATGGAGCACCTGAGGGCTATCCAGGCCGCGGGCTGGCGCACCCCCGACGACCACCCGGACCTGGTCCCCGCCGCCGAGGCCGGCCGCCTGGCCGACCTCTTCCGCGTGCTGGGCGAGAGCGACCATGCCGCCGACCACGACGCCGACTTCGTCGAGAGGCTGAACCACGACAGCACCCTCGCCACCACGCTCGAAACGGCGCTCATCCAAGGCCAAGCCGACTCTGCCGACGGCCCCGCGATCCTCTCCGACCACCTCGCCCGCCTCGCCGCCTCCTGCACCGACTGCCACGCCGCCTACCGCGACTGAGCGCCGTGCGCCCCCGCCGTCCCCGACCAAGACAAAGCGATCGACGCCGTCCCACCGGCACGGCCTCGAATCGGCCCGGCCTCTGGCCGCGGAGCGGCCCACGAATGTTGCCAGAGGCGCCGGCGGCGCAGCCGCCAAGCCTCTGGACACCGCTCACCCCCGCCCGGCCCCGGAGGGGCCAACGGACTCCGCTCACCCCCGCGCCCACACCAAACACCCGCGCTCCAACACCAGCCGACCGCGCGCCCAACGCGAGCCGGGGCGTCCCCGCCCCGGCCCACGCCCTCCTCCTATCAACCACGCCGCCGGCGCGACGCGATCGGCCCCGACACACCAAGGATTGCCAGCGAGCCCGGCGTCGGCACCGCGATGGAGAAACCCGACCCCGTCGCCGTCGTGATCTCGCCCGCCAGCAACTGATCGGTCTTCACCCCGTCGGGGAACACGTCGCCCAGCGCGGTCGGGATCGTCCGCACGTTCCCGTCCGCCATCAGCCGCAGCGCGCCGCCGCCATGGCTCAGGCCCAGGTTGTGCCCGATCTCGTGCGCCAGCGTGTCCAGCCGCCCGAGGCCCGACGCGAAACTGAACGTCGGGTCGGAGATCACGATCCCGTTCCCGCCCACCCACGCCCGCCCGTACGTGATCTCGTTCGAGTCCGCGTACTGCGAGTTGACGAAGTACATGTTGATCACGCTCGCCGTCGCGTGCTGCTGGTTCCCCACGTCGCGCGTCAGCGACGTGAACTCGGCCACGTTGTCCACCGACAGATACGACGTCTTGTCCAGCGTCCGCCACGACAGGAACTCAACATCGATCCCCGCCTGGTCCCAGATCTTGTCTGCGTAGCCCTCCCACAGCACCCGCCCCGCGTTGGCGGCCCCGGTCCCGTCGTCGCGCCGGACCTGGATCGGCTGGATCGTGACGCGGTGCGTGATCGCCGCCAGCGCGGGCGAGCCGCCCGCCAGAGCGAGCAACCCGAGCGCCGCCGCAGCCCGCACCCGCCGGGCCGAAAGCAAGGACGTACCGATAGCAATCGCGAGTTCCATGGCCTGTCTCCTGTTGGCTGTGTGCCCCGTGCGCCCCGGCCTCAACCGATCCCGCACACACCGGCACGAGTCTCCATGGAGTTGAACGCAACACGCCCCGGCCACTCACGGTCGCGGGCGTCGCCGGGCGCCTCCCGCATACCCTCCACCATGGCCTACACCGTCCTCGCACGCCGGTACCGATCCCAGGACTTCGACCAGGTCGTCGGCCAGGAGCCCATCGCACGCACCCTCCGGGCCGCCATCGATTCCGACCGCCTCGCCCACGCCTACCTCTTCTGCGGCACGCGCGGCGTCGGCAAGACGTCCATGGCCCGCATCTTCGCCAAGGCCATCAACGGCGGGTCGCCAGAGGTTGACAAGGCCATCATGGCCGGCCAGGACACCGACACCATCGAGATCGACGGCGCCTCCAACAACTCCGTCGAGAACTCCCGCGACCTCATCGCCAACTCCGTCTACCGCCCCATGCGCGGCAAGAAGAAGATTTACATCATCGACGAGGTCCACATGCTCTCGACCGCGGCGTTCAACGCCCTGCTCAAGACCATGGAGGAGCCGCCCGAGCACGTCATGTTCGTGCTCTGCACCACCGATCCCCAGAAGGTTCCAGCCACCATCCAGTCCCGCTGCCAGCGGTTCGACTTCCGCAACATCCCGACCGGCAACATCGCCGCCCACCTCAAGGACGTTGCGGAGAAGGAGGGCCAGAAGGCCGACCCTGAACTGCTCCACGCCATCGCCCGCCTCGGCAACGGCTCGATGCGCGACGCGCTCTCGCTGCTGGACCGTGTCATGGCCACGGGCCAGAAAAAACTCACCCTCGCCCTGCTCGAGGAACTGCTCGGCCTGCCCGACCGCGACCTGCTGTCGGGCCTGATCGACGCGCTGGCCGGCGGCGAGCCGAAAGCCGCGTTGGAGGCCGCCGACGGCCTGCTGGCCAAGGGCACGTCGATCGACACGGTGGTCGAGTCGCTGCTGGATCGCCTGCGCGACCTGATGGTGCTGGCCGCGTGCGGGGCCGAGACGGCGCTGGTCGATCTGTCCGACGCGGCCCGGGAGGACGAGGCGGCCCGGGCGACGCGGTTCGATGCGGCCGGGCTGGTCCACATGATCGCGCTTTGCGAGAACGTGCAGCGGGCGGCCAAGAGTTCCAGCACGCCGCGGGCCTTGCTCGATGCGCTGCTCGTGCGGCTGGCGATGACCGAGAAACTCGCGGACGTGACCGCGGTCGTCACCGGCTCGCGCGCCGCATCGGCGGCCGGGGGCAACGGGCGGCCGCTCGCGGCGTCCGGCGGCTCCCGCGGAGCCCCGCCAAAAAAACGCTGAGGGAGCCGGCGCCACCTGCACCGGCGGTGGCTCCCCAACGCGTCGAACCGAAGAGTGAACAGGAGGCGGTCGCGGAGCGAATCGCGGCGCCCGAGCCTGTCGCACAGCCTTCGCAGCCCGAGATTCCTGCTCCCCGGCGCGGGCCCGAGGAGCACCCGGAGATCGTGCGGCACGCCTCCGCGGCGTTCAACGCCCGGGTGTCGAACGTGGTGCGGAAGCAGCGCAGGTCCGACCAATAGGCGTGGGCGATCGGCAGGTAGGTGGGCGCTTGCACGCTCGACCCGGCCCTTCGTCGCCCGATTGCGCGAAAGGGCCTGCTCAGGACCGGCGTCCGTCGCGTTCCAGAGTGCGAGCGGGCTCGCCCGTCAGTTCGGGAACTGGGCCACCATCTGGGTGACTTCCGGGCGGAAGGTTCCGTCGATCACGCCGCCGTCGGTGGCCGCCAGGTCCTGGGCGTCGCGCAGCGACGCGGCCCGGATGATGGCGCACGAGCCTTGATCGCTGACCATCGGCCCGCCGAGGACGACGATGCCCTGGGCCGACCAGTTGCGCATCGACTGGAGGTGGCGCGAGTATCCCGGCTGCTCGGCGGTCGCCACGCCGCCACGCCAGTTCGGGCCGGGCAGGTAGCGGACTATGTAGAGGTAGGTGTCGGAGACGTTGACGACGGCGCCGCGGCTCGGGCTGGACCCGCGCGAGCCGGGCGTCGACGACCCGCCGAACCCGGACTCGGGCTGCGGCGGCGGGAGCGGCTCGTTGGACGCCGACGCGTTGCCCGAGCCGGAGTCGCGGAACATCTGGGCCACGCCCTCGCAGGCGGCGCCGAACAGGACGAACGCGGGCAGCAGCAGGCAGATCAGGACGGCGGGGAGACGCGTGGTCATGTGTTGATCCTCGGGGCTTCGGGGGGCCGCGCAGTCCGGGCGGCCTTGCCAATGGTACAACGGCCCAGTAGGCAGGGCGCGGCTCGTACCACCGGGTCACGCCCGGTTCGCCGTGTGGCTCGATGTGTTGGATGGACGGACCGGCAACGCGTGGCGACCCTGCGGTTGTACTCGGGCATTGCTTGCCCTAGGCAGCCCGTGGGGCATGTCGCACGGACGCACAACCCGCCGAGATATCGATATCTTTGAAAGTGCATGAGCGATGTGCTGCGCGCCTACGCCCTCGCACCCGGAACGCTGCAGGCGTCCTGCTGGACAAGCCGCCGATCGCGGACGCCCGGCACTGCCGCCGCCGCCCGAACCGACGCCCCCGGAGATGCTGGACTGGGCCGCCCACGTCAGCGGCGTGCCAGAACGTCCGGTTGTACGGAATGCAACACGATCGATCGCTGAACACCCGGAGGATCTGGTCGTTCATCCCCGACTGGTGCGAGCAACGCTGGTATCTCAATGGCGACGACTACTGCGGCGGAATTACCACGTTCCGAGACAAGCCCAGGTTCGAACGACGCCCAGCGTCTGCTTCGTGCTCATGGTTTCGGAGGACGTGCCCGTGGACGCAATCTCGACCAGTTTCTGGGGCTTTCTGATCCGAGTGCTCGAGCCCGAGTCCGGCGAGAAACTGCCCGCGGAGATCGCCGCGTTGCTCCGGGCCGAGGAGGCCACGCTCGCCGAGTTCCGTTCCACGGACCAGATGGAGGGATGATCCGCACCCGAGGCGGGCGAGGTGCCGTCGCGCCGCGGAGTTGGTGTGGATGGACGGTGCAGTGGTGTGGATCGTTCTGATCGTGGAGGAGGTGAGGGGTTGTAGGGCCGGAGCACGACCTTGCCCCGGGCGGCAAGATCGTGGCACATTCGGGTGTAGGGGTCCGTGGTTGATCGCACCGAGTAACGCCGCCGAGCCGGCGTGACTCGGTGGCACAGTGGGTTGTGCGATCACGTTGCTTTCCGAGGTCGATGGCTGTTGATGTACGGAAGCAGGACCAGTGCGAGCAGGGACACCAGGGCGACGGTGCTGAAAGCGGTGGCGTAGCCGGCCTGGCCCGCGATTGCGCCGGCGGCGGCGACGGCCCAGACCTCGCAGAGGTTGGTCGCGCCCATGAAGGTGCTGAACTGGGTCGCGCCGACGGCGGGGTCGGACAGGTCCATGAACAGGGCGTAGGAGGAGGCGACCAGGAGGCCGACGCCGACGTATATGGGGGCGATGAGGGCCATGAGGGGGATGCCGCTGAGGGCGAGGTGGTCGGCGATGCCGACCAGGCCGATCCACGCGGCGATGGCGGCGACGGAGGTGGCGACGAGGCGGCGGTGCCCGAGGCGGTCGGCGAGGAGGCCGCCGAGGATGCTGCCGACGATCATGCAGGCGACGACGGGGATGGCGAAGAACCAGCCGTTCGATTCGGAGGTCGAGCCGCGGTCGAGGAGGAAGGGGCCGACGAGGCCGCCGATGGCCTCGAAGCCGGCGCCGGCGATGAGGGCGATGACGATCCCGATCCAGGTGGTGCGGCGTTCGAAGGCGGCGAGGAGGGTTTGGAGGAAGGAGCGGTTCCGTGTGGGTTCCTCCTCGGGCGGATCGCCGTAGACGCCGGCTTCTGGTGTGGGTGGTGCGTCAGGGTGTGTCGGCACCGACTTGCTCCGAAGACTGCGCAAGTCGGTGGCACGGGGCAGGGGGTAGAACCAGACGACGGCGAGGGTGAACCAGATGCACCCGAGCAGGATGAGCACGACGTTGTGGGCGCCGATCCACGACTCGGCGGCGAGGGCCAGGCCGCCGAAGGTGGCGCGGGCCAGGAGGTAGCCGGTCTGCATCCAGGCGGTGAGGCGGGCCCGCTGGGCGTGCGGGATGGTGGAGACGGCCAAGGCGTCGATGGCGACGTCCTGGGTCGCGGCGCACACGGCGTGGGCGATGAGCAGGCCCGCGGCGATGGCGACGATGTCGGTCAGGTTCAGCAGCGCGAGCGGGAGCAGCGTGAGGCCCATGAGGACCTGGGCGACGGTGATCCAGGCGCGGTAGCCCCAGCGCGGGCCGCGGAAGCGGTCGATGGCGGGGGCCCAGAGGAACTTGAAGGCCCACGGGAGGGCGAGCAGGGAGACGAGGGCGGCGACGTCTTCGACGGGCATGCCGGCGGCGCGGAGGCGGGTTGGCATGGCCCACCAGATGTAGCCGATGGGGGCGCCCTCGCTGAAGTAGAGGAGGGCGAAGAAGAGGCCGCGCGTGGTGGTGGGGCGGGTGCCGCGCTGGGGGTCTGCGTCTGGTGCGGCGATTGTTGTTGGCGTGGTGTTGCTCATGCGCCCTCACTCGCGCAGGCGGCGTTTGACGAGGCGGTAGGCGAGGCCGAGCGCGAGGAGGATCCCCGCGGGCACGAGCAGGGCGTCGGCGCCGAGGCGGGCTTCGAGGAGCCAGCCGGCGAATCCGCCGAGGGTGAACGCGGCGAGGAGGGCGGAGAGGAGGGCGAGTTTCCAGCGTTCGGCGGGGCGGCCTCGGGCGATGCGGCCGAGCAGGACGCCGATGTCGGTGGCGATGCCGGTCATGTGTGTGGTGCGGATGATGAGCCGGCCGTAGGTGGCGGCGAGCGCATTCTGCATGCCCGAGCCGATGGCGGCGGCGGTGACGGCGATGAGGGGGGCGGGCTTGAGCAGGAGGGCGGCGAGGGCGATGAGGCATGCCTCGGCGATGAGGGCCAGGCCGTAGGCGCGCCCGCCGCGGAGGGAGACCTCGCCGACCAGCGCGCCGGAGATGGCGGCGCCGAGGACGAAGCCGAGGGTGATGCTGGCCAGGGGGATGGCGTGGACGAAGTCGCCGCTGGCGATGTCGCCACTGACGCGGGAGAGGCTGCCGGTGAGGTGGGTGACGGGGAGGGACCCGGCGGCGAGCGTCGCGGCGTTGACCATGCCGGCGATGGCGGCGAGGCCCGCGCCGCCGGCGAACATCCAGGCGGGCGGCCTGGGGTCGGGGGTGTTGATGGCGTTGGCCCTGTTGATCGTGGGAAGCGCGGGGGTGAGGGTCTGGGGGGCTTGGCGGGCGTTTGGATGGTGTCGAACACGCCCGCATGTCCTCCGGGTGGTGGGGTTGGGCGGCGAATTGCGTATGTCGCGTGGAGCCGCGGCGTCAGACTTCCATCGGTCCGCGCTCGGGGTCGGTGTAGCGGACGGCGTAGAGGTCCTGCGGCGGTCGGTCCAGGGTCGGACGGTGCCGTCGGTGCGGTTGCGGCGGAGGAGGAGTTCGAGGTCGACGTCCTTGACGACGACGGTTTCGATGTTGGGCATGCTCTCGCTGGCGACGGCGTCGCGGGCGAAGGGGAAATCGGAGGGCGGAGCACGCGCACTGGGCGTAGTGCATGTCGGCGTTGTCGACGAAGGGCATCATACCGGCGCAACCGGCGATGGCGACGTACATCTGGTTCTCGATGGCGCGGGCCTGGGAGCAGTGTCGGACGCGGAGGTAGCCGTAGCGCTCGTCGGTGTTGAAGGGGACGAAGAGGATTTTGGCGCCCTTTGCGGCGGCGACGCGTGCGAGCTCGGGGAACTCGGAGTCGTAGCAGATGAGGATGGCGACCTTGCCGCGGTCGGTGTCGAAGACCTCGACGCTGTTGCCTGGGCTGACGCCCCACCAGCGGCGTTCGTTGGGTGTGATCTGGATCTTGTACTGCTTGCCGATGGTGCCGTCGCGTCGGAAGAGGTAGGAGATGTTGAACAGGTCGGCGCCCTCGACGGCGAACTGGGAGCCGCCGACGATGTTGACGTTGTAGCGGATGGCCAGGTCGTTGAAGAGTTCGAGGTACTGGGGGGTGTACTCGGCGAGGCGTCGGGCGGCGGTGGAGGGGCGGCCGCTCTCGAAGAGGCTGAGGAGCTGGGTGGTGAAGAGTTCGGGGAAGACGACGAAGTCGGACTTGTAGTCGGAGCCGACGTCGACGATGAACTCGCACTGCTTGGCGAACTCGTCGAAGGACTCGACGCGGCGCATGAGGTACTGGACGAGGCAGAGGCGGACGTGGCTGACGGCCTTGAAGCGCTGGGCTGGGTCCTTGACGTGGTCGTGGTTGAGCCATTCGAGGAAGGTGGCGTAGCCGCGGGACTCGGTGTCGCTGGGGAAGTAGTTGGGGATGAGGCCCCGGAGCGCGAAGCCGTTGGAGATCTGGACGGTCAGGACGGGGTCGTAGAGTTTCTTGGCTACGACGTGGTCGACGTACTCGGCGGCGGACATGTGGTCGGCGTGCTGGTGGTAGCCGGGGATGCGGCCGGCGATGATGATGCGGCCGATGTTGCGGCTGCGGGCGAGCTGCTTGCGGGCCTCGTAGAGGCGGCGGGCGAGTTTGAGGCCGCGGAACTCGGGATCGACCATGATCTCGATGCCGTAGAGGGTGTCGCCGAGTGCGTCGTGGTTGCGGATGTAGCCGGAGTCGGCGATGGCCTTCCAGTTGTGCCACTCCTCGTGCTTCTCGAAGTCGACGATGAGGCTGGAGGCGGAGGCGACGAGCTCGCCGTCGTACTCGATGCAGAACTGGCCTTCGGGGAAGATGCGGAGCTGGCTTCGGATCTGCTCGATGTCCCAGGCGCCCATGGTGGGGAAGGCGCGTTTCTGGAGTCGGATGAGGGCGTCGAAGTCCTCGATGCGGAGGTTGCGGACGACGAGTTTGGTCTCGAACTCGCCGAGGTCGAGCGGCGCGACGGGGCGGGGGAGGCGGTTGGCGTCGGGAAGGGGCGTTGGTTCGTTCGTTGGCGTGGTCTGATCCATGACCAGGCATACTAGGGGGTGGAGTGACGGAGTGACCAAGTGACGGAGTGACGCAGTGACGGAGTGACGCAGTGACGAAGAGGAGAGGCTGGCGGAGCGATCGGCGCGGCCGCGAGGTACTCCGACAAGGCCCTTTCGGGCGCTCGCTTTCGTTCGATCCAGGCGCCACCACGGTGCCGGACTCCGTCCCTTCGTCTCTCTGTCTCTTGCTTCGTCACTGCGTCACTTGGTCACTCCGTCACTCTCAGTGCCGCAGGCTTTCGACGGAGTAGTTGGGGGCTTCCTTGGTGATCTGGATGTCGTGGGGGTGGTTCTCGATGACGGTGGCGCCGGTGACGCGGCAGAAGCGGGCGTGCTGGCGGAGGTCGTCGATGGTGCGGCAGCCGCAGTAGCCCATGGCCGAGCGGAGACCTCCGACGAGTTGGTAGACGAAGTCGGCCAGCGAGCCGCGGTACGGCACGAGGCCCTCGACGCCCTCGGGGACGAACTTGAGCACGGGCTTGCCGTCGGGGCCGAGTTTTTCGGCCTGGCGGTAGCGGTCGGCGGAGCCGGCGTTCATGGCGCCTTCTGAGCCCATGCCTCGGTAGGCCTTGTAGCGTCGCCCGTGGCTGATGACGTGCTCGCCGGGGGACTCGTCGAGGCCTGCGAAGAGCGAGCCCATCATGACGCAGTGGGCCCCGGCGACGAGGGCCTTGGGGATGTCGCCGGAGGTGCGGATGCCGCCGTCGGCGATGACGGGCACGGCGGGGTCGGCCGAGGCGACGCCGGCGACGGCCTCCATGACGGCGGTGATCTGGGGCATGCCCACGCCGGTGACGACGCGGGTGGTGCAGATGGAGCCGGGGCCGATGCCGACCTTGACGGCATCCGCGCCGGCGTGGACCAGGTCGCGGGCGGCGTCGGCGGTGGCGATGTTGCCGGCGATGACGTCGATGGCGTGGCGGCGTTTGATTTCACGGACGGTGCTGAGCACGTTCTCGGAGTGCCCGTGGGCGGTGTCGACGACGAGCACGTCGACCTCGGCGGCGATCAGGGCCTCGACGCGGTCGAACTGGTTGACGCCGACGGCGGCGCCGCAGCGGAGGCGCCCGTGGGCGTCGGTGTTGGCGGCGGGGAACTGGGCGAGGCGGTCGATGTCCCGCATCGTGATGAGGCCGGCGAGGTGGAAGTTGTCGTCGACGAGGAGGAGTTTTTCGACCTTGTTGGCGTTGAGGATGACCTCGGCCTGGGCGAGGGTGGTGGCGGGCGGGGCCGTGATGAGGCCCGAGCCGGTCATGACCTTGGCGACGGGCGTTGCGGGGTCTTCGACGAACTTGAGGTCGCGTCGGGTGATGATGCCCAGGACCTTGCCGCCCGCCTTGCCGGTCATGCCGCGCGAGCCGCCGGCGGCGTTCTCGGTGACGGGGAAGCCGGAGACGCCGAACTGTCGCATGAGTTCGCGGGCGCGGCCGACGGTGTCGGTGGGCCCGAGGGTGAGGGGGTCGGCGATGACGCCGTTGGCGGATCGTTTGACCTTGGCGACCTCGCGTGCCTGGACGTCGGGGGGGAGGTTCTTGTGGATGATGCCGATGCCGCCCTGGGCCGCGAGCGCGATGGCGAGCGCGGACTCGGTGACGGTGTCCATCGGGGCCGAGACGAGGGGATGTTGAGGCGGATGTTGCGTGTGAGGCGCGTGGAGGTGTCGGCGTCGGCGGGCATGACGCCGGAGCGGCGTGATGAGCAGCACGTCGTCGAACGTGATGCCGTCCATGATGATTTGGAGGTTGGGGTGGGGGCGACTGGGGCGCGGCTGATGTCGAGTTCGGCGTCGCGCCCGATGCGCGCCAAGTGCCGAGTGGTTTGTCCCGCCCGGTCCATCTGGCCCGACCGCGTTGCCCCCCGTGGGCTGGGGCGTGATCGATCGCTGGGTTGTTAGGGTCTCCATGGGATAGCGTAGGGGGGAGTGGGGGGGAGTCAAGACGGGCAGGTGCAGCGGGGCTTCTCTGGGGTTGCGGGCGTTCCGCCCGCTGTTCCGCTGCATTCTCCCGGGAACCGGTGCCTCGGAAACCAGATCGTCCGGCTGCGGGCGGAGCGCCCGCAACCCCATCTCTCCATGGACCCGCGGAGTCCCTACTTCACCCGGCGATACTCCGCCGTCATGAACCTGTTCCACGAGCCGTCGGGCATCTTCATCTGGGACCACATGGCGCGGGTGTTGTCGTCCTTGAGTTGCTGGACGTCCTGGTAGTCGGCGGACTCGCCGGGGCGGGCCATGTCGGGGCCGTTGGTGTTGAGGGGGAGGGTCACGCCGTCGGCGTCCATCGTGCCCTCGTAGATGAACATGAAGGCCATGGGCGAGCCGACCCAGGAGCCGACGAAGCGCTGTTTGGCGGGGTCGTAGCCCAGGAGGCAGACGTAGGACATGTCGCCGCCGCCGGGCATCTCGCCGGTGCCCTCGATCTGGATCCAGAGGTCGCCGATGGCGCGGATGGTCTCGCGCCCGATGGCCTTCATGGGCGGGTCGCCCGGCTTCATGACGCACTCGTGCTCGAAGGTCCACTGGCCGACGAAGCGGCGGAGCCAGTCGTGCTGGGGCAGGGGCTTGGGGTGGCAGTCCATGGGCGGGTCCTGGCTCATGTTGGGGGTCCTTGGGTGGTTGGGGGAAGGGTATCAGCGAGGCGGCTTGCCGGGCACTCGCTTGCGCGTCGCGTTCGCTGGGAATGGGATCAGCGGCGTTCGGCGCGGCGTTGGACGCGTTCGAGTTCGTGGGCCCAGCCCATCTGCACGCCCTCGCGGTGCTCGGGCGTGATGAGGCCGATGGCGCGGTGGACGATCGAGAGCAACGAGGCCTGGGCGTCTTCCTTCAGGCGGTACTGCACGTGGGAGACTGCGGGGTAGGACATGAACAGCGGGCCGCAGAGTTCCAAGAGGCGTGGCGGCTTGATGACCTGGACGTGGGCCCAGAGGTGTCCGGTGTTGTCGCCCAGGTCGCGGAAGTAGCGGCCGCCGGGCCAGGGCTCGAGTCTGAGTGGGAAGGGCGAGCCGTCGGGCATTGTGCTGTCGGGGCCCATTTCGGCGAGCAGGGCGTCCCAGACGGTCTGGACGGGTGCGGCGATGCGCTGCTGCTTGGCGATGTGGAGGGTTGTGATGGACTCGTCGAGGGCGGGCGAGGTGTTGGGGTGGGCATGTGCGGCGGCGTC
Source organism: Phycisphaerales bacterium (assembly GCA_041401985.1). Lineage (GTDB taxonomy): Bacteria > Planctomycetota > Phycisphaerae > Phycisphaerales > UBA1924 > JACKHA01. The sequence continues at coordinate 118,635 of JAWKTE010000005.1, forward strand.
TTGAATCGTGGACGAGCTCATGGCGTGTTCTCCTGACGCCCGACGGCGTCGTTCGGTGCGGTGGGGGTGCGGGTGGAAGCGGCGTCGGTCGGCGTGCTGCGGTTTGGTCGCGGACGGGGCGTGTCGTCGCGGGCCATCGCCTCGGCCCGGGCTTTGACACGGTCGATCTGGTGGCTCCACAGGCGTTCGAAGCGCATGGTCCACTCCATGACGGCGCGCACCTGCTCGGCGCGGACGCTGTAGAGGCGCTCGCGACCCCGGCGTCGGACGGCGACCAGTCCGGCGGCGCGGAGGACTCCGAGGTGTTTCGAGACGGACGGCTGGGCGATGGCGAGGGCGTCGACGAGGTCGGTGACGGGTGACTCGCCGCGCTCGCCCAGGAGTTCCATGAGGCGGCGGCGGCGTGGGTCGCCCAACGCGACGAACACGTCCGGGGCGCCTTCCTCGGCGGTTGGTTCGACCTGTGTCGCAGGCACGCCTCAAATATATTCTATACACGGAATATGTCAAGCCCAACGGCGAGAATCGGGGCGAATCGCGCCGTTGCCGCGCCGCCGCACCGAGCCAGCATCCACCCGCCACCTATCCTGCCTCTGCATGTGCACGGTTTCGGTCATCGCGTTGCGGCGGGGGTTCCGGCTGGTCTCCAACAGGGACGAGCAGCACTCGCGCCCGGAGTCGGCGGCCCCGGCGTGGCGGTCGATGCCGCCGGCGGCGGGGTTCGGTAAGGCGATGGGCGAGGGCGGGGGTTTGCGGGCGATCTGGCCGGCGGACCTGCGGGCGGACGGGTCGGAGGGCGGGACGTGGATCGGGGCGTCGGAGCGTGGGATGGCGCTGACGCTGCTGAACTACAACCTGACGCCTGCGCCGACGTTGCCGGTGGAGCCGCGATCTCGGGGCGATCTGATCCCTTCGCTGCTGCACTTGAACAGCGCGCACGCGGTGGCGGCGGCTTTGCACGAGGCGGACCTGTCGGCGTTTGCGCCGTTCCGGCTGATCGCGGTGGAGCGGCCGACGCCGGAGGAGGCGGTGCTGGTGGCGGAGGTGCGGTGGAACCGGAGCACCGTGAGCAGCGCGTGGCATCGGGCGCCGGTGTGCTTTGCGAGCAGCGGGCTTGGTGACCACCTTGTTGACGTGCGTCTGCCGTTGTTCGAGCGGATCGTGGCGTCGGAGATCGACCGGATCCACGAGGGCGATCCCGACGGCGGCGGCGACGCCGGGCGCGACGCGCTCGCGGCGATCCAGGACGCGTTCCACGCCCACGCCTGGCCCGAGCGACGCCACGTCAGCGTGATGATGCACCGCGACGCGGCTCGGACGGTCAGCACCACATCGGTCGAGGTCGTGCGCGATGGGTGGACGGGGCGGGCGAAGGTGCGGATGGACTTCACGCCGGTTCCGGTCGAGGCCGCTGCGAACCAGGTGGGCGCGGCCAGCGAGTGACCTGCGGAGAGCCGTGTCTGTGAGTCTTTTTGACAACCTGTGCCCGAGAGCCACATGCCTGACACACCGACCTACTCCTGGCAACTTCTCCGTGCCGGCCGCTTCAAACTCGACGGCGGCGGGATGTTCGGCGTGATCCCGCGGGTGGTGTGGAGCCGCACGAATCCGCCGGACGAGAAGAACCGGATCCAGGTGCAGCACAACTGCCTGCTGTTGGAAGCGACGGGCGGTGGCGGCCCCATCCTGCTCGAGTGCGGGACGGGCAACAAACTCGACGCGAAGATGCGCGAGATCTTCGACCTCGAGGATCGCTGGGTCGGCGATGCGCTCGGCGAGGTTGGCACGGCGTGCGAGGCGATCCGCCATGTTGTTGTGAGCCACCTGCACTTCGACCACGCGGGCGGGCTGACGCGCCTGCCGCGGGAGGGGGAGGATGTGACGGCGTTGCCAGGGGCGCACGGCCCGCACCGGGTCGCGCTGTCGTTCCCGAACGCCGAGGTGATCGTGCAGCGGCGGGAGTGGCAGGACGCGGTGGCGAACAACAGCGTGATGACGCGGACGTACTACCCGGACCACCTGGAGCCGATCGAGAAGCAGTTGCGCCTGATCGACTCGCCGCCGCCGTATGCCGAGGGGCGGGCCCCGGGGCGGGAGCAGGACCCGGCGACGGCGCTGGAGGATCGGCTGACCGAGGTGCTGCCGGGCGTGTTCGTGTTCCTGGTGCCGGGGCACACGTGGGGGCAGCAGGCGACGCTGTTCCGCGACGACCAGGGTCGGACGGTGGTGTTCACGCCGGACCTGATGCCGACGGCGGCCCACGTGGGGCAGACGTACTCGCTGTCGTACGACGTGGAGCCGTACATGTCGATGGTGTGCCGGCGGTGGTTTCTGCGCGAGGCAGCGGCGAGGGACTGGCTGCTGGTGCTGGACCACGAGCCGGGGAATCCGTTGAGGCGGGTGCGGGCGAACGCGAAGGGGTGGTTCGACCTGGTTGAGGAGGTCTGAGGAAGGTGTCGAGGTGCCGAGGTGCCAACGGGGAGCCGAAGTCGGCACCGTCGGCATCTGGACACCTCGATGCCTTGGCACCTCCTCGCGCAAGCAATGCGCTCCCGCGCAGCATTGGCGGTCCGGGGCGGGCAACGCCGATAGCCCATCGCTGGGTGGAACCCTCTGCGGGCGTGCCCCGCCGTTGCCGGGATGGGCGAATGCTGAAGACCTACCGCGCTCTCTCCATGGCCGCCGCGCTCACCGAGGTCAAGAAGGACCTTGGTGCCGACGCGGTCATTGTCAATACACGGACGCTCCGGGCCGGCGGCGTGCTGGGGATCGGGGCGCGGAACGTGATCGAGATCACGGCGTCGCCGGGGCCGCCGCGGGCGGCCGGCGGTGGGGGGCAGGCGCGACGCCCCGAGTCGGCGCGGGAGCGTTTGACCGTTTCACCTCAAACGAGTGCGCGTCCGGCCGTTCAGGTGTCGGCGTCGTCGCGTCCGAGTGCGGACCGGCTGGTTGAGCCGCGGCCTGTCCGGCGGGTGGCGGCGGATGCCGGGTTCACACCGATCAAGCCGCGCGATCTGCACGAGGCGATCGCGGCGGCCCGGCCTCGCACGGAATCCGTGGCGGCGACGGCCGCTCGGGGCACTGTCGCGTCGCAGCAGGTGGGCGCCGAATCCGAATCGGCTGTTGCGGTGCTCGAGCCGCCCGCGCTGGAGGCGGCGTTCCCCGAGGCGACGCCGACGCACGCCGCGCCCCGGGCGACGCGAGTGGAGGCTCCGCTGGCGACGGCTGCGCGGCTGTCGCCGGTGTCCGACGCGGCCCGGGCGGCGATTGACGAGGAACTGGCGTCGATCAAGCGGATGGTCGTGCAGGTGCTGCAGACGTCGCGCCAGACGGCGCTGCGCGTCGCCGATCCCGCCAAGGGTGCCCTCTCGACCACGTCCATCGCCGGGGCTTCGACCGAGCCGCTGATGGCGATGTCGATCCGCCTGCTCGATGCGCAACTGGCCCCGGACCTGGCGGATGTGCTGCTGGGCAAGGTGCGCGATGAACTGTCTCCCGCGGAACTGGCGGATGAGGCGATCGTCCGCGAGGCGACGCTGCGCCACCTGGCGCGGGCGATCCCGATCGCGCCGGACTCGACGCTGCGTCGCAGCGACTCGGGGCGGCCGCTGACGCTGGCGCTGGTCGGGCCGACCGGCGTCGGCAAGACCACCACCATCGCGAAACTCGCCGCGGCCTTGAAACTCCGCCACGCCAAGAAGGTCGGGCTCGTCACCAGCGACACGTACCGCATCGCCGCGGTCGAACAACTGCGGACATACGCGAACATCATCGGGCTGCCGCTCAAGATCGCGCACTCTCCGGAGGACATGGCCGCGGCCTGCGAGTCGCACGCGGACTGCGACGTGATCCTGGTCGACACCGCCGGGCGCAGCCAGCACGACGCGGACCGCCTGGACGAACTGCGTCGCCAGCGCGACGCGGCCCAGCCACACCAGACGCACCTGGTGCTGGCGGCCAACGCGTGCGAGTCGGTGCTGCTGCGGGCGGCCGAGCGGTTCCGGGCGTTGCAGCCGGACCGGCTGCTGATCACGAAACTCGACGAGGCGGTGGCGTTCGGGCCGGTGGTCAACGTGGCGACGCGGATCGGGCTGGGGTTGTCGTTTGTGACGACGGGGCAGGAGGTGCCGGACCACATCGAGCGTGCGCGTGCGGAGCGTCTGGCCCGGATGGTGCTCGATGGCGGAGTCGGGCGGTGAACGCCGAGTTTGCCAAACCCCGCACGCCGCTGCACGCGGGCGGCGGGAGCGGTGGGGGCGTGGCCGCGGCTGCGCGCGTCGATGACCAGCACTGGGGTGCGAGCGATCAGGCGTCGCGCCTGCGGGCGCTGGTTGAGGCCGTGGCGCGGGGCACGACGGCCGAGCCGGTGTTCGATGAGCCGGAGTCGGGGACGGAGGCGGCGCGGGGCGTCGCGTTCCGGGCCGCGCCGGGTGTTGGGCGTGACGGCGGCCACGCAGCGCGGCGTGATGCCGATGCGGGCTCGCGCGTGCCGCAGCCGCGTGAGATCGTCGCGACCGTGGAGGCCGGGCCGGCGCGTGCGGCTCGCCCGACGGTGCCGGTGATCGCGATTGCCTCCGGCAAGGGCGGCGTGGGCAAGACGTCGATCGCGGTCAACCTCGCGATCGCGCTGAACCAGCGCGGCTGCCGCGCGAGCCTGCTTGATGCCGACCTGGGCCTCGCCAACGCGGACGTGCTCTGCGGCATCGTGCCCACGAGCCGGCTCGATCTGGTCGTCGAGGATCAGACGCGCCGGCGAAGTCCATCAACGATCCGCTGTTCGACGACCCGCCGCCGACGCGGGCGATGAGCGACATCGCGGTGCGCGCCCGGCGGGTTCCTGCCGGTGCCGGGCAGCGGGCGTGGCCCAGATGACGCGGCTGTCCGACGAGCAGCGGGCCTCGCTGATCGCGGGGCTGACGACGCTCGAGTCGCGCTCGGACCTGATCCTGATCGATACCAGCGCGGGGCTGACGCCGGATGTGCTGTCGTTCGTGAGCGCGGCCGACGCGACGATCGTCGTGGCGACGCCCGAGCCGACCTCGATCGCCGACGCGTACGCGCTGATGAAGGTCGCGGTGACGCAGGCCCGCGACGCCGGACGCGAGCCGCCGCGGCTGCTGCTGGTCGTGAACCAGGCGCGGAACCGGGCCGAGGCGCGGCGTGTGCACGCGCGGCTGTCGATGGTGTGCGACCGGTTCCTGGCGACGACGCTGCCGCTGCTGGGGATGGTGCGCGGACGAGGAGCGCGGGCGGCGGTGCGGGCCCGCCGGCCGTACACGATCGCCAGCCGCGGGGCGGCGTGCAGCAAGGACGTGCGGGGCGCTGGCGGGCGTTGTGGTGGCGGACGGACGCGCCGAGGGCGCGGGACGGTGGCGAAGGCGGGGTTGGTGCGGCGGTGGATGGGGCGGGGGTGAGGCGGGACGCGGTTCTGTTGTGCGGTCGTCGCTGGAGGGGGCCACTCCCCTGGATGCCGTGTGCTTCGATGCCTCTTTCAGCTCCGAGTTGGTAGACTCGTGGCGTGCGCGTTCCACGCCGACTGCTGTTGCTGCTGGCCAAGCGTCTGGCGCTGGGGCTTGTCAGCACGATCGTGGTCGCGTGGTCACTCTCGTTCTATCTGCCGAACACGATGGCCGAGTATCGACGTGGCACTGTCTACGAGGACTTCGGAGCGGATGTCATCTCGTTTCCGGCCGCAAGTTACCACGAGGTTCGAGACTTCGGGCTCGTTCGACGAGCCGTGAAGCGAATCGAGACGTGGGCCTTTCCCATGTCGCATCCCATGGCGTTGTGGCCCGCGGTTCATCGCGAGGACTTGGGCGCGTTGACCGTCGCGGCGTTGGACGGCGACTGGGGCGAGGTGGTTGACGCTGCCAACGCTGACTCAGTCGGCCTCTTTCCTGAAGCGACTGACGACGCGAGAGGCTGGCCGCTCCCGGCGTTCTGGTGCACCCACCGGGTCGAGCGCGTTTCGACGCTGAAGGGACAAGCGTTCACCAACAACATCTTCGGGGGAGTCCGGATCGGCCGCGCGCCAGCGTGGGGCAGTCCGGGTTTTCGATCCGACGCGGCAAGGTTTCGGGCGATCCCGCTGATGCCGCTCTGGCGTGGCGTGCTGGTCAACTCCGCTCTCTACGCGATTGCCTGGGCACTGGTGCTTCACGCTCTCTCTGTGCTCGCCTCGCGGCGTGAGTCCCGCCGGGGCCACTGCCCGCAATGCAGGTACGACCTGCTCCACGACTTCGCGGGTGGCTGTCCCGAGTGTGGGTGGGGACGTTGACGGACCGAAGCGGTTCCCGGCTACCCCAGCGGCGCTCGGTGTTCGGCGTCGGCTCATCGCACGCCAGGCCGGCAGTTGCACCCGCCGGCACTCGCGAACCGTACATGATGCCGTGGATGCCCGTCACGTCGAAGCGATGCTGTTGCCAACCCGGACCCGGTGCTTCTTCCTCGCCCTCGCTCCGATTCTCGCCTTCGTCGCCGGTGTCTGGCTCACGCGCACCTCCGTCTCGGAGCTCGACATCACAACGGGCGCGTTCCGAACCCGAACCGTGATCTACGGCGTCACGGTGAACATTCGGCCCGAGCCAACGTGGATGTCGCGGGTGCTTGCTGGAACGGCCTCTCAGCCGCCGCGATGGCGCACGGTCTCTCGCCGCGGCCTGCTCCACCGTGCGCGGGTCAATCACCGGTGGGCTCGAGTCCTTGGCGACATCCGCCTTCTCACCGAGGCCCGTTCGCTTGTGCCGCTCTCTCCCGAGGCCGACGCGCTGGTCGCCGAGGGAATCGTTGACCGTTGGACAGCCGCCGAAGATCCGGAAGCGGCAAGCATGTTCATCGACGAAGTCTTCAGGGCGATGATGGACAAGGGGATCTACCTGACCCCGGGCCAGTCCCTCTCACCCACCGACCTCGGCCTCTAACCCCCTCCCCCCCCGCGTCCCTCGGCCCCCTCCGCGCCCCCTGCGTACTCCCCGCCTCACTCCAACCGCTTCCGCCGCAGCACGGCAGTAGTGCTGCAAGCGTGGGCCCTCGTCCCGGATCTGGCAGAACTTCAGGCCAACGTTCTCGCGCTCCAGGCGGATCGGCCAACCGTTCCTGCACGTAGACTTCAGTTCTTCCTTCTGGCCAGGCCGATGACCATCGGCGGGCGGACGCCGAGAGCGTCGCGAACGCCTCCAGGGCCGCGTGCAACTGGCCGAGCCTGCCGTCGATGTAGCACCACGTCCGGGTACAACCCTGCCCGGCCCCGGCCTCTGCGGTAGCGGCGGCTCACGACCTCGCGGATGCTCGAGTAGGTCGTCGTTGCCGCCCTCGACGCTGCGGATGCGGTAAGCGCCGGTACTCATCCTTGAACGGGCGTTCCGTCGATGAAGCAGACCTGCTGCCGACGGTGTCGCCGCCCTGAGGTGGGCGATGTCGATGCCTCGACGCATCGGATCGGGCTTCGTCGAGGCCCAGCGCTTCGTGGCCGCGGGGCCCTTGACCGGGTCGACGTAGGTCGTTCCGTCTCGGGCTGCCAGCCCGGCACAGTGGTCGGCCCGGCTCGTCGAGCTTCTCGATCGCAAGTGGATCTGGTCGCGCAGGGCCGCGGCCCGTCGAATTGCAGATCGCGGCCGCGGCCTCCATCTCCGCCCGCATCCGCAGGCACCGTGGCCCGCTTGGTGCCCAGGAATGCACGAAGCGGTCGGCATCCTCGCGGTAGGCCGCGGCTGATCTTGTCGTATGCACGGCCCGGTGCACTGGCCGATCGAGTACAGCAGGCACGGGCGGAAGAACCGGTTCTTCGGGTCGCCCTCGACGATGTCGAGCCGGCAGGCGCGGGAACTTGAACACGCGCTGCACCGTCGTCGGCCTCGCCGGCGTAGCCGCCCCCGCGCTGGCGAACGGGCCGAACACGCGGGCGTTCTTCATTTCGCTGCGACCTGCCTGTCGTCGCCGATCGTGGGTTCCGCGACGAACACGCGCGGGAAGTCCCGCGTTGCGACGACGAGGTAGGGGTACGGGTTCTGCCGTCGGTCAGGCGGTCGTTGAAGCGGGGCTGGATGTCCCTTGATCAGGCGGTTTTCGGCCAGCAGGGCCTCCCACTCGCCGCGGCACAGCAGGATGTCGAAGTCGTGCACGGCCTCCAGCAGCGGCTGCTCTTTGAAGCCCAGGTCGGCCGAGGGCACGAAGTACGACGAGACACGGTCGGGCAGGCGCGTCCGGCCTTGCTGACGTAGAGGACCACGCCCTTGTGGTCCTTCATGAGTAGACGCCGTGGGGCGGGGGAAGATCGCGGGCCTTGCGTGCAGACGCCTGGAGGCGTCCCGCACCCGCTGCCCCACGGGCGGTGCGCGTCGGCGGGGAGGAAGCGTCTCGCCGACGGGAGCAGTCGGGACGGGCACGCGGAACTCTATCGCCTTGCGATCGGGCCGCTGCGCGACGGACGCCGGACCTGATGAGGCTTTGCGAAGAAGGTCCGGGTCGATGCACCAAGCGCGCCCGACCTGCCCCGAGCCGACACAGCAGGGCCGGACCCGCGCACGGGCCCGGCCTGCCACCCTCGCGCCAATCGCTCGCGAGCCTTGGAATGTTCGGCGAGTGGATGTTCAGCGACGCCGGCGCACGCACAGCACCCCGCCCATGCCCACCAGGGCCATCGACCCCGGCGCCGGCACCAGCGTCAGGCGGACCTCATCCGCGTAGTGCCCCTGGAACTCGATGCCCGAGTTCTCATCGACGATGTTCTCGACCGCGGCCAGGTGGATCACCGCCCACTGCGTGCTCGTCGGCAGGGCGAGCGTGTTGTTGATCGTCTCCCACGTCGCCAGGTTCGAGTCGCTGTACAGGTCGACGTAGTTGGACCCGATGTTGGCCAGCGACTGGGCGTTGGCGAATGACGTGGTCGCGTACAGGCCGATTCGGAAGCGGGTGTCGACGATGCTCGGGGCCGGCGTGTCGAGCACGCGGTTGAACAGGGCCGAGACGTTCAGGCTGGCCCCGCCGGCGGTGATGACCGCCTGGTCGGCGGGCGAGGACAGGTCGATCGCCTGGAACACGTCGCAGACGACGCCGCCCGCACCGCCCCAGGACGTGTTGACGAACTTCAGCATCCGCTGCCCGGCCGCGGGCGTGATCCCGTTCTCGGCCGTCACGAACGCGTGGTCGTCGTAGGACCAGGTCGTGCCGATCGGCGTCGAGGGCGTAGCCACGCCCAACTCGAAGCCCGGGTTGTTGACGACCGCGCCGCTCGCGGCCCCGCAGAAGCCCGCCGCGACCACAAGACCAGAAACCGCCGCTCCACGAACGCTGCGCATGTGCATCCCCGATCCCGGGACCCGCTCCCCCGGCCCACACGGCCTCAACGGGAGCCCCGGCACCGTTCCAGCGACATCGGCGCGGCACACTCACGCCGCGATCGCGGTTCGGACCGACGACTGGCTCCGACCCGATTCGTTGGAAAGCACAACCAGGCCGCCGATCAGAGCAGCCGCACGCGCATCGGCGTCTTGGTGGAATGACTCAGCGCCGGCGGGCTCGAACGCCACCGCCCAGCCCGCACACGAAGAGGACCACTGCCGACGGCGTCGGCACTACCACAAGGTTCGTCCCAACATACTCAGACGCCACGGGCACGCTTGCCTGCGACTGGGTGGACGGGAACAACTCGACGAGCGGGTACTCTGCCGAGGGGTGGTAGGCGAACTCGTACGTGCCCGGCGTGGAGGGGGCGATCCAATCGAAGGCGAGCAGAACGGTTGGCCCAAAGACGCTGTAGGGGGCTGGGACAATCGGCACCCAGAGCGGCACGAGGCCGATTGCGCGGAATCCCTCGACGCCGCCGGGCACCGGAGCGCCGAGCGTCGTCAGGCCCGGGCCGTACGCAGACGTGAGACCTTGCGTCTGCCCGAGCGCCGGGGTGGCCAGGACGCTTCCGCCGGTTGCGCCAAACGCGACGTGCGACTGCGGACTCCAGGTCAGTTCCGTGGCGATGCACACGACCTGGCCAGGCTCAACGAGGCCGTCCGGGTCGTCGTGAGTGACGCGGATGCTGGCCACTTGCGCGAGGGCGGGGGTGGCGAGCATGACGCAGGCGGAGAACGAAAGAACGGAGGGGTGCATCATCGCGATTCCTCGGATTAGGGCGGGCAAACAACGCCCGGACACCCAGCCGGCCAGAGGTAATCCTCGTAGTACAGACTGTCGCTATCATCCACCTGCCCATCGGGAACGCCCCATCCGGGCGAGAGCGGTCCGACGGCACCTGTGGTTGAAAAATCTGCAATGTCAACAACCTGATTCTCAAGACCAAACTGGAAGTACGCGAGGTCCGTGCCGTTAACGCATCCGTCTGCAACACCGGATCGCCACTGGCCGGGCGTCGGAGCACCGGAGATGTCGGCGCGACAATTGTAGTACATAGACTCAAGCATTTGTCGGGTACGCCATTTCACGACCGCAGTCACGGATGGGTCGAACATCCCCGCACTGTACCCACCCCGCCCCCCCATACCCTCCCTCTCCACATCCACAACCCCAACCCAGTCTTCGCTGCCCACCAGCATCACCAAGTCCCCCGCCGGCCCTGAACGTCCCCGCCGAGCCCATCATCCCCGCTTCATCGAGGGCGACTTTTGGGCCCGAACATCTGGCGAACTCGCGTCATGTTCAGTACGGTGAGAAACCTATGGCGGCAAGCGGAAGATCCGGCTCAGGTCTCGCTGGCGAGAAGGCCTTCAACCAGACCGGCAACTGGCTCCCCGACGCCACGCTCGACGCCTTCCGCGACCACCTGCCGATGGCATCAAGGAGCGCTCACCACCCCGGTCGGCGGCGGGATCCGCTCGCTCAACGTCGCCCTCCACCGCTGAATCCTGGACCTGTACGTCTGCCTCCGCCCGGTGCGTATGGTTCAAGGCGTGCCCCAGCCCGTCAGCCTTCGCAGGACTGCGACATGACCATCTTCCGCGAGAACACGGAGGACATCTACGCCGGCATCGAGTACAACGCCGGCTACGCAAGGAGGCCCACGATCTGCTGGCCTTCCTGGCCGACAACTTCCCGAAGGACTTCGGGAAGATCGCTTCGGCACCGCCGACAAGGCCGCGGCTTGGCAGAAGCAACTCCGAGTCCATCGGCATGGCCCTGCCCGCGGTGCATGTTTCGCTCGGCATCAAGCCGGTTTCGTACCTCGGCACCGGCATCATCCGTTCAGCCTTCGCCACGCCCTGAAGGAGAAGCGCCCGGTCGTGACGCTCGTCCACAAGGCAATATCGGCCGAGGGCATCGGGCGCGAGCCCGCGGCTCCGATGGAGGTCACACCCGCGTCGCCGCGTGGGCGGTGGTGTGCCAGTCCGCCCAGCGCAGGGGCGCGGGTGGGCACAGCCCGAGGGCCGCGCACTCGTCGATGAAGCGCTGGGCGGCGGCGCGTTCGCGCGGGCCCAGGTCGAACCGCAGGTGCGAGGCGAGGTACCGCTCGGCCAGATCGACGGGCCAACCGGCCGCGGGCCCGTGCTCGGCCGCCAGCGAAGCGAGTCGCACCAGGTTCTTGCGTCGCTGGCGATCGAGCAGCGCGGCGGCGAGCGCGATCTCCGGGCGGTCGGCTTCGTCGGCGCGGCACATCCACGCGGCGTACACGAACGGCTGGCCCGTCCATTCGTGCCACGCCTGCCCGAGATCGACCTGGTGCGGGAACAGGTTCTCCGGCGGGGCGCCGGTGATGACCTTGTCCCCGATGAGCAGCACGCCGGTTCTCGGACCGTGCGGGAACGCCGATGGATCGGGAGTCTTCGCGTCCCCTCGCTCGCCCGAAGCGGCTTGCCCGCGCGGCGCCAAGGCCCGGAACGCCGGGCGAGCGCCGAATCGCCGCTCCAGGAGCAGGCGGCACAGCGCCGCGGAGGTGTGGCTGTCCGGATCGAGCCAGACCTCTTCGAGTTGCTCGGGCCGCGACGCGCCGAAGAGCCGGACCGTCAGCGTCGGCCCCTCGCTTCCGATCATCCCCGCGTCAAGGATGGCCAGCGGGGTGCGGCTGCGTGCGGCGTCGATGGAGCTCACCAGCGCGATGTCGGCGCGACCCGACTCGAGCAGCGTGTGAAGTTGGGAAGGAACGTCGCGGGACCATTGCAAACCCGCGGTCTCGGCAAGCCCATCAACAAGCGGGATGGTGTTGAGGAAGCGAACGCCGGCAACGCGGACTGGCATGAGCAACGGTACGCGCCGGGTCCGGCTGCCGACCGAGCACGCCACCACGGTTATCGGCCGTGCGGTTCGCGGTTGGACGCGGTGCGGTTGTGGATCAGCCAGAACGCAAGACCGTGCCAGTTCGAGAGTTCGCGGACGCGCGCTGGGCCGGCAGAACCCCGCGAAAGCGAAGAATCGCTTGACACGGACCCCTCCGGCTCGTAGGTTCAATAGTCGTGGAGTGCCGCGCGATCATCCCGCGGGGCTGCTGCACGCGGTGGTCTCGTGGGTTGAGACGGCCTTGGACGCTGGCCGCATTGGGTTGGGGCAATGCTTGTGGCACCCCCGGGGTCAGCGAGGGAGAGCGCCCGACAGGGCGAATGCCATCTTTGTGATGGCGGAAAAGTGAGTATCAACATGATGAAGACCGGACTGATGATCGCGGTGTGCGGCTGCCTGGCTTCGGCCGCCAGCGCGCAGGTGCTGTTCGACAACGGCTCGGCCGAACTCGGCACGGGCACGATCTCGTCGAGCGGCGTGGCGAACCCGCTGGGCGAGTGGTCCGAGTGCGACTACGACATGTCCACCGGGCCCGACTTCCTGAACGACGACGTGGCCGGCTACGCCGCGGCGGTCTCCCTCGGGTTCCGCCTCGCCGACGACTTCACCGTCCCGAGCGGCGAGACCTGGAACATCACGCAGATCGGCGTGTACTCGTACCAGACCGGCAACAACTCGGTGACCGGCACCTACAACGAGATCAACCTCCGCATCCTGAACGCCGATCCGTCGCTTCTGCCCGGCCAGGCCGGTACGGTGGTCCACGGCGACACCACCACCAACCTGTTCAGCGGCCAGCAGTACACCGGCCTGCAGCGCGTGTTCTTCACCGGCGGCGCCACGGGCAGCAACTGCTCCGTCGGCCCCGGCCTGACCCGCAACGTCTGGGAGGTCCAGGCGGCGGTCAACTGGACTGTCAGCGCCGGCACCTACTGGCTCGACTGGCAACTGGGCGGCACCCTCGGCTCCGGCCCGTGGTGCCCCCTGGCCGGCGCCGACGTGCACGGCAGCGGCATCGGCCGCGCCGGCGCCAACGCCCAGGGCGGCGACCAGGCGACCCTGACCTACGGCATCACCGTCCACGACACCGTCGTCAACGACACGATCGGCATCGCCTGCTTCGATGACTTCACCGATCCGGCCAACGACTTCGTGTTCGTCCTCTACGGCACGATGTCCGGCGGCGGCTGCGAGCCCGACCTGACCACCGGCGCCATCGCCGGTCAGCCCGGTTACGGCGTGCCCAACGGCGTGCTGAACAACGACGACTTCTTCTACTACCTGGCCCAGTTCGCCGCCGGCAACCTCGCCGTCGCCGACCTGACCACGGGCGCCATCGCCGGCCAGCCCGGTTACGGCGTGCCCAACGGCGTGCTGAACAACGACGACTTCTTCTACTACCTGGCGATCTTCGCCGCCGGCTGCTGATTTCGTCGCTCCAACATGTGTGACTCACTGGGAACGCTCCTCCACAGGGAGCGTTCCCTTTTGGGATCCGCCGGGCGGGGTCGTTTCCCCGTTTGACCGCCCCGCCCAGCCCTCTATCCTTCATGTTCCGGGGCGTGCCCCGACCCCGTCGGCGGGAAGCCGACCTTGTCCGCAATCATGCCCGGCCCGCCGCGATGGACGCGGCCGGCCTGGCCCGCCCCGCCCGGCAGGCGGCGAGACAAACCCCCGATCGGGGGCCCCATCCGCGTCGTGCCCCGCACGCCGGAACGGCCGCCGACCCGGGCCAGCCACCGTCCCTCCCGCCCAGCCGCGTGCTGGGCCGCCCGACTGGAGACCACCATGCCCCGCCGCCTCGATCCCGTGATGATTGGTCGCCAGACGGTCCAGATGCAGCCCGGCCAGGTCAACCAGACCTGGCGCGTGGTGGACGCGACCGACCAGCCCCTCGGGCGTCTGGCCGCCGAGGTCGCCACCGTGCTCATGGGCAAGCACCGCCCGGAGTACACGCCCCACGTCGACACGGGCGACTGGGTCATCGTGCTCAACGGCTCCAAGGTCGGGCTTAGCGGCCGCAAGGCCGAGCGGCGGTTCCACCAGTGGTACACCGAGCACCCCAACGGGCGCAAGCTCGAGTCGTTCGGCTCGCTGCGTGAGCGTCGCCCCGAGAAACTGATCGAGAACGCGGTCCGGCGCATGCTCCCCAAGAACCGCCTGGGGCGCGTGATGCTCAGCCACCTGAAGGTCTATCCCGCGGGCGAGCACCCGCACCAGGCCCAGCAGCCGGTGGCGATGGAACTCTGATCGCCCGCTGCTCCGTCTAGGAACTTCTCACCGCGTCCCCAGTCCAAGCACCCGACTCGCCCGACTCCCGAACACCACGAGGCCCCAAGCCCATGAGCCAGACCCCTGAACTCAACATCGGCGGCGCGACCCTGGCCGAGCCCACCGAGACCCCGGTCGCGGAAACCCGCCCGATGCGTGAGCCCAAGCCCGCCGACGCCCAGGGCTGGTGGTGGGGCACGGGCCGTCGCAAGACCGCGGTCGCCCGCGTCCGCCTCCGCCCGGCCAAGGGCGAGACCGACGACGTCGGCGGCCCGGCCCGCATCAAGATCCAGCGGGCCACCAAGGTCTTCATCCCGGTCGACAAGCAGTTCACCGAGGAGCGCGACCGGTCCGACATCGTCGCGCCGCTCAAACTGACCGAGACCATGGGCAAGGTCGAGGTCTTCGTCCGCGTCCACGGCGGCGGGCTCATGGGTCAGGCCCAGGCCATCCGCCTCGGCATCGCCCGCGCCTTGGTCAACTACGACCCGACCACCGAGGAAGCCCTCCGCGACGCCGGCTACCTGACCCGCGATGCCCGCGAGGTCGAGCGGAAGAAGTACGGCCTTGCCGGCGCCCGCCGCCGCTTCCAGTTCTCGAAGCGCTGATCGCGTTCGAGAGCCGGGGCCGAGCATCGACGGCAAACCAGTCACCATTGCACCCGCCGATTGGCGGGTGTTTTCTTTCGCCCATGCGGCCTGCGGCGATGGTTGTGCCACACCACCGATCGAGCCGCTCGGTCGCCGCTCGCGGTGCCGGCGATCGGAAGCATGGGCTTTCGAGTGGCCGATCACCCTGAGCGGGGGCCAGCCACCAGAGGGGGCGGGCGGCCTAATCTCCCGTCGAGTTCTTGGCTGGTTCCGGTCGGTTCGCGCGTTGAACCGCTCGAACGACGCGGCGCTCGGGGGCGAGGCCGTGCGGGGATCGCCACGGCTCGCGAGCCGCCCATGAACGATCCACGAAGCCGTTCCGCTGCAATCACCAACGCCGCTCAGGCTTCTCGCGATGGCGCAGGAGTCTCCCGACGGGAGTTTGTTGCCATGGCGGTCGTGGCTGGGGCGACAGGGCTGACGGCGAGGGCCGCGAGCGCGGCACCGAGCGGCGACGCTCGACGTCAGCCCGAGCCGGGCGGTGGGGAGGGATCGGAGCCGCGGATCACCTCGGCGTCAATCGCCGCGGCCGCGGCGGTGATGGGCCTCGATCTGACCGACGCCGAGATCGAGCAGATGCTCCCTGTGGTCGCTCGGAATCCGGACCGATTCGCGGAGCGTCGCGCCTTCTCGATCCCGAACGAGGTCGGTCAGGCATCGGTGTTCGACCCGCGTCTCGCTGGGTTCGCGCAGCGTCCGCAGCCGGCGATGCGGTGGAGCGGGCGTGACGCGGGGCCGCCCCCGTCGGACGACGAGGACCTCGCCTTCGCTCCCGTGTGGAGGCTCTCGCAGTGGCTGCGGACTCGTCGCGTCCGCAGCGTCGATCTCACGCGTTTGTGCCTCTCGCGGCTCGAAAGGTATGGCCCCGCACTGGAGTGTGTCGCGGCTCTCTGCGCCGAGCGTGCGCTGGCCAGCGCCGAGCGTGCGGACGAGGAACTCGATGCAGGGCGTGTCCGCGGGCCGCTGCACGGCGTGCCGTACGGCCTGAAGGACCTGTTCGACACGGCACGTATCCCGACGCAGTGGGGGGCCGAGCCGTATCGCGGGCGCACGCCCGATGCCGATGCCGACGTGGTTGTCCGCCTTGACCGGGCCGGAGCCGTGCCGGTCGCGAAACTCTCGTTGGGCGCGCTGGCGTACGGCGACATCTGGTATGGCGGCACGACGAAGAACCCCTTCAACGTGGAGATGGGTTCGAGCGGGTCGAGTGCGGGATCAGCCGCCGCGACCGCCGCCGGCCTGGTCCCGTTCGCGCTGGGCACGGAGACGCTCGGTTCGATCGTCTCGCCCTCGATGCGTTGCGGCACGACCGGGCTCCGCCCCACGTTCGGGCGCATCTCGCGGGCGGGGGCGATGGCGCTGTGCTGGAGCCTCGACAAAGTCGGCCCCATCTGCCGCTGCGTCGAGGACTGCGGGCTGGTGTTCGAGGCGTTGCACGGGCAGGAGCCGGGCGACCCTTCGTCGCGGACCGCGCCGTTCGGCGTTGACCTTCGGCGTTCCGTTGAGGGCATGCGGGTCGGGTACGCTCCGGCGTGGTTCGACGGGCCGCGCGTCAGCGATGTCGATCGCGCGGCACTCGATGCGATGCGCGGACTCGGTGTCGAACTGGTCGAGTTTCGACTCGCCGACCTGCCCTACGGGGCGATGCGGACGATCCTCGAGGTGGAAGCCGCCAGCGCGTTCGAGGAGCTCACGCTGTCCGGGCGCGACGACATGCTGGCCTGGCAATCACCCCGTGCGTGGCCCAACACGTTCCGCTGCTCGCGGATGGTGCCGGCCGTCGAGTACGTGCAGGCCGAGCGGATCCGGCGGATGGCGTGCGAGGCGATGCGCGATGCGATGGACGGGATGGACGCGGTCTTTGGCCCGTCGTTCGCCGGCAACATGCTGCTTGTGACCAACTTCACGGGCCACCCGTGCGTCGTGCTTCGTGCCGGATTCCGCGATGCACAGACGCCGCACGGCGTGAGCCTGTGGGGGCATCTGGACGATGAGGGCACGATCCTCGCGCTGGCCCACGCCATGGAGCAGCGCCTGGGCGTGTGGGAGGTCAGGCCCACGCTGGCGTGACGCGGTCCGCAGCGGTCGTATCAGGCCGACTCCGCCCGAGGGTGCGCCTGGTCGTACGCGCGCTGCAGGCGCCGGGCCGTCAGGTGCGTGTAGACCTGGGTCGTCGAGAGCGACTGGTGCCCCAGCAGTTCCTGCACGCTTCGCAGGTCGGCCCCGTTGTCCAGGAGGTGCGTCGCGAACGAGTGGCGAAGCGTGTGGGGGCTGATGGTCGGGTCCAGCCCGGCCTCGCGCAGGTACTTGTCGAGTTTCCGGCGGACGGAGCGCGACGAGAGGCGCTTGCCGTGCTTGTTGACGAACAGCGGCGAGTTGCCGGCGGGCTGGGCGAAGTGGGGGTCGCTCTTGAGGAAGGCCAGGTACTTCTGGATCGCGCCCAGGGCGTGCGAGCCAAGCGGGACGAGGCGTTCCTTCTTGCCCTTGCCGCGGACGTGCAGGGCCTCGCCCGGCAGGTCCAGGTCGTCCATGTTCAGGCCGACGACTTCCGACACGCGGATGCCGGTGGAGTACAGCGTCTCGAGGATGGCGCGGTCGCGCAGGCCCAGCAGGTCGGCGTCGCCGGGGGCCGAGAGCAGTTTCTCGACCTGGTCGATGGTGATCGACTTGGGCAGGCGCTTGGCCTGGCGGGGCGTGCGGATCAGGGTCATGGGGTTGGACGCGACCAGGCGGCGCCGATCGGCCCAGCGGTAGAAGGAGCGGAGCGTCGCGATCTTGCGGGCCATGGTCGCGGGGGAGTAGTTGTTCTCGCCCAGCGAGGCCAGGAAGGCCCGGATGGTCTCGACGTTGCCCTCGCAGATCGCCTCGGTGATGGTCTTGGGCCCGATCGTCGCGACGACCTCGGCCTGCCCGGCGGCCCGGGTGCGGTAGGCCCCCTCCTCGGCGTTGCGGTCGATCTCCAGCCCGAGTTCCTGCGAGAGGTACTCGATGAACTGGCGGAGGTCGGCGGCATAGCACCTGGCGGTGTACGCGCTGAAGTGCCGCTCGTCGGTCAGGTAGGCGGCGAAGGCTTCTGTGATTGGCAGGCTGGACATGCGGGGCACTCCTCGGAGCCTCTTATCGGCCGATCACGACCGGACCTTCACGCGGCCTTCTTCTGCCAGGCCGACGCCGATCCGTCGGGCGCGTCCGACGCCGATGACCCCGGAGTTCCACCGGGCACTGATCTGGGATTGTCGCCCGCAGGGCCGAGCGAGACGATCTGGCGGCACAGGGCGAACGCCTCCGCCGGATCGAGCAATGCTGTTGGCGGGCGGGACATTTCCAGCACCACCCGCGCAAGAAACGCCTCTTCGCCGGGCTCGCAGCGGAAGTCGAACCGGTGCTCGCCCCTCGAGTAGGTCACGCGGGTCATGCCCGAGGGGGCGGGCGTGGCGTCCGGGGTGGTGCAGCCCGGCGCCTTGCCCAGCGGCAGGGGGCTCGGCGTCGGGTCGGACATCGGGGCGAGCGGGTCGTGGTCCATCGATCCCCGGTTCGTCGGACGCTCGCCGATGGGACTTTATTGCCGATTCCGGGCTTGCCCCGGGGCGGGGCCGCCTGGCGAGGTGGTGCCGGGGTTCAAGGGACGGTGGGATTTGCGGGCGGGGGGACGGCCTGGGCCAGGCGGATCCACTCCTCGCGGACCAGGCCCGCGACGGCGTGGTGGGCCGCGAACTTGGTGTAGAGCGGCATGCTGGCCAGGTACACCTCCCAGGACAGGGCGTCGCGCCGGTCGTGGCGTCCGAGGGCGTAGGACCGCAGGTCGCTGAGCACCTGGTGGTTCCGGGCGTCGAGGTGCTCGGAGACGATGGCCATGGGCAGGTCGGCCGCGAGGCCCATCGAGACGGGGGCTCCGTCGGTCGGGGCGGCGATCAGGGCACGCGGATCGACATTGGCGAGGGCCGACTCCGTGGCGAGCAAGGCCAGGTTCAGCCCGATCGCGGGCGGGTTGTAGGGGTCCCAGGCGGTGATGGTCCCGACGATGACGCCGTCGGCGCCGAGCGTGCGGGCCAGGGCGAGCGCTTGGGCGGGCGTGTCGATCGACTCGAGACCCATCGCGCGCATCGCGGCGGTGGTGCGGTCGTACGGCAGCGTCCGCACGCCACGGACCTCGGCGACCGCGGCGATGACGGCGTCGGTTACCTGATCCGAACGCACGAGCGACGTGCCAGACTCATTGCGGAGCGGGGCGACCACCCAGAGCGTCTCGCCGATGCCGGGGGCGTAGGGGGCGATGGTGACTTCTGGGGCGTCGAGGGGACGCTCGCGGCTCGAAGATGCGCAGCCCGGCGCAATCGCCGCGCCCAGCAGCAGCAGGACGGCCAGGGCGAGCGGGGCGAGGGGGCGGATGGCGGGCAGGAGCCAGTCGGAAGCGCGGCGGAGCGTGGTCATGCTCCGGGGCATCGCAAGCGGCGGGCCGGAAGATAGAGGAGGGGGCGGGGCGTTCCAGCCCCGCGGCGGCAGGTGGGCGTGCTCGATCTACGGGCCGTCTGCGGCGTCGCAGTCGCTGGACCGACGTGGTGTGCAGCGGAACGTGCGACCGTCCCCGATGCGGGACGGGCTGGAAAGCCCGTCCCCCTCGCAGAGTGCAGTCAGTTTGCCCGGACTCAGTTCCCGTCCTCGCCCGCCTGCGTGTACACGGGCGTGCCCATCGGCACGCGCCCGCTGGCGGTCTGGATCGCCTCGCGCGTGGTCATCATCCACACGTTGTCGTGCCCGGTGCGGTCGGAGATGAACAGCAGCGAGCCGTCCGGGGCGAAGGTGGGCATCAGATCGACGCCGCGACCGGACGTGAGGGGGACGCGGTTGCCGCCCTCGACACTGGCGAGCACGAGGTCGGCGTTGGACGGGCGCGGGGCGCCGCGTTCGGCCCAGTCGGCGTCGCTGGGGACGCTGGCAAAGGCGATCCACTTGGCGTCGGGCGACCACGTCGGGTTGATGTACGCGTGGTCGGGGGCGGCGGCGATGAGCATCGGGTTGGTGGCTTCGCCGTGCCCGTAGTCGATGGTCCAGACGCCGAAGGCGCGCGAGCCGCGTTCGCGGGCCCGCTGGTAGACGATGCGGTCGGTGCCGCCCTGGCCGGTGCCGGCGATGGGGCACCACTCGGGGAACAGGCCCTCGCCGATGAAAAACGAGAGGGTGGGGGTCCGCATGTCGAGCACCCAGAGTTCCCAGCGGCGTGAGGCCTGCCCGTAGCGGCAGAACACGAGGCTCTGGCCGTCGGGCGAGAAGGAGGGGTGCAGGTCGGCCGCGGCATCGGTGGTGAGTTGGAGGGCCTTGCCGCCGGTGATGGGCATCACATAGATGTCCCAGTTGCCCGAGCGGTTGGAGGTGAAGGCGATCCACTGCCCGTCGGGGCTGATGCTGGGCATCATGTCGTGGGCGGGGTCGCTGGTGATCTGGGTCAGGACCGAGGAGCCGGTGCGCTTCAGGTAGATGTCGGCGGTGGGGCGGTGCTGGGTGCTGGCGAAGACCATGAACGAGCCGTCGTGCGAGATCACGGGGTCGAAGTCGGCCCCGTCGAACGTGGTGGTGACCTGGGAAATGTTGGCCGTGCCCTGGGGGTTGGGCGGCGGGGTGGCGGAGGCGAGCGACTCCTCGAACGTGCCCGAGTACCAGCCCAGCCCGTCGTCGGGCGTGTCGAAGCCGGAGGTCGTGCTGCCGATGGGGCCGGGGCGGCGGTATGGCGTGGGGGACTGCGCGTTGGTGTTTGTGGAGTTGGACGACTCGTACGCCGCGTAGACCGGGGCGGGCGAGTCGGGGAATCCGTCGGTGGACGCGGCCTGGTTCGCGGGGCGCGAGGTCGAGCGGGCGTTTGCGACGCCGGTCGGCGTGGCGCGGGGCTCGACGCGCGCGGGCATGGGCTCGATGTCGTTGCTGGTGGTCGAGGCGACCGGGCCGCGCTGGACGGTGGTGGAGCACCCGGCCAGGCCGGCGACAATGAGCAGCGCTCCGATGCGGAAGGGGTTGGGCATGGTCGGGCTCCGGTCTCTGGGGCGATCAGGCGGGGCGACGCGCAACACCCGCGCGTCTGCCAGCATCCACCGCAGCGCGTATCGGCGCAACGACGCCCGCCTGTCAGTCCCGCCCACAAGCGGAGGGCCAGACCGATCGGAACAAGTCCCCCCAGCCCGCACAGACCCACGCCGGGGGCTGCCCGACGCGGCTTCGTTCACGGCACGCGCGCGACGGCGGGCGGGCCACCCACCGTGTGGCCCGCCCGCTCGCGCTGCGTTGTTCGTCTCAGACCGGTTCCCGGTTCAGGACCGGGCCCAGCGTCCGACGATCGCCGGCGACTCGCCCCGCCTGACCCACACGGCGTCGCGTCCGCGCGGGGCGGCGGCGGCGACGAGGTGGTCCAGATAGTGCGAGAGGCTCGACTCGCTGAAGGTCTCGAGAAACTCGATCTTGGCCGAGGGGTTGAACTGGAGGATGCGATCGATGACCTGCTCCCGGGTCAATCGCGAGGTGGGACTGGGATCGGGCTCCGCCCTCTCCCGCACGCGCTTGGCGCGAGCGGAAAGAGAGACCACACGCGGCTCCTTCCTGGCTTGGCCCGGCGCGACCGACGCGGCCGCGACGGGCCCGGGCACGACGCCCGGCTCATCCGTGAGGGACTGGTGTATCGGGCGTGGCGCGCGCGGGGCTGGAATGTGTAAGTTGGCGCGGACGTGGATGCGATGTGGGTATCAGGTTGATACCTTGCGCGCAACTTGCGCGCCATGCGGGCGGGCGCTTGCCGCGTCGCGCTGCTGGGCCGCGTTGCGGATCGCGCGGATGAGCCCGGCGCGATCGAGCCCGACCTCCGCGAGTTGCTTCGAGCGCGAGTCCTGATAGACCCACGCATCGGGCAGGCCGAGGCGCGTGATGCCCGAGGCGTCGAGGCCCATCTCCTGGGCGGCCTCGAGCACCGCCGATCCGAAGCCGCCGACGATCGAGTGGTCCTCGACGGTCACGATCGGGATGCGCCGGCTCAGCAGCGCCTTGAGCAATGCGGTGTCGAGCGGCTTGGCGAAGCGGGCGTCGAAGACGGCGACGCGGAACGAGCCTTCATTCGACTTGGACGGGTCGCCGGCGAGTTCCTGGGCCGCTTCAAGGGCTGTGATCGCGGGCGTGCCGAACGCGAGCACCGCGGCATCGGGCAGCACGCCCGCATCGTCGGCCCTGGTCTCGCGAGGTCCGGCCTTGGCGCGGAGCAGCCACTCGTCGCCGGGCGTCAGGCATCGGGCCTTGCCGAGTTCGAACGCCGGGCAGGCTTCGGTGGTGAGACGGGGCGAGACGACGTCGCGCGGGTATCGCACCGCCGAGAGGCCGTCTTCGAACGTCCGCATTAACTCGAGCGCGGCCCGGAGCGATGGCTCGTCGATGGCCGCCATCAGGCACGCCCCCGGCAGGGTCCGCAGCAGCGAGACGTCGCAGAAGCCGTGGTGGACCGAGCCGTCGCCCCCGACCAGCCCGGCCCGATCCAGGCACAGGCGCACCGGCAGGCCCTGGAGCGCCGCTTCCTGGAAGGCCTGGTCGAAGGCTCGCTGCAGGAATGTGGAATAGACGGCGAAGAACGGCTTGAAGCCGGTCTTGGCCAGCCCGGCCATCATGTCCAGTGCGTGCGACTCGCAGATGCCGGTGTCCCAGGCGCGGTCGGGGAAGTCGCTGAGAACTTTGGTCAGCCCCGTGCCGTCGGGCATGGCGGCGGTGCAGGCGACGACGCGTTCGTCGCCGGCCATCATCTCGTGCATGGCCTCGCCGAAGGCCGCGGTGAAGGAGCGGCCCTCGGACTTGAGTTCGACGCGGCAGCCCTCGGCGACGAGGCCGGACGGCGCCAAAGCGTCGTCGTTGCCGCCCTCGCCGTCGCCCACCGACGTGTCCGGGTTCGTGAACGCGGGCGGGGAGTGGAACTTCGAGGCGTCCTTCTCCGCGAACGCGTAGCCCTTGCCCTTGACCGTCTTGACGTGCAGCACCATCGGGCGGTCGAAGTCGCGGGCCTCGGCCAGGAACTCGATGAGCGTGCCGAAGTCGTGCCCGTCGATCGGGCCGACGGTCAGCAGCCCGAAGTGCTCGAACCACGCACCCTCGGCGATCATCGCCTTGGTGCCCTCGCCTGCCAGGTGGTACGCCTCGGAGATCAGCGACCCACCGGGCAGGTGGCTGAGGACTTTCTTGGCCCCGGCCTTGAAGTCGCCGTAGATGTGCGAGAGGCGGAGGCGGTCGAAGTACTGGCTGACCGCGCCCTGCGGCTTGCTGATCGACATCCCGTTGTCGTTGAGGATCACCAGGAACTGGCGCTTGAGCGTGCCGGCGTTGTTGAGCCCTTCCATCGCGACGCCGTTGACGATCGACGCGTCGCCGATCATCGTCACGACGCGGCGACCGCTCGCGTTGGATTTGGAGTGGAAGCCCTCGCCGCGGAGCGTGTCGCCCCGGGCCATGCCGACGGCGGTCGAGATCCCGGTGCCGGCGTGCCCGACGCGGAACAGGTCGTAGGCCGACTCGTTGGGCTCCGGGAAGCCGGACATGCCCTGGCGCGTCCGCAGGCCTGCCAGCAGCGGCTGACG
Source organism: Phycisphaerales bacterium (assembly GCA_041401985.1). Classification (GTDB taxonomy): domain Bacteria; phylum Planctomycetota; class Phycisphaerae; order Phycisphaerales; family UBA1924; genus JACKHA01. The sequence goes on from JAWKTE010000005.1 coordinate 142,366, forward strand.
CCCGGTGAGCAGTTTGTGGGGATAGCACTGGTGCCCGACGTCGAACAGCAGGCGGTCGCCGCCGCCCTTGGCGCCCGGCCCGATGTTGGGCCCGACGCTGGGGGTCGGCGAGAAGTCGAACACATAGTGCAGCGCGATGGTCAGTTCCACCACGCCCAGGTTCGGCGCCAGGTGCCCGCCGCTGCGCGAGACCTGGTCGCAGATCGCCCGGCGCATCTCCGCGGCCAGGTCGGGCAGACGCTCGACCGGCAACGCCTTGAGATCGGCGGGTGACTTGATGGTCGGCAGCAACGGTGCGGGTGTCGGCATGGTGGTGGGCCCGTCCTTGGGGCGTTCGGAGGCGTGCTCGACGGAGGCCCGTCGCAAGCACTCGTTCGGGCCGAGCCCGAACGGGTTTCGAGAAGGTGCACGCACGGGATTCGCAGCCGTGGACGGCAACGCCGCCCGGCCCCGGACGCGCCGGCCCGCGCCCGACTTTCAATGACTCCTGAAAGTCTACGCGACCGTCCGGGGCGAGTTCGTGGTTGGGCGGGTTGTGGAAATGGCGTCGCCCGGGCGGTGGGAGGCGCGCGGGTAGCGGTGGTTATCGGCGATTCCGGAGGCGGACGCGGCTCAGCCGCCGCCGACCAGCGTCACCACCTCGACCACGTCGCCATCGCGAAGCGTGGTCTGCCCGTGGTTGCGGCGCGGCACGACATCGCGGTTGACCTCGACCGCGCAGGGCTGGCCGGCGAGCCCGAGGCGCTCGATCATGGCCGCGATCGTCTCGCCCTCGGGTGCCTCGGCGGGGGTGCCGTTGATTGTCAGGGTCATGGGACAGGATAGTCGGGCCGTGCGAGCGGCTCGCGATGCTCAGCAGCCGGCCGCGAAGAGCGCCAGGTAGTAGAAGAAGTCGTCGTTCGTGATGAGTCCGTTGGGCACGCCGAAGCCGGGCTGGCCCTGGATCGCGCCGGTGGTGAAGTCGGCGACCGCGAGATTGCCGGCGGCGAACTGCGAGAGGAAGAAGAAGAAGTCGTCGTTGTTCAGGACGCCGTCGGGCACGCCGAATCCGACCTGCCCCTGGATCGCGCCGCGGGTCAGGTCGGCGTGGCAGGCGTAGAGCACTGAGGCGGTGGCCAGCACGGCATCGGACCCGATCGTGAGGTTCGGGAACCCGTTGCCGCCGCTGGGGAAGCTCGTCCGGACGTAGCCGGGCGTGATGGACATGCCGCCGAAGGGCAGGTGGTCGCCCGAGACGCCAACCGCGTCGGCGGTCATCTCGCCGACGATCCTGTAGGTGCTGGGGAAGAGCGTCGTCGGCGGGATCGGCGCGAGGAACCACTGGGCCGGGCCGCGGGCCGATGGCGCGCGCAGGCTGTTGGGGCGGACGGTGCCCTGGGCGACGATGGCCTGGGTGTCCACGTTCCACAGGAAGACCTGGTGCGAGCCGGTCAGGCCGTCGCCCTCGGCGTCGATCCAGCCGAGGCTCTGGATCCGCTGGGTCGAATCGACGGTGAACTCCGAGCCCGCGACATAGTTCCCCGTTGTGAAGCCCTGGTTCGCGCCGCCGGCCCCGCTGTCGACGACCTGTGCTCCCGTGAACGTGAGGTTGTCGATGGCGGGTGTGGTGCTGCCTTCGCCCGCAACCGTGACCCGCGCGATCGGGCGATTGGTTGCGATCAAGAAGCTCTGGTCGTCGCCGAGAACACTGGCGAGTTCCGCGTCGTTTGCGTCGAACGCGCGGAGGCGGTCGGCGCCGCTGCCGATCCCGAGCACCACGCCGACGCTGTAGATCGGGCGCGTGAACCCGAACTCGATCGTCGCCGATCCCTGCGACGCCAGCAGGTTCGGGGCGGTGTGCAGGGCCGGAACGGCAAATGTCGTGCTGCTGAGCACCTCGTTGCGATCCTGGACCGCGGCCGGGAACACCAGGCCCAGCGCGCTGTACTCGTTCCCGAGCTGGGTCGCCTGGGACGCGAACGCCGACGGGGCGACCAGCGGCACATCGTCGAGGGTGCCCATGCGGTTGTCGGGGCCTGGGGTGTAGTCGAAGTCGACGACGTCCCACGACCGGAGCTGGACGCGCCAGTTGTCGAACGAGCCATTGACGTCCCCGCTCGCGACGCCGTACCGGATGCCGAAGTTGCCCGCGATCGCCGAGACCCCGTCGCGGGTGTAAGTGAAGTCGATCGTGCCGTCGATGTTTGCGTCGATGTCCACGCGGATCACGTCGGGCGTGGGAAACTCGACGAACAGGCGGGCCGAGTTGAAAGACGCCCCGGCGGGCAGCGAGACGAAGCCGGCGGACGTGGTCGTCATGTTCGGCAGCGTCAGGGTGCCGGGCCACACGCCGAACAGCGTGGAGGTGGGCGGGCCGAGCGTGACCTGGTGCAGGATCCCGAGGTGCGAGAAGAACCCGGTCCCGGTCTGGGCCTGGAGTTTGACCTGGATGCTGTCGGTGCCACTGAGGCCGATCATGGGGCCGGCGAAGTAGATGCCGGTGCCTGCATAGAACACGTCCATGCGCACACGGGCGCGGTGGTGCGCGGAGAACGCGAACGTGTCCTGGATGATCTGGTTGACGCCCGTGCTGGTGTGCGTGCCGGCGTTGCCCGCCACCGCCCATGTGCCGGAGAGGATCGTCCAGCTGCTCCCGATCGCGCCGTTGGCGCGGTTGAAGTTGTCGTTGAACAGAACCTGCCCGGACGCCGCACCCGCGCACGCCAGACCCAGAGCGATCCCGCCGACCACGCCGCACTTCATGTCGCACCCTCCCCCGGCCCGCGCGAGCCGGAGCCGCCGCGACCCCGCGGCCCGCCCCCGAATCGCGCGGGACCCCCGCGTAGCATGAACGAAACGCGACCGGAAGTCCAGCCAAACGACCCTTCCAAAGGCCAGGAAAACCACCAGATTGCTTAGGTGGATCCGGGCAGGATTCGGGGGCGCCGCACCCGATCCGGCCCGGATCGAGTCGTGATCCGGGTCGATCCCGACTGGCGTTGGCCGCGAGGGCGATCCCGTGTGCCTTGGCCCGCTTCAACACCCGCCCGCGAACGCGTCGAGGTAGTAGAAGAAGTCGTCGGAGGTGATGACGCCGTTGGGCACGCCGTAGCCGGGTTGGCCGGGGGTGTTGGTGGTGGTGAGATCGGCGACGGCGAGGTTGCCCGCGGCGTACTGGGCCAGGTAGTAGAAGAAGTCGTCGGTGTTCAGAATGCCGTTGGGCTGGCCGTAGCCGGGAGCGCCGAGCAGGGCGGTGCCGGTCAGGTCGGGCGGGCAGGCGCCGGGGGTGACGACGAGCATGGCGGGGTTGGAGGTGGCCGAGCCGCAGGCGTTGGCGATCACGATGTCGTAGGAGCCGGCGTCGGAGAAGGCGACGGCGTCGATGGTGAGCGTGGCGATCTGGTCGCCCGAGAGCGTGCCGCTGGCGCCGGAAACGGTGCCGCCGCCGGTCGAGGCCCCGGCGGGGCCGTTGGCGATGGGCACGCCGTCGCGTCGCCACTGGTAGGTCAGCGGGCCGTCGAAGTCGTAGCCTGTGGCGGGTGCGGCGGTGAGGGTGGCGACGGCCTGGTTGGTCACGCCGGTGTCGATGGGGTGGAGGGCGATCCAGGGGATGGCGGTGTTGGTCGCTCGGGCCAGGAACGCCGAAGGGAGGCCGCCGGCGGTGGTGATGCTGCCGCCGAGAATCAGTTCGCCGTTGAAGCGGGTCGCGACGTAGGCACCCTGGGCTGTGCCCGCTGCGATCGGATGCCACAGTGTTCCGTCGAAGCGGGCGGGCGCGATGGAAGGGCCGCCCGGCACCGGATTGGCTGCGACGCTCGCGTACAACACACCGTCGACCACATCGACCATCCGCGCCGAGGCCACGCCTTGTCCGATCGGGACGAGCGCCTCGCCGGTCCATTCGAGCAGCCCGTTCGCGGATGGTCCGCCGGCCAAGGCGAGTTGCCCCGCGATCATCAGGCGGCCCTCGAAAGCCGCCATGTCCTCGACCCAACTCGAGTTGCTCGGATTGAGCAGGCTATTGATCGGCGTCAGCCACTCCGAACCGTTCCACTGCGCGAAGGCGAGCGCCGGGGCGCCGCCCACGGTTCGAATTTTCCCGCCCGCGTACAGCGAGTTGCCGACGACACAGAGGGCGTCCACAGCGGCGTCAAACTCCCCGCCCAGAAGTTCCCAGGACGATCCGTCCCACACTCCCACGCGGAACGAGGCGGTGGATGCACCCGCGGGGCGGGCGCGACCGCCAACGTACAGCATGCCCGCGTGGCTCCACACGGACGTGGCGGAGTCGAACCTGGCCAAGGCAGCCCCTGGCGACGCGTCGATCAGGTCCTCCCAGATTTGTCCGTTCCACCGGTAGACGCCCGAACCGGCCGCGGCGATCGGGACGCCGTTGTGGTCGATCAACTCGTGGACGATCTGATTGAACGGGATACCGGGTAGGTCTCGCCACTGCCTGCCGTTCCAGGCCGCGATGCGCCTGGCGATGCCGCCGATGCCGGTGAACTCTCCTCCGACAAACAGTTCGCCGTTGTGTTCGAGAGCGGCGCGAACGATGCCGTTAAGCCCGATTTGCGGGACCAGCGGTCGCAGTTCGGTTCCGACCAGACGCACGCCCCCGTGCGTGTGGAGGCCGAGCCCGTAGCCGGCCTCATCGACGCGAGCGAGCAGCCAGAGTTCGTCCTGGTATTCGACGGCGTCGTACCAGTTGACGACGCGCTCGAGCCCCGGCGGTATCGGCGACCATGACTGCCCATCCCACGCGGCGATCCCATCAAACTCGACCACCGGCGGAAACTGGCCGTCGCGACGGATGTCTCCGGTCGCAATCAACCGGCCCTGGTGCACGCTGAGATTCTCGACGGTGGCGGTGCCGTCGAACGTCCCGACGCTCTCCCATGCGGAGCCGTTCCATCTGGCCACGGCCACACCGGGCGGATCGCTCAGAAGGTCTCGGCCACCGGCGTGCAGGGTGCCCCCGAACTCGACGAGCGAGTGCAGGTTGCCCCACTTGGGGCCCGGCGCGTACGGCTCCCACTCCGCCCCGTTCCAACGACCGATGGCGACCGTGCCGGTTGGGCCGTTCAGGCTTCCGATGCCGAGCAATTCACCCGCGATGGAGAACAGTCTCGGACCGGGGTTCCACTGCCACGCGGCCTGCTCGGTTGACATCGCGTGCCATTGGGTGCCGTCCCAATACGCGGACTGGTCCGTCCAGACTCGGGTGCCGCCAAGGTTTCGAATCGTCGAGAACGTCCCGGCGGCGAAGAGCACGCCATCATGTTCGACCAGGCTCTCGACGATTCCGAGGTCGCTCATCCCCGTTCCGAGTGGCACCCACGCGGACCCGTTCCAAGCGATGACCCGGTGACGGGGGTTTAAGCCGTTCAGTTGCAGGTATCCCCCGAGCACGAGCGAGCCTTCGAACGCGGCGAGGTCCCCGAGAATCGCGCCCGTGATAGACGCTGTCGGAGCGATGCTCGTCCAAGTGGTGCCATCCCACGTCGAAACACCGCCGACCGGGGAGGTGCCGGCCACTCCCTCGCCCAATGTCAGCACGGCAAGCCGTTCGCCGAGCGGCCCAGGCCCATCCGGGTCCCACAGCGTGCCGAGTTCGGGCCCCGGAAAAATGCCGGGGACACCTTCTCCCGGGAGGAACCGTGGCGGGCACTGGCCCCTGGCCGACGCCGTGAACATCCCGATCAGCGACACCAAAGCCACCATCTTCAACGACATGCGCATGCGGCATCCCCCGGCCGGGCGGGTGGTGCCCGGGTCTCACGCCGCGGAGTTGGACGCGCGGGGGCGGGTTGGGTTCCCGGATCCGGTGGAGTTTCGGCGGCCCCGCACACCGACGCACGCGGCGAGCAAAGAAGAACGGGCCTGGGCGTTGCCGCCCGGCCCGTTCGGAGGGGTTGAGACGTGGTTGGGACCGAGGCGCGGTCGAGGGGGACTCGGGCCGCGGCGAGCCGCGTCCGGGTCAACTCGCGAGCGAGCGGGTGCCGGCTCAGCAGCCGGCCGCGAAGAGCGCGAGGTAGTAGAAGAAGTCGTCGTTGGTGATCGCGCCGTTGGGCACGCCGTAGCCCGGTTGGCCCGCGACGGCGCCGGTGGTCAGGTCGGCCACCGCCAGGTTGCCCGCGGCGAACTGGGCCAGGTAGTAGAAGAAGTCGTCATTGGTGAGCACACCGTTGGGCACGCCGTAGCCGGGCTGGCCGGCGACGGCGCCGGTGGTCAGGTCCGGGGCGCATGTGGCACCGATCGGCTCGATTGAGACGTTGTCGACGCCCAGGCCGAACTCGGTGCCGCCATAGAAGAAGCCGGGGACGAAGGTCGTGAAGCGGACCTCGTCGACGCCGGCCATGACGCTGGCGAACGTGCGGCTCGGGGGGAGGCGCGGCTCGAAGGTGTTGGGGTCCTCGTCGCCCGTGCCGCCCCAGCCGGGCGGGAGGGTGGTGGACGCCGGGTCGGCGATGTCGACCGAGTAGTTCGTCCACGGCTGGCCGACGCCGTCGAGCACGCCGACGTGGGTCCAGACCGAGACGTAGGGGTAGAACATCGGCGGGTTGTCGTAGTCGACGAACTCGACGATCAGGTCGCGGGTCACGGGCGTGCCGAAGAAGGCGATGACGCCGACCTGGACATCGACGCTCATGCGGACCGGGCCGCGGGTGGTGTAGTCGCCGATGAAGTCGGGGTTGGTCTCGTTGCGGATCTGGATGCCGAAGGTGTCGAACTGGTAGTGGTCGATGAACGCGCCTGGGTTGCCGCCGACGGGCAGGACGGCGTCGTTGCCGTTGACTGACCAGCCGAGCGGGCCGTTGTCGAAGGTGACGGTGGTCTGGGCGCCGGCGGCCGAGGTGATGGCGGCGATCGCGGCAACGGCGGCGGTCCGGGCCGTGGCCCGGCGGGTCGGAGTCGTGGTCATTCGTGGATCCTCCTCGTGCCCCCGGGGTTGGCGGGGGGCGGCGTGTCGTGTGGTCCCCACTCTGAGCGTTGAGCATCAGGATAGCGGGGTCGGCGATGGTATCAAGGGAAGTTTCCGGGAAACTTCCAGAATGGTGTGTTCCGGGTCGATCGGCGTCGTGCAAGCGTGTATCATTCGGAGCGGCGTGATTCGCTGGCGAGGGCCGTTTTCGTGTCGTAAACACTTGTTCTGTTGGGGGTTTAGAAGACTTGATGCGACCCGAGCCGTTCAATACGACCTCCCAGCGACCCGCGGTCGCGATCGACGCCGGGCCGGCGGAGCCAGCGGCCGGTGTGCTCGGGGAGGAGTCGTTGGCGGAGGTGGGGGGCGAACTAGCGACGGCGCTGGCCGCGGCGATCGGGGCGGTTGCCTCCCCGCTTCCGGGACCGGTACTGCTGGCCAAGCGGACCGGGATCGACAAAGTGCTGGCCAGCCGCGTGCTGAAGGCGGCCCAGGCGCGGGACCCGCTGTCGGCCCTGCACGCGATGCCGGGCCCGGCGCCGCTGCGTCGGGCGGTGCGGGCGCTGGGGCGTCAGGGAGCGTCGGCGGAGGTTGTGAAGCGGGCGACGCAGGCGATCGATCGGTACGAGTCGCTGCTGAGCCGCCAGGCGGGCGGGCGCGGATCGCTGGACACGCTGCTGTCGGCGTGGGTGCCCGAGGCGCGGCGTGAGTTCGAGTTGCGCCGGAAGCAGTCGGCCTTCCGGGCGACGAGCCAGTTGAAGGGAGTCGAGTGCCGCGTGCTGCTGGGCACGGTGATCCTGCATCCGTCGGGCGATGGCGAGCATCTCGATGTCGTGTGGCTGACGGGGCTGTATGGGCTGCACCGGTTGCGGCCCGGCGCCCTGGTGCGGCTTGCGACGCGGCGCGTCGCGCAAGGACAAGGGGCACGCCACCCGCGCGGGCTCGACGGACGCGAGATCGAGGCGGGCTCGACGCCGCTAGTCGCGCCGTTCTGCTCGGAGCCTGCCCCGAGCCTGGAAGCCCGGCGGACAGGCGATGTCGTGCATTACACGCTGGGCGACGACGGGTTCGGGGCCGAGAGCGCGGTGGACGTGGTGCTCGGCGAGGCGAACTTCGCGGAGATTGAGCGACGCCCCGCGCTGGGGTCGGGGCGTGTGCCGTGGTTCTTTGCGGAGGTGAGCACGCCGGCGAAGGTGCTGCAGTTCGACGCGATCGTGCACCGGGACGTCTATCCGGGGATCACGCCGTCGCTGCGCCTGTACGAGACGGCGTTCGAGGGCGTGGCCAGCCCGAACAACGCGGCCCGCGATGTGGACGTGCTGGACATGCTTGAGTCGATCGAGGACATGGGCACCGGCGGGTCGCTGGGCGTGGGGCGGTGGCGATCGCGCGACACCGGGCGGTACCCCGACCTGCTCGAGCACGCGCTGGGCACGCTGGGCTGGGAGGCGTCGGCGTTCCGCGGGTACCGCTGCCGCATCGAGTACCCGATTTTCGGGACGCAGGTGACGATGGCGTTCGGGGAGCCGGCGCGGGGTGATTAGCGGTCGATCCGCGCGGGCTTCTCTCGCAGGGCGCCGCGCGTGGCGACGCCGATCACGCCATCCCGATCACGCCTTCATGGGTTCGTTGGCGTGCCGGCGGCGTCGCGCGGGCGCTCGAGCAGCGTGTAGAGCACGTCGTTGGCGAACAGCGGGTCCTTCGTCAGCCCGATGTGGTTGGACGACAGGAACCGAACGGACTCGAAGCGGATGGGCGAGCGGAGGCGCGGCTGGTACGCCCCGCCGACGCGCTCGTCCATCAGGGCCGAGACGCGCGTGACGGTGTCGTCGCCGGGACCGGTGGCCGCGACGCGCAGGCGGCCACGAGAGTCGACTTCGAGCACGTCGACGGTTGGCCTCGCGTCGCCGGCGATCAGGTGCAGCGTGGTGCCGGGGGGCGGGGCCGCGGGGATGTCGATCGCCCGGTCGAACTGCTCGGCGCGGGCCAGGGACTTGGCGAGCTGGTCCAGCGCGATCCGGCGGCGCTCGGCGGGGTCGGGCACGTCGGGCAGCAACTGGGCCAGCACGCGGTCCTGGCTCGGGTCGGCCAGGCCCCAGGCGTATCGCTCCCACACCGCGGGATCAAAGATGTCGATCGCCTCGCCGGTGGCGGCGTCGACCACGCGGGCGTGGCGCGTTCGAGGCAGCAACTGGTAGATCGCGGGCATGGTGCCGAGCACCGCGGGGCGGTACGTCGGCGTGATGAACGAGGCGAAGTTCACGCCCTCGACCATCTGCGTGAGCGCGAGCGACGAGCCGGCCGAGGGCGTGCCGATGAGGATCGCGTTCTCGACGTAGCCTGCGCCTTCCCAGTCGAGTTCGGGCAGCGAGCCGTCGTCGGGCAGCGGCGTGGGGCCGTATCGCAGGTAATAGCGAAGGACGAGGCCGCCCATGGAGTGGGCGACGATGTCGACCTTGTCGCTGCCGCCCGTGGGCTGGGCGGCGATGGCGTCGAGCACCATTTCGTGCAGCAGGGCCGCCTGTTCGGCCACGTCGCGCCGCCAGTCGTACGCGAACTGGAAGCAGGTGTAGTGCAGCCCGGCGTAGTCAACGGCTCCGGCCTGGCCGATGGTCTGGTCGCGGTACTTTCCGGCGGCGAGGGTTCGGAGGATGTCGGCGTAGGCCCCGAGTTCGACGCCGCGAATCAGGCCCACGTCGAGCGTCAGGTTGTCGAGCACTTCGGTGGGCACGACCTCGTCGCGGAGGTCATGCAGCGGTGTTCCCAGTTGCATCGGCAGCGCGACCAGACGTGCGCCGTTGGCGGTGTCCGGGTCGGCTGCGCCGTAGGTGAACGAGCCCCACACCGGCACACGACTCTCGGGCGATTCGAGCTTTGAGCCGAGGATTCCGGGGATCACGATGACGGGGTTGCGATCGGCCCCGATGTTCTGGGCCGCCTGGTTGTAGATCGCGCCGAGATCGGCCTGGGGCGGAGCCTGCGAGGCGCAGCCAGTCAGCGTGAGGCCCAGGAGCGGGACCGCCAGCGCGGTGGCGGAGCGTGGGGCGGAGGTTCGGAGTCGGGCCATGGCGGGTCTCCCAGGGGAAGGGTGAGATGCCGCGGCAGCCATGGCGTGACAGGATTGGCTGGGCCTCGACGCGGGCCGGTCCGACCATCGCCGAGCGCGACGCGGGCTCCCGCGGGGCGGAAGCGGTGCGCGTATTGCAGCCGGAGTCCGGGCAGCCGCGTTTCTCGGACGCACCCCTGCCCCGGCGTCCGGGGGACCAATTGGCTCCCGGCGGGAACAACGCGGGCGTTTGGTCGATATACTGACTTGCTGTGAGCCGCGGGATCGTTGCCATTGTGCTTTCTGTTTCCCTGCTCGTGTGGGCGTTTGTCCCGCGGGCGGGGTGCTGCGGGCACTGTGGGCAATCGGCACCGATGCCCGTGTCTACGAGCGTGGATTCGGCGGAGCACCGGGTGAACGTGGCGGATGCCGATCAGCGTCACGCGACGCGGTCGTGCTGCTCTGGGCGGTCCCATGCGGGTGCGGAGCCGGCGCAGCCCGATTCGTCGGGCGCGAACTCCAAGGTGCCGCCCGCGCGCGACCACGCCCCGCCCGGCGAGGACGGCGGGTGCAAGTGCCCGCTTTCCTGCAGCGGGTCGGTGCGGCCCTCGATCACGCCCCCAAATCTCATCGGCGCTCTCCTGATCGAGTCTGCCCGGCCCGAGGTTTCGCTTCCCGTGAGCAATCGGGTGGTGGCCGCCGCCCACACCGCGGACCTCCTGCGACCGCCGCGAGTCTGAACCGGAGTCTCTGAGTCGTGCCGCCGTCGGCGCGCGTGTTGTCGCGCGCCCGATTCGGGCGGCCCATCCTCCACTCCGTGTTCCCTCGCGTGCTGCCAGGAGCCGCCGTGCGTTCCCACAATCCAAACGAAGCCTCAGCGCGGCCCGTCGCCGCGGGGGGCGGTCCATCTGGCGTGCGTGCCGTCGCGCCTCCCAAGCGGGGTTGGCGGTCGGTCGCGGCTCCGGTCGTTGTTCTCGCGGCGATCACGGGCCTGCTGGTTGTGTCCGCGGGGGCGACGCTCGAGACGCCGCGCGCCGTGGGCGTGCGCCCGGTCGTGTTCGATCGGAGCGCCGCGGGTGTGCGGGTGTCGCGTCCGACGCCGCCGGCCGAGGACCGGGCCGATGATCCGGGCGAGGGGCCGCGCCACAGCGGGCGGCACTCCGGCGAAGTCTCTCGGCCCGGCCCGACGGGCGGGACGGCCGTTGTCGCGCCGGGGTGGCTGGAGCCGCGCCCGTACCCGACCGCCGCCGCGGTGCTGGCCGACGGGATCGTGGACGAGGTGCTGTTCCTCGAGGGCGACACCGTCGAGCGTGGGCAGGTGCTGGCGCGCTTGGTCGATACCGATGCCCGCCTGTCGCTGGCACGGGCCGAGGCGGCGCTGGCCAAGGCCGAGGCCGACCTGGCGATGTCGCACGCGGAACTGACCGCCGCCCAGACGGACTGGGACGAGCCGGTGGACCGCGAGCGTGCGGTCGAGACGGCCCAGGCCGACGTGGCCATGACCGAGGCGGAACTGGCCCAGTTGCCCCACGACATCGCCGCGGCCGAGGCAATGCTGCTGCAGTTGCGGGCCGAGCAGGCCTGGCTGGAGCAGGCGCGATCGGGCGGTGCGGCCAACGCGCTGGAGGTCGAGACGATCGGGCGGCGTGTGGAGGCCCAGGCCGCGATGCTGGAAGCGACCCGGGCGCGGCGGCCGATCCTCGAGGCCAGGCTCGATCGCCAGCGTGCGGAGTTGCGTGCCGCCGAGCGGGGCGCGGCGCTGCGCGTGGCGGAGCGGCGGATGCTGGACGCGGCGGCGGCCCGGGTGCGGGCGATCGAGGCGGAGGTCGGCCAGGCGCGGGCCGCGCGTGATGAGGCACAGTTGCGCCTCGACCGGATGCAGGTCGTCGCGCCGATCGACGGCGTGGTGATGCTGCGTCTGGTTGCGCCGGGGACAAGCGGATGGTTGCGATGGATGATCCGCGTTCGGCCCAGGTCGCGCTGCTGTACGACCCGGGCCAGTTGCAGGTGCGGGTCGATGTGCCGCTGGCCGACGCGTCGCACCTGTTCCTTGGGCAGGCGTGCGAGGTGGTGGTGGACGTGCTGCCGGACACGACGTTTGCCGGCGAGGTCATCATCATCACGCACGAGGCGGACCTGCAGAAGAACACGCTGGAAGTGAAGGTGCTGGTGGTCGACCCGGCGGCGGCGCTGAGGCCGGAGATGCTCACGCGCGTGCGGTTCCTGCCGGAGTACGCGGAGCCCCGTGATGGCGATGCAGGCGGAGGCGCCGGCGCAGCTGATGGGCGTGGTGGATCGGGCGATCGACCGGGCGCGAGCGGCGGCCCGGGGCGTCAGGGCGCTTCCGCATCGGCGAGCGTGCAGCAGACCGTGCTCATCTCCGATGCGACGCTGGACACTTCAGCCGGTTCGCCGCGTGTCTGGGCCGTCCGCGGGCGCCGCGGCGACCGCGGGCGTGCGGTGCCGATCGACGTTGCTCCCGTCGCGTCATCGCCGGACCAGCCGCTCGCTGCGGGGTTCCAGCGGGTGACGGGTCCGCTCCAGCCGGGCGATCTGCTGATTGTCGGGCCAGTCGGGTTGACTGAGGGGCGGCTGGTGCGATTCGACGCGCCGGCACCGCAGATCGCATCAACGACGGGAGGCCGCCCATGACGCTCATCCAATGCCGCGGCCTGACGCGCGAGTACCACAAGGGCGACAACGTCATCCGCCCGCTCGACGGCCTTGATCTGGACGTGCCCGCGGGCGACTTCTTGGCCTTGATGGGGCCGAGCGGCTCGGGCAAGACGACGCTGCTGAACCTGATCGCCGGGATCGACTCGCCGACGCGCGGCTCGCTGACGATCGACGGGGTCAACATCGCGACGCTCTCTCGCTCGCGATTGGCGGCGTGGCGATCCGCCAATGTCGGCTACGTCTTCCAACTCTACAACCTCGTGCCGGTGCTGACGGCGTACGAGAACGTCGAACTGCCGCTGCTGCTGCACGGATTGACGCGGAAGGAGCGTCACCGGCGCGTCGCCGAGGCCCTCGAACTGGTCGGCATCGCCGACCGGCACGACCACTTCCCGCGTCAACTCTCGGGGGGGCAGGAACAGCGGGTCGCCATCGCCCGGGCCATCGTGGCCGACCCACGGATCATCGTCGCCGACGAGCCGACGGGCGACCTGGACAAGCCGTCGGCCGAGGCGGTGATGGCACTGATGGGGCGGCTCAACGACGAGATGGGCAAGACGATCATCATGGTCACGCACGATCCGAAGACCGCCGAGTCGGCCAAGCGCACGCTGCACCTGGACAAGGGGCGGCTGGTGGGGTCGGCGCATGACGACGCCGCGATGGACTCGAACGAGGGTGGATCAGTCGCCGCCGCGACCACGGCAGGGGGTGTCGAATGAGCCGGCACGTTACGAGAACCAATCCGATCGCGTTCGTTCCCTACATCCTCAAGCAGGTCACCCGCCACCGGGTGCGCTCGATCCTCACGATCCTGGGCATCGCCACCGCGATGTTCCTGTACACCGCGGTGCAGGCGATGCAGCGGGGCGTCACGATCGCGACGACCCAGACCGCCAACGACACGACGCTGGTGGTCTACCGCAAGGACCGCTACTGCCCCGCCACCAGCACGCTGCCACAGAACTACACCTCGCGGATCGAGCGGATGGAGGGCGTGGTCTCGGTCATTCCCATGAAGATCGTGGTCACCAACTGCCGCACCAGCCTGGACGTGGTCACGTTCCGCGGCGTGCCGAAGGAGACGTTCCTGGGCGACCGGGGCGATTCGGTGCGCCTGGTCGCCGGGTCGATCGACGACTGGGTCCGGCGCGGCGACGCCACGCTGCTGGGGCGGACGCTGGCGGATCGGCGCGGGCTGCGCCCCGGCATGACGTTCGACGCCGCGGGCATCACGAGTTACGTCGCGGGCATCATCGAGTCCGACAACGCCCAGGACCAGAACGTCGCGTACGCGGGGCTCGAGTTCGTGCAGCTGGCCGCCAGCACCGGGCTGGGGTCGGTCACGCAGTACAACGTCCGCGTCGCCGACGCCTCGCTGCTGGAGCCCATCGCCGAGGCCATCGACGCCGAGTTCTCGCGGGCCCAGGAGCCGACGGCGACGTTCACCGAGAAGGCGTTCATCGGGCGCATCGCCGACGACATCATCGAACTGGTCGGCTTCGCGAACTGGCTGGGGATCGGGTGCCTGGCGGCGGTCCTCGCTCTGATCGCCAACGCGATCGTGCTGAGCGTCCAGAGCCGCATCGCCGAGCACGGGGTGCTGCAGACCCTCGGGTTCTCGTCGCGATTGGTCGCGCTGCTGATCGTGGGCGAGGGCGTGCTGCTGGCATTGATCGGCGGGGCGCTGGGCGGCGTGGCGGCGGTCGCGGTGGCGAAGTACTCGTCGCTGGCCCTGTCGGTCGAGGGCACCACCATCCCGATCCAGGCCAGCCCGGTGCTGGTCGCAACGGGGCTGCTGGTGTGCGGGACGCTCGGCGTCGTCGCCGGGCTGTTCCCGGCGTGGCAGGCGGGGCGGCGCGAGATCGCGTCGTGCTTCAGGAGTGTGTAACGCGATGTGGAGACACACCCAATGAAGCGCCTCCCCTTCGACTACGCCCTCCGCAACCTCGGGCGCAGCCCGACGCGCCTGGTGGCGTCCCTGCTCGGTTCGACGCTGGTGGTCGTGCTGCTGCTGGCGTCGGTCGGCTTCGTGCGCGGGATGTCGCGCACGCTCGACCAGCCCGAGGGCCTGCACACCAACGTGATCATCCTGGGCACGGGCTCCGAGGAGGGCATCGAACGCTCCCAGATCGACGCCGGCATCGACACCATTGCCGCGGCCAGCATCCGGGGCCTGAAGCAGGAGGGCGGCGTGATCTTCGCCTCGCCCGAGATCCACATGGCCCTGCCCGTGCGGGAATCGGCCGGGGCGACGCGAGACCTGCCGGCGGTCATCCGGGGTGTGCGCCCCGTCGCGCTGCTCGTGCATCCGGAGGTCGAGATCGTCGAGGGGCGCGCCCCCGACGCGGCCCAGAACGAGATCATGGTCGGAGCCCTGGCCGCGACGCGTCTGGGCGTGCCCGACGAGCGACTCGGCGTCGGGCGCACGCTGTTCTTCGACAGCCGCGACTGGACGATCGTGGGGCGGTTCACTGCGCCGAACACCGTGATGGACGCCGAGGTCTGGATGCCGCTGATCGACCTGCAGGTGGCGACCAAGCGCGAGGCGTCGCTCTCGTGCGTGATCGTCACGCTGGGGGCCGACCCGCAGACCGGCGCTCGATTCGCCGACGTGGACGCGTTCGCCAAGAGCCGCCTCGATCTGGAGGTCTCGGCACTTCGCGAGCGGGACTACTACGCCTCGATCTCGGCCTTCTACGCGCCGATCCGCGTGATGGTCGTCGCCACCGCCGTGCTGATCGCGGCCGGCGGGCTGATGGGCGGGCTGAACACGATGTACGCCGCGTTCGCCGCACGCGTGCGCGAGGTCGGCATGCTCCAGGCACTGGGCTTCACGCGCCGGGCCATCGTGCTGAGCCTGACGCAGGAGTCGGTCTTCGCCGCGGCCTGCGGGGCGGTGATCGGGGCGGTCATCGCGCTCACGCTGCTCGATGGGCTGGCCGTCCGCTTCTCGATGGGGGCGTTCACGCTGTCGATCGATGCACCCGTCATGCTCACCGGCCTGGTGGGCGGTCTGGTGGTGGGGCTGGTGGGTGCGATCCCGCCGGCGATCCGCTGCTTGCGCCTGCCCATCGCCGAGGCGCTCAAGTCGTTCTGAATCCGTATGCTCGCTTTGAATACAGGAGTTTCACATGCTTGATACCAACAGCCGTACCCATCGCGCGATGCTCGCCATCGCGACAGCCGCCGGCACGGCGCTTGCCCTGACCGCATGCGGCCCGTCGACGCCGGCGAACAGCAATGCGGGCAACACCAACGGCGCGAGCGACCAGTCCACGAACCAGGCCGCGGCGTCGCCCGCCTGGATCCTGGCCGCGATGCCCGAGGACGCCCGCCCCGTCGGCGCGGTGAAGGCCTCGGCGGTCGAGGGCGACACGGTCGCCATCCGCGGGCGGATCGGCGGGCGGCTGGAGCCGATCTCCGCCGAGTCGGCGGTGTTCACGATCGTGGACCCGGCGATCGTCTCGTGCGACGAGATGGGCGAGGACCACTGCCCGACGCCGTGGGACTATTGCTGCGAGCCGCGCGAGAGCCTGAACGCCAACAACGCGACGATCCAACTTGTGGACGGCGCGGGTCGGGTGATGGCGGACACCAACCCCATCGCCGCCGGCCTCGACCCGCTCGACGAGATCGTGGTCGTCGGCACGGTCGGCCCGCGCGACAATCCGACCGTCCTGACGATCCTGGCCACCGGCGTCTACGTCGTCCCGAACTGACCGAGCAGAGCGCCACGCGCCAGCGTGGGGTCGAGCGTGCCGGCTGTGCCCGTGCCCCGACCATTGTCGGGCATGATCGGCTGCGCCGACCCGTGGTGGAGGACCGGGGCGGGGACGCCCCGGCTCGCGCGCCGTCGGCGCGATTCCGCGTGCGGCGGTCACCTGAACCCCAATACCTCCATCTCTATCTCTCTTCTCTCTCTGTCTCTCTTTCTCTTCCCTTCCCTCACACCACCAGCATCGCTCCGGCCATCGCCGCCATCGCCAGGTCCTCCACCAGCGTCACGGTCGTCATGGGCAGGTTGAGGGCCGTGCCCAGGCACGCGCAGCGGATTCTGGTCTTGGCCCGCAGCGCGTTCAGCACGCCCGCCGCTCCGACCAGCATGAGCACCAGCGTCGCGATCGACGCGGCCATCGGCATCCACCGCCCCAGGAACATCGCCGCCAGGCCGAGTTCGACAAACGGGTACGCCCAGCCCCAGGCCGGCACGCGGGCCGCGACGAGGTCGTAGCGCCGGTACGCCGCGACGAACCCCGGCAGGTCCAGCAGTTTGAACCCGCCGAAGACCAGGAAGAACCCCCCCATGAAATCCGCCATCCACGAGCCCCACGACCAGCCGCCGCGGGTCGCGTTCGTGACGACCGTCGCGCCCGTGATGAGCGCGACGATCAGGACCAGCGGGTAGAGGCTCTCCTTCGACGCCGAGCCCGCCGCCAGATCGCCCGCCTCGGTCGGGACGGCGTCGTGGCGGTGCTCGCGCCCGTCGGACTCGCCCGACCCATCGTCTCCGTCATTCGAGGTGGGTTCGGTCAGGCGGTACCCGGCCCCCCGGACGGCGGCGGCCAGATCGCCAAACTCCACCCCGTCGCCGGCCACGACCCTCGCCGACGGGGGTGAGAGGCCCACCTCCGCCGACTCGACCCCTTCGACCCCGCGCAGCGCCGCCGTGACCTTCGCCACGCACGACCCACAGTGCATGCCTTCGACCCCAAATCGCCTTTCCATTCCGGCTCCTATGCCCGCCCGAGCATCACGCCCCGGGCCTCAACCGGGGAAACCGCCCCCGGCCCCCAACATTTCGCCGAATCCACCAAGGGGTCCAACTCCGGAACCCGTCTGTACAGATGGATCGGTGCGCCGGTCGATGACACCCCGGCTCCCCCCGGGGGCCTCCCCACTGATCCGACAAGTTCGCGCGAAGGGCTTGATCCGCCCTCGCGCCTATGTTAGTGTGAACAAACGTACCCCTCGGGCGTCATTCGTTCGGTGGGGTGCTCCCGCGAAACCGGTCCACCCAGGAGCGGTACCGCATGAACCGGGACGGATCGGCTCGACGGGGTGTGGGGGTGGCCTCCATCGTCCCGCGGGTCGGCTCGCCCGCCCGCAGTCCACGCCCGGCCACGGGTTCGCAAGGCCGAGGCACACACGGAGGTCGTTGGATGGACATCTCGCCCACCCGCATCGCGTCCCAGGCAGGACGCCCCGGCGTTTTTCTGGCCGCCCGTCGCTCGCGCGGCCCGGCCCGCCACGCCTTCTCGCTCATCGAGGTCATGATCGTGATCGCCATCATCCTGGCGATCTCGGGGCTGGTGGCCCTGACGCTGTTCGGGCGTCGGGACCAGGCCGAGGCCGACTTGGCCCGCGTCGAGTTCGACCAGTTGCGTCGGGCCCTGAACCTGTTCCGCCTGGACTACAACCGCTACCCGACGGACGAGGAGGGCATCGCGGTCCTGTGGAACAAGGAGCAACTGGACCCCGAGGCCGATCAGAACGCCTGGAAGGAGTACCTCGGCGATCCCATGACCAACGACCGCTGGGGCAACCCCTGGGGCTATCGCCAGCAGTCCGAGGAGACCGAGGACGCGACCAAGTTCGACCTGTGGTCCTTCGGCCCGGACGGCGAAGAGGGCACGGACGACGACATCGTCTCCTGGCGCACCGCCGGGGACGAAGAGGGCGGCGACCTGCCCCTGCCCCCGACGGGCGGCTGATCCCGACGCCCGGCCGCTGAGCCAAAGGCCGGCGGCCGCGCCCCCGCGCGGCCCTCGGCGTTTCGAACCGCGCACTCGCGCGCCAACACCGACCGCCCCGTTCTCGCAACGAAAGCGGACCGGGCGGGGAGGCCACTGGGGGACCATGCACCGCCGCGGCCTGACCATCCTCGAAGTCATCGTCGCCATGGCGATCCTCATGGCGTTGATGGCCTTGGCCGCGCCGAATCTGGCGGGGCGTCTGTCCGGCGCGCGGGGCGAGGCGGTGTCGCGCGATCTGGTCAGCGCGGTGGCCCTGGCGCGGACGGATGCCCGGCGCGATGCGCGGTCGATCCGCCTCGTGCTCATCCCGACCGATCCCGGTGCCGATCGCCCGCTTCCGCCTCGACTGATCGCTCGGCCTTTCGAGACCGATCGCCCCGTCGGGCAGGAGTTGGGCGGCGGGTCGCCCGGCGTGATGCCGAACGACGCCTCGCCGATGTTCGAGGGGTTCGCGATCGCCGACCCCGCCGACGACGTGGTGCTGCTGGAACTGCCGCGCGGCGTGGCGGTGTCCCGTCGCCCGCCGACACACCTGTTCGACCAGGTCACCGGGCAACCGCTGGTGCTGCCGCCGGGGATGAGCGCCGGGGAGTTCGCCGCGGCATCGGAATCGTCCGGCGTGGGCGCGGGCGGTCTTCCGTTCGATGGCGGATGGGACGACGCCGGTGCCCCAGGCGAGGTTGCGGTGGGCGTGCTGCTGCCGGGTGGGGCCGCGGTGTCCGGCGCGCCGGTGTACCTGACGCTGCCCGGGCCGGTGGTGCTGGAACTCACGCTCGAAGCGTGGACGGGCGTACTGAGGGTCGATAGGTGGCTGCCACCGTTGCCGGAGGACTTCGACGCGCCTTTTGGAGACGAACCGGCGGACGGGACGGGGGCACCGGAAAGCGGCTTGGGCCAGTCCCCGTTCGCGCGACCTTCCGGAGCCGGTCCATGAGGCGCGCCTGGGTGCTCATGGAGGTGATCCTCGCCCTGTCCATCTTCACGATGGCGGCCCTGGTCGTGCTGTCGGCGATGAACCAGTCGTTCGCCGACGTCGAGACCGCCCGCCAGCGGACCCACGCGCTCGACCTGGCCCGCTCGGCCCTGGCCCAGCTCGAGGCCGGCCTCAAGCAGCCGGAGGAACTCATCGGCCCGGTGCCGGCATGGTCCGAGGCGGACACGGCTCCCGACACGGAACTGGCCTTCGACGACGATCTGCCCGAGCCCACCGGCTGGGACCTCGAGATCGACACCAACGCCTCGGCCTTCCCCGGCCTGACGCTCGTGACCGTCACCGCCCTGCGCCGCAGCGAGTCTACCGGCGAGCCGATCCTGGCCACCACGCTGCATCAGTTGATGCGCCTGTCCGGCCCGATCGACGACACCGTGGGCGAGCAGGACGAACTGACGACCGAGGCGATCCGCGGGGCTGGGGGGCGGCCATGACGCACGCCCGCCGTCGTGCCGGATTCAGCCTGTTCGAGGCGCTGCTCGCGCTGGCCCTGATCGCCAGCCTTTCGGGCGTGGTGTTCACGTTCCTGTTCAACCTGGGTCGCCAGCGGACGGCCCTTGATTCGGAGGCCGCGTCGCTCCAGGGCGCCGAGGCGCTGTTCGATGCCGTCGAGACCGATCTCAACGCGGTCATCGCGGGCGACGCGGCGGCCGGTGCCGGGGTTGACGGCGACGAGACCTCGCTGCGCCTGCTGACACGCCAGGTCGCCCCGCCGACGCCCGGCGCGGGCGTGCCGCTCGCGGCCGACCTGCAGGGCGTGTCGTACTCGTTCGACGAGCGGACGGGCGAGATCGAGGCGCGGCGTTGGAGCGAGATCGATCCGTCGTCCGAGGCCTCGTCGATCATCGCGACCAACGTCGAGCGGGTCCGCCTGCGGTACTTCGACGGGCGGTCGTGGTCGGCCTCGTTCAGTTCGCTCGGCGGCGGCGGGCTGCCGGTGGCGATCGAAATGGCGATTTGGTTCGGTGGGTCGAGCGGGGCAGTGGGGGGGCTGGACGCGGCCGGCGGGGGTCGTACGCAGCCGCCGGATCCCGGGGCGATCGACACGTTCAATCCCGATGATCCGATGTCCGAGCTGTTTGGCGACCCGATGGCCGAGGCGTTTGAGGACGAACTGCCCGAAGAGACGGGCGAGCCGCTGCCGCCGCCGGATCGCGTCCGCACCATCGTGATCCCCGACGGCCCAATCGCAGCGTGGAGGGGGGCATGAGGCGTGCGCCCTCCAGCCAGACGCGTTCGCACGCCGCGGCGCGGCGTTGCGAAGCGCGAACCGCCGGGGCGGCACGGCCCCAGCCGCGCCACGCGCTCGTGCTGCTGCTCGTGGTCGTCGCCGTGACGATGGCCTCGCTCATCGGGGCGTCCGCGGCGTTGACCGCCTCGGCCCAGCGGTCGTCGGCCTCGGTGGCGGCCGATCTGGCCCAGGCGCGGCTCGCGGCGTTGTCGGGTCTCCAGGGCGTCATGGCCGAACTGGCCGACCAGCGCGAGGCGATGCTCGCGGGCGAGCCGCCCGTGGTGTCGGACACCTGGGCCCTGCACATCGGCGAGGATGGCTCGCGGATCGACATCCGCCTCATCGACGTCTCGCCGGACTACGACGGCCCGCTGGCACCCGAGAGCGGGCGGCTCGACATCAACGCCGCGACCGCCCCGATGCTCGAGGGACTCGGCCTCGACAAAACGCTGGCCGACCGCATCATCGCGGCCCGGCGCCAGCGGCCGTTCGCCAGCCCGGCGGAACTGCTGCGGGTCCGGGGTATCACAGAAGAGATGCTGGGTGAGGCGAACGCGTCGGCGCTCATGGGCAGCGCGGTGCTCGATGGCGGTTCGACCGTGGGGTCGGACCCCACGGCTTCCGGCGGACTCGATGGTGACACCTCTCTTGGCGCGCCGCCCGACCTTGCCTCGCTCGTCACGGTCTTCGCCTCCGATCCCAACATCCAGGGAGGGATTGCCGAAGGGTCGGAGCGGTTCCGCGGTCGGCTGCGCGTCAACCTGAACCAGCCGTGGTCCGACCGCCTCGGCGATGCGCTGGTCGAGCGGTTCGGCCAGGACGCGGCCGACGGCGTGAAGGGGATCATGGAGCAGGGCACCACGTTCACCAGCGACGCCGACATCATCAAGACGCTGCGCCGTCTCAACCTCCCGCCCGAGACCTGGGGCGAGATCCTCGACGTGTTCTGCACCAGCGACAACGAGTTCCTGCCGGCCCGCGTGGACCTGCGCACCGCCCCGGAGCGGGTGCTGGCCGCCCTGCCCGGCATCTCGCGCGAGCAGGCGGCCGACATCGTCGCCGCCCGCGATCAGTTGCCCCCGGACGCGACGCAGTCCGCGGCGTGGCTCGTGACCGAGGGCCTGCTCAAGCCCGACGACTTCGAACTGGCTGTCGACCACCTGACGACCCGGTGCATGCAGTGGCGGGTGCGGGTGGAGGCGGGGATCGTCCGGCCGCGAACGGTGGAATCGAGCATCGGCGGGCCGATCGACGCGGGCGGGGGCGACGATGCGCCGCTGGAGCCGCGGGTGGTGTACGAGGCGGTGATCGACATCGCCTCGCAGCGCCCGCGGATCGCGTACCTGCGGGACATCACGCTGCTGGACGCGGCCCGGAGCGTCGCGGCCGACCCGACGCTGCTCGACAACCTCGCGCTGGCGACGCCGGCGGTCGACCCGTTCGGCGAGCAGGGCGAGGGCGACGGGCTCGATCCGCTCGGGGGTTCGGACGCAGCGGACCCGGGCACGGGCTCCGATCCGCTGGGCGATTCGCTCCGCGAGACCGGCTACGGCGGGTCGGACTTCATGGACCCGAAGCCCGACATCGGCACGTCGCCCGCGCCGGGGGCGCGATCGAACAGCCAGCCCGATAACCGAACAGTCCCGGAATCGGGGGCGTCCAACGATCCGCGTGCGGGCGGCGGGTCCGATCAGCCGATCCCAGATTCGGGGTTCTCCGATCGTCGGATCGGGCGCTGGAGCA
Source organism: Phycisphaerales bacterium (assembly GCA_041401985.1). Lineage (GTDB taxonomy): Bacteria > Planctomycetota > Phycisphaerae > Phycisphaerales > UBA1924 > JACKHA01. The sequence continues at coordinate 164,713 of JAWKTE010000005.1, forward strand.
CCCAGGGAGGCCGTACATGAGCGCCCGTGGGCGAGTGACCATCATCGATCTCGACCAGGACCGCCTGGAGTTCGTCACCGGGCAGGTGTCGCGCGGGCGGGTGAGCGTGGAGTCGTGGCGGAGCCTGCCGCGCCCCGCGAACCTGGACGCGGCCGACGCCGGGGCGTTCGGGTCGTGGGTCGCCGAGAGCCTGAAGGAGTCGGGGGCCGGGCTGTCTCGGTCGAAGGTGCTGGTCTCGGTGCCGCGCGGCAACGTCGTGATGAAGCGGCTGGCGTTCCCAGGGCTGGAGTCGCACGACGACCCGGACCTGGTCGAGATGGCCCGCCTGTCGATGACCCGCCAGATGCCGATCAAGATCGAGGGCACGGTCATCGACTTCGTGCCTCTGGTCACGAAGGGCGATGGGGGCAGCGGCGAGCCGGGGGCGGAACGGGGCGCGATCTCGGCGAAGCCGGTTGCGGTGGCATCGGGTGATGAGGACGCGGACTCGCTGATCGAGGTGCTGGCGTGCGCGTTCCCCGGGGACCGGGTGGCGTGGTGCCGGGAAGTGGCCGCGTCGGCGGGGGTGCGCCTCGGGGCGCTGAGCCTGCGGGCCTCCGGGGCCGCGACGCTGCTGGCACAGAACCCGTCGACGGCTGGGGCGCCGGTGCTGGGCGTGGGCCTGGGCTGGTCGAGCGTTGAGTTTGTCGTGGTCCGCGACGGGGAGATGGTGTTCGTCCGCTCGGCGGACGTGCCGCTGTCGGTCGCGGGAGATGAGGACGCCCGCCAGTACGCGCGGCGGGTCGCGGTCGAGGCCAAGCGGACGTGGATGGCGTACCGGGTGTCGGCGGCGGCGAGCGACGTGGCCGAGGTTGTGGTCGTGGGGGCCGGGCCGTTGTGTCGCGAGGTGGCCGAGCAGTGCGGGGCTGCCTTGGAACTGCCGGGCTCGACCTGTGATCTGCCGTCGTTCGTTGAGTTCCCGAAGAACGCGTCGGAGTTGCCCGGACAGGACGAGGCCGCGGCTCTGGCTCCGCTGGTGGGGCTGATGGTGGCCCGGGCGTCGGACCGCCCGGTGTTCGACTTCGCCCACCCGCGTCAGCCGCCGGACCGGTCGGCCGGACGTCGCCGGGCGGTGCTGCTGGCGGCGCTGGGGCTGATCGTGGTCGGGGGTGGGGGGCTGACGTTCGCGCACCTGCGGGTGGCCGACGCCGAGGCCGTGGCCAAGGCTGCCGAGACCCGGGCCCGCGACGCTTACGCCCGCCTGCTGGAGCACCAGCAGGAGGACATGCGGGTCCAGCACTTGGACCGCTGGCTGGAGGCGGACGTGGACTGGCTGGCCCACTGGGCGGCGATCGACCGCCAGACGCCCGCGCCGCCGGACGCCCTGCTCGACTCGTTCTCGGGAACGCTGACGGACGCCCCGATCGTGTTCGCACCGGGCGGGACGCGGGCCAGCCCGACGTACATCGACTCGCGCTGGAGCCTGCAGGTCCGGGCCCAGTTCCACAGCGTGGGGCGGCTGGCGTCGCGGACGATCGGCAATCAGTTCCGGGACCGCCTCGTGGCCAGCCCGCTGTACACGGTCGAGTCGCGTGGGCCGGACACCGAGAACCGGTTCGACATCAACCTGTTCACGTCGCTGCTGGCCCCGCCCACGGAGGCGACGCCGAGGCCCGAGCCGGCGGCCGAGGTGCGTCGGCGTCCGGAGCCGACGGCGCCAGCCGCGCAGATCGATGTCGCGTCTTCGGCACCCTCCGATCCGGAGCCCATCCAGACCGCCAGCCGGGAGGAGGAGTGATGGGGATGAACGGGCTGACAACCCGCCTCCGCTCGCTCGCGATGCCCGGCGTCGGGGCGGCGATCGCGCTCGGGCTGGGGTATTGGGGGTACGGAAAGTTCTACAGCCGGCCGATGAAGGCCGCGGAGACGCGCCGGGCAGAGATGGTTCGCTCGGAGCGGTACGTCGAGGAGCAGTTGGGCGATCTGGGGGCCGTCCGCCCTCGTCTGCGCGAGATTGCGGCCACGACGCTGGGCGCGACCGAGGAGCGCGTCGCCCACCACTTCCGCAGCCTGCTCTATGACATGGCGACCACGGCGGGGCTGTACGACGTGACGGTCTCGGAGGGGCGGACGGCGGGCGTCTCGAACCCCGCCGGGCAGACGCGCCTGCAGGGCTTCCAGCGGAGCCAGCTCCGGGTGAGCCACTTCGCGGTCATGACGGGCGAGGTCCGGGCGACCGGCTCGCTCGAGAGCGTCGCGCGGGTGCTGACCCTGGCCCGCCAGCAGCCCTGGGTGCACCGCGTTGTGTCGTTCGGCGTGACGCCGCTGGGCGACGATCGCCAGCAGTTCGACGTTCGGGTGTCGCTGGCGACGATCTTCCTGCCCGACGTGCCGCCGCCGGCGGACGCGGTGATGGCGGTGAAGCCGCTGGAGCCCGGCTCGGACCTGGCGTGGCAGCCGATCGTGGCGCGGAACGTGTTCCGTCTGCCGCCGCCGGTGCAGGTGGCGGTGACGCAGGTGGCCCCGCCGCCTCCGCCGCCACCCCCGCCGCCGGCTCCCCCGGAGATCCCGCCGCCGCCGTACCACCAGTGGAAGGTGGCGGGCGTGATGGAGGGCACGGCGGGGATCGAGGTAGTCATGCTCGACACATCCTCCGGGCGGAGCCAGATCCTGAGCCCCGGGGGGCTCATCCTCGACGCCCGTCTTGAGCGGGCGGGGGGCGAGGAGGCCGTGTTCGTGATCAACGAGCAGTCCTTCCTCGTGCGTCTTGGCCAGACGCTTGCCCAGCGCCGGCGGGTCGAGCCGCCCCGGGCCGACGGTGGGGACGCCGAGTAACGACAGATGCGAGGGGCGGCCCCGAGCAGACCACGAATCTGCAGGCGGCGGCCCCGGCGCGACGACAACACGATCCGAAGCCTTCCGTTTCTTTCCAGTATCGAGACAAGAGAGAGCCAATCAGACCCTCCCGCGTTGAGCGCGGGAGTCGCCCAGGAGCAGGCCATGCCCACGCGCAGGATGCCCACACCCGCCCTGACCGCTTTCGTGCTGGCCGCCGGCCTGCCGACGACGCTCGGTGCCGTTCTGGCCTCGCCGGCGTTCGCGCAGGCCGAGGCGCCGGCGGGCCAAACATCGGGCCAGCCATCGGCCCCGCCATCGGGCCAGCCATCGGACCAGCCCACGGGCGAGGGCGAGCGGCCGGCGTACGCCAACGGCCGCCCGATCCGCTTCAACTTCGCCGGGACGCCCTGGAACGAGGTGCTCAACTTCTTCTCGCGCGAGTCGGGCCTGCCGATCATCCGCGAGGGCCAGGTGCCCAGCGGGGGGATGGAGTTCATCTCCTCCGAGGCTTACTCGTTCGCCGACGCGCTGTCGATCCTGAACCGGGCCCTGAACGTCCACGGCGTACACCTGCGCCGCGAGGGCGACTTCCTCTATCTGGCGTCGATCGAGAACTCGATGCGTCGCCCCGGCATGGTGATCCAGGGCGGGGCGTTGCCCGAGGGCGTGACGCCCGACCAGATCGTGACCATCACGATCCCGCTCTCGAACGCGGTGGCCAAGCAGGTGGTCGAGCAGGTGCGTCCGCTGGTCGGGCCGTACGGCGGGCTGCAGTCGATCGACGTGCAGAACATGCTCATCCTGGTCGAGACCGCGGCCCAGTGCGAGCGGATCCGCCAGATCGTCCTGGCGATCGACAACGCCCCCGCGATCGATCGCGACATCAAGGTCTTCCCGCTGCGCAACGCCCAGGCCCCGGCGGTGGTCGAGTCTCTCAAGGCCCTGGTCGGCATCCGCACCGTGACGCAACTGGTCGACGGCAACGGGAACCGGACCACGGTCGAAGAGGTCAACGTCTCGGGCGTGAACCTCCAGGCCGACACGCGGTCGAACTCGGTCATCGCGATCGGCCCGGCGTCTCGTATCGCCGTGGTCGCCGAGCTCGTGCCGATCCTCGACGCCCCGGCGGGCGGGCTGGCGGGCGAGGTGCGGATGAACACGTACCGCCTGCGGACGGTCTCGGCCGAGACCGCGGCCGAGCGGCTCAACGCCCTGTTCCGCGCGGTGCCGGACGATCGGCGTCCAACGGTGCTCCCGCTGGCCGAGGCGGGCAAGATCACGGTGGTGGGGCGGGAGTCGCTGCTGGTCCAGGCCCAGGCGCTGCTGGCCGAGATCGATCCGCCGGAACTCAACGGGCACGGGGCGACGCCCGAGCGGGAGTCGCGCTCGATCCCGCTGCGCCACGCGACGCCGGAGGACGTGGAGCGGGTGGCGACGCGCCTGCTCTCGCCGCGCCAGCAGGAGGTGCTGCGGTTCACGGCGCTGCGCGACCAGCGGAGCATCCTGATCGTCGGGCCGTCGGACGACATCGACGACTTCGCGGCCCTGATCTCCGGGCTGGACATCCCGGCCCAGATGGACCAGGAGGTGCGGATCCTGCACCTGGACTCGGCCGACGCCCAGGCGCTGGTGGATCGGGCGCGGGAACTGGTGGAGCAGACGACGCGCGAGGGCACGCCGGAACTGCGGGTGACGTACAACGCGCGGACCAAGACGCTGACGCTGGTCGGGGCGCGATCCGAGATCTCGAGGTTCGAGACGATCTTCCGCAACGTGCAGCAGGCGGCGATCGTGCGCGAGACGCGGACGTACCAACTGGAGTTCGCCAAGCCGTCGGACCTGGCCCAGCGGCTGGACCGCCTGGCCCAGCGCGTGCTGCGGCCGAACGACGGGCAGGCGTATGTCGCGCCGGTCTTCGAGCCGCTCGACGAGTTGCAGACGCTGATGGTGCGGGCCGAGCCGGGGCAGTTCCTGGTGCTGGACACGCTGGTGCAGCGCCTGGATCGGGAGCGTCCGCCGGCGACGCAGTTCCAGATCGTGGCGGCCCCGCCCGCGCCCGATGGCAACGTGCAGGGCGTGATCGACCGGGCCCTGGCGTTGTACGCGGAGCGTTCGCGCGGCGTGGCGCCCGCCGACGCCGGGCCGATCGAGGTCGAGTTCGACGCGGTCTCGGGCAGCCTGCTGCTTCAGGGGCGGGCCGGCGGGCTGCGGATGTTCAACGACGTGCTTGCCCAGGTGCAGCAGTTGCTGCCGCCGGACCGCGAGACGCGCCTGGTGGACGTGCGGAACGTCGAGGCATCGGAGATCCTCGGGCCGCTTCAGGAACTGCTCGCGACGGCGGACCCGATCGACCCGGTGCGGACGGTGCCCGAGCCGGTGATCCAGGTGGTGGAGCGGACCAACTCGCTGCTGGTGACGGCCGAGGACGCGCAGCACCGGGTGATCGCGGACTTCGTGCGGCGATTGGATGTGCTCGAGCCGGGGAACCTGCCGCCGCTGAAACTGCTGCAACTGCGGACGGCCGAGGCCACCGCCATTGCGCAGATGCTGACCAACCAATACAGCCGCCGCCCGCAGGCCGACCGGCTGGCCCGCCCGGTCGAGGTGCAGGCCGACGCGGCGACGAACACGCTGATCGTCTCGGCGCACACGGAACTGTTCGACGAGATCAAGGCGTTCGTGGACGACCTGAACCGCGGCGCAGAAGACGGGCCGGAGCGGGTGACCGAACTGTTCCCGCTGTCGGTGGCGCGGGCCCAGGACGTGGCCCAGGCGATGGACCGGCTGTACCCGCAGCCCCCGATGCCGGTGGACCGGTTCAACCGCCCGATGCCGTGGGCCCAGCAGCCCAAGGAGGTCACGGTCTCGGCCGATCCGTCGAGCAACACGCTGATCATCGACGCCCCGGCCGACCGCATGGAGAGCCTGCGGGAACTGGCGGCCAAACTGGACCGGGTTGAGGTCCCGCCGATGGCGGAACTCCGCTCGTACCGCGTGGTCAACGCCGATCTGAACGCGATCGCCACGACGCTGCAGTCGCTGGCCACGCAGGGCAACCTGTCGGCCCCGGCCAGCAGCGGGCGCCAGGCGGTGCGAGTGGTGGTGCAGACCGAGCCGCGCAGCGGGACGCTGATCGTCGCGGGCGACGAGATCACGTTCGAGCGGGTCGAGCAGATGCTGGCGGACCTGTCGGCGGTGCCGATCGAGCGTGGGCTGCGGATCGTGCCGATCGCCAACGCGGACGCCGCGGCGGTTCGGGACCGGGCCGTGGCGATCTACGACGCCCAGGTGGCCCAGATCCCTGGCGCGAACCCGGTCGAGGTGACGGTGGACCAGGAGAGCAACTCGCTCTCGGTCGTGGCCGACGCGGAGGCGATGCAGCGGTTCATGCGGGTGCTCGATGAACTGCAGCGTCAGGCCGGGCCGGCGCGCGAGATCAGGCTCATCGACCTGCGTCTGGCGCGGGCGACCGAGGTGGTCGCGTTCCTGGAGGACCTGGTGAACTCGTCGGCGTCGTTCCGAATCGGCGGCGGGGCCGACCCGGTGTTCGAGGCGATCGAGACGACCAATCAGCTGATGGTCGCGGCCCAGCCGGGGCAGTTGCCCCTGCTCGAGGCGCTGGTGCGGAACCTGGACAACCAGCAGTCGGCGGAGCGCCCGCCGCTGCGGATCCTGCGGTTGCGCGCGACCGACGCGACGAACCTGGCCGACGTGCTCAACCGCACGTACAACCAGCGTCCGATCGAGCAGCGGGCCCGCCTGCCGGTGGAGATCCAGGCCGACGGCGTGACCAACACGCTGATCGTCTCGGCCCACCCGGACGTGCTGCCGGAGATCGAGGGGATCGTCCGCGAACTGAATGACGCGCAGCTCCAGGACGCCGAGGGGCGCGAGATCCGCATCTTCCCGCTGCGGTATGCGCGGGCGGACGAACTGGCCCGGACGATCGACCAGATGTTCCCCGAGCCGCCGGTGCCGATCGACGCGCGCGGGCGTCCGATGCCGCAGCTGCGCCAGCCGCGCGAGGTGGTGGTGCGGGCCGATCGCGGCACGAACGCGCTGATCGTCGATGCGCCGGTGGCCCGCCTTGCCGGGTTCCAGCAGATCGTCGAGAGCCTCGACCAGCGGAACGTGGAGGAGGGGATCGAACTCAGGTCTTACCGCGTGCAGCGGGCGGAACTGAACGCCGTCGCGACGACGATCCGGAACCTGGCGGCCAGCGGGGCGCTGCAGTCCGCCCAGCGCCCGGTGAGCGTGGACGTCGAGCCAGTCAGCCGGACTGTCATCGTCTCCGGCCCGGCCGAGATCTTCGACCAGGTCGAGCGCGTGCTGGCCGACCTGGACGGCCCGCCGGACCGCCCGGCGACGGCCCTGAAGTTGTACCGTCTCGAGCACGCGCGGGCCGACCGCCTCCAGCCGCTGCTCAGCCAGTTGCTGGTGACGCGCCTGCGCGAGCAGCGCGAGCACTCGGGCGAGTCGGTCGTCGATCTGGACAGCCTGATCGACATCGCCGCCGACGCCGCGACCAACACGCTGATCATCTCGGCGCCCGAGCCGCTGCTGCCGGTGGCGGAGGAATTGATCCGCGCGCTCGACACCGAGGCCGCGGCCATCGGGCGGAACGTCATCCGCGTCGTGCCGCTGACGTACGCCGAGGCCTCGCAGGTCGCCGGCACGCTGAACCAGGCCGTCGCGACGATGGACCTGCCCAGCGGGACGCGTCCATCCATCATCGCCTCGGCCGGGGGCAACGCGCTGATCCTGTCGGGCGCCGATGCGGACCTCAAGAAGGTCGAGGAACTTATCCAGCCGCTGGATGCCCGCCCGACCGACGAGGACACGCTCGCGGTCGAGACGTTCCAGCTCGAGCACACAGATGCCGCGGCCCTGTCCGCCACCGTGCAGCGCCTGCTCAGCGAGCAGTCGCAGGTCGACTTCCGCCTGCTGCAGTTGCAGGTCCGCTACGGCGACCGCTCGCGCCTGTATGCCCCGCCGCCGGTGCGCGTCGAGGCCGCGCCGCGCCAGAACGCGCTGATCGTCTCGGCCCCCGCGGGCACGATCGATCTGGCCCGCAGCATCATCGAACGCCTCGACCAGCCGGCGGATCGCGCCGACCAGACCGCGACCATCTTCACGCCCATGCGCGGCGATCCGTCGCGCCTGGCCCAGACCGTCTCGCGCATGGTGGCCGCGACGTTCCCGCAGGCGCGGCGTCCGCTGGAACTCGTGCCCGATGCCGCGACCGGCTCGATCGTGATCCTCGGCACGCCGGAGCAGTCGGCCGAGGCCGCGCGCCTGCTGGCGGAGTTCGACGATCGCGCGGTGGCGCTGCCCGATGCGCAGATCCAGGCGTTCGACCTGGCCTCGGCCGACGCGGCCAGCGTCGCGTCGATGGTCCAGTCGATGTTGCAGGACCGCTCCCGCTGGCCCGAGCCGCTGCGACAGGCCGAGCGGGCCGGGCTGGCGATCCCCTCGCCAATGGTCAACACCGACCGGGCCAGCAACCGGCTGCTCGTGTCGGCCCCGTCGCTGCTCATGCCCGTGGCGGTCAACCTGATCGGCACGCTCGACCAGGCCCCGCGCGGCGAGGCGGTCGAGGTCTCCGTGTTCCGCCTGACGCGCGGCGACGCGGCGTCGGCGGCCCCGGCCCTGCGCTCGGCCCTGGAAGCCGATCGTCGCCCCGGCAGCCCCGCGCCCGTCGTCAACGCCGACGCGGCCAGCAACACGCTCGTCATCGCGGCCTCCGCCGAGCAGATGCCCAAGGTGCGCGAACTCATCGCGGGCGTGGACCAGGCGGTCGAGCCGGCGGGCATCGGCGTGCGCACGGTGTTCCTGCGGCATGCGAGGGCCGAGTCGGTCGCCCCGATCGTCGAGAGCGTGCTGACCAGGCAGGACGACGCCCAGCAGCAGATGCGCCGCAACGTGTGGTGGTTCGACCCGAGCATGCTCGAAGCGGAGCCGGACATCCGCGTCGCCGCCGAGCCGCGCCTGAACGCGGTGGTCGTATCCGCGCCCGCGGCGGTGCTGGAACTGGCCGAGCAACTCGTGCGGGAACTCGACGTCTCGCCGCAGGGGCCGGACCCCTCGCGCCGGATGGTGCGGGTGATCCCGATCGCCAGTGCGGATGCGTCGACGCTGGCCGAGTCGATCTCGGCGATGTTCGGCGACGATCTGGTCGGCGAGGCTCCGCCGGTGATCCGCGTCGATGCGTCGAGCAACGCGCTGATCGTGCGGGCCTCGAACGAGCAGATGCAGCGGATCGAGTCGCTGGCCCGCGAGATCGACGCGGCCAGTTTCTCCTCCAGCCGCCAGATGCGCATGGTGCCCGTGGACCGCTCGCGGGCCGACGCCGCGGCCATGGCCCAGACCATCCGCCAGATCATCGAGCAGCGTTCGGGCGTACGCGTCGAAGTGATCTCGGTCGATGAACTCATGCAGCGCGGCCAGCCCGGCGGCGAGGACCCGGACGACGACAAGGGCGGCCCCAAGAAGGGGCTTTCGCGCGAGCGGGCGGACCCGGCCGAACCTGCTGGGCCCGCTGAATCACGCGGGCCCCTCGCGGCCGATCCGCTTGCGACGCCAGACCCGAGCCGTGGCGCGACCGCCGCCGTGCTCAGCGCGATGATGGGCGACTACGCCCCGCCGGGCTCGAGCGTGTCCACCGGCCCATCCACGGGGGCCATCGCCGCCGAACTCTGGGGCTTCACGTCGCCCGAGCGGACGCCGAAGCGGGCCACGCCCGTGCCCGCCGCGCTACCAGCGCGCAACACCGCGGACCTCGCGGCCAGCCTGTGGACCAGCGCCGCGGTCGCAACGCCGGCACAGCCGACCCAGCCCGAGGCGCGCCCCGCAACGCCGTCGCCCTCGCCGACGCAGCCCGCGGCCAGCCCGACGCCCGAACCGCCACCCGCCGAGAGCGCCGCCGGCTCGATCACCATCGCCGTCGATCCGCGCACCAACTCGCTGCTGGTCATTGGCTCGCCCCGCCTGACCGACCAGGTCGCCGCCCTCGCCGATGACCTGGCCTCGCAGATCCCGCCGGAGCCGACCACGGTCCGCGTGATCGCCCTGCCCGACTCGGCCGACCCGCAGTCGATCAACCAGATCATCCAGCAGACCGTCCGCCAGGTCGGGCGGGCCGAGCCCCGCAATCCGGGTGGGTTCACGGGCCCGGTCGCCTCCACGCCCGATCCCGCGGGCGGAGCCATTATCGTTTGGGCCAACGACACGGACTTTGCGGTGCTGGGCGACCTGATCGCCGCGGTCGCCAGCCCGGCCGCTGCCGACACGCTCTCGGTCAAGATCTATCCGCTGCGCACGCTGACCGCTCCGGCCGCGGCCCGCGCGGTGAACGACCTGCTCGGCACCAACCCGCGCGGCCGCCAGGCCCAGCGGATGCTCTCGCTCGCGCTGGCCGAGGAGCCCGGGCTGGCCCGGACCTTCGACCCGTCGCAGGTCCGCGTCACGCCCAATCCCGGCGGCACGGCCCTGATCGTCACCGGTCCGTCCGACGTGCTGCCGCTGCTGGACCGCTTCGTCGCGCTGATCGATCAGACACCGGTGGCCGACCGCGCCTCGATCCGCCAGTACGCGCTGGCCAACGCCCGCGCGGGCGACCTGCTGCGCACGCTCCAGCCCCTCCTGAGGGCCCAGGCCCGCCAGGACGACTCGTCGCTGCCCGAGCCGGCGCTGGTGGCCGACGACCGGACCAACTCGCTGTTCATCACCGCCGCCGACGTGCAGCACGAGCAGATCGAACTGCTCATCGCCGCGGCCGACGCCGAGACCAGCGAGCCCGACCTCGAACTGGCCATCATCACGCTCCAGCAGGCGATGCCCAGCACCGTCCAGCGGATCGTCGAGCAGGTCATCATCGGGCGCGACCCGGCCCGGCGCGACCGCGTGCAGATCTCGGCCCAGGACAACTCGGCCCTGTTCGTCGTCCGCGCGCCCGCGGAAGACATCGAGCAGATCCGCGCCATCGTCGCGGAGGTGGACACCGCCGAGACCACGGGCCTGCCCGTGCGCACCGTGCGCCTCGAGCGGGCCGACGCCCAGAACGTCGCTCGCGCCCTGCAGCAGTTCTTCCAGGCCCGGGCCCAGGCCAGCGGACGCCCCGGGCAGCGGAGCGAGAACCGCGTGGCCATCACGGGCGACCGCCAATCGGGCGTGCTCGTGGTCGCCGCCAGCGACGAGGACTTCGCCCAGGTCCAGGCCATGGTGGCCGACTTCGACGCCCCGGCCGAGCACCGGGAGATGGTGTACCGGATCATCCGCCTCGAGAACGCGCTGGCCTCGGAGATCGAGACGACGATCGACCAGATCCAGTGGACGACGTTCGAGGAGCGGGTCTGGGGCAACCGCAACAACGACCAGATGCAGGACCGCCTGTACCTGACCGTCAACGACCGCCTGAACGCGGTGGTCGCGGTCGGGCAGGGCGAGATGATCGACACGGTCGAGGCGCTGGTCCGGGCGCTCGACGTGCCAACGGCCCGGGCCAACACCCGCACCGTCCGCACCGTACCGGTCGAGGGCTCCGCCGACCTTCGGGCCATCGCCAGCGTCATCGAGGACGCGATGCGCAACCCCGACCTGCCCTGGTGGCAGGACAACGACCCGGACGGCGTGATCGTCCAGGTCGACAACACACGCCGATTGGTCATCCTCGTCGGGCCGGGCGCGAAGGTGGACCAGGCCGCCGACTTCGTTGCCGAACTGGCGCGCGAGCCGGACCGGGCCGGGCGCGTGGTGACAAGCATCGCGCTGGCGTACGCCGACGCCGACGCCGCGGCCCGCAGCCTGAACCAGTTCTTCCGCGACCGCAACCGGGCCGCCGGGCGCCCGCTGGAGTCGATCTCGATCATCGGCTCCAGCGCGGGCAACGTGCTGCTCGTCTCGGCCGACGAGGAGACGATGCCGCTGCTGCGTGAGATGGTCGGGCAGGTCGATCGCCCGGAGATGGGCGACGACCGCACGATCGAGGTCTACGCGCTTCGCAACGCCCGGGCCGCGGAAACCGCGACCACAATCCGGAACACCTTCCCGCGCACCGGGCGCAACGACGAGCAGGTGATCGTCACGCCGCTGGCCTCGAGCAACTCGCTGGTCGTGTCGGCGCCGCGGAACATGCTGGCCAACGTCGACACGCTCATCGCGCAGCTCGACGCCCCGCTGACCGACGCCCAGGGCACGATGGTCACGGTGCCGCTGGCCTCGGCCCGGGCCGCCGACGTGGCCCGCGCCCTCCAGGATGCCCTGCCGGACTCGGTGCAGGTCCGCATCACGCCGGTCGAACGCTCCAACGCGATCCTGCTCTCCGGTTCCGAAGAGGCCGTGAGCCTCGCCGTCCGCCAGATCGAATCGCTCGACACCGAGCCGGTCCGCTCGCTCCGCGAGTTCCGGCGCGTCGTGCTCGACGCCGCCACCGCCCGCGACGTGGCCTTCAACATCCGCGCCCTGCTCCGGGCCCGCGGGCTCGCCACCAATGCCGACGCCCCGACCATCGAGTACTCCGAGCCCGACAACGCCCTGCTCATCTCCGCCGCCCGCGACCAGATCGACCAGATCATGCAGATGGTCGACCAGCTCGACATCTCGCCGACCGCCGGGATGCGGACCGAGTTCGTCCGGCTCGAGCACGCCGAGGCCGAGACCGCCGCGCGCGCGCTGGAGGTCTTCTACGGCGACTTGGCCTACGCCGCAGCCACGCCCGCGGCCCGCAACGTCACCATCGTGCCAGACCCGGCGACCAACTCGTTGGTCATCCACGCCGCCGAGGCCGAGTGGTCAGGCATCCAGGCCCTGCTCGAACGCCTGGACTCGCCCGAGTACGACATCTCGCGCCAACTGGCCCTCATCCCGCTGGCCCATGCCGACGCGGCCTCCGTCGCCCGCACACTCAACGAAGGCTTCCGCGCCCCGCTCGAGCAGCAGTTCCAGCGCGACCAGGCCCGACGCGCCGCCGAGCAGCAACGCCGCGGCGGCGGTCAGGACCCGCAGGGCAACCAGACCCCGGCCGCCGGCCCGCCCGTGCTCATCGCGCCCGAGGACACGCCCAGCGTCGCCGCCGAGCCGCAGACCAACTCGCTGGTGGTCTTCGCCAGCCGCGACGACATCGAGCGCATCCGCGCGCTGGTCGAGCAACTCGACGTGCCGGGCTTCGCCCGCCTGCCCGAGGCCCACGTGATACCGATCGTCGGGGCCGAGGCCCGCGACATCGCCGAGGCCGTGCGCCAGATGTACGTGAGCACCCTGCCGCGCGAGGCCGGATCGAACCGCTCGGTCATCGTCTGGGGCGATCCGGCGAGCAACTCGGTGCTGGTTCGTGCCAGCAGCGACGAACTGGTCGCGATCCGCAGCCTCATCACATCGCTGCTGCGTGAAGGGCTGACGACCCAAGCCGTGCCACGCATCCTCCGCCTCGTGGCCGCGCCGTCCGTTCGCGTCCGCGACACCCTTCGCACCACCTTCAACCCCATTGCCCGCCAGCGCGGCGAAGAACTGGCCATCGAGGCCGACCGCGCCTCCAACGCCCTGATCATCTCCGCCACGCCGGACCTGTACCGCCAGATCGAGTCGGTCGCCCAGGAACTCGACGCGATGGCGCCCCAACTCGGCGGCCAAGGGGCCGATGGCGGCCCCGTCGCCGGCGCCGGCCAGGCCGTGCTCATCATCGACATCACCAACAACGATCCCGCCGCCGTCCGCGACCTGCTCAACCAGATGGGCGTGACGCGACCGGCCCAGGGCGACCGCCAGGGCCTCGTCTCCGAACCGGTCTCGATCGTTCCGCTCACCAGCCGTCGCGCCCTGGCCATCGTCGCGGCCCCTGCCGACGCCGAGACCGTCGCCGCCCTCGTCCGCGCCATCGACGCCGAGCCGGCCATCGCCGACCAGCACGTCGCCACCATCCCGCTGCACCTGGCCAGCGCCGGCCCGATCGCCCAGACGCTCGAGAGCATGCTCGCGACCGACCGGAACGCCTCGGGCGCTTCCCCCTCGGCCGCGCTCACCGAGCAGATCCGCCGCCTCCGCCTCTCCGGCGTCGGGGCCAACCTCGAGAACATCCAGGTCGACCTCACCCGCCCCATCCGCATCGTCCCCGATGCCGCCTCCAACACCATTCTCATCGCCTCGACCGAGGGCAACGTCCGGGCCCTGACCGAGGTCGTCAAACTCCTCGACACCCTGCCCGTCGGCGAGGCGGTGGTCGTCCGCTTCTTCCCGCTCAACAACGCCTCGGCCGCCCGCATCCGGGGCGTCATCAACGAACTTTTCGAGCGCGGCGACCAGATCCGGCGCATCCCCGGCACCAACCGCTCCGGTGTGCCCACGACCACCACCGGCCGCTCCCTCGCGGGGCAGGTCGCGGTCTCGGTCGACGAGCGCACGAACGCCCTGGTCGTCGCCGGACGCGAAGAGGCCGTGGCGCTGGTCGAAGTCCTCGTCCAGCAACTCGACTCCGACACCGCGGCCTCGTGGGTCGAACCGGAGATCATCACCCTCCAACACGCCGACGCGATCGACCTGGCCCGCACCCTCGACGCCGTGCTCATCCAGGGCTCGGTCGACGACCCCGACGCGACGGCCCTGGCCCGCCAGTTCGGTCGCCTCCGCATGGCCCGCGAGGGCGCCCGCCCGGACCAGATGCTCCAGGCCGACATCTTCCGCCCCGTCGCCGGGCTGGCCATCACGCCCGAGGAGTCGCTCAACGCGCTCATCGTCGTCGCGACGCCCGCAAACGTCTCGGTCGTGCGTGAACTCGTCTCGATGCTCGACGTCGAGGCCGCGGCCGCGTCCAACACCGTCCGCATCTTCCCGCTGCGATTCGCCACCGCCGACCGCATCGCCGCGGTCCTCCGCGAGACGTTCCGCCAGCGCGAGCAGGTCGGCACCACCCGCCCCGAGGACCAGGTCGTCGTCTCGTCGGACCTGCGGACCAACTCGCTGGTGGTCTCCACCAGCCCCCGCTCGTTCGAGATCGTCGAGAGCCTGCTGTCGACCCTCGACGCCGAGCAGGCCAGCCCCGCCGTGGGCATCCACATCATCCGCGTCGACGGCGTCGACGTCGCGGCCCTGGCCCCGCGCCTCCAGAACCTGATGCGCGAGCGCCTCGACGCCCAGCGCATCACCGGCGAACGCTCCAGCCCGTCCGACGTGTTCCGCGTCGAGGCCGACCCCGCCAACAACCTGCTCATCGTCGCCGCCAGCGACGAGAACCTGCGCGTGATCAACGACCTGGTGGGCGCCCTGACCCAGGCCGGCGCCCCCGCGCTGGCCCAGGACATCCGCACCGAGATCATCCAGGTCCTCCACGCCCGCGTCGACGACATCGCCGAGTCCATCGAGTCGCTCTACGTCCGGCGCGAGAACGAACGCCGCGGCGAGAACGCGGTCTCGGTCATCCCCAACACCCGCCTCAACTCGCTGGTCGTCGCCGGGTCCGAGGCCGACATCGCCGCGATCCGCACGCTCGCCCAGCGCCTCGACGCCGAGCGCGTCAACATCGAGCAGGTGCTTGAGCGGATCGAACTCCGCTCGGCCAACGCGCTCGAGGTCGTGGGCCTCCTTCAGAACGTGCTGGCCGGCCGCCCGATCTCGGGGCGGGCCGCCAACGCCCGCGAGCAGGCGATCCGCCTGACCTACCGCGACCAGATCGCCGAGGCCAGCCTCGACGGGGCGATCCTCGACCTGGTCCGTGTCGAGCCCGACCTGCGAACCAACTCGGTGGTCGTCAACGCTCCACGCCCGGTCTACGAACTCATCCGCGCCATCGTCACCGACCTGGACACCACCAAGGCCGGCGAGCGCGACATCCGGCGCTTCCGCCTCGTCAACGCCGACGCGGAGGCCATGGCCGTCCTGCTGCGCGACCTGTTCCAGCTCCGCCAGCAGGGCGACGCCTATGTGCTCATCCCGACCAACACGCTGCCAGGCGCCGCCAACCCGGACGACCCCAACGCGCTGGCCCCCCAGCCCGAGGGCTTTGGCACGCGCGTCACGCCCGTGCCCGACCAGCGCCAGCAGCTGGCCATCACGGTCGACCCGCGAACGAACACGCTCATCGTCTCCGGCACGCCCGAGTACCTCGACCTGGTCGAGGAGGTCGTGACCGACCTCGACTCGGTGGAGGCCAACAGCCGCGAGCGTGTCGTGGTCCCGCTGCGCAACGCCAGGGCCGCCGACGTCCAGACCGTGCTGGAGAGTTACTTCCAGGACGAGGCCGACCGCATCCGCTCGGTCCTGGGCGACCAGGCCGGCTCCGTGGCCCGCCAACTGGAGCAGGAGGTCACGATCGTCGGCGACGAGTCCTCGAATCAGGTCCTCATCTCCGCGTCGCCGCGCTACATCAACACCGTCACCCAGATCGTCCGCGAACTCGACGCCCCGCCCCCGCAGGTCATGATCCAGGTGCTCATCGCCGAACTGACGATCGACGCCGAGAAGGACTGGGGCGTGGACTTCACCGCCGGCCCGTTCGGCGGCTCGATGACCTCGATCGCTTCGAATCCCGCCGGGGCCGCCATCGCCAGCGCGCTGGGCGTGCCGAACTTCTCGGTCAACTCGGCGGACTTCGGCCTGATGATCCGGGCCCTCGAGGCCCAGGGCCGCCTCGAAGTCCTCAGCCGCCCGCACGTGACCGTCAACAACAACGAGACCGCCGAGTTCAACGCCGGCGAGAACATCGCCATCGTCTCGGGCGTCGAGCGCCTCGACAATGGAAACACGCGGTCCGAGGTCGAGCGCGACGACGTTGGCATCATCCTCAACGTCACGCCCACCATCTCGGGCGACGGGTTTGTCCGCCTCGAGGTCCACCCGACCATCTCGGCCGTGTCCGCCAGGACCACCGAGATCTCCGAGGACTTCTCCGCCCCCATCATCACCCAGCGGTTCGTTCGCACCACCGTCACCGTCAAGGACGGCGAAACCCTCGTGATCGGCGGCCTGCTCCAGACCCGCAACGAGGAGCGCCAGACCCGTACGCCGATCCTCGGGAGCATCCCCGGCATCGGCTCGATCTTCCGCACCACCCAGCAGACCAACCAGACCACCGAACTGCTCATCATCATCACGCCGCGCGTCGTGACCGGGCACTCCGACGCCGATGTCGCCCGCCTCCGCGCCCTGTCGCAGGAGCAGATCGAACGCCTGTCCAACCCGGAGTCGGTGCAGCGGATGCTGCTCGACAGCCGAAACCTGCCGGGCATGAACGGCACGCACGCCCCGGCCCACGCCGAACCCGGCCAGCAGCCCATCCCGCGGTTCTTCCCCTGATCGCCCCCGTCGCTCTCGCCAGAGGCACCCCATGCCCCCACCCAGTCGCCATCGGCTCTCAATGCTCGGATCCATGGCGCTGGCGGCGGCCACGTGCCTGATGCCGTCCTGCCAGACCGCCCAGCCCGAGAAGCCGGCGCCCCCGGCGCCCCTCGCGTCGTCCGCCAAGCCCACCCGCGTGGTCCCGCTGGCCGACGCGCGCGACACCGACAGCAACAACCGCCCCGACAACCTCGTGCTGCTCGTCTACCTCTTCCGCCCCGAAGAGTCCGCGATCCCGTTCTGGGCCGACGGCCAGTTCGTGTTCACCCTCGCCGACGCCCGCGGCTCCGAGATGGCCACCTGGACCTTCGTCCGAGCCCAACTCCCCGACCACCGCACGTCCGACGCCCTCGGCCCGGCCCACTCGTTCGTCCTGAACCTCAAAGAAGCCCTCGGGACCGACGACCTCCCCGCACAGGCCGCCGCCCTCTCCGCCCAGTTCATCCGGACCGACGGCGTCACGATCGCCTCCTCCGGGCCGCTCTCGATCCCGCTCGGCCCGCGGTAGGGCGCAACCGACAGGGATATCCACAGGCAACCCCGGCGTCTTCATGGAACCTTCACGTTCCGTGGGGGCCGGTGTCGTTGCCCTCTGGGTACCCTTCCCCGCCTGTGCAACGCCCGCGTTCGAGCGGGTAGTCCGCTGCTACTCTGGGAGAACCCATGCGCCCGAACGCCCTCCTCATGGCGATCACTCTCGCCGCGTCGGTCCTGACACTCGCGGCCTGCGGGAACGCCAACAACCCGCCCGCTTCCGGGGGTTCCCGCGGGGCGACGAACACCACAAGCAACGCCGGGGGCGGCCAGCCTGCCGGCTCCCAGTCCGAGGGGTCGGGCGCCGGGGGAGCGACGGCGGTCACCGTCGACCCGGACCTGCCGTCCTACGTCGCCGCGGGCGCGGTTTCCGGCTCGCTCAAGAGCGTCGGGTCGGACACGATGAACAACCTGATGGCCGCGTGGGGCTCGTCGTTCAGCGAGTTCTACCCCGCCGCCACGATCGCGGTCGAAGGGGCGGGCTCGTCGACCGCGCCGCCGGCCCTGATCCAGAGCCAGGCCCAGTTCGGCCCGATGAGCAGGGCGATGCGCCAGTCGGAGATCGACGCGTTCCGCGACCAGTTCGGCTACGAGCCAACGGCGCTCAAGACCGCGATCGACTGCCTGGCGGTGTACGTCCACCGCGACTGCCCGCTGGAGTCGATCACGATCCCCCAGATCAAAGCCGTGTTCGGGGGCGGGCCGACGCTGACCTGGGGCGACCTGGGCGTCGAAGACCCGGCGTGGGCCGAGCAGCCGATCGCCCTGTACGGACGCAACGAGGCCTCCGGCACCTACGGCTTCTTCAAGGAGGTCGCCCTCGGCGGCACGGACTACCGCGAGACCGTCCGCGTCCAGGGCGGGTCGTCGGGCGTCGTCCAGGCCGTCGGCACCGATCCGTTCTCGATGGGCTACTCGGGCATCGGCTACCGCACCGCCAACGTCCGCCCGCTGGCGATCGCCCGCGACGAGGGCGGCGAGGCGATGCCCCCGACCTTCGAGCACGCCCTCGACGGGTCGTACCCGCTGGCCCGCTTCCTGTACGTGTACGTCAACTACGATCGCCGCGCCGAACTCCAGCCCGCCGTGCGCGAGTTCGTCCGCCTGATCTTCAGCCGCCAGGGCCAGGAGGGCGTCGTGAAGGACGGGTACTTCCCGGTCCCGGCGGACATCGCCCGCGAGCAGCTCACGAGCGTCGGCCTGGAAGCGTCGTTCTGAGGCGTCGCGCCGTGCGTCGTTGAGCGAGGCCCAACCCCACCGGAGACGCCGGACCGATGCCGCCCCCCGCCAGCGCTCGCACCCGCCGGACCCGTGCGCTGGTCAAGGCCGAGGACCGCGTCGCGCGCACGGTCATCACGCTGGGCGGGATCAGCGTGGTCGTCGCGGTGCTGGGGATCTGCGTCTACCTGCTGCTGACGGTGCTGCCGCTCTTTGAGGGGGGCTCGGCCTCGCCACGCCCCGACGCGCCGATCGACAGCGGCATCGGGTCGCCGCTGGCGATCGTCATGGACGAGGACGCCGCCGCCGCCACCGTCCTGACCGCCGACGGGACGCTCCGCACCATCCGCCTGGCCGACGGCTCGCTCATCGACGAGCGCCCGCTGCTCGAGTCCGGCGGGCCGCCGACCGCGATGCAGCCCCCGGATCCTTCGGCCACGATCCTGGCCGCGGGCGCGGACAGATCGCTGACCCTCGCGACCCTCGACTTCGCCAGCACGCTGCTGAGCGTCGGGAGCGCCCCGCCCGCGACCGGCGTCGTTGGCGCCCGGATCGAGGACGCGCGAGCCGTGCTCGACCCGACCCGCACGACCGGCGGGCTGGTCCGCGCCACGGGCGCCGGCGAGCATCGCCTGATCGTCCCGATCGTCCGTCGGGCACAGATCCCGGCGCTCGACGGGATGCCCGGCACCCCAACGCGCCTGGCGACCGCGGAGTCCCGTTCCGGCGACCGCTACCTGGTCGCGCTTGACGCCCAGGGGCAGGGCATCTTCGCCTCCTCCCGCACGATCACGCCGCTCGGCGAGGCCCCGCGCACGCAGTGGACTTCCATCCCGCTCCCCCCGCTCGACGCCGTCCCCGACTGGCTGTTCGTCACGGCCGACGCCCAGGCGATCCTGCTTGTTCACCGCGACGGTCGCTTCGTCCGCCTCGCCCCCGCGGGCTCGTCGGTCGCCATCGCCGAATCCGGTCGCCTCGTCCCAGAGGGCACGTCGATCACCGCCGCCACGATGCTGCTGGGCGGGCTCTCGGTCGTGGTCGGGGACGACGCCGGCGCGGTGCACGCGTTCTTCACCGCGCCCGACCCCGACGCGGGCACGACAGACGCGTTCCGCCTCATCGAGGGCCACAACTTCCGTGTCTCCGATGCGCCGATCACCGCGCTGGCGCCCGCCTCGCGCGACCGGCTCATCCTGGCCGCCGACGCCAACGGGCGTGCCACGCTCGTCCACATGACCAGCCAGAAGGTCGTGGCGACGCTGGCCGCACGCCTGGACAACCTCGCGGCCCTTCGCCCGTCGCCCCGGGCCGACGCGATCGCTCTGGCCGACGCCGCGGGGAGGATCGACCTGTGGTCCGTGACGCTGGGCCACCCGAAGGCCTCGATGCACGCGCTGTTCGGCCGCCCGGTCTACGAGGGCCAGCGCGAGGGCGAGTATGTCTACCAGTCGTCGGCGGGCAGCGACCGGGCCGAACTCAAGATGTCGCTCGTCCCGCTGCTGTTCGGCACGCTCAAGGCGACGATCTTCGCCACGATCTTCGCGGTGCCGCTGGCCGTGCTGGCCGCGGTGTACACGAGCGAGTTCGTCAGCCCGCGGTCCCGGCGCTTCATCAAGCCGACGATCGAACTGATGGCCTCGCTGCCGTCGGTCGTGCTCGGATTCGTCGCGGCGATCGTCGTCGCGCCGCTGCTCGCGTCGATCCTGCCGCAGGCTCTGACCTGCATGGTCGTCGTGCCGATCGTGGTGTTGCTGGGGGCCCAGGTGTGGCAACTCGCCCCGCCGCGCGTCGCGACCCGTGTCCGGGGGATGGGGCAGGTCGGCCTGGTGGCGATCGCCGCCGGCATCGGCGTGCTGGCGGGCGCGGCCCTGACGCCGGCGTTCCAGGCCGCGCTGTTCAGCCCGAGCCGGGCCGAGGCCCTGGCCCGGGCCGGCTCCGTCGAAACGGTCGCCGCCGAAGATCGTCCGACATGGATCGGCGATCGGCGATCGCTGTCGCCGCCGGAGACCCGGCGTCTGCGCGACCAGGGCCTGTACTTCCGCTCGGGCAATGTCGTGCGCCCCGTCGAGCCGCCGGCCGAGCGTGCCGCCGACGTGCAGGCGATCATCGAACGCAACGGGTTGGACCGCCCGGACCTGCGGGCGTGGCTCAACGGCACCTACGGCGGGCCGGTCCCCGGATGGCTGGGCGTGCTGTTTCCGCCGGCGATGATCATCGCGTGGATCGTGGCCCACTGGCTGACCGCGACGCCGTTCCGGTCGCTCGGCTCGAACCGCGCCGTGGCCATCGCCGGGCTGCTCCGGTTCGGGGCGATCCTGCTCGGTGCGGCCCTGCTCGACGCCGCCGCTTCGTTCGGTCTGGCGGCCGCCGGCCTCGACCCCCGCGACTCGATTCTCGGGCCGTTCAGCGTCCGCAACTCGACGGTCGTCGGCATCATCATGGGCTTCGCCATCATCCCGATCATCTACACCATCGCCGAGGACGCGATGCGCGGCGTGCCGGAGGGGCTGCGTCTGGCCTCGCTCGGCGCGGGCGCGACGCCCTGGCAGACCGCGGTCCGCGTCGTGCTGCCCGTGGCCGCCTCCGGCATCTTCTCCGCGTGCATGATCGGGCTGGGGCGGGCCGTCGGCGAGACCATGATCGTGCTGATGGCCACCGGGAACTCGCCGGAAATGAACTGGAACATGTTCTCCGGCTTTCGCACGCTGGCGGCCAACATCGCCGTGGAACTCCCCGAGTCGGACAAGGGCTCGACCCACTACCGCGTGCTGTTCCTGTGCGGCCTGCTGCTGTTCGCCCTGACGTTCCTCATCAACACCACCGCCGAGATCGTCCGCCAGCACGTCCGCCGGCGCAACGCCTCGCTGTAGACGCGACCGAACCACGCCGTGAGCCGACCAGCCGACCATCCCGAGTCCATGACCCCGCCGGTGGTGCGAACCACGGGCACGGTCGTGCGCGGGCGGGCCACGTCGCGTGCGGCCCGTGGCGACCCGGCCGTGTGGCTCATGTCGCTCTCGCTCATCGTGTGCGTCGCGATGATCGTGGTCCTGGTCGGCGTCATCGCGGTGCAGGGGTTCCGTACGTTCTGGCCCGCACCGATCGATCTGGTCACGACGACAGCCGGCGAGTCGTTCCTGGGCGTGCCCATCGAGCAGGAGTCGTACACCCCGCTCGGGACCGAGCGTCGCCAGATCGAAGCGGCCCGCGAGGCCGGCACGCTCCCGCCCGGCTCGCTCGACGCCGCGGGCAACCCGGTCCGCCGGCACTACCGCGTCGGCAACCGCGACATCGGGCAGGATCCGTTCCGCTGGGTGCCGGTGCACACCATCGCCAGCGTCGAACGACCCGAGGGCGCGCTGTTCGTCGAGCGAGAGGAGTGGGGGCTGTGGCTCGGCACCCTTGAGGCGGTCGTGCTCGTCGACGACCTCGGCCCGGACGCCGAAGTGCTCGGAGAGCGGGCGGTGCAGACCCCGATCGGACCGGGCGTCGCGACCCGTGAACGCGGGCGCGACGCCGCCGGGCTGCCCACCGTGCTCGAACGGTCGCGCGTGCCGATCGGGTCGCTCACGACGCCGTTTGCCGACCTCCTGCACCAGGCCCACGATCGACACCACGCGATCGACGCGATCGTGAAGGGACGCCTGGGTTCGATCAACGCGGAACTGGACCGGTTGCGCCTGGACCTGCGGGCCCTCGAACTCGAGGCCGCGAGGCGTGCGGTCGCTCCGGCATCGACGCCGCTGCTGATGTGGCTGCCGGCGATCCTGCTTCTGGGAGGCCTGGTTGGTGCGGGCGTTGTGATCAGACGCCGCGCCGCGCCCGAGGCGCTGGGGCGCAAGCGGATTGCCTTGTGCTGCTGGGTCGCCGCGGCCCCGGTCCTGCTGTTCGTGCTGCTGGAGCACCCGTGGGCACGGAAGCCGATCACGCCGGAGCGTCTGACCGAGGCCAGGGCCGCGGCGGAGGAGCGACGCGCCGAACTGACGCACCAGTACCAGCAAGCCGACGCCGAGCGATTGGAACTCCAGAACGAGGACTCGCGCTGGCGTGCGGTTATCACCGAGCCGCGCACCGGGCGGTTCGCGCCGCGTTCGCTGACCGAGCCGGGCGAGCCGCTCCCAATCTCGTCGATCGTGCGGATCGTTGCGCCCAACGACCTCTCACCGGGCGGCAAGGCTGGCGTGTATCTGGACCGCTGGATCGAGTACGTCTCGGCCGAGCCGCGGGCCGAGAACACCGAGGGCGGCGTCTACCCCGTCATTTTCGGCACTGTGTTCCTGACGCTGCTGCTCACGGCCATCGTCGTGCCGCTGGGCGTCATCGCCGCGATCTACATCCGCGAGTACGCCCGCCAGGGCATCGTCATCAGCATCATCCGCATCGCCATCAACAACCTGGCCGGCGTGCCGTCGATCGTCTACGGCGTGTTCGGGCTCGGGTTCTTCTGCTACACCGTCGGGCGGTACGTCGATGTGGGCCCGGCGTCCCCGATCGCCTCGGCCGAGGGCGTGCTGTCCTTCTGGCCATTGGCGATCATCGCGACGCTGGTGGGCGTGTCGGGCATCGCCCTGGGCCTGCTCGTTCCTCCGCCGCCCGGCACGGGGCGGCGCTCGCGCCTCGGATCGCTCGGGGCGGTCGCGCTCTGGCTCGTGATCGCCACGCTCCTGGTCGTCCTGGTCGCCAAGACCCCGTACTTCCACGGCCTGTTCGCCCACAAGGCCCCGTCGCCAACCTTCGGCAGCCGCGGCATGCTCTGGGCCGCCCTGACCCTCGCGCTGCTGACGCTGCCGGTTGTGATCGTCGCGACCGAGGAGGCCATCGCCGCCGTGCCCCGCTCGATGCGCGAGGGCTCCTACGGCTGCGGGGCCACGACGTGGCAGACCATCCGCCGCATCGTCCTGCCCGGCGCGATGCCCGGCATCCTGACCGGCGCCATCCTGGCCATGGCCCGCGGGGCGGGCGAGGTCGCCCCGCTCATGCTCGTGGGCATCGCCAAGCAGGTCTCGGCCCTGCCGGTCGACGACCAGTTCCCGTTCGTCCACGCCGACCGGGCGTTCATGCACTTGGGTTTCCACATCTACGATCTGGGCCTCCAGAGCCCCGACTCGCAGGCCGCCCGCCCGCTCGTCTGGACCACCACGCTCCTGCTCCTGCTGCTGGTGCTGGCGATGAACCTGGTGGCGATCCTCATCCGTGCCCGCCTCCGCAGCCGCTCCGTCGCTTCCGCCTAGGACCCCGAGATGCCAGAGAACGCCCTGGACACCCCGGCCAACGCCCCCAAAGCCGCAACTCGGGGCCTGGCCGACTTCGCGGTCGCGTCCAGGGCCCAGCCGCTCCCGACCGGCCCCTCGCTTCTCGACGACATCCGCGCCGGGGCCAACCCCGAGCCCACCATCCACCCCGAACTGCAGGGCACGGACGCGGTCATCCGCGTCAACGACTTCCGCCTCTGGTACGGGCAGGCCCAGGCCCTGCACGGCATCTCGATGGGCGTCACGCGGGGCAAGGTCACCGCGATCATCGGCCCCTCCGGCTGCGGCAAGTCCACGCTGCTCCGCTCGGTCAACCGCCTCAACGACCTGGTCGACGGCGTCCGCACCAAGGGCGAGATCCTGCTCAACGACGCCCCCATCTACCACCCCTCCGTCGACGTGATCGACCTGCGCAAACGCATCGGCATGGTCTTCCAGAAGCCCAACCCCTTCCCCATGTCGATCTTCGAGAACGTCGTCTACCCCCTGCGGATCGACGGCGAACGCCGACGCAGCGCCCTCGAAGAGGCTTGCGAGCGGTCCCTCAAGGCCGCCGCCCTCTGGGACGAGGTCAAGGACCGTCTCAAGGACTCGGCCCTGGGCCTGTCCGGCGGCCAGCAGCAGCGTCTGTGCATCGCCCGCGCCGTCGTGGCCGACCCCGAGGTTCTCCTGCTCGACGAGCCCTGCTCGGCCCTCGATCCCATCGCCACCACCCGCGTCGAGGAACTGATCCACGAGATCGCCGACCGCTACACCGTGCTCATCGTCACCCACAACATGCAGCAGGCCGCCCGCGTCTCGGACTTCACGGCGTTCATGTACCTGGGGCGCCTGCTCGAATACGGCCCGACCGCCGCGATCTTCCAGAACCCAACCCTCCGCGAGACCGAGGAATACGTCACCGGCCGCTTCGGCTGAGGAACTCCTCCCCCGCGTGCGGGGGAGGTGTCGGACGAGGCTCCGCGAGTCCGACGGAGGGGGCAGTCGATCAATCGGGAGCGGCACTTGGCCGTTGAGCGACCGTCCCGGGTCTCGCAAACGCCCGGAGGGCGACGGACTCGACCGGTGCCGCGCTTCTCCACCCTGCCCAATCCCCCAACCCCTATACTCCCCTCCACACCCGGCTCCCAGCGCAGGACCCGCCCATGCCCGTTGACATCGTGATCCCGTCCGTCGGCGAATCCGTCACCGAGGTCACCATCGCCGAGGCCCACAAGGCCTCCGGCGATTGGGTCGAACGCGACGATCCCATCGTCGACCTCGAGACCGACAAGGCCACCATGCCCGTCCTGGCCCCGGCCGCCGGCGTGCTGAAACTCGCCGCCGCCGTCGGCGACACGCTCGAAATCGGCGCCTCGATCGGCACCGTCGACGAGAAGGCCAAGAAGCCCGCCGGCGCCGCAAGCCCGGACGCCGCCGCCTCGTCTTCCAAGCAGCCCGAGGGCGCGGCCAAGAAAGCCGTCGCCGACCGCGCCCAGGCATCCACGCCCGGAGCCGGAGCCTCCAACGGCGCGGCCACCGCCACAACCACCGTTCCGCCCGCCTCGACCGGCGCTGCCGCCTCCAACGGAACCGCCTCGTCGAGCGCCGCCCGCGCCACCCCCCTGGCCGAGAAACTCGCCGAAGAACTCGGCATCGACATCTCCCGCATCACCGGCACCGGCGCGGGCCACCGCGTCCGCGAGCAGGACGTGCTCGCCGCGGCACAGTCGCGATCGGGCGGCTCGGCCACGACGAACACGGGCGCGCCGGGCCAGTCCGGCGCAACGGCCGCCCAGCCCGCCCGCGCCGTCACCCGCGAGCGCATGTCCGCCCTTCGCCAGCGCATCGCCACGCGCCTGGTCGAGGCCCAGCACACCGCGGCCATGCTCACCACCTTCAACGAGGTGGACATGACCGCCGTCATGGACATCCGCAAACGCTACAAGGAGCAGTTCGAGAAGGCCCACAACATCGGCCTTGGCTTCATGTCCTTTTTCGTCACCGCCGCCACCAGCGCCCTCAAGGCCTTCCCCAACATCAACGCCTACATCGTTGAAGACAACGGCAAGCCCGCCATCGAGAAGCACGACTACTGCGACGTCGCCGTCGCGGTCTCCACGCCGCGCGGGCTCGTCGTCCCCGTCCTGCGCAACGCAGAGCGGATGTCCTTCGCCCAGATCGAGTCCCAGATCAAGGACTTCGCCACCCGCGCCCAGGCCGGCACGCTCGAACTCGCCGAGATGCAGGGCGGCACCTTCACGATCACCAACGGCGGCGTGTTCGGATCGCTCATGTCCACGCCGATCCTCAACCCGCCGCAGTCGGCCATCCTGGGCATGCACACCATCAAGAAGCGCCCCGTCGAGGACCCCGACAACCCGGGCCACCTGGCCCTGCGCCCGATGATGTACCTGGCGGTCTCCTACGACCACCGCATCGTCGACGGCGCCGACGCCGTGCGGTTCCTGGTCCACATCAAGGACGCGATCGAGAACCCGGAGCGGATGCTGATCGGGCTCTAAAGGTGGGCCGGCTCTCCGAGCCGGGCTCGCTACATCTTCTACCGGGCCTCGTTGTCGGATTCGCGATCGGAGTTCCCTCCGGTGTCATCCAGTCCCGAGTCATCCACCGGAGCGCCGCCGCCACAGCCTCGTTGGTCGCCGCGCGACACGCTCCGGTTTGGCCCAAACTGGGGCGGGGCGACGCCGTTGCTCGGAGCAGGCGTGGCCTTCGTGCTTGCCCATATGGCCCACATTGTCGGGGCGTTCGTCCTGGGATTCCTTCACGGCGCGATCCGTTCACCGGTCCCGCAGTTCCAGGTGCTGCTTTTGAGTGGACCGCTTAGCATCGTGGTCGCCGTTGGCGCGGGCCTCTACTGGGGCATCAGCCGATTTGCGGAACGACGCCGCCTGGTCCGATGGGTCCGTGCCGCGGAAGCAGGTGGGGCGTGCTGCGCCTGCGGCTACGAGGCGGCCTCGAATAAGTCCGAGTGCTGTCCCGAGTGCGGCGTGCTCCTGTCACGCTCAATCACAACCGCCCGGTGGTGGATCGAACGGCTCTAGACTCGTCTCTGCCCGTAAACAAAGCCGCGATGGCCAAAGACCCACAAAGCCCGGCATCGAACCACGACCCCCGCTGGGGCATCATCGAAACCATCACTTACGGCCCCAACTTCGGCCGCGCCACCACCTTCGTGTGCTTCCTCCTCGGCGTCGCGATGTTCGCGATCCCGATGCCGTTCCGCGTCGACCACCTGCATCCGGCGATCGGGTGGATCGTCGCCGGCGTGATCGTCTCGGGCGTGGCCCTTGGCGTGCTCGCGACCATCTGGACGATCTCACGCCTCGGCATCCGGATGCAGCACCAGTCGCTGATCCGCCGATCCCGGCACTCGAACTGCGTGTGCTGCCGCTACCCGCTCGCGGACACCCAGCCGCGCTGCCCCGAGTGCGGCACACTGCAACAGCCGATCGTGGACCAGGCGACCTGGTGGCTCGGCCGCCTGTAGCGAGTCGATGTCCCCGACCACAAGCGTCCACGGGTTCGGGCCAGCGTGCGTGCAGCATCACGCGCGACCGCCACCCAGCCGATAGAATCACGGCAATGGAGAGTCCACGTCCGCACCCCGATCCGGCCGCCTTGGCGCGGTTCTGCCTGCGCTATCGCGTCGCGTCGCTGCGGATCTTCGGCTCGGCCCTCCGTCCCGACTTCGGGCCGGACTCGGATATCGACATCCTCGTCGAGTTCCAGGCGGGTGTCGACCCCGACCTGTTCGAACTCGGTGGGATGCAGCAGGACCTGTCGGACCTCTTCGGGCGGGAGGTGGACCTGAAGACGCCGGAGATGTTCACCGACGCCAATCTCCGACGCGTGCTGCAATCCTCAGTCGTCGCCTATGCCGCGTAAGCGCCGCCAGCCCGGCCCCGACGACCGCGTCCGAGCGCTGCACATGCTCGTGCTGGCCCGCGAGGCAATTGCCGAGTTTGCCGATATCGAAGAGCAGGAGTTCCATCGACGCCG
Organism: Phycisphaerales bacterium; assembly: GCA_041401985.1. Classification (GTDB taxonomy): domain Bacteria; phylum Planctomycetota; class Phycisphaerae; order Phycisphaerales; family UBA1924; genus JACKHA01. The sequence continues at coordinate 192,858 of JAWKTE010000005.1, forward strand.
CGTGTTCCAGACGTCGCTCGCCTGGTACCTCCAGGCCATCGGCGAGGCCGCGTCGCGGGTCAGCGACGAAGCGCGAGGGCGCATCCCCGTGTGCCGTGGCGTCAGATCGTCGGCACACGACACATACTCTCGCACGAGTACGACCGGTTGATCCCCGCGAAGCTGTGGCGCGTGCTCCGCGTGCATCTGCCGCCGATGATCGCCGCGCTTGAAGCCGGGATCGACAGGTTGCCCGACGTGCCGTCCGAAGGCTGAGCGCCGCGGCGATGCTTCAAAGAATACGGGCGTGCGGGCTGTTCGCCCGCACGCCCCCGTTCTGAGAGAGGAGAGAGAAGTGAGTCGCTTTGACCCGGGCCGACGCCGCGGCCCGCCCGGGAGTGGTTCATCAGCCCATCACGCGGCCTTGCGCTCGAAGTAGCCCATCCGCCGCAGGAACGCCACGGCCTCGTTGACGACCGGCCCGTCGAACGGCGCCAGCGCCTCGGCCTGCATCGCGCTGGCGATCGCCGCCTGCTCGCCCTGGGCCGGGTCCTCGGTCGAGATGGCCCGCACGAACGCCTCGGCGGCCTCGAAGAGCATCGCCGCGTCGCTGTCGGTCAGGTCGGAAGGCTCGGCGTGGACGATCTGCTTGGGCAGCGGGGCCGGTTCGGCGGCCTCGATCCGCTTGGCTTTGTCTTGCTGGGCCTTCGCCGGGCTGGTCTGGTCCGTGCGCCGGCGGGCGTTGCGTCGGTTGTTCCTGTCGTGTTCCATGGCGCTGCTCCTTTCCGCTCCGCGGGGCCGTTTCGTGCGGCCCTCTCTCATTCGGAGCGATGGACGAGGCGTTGCACTCACGCCCCATCCGCACACTCTTTGACGCCGACCCGTGACCGCCCCGTGACAGTGCCGCGGGCCGCGGCTGCACACGACATACGCAATCCGCCGCCTGAACAGGCAATCCTGGGCGCGCAACAAATCCGCGTCGCCGCCGACACGGGCGTCGCCGGCCCCCCGGAACTCGCGTTGCGGATGCCGACAATGCCCGAGCGTCACATCGCCCGACGCGCCGCCTCGTCGATCGACGGGATGAGCCGGTTCACCGCCGTGCTCCGAACGATCTCGCCGATCGTGGCCGTCTGCTCCGGCGTCGGATCGATGAACTCGAGCCCGTACTCGTGCTGGAACATGCTCAGTCGCTGGCGGCGCACGATCCGGGCTTCGACCAGCAGCACGCACCCCTCGCCCGTGAGCGACAGCAGGAACCGCTTGCCCAGGGCCATCGCCCCCATCGACTTGGCCCGGATGCGGCAGCCGCGCGGCGACAGGTCACGGACCTCCCCCAGGTCCGAGGCGAGGCCCTCGCACACCAGCCGGCCCGATTTTCGGCGATTGCTCATCCCCATGCGCGGCGCCCAACAAACAGCCGTACGGCCTGCGCGGCCCAGCCCAACTCCATCGCACTGGATCGACCAACCCCGCCCCCCAATGCAGCCGATCCGAGGCTCATGGGCCGAGCCAAGCCAAAGCGGACCCGCGAGCACGCCGGCCCACAACGTCGCCAGGCCAAGCGTTATCAGACCCGCGACCTGCCCTCGTTCACCTTCGGCGAGGTCGTGGACCTGTCGGTCGGCGGCATGCGGGTGCGGCGCGACGGCCCGCCGATCGTCGCCAAGGGCGGCGTCGAGCGTTTCACCCTCGTCGCCGGCGCCGGGCCGATCCATCTGCGCGGGCGTGTGGCGTGGGTTAAGCGGGCCGGGCTGCTGTCCCGCGCGCACGAGTACGGCGTCGAGTTTCTTGACGCGGACAAGGAGACCCGGGCCCGCCTGCGCCACATCGGCCAGAAGGGGCACGACTCCGGGCCGTCGCAGGAAGAAACCGAGGCCCAGGCCCGGCGGAAGATCTATGCGTCGGTCGAGGTGGAAGACCTGTATCCGATCCTGGGGGTCGAGCCGGACGCCTCGGCGGATGAACTGGCCAGGGCGTACCGAGTTCTGGTTCGGCGCTGGCACCCGGACGTGTGCGACGAGGCCGACGCCAGCGAGCAGTTGGCGCGGGTCACCAAAGCGTACAAGATCCTGCGAGATCAAGAGTTGCGGGCGAGATACGACGAGATGCGGTTGTCGGCGAAGAAGATCATCCCGCCGGAACCTGGTGGCTCGGCCCGCGCGGCCTGAATCCCGGATTCGTGCTCAGCCTCCGGTTGGCTCGGCGTGCCCGCCCGTTTCGGGGGCTGGCTCGCCGGCGTTCTCGGGATTGGGCGTCGGCTGGCCACCCTCGCCGCGGAGGCGTTCTTCGGGGGTCTGGGGGTTGCGGGTCGGCTCGGGGGGTTGGAGTTCGGGCTTGTTTCCCAGGAATGGGGGGATCCACGCCCCAATGAACAACCCCAGCACCAGGCCCAGCACCAAACCGGGAAGGAAGGCCTTGGCGAACTGCCCGCCCGCGGCGTCGGCGGCGGCGATGGAGGTCTGCTGCTCGGACATGTCCTGCTCCAGGGCGGTGGGGGCGCGGGCCGCGGGAGAATCGGGTTGACAGGGTAGCATCGGCCGCGCGGACAGTCCGCCTGAACGGGTGCCCGGGGCGATGGTCTTTACACGGGCTTTACAGTGGCGCGACGTTCAGAACCGACGCATCCGGCGGGCCCAGCGTCCGAAGCGGAGCATGGCCCAGAGGAGTTCCGGGCGGGGGGGCGAGCCGCGGCCGAAGGCGGTGTGCCAGCGCCAGGACCAGTAGGGGCCGCGGAGGCGGAAGCGGCTGACGACGGCCAGGCGGAGAAGTTCGAAGGCGCCCAGGATGGCCGTGCCGATGGAGTGCATTCGCGGGCCTCGGTTGGCGAATGAACAGGGTAGACGCCGGGCGGGTGGCGTGGTTCAATAGCGTCCCCGCGGACGGGCGGGATCGGGAGTGTGTCGTGGCGAAGTCGGGCGGTTCCAGGGCGAGGCAGGCGGCGACCGGGGCGGCCCGGTCCGCGGCGACGTGGATGCACCGCCTGCGGCTGCGGACGCTCGCGTGGGTGGTGGGGCTGATCGTGGCCGGGTTCACGGTGACGGCGGCGTTCGCGCTGCCCGCGCTGCCGGTGCTCGGCGTGGCGTTCGCGGCGGCGGCGGTGCTGGTGAACCAGATGGCCCACCGCCTGGCCCAGCCGACGTGCTATGGATGCGGGAAGGACATCGGCCGCATCGTGGCGGGGGCGTACGGCGTGGTGTGCCCGGACTGCGGGGCGATCACGCAGGTGCTGCCGAAGATGGGCACGGGTCGGCGGGCGGAGGAGGCGTCGAGCGTGGCGGCCGCGCCGGGGGCCGACGAGAGCCACCCGGGCGACGGGCCGACCGTTGCCTGAAGAGTGGCGTGGTCGCTGTGATCTGTCACGTGCGGGCTGGCGATCGCGCTAGGGTTCGGTCATGCGGGCCCACCTCGTCCAGATGAATATCGCGTGGGAGGACGACAACGCCAACTTCGGGCGAGTCGATGGTCTGCTGCGCGGCGTCGATGTCGCACGAGACGATTTGGTGCTGCTGCCGGAGATGTTCTCGTCGGGGTTTAGCCTGAACACCGGCACGACCGCCGATCGCGATGGCGTTGTGCTTGGGTATCTACGCGACCTGGCGACGCGGCTGGGCGTGTGGGTGCAGGGCGGGCGGACCGTGCTCGCGGACGGCGCGGCGAAGGCGAGCAATGAAGCGCCGGTGTTCGATCCGGCGGGGCGGCTGGTGTGCTCGTACGCGAAGATCCATCCGTTCTCGTTCGGGCGCGAGCCGGAGCGGTTTGTCGGCGGCAGCGACGTGATGGCGTACTCGTGGGGTGGCGCGTCGGGCGACGGGTCGGGCGAGGCGGCGATGACCGTCTGCCCGGCGATCTGCTACGACCTGCGATTCCCCGAGTTGTTCCGGCGTGGGCTGGCGTTGGGGGCCGAGTGCTTCGCCATCGGGGCGAACTGGCCGGATGCGCGGCAGGCCCACTGGCGGGCGCTGCTGGTCGCGCGGGCCATTGAGAACCAGGCGGTCGTGCTCGGCGTGAACCGAACGGGTTCGGATCCGCACCTGTCGTACGCCGGCGGGAGCATCGCGGTGGGGGCGCGGGGCGAGGTGCTTGGGGAACTGGGCGATGAGGAGGCGGTGCTGAGCGTGGAGGTGGAGGCCGCGGCTGTGCGGGGCTGGCGGGAGACGTTCCCGGCGTGGCGGGATGTGCGGCTGAGGTGACGCGGATCCGACGGCGTCTGCTTGCGCTCTGGGCGGGAAGGGGAGGATTCACCGCAGAGTCGCAGAGGACGCTGAGGAAGGCATGGATAAGGGCGAACTCGCACTGCCCGGCGCGTGCTTCGTCTTTCCGCGGCACGCTTCGGGCGCCGATCGAATCTCAGCGATGATGCGGCCTGCGCGTGCGTGGCGCTGTCGTTGATCGCACGACCATCGCTCCGAGCCGCGATGGTCGTGGCACGCGTGCCGGGGCGGGAACGAAAGGACTCACCGCGGAGGCGCGGAGGACGCTGAGGAAGGCCAAGACCATTGTGCGCGTGCATTCCTCAGCGCTCTCTGCGACTCTGCGGTGAGTACCTCTGGCGGTGAGCGGAGCGTGCGGAGTTCCCGCCTTGCGGATGCGTGGCGTTGTGATTGATCGCACGACCATCGCTTCGAGCCGCGATGGTCGTGGCACAGGGAACTCAGGTCGGCGGCGGGCCGGGGGCGTCGGCAGCGTCGGCGTTTTGCCCGTTGGCCGTGGCCCGGCGTTTGGCGAACTCGCGCTGGACCTGCTCGGCCATGGACTCGGCGGTGGCGATCTCTTCGATGGTGACGTGGTCGGCGCCCTGCTGGCGGGCGAGCAGGCCCTTGGACAGGAACGAGGCCCGGGCCGCGATGAAGATGGTGGGGGAGAGGTCGCGGACGGCGCGGACGGCGCGGAGGGAGGCCTCGTCGTCGGGGATGGTGAGGATGAACGCGTCGGCCTCGCGAGCTCCGGCGGACTCGAGGACCTCCGGGTTGGTGACGTCGCCATAGACGACGCGCCGACCGAGTCCGCCCTGGCGTTTGACGGTGGACGGATTGAGTTCGATGACGGTGGACTCGGCGCCGAGCAGGTCGAGGCGCTGGGCGACGGCGCGTCCGACGGGGCCAAAGCCGGCGATGATGACCCTAGCCTTCTCGACGGCGCCGTTCGCGTCGTCGTCGTGCTGGTCCATCGCGCCGGTGAGGCCGTCGGCCCCCAGCGGCGAGGCCCGCATGACGGCGAAGGGCAGGAGGCGGACGGACTTGACGTTGGTCAGGCGCGGGCCGAGGCGTCGGCCCATCGACATCAGCGCGGGCGTGAGCATGAGGGTGATGGCCACGACGCCGGTGGCGGCCCCGAGGGTGCGCTGGTCGATGGCGTTCTGGTCCTCGGCGAACTGGAGGATCACGAGCGTGAACTCGCCGGCCTGGGAGAGGCCAAGCCCGACGGCGAAGGCGACCGGGGCCGACAGCCCGCCGAGCCAGAGGGTGCCAGCGTTGCCGATGGTCTTGATGGCGATGCACGCGGCGACCGCGAGCAGCACGATCCACCACATGCCCAGGACCTGCATGAGCGGGAGGTTCAGCCCGACGGCGACGAAGAAGATGGCCATGAACAGGTCGCGCATCGGCGTGAGTTGGCCGGAGACCTGGTGCTTGAAGGGGGTTCCGGCGAGGAGGAAGCCGGCGACGAACGCGCCGAGTTCCGGGCTGAGGCCCAGAATGCCGGTGAGCACCGCGGCGCCCATCGCGACCGCGCCGGCGACGACCAGCAGCACATCGGGTGAGGAGTCCTTGGCGGCGAAGGCGAGCAGGCGGGGGAGGATGATGCGTCCGGCGGCGATCATGGCGGCGACGCCGGCGATGGTGAGCGCGCCTTGGAGGAGCAGGTTCCAGATGGTCTTGGGCGCGGTTGCGGGCGTCGCGCCCGCGGCCTCGGCGGCGTGGGCGGCGGTGGCCGCGGCTGATTCGGCGACGGGAGCGAGCGACTCGGCCCAGTTGCCAAGCGTGGGGATCAGGGCCAGGAACACGATCGTGAGCAGGTCCTGGACGATGAGCACGCCGAAGGAGACGCGTCCGTGGAAGGACTTCATCTCGCGGCGCTGCTGGAGGGTGCGGAGGACCGCGGCGGTCGAGGACATCGAGATCGCCATGCCGACGGCCAGGGCGGCGGGGGGCAAGAGCCCGAAGAGCATCGCGACGGGCCAGACGACGAGCATGACCAGGAGGGTGGCGACGGCGCCGACGCCGAAGATGGGCAGGAGGTCGCCTCGAAGTTCCTTGAGGTCCATGTGCAGGCCGATGCCGAACATGAGCAGGATGATGGCGAGGGAGGCGATGCCGCCGACGCTGTCGGGGTTCACCAGTTCGAGTACGTCGGGGCCGACGATCGCGCCCGCGACGAGGTAGGCGGGAATGGTGGCGACGCGGAGGTGGCGCAGCGCGAGCGTGACGATCGTCGCGGTGGCGAAGACGATGAGCAGGTCGACGGACAGGGCGGGGGCCTCGGCGGCGGCGAGTGTGGTGAGGCCAGGTGCTGGCATGCCCGCTCCTTGGGTCGAGTGCCGCGGCGTTCCTGAAGGGCAGGCCGCGGCGAGGGAGTCAACGCTAGGGAGCGGACGGGGATGCCGCCATTGGCGGGCGGGACGAACCCCTACAGTTGTGGCCGTGGAAGACGCGAGCGGGAACACGAACGGCGTGCGGGCGGGGAGCGATCGGGGCGCGATCGCCGATGGCCCGGGTCACGGAGCCGCGCGGCCCGAGCCTGTGACGCTGCGGACCATCAACGCGATGGCGGCCCGGGGCGAGGCGTTCGCGTGCCTGACCGCGTATGACGCGACGATGGCGCGGCTGCTTGAGCGGGCGGGCGTGCATGTGCTGCTGGTCGGGGATACCGCGGCGGAGGTGGTGCTCGGGTTCCCGCGGACGTTCCACATGCCGCTGGAGATGTCGCTGGCGCTAACGGCGGCGGTGAAGCGGGGGGCTCCGGGCACGGTGGTGATGGGGGACATGCCGTTCCTGTCGTACCACACGTCGGACGCGGAGGCGCTGCGGAACGCCGGGCGGTATCTGACCGAGGGGCTGGCCGACATCGTGAAACTGGAGGTCGATGCGTCGTTCGCGCCGCTGGTGGGGCAGATGGCGCGGGCGGGGATCCCGGTGTGCGCGCACGTCGGGTCGAGGCCGCAGTTGGCGGCGCTCACGGGCGGGTACGGCTCGGCGGGCAGGACGGCGGCGGAGGCCGAGCGGATCGTGGCGGACGCGGTGGCGATGGAGCGGGCCGGGGCGGTGATGCTGCTGGTCGAGGCGGTGCCGGACGAGGTGACGCAGCGGATTCTGGCGTCGACGCGCGTGCCGCTGATCGGGATCGGGGCCGGGACGCGGTGCCACGGGCAGGTGCTGGTGGTGCAGGACCTGCTGGGGATGTCGGAGCAGACGCCGCGGTTTGCGGCCCCGGCGGCGGCGCTGGGGGATGCGATCGTGGCGGCGGGGCGGGAGTGGGTGCGGCGCGTCAAGTCAGGCGAGATCGGCGGGGAGCGGTATCGGATGAAAGTGGGGGAGGCGGAGCGGTTCGGGGCCGCAGGGCAGAGCGGGGCGGCTCCGGCGGAGATCAAGCCCGGCGAGGGCAGGTCCGGCGAGATCAGGCCTGCATCCGATCCGGTGGCGGGTCGATAACGGAACATGGGACGGGGGGCGGCTGCCGGGAAGCGGCGAAGTGGAGGCCCGATGCGACGATTCGTGACCTTCGGCCCGGCGCTGGTGGTGCTGCTCACGACCCTCGTGACGCTCGTGGCGGCTCCGGCGGCGGTGCGGATGATCCGGGCGGCGGACGCCGCGGCCCGGGCCCAGGCGGCGCGCCAGGCGCTGGCCGACGACGACATCCTGCAGCGTCTGTCGCTGGCGACGGCGAACGTGGGCGAGGCGGTGCTGCCCTCGGTCGTGCACATCGACGTGCGGACGACGGGCACGAACGGCTTCAACGCGTCTTCGCTGGGCTCGGGCTGGGTGTACGACGAGCGCGGCTACATCGTGACCAACGCGCACGTGGTCGCGTCGGCGACGGACATCTCCGTGCAGTTCAACGACGGGCGGCTGTACGACGCGTCGCTGGTGGGGATCGACCCGGGGACGGACATCGCGGTGATCCGGATCACGCCGCTGGAGGAACTGCTCGCGCTGCCGCGCTCGACCGAGCCGCTGCAGGTGGGGCAGAAGGTGTACTCGTTCGGCTCGCCGTTCAACTTCAAGTTCTCGATGTCGGAGGGGATCGTCAGCGGGCTGGGGCGAGAGTCCACGACGTACGCGAACATCGGGGGCTTCTCGAACTTCATCCAGTTCGACGCGGCGGTGAATCCCGGCAACTCGGGCGGGCCGGTTGTTGATGTGCTCGGGCGGGTCGTGGGCGTGAACGTGGCGATCGCCAACAACACGAACACGGTCGGGACGACCGACCAGGGCCAGTCGGCGGGGATTTCGTTCGCGATCCCGGTGCGGGTGGCGGAGTTCGTGGCGGGGCAACTGATCGAGGACGGACAGGTGCGGCGCGGGTTCCTGGGGATCAACCTGCCGGTGTTCGACGGGCCGGCGTACCTGCGGGACCAACTGGGCTACATCGGGCTGGGCGTGCACGTGCCGCAGGTCGTGGCCGACGGTCCGGCGGCCCGGGGCGGGCTGCAGCGCGACGACGTGATCACCGGCATCGACGGGCAGCGGATCACGGGCGTCGAGATGCTGCGGTCGATCATCAGCACGATGGAGCCGGGGCACGACGCGCGGATCGAGTTGTGGCGGGCGGGCACGGAGCGGACGGTCACGGTGCGGGTCGGCGAGTTCGAGCGCCCGGACCTGGTGCGCCAGAACATCATCACGTCGCTGGTGTCGATCGGGGCGAGGCTCGAGCGGACCGACCCCGGGGCGACGCCGGCGTTCGACCTGGTGATCCCCGGCAGCCCGGCGGCGCGGGCGGGCCTGCGACGCGGCAGCAGGGTGGTGGCGGTCGAGGGCAGCCCGGTCGGCACGGTGCAGGCGTTCTGCGAGGCGCTGGATGCCGCGGACTTGCGGCTGCGGGCGCCCGTCGAGGTGACGATCGAGGTCGCGTCGGACGAGGGGGAGACGCGGCGGCGGGAGATCACGCTGGAGTTGCCGCGGTAGCGGGGATCTCGATACGGAGGGCGAGTGCGATCGAGCGCTGCCCCCTCTGTCGGACTCGCAGCGCCTCGTCCGGCATCTCCCCCGCACGCGGGGGAGAGGCGCGGGCGCCGTCCGATTCACTGGTTCGTCCACCTACTCCGGCGTCGCCGGCGAGATCACCGTCGCCTGGTCGATGCAGACCCGCCCCGGCACAAGGGCCACGTCCGGGCTGGGGATCACGTTGGAGATCCGCCCGCGGACGATCACCGGCGTGCCTTCCTTGATCTGCGGCACGCCGCCGGGCACCACCACCTCGAGGTAGAGCTGGTTGCCGATGATCGTCGAGTCGTACATGTCGACGCTGAACCAGGTGGAGTCGGCGCGGACCTCGATCCGCTTGACCGCCCCCTGCCAGCCGCGCATCGGCGACCACAGGCCGATCCACTCGGCGGCGGCGGCCTCGGCGGCCTCGCCCCGCAGCGTCAACACGGGCCTGAGCACGTCGGCGGCGCGGACCTCGTCGGGCAGCACGGTCGCGCCCGCGGGCGGATCGATCGGCACGGCCCTGGGCAGGTCGTAGGGCGACGGGCCTTCCTGCATGAAGTACGCGGCGCCGACGAACGCCGCGACGAGCAGGACGACGATGGCAATGACCTTGACCATGGGACCCTCCGTTTCGCCGCCCGTCCGCGCAGAGACGGGCGGAGACGGGCGGGGCCAGCGGCGAAAAGATACCGGACACCATAAGAACAAGTCAACTGGCCTGGTAACGCATCCCGAGTTTCCTCGGAGGGCCGCCCCCGCTGGACGGTGACTGGGCGGTCTTTGTATCTTGGTGGCACGCGTGGATTGTTCTGGCGGGTGCCGGGGCCGCGCGGGCCGAGCGGCGCTCCCGGGCCAGGAGTGGGGCGTCGTTGCTGCGTGCGCTCCAATCTCCTGGGCACCCCCGGACCGTGAGTCATGCGGATTTACGTTGGCAACCTGCCGTTCAGCACGACCGATGATTCCCTGCGCCAGTTGTTCGAGGAGTTCGGACCGGTCACCGATGCGAAGGTGGTCTCCGACCGCGAGACCGGGCGCTCGCGCGGATTCGGGTTCGTCGAGATGAACGACGACGAGGCGCAGACGGCGATCAACGAGATGAACGGGCGCGCGGTCGATGGGCGTCCGCTGGTGGTCAACGAGGCGCGGGAGCGCCAGGGCGGCGGCGGCGGGCGCGGCGGATTCGGTGGTGGTGGCGGTGGAGGGCGTGGCGGATTCGGCGGTGGTGGTGGAGGACGGGGTGGCTTTGGAGGCGGCGGTGGTGGAGGGGGCCGCGGCGGATACGGCGGCGGTGGCGGCGGATACAGCGGTGGGGGTGGCGGTGGGGGAGGGTTCGGCGATCCCAGCCCACGCGGCGGCGGCGGTGGAGGACGGGGCGGACGCCAGGAGCGCGGCGGCGGCGGGTCGCGCGAGCGGGATGACGACTGGAACTGACGGTCTCTGAATCGCTCGAAACAACGCGGTGCCGCCCGCGCGCATCACCGGTCTTTGAGGCGGATGACCAGTCGCAGGCCCGACCATGTGGCGTCGATGGCGCAGACCTTGTTGTCGACCAGCGCGTGCTCGAAGGCGATCTGGCGGACGACGTCCTCGGTGATGTCGGTCGGCACGCCCGAGGCTCGCTTCGGCCAGGCGCACCAGATCGCGCCGTTGGAGGCGATGCGGGTTCGGAGCGTGCCAACGCGGGCCGCCATGCGGTCGCTCGTCGTGGCGAAGGCGATGGCGACGTCGATTGGGGACTTGGCGCGGAGGTCGCGCCGGATGGTCACGTCGTCGGGGAGCGGGATGAGCAGCGCGTCGAAATCGTCGGGGGCGTCGAGGATCACCAGGGTGTGCCCCGGTTGGATGCCGAGTTTCTTGGGCAGGGGCGTGCCGGAGTAGCCGGCGGGTTGGGGTGTGGCTGGCATCGGGCGAGTGTAACGGAGGGAGCGGGCCACACTCGGCGGGTGTGATCGGCATCGCGGGCCGCAGCGTCGGCGGCTGCGCCGCCGGCACAGGACACAGTCCTGTGCCACTCGGACCGGGGCGGGGACGCCCCGGCTCGCGCGCGGGGGGTGTTGGTCAGCGCTTCTTCGCGAGCCACTCGTGCAGGCGGGCGTGGTCCCAGCAGTTCACGCACTGCTCGGCGGTGAGCCAGCCGCGACGGGCGGTCAGCACGCCGTAGCGGAGGTTGTCGTAGTCGGTCGGGGCGTGCACGTCGCAGTCGATGGCGACGAGGCAGCCGGCCTCGACCGCGGCCCGGACGTGGGTGTCGCGCAGGTCCAGGCGCATCCAGTGGGCGTTGATCTCAAGGGCGACGTTGTGCTGCTTGGCCGCGGCGATGATCTCGTCCATCGCGGGTTCGAGCCCGGCGCGCCGCCCGATGAGGCGCCCCGTCGGATGGCCCAGGATGTTCACGCGCGGGTGCTCGATGGCCTTTAGCAGGCGTTTGGTGGCGGCTTTCGTGTCCTGCGAGAGGGCCACGTGCGGGCTGGCGACGACGATGTCGAGCAGCGCGAGCGTGTCGTCGTCGTAGTCGAGCGAGCCGTCGGCGAGGATGTCGACCTCGGAGCCGACGAGGATGGCGATGCCCTTCGTGGCCGCGGCGGCGCGCCGGATCGCCTTGGCGTGCTCGCGGAGGCGGTCGGGCTGGAGGCCGCCCGCGATCACCGACGACTTCGAGTGGTCGGTGACGGCGATGGTGTGGAAGCCGGCGTTTGGCCTCGCCGGCGAGTTGCTCGATCGGAGAGCACGCCGTCGGAGAGCAGCGGTGTGTGGAGGTTCGGCTTTGATGTCGGCGAGTTCGATGAGGCGGGGCAGCGCGTTCTTCTCGGCGGCGTCGATCTCGCCGCGGTCTTCGCGGAGTTCGGGGGCGATGACGGGGAGGCCGAACGCCTGGTAGACCTCTTGTTCTGACGCGCCGGCGATAGGCTTGATGCCGCGTTTGTGGGGCGGGGTTGGGTCGTCGTCGTTCGGGTAGAGGCCGTACTCGTTGAGGGAGCGTCCGGCCTTGAGGGCGCGTTCGCGGAGTCGGACGTTGTGCTCCTTCGAGCCGGTGAAGTACATGAGGGCCGCGCCCCAAGAGGATTCGGGGACGACGCGGAGATCGACCTGGATCGTGCGTTCGGGCGTGGCGGCGGTTCCGTTGGCGGGTGCATCGGTGGGGGGGGGGGCGTCTGCGTTGCCCTGGGCGGTGATGTCGCGGTCGGCTTCCGACGACGAGTCCAGTTCGATCGCCATGCGGACCGACGACTTGCTCTCGCCCGAGACGATGACCTGGCGCACGCCCTTCATCCTGCAGAACGCGTCGTGGGCCTTGGCGGGGTCGGCGGCGGTGGCGAGGATGTCGATATCGCCGACGGTCTCCTTGCCGCGTCGGAGCGAGCCGGCGAAGGCGGCGCTTGCGACGCCCGGCACCTTGAGCATGCGTTCCACGATGGCGACGGCGATGGGCATGGCCTGCCCGATCGGGAGGCGGGCCGCGCCCTGCTCGGCGATCTCGATGGCGGCGGCGATCTTCTGGGCGGCCTTCTCGCCCATGCGCGGCACGGTGAGGATCGACTTGTCGGCGATGACGCGTTTGAGGTCGGCGAGGCTCTCGACGTTGAGCGTCTCCCACAGGGCCTTGGCGGTCTTGGGGCCGAGGCCGGGAACATCGAGAACCTGGAGCAGGCCGGCGGGGATGCGGGCCAGCAGTTCTACGTGCTCCTTGATCTTGCCGGTGGTCGCGAACTCCTGGATCTTGTCGGCGACTTTGGGGCCGACGCCGTCGAGGGCGAGCAGGGCGTCGCGGTCGGCGGCGATGGCGCCGACGTCCTGGGTCAGGTTCTCGATGGTGCGGGCGGCGCGGGCGTGGGCGTTGACGCGGAACTTGTCCTCGCCGAGCAGTTCGAGGATCGTCGCCATCTGCTCGAAGCGTCGGGCGAGGGCGGCGTTGGTGGACATTGGGGATGGTAGGGGTGGAGTGACGAAGTGACTGAGTGACGAAGTGACGGAGAGAGAAGAGACGGAGAGAGAAGAGACGAAGAGACAGAGAGAGAAAGAGAGGGGGGGCTTGGATGTTGGTTGTGGCGTCTCTCGTTGAGCGGGTGTCTGTCGCGTGGGGTGTCAGGGCTGGTTGGAGGCGTCGGGTTCGACCCAGTTCCAGCGGGCTTTGAGTTCGTCGAGGGTGTAGGCGGTCATGGCCAGGTCGGGGCCGGAGACGTCGGCACGCTCGGTCCATTCACGAAGGACGGTGTTGAACATGCCGCCGGCCGCGAAGCCGCGGTACTGCTCCTGCGTGATCGGCGCGAACCAGACGACGCGAGCGACGGCGACGCCCATTGCGCTGGGGATGGCTTGCACGATGGTGCGCTGCTCGACCGGCTGGGCGGGGGCGGGCACGGTCGGATCGAGCGTGCGGGCAGCCGCCATGGCCGCCTGGCAGAAATCCTCGTCGCCCAGCGGCGGGGGGAACGACGGGTTGGGCATTTCGCTGACGGGCACGCCCGGCTGGACCGCCAGCGGGCCGGCGGGTTCGCCGTTCTCCGGGGCGGCGTTCTCCGGCGGGAACTGGGCGGCGATGGAGGCCAGGTCGCCCTCGATCGCCTGGCGGCGGAGGTCGTCCATGCGGGCGACGAGCCGTTCGTAGCCGCGGAGGGCGATGTGGTCGGTCCGGACCTGGTCGATCACCTCGTCGATCGACTCGGCGGGGCCGGTGTCGCGCACGTCGAGCACGACGTGGAAGTACTGGCTGCCGGACGAGTCCTCGAGCGGGCGATCCGCGGCCAGGACGCCGACCTGCAGGCCAAGCGTCGATTCATCGTCGAGTTCGCGCACGCCGAGGACGGCGTCGGGGAACGGGATGATGCTCGCGCCCTGGCGCATCGCGCTGCGGCCGATGCCCGGCAGCGTCTGCAGGTCGTCGCGGGTCTGCCAGCCGCTGCTGAGGATCGTGACCGCGGGCTGCGGGATCGCGACGCCGGTCTGGTCGAGGACCGCCCCGGCGACGGTGGCGGCGATGGACTCGAGGCTGGGGCGCTGGTACGACGGGGTCAGGACGTAATACGGCCCCTCACGCTCGAGCGAGCGGGTGCCCTCGTGGGCACGCTGCAGGATCGTGCGTCGGGCCAGGTCCATGATCTCGGCGACCTTGCTGGTCCGCAGGTCACGCTCGACGTTGGCCTGCTCCTGCGTGAACGTGCCGGGGTAGATCATCCGGTTGGTGGACCACCGCTCGACGCGCGGGTCGGTGCCGTCGGCGTTGGCTGGGATGGTCCACTGGTCGACCGCGGCGACGATCGCGGCACGGTCGAGCGTGAGCCACGCGAGGCGGGCCCGCGGCGGCTGGATGTAGCCGATGCCGTTCTCGCCCGAGCCGGGCTCGGCGTCGCGGTACCGCTGGAAGTGGGCCTGGAGCTGCTCGGGCGTCGGCTCGCCGACCTCGGAGGCCAGGCGCGAGCCGGTGATGAACAGGTAGTCGAGTTCGGCCGAGTCGCCGAACTCGCGGGCGAACGCGGCGGAGCGCCGGTCGGAGTAGGCCGGCGCGCCGAGGTTGATGGTGACCAGTCGCATGACGCCGCGAAGTTTGGTGACGGCCTCGTCGAACTGCTCGAGGGTCATGCCGGCGGAGGCGGCGAGTTGCTCGCGGCGCTGGCGGAGTTGGAGTTCGGCCACGCCGGGCTGGCCGTTCTGGCCGCCGAACTGGACGAGCAGTTCCTGGTAACGCTGCGGGTTGAACTGCGGGAGCTGGTTGAGCAGGCCCGGGTTCTGCTGGAACAGCGAGGCCAGGCCGGGCGACTGCTGGACCATCTCGAACGCGAGCGCCTGGCGGGCCATTGGCTCGACGAGCGTGCTGGCCAGGTCGGGGATCCACTGGGCCCCGTCGAGGCTCGATGCGACCAGGCCGGCGCGGCGGGCCTCCTCGGTGAGCAGGAACCAGTGCAGGCCCTCTTCGTCCGGGTCGAGCGAGACGAAGTTGAGGATGGGCTGGCCGCGGTCGGCGTTGCCCATCGGGCTTGTGAAGCGTTGGAGGAGTTGGACCTCGACCTGGGCCACGCCGATGTCCATGGCCGTGACGCGCCGGGCCTTGCCGGGTCCGATGTAGCCGACGGTCCGCTTGCCGGGGTTGGGCCCGAACTGCTGGATGGCCGGCCCGACGAGGAAGCCGACCATCAGGAAGATGCCGGCGAAGACGAGCAGGACCTTGTTGTACTTGCGGAGGAACTTGGTCATGGGTGGGCCGGGGGAGTGACGGAGTGACGCAGTGACGAAGTGACGCAGTGGAGGCAGCGAAACGGCGGCGTGGACGGGCGGCCAAAGAAAGACGGAGCGACGATGGTCGAAACCACTTCGTCACTCCGTCTCTTGGTCACTTCGTCACTTCCGGTTTAGCGATAGAACTCGACGATGAGGTTGGTGTTGACGTCGAAGGGGATCTGGTCGGTGGTGGGCATGGCCGAGACGCGGGCGGTGAGTTCCGAGGGGTTGACCTCGAGCCAGCCGGGCACCTCGTGCCCCGCCAGACCCTCCATCGCCTCGCGGGCGAGTTTCTGGATCTTGGGCTTGAGCGAGACCACATCCCCGACCTTCAGGATCGCGCTGGCCTTGTCGTGCTTGCGCCCGTTCACCAGCACGTGCCCGTGCGAGACCATCTGGCGGGCCGCCCAGATCGTGCGGGCGAAGCCGGCCCGGCGGACCAGGTTGTCCACGCGCCGCTCGAGCAGCGACATGAGCACCTCGCCCGTGTTGCCCGGGGCGGCCGAGGCCATCTCGATGTAGCGCCGGAACTGGCGCTCGAGGATGTTGTAGTGGTAGCGGAGCTTCTGCTTCTCGTTGAGGCGGATGCCGTAGTCGCGCAGGCGGCGACCGCGGTACCCGTGCATCCCGTTCGGGATGAGGGCCCGCTTGCTGGTGTGCTTGGGGCTGTCGGCGATGGGGGCGCCGACGCGGCGCGAGAGCCTGACCTTGGGGCCGGTGTAGTTGGCCATGTCCGTCCTTTTCCGCCTGTGGCGGAGGGTGCCGCGGGCCGCGATCGGGTTGCCCGATCGCCCTGCGGCGGCCGATCCCGGCGAGCGAGTGGCCTCGCGACGCCCCCGACGACTGCGGGTGGATGGCCCGGGTGCTGGATGCCGCCCGGGACGATCCCGGACGGGTCGGTATTGAAGGGGGTGGGGGTGGGGGGGTCAATAGGGAAGGCGGTAGGGGGAACCCAGTTCGAGGTCTGGGGTTGCGAGTGCATCTCAGCTGGGCCTCCGGCCCGCACCGAAGCTCCTTTCAAGAGCGGGCCGGAGGCCCGCAACCCCAGTCTGCAAATGCCGGTCCAACCCGGGCCGTCAGCCCGCGACATCCGGCACGCCGTCGGCGGCGGCGGCGGGGGGGCACAGGCCTGCGGCCGCGCCCTCGCGGAACAGCGTCGCCAGCGCCTCGCGCCCAAGCGTGCCCATGTCCAGCGACATCGGGCTGACGTACATCCGCAGGTAGCGGTCCAGCAGGGCGGCGTCCTCCCACTCCGGCTTGCGGTCGGGGTGCTCGAGCAGGAAGCGGCGCGACTGGTCGCGGTGCTCCATCGCGTGGCGGATCGAGGCCGCGAGGATGCCCGAGAGGCGGTCCACCGAGCCGGGGCCGAAGCGGGTGTCCAGGTCGCGTTTCACGACGTTCAGCCCGAGCGGGAGCGGCAGGGCGTGACGCCGGTTCCACCAGTGGCCGAGGTCGGCGAGTTTTCGGAGGCCCTGGTCCTCGAAGGTCAGTTGGGCCTCGTGGATGAGCAGCCCGGCGTCGGCGTGGCCCTGGCGCACGGCCTCGGCGACGAGGTCGAACCGCATCGGCTTGGGCGTGAACCGCTGGCCGAGCATGAGGGACAAGACAAGGAAGGCGGTGGTCTTGGTGCCGGGGACGGCGATGGAGAGGGACTCACCGCAGAGGCGCAGAGAGCGCAGAGTCTGATCCAGGTCGGGCGAGGGAGCGTCGGATTCGGGCCGAGTCTCCGAACCGGAATCAGAACCAGCCGGCCTCTCTCTGTGCTCTCTGCGCCTCTGCGGTGAGTCCTCCCCGATCCACCGAGAGTCATCCGCGCGGCAGACGAGTTTTGGGCCGTAGCCCTCGCCCATCGACGCGCCGCACGCGGTGATGCGGTAGCGGTCCTGCACGTGCGGGTAGGCGTGGGCCGAGATCGCGGTGATGTCCAGGTCCGCGGCGTTGATCGCCCTGTCGTTGGCCTCCTGGATGTCGATCTGCACCGGCTGGAAGAGCCACTTTCCCGTGTCGATGGCGGGCGCGCGGCCTCGCTCGGCGTCGCCGAGGGGCCACCACATGACGACGTCGTCGGCGTCGGGGGAGTGGGCGAGGGTGAGGACGGGTTTGAGGGGCATGGCGGTGGTGGGCCGGCTCTCCGAGCCGGACTATCTACAGGTTCTACCGGGCTCCATCCAATGGATGTTGCCGAGGCGAGGGGAGACGGCGTCGCGAAGGAAGCCATCGCTCGGCACGAACGAAAAGTAGAAGTGGTAGAGAGTCCGGCTTGGAGAGCCGGCCCACCGCCGCGCCACCTAGAACAGCGACTCCTGCCCGGAGCCGGTGACGATGCCGGTGGTGGGGTGGTCGGGGTCGAGGCGGTAGTCGCCGTCGTAGCAGGCGGTGCAGTAGTTCTCGGGGGCGTGCTTGACGCACGCGAGCATGCCCTCCTTCGAGAGGTACCGGAGCGAGTCGACGCCCAGGAAACGCCGGATCGCTTCCTCGTCGTTCTCGTGGGCGATCAGTTCGTCGCGCCGCGCGAAATCGACGCCGAAGTAGCAGGGGTGGCGGATGGGGGGGCAGGAGATGCGGAGGTGGATCTCCTTGGCGCCGGCCTCGCGGATCTGCTGCATCTTCTCGCGGGTGGTGGTGCCGCGGACGATCGAGTCGTCCACGACGACCAGGCGCTTGTCGCGAACGATCTCGGAGATGACGTTGAGTTTCAGGCGAACGGCGGCGCGGCGTTCCTCCTGCGTCGGCTTGATGAACGTCCGCCCGACATACCGGTTCGGGACGATTCCCTCGCGGTAGGGGATGCGGGCGGCCCGGGCGTACCCGGCGGCCGCCGATCGCCCCGAGTCCGGCATCGGCATCACGAAGTCGGCCTCGACGCCGGCCTCCTGGGCCAGGCGCTCGCCGAGGCGCTCGCGGACGGTTTGGACGTTCTGGCCGAAGATGGTCGAGGCCGGGCTGGCGAAGTAGACGTGCTCGAACACGCACATCGCCAGGCGGTCCGAGGGCGGGGCGAACGCGCGGGACTTGACGGGGCGGCCGCCGAGCGTGTCGTTGTCGAGCGTGACGATCTCGCCCGGCTCGACCTCGCGCTCGAAGCGGGCCCCGATCACGTCGAGCGCGACGGTCTCGCTGGCGACGGCGGGCTGGCCGTCGGGCAGTCGGCCCAGCACGAGCGGCCGCCAGCCCCAGGGGTCGCGGGCGGCCTCGATGCGGTCGGGGAACAGCATCACCAGGCTGAACGCGCCCTCGAGGCGACGGAGCGTGGCCTTCAGGGCGTCGTCGGACTTGTGCTGGCGGGGGGAGGCGAGCAGGTGGACGATGACCTCGGTGTCGCTGGTGGTGTGGAAGATGTGGCCCTGCTCCTCGAAGCGCAGGCGCAGCAGGTCGCCGTTGATGAGGTTGCCGTTGTGGGCAATGGCGACCTGGCCCCCGATGTAGGACTCAACGAGCGGCTGGGCGTTGCACTCCTTGGACCCGCCGGCGGTGGAATAGCGGTTGTGCCCGATCGCGCCCGCGCCGGCATGGGCCTCGAGGGCGGCCAGGGCGGCGTGGTTGAACACGTCCGGGACCAGCCCCATGCCGGCCAGGCCCGTGATGCCGGAACCGTCGGAGACCGCGATGCCGGCCGATTCCTGCCCGCGGTGCTGCTGGGCGTACATGGCCAGGTAGGTGAGGCGGACGGCGTCTGGGTGGCCCCAGACGCCGACGACGCCGCACTTTTCTTTGGCTTCGGGGCCGAAGTGGCGACTGACTTGGCCAGGAGACGAAGCGGTTATCGGGCGTATAGGATCGACCGGCGTTCGGCCAGCGATTGGCTGCAGGATCGGGAGCGGGAGGGGGGGACGCATCGTGGAGCGAGACTGTAGCGTGGGACGAGTGCGGGGTGGGGGCGGCTTGGCGTTCGGAATGTGGAAGGTCTGTCGGGAGACGCTTTGTGTGCGCGTCGCATGCAAGAAATCCCCGCAATTTGGGCGATGCCCCTTGCTTCGGTGGGGCGGGGCAAGCAAAATAGGACACTGCGTTGTGCGGGCCGGGATCGGGCCGTGCTGAACCGAGATCGTGGCGGGGAGGTGTTCTCGTCGCCGTGGGGCACAGACATCACAGAGGAGACGAAGAGATGAAGATCGCTCTTGGACTCGCGGCTGTTGCCGCGATGGCCGGCACGGCTTTCGGCGCCGTGGTCATCAACGACGGCGCGGGCCCGGTGGCGGGCGCGACGAACACGCTCGACTTCGACGCGCCGTTCGTGGCCAGCGGCCCGGTGGCCGGCGGGGTTGGCGCTGGGCAGGGCTTTGCCGGTCTGGCCTTGGTTGGCTCGTTCATTCCGGGCACCGATGTGATCAACGCGGGGTCGAATGGCTCCGGGCAGTCGCTCGTGTCGCTCAACAACACGCTGGCCGTGAGCGGGATCAATGAAGGTCTCGACGGGATCGCCGCCGGCGGCGGGTTCGAGGTCACCTTCAGCAGCCCGGCGACGGCGTTCTCCTGGCTGTTCGTCGACCAGATCAACATGGGCTACCAGGTCGAACTGTTCAACGGCGCCGCTTCGCTCGGCACCGCGACGGCGACCTACGGCGGCGGCGTCGGCTCCTTCCCCTTCCCGGAGAGCCAGGCCGACGCCATGGGCGCGTCGTTTGACCGCGCCGTCATCACGTTCCCGAACGGCTCGGGCGGCGTGGGGATCGACAACCTCGCGTACGTCGCTGTCCCGGCTCCGGGCACGCTGGCGCTGGCCGCCTTCGGCGTGCTGGGCCTGCGTCGTCGCCGCTGATCGGCTGCCGACCAGACGACCGTGAATCCTGAAGGCGGGGCGGCTTCGGTCGCCCCGCTTTTCGTTTTGCGCCGTGTTGGATGGCGTCCAGTGCCGCGGGCCACTCGACTACCGAGGTTGCGGTGGGGCGGGGGCTGGAGTGGCCGGGGCGGCGAGCCAGTCGGGCAGCGCCCGGACCGCCATGTTGGCCCCGACGCACACGAGCGTGGTGCGGGCGGTCGCCAGCAGATCGTCGCCGCTGGCGCGGAGGCGCTCGGGGTCGTCGCCGACGCGCTCGATCACGCGGACCTCGTAGTCGTGCTCGAGTTTCACCCGGCTGCCGCCGGAGACGCGGCACGAGACTTCGAGCAGGTCGTCGTAGCGGCCCGGGCGGCGGTACTTGATGTCCAGCGAGGCGACCACCAGGAACACGCTGGCGGCCTCGAGTTGTTTGTAGGTCACGCCGCCGACGCGGAGCAGTTCGGTGCGGGCGATCTCCAGCCACGGGACGAACGCGGCGTGATGGGCCACGCCCATTGGGTCGCACTCGCAGTAGCGGACGCGGATCGGCGTGGTGCCGGAGGTCGGTAGGGGGGTTGTGGGACGCAGGTCGGCCATCGTCGAGCGTATGGGAGGAACGGGGCGAACGCGGAGATCGCGGAGGGGGACGCGGAGAGCGCGGAGGGAAGTCCGGGTGGAAGAGCCCGTCGATGCGTGCCGCGGACGCGCGCCCGTCCAGAGCGGGGCTCCATGGAAGAGACTCGGATCCAACTCCGCGTCCCTCCGCGCCTGGCTCCGCGGTCTCCGCGTTCGGCCTCTCCCGCCGTGAAACCGAGGACAGGCGTCGCCTAAAGTTCCCGTTCCGATGTCGCAAGCCCAATCGACGGCCCAACCCGACGCTCCGCTGAGCCGCCCGCAGCCGCTGTACCACCCGCACATCCGCGCGATCCGCGAGTCGGACGATCCGGCGCAGGTGACGGCGCTGCTGCACCGCGCGTACGGGGCCCAGGTGGCGCGCGGGATGAAGCCGCTGGCCGGGCGTCAGGACGTCGAGGTCACGCGTCGGCGGTGCGCGTCGGGCGTGTGCCTGCTGGCGTTCGAGGGCCTGCCGGATTTCGCGCCGCCGGCGGACCCAGAGCGTCTGGCGGGCACGATCCTGCTCCAGGAGAAGGAGCCCAACGAGATGCCGGGGCTTTTCGGCGAGGCGGACGTGGCGCACTTCTCGCAGTTTGCGGTGGACCCGGAGTTCCAGGGGCACGGCGTCGGGGAGGCGCTGCTGCGATCGGCCGAGGGGTTCGCGATCGGGCGGGGGTTCAAGCGGCTGGCGCTGTCGATGGCCGAGCCGGACGTTGACCTGCGCCGGTACTACGAGCGGCGCGGGTATTGGCTGCACGGGACGTGGCAGTGGCCGTACACAAACTACCGGTCGCTGCTGCTGTGCAAG